>NZ_PIOD01000019.1 GCF_003369565.1 Oceanobacillus chungangensis | reverse complement strand
GGTGGTTACCCCTAAAAGTTAGAGTTTTTATTATGCAGCTGATTGGCTGGATTGCGTTCGGTATTCGACTGGACTTAATCCAGCCAATTTTTCTTTTGAACGTTCATGGTTGTACCAGTGGATATATTCTTCAATCCTACTTTTTAATTCTTCATAGCTTACTAATTCTTCTCCATAATACATTTCTTGTTTTAAAATGCCAAAGAAATTCTCCATGGAAGCATTGTCTGCACAGGTTGCTTTACGTGACATGCTTTGGAATACTTTATTTTCTTTTAATGCCCTCACCCATTTGTTGTGCTGGTAATGCCAGCCTTGATCGGAATGGATGGTGGTGCGAAAAGATGCACGATTCTTTATTATTTCTAGCGTTTCTTTTAACGGTTCCATGACAAGATCTAACGTTGGACGTTTCTTGATTTCATACGCAATTATTTCTCCGTTATAAAGGTCGAGAATCGGATTTAAATACAACTTTTCTTCCCCTAGACATTTGAATTCTGTAATGTCGGTTACTAATTTTTGAAGAGGGATAGGTGTGCTAAAACGGCGGGTTAGTCGGTTTTTCGCTACTTTTCCAACCTTTCCCTTATAAGAATTGTATTTACGAGATTTCCGCATAAATTTCACACATTTTAATCCCAATTCTCGCATAATGCGATACACTTTTTTATGATTAATTTGATGTCCTAATTTCTTAAGTTCTTTCGTGATACGTTTATAACCATAACGTTCATGAAACTTTTTAAATAGATCTGTAATGATTTCTTTTAATTCTATATCCGAATCTTCTCTGCCAAAATTTCTCACATGATAGTGATAGGTTGCTTCAGGCATACCCAAAACGAGAAGAATATCTTTTAATCGGAATCCTTCTTCTTTAAGCTCGAATGCCACCTTTGCTTGTGCTTTTCGTGGGAGGCATGTGGATTTTCCCGAAAAGCTCTCAACTTTTTTAGGTACGCATTTTCTAGTCTTAGTAGTTCAATCTCACGTTCCAATTCTTCTTCGCGCGTCAGCTTTTTCTCATCTTTTTTCTTATTGTTTGGTTTTTTAGACATAGAAGGTCGCCCCTTTGACTTTGGTTCCAGGCCTTCTATCCCTTGTTCACTAAATGTCTTCATCCAGCGATTAATTAATGAAGGGTTGTTCATTTTAAACTTATCAGAAGTCTCCTGATAAGAAGCACCTGTTTCTAACATAAATTGTATCGTATTTAATTTAAATTGAACAGAATACTCTTTCCTCGTCTTTCTTCGCTTTAGTCCATCCATGCCGTGTGCTTTATAGGAACTCACCCAATTTTTTAATGGGCTACTGCTGGGCATATTATATTTTTTCGCCAATGATGGATATCCAAAATTTCCGTACAAATACTCAGTGACAAGTTTTATTTTAAATTCTTCACTATATTTGACCATAAAAACACCCCCGAAAGTTAGATTTTCTACTCTAACTTTCGGGGGTCGGTACC
>NZ_PIOD01000018.1 GCF_003369565.1 Oceanobacillus chungangensis | reverse complement strand
AGGTGGTTACCCCTAAAAGTTAGAGTTTTATTATGCAGCTGATTGGCTGGATTGAGTTCGGTATTCGACTGGACTTAATCCAGCCAATTTTTCTTTTGAACGTTCATGGTTGTACCAGAAGATATACTCTTCAATCCGTCTTTTTAATTCTTCATAGCTTACTAATTCTTCCCCATAATACATTTCTTGTTTCAAGATGCCAAAGAAATTCTCCATCGAAGCATTGTCTGCACAGGTTGCTTTACGTGACATGCTTTGAAATATTCTATTCTCTTTTAATGTCCTCACCCATTGATTGTGCTGGTAATGCCAGCCTTGATCAGAATGGATGGTGGTGCGGTAAGTTGCACCATTCTTTATTATCTCTATTGTTTCTTCTAAAGGCTTCATGACAAGATCTAACGTTGGACGTTTCTTGATTTCAAACGCAATGATTTCACCGTTATAAAGGTCAAGAATCGGATTTAAATATAACTTCTCTTCGCCTAGACATTTGAATTCTGTAATGTCGGTTACTAACTTTTGAAGAGGGATTGGTGTGCTAAAACGGCGAGATAATCGGTTTTTCGCTACTTTTCCAACCTTACCTTTATAGGAATTGTATTTACGGGATTTCCGCATAAATTTCACACATTTTAATCCCAATTCTCGCATAATGCGATACACTTTTTTATGATTGATTTGATGTCCTAATTTCTTGAGTTCATTCGTGATACGTTTATTACCATAACGTTCATGAAACTTTTTAAATAGATCTATAATAATTTCTTTCAATTCTTTATCTGAATCTTTTCTGCCAAAACTTTTCACATGATAGTGATAGGTTGCTTCAGGTATATCCACCACAAGAAGAATATCTTTTAATCGGAATCCTTCTTCTTTAAGCTCGAATGCCACTTTTGCTTGTGCTTTTCGAGAAAGGCATTGGGATTCTCCCGAAAAGCTCTCAATTTTTTTAGGTACGCATTTTCTAGCCTTAGTAGTTCATTCTCACGCTCTAACTCTTCTTCACGTGTTAACTTTTTCTCTTCTTTTTTCTTCGCTTTATTGGGTTTCTTAGACATAGAAGGTCTCCCCTTTGTTTTTTGTTTCAGGCCTTCTATACCTTGTTCACGAAATGTTTTCAACCAGCGTGAAATTAAGGAAGGATTGTTCAAATCAAATTGAACAGCAGTTTCTAAATAAGAAGCACCTGTTTCTAACATAAATTGTATCGCATCTAATTTAAATTGAACAGAATACTCCTTCTTCGTCCTTTTTCGTTTTAATCCATCCATTCCCTGTTCTTTATAGGATCTCACCCAATTTCTTAATTGGAAAGTGCTAGGAATATTATATTTTTTCGACAATGATTGATATCCAAGATTCCCATGCAAATACTCGGTGACAAGTTTTATTTTAAATTCTTCACTATATTTCGCCATAATAACACCCCCGAAAGTTAGATTTTCTACTCTAACTTTCGGGGGTCGGTACC
>NZ_PIOD01000017.1 GCF_003369565.1 Oceanobacillus chungangensis | reverse complement strand
AATTTAGTTAAGTCCTCGATCGATTAGTATCCGTAAGCTCCACGTGTCACCACGCTTCCACACCGAACCTATCAACCTCATCGTCTCTGAGGGATCTTACTCACTCGAAGTGATGGGAAGTCTCATCTTGAGGGGGGCTTCATGCTTAGATGCTTTCAGCACTTATCCTTTCCACACGTAGCTACCCAGCGATGCTCCTGGCGGAACAACTGGTACACCAGCGGTGTGTCCATCCCGGTCCTCTCGTACTAAGGACAGCTCCTCTCAAACTTCCAACGCCCACGACGGATAGGGACCGAACTGTCTCACGACGTTCTGAACCCAGCTCGCGTACCGCTTTAATGGGCGAACAGCCCAACCCTTGGGACCGACTACAGCCCCAGGATGCGATGAGCCGACATCGAGGTGCCAAACCTCCCCGTCGATGTGAACTCTTGGGGGAGATAAGCCTGTTATCCCCGGGGTAGCTTTTATCCGTTGAGCGATGGCCCTTCCATGCGGAACCACCGGATCACTAAGCCCGACTTTCGTCCCTGCTCGACTTGTAGGTCTCGCAGTCAAGCTCCCTTCTGCCTTTACACTCTACGAATGATTTCCAACCATTCTGAGGGAACCTTTGGGCGCCTCCGTTACTCTTTGGGAGGCGACCGCCCCAGTCAAACTGCCCGCCTGACACTGTCTCCGAACCGGATCACGGTCCTGGGTTAGAAGGTTCATACAACTAGGGTGGTATCCCACGGGCGCCTCCACGTAAGCTAGCGCTCACGCTTCAACGGCTCCCACCTATCCTGTACAAGCTGCACAAACATTCAATATCAGGCTACAGTAAAGCTCCACGGGGTCTTTCCGTCCTGTCGCGGGTAATGCGCATCTTCACGCATAGTATAATTTCACCGGGTCTCTCGTTGAGACAGTGCCCAAGTCGTTGCACCTTTCGTGCGGGTCGGAACTTACCCGACAAGGAATTTCGCTACCTTAGGACCGTTATAGTTACGGCCGCCGTTTACTGGGGCTTCGGTTCTATGCTTCGCACCAAAGTGCTAACATTTCCCCTTAACCTTCCAGCACCGGGCAGGTGTCAGCCCCTATACTTCGCCTTTCGGCTTCGCAGAGACCTGTGTTTTTGCTAAACAGTCGCTTGGGCCTATTCACTGCGGCTCCATGTAAATGAAGCACCCCTTCTCCCGAAGTTACGGGGTCATTTTGCCGAGTTCCTTAACGAGAGTTCTCCCGCTCACCTTAGGATTCTCTCCTC
Organism: Oceanobacillus chungangensis; assembly: GCF_003369565.1. Taxonomy (GTDB): domain Bacteria; phylum Bacillota; class Bacilli; order Bacillales; family Amphibacillaceae; genus Oceanobacillus; species Oceanobacillus chungangensis. The sequence goes on along the minus strand of NZ_PIOD01000017.1, from coordinate 1,687 downwards.
GCCTACCTGTGTCGGTTTGCGGTACGGGCACCTATGATCTAACTAGAGGCTTTTCTTGGCAGTGTGAAATCAGGAACTTCGGTACTAATTTCCCTCCCCATCACAGCTTGAAATTGTTGAACGGATTTGCCTATCCAACTTTCTCACTGCTTGGGCGCACACATCCATCGGTGCGCATTCCTTATCCTACTGCGTCCCCCCATCGCTCAAACAATCATGAGGTGGTACAGGAATATCAACCTGTTGTCCATCGCCTACGCCTTTCGGCCTCGGCTTAGGTCCCGACTAACCCTGAGAGGACGAGCCTTCCTCAGGAAACCTTAGGCATTCGGTGAAAGAGATTCTCACTCTTTTTTCGCTACTCATACCGGCATTCTCACTTCTAAGCGCTCCACCAGTCCTCACGGTCTGACTTCACAGCACTTAGAACGCTCTCCTACCATTGTTCGAAGAACAATCCGCAGCTTCGGTGATACGTTTAGCCCCGGTACATTTTCGGCGCAGAGTCACTCGACCAGTGAGCTATTACGCACTCTTTAAATGATGGCTGCTTCTGAGCCAACATCCTGGTTGTCTGGGCAACTCCACATCCTTTTCCACTTAACGTATACTTTGGGACCTTAGCTGGCGGTCTGGGCTGTTTCCCTTTCGACTATGAACCTTATCACCCATAGTCTGACTCCCAAGTTGAAGTAATTGGCATTCGGAGTTTGACTGAATTCGGTAACCCGGTGAGGGCCCCTAGTCCAATCAGTGCTCTACCTCCAATACTCACTACTTGAGGCTAGCCCTAAAGCTATTTCGGAGAGAACCAGCTATCTCCGTGTTCGATTGGCATTTCACCCCTACCCACACCTCATCCCCGCATTTTTCAACATACGTGGGTTCGGGCCTCCAGTCAGTGTTACCTGACCTTCACCCTGGACATGGGTAGATCACACGGTTTCGGGTCTACGACCGCATACTAATTCGCCCTATTCAGACTCGCTTTCGCTGCGGCTCCGTGTCTTCCACTTAACCTTGCATACGATCGTAACTCGCCGGTCCATTCTACAAAAGGTACGCCGTCACCCATTAACGGGCTTCGACTACTTGTAGGCACACGGTTTCAGGTACTATTTCACTCCCCTTCCGGGGTGCTTTTCACCTTTCCCTCACGGTACTGGTTCACTATCGGTCACTAGGGAGTATTTAGCCTTGGGAGATGGTCCTCCCGGATTCCGACGGAATTTCTCGTGTTCCGCCGTACTCAGGATACACTCCGGAGAGAATTCCTTTTCGACTACAGGGCTGTTACCCGCTATGGCTGACCTTTCCAGATCGATTCGTCTAAAGAATTCCTTTGTAACTCCAAAGGAGTGTCCTACAACCCCAGAAAGCAAGCTTTCTGGTTTGGGCTAATTCCGTTTCGCTCGCCGCTACTCAGGAAATCGCATTTGCTTTCTCTTCCTCCGGGTACTGAGATGTTTCAGTTCCCCGGGTCTGCCTCCATTATCCTATGTATTCAGATAATGGTACTGTTCCATTACGAACAGCGGGTTCCCCCATTCGGAAATCCTCGGATCAAAGTTTACGTACAACTCCCCGAGGCATATCGGTGTTAGTCCCGTCCTTCATCGGCTCCTAGTGCCAAGGCATCCACCGTGCGCCCTTATTCACTTAACTAAGTTAGTAAATAAGCGTACTA
>NZ_PIOD01000001.1 GCF_003369565.1 Oceanobacillus chungangensis | reverse complement strand
ATTTTAAATTCTTCACTATATTTGACCATAAAAACACCCCCGAAAGTTAGATTTTCTACTCTAACTTTCGGGGGTCGGTACCAAACGGTTGTCTTTTTCCTCAGCATAAATATTCGAATATTGAATACCTTCCATCTATTTAATTGTGTGTAAGCTCATGATATAATGAGGAACTTAAGATTATTACGACTTTTACTTAATTGAACGGATGCCAAGAAAAGCTTCCGCCTATCGATAAAATATGGAGGTATAAGAGAATGAATAAAAAATGGACGATTGGTAAAATTAAAGAATTTGTTGAGAGCAATTCGGAAAGTAAGTTGCTAACGACCGAATATAACGGTTTTTCTCAAAAGTTACTATTTAAATGTGCATGTGGCAGCAACTTTGAAAAAACATTTACGAAATTTAAAAATAATAACCAACGTAAGTGTGACGTGTGTCAACCTCCAAAAGCGTCACGCTAAACATATAGCAAATAAACGAAGTGCCGATTTCTCTTAAAGAGAAGTTGGCGCTATTTTTTTATGTGATTTAATGATTAATATTCCGATTGGAAACTCCGAAATCTCCGAATAACCCTGTCCCAAATCAGACTGGTGTAAAATGGGTTAAGCAAAAAAATGTTATCCCAAAGGTAAAGAGTTAGTTTTTTAGGTATTATAATGGAAGATACATTAACAGGTGATGAATTGAAATTAGGAATTCATCAAATAAAAATATAATTTTTATCCCTCTAACTGATGCTATTCAAAGCAGGATAAGCACCTTTTTTGTTGAATTAATAGAATAACAGCAAGAATTTAATTCAACTAAAATAGAACGTATGTTGTTTTTTGGTTTTTATTGTATTATTAATATTTATAGGTGGGGGAAGCGATATGTGTAAGATATTAAAGGAATTTAGCGAAACACTGGATGCAATTCAAAAATTAATAGATATACAAGAATCTCAGTTAAGTGAACCGATAAGCAAGGACAAATGGTCGATTAGAGAAATTGTAGGGCATTTATATTATTGGGATAAATATAATCTTGAAAAAATGGTTCCAAGAATGACTAACGGGGCAAACTTGCCGCAGTTTCCAAACCATGACGAACATAATAAGGAAGCAATAGCATATCTGAGAGACTACTCAGTTGAATCTATTATAGAAACTTTCATAGAGACACGTAAAGAACTTATTGAAAGTATCTATAAAGTAGGAGAAGATGTTAGATTTACTATAGGAAGCGGCAAACGACAGTTTTCAGGTGAAAGTTTTATTAAAATCTTTGTAAAACATGATATTCACCATCTGAAACAAATCAATAAGAAATTAAATAATTAGACTTTTTTTGTTTTAAACTTATTGTGCTAACTGGTGCGTGTGCGGAAGTGTTTCCCTGCACTCCCTTCTTCACTGATGAATGTCAGTTCGTATTCTATTGGTAAAGGTAAGGACCGGGAGAAATCAGTGAAAATCCTATTCCGATGGTTTTTCAAACACCATTCAATCGGTTAAATCAGTAAGAATTCGGTCTGAATCCAATAGTGATCCAGTCCATTTTCCTTTGTTCAATATTCCTACTATCTTTTGTCTAGTAAGGTTTTTTTCAGATTGTTTCCTTTCGCTTTTGATTCGGTACCCTTGCCAGTGTTTTTTCTCACTTTTTTTAAGCCGCTAGGCCATCATGTTTTCAGTCTGTATTCTTTCGAAAAGAACGTAATTTATTTAACAAAAAGAGTATAAAATCGTTACACTTTTAATCCGAAATCAGCAAAATGAAAGGAACGTAATTGTTATTGAAGTAAGGGGTTGTTAAAATATAGCTATTAGCTCCCGATTTTAATAGAGGATTGATAAAAAATAAATAATTTAATTCTCATCTTGATACATGGTTAAAATTTCTTCAGCTTGTTTACGTAGTATTACTATTAATTCCTTTGATTCCAAAATTCGCGCATGACTTCCAAGTCTCAAAAATAGTGATGTTATAAAATTAAGTTCACCTCTATCAATAACTGTATCTATGTATCCAAATCCGTCTTCTTGTGTGACTACAAAACCATCAAAATATGGAACACTTTTACATTGACGGACACCTTCCATTGTTAAGTGTACATGCAGTCGAATTGGGTTTTTTACTTCATGAAAGTTGAACCATTCTTTTAAATTCATGAATTCATCCTCATTTTTTTCAATTGATAAGATGGAAAGAATGCGATCTACACGATACAGTAATATTTTTTCCTGATGATAATCGTAAGCAGGCAAATACCATAATCCATCATGAGCATATACACCGATAGGACGGATGTGTTTTTTTCGTATACCTGATTTAGATTCATATTGAATGTGTAAATTATTATTCTCGATAGAATGCTCTAAAACATCTTTTAAAAATGGAGTATCAATAGTTCTTTTAGGGTTCCAAAAAGCAATATAAGAGCGAATTTTATCCACTTTTATTTTAGCTTCACTCTGAAGTGAACTATATAATTTATGTTCAACCGAGGTAATTTCACTAACAAAAGGCAAGTTGCGATAGTAATTTAGAGATTGAAAAGCAAAGAAGATAGAAACAGCTTCTTCTTCTGTAAATAAAATAGGGGGAAGAAGTCTACTAGTTAATACTGTATATCCCCCATTTCGTCCTTGTTCAGAATAAATCGGCAATCCCATATCAAATAAATCTAATATGTATCTATGTACAGTACGAATGGATATATGAAATTCATCTGCTATTTCTTGTACTGTAAACTTTTTTTAGCCGTAACAAACATAAGAATATCTAATAGACGCTTGGCTTTTGACATTTTTCTCACCTTTTTCATTTAATCATGTCATTACTTGTCATGTTTTACGTATAGTATAGTTTATACCTTATGATTGTTATCAACAAGGGGAATTCTATAAGATAAAAGTATGACCATTAACGAGAGAGCAACAAGAGTAATTTTAGATTTAGCAGTTACTCTAGATGGATTTATTGAAGGACCGAAAGGAGAAGTTGACTGGTGCATTATGGACCCTGAGATGGATTTCACTAATTTCTTGAATCAAATTGATACTATTTTATATGGTAGAAAAAGCTACGATTTATGGGGACAATATATTCCAAAAAATGAAGACTCGGATACTGAAAAAGAAATCTGGAAATTGGTTCATAGTAAAGAGAAATATGTGTTTTCCAGAACAAAAAAAGAGACTGATAATCGAGCGATATTAATAAATGATAACATTGTTGAAGAAGTTAATAAATTAAAGAAAAATCCTGGTAGAGACATCTGGCTATATGGTGGATCAAGTCTTATTACAACTTTTATTAAATTAGGGCTGGTTGACGAATTTAGGTTATCTGTTCACCCTGTTATTTTAGGGCAAGGAAAACCTTTGTTTATTGATATAAAGGAAAGAGTGAATCTAAGACTGATTGATACAAAAAGATTTTCCTCTGGCGTTGTTCAACTTTGCTATCAACTTAATGAAGAGTAATTGAAAAGCATAATGATGTGCTTAATCCGAGGTTAAAGTAAATCACCTCCTCAACTAATAAAGGAGTTAGGAAAATAAGGATCATTGAAATCCTCCGAATTTTATCTCTCTGTTACTTTCATTTTCCCCGTAACTTTGTTCTTCCCTGATGAAACTTTGTTATTTTTCGAGTGGGTAGAAGACGGAGAGAAGCTGCTGGAGAAACGCTATGTACTCGGAGGATTTTCCAATTACAAATCAATAAAATTCAGGCTGGACCCAATAACATCAACGACTAACGGGTGCTTTTCTTCAGAAAGAAGATGTCAGCTTTTTTAGGGTAGTATATGGCGGGTTGTTGAATATAATTTGACGATGTATCGTATCAATTTATTTCGAAAATATATTCATTCATTAATAAATGAAAGGAATATGCTATATGAAATCCGAAGGTAATAAGTTTCAAATTGTGAAAGCCGATGAAGTTGATTTAGATGTAAGGACGCAAGTGTCTGAAATTTTTGCGGAAGGCTTTACACAATGGCTTGTCTTTTTTTCTAAAAATAAAAACGTTATTGCAAAGGCTTTTGCTCATATGTTTATTTTAGATCAATTTTTTGTAGCTATAGCCAATGGAAAAATTGCTGGAGTTACGGCATGTACAGATGGAACAAAAAAATCGGTAAGATTAAATAAAAAAGAGTTGAGAAAGCACTTAGGTTTCTTCAAGGGAAGCATGGCAGGAATCTTTTAAAAAAAGGAATTTGAAGCTCCTTATGAAAACTTCCCTCCAAATACTGGATCAGTTGAGTTTGTTGGAACAGCTCCTGAATTCAGAGGACAGGGCGTAGCATTTCAAATTATCCAGCATATTATCGAAAATACAACGTATAACAATTACGTTATTGAAGAAGTTGCTGATACGAATACTCCGGCAATGAATTTATATAGAAAAATGGGTTTTGAGGAGTATAAACGGAGGGCCGTTCCACAAAAGGTAGCGAAAAAAATTGGAATCAATAATTTTTTGGCTTTGAAATATGTGAAAAAATAAGGCCTTATTATAAAAGAAACTCCATGTTGATCAATCTTTTTTATACAGTCAGAGATTGGAAGATATTCATCCCTTTACAGCTTTTGAACTTATTAAAAATGGAAGATGGGTAAACATTGACATTGCATCTTAAACTAATGCTAAAGGGTGCAAGGGTTCAACAAGGCGGTCATCTAAACAATCGTCTCTTTTCCAAAAAAATATTTTTCGAATATTATGGTATTATGGAATTGGAGTTATTTAACTATCTGGCAGAAGTGTTAATAAATTTATGAGGAAAAGAATGAAACTAATAATGGTTTATTTGTAATGTTATAAAACCAGTATCTGATAAATTCCAATCAGTGTATTACTAGTAAAGGGGGATTCTATATCAAGGTTCTTTTACTTTTAGCTGTTGCTGTTATTTGGACAATAATAGGTTATTATTCATTTAGAAACAACTCAAATGAAGACAATGAAGCTTAATTGAAACCGATGACAATTTCAATAGAACATATTACGGAAGCCCGACACTTGGAGGTTTATAGTGGTTGGACTCATTATTCTGTTAATAGTATATAACTTGCTGTTCCAGTAATGCTCCTACTAAACGGGCAGAAGAGTTGGGGAGATAATTTGGTTAACAGATATAAGACATTTCTTTCTTGTATTGCAGGCGTACTTGTAGGGATTATCGTTGTGAATATAATTCGAGATGGAGAAATAGATTGGGATGCAATCGGTTATCTATTTACTATAACTTTTTTAATAGTTCTAATTAGATTAGGTCTGAATTTATATAAAGAACAGAAATATATTCTATTATACAAAATGGTGCATTAGAATTTTTACAGAAAGGTTATTAAACGGGGGTAATATCTCATAATGGTTTGGATTATTTTATTAGCCGTTCTTATCGTGAGTTACTAATTTATAGTAAAGAGTAACTCAAAATCCATAGAAAAAATTTTTTCTCAATTATCTCTTGTCTTTACAGCGTTGACTATTATTCCATTTCTGAGTGAATCATTTTCCTTTATTTTGGAGTTAAGTATTTTCTTACCTTTTGTGTTTGGTATGCTGGGGATAATCCTTGGATGGTTCGGAATTAAAGGTGATTTTAGAATAAGTTTAATTGGAATAAACGTCTTAGTATTGGTATTTTACCTCATAGTGTTCCTTATGGTAACGGTTGGCTTTCAAGAGCCATAAATTGTGAATAATTGTACTTAAAGTAATTGGTGCAAGAAGAAATAGAAATTGATAGGAGTGATACAGTTGAGTAAGAAAGCATTTGATATATATTACCTATTTTTTTTGCTTTTGTTATTGTCGTTTAACGCATTTGTCTTATTTGGGGCTGGAATGAGTGGAGGCGGAATAGGTTCCAAGATGTATTTTGCAACTGGGCTTTCGTATGCCATCTGGGGTATATTTTACTTCCTTCAATTTGTATGGTACGCCCCAACAAGTCTTGCGAAATTCTTGGTTCCTCATTATGGTAATATTTAAACTTTTTTTGGGAAACAGGTCTTGGTGTAAAGGTTGGTCAAATGATTGCATAACAATCAGGCGTGATTGTTGAATAAATTATATAATGTAAAAATATTTCAACTAAAGGATGCTTTAGTACAAATGGGAGATCGTCAGTATGCGTTCTTTTTAACTAAAAGGGTAGGTTGGTTTACAAAGATTTCCTTTGATTATTGACTAACTATGTAAGGAGAACTACTTATTGGTTTAGGGAGCGTCACTCTTAACCTAACGATAATTCTTACCGATAGGAGAAGAATACATATGGAAACAGACAAGGAGAGCCTTCTTTTAAGGAAATTAACTGCAACCTTTGTTACTACAACATTTCTTTCGATACTGTTCGTTCTTGTAAGTTTTAGCGGTGGATTTGAATTTGAATACAATCGTGGGAACCAATTTATCGGTTGGTTCTTCGTCTATGCAATGTATATTGGCTTGATTATCTTAATTTATGGGAATGTAGTCTCTATGTCCATAGAGTATTTGCAAAGAAAATCGTTCCCGCAATACGACTGGCTGTATGTGCTAATTCTTGGTTTTTTTGGAATGGGAAACGGTGTGTTATTTCAAGATGAAACAGCTGCGATCTATGGAATGATAGCCGCAATAATATATGGGGTTTTTGATAAGTGGATATATAAAAGAAATAAAACGGGAAAGAGAATAAAATTGTTTTTGGTTATACCAATAGCATTACTGATATTATGTTGGGGCTATTTAGAATTAACCTCTCCACCTATGCCGCCATTTACAAAAGAAGATGCCGTTTCTTATGCAACTTCTGGTGAAGGATCGGTCATAGACGAATTTCCTAATACTATTGGGCAATGGGATGGAGCAATAGGAAATCATCAAGTTATAAGAGAAACGAGCGTAGAAGAAATTGGGAAAGAAATTTATATCGTTACCTTTACGGAACATTGGAAAAAAGGGATGGAAACGGAGACTTGGAAATTATCATATAAAGTTGATCGACAGAGTATAACTCTTTCAAGTAGTGAAGGTGATATGCCACCATATGACAAGTAACATTAGTGGCTGAGTGTACTTTATTCTTCTTCAAGTAAATGGATCTGACTTAAATGCAAATGGTTTAGACAATATTCGAGAGTATGGGGCAATTTTCAAGGAGAGAAAACTTTGAGCCAAGGAGAATTAGTATTGGCAATTTTTTTCTCTAGTGATGGAAATGTTATGAGTTCACCTACCACAGAGTTTTATGAAGATGATGAGGCTCAACTGGATGAGTCGCTAGAATATGACGTTGCTCTCTTACTTAAAGTTGAATTTATTAAGTAAAGGTTTGTTTTATAAGATTTAAGCTAACTGGTACCATACAAAGTATTGTCACAGTTTATATCAACATCGGTGATACTAGCAACAAACTATATGAAAACAGCCTATTAAAATGACAAGGAGAAAGCATATGACATTTGAAATTATGAAGTTATTTGTCTTCCAAATGGTATTACCGACTGTATTTATAACTTCATTATGGAAAGGGACTTTCCATAGTAAATTGGATTGGATGATACAGGCAATGTATACCGTGTTACTTACAACCTGGATATTTATTTCATCGCCATGGGATTGGTTCAGTTATTATCTGAGATTCATATTATTGTTCTTTTTATTACTGGCGACGTATAAATCATGGAAAAAGATACAATCTCTGCCGTTTCGTATCAAATACAATAATAGACTGAAGATGTCTCTTAGTATCAATGTGCTGTTTATACTTATTTTCGGTGCCTATAATGTTTTTACCTTCAGTGGTTTTACAACCAAAGGTGATGCAATTGAACTCGACTTTCCACTGAAAAACGGGACATATTATGTTGGTCAGGGAGGAAATCATGTACAAATTAATTATCACAATGCTTATCCTAGACAGCAGTATGCTTTGGACATTGTTAAACTGAATAAATTCGGTAATCGAGCAGCCGGTATTTACCCGGAAGAACTTGATAAATACGTCATATATGGAGATCGATTATTTAGTCCGTGTACCGGTAGTGTTCTGGAAGTCCGTAATGACTTGCCGGATTTGACACCTCCCGATACTGATTTGGAAAATGCGGGAGGAAATTTCGCCAACTTACTCTGTGAGAGTGAAGATGTAATCGTCTATATCGCACATATGCAAGAAGGAAGCGTTGTTGTAAAAGAAGGGGAAAGTATACAGAAAGGACAGCCAATTGGTTTAGTCGGCAATTCAGGAAATACATCAGAACCCCATTTACACATTCATGCTGAAAAAAACGGAGAAGGTGTGCCAATCCATTTCAATGGAAGATTTCTAATAAGAAACAGTTTAGTGTGGTAAGCAGAAGTTTTTAGTTTCCGTCAGATTCTTAAAGATATTTCTTATTTCAATAATTGGTGCAATAGTAGAATAAGAGGCTTCCTTTAAGTGTACTTTTTTCTTAAATTAATGGGAAAGTTTAAGAATGAATTGCACCTAATTTATTTTATGGATTCACAAAGGAAACGACGAATGACTTATGCTATTTTAATCTTAATCTTTTTTGTGTTAACTGGTGCTTTAACAAAATAAGTAAATCATAAATGTGGAAGTCGTTCTTTAGCTAATGGGAAGGATTAGCTAATGGGAAGGATTATTGAAAAAAGCAAAAAAGGGAGCACTAATTGTTCTCCCTTTTAAATATCCATTTAATTAGATTTTTTCCTTGTTCAAGTGTTACTTGGTCGCAAGATATACCCTTGAGAATTGAACGCCAAGAAGAAATTAATACAATTTCAATTGGCAGCTCTTTATTAGAGTTTATGTTAGATAGATATGCTTCTATTTTACCCTCTTTATTATCGGGAAATTCTTCACTAATCAACTTACAAATGCTATTTTTCACTGCAAAGTCTAAACCAGTGATGAGTGCAGCTTTCAGCGCTTCATCTGTCTGGTCGAATAAAGAAGCAGCTCCCTCCATTCTATCTATAATTCTTTGTTCCATTTCAGCTCTAACTACCCCATAAAGTTTAGATTTCGAACCGAAATGGTGATAAACTGCACCAGTAGTCATATTAGCTTTAGTTGCTAATTCTGTAATATTTACTCCTTTATATCCTTTAATGCTAAATTCTTCTAATGCTACCTTAATAAGTATTTCCTTGCTTGTCCCTGGTATTGGTATCCACTCTTTCATAAAATTAAGTTTATCATATTGACAGAATTGCGTAAATGATTTACTCTGAACATAATCATCTTATGTATTACATAATTAACTTACGTTATATAATAAATAAGGAGGATAATTATGAAATTAGTATTTTTGTGTCATCCAGTAAAAAATCTAAAAGAATCGCTTACTTTCTATCGAGACAAACTTGGTTTTGAGGAAGCTTGGCGTGAAGGAGATCATACTGCAGCATTAAAATTACCTGATTCAGAAATACAATTAATGATTGAGGATGATGAGCAGGAATTATCAGCTGGTGGAATTTTCTTAGTAGATAGTGTAGATGAAATCTATAGTGATAATAAAGATACTTTAGAATTCATAAAGGGACCCGTGGATGTTCCACCTGGACGTTATGCTATCTATAAAGATAATTCAGGTAATCTTTTAAGAATTATTGATTTTACAAAAGAAAAATAATGCTAATGGAAAACAGACAAATGGACAAATTAATTTGTCTGTTTTTTTATTCTTCTATTTATATCCTTTTTCAACCAACTGGTGCTTTAACGGAATAATGTATGTTAAGAATCTGATAAAATATTAATGTGTCTACAGATGTTATTACCATAGTAGCTATAGTTATTGTTATATGGATTGCGGTATTCCGAGAGCTTGTAAAATCTTTAAAAGAGAAGAACGAACGAAAAATAATAACTTTAATGTCTGCGGGTTCCTTATCTACACTAATACTGATCATTTCACTTTTTAAAATCTCCAATTCTAAAAAATATGTATAAAGCAGACTAACGCATTTGAGGAAGGGATGTCGGAAGTTTTATATGATATTTAACCTTCACTATCTGGTGTTTTAACACAACAAGGAGATCGTCAATACGGCAGTCTTTTTGTAGAACTGATGAATCATTTTTTCAAATAAAACCGTCTGATAAAGGGGGGGACTTTATGAAAACACAAAAAGTTGTAGCTTTGTTATTATTTATTTCCTTATTGACAGGTTGTAGTTTGGAAACAAAGACACTTCAAGAATTTTATGAGAAAGACTTTGATCATGTAAACAAAATAGTTATTTTTGATGGAAATACTGGTTACAAAAAAACAATTACAGATAATAAGAATATAGAGGATTTTCTAAGTGAAATATAGGGAATAAGATTCATACCTGATGAAAATCAAGAGTCAAGGGATGGAGCTAATTATTCTATTACTTTTTTCCAAGATGGTGGTGAAGAGACTTTTGAATTTGGATTAACATATGTAAAAGATAATTACTACAGTACAGAGCCAGAGATTTATCCAATTGTTGATGAATTTTATTTAAACTTGGATGTAGAAGAAGAGTAAATAAAAAACTTCTTAATTAGCTACCATGCATTTTTTGATTTTTAAATGCTGAGACAAGATTGGTGTGAAAGTACCCAAAAGTCATTATAGACATAGAAACAAACTTTCATTCTTTTTGGTGAAGCGCAGATTTTGCGCTCCATGGATGGCAAACGGGTGCTTTAACACAACAAGAAGATCGCCACTACGGCGAATGAAGGACATCGGCTCATTCTTATTGAAGTATTGGAGTAGGTTGGTAAAGATTTATTTTCGAAAAGCCAGTAAATTAATTTCTGGTTAACCTTATAATACGAACAGGTCCATTAGTTGAATAGAACAGGTGCATTAGTTGAATATGAGATCGAACGGCAGCTATTTCACTAAATGGGTAGGTTAATTCAACAACGAATGTTAAGGAGGAATCTAATATTGTTAAGAGTGGATAAACCTGGAAAGATTATAATTCTAAACGGCACTCCCAGATCAGGAAAGTCAAGTATTGCTTCAGTAATCCAGAAAACATTTGAAGGTGTGTGGATGAACTTTGGGGTCGATCAGTTCATGCGGATGACTCCTGAACAGTTTCAGCCTGGAATCGGTTTAAGACCTGGAGGTGAACTTCCCGAACTCGAACCGACTATAAAAATCATGTATCGAGCGATGTATGAGGCAATAGCACAATTCAGTCGTCAAGGACTTAACGTCGCGGTTGATGTAGGGCATCATGAGGGCTATTCAGTTCCGTTAAGAACTCTTCCAGAGTGTGCCCGAATATTAGATGGACTTCCTGTTTTGTTTATAGGAGTTCGTTGTCCAATTGAAGTTATTATGGAACGACGAATCAAGACATGGAATGTTGGTTACGATGAAGATTTTAAAGTACCAAAGCCAGTTGCTTTATGGCAGAAACTTGTTCATGTACCTGGTATTTATGACATTGAAGTTGATACATCTGTACTAAGCCCTGAAGAGTGTGCTAAATTAATTTCCCAGAGACTAGAAGACGAGCACCCCCCGACAGCTTTTCAGCTTATTAGAAACATAGAAAATGAATAAACATAGATTTTGTACCAGGTGCAATCGTTTAAACATGGAAGATCATCAAATGATGGTAAATTGGGAACAAGCCACCGCTATTTATGCATTAATAGTAAAATAAGCCAATGGTAAATTTAAACCTACATTCAAAAAATAGGAAAACGGTAGGTGAAAAGATGAGACATTGGTATAAGGAGTACACTTGGCGTAGTCGGCTGTTAGCTTCCGACCCAGGGCAAATACGTTTGTATAAAGCTGGAAAGGCAACAATCAGTTTAATACTGTCTCTTTTTACCACCCTTTAAATACAACCGGCAATGAAGCCCTGATGCTTGTTGTCACAATAATATTAATTGTTATAAATCCAAAGGAGATTCTATACAATAAAATTATTGAAAAATGATGATCATATATTGGAAAAGACAACATAAAAATATAGCAGAATTTTAAATGAAATCTAGATGAGTTTTATTAATTAAATTAATATTCACATTTCGTTGGAATAATAGGTGTACTATCGTGTAGTAACTAAAAACATTCTTATTATAGTTTGTGAAATAAGATACTTAAACTATATGGTGCTTAGTTCAACAAGAGAAGATAAGAAAAATCCCAGATTAGTAATCTGAGATTTTTTATTTATTGGTTAGTTATCTATCTATCATTTCTTTATGAACTTTAGATTCGATTTCATCTAAATGTTGGTTGTTAAGAAATGTTACAGGTTGAGGATGAAACCATGTAATCTCTCCATTATGGTAAACGCCTTTGAGATCTTTTCCTTTATAATTGAATACAAACAGTTTTCTTTTATTTAATAACGTTTTTTCTATATTAAACAAAGTAAACAACCTCCTATAATTTTTGTTGTAATATCTATTTAAGTTGTTTGTTGTTCCTTATTTAAAATAATAAACCCCAGAAATGAGACAAACATGATAGGAACATTAGAATTTGATAAGAGGATGAGGAAAATTATAAAGTTTGACTTATTGTGCTAACTGGTGCGTAAACTAAAGAAGGCTTAACGCTATTTTATGTAGAAGTTATTGAAATTATTGAACTAAAGTGGCGGGATAGTTAAAGAAAAGAAATGGCTACATAATGTTTGAAATTGAAATAATTAAGGAGACGATGTAATGTCTAGAATATATATACGAAACAGATTAACTGTAGAACGCTTTGCTTACCAAACATAAAGAAAAGGTAGTAAGCTATATAAAAGGTAAATAAATTAAAATAATAAAAGATAGTGAGGCAGAACTACTTATACAAGAATTCAAGAAGTTGTGTAATAGAAGTCCAGTTATTGCTGGCTTAATGGCAGTATTGCTAATTAAATTATATAAGCAGATTAGCTAAGAGGATATTTCTCAAGACATATTCGGCAAAATGGCCATTTAATAGAATAAAGCGATTTGAACTAACCTTAGAATAATAACTCATGAGTGCTATATGTTGAAGGGGTGACAACGTGAATATTAGATTAAGCAAGAAAACAGAAGTTAATAAATTAGTAGAAATATGGTACGAAGGTTCCTTAATAGCACACGACTTTATTGATAAGGATTATTGGAAATCACAGCAAACGGAGATGAAAGAAAAGTATCTTCCAATGTCTGAAACCTATGTTATAAGCAATGACAATGATGTTGTGGGCTTCGTATCAATGGTAAATAATTATTTGGCTGCATTATTTATTGATGTTAAGCACCAAGGTGAAGGATATGGAAAGGGATTGTTAAATTTTATAAAAAGACGAAGGGAAAATATACAATTAAATGTGTATAAGAAAAATAATAAAGCCGTTAACTTTTATTTGGAAAATGGTTTTGTAATAGAGAACGAATCATTAGACGAGCAGACTGGTGAGGAAGAATTTTTAATGGGATGGGAAAAGGGTTAAGTGAGATGATTAGTTAGATTATTTCGTTTTCCGTAAGGGCACGATTGTATAATAAGCGTCTCTATCCTTATTAAACTATATGGTGATAGTGAAACATGGCAATCCCTAATTTGTCGTTTTTCAGTAATTGCTACTATTAGAAAAATAGTTATTTAACTAAAGGGGAAGAAAATAAAATGTTTAAATCTGAAATTGTAAATAGAATAATATCTTTGGTTGTTTTTTTGATAATTGTATTCTTTGCATTATTTAATAATAACAATATTGTAAGTGACCCAATATTTTGGAGCATAGTGTTTGTATTTACTGCTTTTCATTTTTATGGAATCATCTATTCATTGAAGAAACAGAGGAATGATTCACTAGAGTAAACTTATCGCTATGGAAAATATTGTTTTTTCCGTGGCGTTTTTTATTAAGCTAATGGGTGCAATTATTAAATAAAGATAGTAGTATCCTATTTATAGTACTAAAAGGCACAGGTTAATCCAATAACTGTCCATCTTATTTTGTTATAATGAAAATAAACTCTATTGATTATTAGGAGATAAAATGTTTAAGAAAACGAAGGCTTGGGCGAAAAGTTTAAAGCGACAGATATTTATTCTTTACTATGCTTATAAAGATGCAAGAACACCCTGGTATGCTAAATTATTTACTGCTTGTGTGGTTGCTTATGCGTTCAGTCCAATTGACCTCATACCAGATTTTATACCTATTCTTGGCTATTTAGATGATGTAATTCTCCTTCCTATAGGGATATTGTTTGCGTTGAAAATGATACCGAAGAATGTATTAGTTGACTGTGAAGTTAAGGCAGAAGAAATGATGAAATATGGTAAACCGAAAAATTGGATAATCGGTTCAGTAATAGTATCAATTTGGGGTTTCATCATTATTTGGGCTATTATAAAAATTTATAACTTCTTCAGCGAACAGGTGCAAGAGTTAAACAAGGTGATCATTATATATGATCGCCTTTTTCTTCTGGATAATCCGATAAAATATTTAGAGTATTATGTTATCATTAAAGTATGCTAGCGGATTAAATTAGTTGAACCGGAGGGATTATATGACAAAAATTTGTTGGGGTGGAACAAGTGAAGTAGAAAAACAACAACCTCTAACCAGATCGCTAGAGAAAAATACGTAGATTTTTCCTGAATTTAACCTTTTATTTGAACGTCCTAATTGTTAAACAAAAGCGTGGTATCCAGAAAGCCAGGTGGACCATTTGCAAATTGCCCAAGAATATTTCAGCCTCTAAGTTATAACTGGTGTTATTGTACTAAATGGCAGGATTGTGGAAAGACCAGATAAATTTTTAATCAGCAATCGGGCCATTTTCTTAAAAACACTTAATAAGGTGATTTAAGTTAAAATATAACGAGTATTATCAGATAATTTATTTATTAATAGATAAGTAAAAAATAACGAATAGGGAAATGGGGGATTGAAAATGGATGTAAGATATCCAATTGGGAAACTACAAGTACCTGAAAAAGTAAAATTCGAAAATATTCAAGAATGGCTAAAGGAAATTGAATCTTACACGATTCGATTAAAAGAAACTCTCGACTCATTAAGTGATGAGGAATTAAGCAAAACTTATCGTGAAGGTAGCTGGACAGTTCGTCAACTTGTTCATCACATTGCAGATTCTCAGTTGAATATGTATCAACGTTTAAAGCTTGCTTTAACAGATGAAAATCCAACAGTGCCAGCTTTTGACCAAGAAAAGTGGGCTATTCAGCCGGATACAAAGCTTCCTGTAGAAAGTTCTATTAAAATGTTAGAAGGTATAAATCAGCGCATCGTATTTTTAGGAAATAGTTTAACTGAGGAGCAATTAGATCGAACTTTTATTCACCGCATAAACGGAAAAATAACAGTTGCATCAAAAGTTGCAAAGTTAGCCTGGCACGAGGAGCATCACTTAGCTCATATAAAAATCGCACTTAAAATCTGATATGAAAATCCCTTGATTCTCATATCTGCCTTATAAGATTTTGTAGCATCTGATAACAACATAGACTCACTCCAAAATTATTTTTAAAATAATCATATCCAAATCGCTGAATAAAATAATCTTGAGAATAATGATGGGTGAACTGATGATATTTAATGTTAAAATTGTTAGTTGTTATAAAGCTAACTGGACAGTTTAGTTTAATAAAGGGTGAACAAAAGGGTATTTTTAATGGTTAAACCATTGCAAATAAATGGAAGAACTTACCTGTCAAGTAATGCATAAGTATATGAAGAACACTGATTTCGTTCAAATTTTTGAATGGATCAGTGTTCTTTTGTGTAATCGACATATCATATTTTTCAGAAAAACTTTAATTAAACCATGTATTGAACAAAAACCCCTTTACAAAATTATATAGTTATTGTACAGTTGGTTACACAAGTATACAACCGTACAATCAACATGAGAAGAACTGAGGCAAAGAAAGGAGCATTTTTGTTGAAGCCAATATTAGATGAGTCATTGCCCATCTTTCAGCAAATTGCACAAATCGTAAGAGATGACATTGTTGAAGGACAGATAATAGAAGGAGAAAAAGTTCCATCTGAAAATGAACTATCAAATTTTTATAACATCAATAGGGCAACTGTGAGAAAAGGACTGCAGACTTTGGTTGATGAAGAAATCATTTATAAAAAACGTGGTATTGGGATGTTTGTTATGGAAGGAGCTAAAACAAAATTGTTAGACGAAAGGAAAAAACAGTATCGAAATGAATATATATTGCCACTGCTAGAAGAAGCAAAGCGATTGGGAATGAGTGTTGAGACTGTGATGACATTAATAAAACAGGAGGAGAGGAAATGATTCGAGTTGAGAATGTTACCTATAGCTATGGAGAAGAACCAATCCTTGAGGATATTTCTTTCAAAGAAAGGGAACATGGGATTACTGCTATTTGGGGACGGAATGGGGCTGGAAAAACGACATTAATGAAACTTCTTGCTGGGCATGAAAAGCCAAACAAAGGAATTGTTGAGATCAAGGGAACGGCCCCCTATAATCGTGCAGAAGTTGTTCAATATGTATGTTACATGCAAGAAGAGCATCCATTTAATACTATGTGGAATGTAAAGGATGCATTGCGTTTTGGACAGTATTATCATTCCAATTGGGATAGGGATATGGCTAATCGACTTTTAAAGATCTTTAGGCTGCATGAAAAGAAGAAAATATCAAAGTTATCAAAAGGAATGAAATCTGCTTTACAGTTCATCATTGGAATTTCCAGCAATGCAAAAATTACAATTCTGGATGAACCTAGTAATGGATTAGATGCTAATATGCGTAAAAAAATGCATCAAATTTTGCGAGAAAGTCAGGAGGAACGATTGTTTTTAATATCTACGCATCATATAGAAGAAATCCAACCGATATGTGACTCAATTGCTGTTATTCATGATAAAAAAGTATTCATACATGAACCTATTGATGAACTGAGAGAGAATGGAATCTGGTTGGCAGGAGGAAAAGATAATATAAAAGAAGTGATTGAAGGAGAATATGTTTTAGAAGTAAGTGAATTAGGATCTAGATTAAAAGTAATGGTTGATGTACCTTTTAATGAAAAATGGAAAGAAATTGCATCTTTAAAAGGACTTTCAATAGAAAAAGTAAAACTACAAGATTATTTGCTAAATAAGACGGAGGAGGAAGAGTAAGTATGAATTCTTTATATGGAACATTTCGTTTAGTATCAGAGGAATTCTTATTTTTTCTAGGAAAATTTGCGTTACTCTACATTACGATTCCATTGACCTTATGTTGGGCATTGATTGGATATATATTTGGACTTGGAGATGAAGTATTAGCCTCCATTTCAGGTCCGACTTATATTTTTATTATAATATTTGGAGTAAATGGATATAGGACACTATATCCAGTAGCGATTGGCATGGGAAGTACCAGAGTACAACTGCTCAAAGTATTTATTGGTTTAGGTACTTTAGGAGTTGTTATAAGCATTACATTTCTCAATGTGTTGCAATATATTTTAAAAACTTTATATCTCCAATGGGAAATTGGAGCGAATATTTTCCATCCGGGAGTATTCCTAGTAGATGGTTATCATTTCTTCGCTTATTTATGGATTGATCTTATGTTTGGACTCTTCTTGTTCGGCGTGCCTTTTCTACTTTATAGTATAAACTTCCGTTTAGGAATGCGAAAATTTATAATTATTCTCATGTTGTTGTCAGCTACTTTCATGGTTTTATATTATGGCGGTTATTTAAGCAATAGTATGGAATGGTTTTTAGGGTTGGATTTAGATATTTTGGGAATGACATTAATTACTTTATTAGGATTATGTAGCGTTGGAGCATTATTATTAACCTATCCGATTATGCGAAATGCTTCGTTAAAACCAAAGTCAAGAAAGGATTAATCTGGCAATGTTTGTTTCAGTATTTGGATAATATAGCTTGCAAATCACATAAATGATGCAAGCCTTCTTATTCAATGTATGATTAAAGGAGAAATTGATATTCAACAAACTGGTGCAAGAGTTCAGCAAGGCGGTTATCAAAATAATCGTCTTTTTTATTTGAATATTATGTTAGTATTAAAGCAAAGAGTTAACAAGAAGTTAATAAAGATTAGTTAGGGGTGGAAAGATGATTTATTATGCAACAACACAAAGGGTGGCACAGTTCTTTTTTTCGCATTTGTAACGTGGGGACTATTAACGGGTAGGGATTATCCGAAATACATTATTTTCCCAATTTTTATGCGATTTAAGTTTAGAATAGCGGAAGAATCTCTGGCTTTTGAAATACTTATTTCATTTCTTAACAATATATAAAAAGGAAGTTCACATTAACCAGGTAGTTGGAATGAAATTTAAACGTGTCGGTTGGGCGAAAAAATCTGTAATCGTGCAAATTAACAAAGGTTTTAATTTTAGGATCGCTAATTTCCATCCAGAGCAAATTTATAATGGATTAATTGATTTTGCTGCTAAATATGAAATACCAATTTCAAATCCAGAATTATTTAATTTTAGAGAAATAAAATGAGATTCTTGTTGTACTAAATCGCTAATTGAAGCTATTTTCTTATTGTATTAACTGATGTGTTAATTCAAGAAAGACGTTGTTTATGTAAAAGATATTTTACTAAAGGGGCAGGATTGTTGAAAATGGACAAGAAAAGTAAAGGTTTTAGAATAAAGTAAAATTAAGGGATATGGAGGATAGTGAAAATGCCAGAAATAAACCATAAAACCTACATTAAAGTACCATTAAAAGAAGTATATAAAACAGTTTCAACATCTCAAGGTTGGAATGCTTGGTTTACAGATGACACATCTTTAGAGATTAACCCAAATGGAACTGGTGAAATACGATTGAGATGGGCAAATTTTGGTAGTGAAAATGTGAATATTGAAGATGGTGGGAAGATACTTGAAGCAATTCCAAACAAAAGGTTTGTTTTTCAATGGTCACCAGGAGAACAAAATTCAACAGTAACTTTTAAACTTGAGCCTTATAAAGACGGAACATTAGTAGTTCTAAATGAGATAGGCTATACAAATTCAGAAAAAGATTTAAAAGCCTGTATTGGATGTGCAGTAGGTTGGGGAGAAGCATTAACGCTACTAAAGATATACTTAGAGTACGGAATTGTATATAAACAGGATATTTAAATCCTAAGTCATACTTATTTTAGGGGAAAATTGGAAAATGTTCCATTTTAAGTATGATTTATGGAGTTTTCTTTCATTCGATTTGTAAAAATTAAATGGGAATACAGAAAAAAATTAAAAGGAGTATTGGTTTATGGTAAAAAGACTATCTATGTTTTTAATGATTATGATATTAGCTATTGTTGCTTTATTATTAGCTGCTAAAAATCCAACAGGTCCTAATACTGTTTCATTCGATGAACCATTAAATCTGTTGATGTCTCTCGGAACACTAATACTGCTATTATTACCACCTTTGATTTTATCGTTTTTTAATCATCTTGTACTAAATATTATTTCTGCTATTTACCAAGCCTTTATAGTATTGACCTTTTTAGGTCTTATTATAGTAGGTTTTGTGATTCCTAGTATTTGGATAATTGCCATTGGTACTCTAGGTACAATTGTTGGTATTACTAGTATCGTTATAACTATACTAGAGGGGTTAAAGAAAGTCGAAAAATCCAATTCCTATAATTGATTTTTCTAAAGAGGATTTAATGAATAAATTGGGTGAAATTTATTTGATTTGTATGTAAAAGTCTAAGTTTGTGAATAAACTTACTTAAAATAAAGAGGCAGGTTAGTTCAAGAATAATGTAAATCAGTTTTGGCCACCATCTAAGAATGTAAAAAATCGATGAGAGTAAGTATTCTTATCGATTTTTTAATTTGAATTATTCGAAAAAAAATTTCTGTTATTTTTCCTGTTGGAATTGTTTTAGGGAGTTGAAAAAGTTGTGACTTTCAAATTTTTTACATATAATTACTATGAAATTTGTTATTGTAATGCAAAAATGGCAGGTGCTACCATGGCGGCTGAATCTCTTAAATACTTTCATAGTTCGTCGTATTTATCTGAATTTGCTTCGATTAAATATGCACCCGTAACCATTGCAGCACTCATTAAAATTGAACAAAGACCACCTATAACCTCATCATTAAATGATGAAGAATGATTTACAAGATTCTGGGACTACATATCATTTGAGCCTTATAAAAGAGTTATTCGGTAATTAATTCAAAAATTAAATAACATTATTTCTACCCCGTCCATTTGTATGGACGGGGTAATGCGCTTTTGTGGATTTAAAATTAGACAACTTTAATATTGTATAGTGTAATTCAACAACACATTCAAAAATAGGTTGAATATGCTGGTAATACTACAAATGATATTTAGATTGGAGTGAAGGATTGTGATACAACTAGCAGGGATGCAGTTTCAACAAAGTGGTATGTGGCCATCTGATAGTATTGAAAGTGTAATCATTCAACGAATGCAGGAAGTTCCAATCGTTTATTCGTATCAATCCATGGATGAATTATCGTTTGAACTTAAGTTGCGAAAAAACATCATAGAAAGTTCAAGGACCATGGATCAAGGCTATTCACCGTTTGCTAGCTTAGCAAATTCTCGTTGTAACCCCAAATATTGGCTATTGACAGATGCCGGCGGATTCCGATTAAGGGATGATGTAGAACC
This sequence comes from Oceanobacillus chungangensis, assembly GCF_003369565.1. Lineage (GTDB taxonomy): Bacteria > Bacillota > Bacilli > Bacillales > Amphibacillaceae > Oceanobacillus > Oceanobacillus chungangensis. The sequence continues at coordinate 185,219 of NZ_PIOD01000001.1, read as the reverse complement.
AGCTGATGCTATTCGAGACATTTACAAAAATAGTTCACTTTATGCGTTTGAATGTGCTACTGCAATAATAATTATCTATTACTATGCCGTACTAAACAGTATTAATGAACATTCATTTAATCAATTATTCCAAAATCTCTATTTATATAGCTGGCATTCTGATTCTGATCTTGGAATACACGACATTCATACGAGTCATTTCTTACCTGGGGATGTCGTCTACTTTAATAATCCGAATTTTAATCTAGAAACCCCTTGGTGGCGAGGAGAAAATGCCGTAGTTCTCGAAGATGGCACATATTTTGGGCATGGAATTGGGATAAGGAACGCTGAACAAATGATTCAAGCTCTAAATAAGACAAGAATGCCAGGGAGTAATCAATCAGCCTATCTGACAAATTTAGTCACAAGACTATCGTTTAAACATTTGGCGAAATATTCGATGCTGACACGAGGTTATATCAATCATAAAATTCAACCTATCTTATTTCACCATAACGAAAGTTCAATTTCATATAATCGATACCTATACTATTTAAATATGATTTATAATCAGATAGGCTATATAAACTTATTCCCATGAACAATAATGTTAAGTGATAAATAAGTTTTATCTCTTTCGTGTTTACTTACTTTTTGCTTCTCACAAAGATTAATCGCTTGTTGTTACAGGAAAAGTGCTTGAAAAAGTTTGCAAACAAAGAAGCGGTTTTACGTTAACAATACAAAAAGCTGATTTTCTTGTAAAAGGGATAATCAGCTTTTTTGGTTATTTCGTTTTATTCGCTATAGTGGTGGGAGTAAAATTCCATAGCATTTCTCAAAATAACGCTGTGCACTACCACCAGCATTTGGGTAATCGACAAAATACCTATTTTTATCATCGTCTAATTGCTGAAACTGATGTTGTGATTGTGGACGAAGAGGGACTGGTTGATAAGGTGATTGCGGACAAAAATATGGAAAATGCATGTAAGAATTCCTCCTAATTATAGTTAGTTACAGCATAATATATAGTGAACGAACTACAATTGTGATTATAAGAATGCTTCGGATATAGAACACTCTCAATATTTTGTATCAGCGATAACCAATCTAGGTTCAGATATTCCTCTTTTTAGATAGACATTAATACTTTAAGCAATTCTCAGATTTGAAGATAAGTTAAAAACAGCTCAATCTATTGCTTTAACCTTGTCATCTTTTCATAAATAGAAAAGTAAACGATTTTGGTGAGCTTAAAAAAATAATAGAGATAATTGTCTATATTTGCTGTCTAAAGATTTATTATTTGAATTTATTAAAAAATCATTAAATTCAAGAAGGAGATAAAGAATAACAATAGAATATAAGTAATAATGGGAAGGTGATATGATGGATCAATTTATTGATGTGTTGGATGAAAAAACATTAGCTAGCTATCCACAACAGCCACATGGTGGAAAATTGGTGAATCGAGTTCTTGCAGGGAATGAGCTTGATGAAGCGAGGAATAGGGCAAAACAGTTACCTATAATTATGGTAGATTTGGAGGCTGTCATTACACTTGAAATGATAGCAACAGGGGTATTGTCTCCTAATGAAGGATTTATGGATGAGGAAGATTACAAGTCTGTTCTTACGAAGGGCCGCTTAAAAAATGGAGTAGTTTGGCCTGTCCCACTTAGTTTCGCACCAACTGGTGACCGAAATCAGCAAGTTATTAAGACACTATCAGTTGGGGATGAAGTCGCTCTTGCTGATGAAACGAGAGAACCCGTCGCCATTCTTAAGTTGAATGATATCTTTCATTATGATCGGGAGTTCCGCGCAACCCATCTTTTCGGCACAAATGACCGTAACCACCCTGGAGTCGATTCAATCTATCGTCGAATGGGGGATACTGCTTTAGCTGGTCCAATTCAATTGCTTCGTCGGGTTCATTGGGGTCCATTTGAAGATATTCGAATGGAGCCGAAAGAAACATGGAAGTTATTTTATACGGAAAAAAAATTTAAATCAGTTGGTGGATTTATTACAGGAGCAAATCCTTTACATCGCGGACACGAGTATATTCATCGAAATGCATTAGAAGAGTTAGATGGATTATTTGTTCAGCCCTTGGTCGAAATGGCAAAGCGTGAATATACTAGACATGAGTTTCGGATGTTATCTTACCGCAGTGTGTTGGATACATATTATCCAAAGGAAAGAACAATTCTTGCACCACTCCGGGTTACCTATATCTTTGCTGGCCCACGGGAAGCGGTCCTGCATGCATTGATTATGAAAAACTATGGATGTACACATGCCCTAATAGGACGAGATCACGCGGGTATTGGTGATTATTATGAAAAATATGCGAGCCATACGATTTTTGATGAATTTAGACCGGAGGAATTAGGGATTGATATCCGCCTATTTCATGAAGTGTTTTATTGCACGCGTTGCAGCACACAGGCAACGGGGCATACATGTCCACATGATGAGCAATATCGTATTAATATTTCGGGTACAGGAATTCGCGAGTTGCTTCGATATGGGGTGCTACCACCAAAGGAAATCGTGAGACCTGAATCAGCTCGAATTGCGATGCAGGGCGTACAGCCAAAAGGTTTTGATGAGAATAATATGGCCATCTCTCCAGTTGGCAAAACGATAAATAGTATTTTCCCTTATTATTTAACAAGGTCAAGAATAGGCGGTCCCAAACGGAGAAAATCGCTTGAGGTTGAAGAATTGACGATAGAGGATTTAGAAACTGTTATTACGGATGCGCGTGATAATGCGGATAAGATTTATAAGGATATTTTTGAAGAGTATAGCTATGTTTCTGATACGCTTCGTAGCGCACAGCCTGATTGGGTGGCATCTACTAGAGAATCGATTCATAGACAACAAGAAATGGTCGTTGAGTATTTAGAAGAAAAGGTGAATAAAGCACTAGATAAAGCTTCGGATGAATTTATGTATCAAGATAAATCTGAAGCGGAACGTGAATTAGAAGTTGCACGTAAAATCTTTGATGATATTCCGTCACCACTTCGTCAGGAGGACTTACAATATCGAGTTTGGAATCCACTGCCATACAAACGATATCGGGGTAGTGATGAGGATTAAAAAAATAGAAAAAACAAAAATCACTCGCAATATGTGAGTGATTTTTGATACAGCCTTTCATCCCTGAAAAATTTGTGAGGAAATACACTTAAACTGGAAGTTAAGCACAATAAGAAGATCCTCACATATGAGGGTCTTTTTTAACTAATGGAGTGAGTGAAATTAATTTTATAAGTGATTATTAAGTAAATGGAAGAGGAGATATTTTTAATGGAATTTACTCATACTCGGTTACTTGTAGATAATTATAAAGAATGTTTAATATTTTATAGAAATGCATTGGGATTTGATGTTACTTGGGGAGATGAAAGTTCTAATTATGCTGATTTCAAATTTAATGGTACTACTTTAGGTGTTTTTGAACGTAAACAGATGGTTGAAGCTAATGGTGAAGATTTTTCTACGGTTATTGAAAAGGCTGATAGAACAGCTTTAATTTTTAAAGTGAAAAGCGTGGAAGAGACATATCAAGAATTAAAAAGGAAGGTAGAGTTTATTACTAAACCGACTGAACAAGAGGATTGGGGCATTAAGGTAGCTCAATTTAGGGATCCTGCTGGTTCACTTATAGAAATTTACGAACGATCTAAAATAAACAACTCATATATACACATTTTCATTAAATTAACGCGTGCAAGTTTAACAGGGCGATTATCAAAACACTTGTGCTGAAATGATAAGACATATATTAGAATGAGAGTTTCTTTACCATCAGGTTTTTATGGGAGGGGGCAGTGGAGCGTAAAAAATTTGTCTAATCCTTTTGATGCAAAAGAATTTACAACAGTTGAAGATGAATTAGGATTTCCCCAACCTAATCGTGAAAATTTCCTTAGTTACATAAAGTCAATCAATCCCAGTGATTTAGAAAATATAAAAGTAGACCGTTCTGATGTAGGGTAGTTAGAACACTTGGTGATATGTTATTGTGTATTGCTTATCACGAATCTATTCACACAGGACAACTATTAGATTATATGAGAACAATGGATATTGATAGACCACAAATTTGGGATTAATTATTTATTTCAACCCTTTGTATTGTGCTCATCAATACAAGTATTTGGAGGAACTTCCTCTCTTATGAAAGGTGCTTGGTTACTATGAATGAACATTTTACAATAAATGGATCCAAGAACCTAATTGAGTTGCAAAAGATAGTACGAAAAATGAAAATGGGATAATTAAATTGATAGTAAATTCGGATGTGGCAAAGTATATCGTCAAAGAATTTTATGAACCAACGAGAGAAACACTATCTGATGTCAATCCATACTAAACAAAACTTCAAAACCACTAAGATACGGCTGATTCTATCACAGTCAATGTATTATCTGTTGAATTTAGATTTACATTAGCACCTATTGGAATAGCAGCTTTATAAAAGCCGTGACCTGAAGTAAGGTTGATTAACAGTGGTTTTCCTAAGGGGACTAATAAAGTATTAATTAAATCTTCATATGTTGTATCATAAGATACAAGGCAATTCGTACATTCTCCTAAAATAATACCAATACAATCCTGAAATTTACCTGACATTAGTAATTGAGTTAAATACCTAAAAATCATGTTAGTTGGAGAGTGGGTTTCTTCTAAAAAGAGAATTTTTCCTTTTGTATTAATTTCATATGGTGTACCAAGTGCATTTACTAACGAAGTCATATTTCCGCCTACTATTGGACCTGTTACATTTCCGGGCACTAAACCATTCAGGGCTATGTTTGATGGATTTTGGATTAACCTGGGAGAATTCAATGTAGAAGTTGCTTCAAAAAATTGATTGAAGTTATAAGCAGGTGTTTCTGGCCTGAAGTCAATAAGCATCAGACTATGGAATGTAATTAAATTACTGGATTGATATAAACTATTTAATAATACTGTTATGTCACTATATCCAGATATAATTTTAGGGTTCTGTCTTATGACTTCAAAATCTAGGTAAGGAAGAATGGTCTGAACTCCAGTCCCTCCACGGGTGGCAAGGATCATCTTGACACTCGGATCTCTGAACATATTCATTAAATCATCTGCTCTTTGTTCAGCTGATGCCGCTACAATGCCATCAGAAGAATAAACATACCTGCCAAAAACGATATCAAAGCCCATATTTCTCAAGAACTGTACCCTGGTATTAATAATATTCGCATCAAGAGGGCTGCCAAGTGTAACTAATCCAATTGTATCTCCTCTTTGTAACAACGAGGGTCTTATTGCCATATTTTTCACGCCCTCTCCACAATTAAAATCTATTGATAATAAAAGGTATTATAAAGTGATTTGAAATATGTCATTTTAAAATAAATACTAATAAATACAAAAACATTTAATGTACAGTACGAAGAAAAATCTGTAATAAAAGCGTATTTACTTGTTCAACTATTTGGTGCTTTGACCTATCAAGGAGAGATCAGCAATAGGGCGGTGTTTTTTTGACTATAGGGGAAGATTGGTTTAATAAGATACCTGCTCGTTCCTTGCTAGTTCATGTTCGATAGGCTGATTCTCTTCAAATTCTTCCACGTTCACTAAAAATTAATACTCCCGGAAGTAAAAAAGGAGTTGCTGAAATGATTGGTTAGTCATTTTTTTCGCGATTTTGGACATCCTCTTAATATGTAGCTTAATATGCAAATTGTTAAGGAGGAAAGACGATGAGGGAAGAAAATGAAGAGTTAACGGAAGTTAAGCGTTAAACAAATACTTGAAGCAAATGAAGCAGAAATTCATAAAAAGTAGAGAAACATATTTTTACCAGCCAATAAATGAATAATGATTTTATTTTATTCAGGAAATCGGCGCTTTACTATCTAGCTAAGATTAAAGTACAACGGCAATAGGAATGGAGGCGGAAAATGAAACATATTTTGTTTATCACCTTATCAGTATTTTGTATTGCTTTATTAACCGCTTGTGGCGGGCAAACAAATGAAACAAAAAATACAGTTGAAAAAAATGTTATACAGAATGATAAAGGTGAAACAACTAATATGGATAATCTCAGTCCACTTAATAATACACGAGAACAATATAAAATGAAGTCGGATATGGCAAAATTGGATTTCAGTGAAATTGATTTAGAGGTATCTTTTGGGGAGCAAAAAGAGTATGAAGCTGAGATCAATTACGATAACTCAGGTTTTATCGGAGGGCAAGTTGATGATGAGATAAATAATGAACACCTAAGGGGGAAAGCTGCATTCGACAGTATTTATACAAAAGTTAAAAACGTGACTATTTCTAAGGACACGAACAAAAGGGATGTTATCGATCAAATTCTAAAGTCATTTGACCTCCCGGCAGACTATATTCAATTCGATTTGGAAATCATCCTCAATGATGGAACTGAATTGGAATATTTAGATTTAAAATGAGACAGCGGAAGAAAAAGCCTCTTGGTTTGTTTTGTACTTTATCAGACTTCAGATCTTCTCGAATATTATTTAAGTATTAATTTTTAACAATTGGGCGCGCGATTGTTGAATAGCATCATTTTTATTAAGCTAACTGGTGCTATAATTAAATTAGAGATAGTTTCCTTATTCAATAACACAGCAGTTTAGTGGAAGAAACATCAATATTTAATACTATAAAATAACTGGTTGTGAAGTAGTATTTGAATATTGGGAGGAAGAAGGAATGATTTCTTTCTTTTGAAGCAATGCACCGAAGAGATGGAATAATCAAATAATTACCTTTACCCATCAAGCAATCTTTGGTAATATCTAATATATAGATGTAAAGAAAGGGGAATCTATACTACATATGTGGATTACTTTGAAATGATTAGTTAATTGGATAGAGAGACAATGCGATTCGTTATTATAAAGGATAAGTTTATTTGTCTATCTTAAATCATTCAAGGGATTCATGCTATGGACAATTAAATTCCCATTACCAAGCAGATACCTTTGTGTATCTGCTTTTATTTATGGCTAAAAATACATTTATATTGACACAAACATAGGGTCCCTAAATTGGAGTGGTTTAATGAATAGTCAATACGAAAACGAAGAGCTGCTAACAGGAGGAAATGTCACAAACGTTTATCGTTTAGGAGATACTGTTCGACGAGAAACAAAACCAGACAGTCCCAAAATTCACAAGTTATTAAGGCATTTGGAAAACAAAGGTTTCAGTTATGCACCAAAGTTTTTAGGTATTGATGAAAAAGATAGAGAGATATTATCATTTATTAAAGGAGAAGCTGGCAATTATCCTTTAAAGAAATATATGTGGTCCAATATTGCTTTAAAAGAGATAGCGAAAATGCTTCGTCTCTATCATGATGCTGTGAAAGATTTTCCAATCGAAAAATGTTGGCAACCAATCGATAACACCCCTCAGCCAATTGAAGTGCTATGTCACAATGATTTCGCCATCTATAACATTATTTTTAATCAAGAAAAGCCAATAGGTATTATTGATTTTGATCATGCTGCTCCTGGTCCAAGACTTTGGGATATAGCCTATACCCTTTACACTTGCGTTCCTTTAAGTAGACTTTATCATACTGAAACAGGTGAGGCAGTTTATTATGAACCATTAAAGGATGCAGACCGTATAAAACAAAGGGTTAAATTATTTTTTGAATCCTATGGTATTGAGGGAATGGAGAAAGGTTTTTTAGAGATGGTGCTGCTTCGAGTAGAAGGTTTATGTAAAACCATGCAAAGGAAAGCCAAAGAGGGCGATATAGCTTTTCAAAAAATGATCGATGGAAGGCAACTTGAACATTATCAGAATGAGCTTCAATTCATTCGTAAACATGGAAAAGAATGGATTTAAAAGAGTTTTGAACTAAATGAATAGTAATAGCGTCAAGCCAGCAGGGTTGACGCTATTTTTATAAGTTATTTACTAAAGGAGCAGGTTAGTTGGGATTAGAAAAAAGGGAATGTACTTATGAGCATCTCTTTAATGGATTAAAAATGGTCATTCATTTATATTAGATTCCTCTTATTGGAGGGTTATTCTGACAAATTTAAAAGGTAAAATAGGCTATTGTAATTGGAGGAAGTTGATCAAAAAATCTATTTCAAAAACATTTTAGAGAGAAAAGGTGGAAAGGGGAATGGTTTGATAAAACGGAGAAGGAGCTAAGGTGGATCCAAAGAGAAGAATATCCAAGAGTGATTGTTGATTTCATAGAAGGATACTAAAAAGAGCATACCAACGTATTTGCTTTCTAATATTATTTAGTCATTTAGTTGATCACAATAATCAAATTTTCAAGCTCAAGGATTCATGTATGCTTCCAACGGCAGCGTTAAGAAGCAGGTTTTTAAAAAGAGTTTAACGATAATAATATTATGTAAACAAATAAAAATCTCCTTTTTTTCATAAACTTCTCAGTGTTTTTACTTGTTTTAGATCACATAGACGATACCAAATCCGGTTTTTTTAATGTCTTTTTGTAAGGCACTAACTTTATGGATGTCTTTATAGTATGTTTTTTATAAAGAACAATAAAAATTACGAGTGAGAAAATTATCGGGGGTTATACATTTTATAACGAACAAAAGGAGGGTTAATCATGACGGACAATAAATCACGTAAAGGTGTAAGAACAGTAAAGATGATCATGGTTAGTATATGAGTATGTAATTGGAACAAGGGAATATGCAATTTATCCAAAAGAGGTAATGTAATTCCTGATGGAACAAACATCGTTTCGGTAGGGTTTTCCGAACCTTAGTGGGGTTATTTGCCTGTAATTACTATGGTCTTGTGATCTTTTAGGATTACATGTAAATTTTAGATAAAGTAGCTTCACCAGTGTATATGCGGATATTAGGGACAATATCTCCAATAGACGACCAAAGCTTCAATCCAAACTTCAAACAAAGTAAGTTTAAGTCCAATTTTAATCTGTATGCTCTAAATATCGATAAAGCCTAACTATTTGTTTACAAACAAGTCAAAAGCAACACATAAGGTAACAAAGGAAAAGACATACGCATAAGAAGCTTACTCTGACATGTATTATAAGTATCCAAAATTTAAGGAGATAAAAAGACTTAAATCCAATTATACAACGGAAAGGGTAAACATAACACTAGAGATTAAAAGTAGTTATTGTTTTATTTAATCCCTCTCCTAGTTTACATAATATTTATTATAGGAAGTTAATCAAAAAAGCGTTAAATTACGTCTCATATTAAAGTATACTTATGATAGTGAGATAAACATAGATTTTTTTCGGTTTTATAGATAAAAACCTGGTTGTATATTATTTTGCAACCAGGTTTTTATCTTCATGTAATTTAATTGTTTGTGTGTAGAAATCTAATAATTGTTGAGATGCTTTTTCCCAGGAAAATTTCTCGGTTTCTTTACGTGCATTTTTGCGCATTTGTTGTAATACGTTTTCATCATCTAATTTGTTCATTGCACTGATCAGACTACCAATATTTTCATTTTCAAATAATAATCCAGTTTCACCATCATTGATTTGTTCTATTGTCGGACCACTTTTAGCTGCAACTACCGGTAATCCAGATGCCATCGCTTCCAGTATTACTAATCCAAGTGTTTCGGTTACAGATGGGAAAATAAATGCGTCAGCTGATGCAAATGCTTTTGATAATTCCTCACCATGTAGAAATCCAGTGAAAATTGTGTTTGTATCTTTAAATACATTCATTAAGTCATTTTTTGCTGGTCCATCACCTATGATGGCTAGTGAAATATCGTCTCTAGCATCTAATAATGGTTTTATTTTATGAATTTCTTTTTCGATTGCTAATCTGCCAACAAATATAAGTAATTTCTTCGATTTATCCCCATTTGTTAATCGATTACGCATTTCTATATCATAATATCTTGGGTGACGATTCTTAGTATCAACTCCACGCTGCAATACATGTAAATGATGAATATCTTGCTCCAACAGTTCACTTCTAATCGTTTCTGATGTGCAAAGATTTAGTTCAGCAGTATTATGCAACCTTCTTATGTAACTCCACAGGATAGGCTTTGCTGGCTTATAAACCTTATAATAATCTAAATACTTTGGAATATGCGTGTGATATGATGCAAGTAATGGAAAATCTAATTTCTTTGCGTAACGGACAGCAGATGCTGCAATTAAGGCCGGATTCGCTGCATGCACGATATTGGGTTGAAATGTATCCAATAATTCTTTAATCCTTTTGGATGGTAAGGAAAACTTTCGATATTGATAAAACGGAAATGTAATCGTTTTAATCCCTTCTACTTTAGCACCCTCGTATTCAGTAATGCCAAGATCAGGAGCAATTACTAATACTTCGTGATTCAATGAGCGAAAATATTTAACAGCTTGTGTAAGTCTTGTTACGACGCCATCAGTAGAAGGTAAAAAGGTTTCTGTTACAATTGCGATTTTCAACTCTAAAGCTCCTTTTTATTTCCAGGATACTTGTGGAAGTATATTTTCTTTTATCACTCGATCTTTGTATTCTAATGCGACTTTTAAGATGCTTTTTAATACATCATCTGTTAATAGGTTTGGTTCTAAACCTAGCGCCCGAAGATTAGTATTAATTGCATGGTAATAATGTTCTTCAGCCTCAACACGGGGGTTTTCAATATGGGAAATAGCTACAGATAACCCCATCTCTTCTGCTACAGACTTTGTTCTTTCTGCAAGTTCTTTTACAGAGAAGTATTCTGTAAATTGATTAAACACTCTAAATTCCCCTTTGTCTGCGGGATTGTTTGCTGCTATTTCAACACATCTGACCGTATCCTTGATATTTAAAAATGCTCTTGTTTGTCCGCCAGCACCATAAACGGTTAGATCATGACCAATAGCAGATTGGATTAAGAAGCGATTTAAGGCTGTGCCGAAAACCCCATCATAGTCAAATCGATTATTTAAGACGGGGTCTAGTTCGGTTTCATTTGTATGAAGACCATATACGATTCCTTGGTTTAAATCTGTTGCTCGAATTCCCCAAATCTTACAGGCAAACATAATATTATGGCTATCATGAACTTTCGTCAGATGGTAGAAAGAACCAGGTTGTTTTGGATACGGCATGCGATCTTTTCTACCATTGTGCTCAATTTCAATATAACCTTCTTCAATATCAATATTTGGTGCACCATATTCTCCCATCGTTCCTAATTTAATTAAATGACATTCAGGAGAAAATTCTTTAATAGCATAAAGAACATTCAGATTGCCAAGTACATTATTGGATTGCGTGTATATTGCATGCTCCCTGTCAATCATAGAATAAGGTGCTGATCGCTGCTCTGCAAAATGTACAAATGCTTCTGGTTCTGTTTGTCTAAATACCTCTCGCAAAAAATCATAATGATTTAAGTCACCAATAAATATTTTTATTTCATTCCCCGTTAACTCTTTCCATTTAGTAACACGTTCCTCTAGTGATGCTAGTGGAGTTACGGAATTTGAATGTAATTCCTCATCCATTTTTCTTCTAACCAAATTATCTACAATTGTAACGTCATGACCTTGTTTTGATAAATATAAAGCTGTTGGCCAACCACAAAAACCATCTCCACCTGCTATAATAATTCTCATACTGTCCCTCCATTACGATGTAATCAAATTATGCTCTCTATCTAATTATAGTATATTGTCATTCAATTAAAAATTTTAAGGCTTGTATTTATAATACTTTTACACAGAAAAATAAAAGAAGCCACTACTTTAATAGTAATGGCTTCTTTTCTCACCTAGTGCAATGTACAGTTATTATGTCACTAACCGATCGCAAACGAAATACATTTAATTTCCTTGGAAAAACAATCTATTTAATTCGATATATTCATTTTCCTCTTCAGGAACTTCATCTTCCATATAAATTGCTGTTACAGGGCATACTGCTTCACATGCTCCACAATCGATACAAATATCTGGATCGATAAAGAACATATCCTCCCCTTGTTCTATACAATCAACAGGACAAACTTCGACACATTCTCCTGCTTTTTCCGCTTTACACGGTGACGTAATGACAAAAGCCAAACCGCTCGCCTCCTTCTACCTAAGCTTGCTACATTTCTAATCATTAGTATAACTCATTTTAATAAAAAAATAAAAGGCGAATCGTTTACTTGCTATCCCATATACGTTTAAACGAAATGATATCAACATCATTGGATTCTAGTAAGTATATATCCGGATTTCCTAGCTCTTTCCATTGATTAAAACCGAAGCTTTTATCGAACTGACTAAATACTAATGCTAATAGATTTCCGTGACTTACTATAATTGCATTTGTTACCGAATGCCCATTTAGGATTGGCTTTAATACCTCATTTGCACGGTTGATTACCTCATTTGCAGATTCTCCACCAGGTAATGCATAGTGGTAATCGTTAAAGGAGCATTCTAATTCCTCCAACCAGTCTTCAATCGGCTCGTCACTAAGTATACGTTCTTCTAAACGATTATCAACTTCTATGTCAATCCCTGCTCTTTCTGCAAAAGGTTTAATACTTTCAACTGCCCTTAAATAGGGGCTAGAAACTATTTGATCAAAGGTAATATTTTGTTCTTCAAAAAAATCTGCAAGAAGTTGCGCTTGCATAATTCCATCATTTGTTAATGGTGAATCTTTATGTTGCCCAAAAGCAGAACAATGTCGAACAAAATATATTTTTCTCAAATCGATCATTCCTTTATTGGGATTTATGTACTTTCGCTATATTAGAAATTGTACATCTATTATAACTCTAATTAGCATTTTTACAAAGAATAATCTATATTAACAAAGGTTTACATAAAGATAACAGGGGGAAACCCTGTTATCTTTAAAAATCTTATATTTCCTTGAAATAATCTTTTAAGAATCCACCAATTCGGTTGCTGTTGTCTATAATAAAGTAGAATTCATCCGATTCATTTTTAACATCATATGTCTTGCCCGGTGTTAACTTATTATTCACCATGAATTTCTTTGCATCTGCATGAACACATTCAATTTGTTTCATTGTTTCTCTATTTTCCCAATCTAAATGAATCATTTTACACCCACTCCAATTTCTAAGTTTACATAATAATGTTATTGTTAATTTACTTATTTAAATAACCTTAAGTAATTTCCATAGCCTTTTTCTTTCATTTCTTCTTTTGGAATAAATTCCATTGCTGCTGAATTCATACAATAGCGCAGTCCACCTGCTTCGACTGGTCCATCCTCAAAGACATGTCCAAGATGAGAATCCGCTACTTTACTTCTTACCTCCGTACGAATCATACCATGAGTTGTATCTGTCTTTTCCTCTAACTGATAGCTATCAATTGGTTTAGTAAAGCTTGGCCAACCACAACCCGCATCATATTGATCAGTTGAAGAGAATAAAGCCTCCCGAGAAATCAGGTCTACATAGATTCCTTCTTTCTCATTATCCCAATATTCGTTTTGGAACGGTCTTTCTGTTCCGTTCTCTTGTGTTACAACGTATTGAATTGGCGTTAACTTATCTTTCAATCTTGACTTGTCAATGGGCATCTTTATGTTTGATTTAATAAAATCTTCTCTGCCAGATCCCTTTTTATAGGAACGATAATGAAAGGGTTGTTTTTTGTAATAATCCTGATGCTTTTCTTCAGCAGGAAAGAAAGTTGCAGCAGGTAATATCTTTGTAGCAATTGGCTTATTATATTTTCCACTTGCATCTAATTTCTGTTTAGAGTCCTCAGCAATATGCCTTTGTAAATCATTATGATAGAAAATTGCTGTTTGATAAGACTCTCCTCTATCGTGGAATTGGCCGCCAGGATCTGTTGGATCAATTTGTTGCCAAAACGTTTGAACAAGCTGTTCGTATGACATAATCATCGGGTCAAATTTAATTTGTACTGCTTCCACATGTCCTGTAGTATTGGAACAAACTTGTTCATATGTCGGGTTTTCAACTGTTCCTCCGGTATATCCAGATACTACACTTTCTATTCCTGGCCTTGTATCAAAAGGCTCGACCATACACCAAAAGCACCCACCAGCAAACGTTGCAAGTTCAAAATCGGCTGCCATTTCTAAATTCCTCCAATACTGTATTGATTATATCTATTTTTCCCTTTTTTGATTCAAAAATCAAGTAGTATGTTTATAATTTATTAGATATACAGTTTTGGTTTAGAATTTCCGTTCCCTTTCTTCGTTGGTATCTTTCTAATTGTATCTGTATTTTTAGTATTATTAGATGGATTAGTTTGATCTTCAATGTCTGCTTCCGCTTTGTCTTCTGCACTATCTTCTGTTAAATCAAGATTTTTAAATGCCTTCATCATTCGATACATTGCTGGAAGGTTTTTTACCATTGGTCCATATTCCTGTACGAGTGGCGCAGTGGACTGAACGACCTTTAACACTTGCTGAACATTATTTAATGTATTCGATAACCCACCTGCACCTTTACTGGCAATCGTTGCAGCTTGAGCTTGTTGTGGTAAAAATCGCTGTAATAAGTTTGCTCCCATACTCCGTTGGGGTTGCTGGTTAAAACCCTGATTCGGAATTCTGAAATTATTCATTCCACGATGCATTGGCATTGAATATCCATTTCTCTGTCTGTTTCCTGGAAACATTATACTCTCCCCTTATATCGTTAAATGCATTATAGAATATTGTACGTAAATTTACAGAAAGTGTTTGGGCAAAGGCTCTCTTCGCGATGATAAAGTGAAATATCCTAGATTTAATATTTCCCGGGTAAGCGCAGAAATCAACAAAAATTACTTTTAATTGCAGATAATGGCGAAATTAGACACTATTTGTTTGTATAACACCTTTGCATATAACGGAATTATCAGTTATTAAATCAAACGTTTGTTTGAATCGGTCTATCCCTTAATGCATAAGCCTTAAGGACCTTTGATTACTGTAAGTTAGTACTATTAATTGTTATATACAATAGATTGAAAGTATTATTTTAAGCTTTTTTTTGATTGATCTGCTTAGATCTAGATCATTTGTAAATTTCCACTCCATTATCTATCTGGAATTCTCTTTTAACCGCCGATTTTCCACTCTCGTTTATTCAACTCACAATATGATTGAAGATTGGAATATTCGCTACACGCTCAAGATTTAAGCCCTCTTGAATAACATCATGTACGTTATCAGTTAAACATGTATCTGCCATCTACAATTTCCTTATGCCCTTCATCACTGATGCGACTTGCATCACAACTATCACATAGTGTCGTTATTTTTTTCAGACCATCAGCGAACCCATCTTCTGAAATGACCTTCTTCCTTTTACAAGATAGACATTGATGACTCTCTTTCTGATCTTATTAATATGGTAATATTTTTTATTACCAAATGCGTCATGGATGTATTTCGCTTAATTGATTCATCATTAAATTTGTTCTTAGCGATAATTAACCATTATTAGTATCTGTAAGCTAAATTGCCGATTAATAATATATTTATGTTGAATAAAGAACTTATGTTCGTATATACTGTATTTGAGGTGATATACATGGCAAAGGACAGAGGAACAATTAAATGGTCATCTTTAATGCTGCCAGAGCATGTAGAGTTGTTAAAAGAATTATGGAAAGAAGATGAGAAGGTCACGAAACCTTTACTTGATCCACAGCAAATCGAGGTCATTCATAATGATTTGATGGAAGCTTATCGGTTAAGGAAATATGTTACGCTCTCCCGCTATCAAAACGCGACAATATCGCATTTAACAGGATTAATTACTAAATTAGATCAGTATGGCTATGAGATTGTGTTGCAAACAGAAGACCACAATAGACACCGTATTCCATTTCAGCAAATAACTTCACTTATTGTAAATTAAATGGCTCTGGAATTATTCCAGAGCCATTTAATCTAACTATGATAGATGTCCCATAATTCATCAAATGTCATCAAAGCATTCGGAAATGGGCTATTCCATTCAAGGTAATTACTTATTTCATGATAATCTTTTGTATGTTTAGGGAAACTAGAATCAAAGAATGCCCAGTCTGCCAACCTGCTATAGTCATCCGCCTTTATTTTTCCTCGATAAGTCATTAGAAATTGATAAAATGTACGCATTGTTTCACCCCGCTTAAAGATTCTCCTCACTCATTATTTCTTCATGTTTCTTAAGTTTCTTATTGTAGATTCTTTTCGCTAAGCGGATACTAATTTCATATATGAAAATAAGTGGTATCGATATAATTACTGG
Organism: Oceanobacillus chungangensis; assembly: GCF_003369565.1. Classification (GTDB taxonomy): domain Bacteria; phylum Bacillota; class Bacilli; order Bacillales; family Amphibacillaceae; genus Oceanobacillus; species Oceanobacillus chungangensis. The sequence continues at coordinate 168,968 of NZ_PIOD01000001.1, read as the reverse complement.
TAAGATAAAATCAGGAGCTGGGGTAATAATTGTACTAATAACAACCAATGCAAAGTATGCATATCTCCTATTTTTCTCAAGAAACTTAGGTGTAAGAATTCCGATGCTCGTTAAGAACATAACAACAATTGGCAGCTCAAAAAGGATTGCAATTGGGACTGTTACTTGCATTAAAAACTTGAAATACTTGTCTACTGTAAACATAATTTCAAACATACCATTATTTAAAGAAAGTAAAAACGGAATGAGTGACTTAGTAAACATTAAGTAACCAAACACCAATCCAACGATAAATAATATAAAAGTAGCAGGTATATATGCTAAGGATGCTCGTTGTTCTCGCTCCGTTAGACCAGGTTTAACAAATGCCCAGATTTGATATGTTAAAACTGGAATACTTCCGACTATTGCAATTAACCCCGCCATCGAGAAATAGATCCAAATAATTTCACTTGGCCCGATTGCAGTTAGCTTGAACTCCAAATCTTTAACAAAGAATGCGTAAATCTCCTCTACATAGATAAAACCAACAATAAATAAAATCACAAATAATATTGCTGTTACAATCAATCGATTTCTTAGCTCAGATAAATGTCCGACGAAATCCATTTCCTTTTCGTCATCCGCTATTTTTGTATCCTTTTCCATTTGTTAACACCCCTTAGGATTAAAGCAGAAAAGAAGATGTAAGGTTAAATGAACCCCCTACACCTTCATCGTCGTTCTATTATTATTTCTGATTTTTGCCGTCATCAACAATATCCTTTGCAGCATTTTTGAATTCTCTTAAAGAAGTGCCAAATGACTTGCCAATTTCCGGCAACTTAGAAGGTCCAAAAATTATTAATGCAACAATTAAAATTAAGATTAATCCTGGTACTCCAATACTATTAAGCATATAATCACTCCAAGATTAGTTTTCTTTCTTATTAACGATAACTTTTGCTTCGTCTATTTCCTCTTTTGCGTCACTTGTTATTTCACGAGCAGAGTGTTTAAATTCACGCAAAGTTTGTCCAGCAGCCTTACCGATTTCTGGTAATTTTTTAGGACCAAAGATAACGAGTGCGATAATTAGAATTAAGATTAATCCTGGTACACCGATACTAGATAACATAAGTACACCTTCTTTACCTAATAATATTCAAAATTAATTATTAATATTATCATACAAGTACATAGTAACACGTTTATCTTCATTGAAACAAGTTCTATCTAGAGAATAATCAATCAATGTTACCTTTTACGATCATATTGTAAGAAATAATATTCGTACGGATTTTTTTCATCTTTATCGCCTTTTACTTTAGAAGTCAATGTCCAATCATTCTCTGAAAAGCTTGGGAAATATGTATCACCATCAAAATCGTTGTCAATGAATGTAATGTACATCCGATCCGCAAATGGCATCACCTGTGTAAAAATATTACCGCCGCCAATTACAAAGTACTCATTCTTAGGGTTTTCCTTATCCCATTCTTGAATTGTCGACAATTCATGGATAACCTCAACGTCTTCAGGGTAGTCATGATTTTTACGTGTTAAAACAACATTTCTCCGGTTAGGTAATGCTCCTCCCATGGATTCGTATGTTTTTCTTCCCATAATAATCGTATTTCCGGTTGTTTTTTCTTTAAAAAATCGTAAATCCTTTGGTAAACGCCATGGTAATTGATTATTTGCACCAATAACATGGTTTCGGTCCATAGCTACTAATAAAGAGATCAATAATCTTCCTCCTCTAATGATTGTTATACAGCGATTGGCGCTTTTATTCCTGGGTGTGGGTCGTATCCGATAATTTCGAAATCTGAAAGCTCAAAATCAAAAATGGAAGCTTTATCTTTATTGATTCTAATTTCTGGTAATGGTTTCGGTTTCCTAGCTAATTGTGTTTTAATTTGTTCTAGATGATTGGAATATATATGTGCATCCCCTAATGTATGAATGAATTCTCCCACCTCTAGTCCACACTCATGTGCAATCAAATGTGTTAGTAATGCATAACTCGCGATATTAAATGGTACGCCAAGGAATACGTCTGCACTTCGTTGGTACAACTGGCAGGATAACTTCCCGTTAGCAACATAGAACTGGAATAGTGTATGACATGGTGGCAATGCCATGCTTGGGATATCTTCTGGATTCCATGCAGAAACGATATGTCTACGTGAATTAGGGTTGGTACGAATCGAATTGATTACATCCTTTAATTGATCAATGCTTTCATTTTTAGAAGTTTTCCAGTTCCGCCATTGTTTCCCATAAACAAAACCAAGATCACCATATTTTTCTGCAAATGCGTTATCCCGAAGAACTTTCTCCTTAAATTGATCCATTTCTTCCTTGTATACTTCATTAAATTCAGGGTCCTGTTGACTGCGAATTCCAAAATTAGTCATATCTGGACCAGTATAGTCATCACTAGCTATCCATCGTTCAAATGCCCATTCATTCCAGATATTATTATTATTCTCTAGTAAATAACGGATATTTGTATCTCCTTTAATAAACCAAAGAAGCTCTGTTGCGACTAAACGAAAGGGAACTCTTTTCGTTGTTAGAAGTGGAAACCCTTCGCTTAAATCAAAACGCATTTGGTGTCCAAATATGGAGTAGGTACCCGTATTCGTTCGATCATCTTTCTCCGCAGCATTTTCTAATATGTAATTACACAAGTTTAAGTAAGCTTGTTCTCCTTTAATCATGAGAGTATTCCCTCCATTAATTCATTTTTAATAAAAAGCATAATGCATCTATTGTAACATAATCGTAAACCAAGAAAATACATTTTTATCCTGTTACCATTCTTTATAGAATTGTTCTAAATACTGCTCCATAAACCGCTGACGGCTAATTGCCATTTCTTTTGCCTTCGTAGTATGCAGCAAATCATAAAGCTTTAATAATTTATCATAGAAATGCTGAATTGATGTACTTTTCTCTGTATTATGATGGATCATTTGCTGATTTGCACCACCATATGCAAAGGTTCTTGCAATCCCAATCGCACCGATTGCATCGATTCGATCTGCGTCTTGTACTATTCTTCCCTCAATTGTAGCTGGGACCTGTACTCCTCTGCTAAAAGAAACTTCTTTGATAATTTGATTGAGGAACTTTATCTGTTCAGCTGTTAGTTCGATAGATTTTAGAAAAAGATTCATTGCTTTCACATTTTTCTCTGGCTGTTCAAATAGTTTTGCATCCCCGACATCATGGAGCAACGCAGCCGCTTCACATATAAATAAGTTAGCTTTTTCTTCTATTGCAATCTGTTTTGCCGTCCGTGCAACCCGTTCCATATGATAATAATCATGACCGGTTACATCGTCATGGAATATCTGAAAAGCATACTCTCTAATTCTCTTTAGTTTCACTCTCTCGTTCATTTAATCTCCTCCCTTTCGCTGACTTCCTAGTAACTATAATAATGATAAGGCTATTATCGATCAACTAATAAATTGGATTTTATTTCTACAAGTTGAAATCATTGACTACTGTAAAGAAGTACGCTAAATTATATAGTAAGCAAAGAAGAAGTACGGATCCGTTAATGTTACAGGCAACTTCCATAGAAGTGGATGAATTTATGGTCCTACTCTTCTATCGGTGTTGCCTTTTTTTAATGCGTTCTTTCTCTACTTTGTATTAACACGTTTACGTGAAACTATAGGAGGATATATACATGGAAAACGGTGTAGTAAAATGGTTTAATGCTGAAAAAGGCTATGGATTTATTCAACTAGAAGAAGGAAACGATGTGTTCGTTCATTATTCAGCAATTCAAGAAGAAGGTTATAAGGCGCTGGAAGAAGGACAAGAGGTTACTTTCGAAATTGTTGAAGGTGAACGTGGCCCACAAGCTGCAAATGTTGTAAAGAAATAAAAGTATAGTTTGAGGCAGTGATCCTAGTGGGTCACTGCCTCTTTATTTACTATTGATAAATCGCGGTATACTTCTTCGTTAAGTAGTTGACTAGATAATCAGGATTAAGTGGTTCTTTCGTAACATCTTCAATAATTTCTAATGGTTTTTTCATCTTTCCATACTGATGAATATTTTTAGTTAGCCACTCTAAGATTGGTGCAAAGTTTCCGGATGCTACCAATTGTTCAACATTCATTTCAGCTGCTAGTGTATGATGAATTTGTGCTGCATACATATAGCCTAATGCATATGAAGGGAAATAGCCAAAGTCTCCACCTGACCAGTGAATATCTTGTAAGACTCCTTCACGGTCTGTCGGTGGCTCAATTCCCAAGTACTCAACCATTAATTTATTCCATAAATCTGGTAAATCTTTAACAGCGATATCTCCATTAATTAAACCTTTTTCTAATTCATAGCGAATCATAATATGGAGTGCATATGTGAGCTCATCAGCCTCAATTCGAATAAAGGAAGGCTTTACCTCATTAATCGAACGGTAAAAGTCATCAAGCGCCACATGTTGAAAAGTTTCTGGTGCATAAGATTTAAATAAGTCATAGTAATGTTCCCAAAACGGCCTGCTTCTGCTGATTAAATTCTCCCAAAATAGTGATTGCGATTCATGTATTCCCATGGAAGTTCCAGTTGCAAGAGGTGTACGTGCTAATTCTATACTTATATTTTGTTCATACAGTGCATGTCCACCTTCATGGATAATCCCGAAGATTGCCATGCGGAAATCCTCTTCATCATATCTTGTAGTTATCCGTACGTCATTTCCATTGAGTGTGATCTCAAATGGATGTATCGTATCATCAAGTCTACCAGAATTAAAATCATAGCCAATTTGTTTTAATACTTCGACTGAAAAAGCTTCCTGCTTCTCTTTTGCAAAGTGACCTTTCAATATTGTCGGGTCTGGCTTTGATTTACTTTGATTTACTTTTTCAACTAAGCTTGTCAATGAAACCCTTAGCTTCGAAAAAACTTCATCCAGCATTTTTGTAGTGACACCTGGTTCGAAGTTATGTAACAACGCATCATAAATATTATCTTCATAACCCCAGTAATTTGCGAATTTCTTATTATATTCTACTAACTGTTCTAGATAAGGCTGAAAAAGTGCAAAATCCGCTTTCTCACGTGCCTCCTGCCAAATAGCCTCTGATTTTGATTGAAGCATGACATATTCTTTAAATTCATCACTTGGTATTTTACTGCTTTTATTGTATGTTTCTTCGCATTCTTCCACTGATTTTTGGATGATTGAGTTCGTTGTCTTACCTTTAAGTTGATCGATATAGTTCTTCATTTCCTCAGAAGTTTCTAGCTTATGAAGTTTATGTGCTAGGAATCCAACAACCTCTGAACGTTGCTCTACACCATTTTTTGGAATCTTTGTTCGCATATCCCAATGTGCAAGTGCAATTACTTCACGATAACTATCCATTTCCTTTAATAATTCCAGAAAATCCTTTTCAATTGTGGCGATTTGTTTCAAAGCTATTCCCCCTTAACTTTCTTTCTCTCGAAAATATTGATAATAGTTTTCTAACAACGCAAGTAGTAGTAGAAATTCAATTAACCATGATTCTATTAATTCATAGTTTATTTGATTGACCAGAAAAAAACAAGAGATTGAGTAGATTGGATTTGATTACAAACCGCTGGAAAAGAGAGGTTTTTAAAATAACATGACGTTATTCACTTTAGGGGGATTTAAAGAAAAAAAGAAGCTTGCCAAATTGAATTGACTTACTTCTCGTAAAATGTTGCGCATATATTTTCATGTATCACAATTGTTCTGTAAATGAAGTATAAGCTCCATCTACACTTATAAAAGTCGTTATATTGTGCATATATAATTTACAATCTGGAGCTATTACTGAGGCTGATTGAGTTTTCAGCCCCAACTTCTCGATGTTCAGAGCTATTAAGAACGTTCTCCAAAGTATTGATAATAGTTTGTTTCAATAAAGCCATTAAATAATTTACGTTTCTTCGTTGCTTCCATACCAAATTGTTTTTCGAAAGCAGCGAACGCAGTAATTACATAAATACTCCATGTTGGATGATTCTTCATAACATCACCAAAGTCTTTATATAGTGCTGCAACAGCTTCTTTATCACTTAGTCGCTCACCATAAGGAGGGTTTGTGACAATATAACCATTCTCATTACGAATAAATAGATCCTTTACCTGCATTTGCTTCCATGTAATTAAATCGCCTAATCCAGCCTCTATTGCATTATCACTCGCAACTTTAATTAAATTATGGTCGATGTCTGAGCCGATAATTTCCAGTTTTTGATCGTAATTGGCAAGGTCTTCTGCTTCTTCAAATGCTTTTTGCCAATGTTTATTACGGATAAAAGCCCAATTTTCTGAGGCGAAGTCACGATTAAAACCTGGTGCAATGTTTTGTCCAATTAATGCAGCTTCAATTGGAATCGTACCTGATCCACAGAAAGGGTCAATAAATGTATATTCAGCTTTCCAATTCGTAAGTAAAACGAGTGCAGCTGCCATCGTTTCTTTTAAAGGTGCATCTCCCTGACCTACTCGATAGCCTCTTTTATGAAGCCCTGTACCTGACGTATCTAATGTAAGGGTAACTTCATCCTTTAACAGCGCAACTTCAATTTTGTACAATGCTCCTGTTTCCGGCATTTTCGAAACCATTCCATATTTAAGTTTAAGTCTTTCAGCAATTGATTTCTTAACGATCTTTTGGCAATCAGGAACACTGTGCAATTGTGATTTAATTGATTTTCCAGAAACAGGAAATTGTCCATCCTCTGCAATAAATTCTTCCCACGGAAGGGCCTTTGTAGATTCGAATAGCTCGTCAAATGTCGTCGCATTAAATTTCCCAACAAGAACCTTTACTCTGTCTGCTGTACGTAACCAAAGATTGCAGCGCGGAATAGCAGAAACTGGTGCTTCAAAGATTACTTTGCCATTCTCTACTGTTACTTCATATCCAAGCTGTTTTACTTCTTGTGCAACTACAGATTCCAGACCCATAGCGGCTGTTGCAATTAGTGTTATATTTTTCATATATGAATTCCTCTCGTTACTAAAATTAGTGTAGTCCTAGTTTATCACATTCGACGAAAAATAAAAAAACCTTTCTCATAGTATCTACTATAAAAAAGGTTCGATTAATTAATTTAGAGACCGATTAAATACTCGATAAGCCATGTTCTGTACCTACGTACTGCAAACGGTGGTCAAGCCTCGTACTTTAGGTTGTAATCATCTATCTACAAGGAGTTCCTTGTCCCTCTTTCGGTTGAATTCCCTACTAAAGGATGCCCCTACCATTATTTGGGTTGCTCACTCGTGGGGTTTACCTCGTTCCACCTGAAATGTTTCCATTCCAGCTCCGTCACTGTGGCACTTTCAAGTATAATATTCCATATCCGATTGGACTTAGGAATATTTCCTGCCGTTAACCGTATTGGTTACCTTGACTTATGAATTCATCAAGCACGAACACTACAAACATCTCAGTTTGTGTGAGCATGGACTTTCCTCTGCATCAACTGCAGCGATTACCTGAGTATTTAATAACACTAAATAATACTATCATATTTATTGCTTTATTTCAATCATTCTTTTCGAAATGCTACTTGGCCTATTCGTCTGCCTCAATAAACTTCTTGCCGAAAACTTCTTTTTCTAAATTTGATAAACGTTTCAATACATCATAATTAACTTGTGTATTTTGTTGGGCAGCTCTCGTGCGTACTGGCTGTTGTTCTGGAGTGCTCTTTTTCAGCCTATCGATTTCTTGCTGTAATCTTACTATTTCTTGACTGAACGCATCATAGTCTTGAATGATAAGATCCAGAAATTCATCTACTTCTTCTTGACTATAGCCTCTCATGGTCGTTTTAAAATCTTTTTCGAGAATTGCCTTGCCATTTAATTGTGCGCGTTTACTCATCATCTCTCACCTCATCATATTCACTTTTCCATATTCATCGATTATTCAATTTAGTCTATAATTCAAGCATTATTTCTCATTTTATTATACCATTAAAAAAAGGAAACTGAAAATCAGTCTCCAATGTAAGCTCATTAGCATTACCCCTGCCTGATTTATTCCCCTAGCAAATCATTGGTATCAAATGAAAATGGTAATAGTTCTTCCATTGTAAAGTTCTTCGTTTCTTTATTAATATTTGTTAAATAAATGTTCATTTTTTTATCAAAAAATTCACTCATCACTTGCCTACATGCTCCACATGGTGGTACAGGTCGTTTTGTATCTGCAGCAACAGCCATTTCGACAAATTCTGTTTCCCCTTCAGAAATAGCTTTAAATATCGTAACACGCTCCGCACAACATGCTAGTGAGTAAGCAGCATTCTCAATGTTGCAGCCGGTATACACCTTGCCAGATTTTGTTAATAATGCAGCACCAACCCGGAACTTCGAATACGGTACATACGCATTGTTTCTTGCATTAATTGCTTCATCAATCAGTTTATTCATGATTATTTTTATTCCCTTCAGTCTAATAAGTTGCTATAAATTATAAGAAATTAATGAACAATTGTAAAGCAAAGAGAGGTTTATAAGTCTCGAATTACTTGATCATAAATATAAAGTACTGAATTATATAATTCCATATAACGTTTTCTTCTAGCATCCTTATAATAGCTATGCATGATAAGTAACTCCATATTTTCCCTAGTAGAAATGACTTGTTGTGGATGAACTGTGATCTTTTTCTCTTTAACCGTTTGCAGTGCGTCCTCTTCCCAGGTTGCAATCAGATCATAGATTGGTGTCGTCTCCTCTTTTACCTTTTCAAAGAAACTACGATCCTTCACATTTTCTGGTGGAGTACTGTGCTCGAATTTGTCTCGTAAATTATAAAGATACTCTCTAAGCGTTTCTGTTTGCTTTGATAATTCCATGATGTATTCCGCCTTCTTCTATTTAAAAATAGTCCTTTCCCTCTACTTTATCATATTATAATGTGAATGCGTTAAGTTATCTGTTATTAATTATTTGAATTACAATAGCATCTGCAGCTAGAACGAATTCTTGCTGTTGGTGAAAATTATGCTTAATTTCATTTTCCACTTTCAACCTTAGCTTCTGATCGATTCTTCTTAGCTGATCCAATAGATGTTCTACTGATGACTCAACATCCTCTTTATTAACACCATTGACGAAGGAATCCAATTCTTTAATGGCATACATAAGTCCCACCTCATTCAATTTAGTTATTTAGTATTTCGAGGAAAATATAAATACTCCTTCACGTTCGACAAAACTAGAACATTATATACAAAACAAGTGTAGGTACTTATGATTTTCCTATATTAAGACATAATAATAGTAAAAGGAGGTTACAAAATTGAAACAAAAGAAGAATCAATTAAAGAAACAAGAAAGAAATAAATCTAATTCAGCGATTATTGGTGATAAAAAATTAAATGGTCCAAATCGCCCCTCAACTTAAATCAACATGCTTCAATTAGTCTTTTCAAAAAAGGATTTGCTGCTACTAATCAGCAAATCCTTTTTTATGTTCACAAAAAGTTTACGTAGATACTCGCAACAGGGAGTTGTCTGAGAAGAATGTTGTGTACTTCCAGTGCGATAGACCTATTTTTAAAGAAAACAATCGTCATGTAATGTTCAAATATGTGATTTTATTCACTTTGTTATATAATGTATAATGTAATGAATCGTATTTTTGATATGATATGTATGCTAGGAGGAAGAGAGATGAATTATCCGAATGGACAAAAGAAGATCATATCAAAACAGGCATCGTCCTGGCAATCGAATAATACATTCAGTAATCGAGGAATGTCATTAGAGGACGATATAAATACTACGAATCAGTTCTACTTGGATATTGATCGTGCCGTCATTCATAAGAAACCAACACCAGTCCAAATTGTGAAGGTACATTATCCAAGACGAAGTGCAGCTGTTATTACGGAAGCCTATTTTAAACAAGCTTCAACAACCGATTATAATGGCCTATATCGAGGGAAATATATTGATTTTGAAGCGAAGGAAACAAAGAATAAAACAATTTTCCCATTGGCAAATGTTCATGACCATCAAATTAATCATATGAAGAAAATTGTTGAGCACGAAGGAATTTGCTTCTTACTCATTCGCTTTGCTGCCCATGACGAAACCTATTACATGCAAGCGGAAAAACTGCTTCGCTATTGGCAAGATATGTTAAATGGTGGGAGAAAATCAATCCCATATGAAACAATAAAGCAGGATGGTTTTCATATCCCCTTACAATATCAGGCAAGAATAGATTATTTATCAATTATTGATAAGCTTTACTTTTAGAGATGGAGGTGTAGAGCTATGGCAGAAAATGGCCAAACTCGCACAGCAAGACGACAACAAAAGAAGAAAAAAAATAGAAAGAAACCAATTTGGAAGAGAATTTTATTAATAGGATTTATTATCGTTTTAGCAATTGGAATTGGTGTTGGTGGGTTATTCACTTACTGGATTGCAACTGCACCAGACATTGATACAGCTCAATTATCAGATCCGTTTTCATCATCGTTTCTAGATCAGAATGGCGATGAATTCGCAGTACTTGGTGCACAAAATCGTAAAAAAATTAATTATGAAGATTTGCCACAGGTATTAATTGATGCAGTCACAGCAACAGAAGATGTAAGATTCTTTGAACACCACGGCATTGATCTTAGACGAATCGGTGGTGCCATTCTTGCCAATTTTTCGAATGGTTTCGGCTCACAGGGCGCAAGTACGATTACACAGCAAGTTGTAGAGAAATCATTTTTATCACCAGAAAAGGAATTAAAACTGAAAGTACAGGAACAATGGTTAGCATTGAAATTGGAACGTCAGTATTCTAAAGAAGAAATTTTAGAAATGTATTTAAATAAAATATTCTATGGTGCAGGAGCATGGGGTGTTGGACAAGCAGCGGAAACCTACTTTGGAGTTACCGATTTACATGATCTAACACTGCCACAGGCTGCCATACTCGCTGGGTTGCCGCAAAGGCCAACAGCATATAATCCTTTCCAAAACCCCGATTTAACAGAGGGCAGAATGGATACTGTATTAAAACTGATGGTTAGACACGGTAAAATAACGCAAGCACAGGCTGATGAAGCAAGAGAAGTTGATATTCCTTCCATGCTTGTTGAAACACAGCCTGATTCAACACCATATGAAGCATTTCTTCAACAAGTAGAAAAAGAAGTAAAAGAAAAAGTAGATGGTGCAGACATTTTCTCTGATGGACTAAAAGTCTACACGACATTAGATCCAAGCATCCAGGACCATGTAGAATTTTTATTAACAGACAGTGCGGAGAACCCTATTCCATATCCAGATGATGAAATGAAGGCTGGAATGGTCATCCTTGATACGAAAAATGGTGCAATCAAAGCAATCGGCGGCAGCAGAAATAACGATGGTAATTGGGGTTATAACTATGCAACACAGGGCACTTACCAACCTGGCTCAACAATTAAGCCAATACTTGATTATGGTCCTGCGATAGAATATGATAAAATGTCGACCTATCATCTAATTAATGATGATAAACCATATGAAATAGCCGGAACTGACGGTGGGACTATCAATAACTGGAACCGTAAATATTCCGGATGGATTACTGCAAGATATGCTTTAAGTCAATCTCTAAACGTTCCAGCAGTAAAAATATTTGAAGAAGTTGGCAGAGAAAACGCGAAAACCTTTGCTAAAGGGTTAGGAATCACTTTTCCTAAAGATCAGGTTCAATTGACGGATGCAATTGGTGGAGCGGAAGCGCAGGTAAGCCCTCTTCAATTAGCAGGAGCATACCGTGCATTCGGTAATGAAGGAATTTATAATGAACCCTATGCCGTTACAAAGGTTGAATTCCCTGATGGACGTGTAGTAGAACTTGTACCAGAACCTGAAGCTGTAATGTCTGATTATACAGCATACATGATCACAGACATGCTTAAGACTTCAGTAACAGAAGGTGTTGGTTATAAAGCGAATGTTCCAGGCTTACCATTAGCCGCTAAAACAGGAACAACTAACTTAAAAGATAAACCTGGCAGTCCAGATTCTTGGTTAGCTGGCTATACGACAAACTATACAATGGCCGTTTGGACTGGTGGTTATACAGATGATGAAGGAAAACGGGATGTAATGCCTGATACAGAAATCTCGCATGCCCTATTCAAAAATACGATGGAAACTATTTCACAAGGAATCGATACAGCAGATTTTGCAAAACCAAATTCTGTTGTAGAAGTTGCAGTTGAAAATGGCTCTAATCCTGCAACATTACCAAGCAAATACACTCCATCTTCGCAAATCATAACTGAGTTATTTGTTAAAGGAACTGAGCCAACTAAGACATCTAAGAAATTTGATGAAATTGATCCTGTCAGCGGATTAAAAGCAACTTATGATGAAGCTGCAAATGTGATCCGTGTTGATTGGCAATATAATTCTGAAGATGATGTAACATTCGACGTAAGTGCTGCTATAAACGGTGGCGAAAAACAAAACCTTTCATCAACAGAGGATAAATCAATTGAAATAACAGAAGTTGAGCCTGACGCAGAGTACGTTATTGAAGTAGTAGTGAATGATGGCACATCTACTAGTAAACCTGCAACAGCATCAGTGAAGACAAAGGGCGAGCAGGAAGAAGAGCTTCCTGGGGTTTCTGGATTATCCGCAGAGTATATCGAAGAAAGCTCAATTATCGATGTTTCTTGGGATTACAATGGCCCTCCTGCCGCATACGAAGTCTCTGTTAATGGTCAAGTACAAACAGTGGATTCGAAAGGAATTGAAATAAGCGGTGGTTCACCAGGACAGAGCTATACGATTACAGTAACACCAATTGGCAAAAATGGTGCGAATGAAGGTGTAAGAGGTATTACAGAGAGTACATCTTTGACTATCCCTAATACCGATGAAAACACTAATCCTGACACTAATCCAGAACCTGGAAATGAGCCAGAACCTGGAAATGAACCAGAGCCCGATCAAGAACCTGAGCCGGAACCAGACACAGAGCCAGAGCCTAATCCAGACCAGGAAACGGAGCAAGAAAACAATCCTGATAATGGCCAAGAGGATACAGAAACAAATACAGAGTGATAATAGAATAATCGCTTTTACAAGCGGAAAATGAGGTAACCTTCGAAATGGAGGTTACCTCATTTTCTTAATCATTTATTTTACATCCTTCACTCGTTTCTTTCCTTCTCTACATAACTCGAGTAATGGGCATTCAAGACAATTAGGGTTTCTAGCTTTGCAGTGGTATCTGCCAAAGAAAATCATCCTGTGGTGTGTTACACTCCATTCTTCGCGAGGTACTTTACGCATTAATGTTTCTTCTACCTCTATTACGGAATCCTTCCATCTGCAGATTCCCAATCTTTTTGAAACCCTTTCAACATGTGTATCAACAGCTATTGCTGGTTCATCAAACGCTATGGAAGCAACAACGTTTGCTGTTTTTTTTCCAACACCGGCAAGCGTCATTAATTCTTTTATCGTTCTTGGAACCTCTCCATCAAAATCATTAATCAATGATTGGCAAAGCTTCTGGATGTTCTTAGCTTTTGTTCTGTAAAGTCCAATCGATCGAATATCTTGCTGTAATTCTTCTAAAGGTACCGCTAAATAATCCTCTGGTTCTTTGTATTTAAGGAATAAATCAGCAGTTACTTTATTTACAAGCTTATCTGTACATTGAGCAGATAATAAAACGGCAATGACCAGTTCAAATGGATTGGAATGTATTAATTCGCCCTTCGCATCTGGAAACATCTCAGCCATAACATCTAGACAATATCGGATTTGCTTTTTATTTAACATGTTTCTATTCTTCCCCTTCTAACCAGTTATAATAAAAGGAAGTATCCCTCTTTTGTTGGTTATCTTGTTTTATTACTTGTTTGTTGTGGAAGTTTTTGCTAGCATCACGAGCTTGCTCGACGGAATGAATCCCCTTCTTCTTCCATTCCCTAAGAATACGGTCAATATATTTGAAATTTAACTTGCCCATTAATACCGATTCACGCAAGCCTGCTTTTATAAGTGCTGGTGCAATTTCATCTTCATCTAACCATGCATTAATTGTTTCGATTTCGAAAGGTGATAGTGGTCTACCAAATTCCTGCTCGAACAAAATGAAAATTGTCCCCACTGTTTGTTCTTCTTGGACAGGAAGTGGAGAATATAGCTTCTCCCAAAGTGGATCGAGTAAATACGATTCACTTAGTTGCTGCTCCTCATTCTTTTGTTGTTCAATTGCAAGAAAATCATTTTGAATAAGCTTACGAAGAATGTTCGCACAATCCTTCTCAGAAATTGTCATCTGTTCTGCAAGCTCAAATGGCGTTGGAAAATCATTGTTTTCTTGAAGATATCGCAATAAGTGGATGATAACCATAACTTCCCGCTCATCTAAACCAAGCGAATGATAGCTTGTTAGCAGTTTAATGGGGATTGGTAATTGGTTTAATAATATTTTTTGAAATGGTATTGAATTTGACATATATTTTAACACCTCATTATAAGTATAGCATGTACTTTAAAAAACTTGGTAGTCACCAAGTCTTTCGGTGACACCTTACTTGCACTTATGTAGTAAGAAAGAATTTACTCTCTTAATTACCAAAAATAAAATCCCTTGCGAATACTTAACAAGGGATTTTATTTGCATATGTTGATTAAAACTGTCCTTTAAGACATAGTAAAGTCGAAGCCTTTGAATAAAATCAAGGATATAGTCGATTTAATAAACGTGGGAATGGAATTGTTTCTCGAACATGATCGACACCAGATATCCATGCTACTGTCCGTTCTAATCCTAGTCCAAATCCTGAGTGTGGCACACTACCATACTTTCTAAGCTCTAAATACCACTCGTATTCAGGCCCAGTTAATCCGTGTTGCTCATAACGTTCCTTCATTAGATCTAAATCATCGATACGTTGTGAACCGCCAATGATTTCACCATAACCTTCAGGTGCAATTAAATCAGCACATAATACAACCTCAGGTCTGTCAGCGACTGGCTTCATATAGAAAGCTTTGATGTCAGAAGGATAATTTGTAATAAATACAGGCTTGTCAAAGTCTTCAGCAATTGCAGTTTCATGCGGTGCACCGAAATCTTCACCCCACTCGATATCTGTAAATCCTTTCTCTTTCAACAATGAAATTGCATCATCATAAGAGATTCTAGGGAATGGAGCAGTAATTTTTTCTAGTTTCGTTACATCTCGCTCTAATATATCTAATTCTAACTGACAGTTATCAAGAACAGATTTCACAATATAACTTACATAGTTTTCTTGAATTTCTAAGCTTTCTTCATGCGTAACAAACGCCATTTCTGGCTCAATCATCCAAAACTCAATCAAATGACGACGTGTCTTCGATTTTTCGGCGCGGAATGTTGGGCCAAAAGAAAACACCTTGCCAAATGCCATTGCAGCAGCTTCCATATATAATTGACCACTTTGTGATAAATATGCTTCTTCTTCGAAATACTTCGTGTGGAATAGCTCTGTTGTCCCTTCTGCTGATGATCCTGTCAGTATTGGTGGGTCAATTTTTACATAGCCATTTTCGTTAAAGAAATTATAGGTAGAGCGAATGATCTCATTACGAATTTTCATCACCGCATGCTGCTTTTTAGAACGTAACCATAGGTGGCGATGATCCATTAGAAATTCGATTCCATGCTCCTTTGGTGTAATTGGATAATCATGTGATTCATGAATAACTTCGATATTTGATACTTGCATTTCATAGCCAAATTTTGATCTTGTATCTTCAACAATTTTCCCTGTCACATAAATGGATGTTTCCTGTGTTAACCCTTTTGCAATTTGGAAAGTTTCTTCCAATACATCACTCTTCACAACGACACCTTGCATAAATCCAGTACCATCGCGTAACTGAAGGAATGCAATTTTTCCGCTTGAACGTTTGTTACTTAGCCACGCTCCAATTGTAACGGTTTTTTCTAGATGATTTGCTACTTGTGAAATAGTTGTTTTCATAAAATATTACCTCCGTAAAACTAAAATTAATGATTAGAGATGAATCGTCTAAATAATGATAAAACACTTATTTATAGCTGATTCTGTGTGTATTTTGTTCTCTTATATCTTCTGAGTTCTTGTATATTATACATCATTAGAAATGAAATACCATGAATTCCCTTAAATTCAAGCTACTCTCTTGCTGCTGTCTGCACCTAATTCCATCACGTTATTTTAAAAGCTTTGAGAATTGAAGTTGTTCTTTGCGACTTGCATCATCCATCGATAAATAGTCCAATACATATTTTGATTTGTTATCTTTATAATAAGCGATCTCCCACAATGGTTCTTGTTCCATCAATGCTGGAGAAATATGTACTAATTGACATTGGCTGCATTGATTTTGCCAAGCATTTAATATTTGCTGTTCTGAGATTATATCTGCTTTATTAATAGTTGTTAGATTTTTCTCATTCCCAATCAATGGATAGAAAATTATTTTCTCTTCATTGTCTTCATTCTTACCATGCACTACATGGTAAGGACTTTCACCATTGTATCGTTCAATTTTATCAACTTCGATTATTGCAGTCTGTGCTAAAATTTGCTTTTCCGTTTCAGCAAATCCCTCAATTTTACTCTCATATAGATCATTATATAAAAATATAGCGTAAATTAAACAAGCAAAAGCAATAACGAGTACGGTTACTAACCCCTTTTTTAGCCAAATACGCTTCGTTGATTGTGAATATCCGTTGTTCATTATTCTCTCCATCCTATTTTTGAGGTTTAATCGTGAAACTCTTGATTTTCTTCGTTATAAATACTTCTTGTTTTATCAAATTTTACTAATCATAGGATGATGCAGTGTTGCTAACAATAAAAGCAAGTTGATATTATTAAGATGAAGCACCACTATAGTATACAATTTTTTCGTCTATTTTGCTTTATTTTTCTAACTTTCAACAAAAATTTTTAACCCATACCATTTTTAACTTTTACTACTGATGGATACTTATTACATCAGTAGTCTTTTTTTAGTGATGGATGACAATCAACGGTTGATATAAACTGCAAAATATCCGCTCACGGGTCAGTCGTTGCGGAAATAAACTACGCTTTCCGCGGGCGGCTGGTGAGCCTCCCGCAGGAGTCTACGTGTATTTCCTTCACTCGGATTGTGCGAGTAAAAGTAATCTTCTGTCCTCTGCTAGACAAAAACACATTTCCCCAATATATGACGTAAATTGTTGCTGAAGTGTTGCCTAAGAGATACTACTGTCAAGAGCTGGAATAAACGTTGCACTTATTTAACAGTTTATTAAAAGCAACAGATTTATACGTAATAAGACTTCTCTAGAACCATTCCTCTGCCTTACTCATAAGAGTTTGGGTGGAATCGTACGTTATTGGGACGTCTGGTATCGAATTTAAGAAGTTTTTACCATATCGAGCTTTCTTAATCCGTGCGTCACAGATAAATACGATGCCACGATCACTAGTAGAACGAATTAACCTGCCAAACCCTTGTTTGAATCGAATAACTGCATTAGGTAAGGACAATTCCATAAATGCATTTTTACCCTGCTCTTTTAAGTAATTTGATTTCGCCTCATAAACTGGATGGGCTGGGGGCTGGAACGGCAATCGAACAATCATAAGACAGGATAAATCATCACCAGGAATATCAACACCCTCCCAGAATGAACTAGTTCCTAACAGTATAGCTTGATCAAATGTTTGGAAGTTTTTCTTTAATCTTGCACGGCTGCCACTAGAAATACCTTGTCCAATTAAAACATACTTATCTGTATCAATGATTTCTTTTAATAAATAATAGGATTTCCTCAGCATGTCATAGGAAGTAAATAATACGAGCATTCTTCCATCTGTAATCTCCGCTAAAGATAAAATTGCTTCACAGGTCGCAAATATAAAATCATCGGTATTTCCATATTTAATATCTGGGAAGTCGTTTGGTATCATTAACTGCACTTGATTTTGATATGTAAATGGAGAGCTGAATTTCTTCGTCACTAGCCGATCGTCATTTAAGCCTAAACGGTTTTGGATAAATGTAAATGAATCATTCATTGTTAATGTTGCGCTTGTTAAAATTACACTGTCCTTTTTATCAAAGAAACCTGCAGCTAATAATTGAGAGACGTCGGTTGGTTCACAATACAAATAAACAGCGTTCTTTGTACTCTTCGTGTCGATTTCAATCCATTTTACTTGTGGGACACTGTCTTCGAGTAAAAATAGTTGCTCTAAATGATCAATAAAAGTTTGAAGTAATTTTATAATTCCATGTAAATCATCTTTATCATGTTTATCTAAAGGTGCATGTTGATTAAAATGCTGTTCAACTATCGCGAGTATATGAATCAAGTCTCTAATAAAGAACGTAAGTCGAGTAACCATTTCTTTTATTGCATTCCATTTTTTTGATTCTTCTTTTTCGGAATCAAACCGATACTGAACCCTGCCGATATCACTTAAAGACTTATCATTTTTTTGTTTTGAAACGACATATTGATACAACGATCCAAATAACACATCAATTTCGTACTTCGTATCATTCAGAATGGAGTCCCATTTTTCAAGTGGAACTTCTTTTCTATCGAAGGAATAATTGGCTAAAAATTTACCAAATAGCTTTGTTTCTTCACTTAAGCCAATTTGATTTAATACAAATTGCATATTGATATTATCTAGCTTTAATCCATAATGGTGTGATGCTGTATCCTCTATATGGTGTGCTTCATCAATTACCACTCGATTATAACTAGGTAAAAACTGATAATCATTAAACATATCTGTACAAAGTAATGCGTGATTCGTAATGATAATATCTGCTTGCTGTGCCTTTTTTCTTGCCTTTTGGTAATAGGATTTTGAGAACCAAGGTGAATAGGCATCGATCATACCTTCTGCATCTGTAGATATTCGCTTATAAAATAAATAGCCGCTTGATGATAGATGCAGCTCATCAATATCGCCTGTTTCTGTTTCAGTTAGCCAAATAAGAATCATTGCTTTTGTTAACGTGATATCATAATTCTCATGTGGATTTGTATTTAACTCATGCGCAAATTTCTCAAGACTAATATAATGATTTTTTCCTTTTAATAGGGCAGCTTTAAAAGGAAATGCGATTAACTTCTGAATTAGTGGTATTTCCTCTTCTAATAATTGGGTTTGAAGCTGGGTAGTATAGGTACTAATAACAATTCGTTGTCCTGTTTTCACTGCTTCATAAATCGTGGGAACTAAATATGCAAGTGACTTCCCTGTTCCAGTCTCCGCCTCAATTAGTGCATGATTCTTCGTTTGAAATGAGTCAAAAATAGTTTCCGACATTTGACGTTGTCCAGGACGTGGTTCATAATTTTTCATATGTCGCTTAATTGAACCTGCTTCTTCGTAAATTTCATCTAAATAATCACCGAACGAAGGCAAATCTTCAACAGTAGTATCTGTAAGATCCTCAATTTGTTTAAAGGCAATCCCATTAAAGGAGATAATTTGGTCATTTTCAGTAGTAGAAAATGCTAGTTGCTGCTGCCTACTGGATAATAGTTCATGTAAATCCGATTTCAGCATCTTCTCTAATGTCAATAAATGAGTAATCGTTTCATACGGTAATGAATTGATCTTCTCTTCTAGTTTTAAGAACAGCTTTGCTGTAACATATGCATCCGATAGTGCCCGATGTGGATCATTATGCTCAATCTGGAGATACTCTGCTAATTGTCCCAATTTATAACCAGGTGCCTTCGGAAATAATATACGGGATAGTTCTACTGTATCGATTACTGGGGTACGTAGAATTTGTTTGTTATTATTCATTAATTCCACATTTAAAAAACCTAAATCAAAAGGTACATTATGAGCGATTAGATAGCTGCCCTCAAAAATGGAAATAATTTCGTCTGCTTTTTCATGAAACAATGGCGCATCCTGAACATCCTCATCCGTTATACCCGTTAGATTTGTAATAAATGGTGGAATTGGTTGATTTGGATTAAATAGGGTTGTTTTAGTTTCTATTATTTGATTATTTTCAATAACGACAATTCCCACATCGATGATCTTATCATCCTTTGTTGGGGAATGGCCTGTCGTTTCTAAATCGATTACTACATATCTTTGCACAAGCATCACCTTGCTTTCTAACCCATTAACTTAATAACTTGACCATCAATCCAATAATAGCATGATTTTTATTATCGTCAAACTTGCATTCCAGTGGTCAGTATTATTTTTCAAACCAATCTATTTCAGCTGAGTACAATTTTTCGATTGAACCGTCCATTCGCTTTATACGTAATGCGCCGTCTTCCTCGATTCCTAAAAATATTGCTCGAAAGTGATCTTTTAATGTCTTGATTGTAATTTCTTCCCCTATTTTAAATCCATAGCTTTCCCATTTCTGTTTAATCTCTGGAAATCCATTTTTAATATATTGATCATAGGATTTCTCAAATGTCGTTAATATTTCTTGAATTAATGCTTTAATTGAATGTTCTTTTTCCGTTTCAATCAATAAAGAAGTTGCCCTATGGCTTATTTCTTCTGGAAGATCGTCTTTAGATTGGTTAACATTAAGCCCTATACCGATAACAATGTAATTTATTATATCTTGTTCTGCCTGCATTTCCGTTAAAATCCCAACGATTTTCTTATCATGAAGCAGTATATCATTCGGCCATTTAATTAATGGTTGCACATTACAATACGAATGTAAAACATCGGCTAACACCGTAGCGGTTAATAAGGTTAACTGTGGTGCTTGGAGTGGAGAAATCTTAGGCCTTAGAATGATACTGAGCCACATCCCTTTCCCCTTCGTTGAAAACCAAGATCGATTCATTCTTCCCTTCCCATTTGTTTGCTCATCAGCAATTATAATTGTGCCATGAGCCGCTCCATTACGGGCTTCATCATGTGCAATATGCTGGGTTGAAGTTGTCGATTCTTTATGGATAATGGATTTGCCAATCCAGTTCGTTTCTAACCCCCAACGTATGGTATTTTCACTTAGTTTATCTGGATAGCTAATAATCCGATAGCCTTTATTTGACTTCCCTTCAATTTGGTAGCCATCTTTCTCAAGCTCCTTCATATGTTTCCAAATGGCGCTCCTGGAAATTTGCAATTCATCCGATAATAATTGACCAGAAATATATTTTTCTGAGCTATCCGCAAGTAGCTGGATTAATTTATTTCGGGTGGATTCCATTTTATCCACTCCTTTATATCATATTCTGTATTTTGTAATCGACCGAAGATAACTTCCTTTTCAATCATTATAAGCATTTGTTTTAACCATGGACCACCTTTTATATTAGGAAATAATGCCATTAGATCATTTCCATTGATACTTAAATCTTTACTTTTCTGAATCGGCAGCTGCTCTTGTATATTTATTAATTGCTGCAATTGAATTGTATAAAGACTTAAGCTATTCAATAAACGAATAAACCCATCATAATATTCTTCTTTAAGCCGATATGCTAATAATGGATCGAGCCCATTTTTTTTAAAGTATGCATATGCACCCGCAAGCTGAATTGCTTCCTGTTTTATTTTATTCGAGCATTTCCAAGCACTCATCCAACTCAATATTGAGACTTCAGGCTTCAATATGTGAAGCAAAGCAATTACTTCGCCAAATGATTTAAGTGGCTGAAGCGATTTAGGCAGGTTGTACATGAGTTCCGGGTGTTCTCGAAATACGGGCAAATATTGGTGGATTTCAAGCTTTTGTAAATAATGAATGCCTAAATGCACATATGATCCCGAAAATAATTTCGTAAACTCATTGGTTATGCGTTCCATTGCAAGGCTTTCGATTTCCTTTTTTACATGTATCATCGCATCAAAAGTGCTGTCTTCAATTTTAAAGCCAAGCTGGCTCGAGAATCGCAGTGCACGAATAATTCGTAAAGCATCTTCAGAGAATCGCGACTCTCCATTTCCTACCGTTCGGATAACTTTTGCTTTCAAATCACTTCTTCCATTAAACAAATCAAGGATTTCTCCTTTTATATTCATTGCTAGTGCATTGATTGTAAAGTCACGACGTTCTAAATCTTTGTCAATATTATCGATGAAGGTTACAGAGTCGGGATGGCGTTTATCAATATAGTCTCCGTCTACACGGAAAGTCGTCACTTCATACGATTGGTGTTCATGCCTTACAACAACCGTACCATGCTCAATCCCAACTGGAATTACCTTTGGAAAAATCTTTTGGATTTGATCGGGTGTTGCTGATGTTGTAATATCAATATCACCGATAGGACGTTTTAATAAAAAGTCACGAACACAGCCACCCACAAAATATGCTTGATGATGATGTTTTTCAATATGTTCGAGAATTGGTTTTGCGGTTAAAAAAGGTTCCGTTAACATGGAATCACCATTTATTCTGTCTGTCATAGACTTAACACCCTATCATATACACTTAAATATTGTTTCACGATTGAAGCTGAATGAAAGGTATTTCTTGCATGCATGTACGCATTCTCAGAAATACGAGTTAGTTCAGCTTCATTCGTTAATAAATCAATACAATAATCAGCGGATTGTTCAATATCTCCCAAATCTACAAGATATCCAGTTTCTCCATGTTTTATAACCTCAGGAATTCCACCGACATTTGTTGCTATACATGGTACTTCACAGGAATTGGCCTCTAGTAAGACGAGTCCGAAGCTTTCTTTTTCCGATGGCAGTAGCAGAATATCTGAAACGGATAATAATTTGCTAATATTAATCTGCTTACCTAAAAATAGGACATCATCTACTAATTGCAGTTTTTCCACTAATTTCACCATGCTTGAATATTCCGGACCGTCTCCTACTAGAAGCAGCTTGCTCTTAACCTTTTCCCGAACACGATTGAACGTATAAATAACGTCCTGTACTCGCTTAACTTTCCGGAAATTCGAAATGTGAATCAAAACCTTTTCATCTTGTTTGATTCCATATGATTGTTTCAGTGATGGCTGTTCTACTTTCACATATTCTTTTTCATTTACAAAGTTATAGATGACCTCGATTTCTTTATTTACTTGCAGCATTTGCTTCGTTTGGTCAACTAGGCTTCTGGAAACTGCAGTAGCAGCATCAGATTGTTCAATAGCATATTTAATCGTCTTCTTAAAGGTTGTATCAATACCAAGTACCGTAATATCTGTCCCATGAAGTGTTGTTACAATTTTTACCTTATGGCTTGCAATATCCCTTGCTAAAATCGCACAGATTGCATGTGGCATCGCATAATGAACATGAAGAATATCGAGTTTCTCTTGATCAATTACCTCCGCCATTTTCGAGGTAAGTGCAAGATCATATGGCGGGTATTGAAATACAGGATAATGATTGATTTCCACTTCATGATAGAAGATTCTAGGATGAAAATTATCCAAACGAAATGGAATACTGGATGAAATAAAATGTATTTCATGGCCAGCTTCAGCCAGTAGCTTTCCAAGTTCTGTTGCGATGACACCTGAGCCACCAACAGTTGGATAACAGGTAATGCCAATTTTCAATATATGTCATCTCAATTCTATAAAATATTTTCTAATCCATACACTAATTTATCTAGCTCCATCACCTTTTCAACAGATAATTTGATTCCCTCCATAAAGGAACCACGGTTAAATGAATCATGTTTAATTGTTAAAAGTTGTCCGTCACTGCCAAAGATAACCTCTTGGTGGGCTACAAGGCCTGGAAGACGAACACTATGAATTCTCATTCCATCGAATTCTGCCCCTCTTGCCCCATTGATCGTTTCGCTTTCATCATGATGGCCTTGCTCTTTTCTGCTTCTAGATTCCCTTATGAGTTCTGCCGTCTTAATTGCTGTTCCTGATGGTGCATCTAATTTATTATCATGATGTTTTTCAATTATTTCAATATCTTGGAAATACTTAGCCGCCATTTGCGAAAATTTCATCATGAGAACAGCTCCAATTGCAAAATTAGGAGCAATAATCGCGCCAACCTTTTTTTCTTCCGCTAAAGTAGATAATTCACTGATTTGCTCTGAAGTAAAGCCCGAAGTGCCGACAACAGGACGGATATTATGTTTAATTGCTGCTAATGTATGTATGTATCCCACTTTTGGTACTGTCAAATCGACCAATACATCCGCTTCTATGTTTTCGAAACAAGCTTCTGCATCATCATAGATAGGAATATCTAAAGCTGGCTGATTTTCAATATCTTTTAATGTTTTTCCTCCATTTTTTCTGTCAATACATGCAACTAATCGGAATGCTTCTTCCTTTTCAATCATGGTAATTGCTTCTGAACCCATTTTACCACGTGGGCCTGCTACTATAATATTTATTGTCATGAACAATTCCTCCCAAACTAAACTAAATCGATTAAGAATCTTTTCGTGTCCAGCGATCTTTATCTCTAGTTTCAAATTTTGTCATTGCAAGGTTGAATGCTTGTGATAGATCAATGTCCAGCGAATTTGCGAAGCATGTTAGGACAAAGATTATATCCCCAAGCTCCTCCTCCACCGTTTTCTCTACTTCGGTTGATTTTTTTGGTTTTTCACCATAATAATGGTTTACTTCTCGAGCAAGCTCACCAATTTCCTCTGTCATTCTTGCCATTAAGCTTAAAGGAGAAAAATAACCTTCTTTAAATTGTGAAATATAATCATCAACCCGTTTTTGAATATCTTCTGTATTGTATATTGGTTTATCGATGATAATTACCCCTTCATGAATTAGATTCTATCTTTATGTTAGCGAATGGTTTGGATTTTGACAAATTTTTTCTTCTGCATTCTGTTATTTGTCTGGATCAATTTCTGTTAATGATAGAATGAATTGTTATTATTATCCAAAGTGATTATAATAAGGAAGGATTCTGCAAAAGAATCGATTATTAGGAGGTTCCTATATGCTTCTTGGATTAAAACTTAAAAACATTTTATTTATTCTCTTAGGTTCGGCTATTTTTTCTTTCGGTATTGTTCACTTTAATATGCAGCACAACCTAAGTGAAGGAGGATTTACCGGGATTACATTATTATTATATTTCTTATGGGGCTGGGATCCAGCAATCATGAATATTGTATTAAATATCCCTGTATTTTTCATCGGATGGAAATATCTTGGTAGATCTACATTTCTTTACACTATAATAGGAACTGTTGCGGTTTCAATATTCTTAAGTATTTTCCAAAAATATCAGTTCCCGATTAATTTACAAAACGATATGACGCTCGTAGCTCTATTTGCCGGCGTGTTTATTGGTGTAGGTCTTGGAATAATCTTCAGATTTGGCGGAACAACTGGTGGAGTGGATATTATAGCAAGAATCGTTAATAAATATGCTGGCTGGAGTATGGGAAGGACAATGTTCCTCTTTGACCTCGTTGTTATAACAACGTCTGTCTTCTTAATTTTGGAATTAAATCAAGGGATGTACACGTTAGTTGCAGTATACATAGGTGCGAGAGTTATTGATTTTCTTCAAGAAGGAGCATATTCTGCTAAGGGTACAATGATTATATCCAATCGCAGTGATGAATTAGCAAAAATAATTCTAACAACAATGGATAGAGGCGTTACGGTTCTTGACGGACGTGGCAGCTACTCAGGAGAAAAACGGGAAGTTCTCTATTGTATCGTTGCTCGAAATGAAATTGTCCATCTGAAAAGCATCATTAATCAAATTGACCCACACGCATTTGTTGCTGTTACAACTGTACATGATGTACTTGGGGAAGGTTTTACATTTGATGAGAATAAAATGCCGTTACGAGAACACTAAAAGAGGGATGACTACGTCATCCCTCTTTTAGTGGTTTAAGATGTAGGAAGCCAAGTCCAGATACTTCGAATTCTTCATCTCCATACATCACTAAACATGCTTAAGCTTTTGTTCATTTAATCATCATTTGATGCAACAAACATCAAGATAAAGCGAACAAGTTCTGCTAATGCAGTTAATGCAGCTGCTACATATGTCATTGCTGCAGCATTTAACACCTTTTTTGTTTCGCGTTCTTCGTTATTTCGAATAACACCAGAAGAAACGAGTTGCCCCATCGCTCGATTGGAGGCATCAAACTCAACTGGCAGTGTTACTAGCTGGAATAACACTGCAGCAGCCATAAAGATTATTCCTAAAAGAAACAATCCTGACATTTGTAAAAAGAGACCAGCCAAGATAAAGACAAATGAAAGGTTTGAACCAATATTTGCAACTGGAACTAATGCACTCCGAAATCGCAAGAAAGCATAACCTTGTTCATCTTGGATTGCATGCCCTACTTCGTGTGCAGCAACTGCTGAGGAAGCCATTGAACGACCGTGGTATATGTCACTTGACAGTCGAACAACTTTCTTTCTTGGATCATAATGGTCTGATAACAACCCTCTTGTTTCTTCAATATATACATCATATAAGCCATTATCATCAAGAATCTTTCGCGCTACTTCAGCACCATTCATTTGTGATGAGGTTGCTTTATTAGAGTACTTTTTATATGTGCTTTTTACTCTTGATTGCGCCCAAATTGGAATGATCATCAAAATCGCAATATAAATCAAATAGCCGCCTAAACTACCAAACATGTACATTCCTCCATATAATTTCGAAAAGATTTATTAAGGTCAATTTTAGTCAAATTTGCGCTATTAGTCAACCATTTTGTCGTTGTTTTGCTCTCTTTTGAGTTTGCCTTTATACTTTCTCCAACTAACATACGATAATGTACTAATTATTAGTCCAGCAATGATTAATGACGAGTAAATAAATGTTGCCCACTCTAAGTTGTTTTCGGTTACAGCAACCGTTTGTTGCGGATTTGCGTAAACTGGAATGGCGTTTATTGCCATTATCACTATGAGAATGACGAGTGGTAATAAAAGATAAAGCCTTCTTCTTTTTACCAAAAAAATCACCTCACATACATCTTATTTTATAAATGTATGAAGGTGTCTGAACATTTATAACACGAACTATATTTGTGATTTTGTTCGAACCGTAAGAAAGTAAGCAATTAATATTGATAAAATACTTAACCAAAATGTAAAGTAACCAATTTCTTCCATGAAGTTTGAAAGCACGGAATAGGTCGGCATCATTCCAAATACATAATCAATTACGATATCATGCAATATCCAAATTGCGGCAACTGCAATATGCTTGAATTGAATTTTATAATACGGAGCGTAGAGAAGGCCTTGAATTGCCATTCCTGCATGAGATGCCATCAGCATATAACCTTGCCAGCTAAGCGATCCTTCAATAATTAAGGTTAACAGATTCATTACTACTGCCCATATTCCGTATTTAAATAATGTAGTGATTGCCAGTGCCTCAATATATGGAACATGTCTATCAAATAAAAAGAATAGAAGGAAAATTGTAAAGAATAAACTTGCGGTTGGACTGTCTGGTACAAATGGCAAGAAGATATCGGGAGTTATTGCTAATTGGCCACCGTACCAGAAATATCCATAAATTGTTCCAAATAAATTAATGATAAATAAACAAAGCAAAAACCGTTTATCGAGAAGTATGTATCGGATCATCGTTTAACCTACCTTAATATAATATATTTACGCATCTCGTGAAAAAACACCTTCACCAACCGAGGGCAAAGGTGTTCTACTAAATATACTATTTTTCCTATGTGAGTGAAAGTTTATTCAGCAGATTCATTTACAGTAATTATAAAATCTGCTAATTGCTCTAGTTCTTCATCTGAACCAGTAAATATTCCTGCTGGCATTGAACCTGTACCTTCTTTAGCAATAGTTGCAATTTCTTCAGGAGTATACTCGATTCCAACTAGAGTTGGTGCTGCTGCTGAGCCTTCTAACTCTGCACCATGACATGTCATACAGCTTGCCTCATAAGCAGCAAATCCTTCATGCTCTGTATCAACAACAACGGAACTCTCAGGGATTGGTTTATTTGCTTCTGCTCTTTCTTGCCAATTAACATGTGATGCAGAAGTGTACGTTAACCAAATTACAGACACTAACCCAAGTAACATCATTCCTACTGCAATTGGACGTTGATGTGGTCTTCTTCCAGGACCATTGTCTAAAAATGGTGCTAAGAGAAGTGCCCCGAATGCTAGTCCAGGCAGTACAAGAATACCGAATAAAATAAAATCGCCACTCGCATACTTATATTTTAAAAGTTCATACAAGAACAAGAAGTACCAATCTGGCAATGGTATATAGGCTGCATCTGTAGGATCAGCCATCCCTTCTAATGGAGAAGGATGTGCTAGTGTTAAAATAAGGAATCCAACTAAAAATACAGCACCTACTAACCATTCTTTTAATAAAAAGTTGGGCCAAAACGCTTCTGTTCTACCAGGATATTCGGAATAGTCTTTTGGTATTTGTGATGTTTTCTCAGCTTTGATCCGAGAATCCCCAACAAATTTCATACCTTTTCCTCTATGCATCGATTTCCCCTCCTTTTTATAGTGGACCAGAAATACCTTGTCTACGAATTAAGATAAAATGTACTGCAAGTAGTGCAAATAATGCAGCTGGTAAGAAAAATACATGAATAGCAAAGAATCTAGTTAAAGTCTGTGCACCAACAATTGATGCATCCCCCGCTAATAGAGTCTTAAGCTCGGTACCAATAAATGGAACCTGCTCTGCAATTTCCAGTCCAACCTGTGTTGCAAAATAGGCTTTGTTATCCCAAGGCAATAAATACCCGGTGAAACCTAAACCAAGCATGACAAAGAAAATCAATACCCCTACAATCCAGTTAAGTTCACGTGGTTTCTTATATGCCCCTTGGAAAAATACGCGTAAAGTATGTAATAATAACATTACGATAACAACACTTGCACCCCAATGGTGCATGCCCCTAACGATTTGCCCATGAGCAACTTCCGATTGTAAGTAATAAACAGATTTCCAAGCATTCTCAATATCTGGAACGTAATACATTGTCAGGAACATTCCAGACAGAATTTGTATTACTACTACGAAAAATGTTAAACCACCAAAACAATAAACAAAAGCGGAAAAATTGTGGGCTGGATTAACATGCTCAGGTACTTCATGGTCCGCAATATCACGCCAAATCGGCGTAATATCTATACGTTCATCAATCCAATCATAAACTTTTTGTAACATGAGTGATTACGCCCCCTTTCTATCAATCGCATTACCTAAAAACAATATCCCATTTTCCACTTTTTGTTCATAAACAGCTAATGGAGCTAGTGGAGGTGTACCTTTTATATTTGTTCCGTCCTTTTCATAGCGCCCATCATGACACGGACAGAAAAATTGTTCCGGGTATTGCTCGTTCCCCTCCCATGATACAACACAGCCCAGATGTGTACAGATTGGTGATAATGCAACAATTTCATCATTATCGTCCTTATATACCCATGCTGTTTTACTTGGTTCGGACTCATACCATCCATCTACTTGTTCAACTGTCCAATCCACACGTTGTGGCTCTGTCGTGATATCATCAACAGATAAGCCTACGTTTGCATAATCACCAGAATCTGATTTCTTTAGAACTGGATCAATCGCCATGCGAATTGGAGAAACAAGTAATCCGGCGGCCATAAATCCACCAACCCCCATAAGTGAATAATTTAGAAACTGTCTACGGGAAACTTGTTGTTTCTCTTTGCTCATGACTTTCCCCCCTCTTAACGTTAATCACGGTTACTCAAACTTTTCAGATTACTAGGACAATACCATGATAGCGCAATCTATTTATTCGGTCAATAAATATCCATCCTAATTTCCAAATGTTTTCCATATATTGTATGGAATAGATAGATGCTAATAGATACTTTTCGAATTAGTAATTTCATAGATTCTTAGCAGGAAGTGTAAGATAATAACCTGAGAACTTGTCATTCTATAATCGATAAGTTTGTACAGTATCTTATTTAAATATTATAAACGCAAGTACTAATAACAGTTACTGTGAAAGTAACCTACCAATAGGAACGAATCAATTCTATTAATTGATTTACTTGATCACGGATCATCGCTCTCATTTCTTTTGATTGAAGGTCACCTAATTGTACTGATGGTAGCCAAAGCATGTGGCCATCTAATGTTTGTTCTTTCTTTTTCCATGTTGCGTCTAAAGTAAACAGAAAAACATTGGCAAATGGTTGTTCCTTTATGTCGGTAATCCAACCATTGATTCGGTTGATTTCTGTTTCTATATCTGCAGATTTTAAATAGGAGTACGCGGGCATTAACATTATTCTCCCTGCTAATTCCTTTTCGATTTCACTAGTAAATATATTCAGTAACTCACTCTGAAAAGCTAGCTTTTCTAGTTCTTCATTATGTGACATTTGAAATGGTATTAAAGGAATAATAATTGTATCTATGTATTGCTTAGAATCTCCATATTTCGTTAAGTCTGAGCTTCTCCACCTCATTAAATAACTGTCCCCCTTCTGTCATTTAAAATAGTATCTCAATTAGTCAAAAAAAAATCAACCTATTGCTTCTGCAATTTAGGTTGAATAAAGAAAACTTTTTCAAGTTTATGGAGCTGGCTAGATAAGGTAATAAATTTTTCTTGATCCATTTCATCTAATGCCTGATCAATTTCTTTTAAAAGTGTATTTCGCTTATAATCAAAAACAGTTTTGTCTAAAATCTGTTTCGCAATATCTTTTTCTTTCTTCGTAATAAAATAGTCATCAGGGATAAATGGATTATCCTCCATGATAGAGGCATAATAAGCATTTTGATTAGCATTTTTGAAATTTAGTTGGATGTATAAATCATCATGCTGATTTAAGCGAATATCATGAAAGGTTTTCTCGGCATCCGTGGTGACTAATTGATTCTTGTAGAAGCGAAACGGCACTTCATCAGAACAATGCGCCGTCATTATTATACCTCTTGGAGTAAATTTCACGTCGTGAACGAAATGAACATTCATTAATAACTCCTTGTGATTTACTAAATAATTTAAAATCCAGACGCTTTCCCGTTTTTTTAACTGATAATGATTTAGAAACCATTGAATAAAGCTTTTTTTATCATTAATAGAAATAGGAGTATTCATCACTTCTTCCTCCTTTGTATATTTCTTACTTTAAACTTATGGTCAATCGTCATTTCTAGATAATTTTAATCGATTTACAAATTCCTCGACTTCCACATCTAAAGGTTGTAATAGTAAATAGGATTCGAAAATCGGAATCGCCTCACCTATCCTCCCTTCTTCAGTTAGAAAGTATCCATATTCCTTCACGAAGTCACTATCCTGGCTTAAAGTATTATATGCTTCTTGATAATGTTTTAATGCATGGTCATAGGAATCAATTTCATTATATGCTCGTGCTAATTCCCACTCATACAGAGCATCTTCTGCATCTGTTTTTTTAATTTCTAGCAATAGATCGATAATAGCATGATAATTCGTCTGGTTTTTAAATAATTCAATTAAAAATAGTACAGCTTCTTTGTAATCAGTGTCTAATACGACAGCATTTCTCGCGAATTCTTCACTTTGCTCATTCTCACCAAATTGATGTGCAAAGGTTGCAGCTTGTAAAAATAATTCCTTATTGAATGCGTCTATTTGGATTCCCTTCTTGGAGATAGCATACCCTTCCTCAGGTCTTCCTTCTTCCTCATATGCTCTTGCAAGCTGATAATAAACGGTATGATAATACGGATCAAGCTCGATTACATGCTCCCAGGCTTTAATCGCTATATCATTTCGATCCGCTTGATAAGCTGTTATACCATATCTAAATAGACGCTCAGGATCTTCGTTTTCATGCTCTTTAAAATAATTTAATGCTTTTTCATACTCTCCAGCCGCAGCATAAGCTTCACCTAATCGGTCATCAATTGAAACAGCGACAATTTTTTCCTGATCAATCTTTTCATAATATAATATCGCTTTCTTATACTCACCAATTGAGAAATATAATTCAGCGAGTGCAAAATCAATGATTTCTTCACTTGGTTCAAGCTGTTTTGCGATAAGTAATTTCTGTTCCGCAACTTCAAACAGACCTTGCGCTTGATATAAGTCGGCTAATTGCAATAATGCCTGCACATAAAATTCATCATCTTTTTTAATTCCTACTAATAAATTGATTGCTGATTCATCATCTTCTAATTCTATAAAAACTTCCGAAATAGTTAGCTTAAGTTCACTTTCATCCGGATATATTTTTAATAGCTCCGTTAATAATTCTTTTGCTTCTTGTAAAAATCCCAATTGCAAATAAAGCTGTGCAATCGTAAATTTTTCATCATCAGATGCCATTTCTAAGTGTTGCTTAAGAAGCTTCAACGCTTTTTCTGCTTCATTATTCTCAATTAATTGCACTGCTTCCATAATGGTATCCATCATGAACATCCTTTCTCAGTAGACGGGTACTTTTGTTAATCTAGATAACATTACTTAATTGTAATATACAATGCTAATAATGAAAAGATATTGGTTTCTAATGCTTTACTAAGCTCTAATTGAGAATTTATCGCTTTTTTAAGTAAAGAAAGATTTGCAGTTGTTATATCTTGCAATATTTATATGATGCAACGGTATTACCTCTCTATGCGCCGTTGATTGCAGCGGAGGACTGGAGACTCCTGCGGGAAAAGCAACAGCTGAATTTCCATCGGAAGTGGTCTTCTTCCGAAGGAGTGGACCGCGTTGCACTCCGGGTACGCGGCTGTCCGTAGCGGAAATCAACATTGCGCCTAGTTCATAGATTATATAAAATAAGAACAAAAGTATGAATTAATCGCCTATAGAAATAGAAGAACTTACTATATAAAGTAAGTTCTTCTATAATCACAAAATAATATCCTGCAAATGATCGAAAAAGTTAGGATAAGAAATGTAAATCGAGGAATCATCATCAATTATTACATCATCCTTCGCAATTAATGATGCAATTGCACCCATCATTGCAATTCGATGATCATTATAAGATTTGATTTCCCCACCTGTAAGTGTTTTTCTTCCATGGATGACTAATCCATCTACAGTCGCTTCAATATCAGCACCAAGTGTCGTTAAAACATCAGCAACAGCTGCAATACGGTCTGTCTCTTTTACGCGTAGTTCTTCTGCATTGCGAATGATCGTAGTTCCTTCTACTTGGGTAGCCAGCAATGCAAGAATTGGGATTTCATCTATTAAGCGTGGAATTATTTCTCCTTCAATAACGGTGCTGCTAAGTTCTTTATACGTTATCGTAATATCGCCGAATTCCTCTCCACCACTGATCTGCTGATTCGTTATCTGTAAATCAGCACCCATCGTTAGAAGCACATCAATTATCCCGGTGCGCGTTCTATTCAACCCAACGTTTTTCAGCGTTAGCTTACTACCAGGAACAATTGCAGCAGCCACTAGAAAGAATGCAGCAGATGAAATATCTCCTGGCACATATACATTTGTCGCAGTTAATGTTTGGATGTTCGTAATCGTCGTTTCTCTTCCATCAGATGAAATGGCAGCACCAAAAGCTTCTAACATGTTTTCGGTATGATTTCGTGTTGGTGTATCTTCAATCACTTTTGTTTCACCATTAGCAAATAAACCAGCCAATAATACAGCTGACTTTACTTGTGCACTTTTAACTGGAAGGGTGTAGCTTATCCCTTGCAGGTTCTCGCCTCTAATGGAAAGTGGTAGATAACTCCCATCTTGCCTGCCATCGATTGAGGCATTCATTGCCCTTAATGGATCGATGACACGGTCCATTGGGCGCTTCGTTAGCGATGCATCTCCATAAACAGTAGTAAAAAAAGGTAGGCCGGAAAGAATTCCTAGCATTAATCTTGTCGTTGTTCCGGAATTCCCAAAGTATAATGGCTCTACTGGTTCCTTTAGTGCACTCGTCCCCTTACCCTCTATAATTACGGTTGAGTCTTGTTTTTCGATGGATACTCCCATTAATTCAAATGCTTTAACGGTTCGCATACAGTCTTCGCCATCTAAGAAATTAGAAACTTTTGTCGTACCATTAGCAATGGATCCGAGAATCACTGCACGATGAGAAATTGATTTATCACCCGGAATTTCCAGTTCACCCTGTAAAGCTTTATTACAAGGTGCTAATACACGTTCTGCCATTAAGTCCACTTCCTTTATATATTCAATTTACCCATTTGTTTTATCCATGTGTGTAATTACAACTAGTAATATAAAGAATATTTACAAGTTTATGGAAGATAAGCGATTATAATATCGTAGTGTCAAATCCGTTATTTCGTAACAATATAGCGCTCTCTGTTTGAGCTTTTTTGGAATAAAAGCTTAATCTCAAGACACCTGTTATTCCTTCTCGCATTTCCAATATTTCAATGTTTTTTATGCTAATACGATGTTCTGCTAAAAGTTGTGCAACAGCTGCTATGGACCCTGTTTGGTCTTTAATGTCAACATACACGTCATAAAAAGAAGGGATGACACCTTTATCTTTACTAGGCAGACCATCGCGATAATTTTTAGCATTTTGTAAGTATGTAATCATAGCATTCTTTTTATTGTTATCTACTAGTACTTTTAAATCAATCATCTCTTGAATCCATTCTTCTAATAGCACTGACATTTTTTCGCGGTTATGATAGAAGATGTCTTGCCATAGTTCTGGATTACTTGAAGCTATTCTTGTAATATCACGAAACCCTCCTGCCGCAAGATTCGGAAGATAAGTATGTGTATCCCCCCACTTCTTTGCTTGATGTACTAAAGAAGAGGCTATTAAATGCGGGAAATGGGATACAACTCCTGTCATTTCATCATGCTCATCAGGACTCAAAACAACAAATTTACTTCTTGTATTTTTTAATACGTCTTTAAGAGTTTCTACCTTCTCTTCCGTACTTCGAACAGAAGGAGTTAATACATAAGTTGCATTTTCAAATAAATGTGCTTTAGCGGCACTGATTCCTCTTTTATGTGAACCAGCCATTGGATGTCCACCGATAAAGGTAATTTTATTATTAGTCAGTGACGATGCAGCTTTAATAATAGAGGTTTTTACAGATGCAACATCTGATACTATCAACTCTTTCGAGATCGGCAATTCGTTTAATATCCCAATTAATTGGATAGATTCAGAAATTGGTGCAGCTAAAATAACAATATCTGCATTCTGTAGTGCTTCCTTAAAAGAAGTAGTAGATTCATGGACAATTCCGTTTAATCTTGCAAACTCTAATGAATCCTGATTAACATCATACCCAATGATATAATTTTCTTCTGATTTCATCATGCTCTTTGCCAAGGAACCACCGATCAAACCGAGTCCTGCAATTACAACTGTTCGTTTCAACGTAAATCACCCTTAATTAAATCTGGCCTTAATTTGATCGCTTCGTTATGAAAAACATGTTTGATTTCTTGCTGCGATTTGTCTGTATTGACAACCATCATGATGCGAATGCATGATGGTAAACTGTTTTGAACATCTATTTCTGCCATACACATAACAGGTACATACGTCCACCCTTGAATTTCTCGTAATGCCTTTGCTGGAAAAGTGGCTGTTAAGTCTTTCGTGACCGAAATAAACACGTGGGAAACATCTGATGGGTCAATATTATTCTTTTCGATCATTTCTTCTACTAATACTCGGGTATTGGTAATCATCTGTTTTTCATCATTTGCAGTACAGGTTGTAGCACCTCTAACACCACGACTCATTCGGTCACCAACTTTCTATTGAATGAATGTAAGAAATCAAGTATTTGCTGATCAGTTAACTCTTTAACTACTGGACTACCAATATCTTCAAGTAGAACCATTTTGATCTTACTATTTACCGTCTTTTTATCTGATTTCATTTTAAGCAATAATGCGTGTTCGTCTAATTGTTGAAGCTTAAATGGATAATTGTTTTCCTTTAACCATTGAATTAGCGAATGAGAAGCGATTTGTTTAGAAAACATGTTTTCACTAACATGTAGCGTAAATAAGAGCCCAATCGCGACTGCCTCACCATGTGTTAAGGTACCATATCCTAATTCCGCTTCAAGTGCATGTCCTAGTGTATGTCCAAGATTCAGATACATACGGACACCTGATTCCATCTCATCCTCTTGGACAATATTTGCTTTGATTTTGATTCCTAGAGAGAGATGAGATTGTAATTCTTCCGCTGTCACTTGCTGAATATCGGTTTTAAGGAGCAGATTGAAAAATTCTTGATCAGCTATAAGTGCTTCCTTCACAAGTTCAGCGTAGCCCGATCGTATCTCACGAGCACTGAGGGTTTGTAAAGTTTCTACATCGTAAATTACTGCTCTCGGTGGATAAAAGCTGCCAATTAAATTTTTTCCAAGTTTATGGTTAATTGCCACTTTTCCACCAACACTGCTATCATGCGCAAGAATTGTTGTAGGAATTTGAATATAATCAATTCCTCGCATAAAGGTTGCAGCTACAAACCCTGCAAGGTCACCGACAACCCCGCCACCTAAAGCAATAATCAATGAATTTCGATCTAATCCAGCATTAATTGCATCGGTATGTACGTTATAAAAGGTATCCATGCTTTTGGTTTGTTCTCCAGATGGGAGAACTGTTTGGAAAACCTGCTCCTCAGTAAAGTTGCTTCTAATATCATTGATATATAAAGGAGCAACCGACTCATCAGAAATGATTAATATTGATGAATACGTCTTTGGTAAAAATGATTTGAGCTGAAAGCGGATGTTTTCACCGATTACAATTTTATAAGTATGGGAACTGGATGTGACGGCAATTTCCTCCATTAGAAACACCTAATTTCTTCGCGATAATCATCGATAGCCTTCTTAAGAGTTGGGAACTGATCACTAGGGAATTGCTCTGTAATTGCCTTCGCTAATTCAAATGCAACAACATGTTCCATCACAACAGATGCTGCTGGTACCGCACATGCATCAGAGCGTTCCACTGTTGCTTTGAAAGGTTCCTTTGTATCGATATCGACACTTTGAAGTGGCTTAAGCATTAATGTCGGAATTGGCTTCATTACCCCTCTAACAACAATTGGCATTCCTGTAGTCATACCGCCTTCAAATCCACCAAGACGATTGGATGTTCGATAATACCCCTCAGTATCATCCCAAGCTATTTCATCATGTACTTCACTTCCGTTTAATCTTGCAGCATCAAAACCGATCCCAAATTCAACGCCCTTAAAAGCATTGATACTCACAACACTTCCTGCAATCCTTGAATCTAGTTTTCGATCATAATGGACATAAGAACCAATTCCAGCAGGCATACCTTCTACATATACTTCGCAGACCCCACCAATTGAATCGCCCACTTTTTTCGTTTCGTCGATTTTTTCCATCATTGCTTTTTCCACGTTTTTATCCAATACCATTACCGGAGAATTCTGAGAAATTTGAATTCTATCGTCCATTGTAAGAGATGTCACTTCTTCTGCACGAATGCCGCCAATCTCTTTCACATACCCACAAACTTCTATTCCCAGTTGTTTTAATAATGTTTTCGCTACTGCACCTGCTGCAACTCGAGCAGCAGTCTCGCGAGCAGATGATCGTTCTAATACATTTCGCATATCACGATGTCCGTATTTCAATGCTCCATTTAAGTCTGCATGTCCAGGTCTAGGTTTCGTTATAACCCTACGAATATTTGCATCCTCGTCAATTGGATCTTCACCCATAATATCTGTCCAGTGCTTAAAGTCATCATTATTTATAACGAGTGAGATAGGTGAACCTAATGTATAGCCATGGCGAATACCACTCGTTATTGCAACAAGATCCTTCTCAATTTGCATTCGTTTACCACGGCCATGCCCTTGCTGTCTCCTTAATAAAGAATCATTGATGTTCTCTTTTACGATGGGCATTCTAGCTGGAATGCCTTCAATAATCGTTGTCAGTTGTTTTCCGTGAGATTCCCCTGCTGTTAAGTAACGCAATTTACATTCTCCTTTTAAATGTTTTTCTAATTACTATAGCATAACTAAAAACATTTTAGTGCAACTTTCTGAAAAAAGTCATTTTATATAATTGGTATTATTCGAACTACTGGCTTTTTATGTAATGTTCTTATATCTTTTGATAGAAAAAAGTATCAACAATACTTAGATTATACTTTGCTGGAACAAAGATTTGCTCTGTACTACCAACAAAGAGAATGCCATTTTCTATTAATGCATCACTAAAATTACGATAGATTAATTCTTTTGCTTCATCTGTAAAATAAATGAGCACATTACGGCAAACGATAAGATCGA
This sequence comes from Oceanobacillus chungangensis, assembly GCF_003369565.1. Lineage (GTDB taxonomy): Bacteria > Bacillota > Bacilli > Bacillales > Amphibacillaceae > Oceanobacillus > Oceanobacillus chungangensis. The sequence goes on along the minus strand of NZ_PIOD01000001.1, from coordinate 130,716 downwards.
TATTCCGAGGATATTTATCCGCCAATAAATTATGCTTTTTAAAAGTGATGTCTTTTTTTAGTGAAGGATCAATTTGATACTGATTGTTTTCATTACTGAAATATTTAAGTTTATATTGTTTTGGAACTTCTTTTAATGCTTGTTCAGCATATATACCTTGAATTGCTTTGGAGAGAGCAATCTCATCTAAATCAGTGGCAATTATTTTATAGTTTACTGTCGGAAAATTTTCTTTCAGCATTATCGCCAGACTGTATGGTTCTTCACCCGTCGAACAAGCTGCACTCCAGATAGTTAAAGATTGCTTATTTGCTAAAATATTCGGTATTATTGAATCTCTTAGTACATCCCAACGTTTTGGATTACGGAAAAACTCAGAGACATTTATCGTTAACCGATCCATAAACTCATCTAGTAGCTTAGGGTCCTTCGTTAATGAATTATAATAGGAATTGAAATCGGTATGGCCACGCTTATCCCTTAAAGTCGTGATTCTCCGTTTCATCTGTGCTTCTTTATATAAGCTTAGGTCAACGCCTACTTTATGTTTTATCTTTTTAATAAATTCGATGTATTCATCTTCCATTCTCGTACTCCTCTTTCATAGCTTAAAAAGCCCCCGTCGATCAAAACGGGGGCAATTATTAATATATCCAAGTGCTTTCTTGTTTCTCATATGAGACAATCTCATCTTGTTTAAAAAACAAATTAATTTCTCTTTCAGCACTCTCTAGAGAGTCTGAACCATGAATAATGTTTTTGTCGACAATGACACCAAAGTCTCCCCGGATTGTACCAGGACTTGCTTCGGAAGGATTGGTCTTTCCAATTAGACTACGTGAGGTAGCAACAACATTCTCTCCCGCCCATACCATTGCAAATACAGGACCAGAAGTAATAAATTCTACTAAATCCCCAAAGAAAACCTTTTCTTTATGTTCAGCATAATGTGTTTGTGCAAGCTCATTCGAAACTACCATTAGTTTTGCCCCAACTAACTGGAATCCTTTTCTTTCAAAACGCTTCGTGATTTCCCCTATCAAATTACGTTGTACCCCATCTGGTTTGACCATTACAAACGTTTTTTCCATTTGCGCACCCCTCTATTATGTAAATATATGTTAAATCTAATAAATTTTATCAAATTTATTAGAAAATAACAATATTAGGAACGTCTTTTTCCAATAAATGTAGCAATATCAACTAGTGTTTGCTTTGCACGTGAGCTTGGGAAATTCTCAATGGTTGTTAATGCCTTCTGTAAGTAATGGTCACTTAATTGGTAGGAATTTAGGATAGCGTCTGTCTGCTTCAATTCATTAATGAGCGCTTCCATATCAACTGGTTGAACATTATCCTTATCTGTAAATGTTTCCAATAATCGTTTATTAAATGATTCATTTTGCATTCCGTAAAGAACTGGTAAGGTTATATTTCCTTGTAATAAATCATTTCCAGCAGGTTTTCCCAGTATTTTAGAAGTAGAGGTGAAATCTAAAATATCGTCGATTATTTGATAAGACATACCAACATAGTAGCCATAAAGATATAGTCTATTAGCATCCCTCTTAGATAAACCGGAAACAATTGCACCTAATTTACAGCTCATAGCTATTAGTAATGCTGTTTTACGTTTTATTCTTCGTAAATAATCACGTAAAGATTGATCGAAATTATATTTGTCTTCAATTTGTTCAATCTCACCTTCACAAACTTCAACAATCGTTTTAGAAAATAATTTATGTACTTCAGCATTTCTTAAGGTTGATATTTCCTCTAATGCTCTTGCTAGAATATAATCTCCTGTATACATTGCTACTCGATTACCATATAGTTTCTTGATGGTAGGTTTACCCCTGCGCAGTTCTGCATCATCAACAACGTCGTCATGTACCAGTGTTGCCATATGGATAAGTTCGAGAGTTACGGCGACAGTTTTAATCTTGTCTAACTCAAATTTACCAAGATGTCCAGAAAGTAAAACAAAAATAGGGCGAATTCTCTTCCCCCCAGCGTTAAGTAATTCGGTAGACGCACTGCGTAATGTAGGATGCTCCGCTTGTATCATTTGATGTAATGATTTTTCTATAATGTTTAAGTCTTTTTTTAAATATCCATATGTTTTAGGAAGTTTCATATAGGTCACCTTTATATATACCTTATGAAAATGATGTGCAAAGACACATTACATAAGGCATTTATGTCTATTTTCAATTCGTAGTGGTCTTGAGCATTGCACGTTACTTTTTAAAGCCCATATGCATTGCTGCAACTCCGCCAGTATAGTTTTTAATTTGCACGCTAGAAAACCCTGCATCTAAAAACATCTGTTTTAATTTCTGTTTGTCAGGAAATTCCCTAGTAGATTCGTTTAACCATGCATATTCATTATAGCTTTTCGCAAATACTCTGCCAAACAGCGGCATTATAAATCGGAAATAGAAGAAATATAATTGTTTAAAGCCGAGCATCGTTGGCTGTGAAGTTTCCAAACAAACGACTTTTCCACCAGGCTTCACTACACGATATAGTTCTTTTAGAACGGTCATATAATCTGGAACATTCCGTAAGCCGAAACCAATCGTAACATAGTCAAATGAATTATCTTCAAATGGAAGCTCCATCGCATTTCCATGAATTAATTGCAAGTTATTTAAATTAAAGTCTTTTTTCTTCTGTTCTGCAATGGACAACATGTTTTGGCTAAAATCTAACCCAATAACTTCACCGTTTGCCCCAACTGCTTCACTTAATGAGACAGACCAATCCCCTGTTCCACAGCAAACATCTAGGGCTTTCGATCCCTTGCGGACGTTCATGCGTTTCATAACATCTTTTCTCCAGGCCTTATGCCGTTGAAAAGAAATAATAGAGTTCATAGAATCGTAATTTGAATAGATTGTTTCAAACACGTGATGTACACGTTCTTCCTTTGATTGCTTATGTTCTTGCATTCCTTACCCTTCTTCCGCAATAGAGATATTGTTATACATGACTTCGGATAATTTTGAATGTACATGTAATTTAAATGCTGTATGTTCTTCAGGTAAATTAACTAATAAGTTCTCTATTGTTCTCTTTTTGTTCTCAATCATTGTATCAATACGTGTTAAAAATGTAGAACGATCTAGATCAGCCATTTGCTCATAAATTGGTGCAATAATCCCATTTAATCGACTTTCTCTTTCTTGCATTAGTTTATTCATAAGCAGCCATTCTCTTGAAACGTTGTCCAAGGAGTGTTCATTAACGTAATTTGCTACACTTAAGATTAATAACGAATCTATTTTTTCTGTAAGGAATAGATATTCATCGAATGTATTAAATTCGCGATAATATAGCTTCATCTTATATTCGTTAATTTCCTTGATTGCTGCTGCTAAGCAATGGATTAAGTCGAAATCTTCAATTTCAGAAAGCAGTAAATAATATAGACCACTATAATAATCACCAGCTAGAACCTTTAATTGATTTGTTATTACTGCTTGATGTTCGATTTCACTTGTTTCAACTGGAACTGTCTCATGTGTATCTAGTGCAATTTGTACCATCATTGTAGTAATAATATAATGTTCTTTTTCAATTATGGTTAAACCGGTGTTATTGCTGATTAACGACGATAAAATAATAAGCTTTTCTTCGTCAATGTTAGGTTGTTTAATATATTTTTCTAAGAATTTATGATGAATACTATCTTGTAATAGTTTTTTTAAATATGTTGTATCCATGTTAGATGTGTTCAAATGAATCACCTGAGACCTTTCACCTATTCAATAATGCTAATTCATTATAGCATATTTCTAGCATGTTCCAAATCATTGTATACTGAAAGTTGATAAACGTGTTTATGCAGCTAACATTGCACATCTAACATGTACAATCAATTCAAATTTTATTCTGATGAAAGTTCTCCATGACTAGTTTGTAAAACAGCTTTACCTCTAATTTTTACTGCTGAAGTATGTTCCGTAAATTGTGCTATCATAATTTCGCCTTTATCAAGTTTTTCTGTATGATGAAATTTAGTATCTGTACCACGCGTTAGACCAATTACATTAACTCCATCTTCTAATGCTTTTATTACAATGAAATCACGATTTAACGTTGAATTATCCATTAATTAACGACGCTCCCATCTACTTTTACTATCTCTAACTATTATCATAATGTCAATACAATTAATTTCAATTTAATTTGGTCTGAAAGAAGCATTACTATTGCGCCAACTCTTTATTCTTTCAAATAAAATCATATTTATGTAAGCATGTTTTCTAAAAGATATTTGGTACTTTAGAAAACGGATTTATCACCATATTTACAGAGAGAAGCTTAGTTGCACGAATGTAATAAAATATTTTTATTCCTTCTCAATCTATCTAATATAGTGAAAAAACATACACTCCATTATACGCCTGTTAATAAAAAGCTGAATATCCCCTTCTGAGTCTGAAGCTTTTCTAAGGTATGGCACTGTTCGGAGTAGGAATTAACAATCGTGTCACGTCACAGTTTATATAATAAGTATCGAATAATACGAAATGGAGTTTATGTAGAAACAAATATAAAAAGGGTACGCATTTAAACGTACCCTTTCATTGCCCTATGTAAAATTATTTTACGATATCTTTAAGGGCTTTTCCTGGTTTGAAAGCAGGAACTTTACTTGCTGGGATTTCGATTTCTTCACCAGTTTGTGGATTACGTCCTTTACGTGCAGAACGATCACGTACTTCAAAGTTACCGAATCCGATTAATTGTACTTTTTCACCATTTTTAAGTGAATCCATGACAGATTCAAAAACTGCATCAACTGCTTTTGAAGCATCTTTCTTAGAAAGTTCGCTTTTCTCAGCTACAGCATTTACTAAGTCTGTTTTGTTCATGACATTCACCTCCTCCCAAAATTAAAAAACGACAGTGGAACAAAAAATAAGTTATAATCATTTGTTCACATAATTGCCTATTTTTATACGTAAACTTCATCATATTGTAATGATGACAAGGCTTATATTAACTGAGTTTGCAACAAAATTCAACAATAAATATCCATTTATATCAAATTTTAGTAAAAAAGTAGCAAAATAGCCTAAATTTATAACAAAATGTGGCTTTTTTTCACTTTTCAGCCTTTTTAGAGAAAACAGTTATAAGCCTTTCATATACAACTATACGACACATAACGTAGATTTCCTGCCGTCAAAAAGAAAAAAAGAGAGTTATTTTTTTGAGGTATAAGATGCTGGCGGATAATTTTCGGTTGCTTATCTTAAGTTATGAATTTAAGTGGCGTCAATTTAACAGAGTAGCTAAAGTTATATTATTTCTATTCATAGGAAAAAGCAGCTAAAATCAGCTGCTTATAAAATAATTGCTATTAAACTACCAGAACCTTCGTTTATTATTCTCTCCAGCGTATCCTTCAGTTTGTATCTAGCATTTTCTGGCATTAACGCAATCTTGGCTTGAATCCCTTCTCTAACAATTGAACTTAGCGAGCGCCCAAAAATATCAGATTCCCAAATAGAAAGCGGATCTTCTTCAAAATCTTGCATTAAGTATCGCACAAGCTCTTCACTTTGTTTTTCAGTACCGATAATTGGAGAGAATTCTGATTCTACTTCTACTTTTATCATATGGATTGATGGAGCAACAGCTTTTAACCTAACACCAAATCTTGAGCCCTGACGAATGATTTCAGGTTCGTCTAATATCATATCTGCTAAAGTTGGCGCTGCAATTCCATATCCCGTTTGTTTGACCATGTGAAGTGCGCTAGAAACTTGATCAAATTCTCGTTTTGCATAAGCAAATTCCTGCATTAGCTCTAAGAGGTGATCTTTCCCACGAATCTCTTGACCAACAATTTCTTTTAATACCTGGTCATAAAGATGATCTGGTGCATGAAGATCAATTTCAGCAACACCTTCACCCATTTCCATTCCTGCTAAATTGGCTTTTTCAATATAATCATAATCAGCGAAATTTCCAACAATATGGTCTACATCTCGTAATCTTTTTATATCCTTAACAGTTGTTTGTATCGCATTTTGATAATTCTCACGTAGCCAGTGATCCTCTTTTAATACCATCACCCAGCTAGGGAGGTTGACGTTTACTTCTAACACAGGGAATTCAAATAGAGCCTCACGCAATACGTTAAATACATCGTGTTCTGTCATTGATTCAACACTCATTGAAATTACCGGAATATCATGCTCTTCAGCTAGTTTTTGACGTAATAATTCTGTTTCTTGACTTGACGGTTTCACCGAGTTAATGACCATAATAAATGGTTTGCCAACTTCTTTTAATTCCTCAATTACTCTAGCTTCTGCATCTACATAGTCTGCACGTGGAATTTCTCCAAATGAGCCATCAGTTGTAAGTACAACACCGATTGTTGAATGCTCTTGGATTACTTTCCTCGTACCGATTTCTGCTGCATCGTGAAAGGGAATAGGGTCTTCATACCACGGTGTATGAATCATTCTTGGACCATTCTCATCCTCGAAGCCTTTTGCACTTTCAACAGCATATCCAACACAATCAACCAGTCTAATGTTAACATCAAGACCTTCCTCTACATTTACCGACACCGCCTGATTGGGGATAAACTTTGGTTCTGTAGTCATAATCGTTTTTCCTGCTGCACTTTGTGGTAATTCATCCTGAGCTCGTTCACGTTCACTTTCATCTTCAATATTGGGCAAAACAACAAGCTCCATAAATTTTTTTATAAAGGTTGATTTACCTGTACGGACCGCCCCCACAATACCAAGATAAATATCTCCGTTGGTCCGTTTTGAGATATCTTTAAAAATATCGATTTTCTCCAAAAGATCCCCTCCCGATCTCCGTACTTATCAAAAAATCTACGAATAATTGACACTACAAGTCTATGATGTTGTCCTATCATAATATGACTTAATTATGTGTAAAATAAATTAATATTGTTTCTACTTTCTTATATATGAAATAAACCCTTGCAACATTATATGTTGCAAGGGTTTAAATATGATATATTTTTTCTACTCTTTCGTTCCTTCGGCTAAAAATACAGGTTCACCATTTTCTATCGTATAGGGCAATGAATAAGCAGGTACAAAAGGAGTATAATCCGTTAAAATATAACGAATGTCGTCACCTTCAACATATTCATGTTCATATTCCCCTAATGCATGATTCAAATCAATCCGATAGTCTACAATTAGCTTTCCTTTAGCATCCAATAATACAGGAAGCTTTTCTTCTGAGTAAGGGCTAGTGATAGTTGGTGCAGCTTCTAAACCAAGTTTCTCAAAATCAATTGCAAATACATTATCAGCAATCTTTTCACCATATGGAGGATATTGGTGCTCATTACGATAAAAATCCAGCTGTACGTTGATACTTCTTAGTGCTTCTGTCAATTGTAAATCGATTAACTTTACAGTAGGATTTTCTTCTGGCGTAATTAACACGTATTGATATACACCACCATTTTCATATGCATTACTTGGAATTTCGGATATTAAATTCCGTTCCTTCAATAATGCGAAATCAATGATATATTTTTCGAAGATTGGCGTTTCATTAGCTTTTGTTTTCATTGGAACCAATCCATTTGTTTCTTCCTTATATTGTTCCACAGCGCTCTGTACCATATCAAGTTGATCCTCGTATGGGATTTGGTTTTCTTTTCTTTCACTTTCTGGATATAAACACCCGCTTAAAAAGATAATGAATACTAGTCCAGCCAAAATTGACATAAATGTAAATTTCAAAGCGAGAACCTCCCTTTCTATTTACCTGGTTGGACCAGTAAATACGATATATAATATTATTAAAGCCCCTAATACTAGGCATATGTATGCAAAAAATGATACAACACCCGCTACCCATCCTTTGAGTTTTAATCTACTAAGTAAAATTAGACCTATTGCTAAAATTAAAAAAACCATACCCGCAAATGAAATATACATTTTGAGCATTGAAATAGACACAACCTCACCCCTAACCAATAATTCTATAGCGCTTGCAAATTGTATTATATCATATGAGAGAAATTACCAATATAAAAAAGGCCATTCACTCGTTTGCAAACACTAAAAGAAAAAGCCGAGATGAAGGGGGCTAACCTCATCTCGGATTGACTAAATAATTATCCATGCAGACTCTATCCATGAATGCTTGTGCGATTTATTTTATGCAGTACTTAGATCAAATGTATCCTCACTTGCCTAAGGATCATCATTTTTTAAATAATTGATTCAATGATTGCGCATCTGATGGTATTTTGTTTTTTACAATGGATTGTACAATTTTATCTTCTTTTTCCTTTGATATAGGTTTATTCGCTAATTTTGCTAAATTACGTACTAAATTTCGAACGGTGTTCTCATCCGAGAAATTAGCGTTTTTAACTGAATCAGCAACTTTATAAATATCATTCGGATTAATATTTGCATTCTGTTGAATTTTATCAAATAAACCTTTTTGGAAATTATTCACATATTCTCCTCCTTGCTATGTTAAGTCAACATATTATATGCAAGAAGTACAATTTCGTGTTATTTAGAATACCGTTCCATTAGTAGTGAAGCAAGGTCGTCCATTTCTTCTCGTTTCGTACGATTCATTAATTGATCAACGACATCTTTAGGTGCTTTATCTTCAAATAGTATTTGATGAATACCGGTTGTAATCGGCATTTCCACATTCTGCTCCCAGGAAAATTGGTATGCTGCCTTGACAGTTCTTACACCTTCGACAACCATTCCCATTTGACTTAACACATCGTCAAGTTTAAGCCCTTTTCCTAATAGGTTTCCTGCTCGCCAGTTCCGGCTATGCACACTAGTGCAAGTTACAATTAAATCACCAACTCCGGATAATCCTAAGAAGCTTAATGGGTTTGCTCCAAGTTTAGTTCCTAATCGGGCAATTTCTGCTAATCCCCTTGTAATAAGAGCTGCCTTGGCATTATCACCATACCCTAAACCATCAGAAATTCCTGCTCCTAAGGCGATGATATTTTTTAATGCGCCGCCAAGTTCAACTCCAATAATATCTGGACTAGTATAAACTCGGAATGTATCGCTAATAAAGAGGCTTTGCGCAATCTTGGCATTATTCGTGTTTACAGAAGATACAGTTACAGTTGTCGGGTGTCTAAGTGCAACCTCTTCGGCATGGCTTGGTCCCGATAATACAACGATATCTTCTTCAGAATAATTATCCATTTCCTCACTAATCATTTCTGATACTCTTTTTAACGTTACTGGTTCAATTCCTTTTGCTGCATGGATAATTGTAACTCTCTCTTTAACTATGCTATTTAGTTGACTACATACCTCTCTAATCGCTTTTGTAGGTACAACAACTACAATTACACTTACACCACTAACAGCCTCATTTAAGCTTGCATATGCTTTAATTTGATTGGGTAACGTAACATCTAAATATTGTTCGTTTCGATGGGTTTCATTGATTAAATTAACTTGGTTTTCGCGATGTGACCAAAGATGAACATCATGTCCATTATCAGCTAGCACAATGCTTAAGGCAGTTCCCCAACTGCCTGCACCTAATACTGCTACTTTTTCCAAAGCCTACTCCTCCTATTGTCTCCTTCTTGCAAATATCTTAATTGGGGTCCCAATAAATCCAAATGCATCCCGAATTTTATTTTCCAAGAAACGTTTATAAGAAAAGTGCATTAATTCCGGATCATTTACAAATACAGCAAAACTAGGCGGTTTTACGGCTACTTGTGTTGCATATAAAACTTTTAATCGTTTCCCTTTAATTGTAGGTGTCGGATTCATTGCGATTGCATCCATAATAACGTCATTTAGCACATTCGTTTGAATGCGATTAGCATGACTATCACTTGCAAGTTTAATAACTGGGATAAGCGTGTGCAAACGTTTCTTTGTCTTTGCAGATAAGAAGACGATTGGCGCATAATCTAAATACTGAAAATGTGCTCTGATATTGTCCTCGAAATTTTTCATTGCTTTTTCGTCCGACTCTATCGTATCCCACTTATTTACAACAATCACGATTGCTCGGCCTGCTTGATGGGCATATCCAGCAATTTTCTTATCCTGTTCAATTATCCCCGTTTCTGCATCAATAAGTACTAAAACAACATCAGAGCGTTCAATTGCTTTTAGAGCACGGAGCACACTATATTTCTCTGTTGCTTCATATACCTTTCCACGTTTACGCATTCCTGCAGTATCAATAATTACAAAATCTTGTTCGTCCACTGTTAGGTTTGTATCAATTGCATCTCTTGTTGTCCCTTCGATATCACTTACAATGACACGTTCTTCATTAAGTAAAGCATTTACTAATGATGACTTCCCTACATTTGGTCGTCCAATTAAGCTAAAATGAATGGTATCATCATCATCCTCTTCAATTTCATTTTGAGGGAAATAACTGACAATTTGGTCTAACATATCCCCTAAGCCTAAGCCGTGTGATCCTGAAATTGGGAAAGGTTCGCCAAATCCAAGCGAATAGTATTCATAAATAGTATCCTGCATTTCAGGATTATCGATTTTATTTATACCAAGAACTACAGGTTTATTAGATTTAAACAATAGTTTTGCTACTTCTTCGTCTGCAGCTGTAATACCTTCCTTACCATTTAGCATGAAGATAATGACGTCTGCTTCATCTATGGCAATTTCAGCCTGATGGCGCATTTTCTCAAGCAATGGTTCGTCACCAATTTCAATTCCACCCGTATCGATTAAATTAAATGTGTGATGGAGCCATTCAGCTTGTGCATAAATACGATCTCTCGTTACACCTGGTATATCTTCTACTATTGATATTCGTTCACCTACTAGGCGGTTAAATATCGTTGATTTTCCTACGTTTGGTCTTCCTACAATTGCTACTACTGATTTCCTCATAAAAAGGAACTTCCTTTCTCGTTTGCGATCTCTAGTTATATTAACTTTATTCATTCTAGCAAAAGAAGGTAATATTAACAATTGATTAATGGTATCCACTGGTAAAAAAGTTCTTCTATTATTAAATAAAGAACCTTTTTTATAAAAAATCGTATTGTATCGTCCGGAATTTATATAAACTGCGGACTAGTGATAATTGTGAATTTTTAATCTGAATGGTTCTTGCTATTAACAAGTTTTCATTATCTCAATAAATTAACATAATTACTGAGGTTAGGTATTTTGTGTCTTTAGATTTTGCACTCTCCCAGCGGAAGAAATACACGAAGACTCCTGCGGGAAGCAGAGCCTAGGTGAGACTACGAAGTGCGTCAGCACGAGATGGCTCACCAGCTCCCCTAAGGGGCGCGAAGTGTATTTCTGAAGCGACTAGTCCTTGAGCCCTTGACATATAAAACTAGTTCAAAGTTTATATCGAATATGAAATATAACATTAATTACTTACATAGGAATAGTTTTTTATTGGGAAGAATAAACAAGTCTCAATCTAAATAGAAAACACTCTTTATCTAATAAGCGTAATTTGTTGTAAATAAAAAAGGAACGAGTATAGACCTGGTTTCCATCTCACTGAGCGGAAGAAGATATTGCTGTTAACATTTCCTTTGAATTATTATTGATTTTGAAGTCGCAATCTTGCCCAAAAGTTCCGAATCCAATTGACAGTCGCATTACTAACCTTATAAACAACTTCTAAAAAAGTGATAAATAAAACAGTACTCAAAAGATGATCGAAGAAAAACAATTCCCCAATAACTTCATTAAATCCATAATAGGATAAAGTAAGCTGATAAATCATCTCGCCCGTCAGCATTCCAAGAATACAAACACTTAATCTACTATAATAATTTCTAGTTAAAATACAAGTTAATAAACTGAAGAGTAACGTAATAAGTAGCCCACTTGGCAAAAATTTTAACATTGGTGATAAAACTTCCCAAATGCGAAAGGAGGCAAAGCCAATCGTTAATGTTAGGGCTGAAAAAGTGTGATAAAGTAATTTTTCATTACGAGCGAGTAATACCGTTGAACCTCCAAACAGAATAATAAACGCTAGTGAGAATGTTTGGTTTATTATCTCCAGATTCACGTATGTACCTGTTATCGATAATAATATCCAGCCAGCCATAAATGTTCGCAATCGATTTTTTTCTAAAATAAAAGTCGCAATAATCCAAAGGATCCAACTAAACCAATAAAACAGAATTCCACTTTCCATCATTTTCTTCACCTGCCAGTAGATAGTATTTCTACATTTTTCCAAATCTATACAAAAAGAAAAAAGACCTTGTCTTTACCAGACAAGGTCTTGTATCAGCGAATTACAAATTCACATTTTTTATAAAACGAGAACTTAGGCTATTTGGTCGGACAACAGCTTTAGTTTTCTACTATCTATTGTTATCTTTTAAATTTCTCTAGTTTATCACCAATAATATCACTTAATTGAAAACCTGATTGCTCATCATTTTTTTCGTATTGCTTATATTCTTTTTCTGCTTGTTCTTGTTCAATTTCTTTAATACTTAATGAGATACGTTCGTCCTTTTCATTCACATCTAATACTTTTACATTTACTTGTTGTCCAACTTCTAATACTTCCTGTGGTGTACCAATATGACGATTTGCAATTTGTGAAATATGCACTAATCCTTCTACACCTGGTATTATCTCTACGAAAGCACCAAAATTCACGAGTCGTTTTACAGTACCTTCAAGTATATCGCCAGTAGAAATGCGTTCTTCAATATTTGACCACGGTCCTGGAAGTGTATTTTTATGGGATAAAGAAATGCGTTCGTTATCGCGATCAACGGATAATATTTCAACCTTAATTTTATCCCCTTCTGAGACAACTTCTGAAGCTTTTTCTACATGTTTATGTGATAGCTGAGAAATATGAACCAGTCCATCAATGCCACCAAGATCAACAAAAGCGCCAAAGTTTGTTAAACGCTGAACCGTACCTTCTAGGACTTGCCCTGCTTCTAAAGATTGTAAAACGTTATTCTTTTTGGATTCCGCTTCTGCTTCAATTACAGCACGATGTGATAAGATAATACGGTTCTGCTCTCTATTTAAATCAACAATTTTTACTGTTAGGTTTTTCCCTTTGTACTCACTAAAGTCTTCTACAAAGTAGGTTTCAACTAGTGAAGCGGGAATAAACCCTCTTACACCTACATCTACAACAAGACCGCCTTTTACGACTTCTTTGATTTCTGTTTCAAAAACTTCACCATCTGCAAATTTTCGCTCTAAATCTTCCCAAGCATTCTCTGCATCAATTGCCTTCTTCGATAAGATTACTTCATCATCTTCTACTTTTTTAACTTTTAATGTAAGAGAATCCCCTTCTTTTACTACATCACTAGTAGACTCAACATGCAAATTGGATAATTCACTTATTGGCAAAATCCCCTCCGTTTTGTATCCAATATCAACAAGAACCTGTTTATCTTCTAATTTAACAACCGTTCCATTAACTTCATCACCTACATTAAGTTCAAGTAATTCTTTGTTTTCTTCACTCATGACGATAGCCTCCTATGGATTGTCCAATATATAATTAACTAAAGTATAATTTATTCTTTCTATAACTTCTAATAATTACAATTATTTGTCAAGTAAAGTAAATTGATTTCCGTAATTTTATTTAGTTACTTGTTAATGTGCTTTGATGCTACATCTAAAATAAACTGTGCAACTTCATTTATTGTCATTGCAGTTGTATCTATTTCGATTGCAGAATCAGCCTTTACTAATGGAGATGCTTCTCTCTCTGAATCAATTCGATCTCTCTCTTCAATTTCTTTCAACAATTGCTCCATACTTGATGGAATGCCTCTTAGCTTATTTTCTTCATGCCTGCGACTAGCTCGTTCTTCCACTGTTGCAATTAAAAATATTTTTACTTCAGCATCCGGTAGCACCCTTGTTCCAATATCTCTTCCATCCATTACGACCCCTCGATGAGATGCTAGCAACTGCTGGCGATGTACTAACTCCTCACGAATTTCTGGTAGTTTCGCAACATAGGAAACATTGTTCGTCACATCTAGTGATCGTACGTCAGCAGTCACGTCTTTTCCATCTAATAACACAATCTGATTATTATCATTTTTTTGTAATTCAATCTTTGTATGTAATAATAATTCAACCAATGCTCGTTCATCGTGCAAATCAATGTTATGATTTAACGCCTTTAAAGTTAAAGCACGATACATTGCACCAGTATCAATATAAATATAAGATAGTTTCTCAGCTACAATTTTAGCAACCGTGCTTTTTCCAGCAGCTGCTGGCCCATCGATTGCAATTGCGATTTTCTTTGACTCCATTAATTCCATTCAATCCTCTCACATATGGCTTTTAACCCACGATTAGCTTTTTTATATCATTTGTAAATTAACCTAGATTATGCCATCTTTAACTTTACATCATTACTATAAATAATAACACAGATTAAAAATATTGGTCCAACCGTTTGTTCATTTGTTCCAATTAGCTCATTTCTTTTTGTCTTGCTTCTCGTTGTTTCTCAAAGCAAAATCGAATAATAGCTTGCTGCGATAATTGATCTAACTCAATAAATTTGAGGGAAACTAACTCGATACTACTTTTTAATGTTTTAATAAAGACTACTTTCGTTTTCATATTAATATAATGATATTTATCCTCATGCATTTGTAATGTTAACCACGTTTCAACAATATCTCCTATAACTAATTTATGGCCATTTGGCGCAATGATAGAGATCCCTCCACCACTTATATCGGATGTTACGGTTACAAATGGGCTGAATGCTTGATCAATACTATGAATTGCTACATCGACCGTTGTTTCAATTCTAACAAATTCCCTACGTTGGATTCGTCGAATATTTTCCTTTTTAGGATATTCGATTGCAAGTGCGGGTACATTTAATTTGATTTTTGAAGTAATACTACTGTTAAATTGATAAACCGCTTCATCTTCCCCAATATATGACACACTAAAATGTTTTCTTTTAGGCAAAACCGTTGTTTTATTAGTTATCTCGTTTACTGGATAATCGATGATTAAATATAGTTCATTCATTTCAATAACTTTACAACGATATTTATCATTTTTATTCGTTTTTGGATTTTTTAACTCGATATGAAGTACAGTACCTATTTTCATGCGTTTACCCCCGCATTAAATTATTATCATCATTTTTATTATGATACGATATACCTATTATTACAGATATATAAAAAAAGGGAAAGGCTTTTTGCCATTCCCTAGAGTGTACTTTGATAATTGACTTCTGTTCCGCCTAATTTTTCAACTTTTTCTTCAACACCATCCATCGCGTTTATGAATATTCGATAGGTATCATTGCCTAATACTCCTAAGAATTCATGTACTAATACTTCTTCACCAAAATCATTATCAATAATCGCTAGAAAATGCTCTTGAATGTTAACATTTGGGTTAACGAATTCTCTGGCTTCTTCTTCAGAAATCGCAGGGGGTTGAATTTCTCTCTCCTTATGATTCATTAGGTAATTCTTTGCGGTTAACCCAGTAATTTCTCCATTATCTAGCGCAACCTTTAATTCAATCGCATCAGAATATACTCTGACACCATCTTGATTATATAGGAAGGAATACGCGCCTATATTGCCATATTCGGTACTTTGAAACAATTCCATTGATTGAAATTCTAAATCATCTACATAGGCCTTTGCCTTTTCGGATCCTTCATTTAAACTTATATTCTTCTCATTAACTGGTCTATCTATTAATAATGTAATCGGATGACCTCCTTGCTTTGTCATGTCCATATATGCATTCATTTTATCACTATGGAACGAAGTAGAATACAGTGGAATATTGGCACCTTCACCGCTTTCGGTTATCGTGATTTCATCATTTTCCTTTGTATTAAATAATTCCTGACTTATTCTTAATGCTTCATTTTCTGTTACATTATCACTTGTTAAGATTAGCTCATACTTATGCTCCTTTAGAGAAGAATTGCCACCAATCAATGAATTATCTACATTCTTTGCAGAGAATCCTTCCACACTTTTCTCAACTGTCTTAAGCCCATCAATAATCGAATTATCTGTTTGTTCATCCCCATTTGCAATTGCAAGCTGTACATCCATCCACCTTAAGTTATTATTCATCGCAATATTCTGGACATGCCTTAATTCATCCTTAATATCACCAGATTGTGTATATAGTTTCTCTAATGTTCGCATTTCTTCATCGGTTAATGGTTTATCATCTAGATTTCTTACTGCTGTTTTATAAGAAAAATCACCGATATTTGCTAGTAATTCTTCTGTTTTATTAAAAGGTAGTAATCCTAATGGTAATTGCCCGACATTAGATGATGCTTCAGAAGTTAATCTCCATATTTCAACCATTTGTGGAGACAATCGTTTATCAGAATTCATTGCGAGTACGGTACCAATCTCGTCATGCAGCATGTCCATATGATAACTTAGCTCATGAAAGGCACGTTGGTACGTATTTTCTGCCTGTATAAGAATTTCGTTCTTTTCTTGATGCTCTTGATAACCCCAATAGGCAGTACCCGCAATTCCAAGTGCAAGTACAGTTACTAGTATCCACCGAATCATATTCCTTCCACCTTTCTATTTACAAAAAATATGTTTACCTATTTTTTTAATTTGTGGTCTTGTCCAAATCCAAGGAGAAGTAGCAGTATCAGGATTAAAATAATACGTTGCATTTGCTGATGGGTCCCAGCCATTGATTGCATCGATTACCGCCTCTTTTGCCCTTTCATTTGGTGTTAACCAAATCTGCCCATCGGCTACAGCAGTAAAAGCTCTTGGTTCAAAGATAACTCCTGCAACAGTATCAGGAAATGATGCACTTTCTACCCGATTCAGAATAACAGCCGCTACAGCTACTTGCCCTTCATAGGGTTCTCCTCTAGCTTCCCCATAAACTGCATTTGCCATTAGTTGAATATCATTTTGCGAGAATCCTTGTGGAACATTCACAGAAGTAACATTTGTTGTTGGTTCTGTATTCGTTGTGCCTGTATTTTGGTTGGGTTTAGGAGCAGTTTGCCCTTCTCTTGCTACACCTCCATAATGTGTGAACCTGTGACCTTTCGCTATTTGCTCTTTTACATAGGCTTCATCATATTTACTTGCTTTTACCAGCTTATCTTTCGTTGTTTGCCCAGCCAGACCATCAATCTTTAACCCAAATTCATACTGAAAGTTTCTTAATCCCCAGTATGTTCCCCAACCAAACACCCCATCAATTTTTCCATTATAAAATCCTAAATATTGTAATCTAGCTTGCAATTCAATCACATCGTCGCCTGTCGCACCATGTTGAATGACTTGTGGACTAAAGGCATGGGATGTATTCGGATGATAAATTGAGCCAAATCCGATAACAAACATACAACCCAAAATGAAAATAAGAGACACAGTATTCTTCTTCATCTAGATTCCTCCTGCTTTACATTGTCTTGTACTATCTATTTTTTGAGTAAATGTCTATTTTATTCATTAATTGTAAAACTATTAGCAGATTAATTATGATAAGCAGTTTGTGGAAGCATTGTTTAATACATTAATTGTAAAAGTCAGTAATAAAGGTTTTGATTTCCACAGAAACTGGCTAAGAGGATATGATAAAGACAATGCAGCGAAGTAGATTTACGAAGCAGATAAGTTGCTGAAATAAAAATTCCCCCTGTACTTATTTTTACAGGGGGATGATATGTACGATTAGTTTTTAACTGGTTGATTCGCAATTTTTACTCGATGTAAGGCGATAAACCATAGTATTATCATAAATGGAATTAAATAATAGCTCCAAGAACTTGCAAGCGACTTTAGTATATAGTTATATATTCCATGAAGGATGAATGGAATATAGAGTGCTAAAAATATATTCCATCTAGTGTGAAAATTTGTTAGCTTTGCTTTTCCAAAATAATAGCCCATAATAACACCAAAAAGTGCATGAGAGGAAACAGGGAAAAATGCCCTTAATAAAGCATACTCAATCCCATTTGTAAATAAGTATAATACATTTTCCAATGAAGCGAATCCGAGACTTATTGCAACTGAATAAACAATCCCATCATAATGATCATCAAACTGTGAATGATTATACATGACAAACAAAAAGATAAACCACTTGAAAAATTCCTCAAAAAAAGCAACGAAGAAAAAGGACTGAATGAAGATACTATTACTGATACCTTCTGTTTCAAGTGCATATTGGATAAACATAATTGGGAATACTAATAATGCCCCAAAAATAAACGCCTTTAAAATTAATGAAAGTGGCTCGGTAACACGGTCTTTCAAATAGAAATAAGACATTAATCCGATGATCGGAGCCAGTCCCGCAGATAAAATCGCAAACATTCTAAATACCTCTTTCCAATGCCGATGCTTTTATCGTATCATTATGTGTATATAATGAGAATAGGAAAAAGGAGAGTTTAATGAAAAATATATTAATTATCCATACCGGTGGAACAATTTCTATGCTAGAGGATAAAGATACTGGTGAAGTTAATACAACAGACAATCATCCGTTATCAAATTTCACGGAGTACTTACTAAACTATGCAAATATTTATGAACAAACAATATTTGATCTCCCCTCTCCACAAATTAGACCGAACCATATGCTGCTATTGGGGAAAAAGATTAATAAATTAATTGGAAAATATGATGGGGTTGTTGTTACGCATGGTACAGATACTTTAGAAGAGACGGCATATTTCTTAGATTTAATGCTAGAGACAGAAAAGCCAGTTATCGTTACAGGCGCCATGAGGTCGAGCAATGAAATTGGATCCGATGCACTCTATAATCTTATTAGCTCTGTTCGGGTTGCATCAGACGACAATGCAATGAACAAAGGTGTGTTAGTTGTAATGAACGATGAAATTCATACCGCTGAATATGTTACTAAAACTTCAACGAGCAATGTTGCAACTTTTCAAAGTCCGCAGTACGGACCAATTGGTATTGTCACAAAAGAATCGATTATATTTAACCATACGATTATTAGCCATACGACCTTTTCTATTGATACATTATCGAATCATAAAGTTATGCTATTAAAAGCTTTCACTGGGATGGATCAATCGATTATTCAAGCGATACATTCCATTAATCCTGACGGTGTTGTAATTGAAGCACTAGGACAAGGAAATCTACCAAACGAAACGATTCCTGCCATTAAACAAATGCTCAGAGATAATATCCCCATTATTCTAGTATCAAGATGCTATCAAGGCAATGTACAGCCTACATATGCATACGATGGCGGAGGAAAACAATTAAAAGAAATGGGCGTTATCTTTGCAAATGGGCTTAGTGGTCAAAAGGCGCGAATAAAATTATTAATCGCTTTAGAGAAAACGAAGGATTATAGTAAGTTAAAAGCAATATTTGAAGAATAAAAACCGACGCAAATCTACTTATTAGATTTGCGTCGGTTTTATTCAAAGGGGCATGTTTCCTTTATCTCCTAAGAAGTTGTTCGACTTCGAACCACCCCAACTTGCGGGGCGAAGTCCATACAGGGCGTTTCCGCTTTTGTTCTTTATACCCAACCACGGAAACGTGATGCTTCAGCCATTTTTCGTACCCCAACCATGTAAGCAGCCAATCGCATATCAATTCGTCTAGATGCTGCTAAATCATAAATTGTGTTAAAAGAGCGAATCATTATTTCATGGAGTTTATCGTCAATTTCATCTTCCGACCAGTAGTAGCCTTGATTATTCTGTACCCATTCAAAATAGGAAACCGTCACTCCACCAGCAGAGGCTAATACGTCAGGTACTAGTAATATATCACGTTCTGTTAATATCTTCGTTGCCCCCATTGTAGTCGGTCCGTTAGCTGCTTCCACAATAATACTAGCTTTTATGTTAGGTGCATTTTCTTCTGTTATTTGATTTTCAACGGCAGCCGGTACAATGATGTCACATTCGCGTTCAAGTAATTCTTTATTGGAAATTGTATTATTAAATAGCTTCGTTACAGTTCCAAAGCTATCTCTTCTATCGAGTAAATAATCAATATCAAGACCTTCCGAATCATACAATGCACCGTATGCATCGGAAATCCCGACAACTTTTGCTCCTGCATCATGTAAGAATTTAGATAAGTAGCTACCTGCGTTACCAAAACCTTGTACAATAACACGAGCACCTTTTACGTCGATACCCTTTTTCTTAGCTGCTTCCTTAAGAACAATCGTAACCCCTTTTGCAGTTGCTGTTTCTCTACCATGCGAACCACCAAGTACAATCGGTTTTCCAGTAATAAAACCTGGACTATTATACTCGTCCATTCGACTGTACTCATCCATCATCCACGCCATTATTTGCGAATTTGTAAATACGTCTGGTGCAGGAATATCCTTTGTAGGTCCTACGATTTGACTTACAGCACGAACATAGCCTCGACTTAATCCCTCTAATTCACGGAACGACATTTGACGCGGGTCACAAATAATTCCGCCCTTCGCCCCACCGTATGGTAAGTCGACAATTCCTGATTTTAAACTCATCCATATGGAAAGTGCTTTGATTTCATCTGCTGTTACATCTGGGTGAAAACGAATTCCCCCTTTTGTAGGTCCGACAGCATCATTATGCTGTGCACGATATCCTGTAAACACTTTTATTGCCCCATTATCCATTCGTACTGGAATTCTAACGGCCATCATTCTTAAAGGTTCTTTTAATAGTTCGTATAATTCATCAGGATAACCTAATTTTTCTAAAGCCTTTTTAATAACTGCACGTGTTGAAGTTAATACATCCATGTTCTCTTGTGTTTTATTTGCAGAATCAACTGCTTTGTCGGCAACCATGAATTTACCTCCTACAATTATCCAAATATATTTTAAATAATTTCCATTCAGAGTTAGTATACACCCTCCAAGTAAATATGCAATAAAAAATGTTCTATACAATTAAATAGAAGCAATTAGCGGTTTTTTAAAGATAGTGTAACAAAAGTATCAACCATTTCTTCATAACTCATATGCACTGCTTTTGCTGAATCTGGAAAAAGACTTGTCGGTGTCATACCAGGCAGCGTATTTACCTCTAATATAATTGGCGTATTATTCTCCGAAAGTATAAAATCTACTCTTGAATAGATTTCGCAGCCTAGTGACTGATGAGCAAGTACAGCGTATTCCTGAATCTGTTTCGCCAAAGAATCATCCATTGGTGCTGGTACAATATGTTCACTGCCCCCTGGAGCATACTTTGATTCATAATCATAGAATGCATTTTTAGGGATAATTTCGATTATTGGCAGTGCTTTTTCGTGACCGACTTCTCCTAAAACAGGGACTGTTAGTTCTCTACCTTTAATAAAATCTTCTGCTAATATAGTATCATCACTTGATAATGCGTTTTGAACGGCCTGCGTGATATCACTTTTGTCTTGAATAATTGAGAGTCCCAATGTAGAACCCTCTCGATTTGGTTTAATGACAAATGGTAAAGTAAATGAATTCTCTATTTCTTGCACTATTGTAGTAATATCCATTTTGTTTGTTAAACGAAATACATTACTTTTTGCTACTGGTATGTGATTCATTTCAAAAATATTTTTTGCCTTAGCTTTGTCCATCGCAAGAGCTGAAGCAAGTACTCCTGACCCAACATATGGAATATTTAACATATCTAATAAACCTTGGATTCTACCATCTTCACCATATTTACCATGTAACCCTATGAAGACTAAATCCACTTCTAATTTAATAATTTCATCTAATTTATATGGATTAAAATCAATCCCGACGACATCATGTCCCTTTTGTTTTAAAGCATTCATAATTCCATTTCCTGAAGCTAGTGAAACCTCTCGTTCGCCAGAAATTCCACCATAAAGTACTGCAATTTTCATACGTTCTCACCCTCCATACTCTTTCCAACAACTTTTCATTCTTTAATATATAGGCTATCCAGTCCTTAATAAAACTTAGAATGGTAAGCCTATTTATATGCAGATTTGTATTTTTCCTAACTGCTAGTAAAATTTGTCCATAATTTGTTTTACTGCATTCTGTTCGATAATTTCTTTTCCATATTCTTTTAAGCGAAAGGAAGTTATGATACTTGGATAAGAGTATTCGGACATAATTGCGATTACGTCTTCTTTATCATTATGTTTAAGATCCTCATCTTTGAATAACATATAATATCGATTATCCATATAATATACTTGACCACCATTTATTTCTAAGTTTGTTAAGTATGAAGAAACCTGAATTATATTTTCAAACTCTGGAAATGAGAATATTAGTTCTTTACTCTCATCCAATGTAACCTTCATTTCAATAAAGTCTTCATCCCATTCCATATCATCATATTTTTGCGTGACAATGACATGCATACCTTGCGCTTGCATAATATGAACTTGTACTAACAACATTCCTTCCAGCTCAAAACCTAACTCAGAACTCGCCTCATACATCATATCACTAAATAAATTACGGACACTTGATGCATCATCCCATAAATCATTTGTAGTAAAACCCCGTTCAATTAAATCATCAAACGTCAAAAAAATGGTAAATTGATCATCGGACAATCGCTCAATGCGCATAAGTATCCCCCTTTAATTGTGCCTCATCTAGAGTCTCTATACTATTTTATAGCAATTAATACCTATTGTGAAACCATATTCTTCATATGGTGAAACAACTGTTTATATACTATATGCACTTCAAGAAATTGTTGAACATTACATTTACCGTTTCAGTTAAATTTATTCCATTAATTGTTAGTACAGTCTATGTAACAATAAATTACGTACCTAGAGTATCACTTTAGCTGAAGTAAGCATTCTTTTTTGCAAGTATAGTATGTGCGTATATTATACCCTTTTCAATACTATTTGATAAGACTGAACTTGATTAAACTTGAGGTTTTACCAATTATTTTAATGATTTATTTAAACTTTATTTTTCTTAGCAGCCGTTAAAAATCTTTGCACACTATTCATTCGTTACAATCCTCTTTTAAAAGGGTATTGAATCAAAATTATCTATAAAATAATAACTAACGATTAGAATCAATATTAGAATAATGACAACGATAGTGATACGAAAAAATGGTTTGCTAATCCTAAGACGCGTTCGATTATTCGTTATATGTACATCTCTTCTAGGAGGGAGATTTAATATATCTATCTCTCGCTTTTCAGTGGCTTCTTCTAAAATTGCGGAAGTATCATTCTCCATTTCCTTATTATCCTCAATCTCTTCAACTAAATAACGCAAATCCTCAGCTTGATCTTTACGTATATCTGTCTCATTTTTCACTTTATCTACACCTCATCTTTAGGAAAGCGATTTTGACGTTGATGGATTAAAACTTTTCATTTTCCTCTACTAACAGTAGCTTTCTTAGCTTACTTTCCCAATTCGTTTCCTCATCCAATCTAATATTTGTTTTTGCTGGATTCCATTCTGACCAAGAAAAACCACAATTACTGCAGCATTTCTCTTTTACTTCACTATAAAAGGGCTGAAAACTTTTATATAAGCTTTTACGCAGACACCCCTTATCGTGAACCCATTGTAATATTTCATTTAATTTTTTCTCTTTAATTGAGGTTCTGTCTTTGATTAACTGTTCTATTTCTTGATAATTCTGCTTCCAGTTTTCTTCGTGAAAGTTTATTCGATTACCTGCAATCATACCATGTTTTTCGAATTGATAACGTAAAAATCGCCACTGAATTTCATTTAATTGAAATAAATTTTCAATTTCTGCATCTTTGGTTGGTAATCCTCTCCGTTCAGTGAATAATCGATATAAATATTGAAAAATAGAGGATAGCATTTCTTCAGATGGTAGTTCGTTTTTTATTAAATTTAAAGGAATGTAAAAATCATTATTAGAAAATAATAATAAGCAGACACTAGATTTCCCATCCCTCCCCGCTCTTCCTACTTCTTGTATATAGGACTCCAATTGCAATGGTAAGTGGTAGTGAATGACGAATCGAATATTTCCTTTGTTAATTCCCATGCCGAATGCACTGGTGCAACAAATTACATCTAATTGGTCATTCATAAATTGTTGTTGTATCGTTATTCTATCCATTTGCTCCATGCCACCATGATAAAATGCAATATTACGATTTGGAAGTTTCTCTGAAAGTAATTTTGCAACATTTTCTGAAACCATTCTACTTGAAAAATAAATTATGGTAGGCACATAGTATGTATTTAATAGCTGAATTAATTGATCTGTCTTTTCTTTCTCATCAGTCACTTCCTCAATGCAAAACGTTAAATTCGTCCGGTCCATAGGATAAATATGTTTTACCATTCTTGGTTTATTCAGAGAATGAATAATATCCTGCTGTACATCTGGAGTCGCTGTTGCACTTAAGGCGAGTGTTCTAGGATGGTTTAATTTCTCAATTATCGTATTTAACTTAAGGTAGTCTGGTCTAAACTCATGTCCCCATTGCGAAATGCAATGCGCTTCATCGATGACAAATAAACTTATTCTCGTTTGTTGTAATAATCGAATTAGTTCTTTCTGTTGTAATAATTCAGGAGAAATATAGATAAGCTTATATAAATGTATATTATTGTATATCATTTTCCTATCTGCAGGATCCATAAAACTATTTAAAGCAATAACCTGTTTAATCTGCATGGCTTTCAGCTGCTTAACTTGATCAATCATTAATGAAATAAGTGGTGATACAACTATTGTTACTCCCTCTAAGAGCATCGCCGGCAGCTGATAACAGATCGACTTCCCCGAACCTGTTGGCAGAATACCAAGTACATCCTTCCCTTGTAAGATATCCTCGATGATTTCCTTCTGCCCAAGTCGGAAAGAAGAATAGTTAAAGTATTTATTCAATTCCTGCTCTAATGTTATTTGCTGGTTCATTTGTTTCACCCTATTATATTTGCTTATGATGTAATGCTAGAATAAGTCGGATTTGAAAATAACTGATATCATTATTAACCTGTTGTTTTATGTCCCTCAATTTTGAAGAATTTGTTTTTTGGATTGCATTCAAGATATCCTGATGCTCTTCTTTGGTTACATAATGATATAAAGGAAAATCCGTTTCATAAAAAGCAATTTCTATTAAATGGTCATGAATTGTATTTATTTTTAAATTACGTATACTTGCAATTTTTTCTATTGAATAACCCTGTCCTAGTAAATGGGAAGTCTGGAATGCCGAATTTGATAATAATGTAGCATTTGAAATATCATTTATGATATAAGCAAGAAAAGGATAGTTATTTTTTTCATTATGTAAAACTGAAAGTAAACGATGGATTATATTTACAATAATTAACTGGACATCATCCACAGATAAGTTATATTTTGATGATAGTTGATTGATACTCATGCCATAATTTTTATATCCTGTTAATCGATCAATAAATAGTCCTGCTTCATCACTTGAGACATATTGTAATATGTTCCGAAGCTCTTGATAGATAATTTTTAAGTATTTTTCCTCATGATTTTTTACTTTACGATAAAACACCTTCACCCATGTTTCAATTACTGGATTATCAATTACAGGAATAAAGGAGAAATAGTCCATTTTACTATTGGTCAAAGTTTGAATAAGGAGCAATAGTCGGTCAAAGAATGGATCCATTATTTCATGGTACGCTAGTCCTGCAAAGGATTCAAATGGAAATGGAGTTTTATAAATATCTGTAAACCAATCAGCAGTAGCTGGAGTGGTTTCATAAACCATCTGACTCGAATTAACTCTTTTAAGTAAACCTTCAAATTGTAGCAACTCCATCGTATGGTTAAAATGGTTCCTTAATAGGTTTTTATAGATACCGAAATAACGCTCAAGTTTAAAGAGGTGTGCATCCTGAACTGTTTGAATTGACCGCCTGCCCCTGAGTAAATGATAGATACTCGAAGCAGTTCTCTCCGTTTGAATTTGATTACAACATTCGAGTAATATACAATGAAATATCATTGACTTATCTCCTTAAATATGATCCCTTGCTGTTATTATAGTTATTACATACTGATTACTTAAAATTGCTATATTGAAATGAATGGGAATCAGCTTTACAATAGTTAGTAGTTTAAAAAATACTGGAGATAGTTTAATGTAAGGAGGAAAAGTAGTGGCAAAATTTGCGTTAGTTGATATCGAAACATGTATTGCATGTGGTGCATGTGGGGCTGCTGCTCCTAAAATATTCAGCTATGATGATGAAGGTCTCTCATACGTTGCAATCGATGAAAATACAGGTACAAAGAAAATTCCCAAAAGACTAGTAGACGACCTTTACGATGCATATGAGGGATGTCCGACCGATTCCATTAAATTATCTAATACACCCTTTAACAAAGAACCAAGTAATATGTAATGACTACTAGTTGCATTAATTATACTTTATCCAGACCATTTTAAAAAGGGATTTGATATAAATTATAGCAACTTTCTTACTACATAAGCGCAACTAAGGCTTTCACTCAAAAGCTTGGTTTAACCTTAGTATACTAAAAAAATACCAATTAGTAATTAATTGGTATTTCGAATGGAAAAACGCTTCGATGCGTATTTCTTCATTAATAGAGAAATGATTGGATAGAAAATTATTATAAAAACAACGTTACCTATTGCATGACTTGTATCAAAAGGCAATCCTGCAATGTAATATGGCCAAAAGTGACCAGATACTTGATACGTAGTGAGTGAAATAATAAATCCATACAAATAGCCACTAAGGAAAGCAAACAATACGATAACTATCATTGGAACCTTTTTTAAAACTTTACTTAATATACCACTTATTAGTCCAATTAATCCCCATGAAATAATTTGCCAAATTGTCCAAATCCCCATACCTAACAACATATTTGATAAAAATGTTGTTAAAATCGCTAGAATAAAAGCAGACAATGGTCCAAGTAATATTCCACAAATAATAACTAACGAAGTAACTGGTTGTGCGTTTGGAATAAATTGAAAGACAACCCTGCCTACAATAGCCAGTGCAGCAAGAAGTGCGAGCAGTGTCAATTTATACGTATTCAATTAAATTATTCCCAAGACTGTAAATCAAAGACTACTTTATCTCCAGGAGACAATTGATATTCAGCAGCTCCGACAGTTGCCATTTCATCATTAACAAAAAACATCCAAGAAGTTTTTTCCTCATCACTAGCTTTAACTCGTTCAATTGATGTAATAAAGGTTCCATCATATTCCGTCTCAACAAAGAAATTTTCTTTCATAACATCCATTAATATGTCGCCTTCCTCGATTCCTATTTCTTTCTCGTTAACAAACTCTTCCCCTTCATTAATAGAAATCGTAATTCGAACTGAATCTTCAGCAACTTCTTCAGATTGTGATGTACTATTCGTACTTACAGTTGTGTTCGTATTATTTCCTTCTGATGAACAACCAAATAATACAAAAACCATAAACAAAGTAATTAATGGAAATATCCACTTTTTCATACCGCTCACCCTTTTTCTTAAGTATTTGTAATTTTCATGTTCTGGAGATTTAAAGCAATTGGCACTGTTAAATGATGTAGTTAGCCACTAAAAAAAGCTATTTCTTATTAGGAATATAGCTTTTTATACATACGAAATCAAGGCAACACCAAAGCATTGCACTTATCCGGATGTCCCTTTTTGCTTTTCCTCGAAGCTTCTGAAACAATTGAATTTGGTAGGTCTACTGACTAATGATTTTATCCTACTTTAAGCCCTTCCCATACGGCTGGCCATACAGTGGTCATTACTTATTTCGTAAATCAATTACAGTTGCGAGGACAGTTCTAGATATTAACTAGATTCCCTATTAAGTGTTAACACCAAATTCAATATCTTGTATTCAATTAAAATTACACTCGTATCATACCATATGTTCAATAGATTGAAAAGAATTCATCTAATTCGGATACTTACTATTTTTCCTTTGCGGAATTATGAAGCTGAAGGTTGTTCCTTGATTCAATTTACTCTTCACATTTAGTAAGCCATTATGGGTGTCAATAATATTTTTAGCAATGGCCAAGCCTAATCCTGTTCCTTTTTTCTGTGTATTTCTAGTCCTCGATTTATCTGCCTTATAGAATCGTTCAAAAACAAATGGCAGGTCCCCTTCAGGTATCCCACTACCATTATCCTCAATAGCTACATAAAATTCATTTTCTGTATTTTTTACGATTACTCTAACAAAACCATTTACGCCTGTATGACGAATTGCGTTATCGATTAAGTTAGTAAAAACCTGTTCGATTCTATCGGGATCAAAATATGCATCCGGGATTGTAAATTCCTCATCAAGAGTTAGTACCAACTGATTATCATTTGCCAGTCCTTGGAATTTTTTCATAATTCGTTGTACAAAGCTATCAAGATTGACTCTTTCAATATTGAGTTTTATATGACCTGCTTCCATCTGAGCGATATCCAATAGTTCATTAACTAGACGATTCATTCTTAATGATTCATCATGAATGATTTTAGCGAGTTCATTTTTATCTTCCTTACTTTCGGCAATATCATCTACAATTGCTTCACTATAGCCTTGGAGTAAAGAGATTGGTGTACGAAGTTCGTGAGAAACATTAGCGATAAAGTCTTTACGCAGAATATCTAATCGCCTTTCCTCAGTCATATCGCGGATGACTGCAACAGCACCCCTTACATAGGTTTGATCATATAAAGGCGTCATCAGCATAACGTAATTTCTTCCTTGCAGATGTATTTCGCGTAAGACTTCTTTTTCGTCACTAATAACTACTTGTAATGTTTCATTCAGTTCTGTTGGTAATTCCTGATTTTTAAGATTTACTTTAATATTATTTTCAAAATACCAATTCTCCATAAATTTATCTGCAGGTGTGTTTGTTACAATCATGTCACCGTTTCGATTCAGTGTTACAACACCATCTGCCATTGAGCTTACAATACTGGATAATTGCTCTTTTTCCTGCCTCAAAGCATTGATGTGGAACTTAAGCTGCATTCCCATGCGATTAAATTCTTTTGCCAGATCTCCAATTTCATCATTCGTTAAGATAGGAACCTTTGTATCGAATTCTCCACGCGTTAAGTTTGAGGCTGCTTGACGCATTTTTATCAATGGTGAAGAAATCCGCGTCGACAAGAATATCGCAAAAAAAGTAGTAAGGATTAACGCAATTCCACCAGCAAGTGTGATTATTTTAGTCGTTTCTGCCTCCGTTTGATTTATAACCTCTAGTGATTGGTAAACAAATATAGCTCCACTATCCAATAATGGCTCACCAACAATGATAATTTCCATATCGTTATCAGGGAGATGAATCTCTTTTTGGACTTTTCTATCCGCTGTGATAACTTCTGACAAGTCTTGTTCGTTTTCAATCCACGTTTCATTTAATTTCTTTAAATCTCTTGAGCTAGTACTGGATATCCACAGTTCACCGTCAGGATATATAATGGCAACACGACTAGCCGGAGTCTTTATAAGCTCTGTTGTTTCTTGGATATAGCTTCTATCTGATTGTTGGTCAGCAAACAATGAGATTTTTGAAGCAGTTTGCATCATATCATTCTCTGCTTCGTTTATATGATAATTTTTAAAAAACTCCAGTAAGAAAATAGATAATATAAATAGTACAAAACTTACTAAAAGGAAAATCGTAATAGCAAGCTTACCGACTACACTACGCCATATCATCACTCATCATCTACCTCAAATTTATAGCCAACGCCCCAAACGGTAACAATCATTTTAGCTGCAGATTTTGATGCACTGCTCAATTTTTCTCTTAATCGCTTGACATGGGTATCAACGGTACGTAAGTCCCCAAAAAATTCATATTGCCACACTTCTTTCAGTAAATGCTCTCTCTTAAAAACCTTATCTGGAGATTTAGCTAAGAAACAAAGCAGCTCGTACTCTTTAGGTGTTAGAGTAACCTCTTGTCCATCTGCAGTTACTCTATGTGCATCATGATCGATTGTTATATGCGGAAACACAAGTATGTCTTTTGTCGATACATCTGTATCATTAAATTTAGCTGTAGAAACTCTTCTCAGCAATGCCTTTACACGTAAAATTGCTTCTCTTGGACTAAACGGTTTAACGATGTAATCGTCTGCACCGACTTCAAATCCTTGAACTCGGTTTGCTTCTTCACCTTTAGCAGTTAGCATTACTACTGGAGTTGTCTTCTCTTTCCTAAGTTCTTGACATACTTCTATTCCATCCATTTCTGGCATCATAATATCTAATAATATGACATCGTAGTCATCTGCTAATGCTTTTTCTAAAGCGTCTTTACCATTATCTGCTTCTTCAACTATATAATCTTCTCTTTCTAAATACATTCGGATTAATCTTCGGATTCTCTCTTCGTCATCAACGACTAATATCTTAGTATCTGAACTCATGCATGTTCCCCCTAAATTCAACTATTACTTAAAGTATATATGATTTATAGCAATTTGTATAAGAAAACAGGCGAAGCATCAATGATACTTCGCCTGTAAGATCTTAAACATGCTTAATTACATCGCCTGTTACTGTTAATATAAACTGCGAAATAACTTAGGATGATATTAGCGTTCTTGACCGCCGCTTCAGAAATACACTACGCTTTCCGCGGGGAGCTGGTGAGCCTTCTTCCCGCAGGAGTCTTCGTGTATTTCTTCCGCTGAAGATAGAGTAGAATCTAGAAACAAAACAATTACAAACCCGCTAACTATCAACGCTGATTGTAGCAATATACAAGAGACAAAGGTATAAATTACATCGACAGTCCAGATTCAAGGGACACAATCTTTACTTGTTCCAGATTTTATCTACTTCTAACTATATCTGAATAAACCTGATAAACCTATGTTTTTTCTATGCGTAGGAGTGTAAGCCTGCTAGGACTAGGTTGACGACAATTAGGTTGAACATAATAATACCGAATCCGACTACTGCGAGCCAGGCGGATTTTTCTCCGTGCCAGCCTCTTGAGAGTCTAAGATGCAAGTAGGCTGCATAGAAGAACCATGTTACTAATGCCCAAACTTCTTTTGGATCCCACCCCCAGAATCTCCCCCAGGCGATTTGCGCCCAAATGGCCGCAAAAATCAATCCTCCTAAAGTGAATACAGGAAAACCAATCGTCACAGAGCGATAGCCAACTTCATCTAATAAGTCAGCTTTAAGATTTCTAAAGAGCGGTTGAATTGCTGCTCCGATTCTTTTTCTAATAATTAAACGAACAACTCCATATAAAATAGTTCCAGTAATTAGTGACCAAATAACGGTGTTAAATTTACGGCCGGCATCTTCACCTTGCAGCCATCCAGGTGTTTCAAACCATGGATTCATAACACCTTCCGTTACTAAGGTACCTTCGTTTGGACCTGCAACAGCAGGTAACCTATATTCT
The DNA here is from genome assembly GCF_003369565.1 of Oceanobacillus chungangensis. Lineage (GTDB taxonomy): Bacteria > Bacillota > Bacilli > Bacillales > Amphibacillaceae > Oceanobacillus > Oceanobacillus chungangensis. Next base: position 99,310 of record NZ_PIOD01000001.1, on the reverse strand, counting down.
GTAGTTATTGTATTTCCGCCGGATGGATATTCGAATGCAGCATTGTAGTTCATCATATTAAAAGCAGATGTAATTCCAATGAACCCGATAAACACGACTAGAATATAAATGACGACTTCTAACCAAATTGTTTTTTTACTTTTAACCGTTTGATCTATTTCTTTAATTAAATACATTAGACCTGCAACAAAGCTGATAAACAATATCCCTTGCCCTAAAGCAACAGTTGTCACATGGATATATAACCAATGACTTTGAAGAGAAGGAACAAGCGGTGCAACATCTGTTGGGAACATACTGGCATATGCAATAATTATCATTGTGATTGGTAATGCAAATAATCCTAAAAAGCTCAATCTATAGTAAAAATAGATAATAATAAATGCAAAAATCATACACATTCCTAAGAAGGTCATAAATTCAAACATATTACTTACTGGTGCATGTCCACTTACTATCCACCTTGTAATAAAATATATAATTTGCCCGACAAGTCCAATCATTGTTAAGGTTATACCAATTTTTTCTGAAGTAGTATGCAGTTTCTTATCGGTCCGTTTATCCCTTACCGCTGCCCCAAAGAAAAGTGTTGCGATTAAATAGAGTATAAATGCTGTATAAAGCGCTCCACTGCTTACACTTAATAAGTCCATTAATAAATCCCCCTTTTGAAACCTAACTAAGAATTCCTGCTGTATGAATACTTCTCCCTGCATCCTGTGCAGGGAGTGTATTATTTTTCATCTAATTCCTGTTGATCTTCCACCATTGTTATATTAGTACCTTCAATCGCATTCTCGATATCCTTTTTAATTCCAAACCAATTTTTGTTCGTATGGCCTGCCATTAATATGCCATTCTCCGTTGGGTGGATCCAAATCCGACGGTGTTGCCAATACATACCCTGAATTACTCCTATCATAAAGATAGCAGCACCAAGACCAAATAATGGCAATGAACGATCATATTTCACTGTAAGGCCACTGACATCATGCATTTCAAAGTCTTCAATCCCTAGCTTATAGTTGTTTTCTCCTGTTGCATCTATATTTCTTCCAATTCCAACAAAACTTACTTCAGCAACATCGCTATTTGGTGGATAGACGATAAATACATATGCAGGGTTTCTTGGGAAGTTCGTCTCAGATGCAGGAATCCCGTTATTATCAAGATAGTAATCAGGATAATATTTATCAACTACAACACGGAAGCCGTTTTCAAGATTATATTCTGGTTCAGGTGCTGCTAGGTCAACGGTGAACGTATCTAAAGCCACTTCTTCCGAATCCGATGTTTCATGGATTTTAAATGTCATGGAAGTGAACTCGTTAAGTTGATATCCAGATTGATACACCGTATACTTATCGAATTTAGCAGGTTTATTCATTCGAACCGAGTCATCTAGAATTGGTTCAAGCTCAGCCTCTGCTCCGGGCACTGATTTTTCACCAGATTGATAGACAACTATGTCAGTTTGAAAGTTACTCGGAATCATACCCTCTTGAGCAATTGCTGCTTCAAATCTGTCATCTTCTTCACTATGAGTCTCTAAAATGAAATCTTTGTTTTCAATATAGTATTGTCCCTTAGTTCCAGGTATGACAATCGGCTTTTGCTCCTCGCGAACCCAAACATATTCTTCCATATAGAAGAATGGTAAAACTCTTAATATAGCCGCAAGTAAAATTATAATTAAACCAATATGGTTGACGTATGGACCCCATCTTGAGAATCTATTTTTCTCGGCTAGCAAATGACCATTCTCTACTTTAATCTTAAAACGTTGCTTTTTTAAATTTGTTTTTAATAGATTGATTTCCTCATTTGATACGACTTTTGTTTCGCTGTATAATCGTTGTCTACTAAGAAAGCTAATATGTTTCTTCGCTTTTTGATGACGTAATGCTTTAAATAATGGAATAAATCGATCAAGACTACAAATAACTAAGGAAATTCCAATTAAAGCGATGATGACAAGATACCACCATGATGTATATAAATTATGAAATCCTAATTGATAAAATATCAAACCGAATATCCCATACTGATCCTCGTAATAAATCGATGGATTACGGGATATTGCATTTGCTGGTATGTACATCTCCTGTGGGAAAATTGTCCCAACCATTGAAGCAACTAAGGCAATAACAATTAACCACACACCCACTTTAACTGAAGAAAAGAAACTCCAAATCTTATCTATAATTGATTTATTATACGTTTGTGAGCGTCGTGCTGTCCCGTCATAGCGCATATTAAGTAATTTTTTATTATTATTTCCATCAAGATGCTGATTTCCCTCTATTGGCCTACCACATGCTTCACATAGGACAGTACCAACTGGATTTACATGCCCACATTCACATTTTATTTCTCTCATGTCTATCCCCCATCGTAACCCATCCTATTTTGGTTGAATGTCTTGTAAATACCCCTCGAGACGTTCTAATGATAAGGCACCGTTTACAACTTCTTCTATCTTCCCTTCTGGATTAATGAAGAATGTACTTGGAATCGGTCCTACTTTATATAAGTCTTCTACTTCACTGGTACTATCGAAGGGGACAGGGAATGTCAAATCATATTCATCAATAAATCGATCTACAGCTAATTCGGTATTATCCAAACTAACTGCAAGGATTTCTATTCCTTTATCATGATATTCTGGATATAGAGACTGCATATAGGGCATTTCTGCCTTACATGGCTCACACCATGTTCCCCAGAAGTTCAGCATGACACCCTTCCCCTTAAAATCACTTAGTTGAACAGATTCCAATTCATTATTATTACTAATTTGTTGTAATTTAAAATCTGGCGCTTCATCACCGGCACGGTATATTGTATTATCTGCTTTCAAGTTAGAAACTAGCGCAAATACAACTGCAGCTAAAAGAACAACTAAAATAGAAGTCCTAAATACTAATCGATTTCTTTTTTTCTTTTTTTTCTTTTCTTTTATTTGATCTAAGCTCATTTATTCCTGACCCTCCCCAAGCCATTATATCATGAGAGTAAAGACTAAATTTTGACTATTATTTAACAATTTCAGTTGCGAGATTTCTAATTTGTTTTACTTCTTTTAGTGACAGCGCACGATATGTTCCCGGCTTTAACCCTTTTAATGTTAACATCCCATATTGTTCCCGTTTTAACTTGATAACAGGATAGCCTAATTGTTCCATCATTCTTCTAACGTGACGATTTTTTCCTTCACGTAATTTGATTTCTAGTATCATTGTATTTTTCGTCTTATCTACTGACAAAATATTATAGCCTGCAAGCTTTAATAAATCTTTTTCTGCCTTTACCCCTTTTCTTAACTTTTCTAATTCTAGTTTCGTTGGAATTCCTTTTATCTTCGCAACATATACTTTCTCAACTTCGTATTTAGGATGCATTAGGTGCTGAGCAAAATCTCCGTCATTCGTAAGTAGTAATAATCCAGATGTGTCATAATCCAATCTGCCTATTGGAAATACACGCTCCGTCACACCTTCTAATAAATCTGTAACAACTTTTCTCCCTTTATCATCACTAACACTAGAAATAACCCCACGAGGTTTATATAACATATAATAAACATGCGCTTCCTTTTCCAATTGAACGTCATTCACTTCAATTTGATCGTCTTTTGATACCTTCGTACCTAACGTTGTCACTACTTGTCCATTTACCCTTACTTTTCCATCTAAAATAAGCTGCTCTGCTTTCCTTCTAGATGTAATGCCGCTTTGTGCAATTACTTTCTGCAATCTTTCTTGGTTGTCTGTCATGTTATCACCATAATTTCTTTATTTATTCTTACATAATAATAGCGCTAACCGGATTGTTAACGCTACTCTTTTGACTTATTTCATTTTAACAAGAAATACATCATCCAAATACCATTCTTACAATAAGGATTGATGTTATTATACCAACTAAATCAGCTAATAGTCCAACCTTTAGAGCATATTTCATTTTATTAATACCAACCGCACCGAAATAGACGGTTAAGATGTAGAGTGTTGTATCCATACTCCCTTGCATTGTTGATGCTAGTCTACCTATAAAGGAATCTGGTCCATGGGTACTAATTAACTCCGTTGTAATTCCTAATGCAGCTGTTCCTGATATCGGCCGGACAAATGCGAGCGGAATAATTTCAGGTGGAACGCCAATGGCCATAAGAACTGGCGCAATAAGATTAATCATTGCATCAATAGCGCCAGAGCTTCTTAATATCGAAATCGATACAATCATTCCTACCAAAAATGGGAGTAAAGAAAATGCCATCTTGACACCTTCTTTTCCTCCTTCAACGAATAATTCATATGCAGGAATTTTCTTCCAGGTGGCAACAGAGAGAACTATTAAAAGAAAGCAAGGAATCAACCAAGTACTTACCGCTGTGATAAAAGCCATTATTTCTTCCTCCTAACACTTTGGTAATAGAACAGCCGATCAAGCAAAATGGCACTTATTAAGGAAATAACAGTTGTAATGATCGTAGTCCCCACAATTTCTGTCGGAGATACAGAATGGTACTGCATTCGAATAGCAATAACAGTAGTAGGTATTAAAGTTAATCCAGATGTATTTAAGGCCAGGAACGTAATCATGGACCTTGAAGCAGTATCCGTTCCACTTAATTGCTTCATTTGTTCCATTGCTTTAAGGCCCATCGGTGTTGCTGCATTTCCCAAGCCAAATATATTTGCAGTAATATTAGACAAAATGTATCCCATTGCCGGATGTCCTTTTGGTATTTCGGGAAATAATCTGCTGACAATAGGCATTAAAGCCTTCGATAAGGCCTTCAAAATACCTGCTGTTTCTGCTATTTTCATAATCCCTAACCAAAAAACCAGAATACTAATTAGTCCAATCGATAATGTCACCGCATCATTTGCACTTTTAAATAATGCCTTATTCACTTCATCCATTGTTCCATTAAACATTGCATAAACGATTCCAACGATTGCCATGAAAGCCCATATTAAATTTACCATTTACTCATACCTGCAATTTTTTTATATGTGTCTAAAACTGTAAATACAATGTCTTCTTGCTTCCCCCGGTGGATTGGTGTTTCTGCTAATTGCCCGTCACCTAATTCAAAAACTGTTTTGCCAATTATATCCATATCTTTTCTTTGGTCAAGTAAGTAGGTTTTTTTCTTCAATTCTTTCAGCTCATCTTGTGTCAGTGGGTATTTGATTTCTTCAGCTACAAATGCATTTACTTCTTCACTATTGCCGAGCTTGTATGTAACGTTACCCTCTTTACTAAGTGTCTCTAACTGGTAGTGCTCGAATCCCCATTCATATAAATTGATATGGTCACGCCAATCATCAGGTGCATTTAATGTAACAACAATTAGATCCATCCCATCTTTTGAAGCTGAAGAGACTAATGTTCTTCCTGTCTTCTTAGTAAATCCGGTTTTCCCTCCGTTTGTTGGCTCATACAGCTGCGTCAATAATCTATTTTTATTCACCCAGCTATAGGATCTATTTTCAGAGCGAAATGAATTTGCTCCGGTTATAGTTCTAAACTTCTCATTTTTCATTGCATACTGCATAAGGAGTGCCATGTCATATGCACTTGAGTAATGGTTGTCCGAATCCAGACCATGCGGATTCTCAAAATTTGTATTGTTCATTCCAAGCCATTTTGCTTTCTCATTCATTAAGAATACAAAACCTTCTTCACTTTCTCCAACATGCTCTGCGATTGCTACAGCAGCATCATTTCCAGAACGAAGCATTAACCCGTAGACTAAGTCTTCTAATTTCATTTTTTCTCCTTGTTCAAGATAAATTGATGATCCCTCCGTGTAAATTGCTTTCCTGCTTGTTTTTGCCTTCTCGTCCATTTTTCCAGATTCAATTGCAATAAGTGCGGTCATAATTTTTGTAATACTTGCAATCGATGCTTGTTCATATGCATCCTTCTCATACAATACTCTGCCAGTACTTTGCTCTATTAAAACAGCATTATTTGCCGAGACATTGGGTGCTGCTTGTCCAATAACTGGAAAAATGCTGACAACAAATAATCCTATAAATACTCCTATAATAGTTCGCATAGTAGGTTTCCTCCCACAGATATGATGTCCATACATTTTATGCAGGATAATATCGGTTATGAATTATTTATTCAATTAGACGTAATCTGCGGGTAACCTAGCTATAAAATAAACAATGCGCTCCTAAGTGCCAAGGAGCTAATACAGCTTCCATTTCACATTTTTTGCTTCTACAAAACGATTATTTACATCCTCCCAATTCACTATATTCCACCAATTTTTAATATACGAAGCTTTGTCTGTTTTATATTGTAAATAATATGCATGCTCCCACATATCAAGGACAAGTAAAGGTATTGAATCTGCAAGCTGGAAAAGTTGATGTTTTTCAATAGATTGCACTCCTAGTTTTCCGCTTCTTGGATTCCAAAGTAATACAGCCCAACCTACACCTTCTACGGAACTTGCAACATTTGTAAAAAGTTCTCTAAATTTTTCCCAAGACCCGAAATCTTTGTCCAGTTGATGCTTAATTTCTTTAATTGGATACTTGGTAGAATTAGGTGTCATATTGAACCAAAATATCGTGTGTAAATTATGACCGGAGCCATTAAATGCTTGTTCCCTTAGCCAATGTTTAATTATATTCTTATCCTTCAAATTTAAATATAATGCTTTCTCAGCTTTATTTAGTCCTTCAACATACGCCTTATGATGGATATCATGATGCAGGTGCATGATTTCTTCGCTTATATATGGTTCAAGTGCATTATAGGCATATGGAAGAGGCGGTAATTGGTGCTTCCCATAAGGGACACTGTCCATTTGGTAATAATTAACCATCGAATTTAAGATTCTTTGACCTTGATCCTGCAAGACTTGAAGGTCCTCCGTCATGATTTCTTCCCCTTGTTCTAAATAACGGATTACGCTTGCCTTCCAATCAGTAATAGTTTCTATCCAGTTTTCATTTTCTGGAAGATTTGTATTTTCTAGTGTTTTCTTCGTTTCATCTGCCCATCTGTTTAGTTCTTGCAAATATGATTGACTGTTATCCATCTTATCACCCCTCTAAATCATATGCCCATAGCAATAAAATGTGAAAAATCCTTACATTTTTACATGTAAGGATTTTAAGCAAATATATTCTATTCCACTTCTTGATTGCCGCTTAGTTCAAACTCATCACCAAATCGCTCAAAAAATAAATCTGCTTCCTGTGTCATCTCTTCCGTGTTCGCTGTATCTGGAAGTGCTGGTAACTCTTCCAAGGAGGTTAAACCAAAATAGGTGAGAAAATCTTTACTTGTTCCAAACAAGATTGGTTTACCAACGGCATCTTTTCTACCAAGTTCTTCTATTAGAGATCTAGCAAGTAATGTTTGTACCGCACGATCACTATTTACCCCGCGAATTTCTTCCATCTCCGTTTTTGTAATTGGTTGCCGGTATGCGATAATTGCAAGAGTTTCCAGAGCTGCCTGTGACATACGGGTTTGCTTCGGAATGTCTAATAACTTCTTGAAATAGTTGCTATGTTCTGGTTTTGTCGTTAAATGAAAGATATCATGAGATTGCATGATCATCATCCCGCGATTGGAATGTTCATAATCATATTTTAATTCCTCGATAATATGAATTGCAGTCGATTCTTGAATTTCGATAATTTTACTTATTTGTTTGATGTTAATTCCTTCATCGCCACTTGCAAATAATAATCCTTCTATAATTGCTTTTACTTCACCAATTTCCAATGTTATTCCTCCATATAAAATACAAAAAGTGTATCAAAATGTTTCGTTTGTTTACAGTAAACATCCTTATTTTTCATTAATTCCAATATAGCAATAAATGTCACGACAACATGGGCTCGTGAAGGATATGGAAATAGCTGATCAAAAGCAGTTCCGTTCTTATTCTGTTTAACGGCTTGTACGATTTCTTCCATTCGCTTTTGGATCGGAATTTCTGCCCGTTCTATTTTTGTATCCAATGGCTCATTCCATTTCTTTCGTTCAAACATCTTGCCGAGTGCAGTCAGCATATCGTAAACAGATACCTCTCCTTTTGTTACCGGCTGCTTCGAATTCTCTAACACATCGAACAATGTCGGAGGTCGTGTGAAAATTTGATTCGCTTCTATTTCTTTCTCTTTTAGTTTCTGAGCAGCATCTTTATACTTCCTATATTCAATCAATCTCCCGATCAATTCTTCTCTTGGGTCTTCCATATATTCTTCCGCTTCATCATCAATCGTTTGGTTCGGTAGTAACATCTGGCTTTTTATCTCCACAAGCGTTGCCGCCATTACGAGGTACTCACTAGCGATATTTAACTCAAATTTCTGCATCGTATGGATAAACTCCATATACTGTTTTGTAATAGCTGCCATTGGAATATCGTATATATCAATTTCTTGTTGATTAATTAAATGTAGTAATAAATCAAGCGGACCTTCAAATACATCTAATTCAACTTGATATTGATTCATGTCTTTTACACACCTCGTCCTTTAGTTAATTATGTAAATATGTCACAAACGCCTATACATCGAGACAGCTACCATCATAAATTATTAACGTAAGATAAATGTTACCATAAAACATTTATGTAAAGAAGAAAAAGGAGGAATTTCATCATGAGTGGTAGTTATGGTGGAGGATTCGCGCTAATCGTTGTATTGTTCATTCTTTTAATTATTGTTGGTGCTTCTTGGTATTGTTAGTCGAACTCAAAAACCAGCCCTATAAATAATCGGGCTGGTTTTTCACTGTTCATCGACTTGATCACTAATATCTTCAGACTTATCATAGAAACCCTGTATTTCATCTGTAGCACTTACTGTGTATTTATCCTGATATTGTTTTCTTATGTCATGTACCATATGTTTACCGATCCCTAAATTACGATGTGATGGTGTAACGGATAGATGTTGAATAATAACTTGATTATCATTCTCTACCTTAACTCCAATCGCACCTAAGACATCCTCTTCTTTCCATAAATAGAGATGCCAGTCGTCGTTGGTTTCATATTCTTTAATCGTTTGCAACAATTTTTTAACGTCTTTTTTTTCATCCGGCATGAAAGACAATAATCCCATTGCAATCTTTTCTAGATTTTTTTTATAACGAATTAGCATAGATACCCCTCTTAATAAAAAACTTATCATGAATAGAAAATGTAAACTTATGTTAGACTTTATCCGTTGTTATTCGTCACATTAGAAGTAAATATCTTCTTCCATATCTGTTATATAAAAAGATTTCATTGTAATTGATAATATCATAACTTATGAAAAGAGTATATACTATTTGTTTAAGTTCAATTTACTAATTACTCGGGTTTTTATAATAATATTACCATTATGTACGAATTAATAAGGAACCATACCTAATATAAGTTAGGTGGAAGTTTTTCCGTTATTAGCTTATAAAGTATATAACCATCTGTATGTTTATCCTTATATTTAAAAGGAATTAAATTAACAATCCCTAACCAAATATTATACCAAAAATATAGACGTATAAAATCATTTGGGTACAAATAAAGGACAATTAATAATAGCAAAGCTGTTATCCCATTAAAAATCGGGCCTAGTGCAGTAATCCATAATAACTCACTCTTGCTGTATGGCTTAGCTCTGCTACTTGACGTAAGACCATCCATAAAAAAAATAGCATAAATAGATAACTGTAGCCGTTCAAAATTAAATTGAAGCAGATGCTTTCCTCTTCCAATTGATAGAACAATAGACTCGGCTTGAACCATTCTAGCAGCTAAAGCATGACCGATTTCATGAATTAGGGTGCTAGATGGAACTATAATCAATATCAAAACTAATAATAATGAAATATCCATTACTAACACCCTATTTATTAGAAACTTGGTTGTTACTTTTGTCTTCAGTGACAACCAAGTTATACTTATTTAGGAAGAAAGCTTTCTGCTCTCTTAACTACTAAATTACAAGGATTGTATATTACGCTTCGAAAACCTTAACTTCCTTCATTACATCTCCGTTTTGCATTGCTAAAGCTGTTTCTAATCCAGATGTAACAATTCCAAAAACAGTATGAACACCATTTAAATGTGGTTGTGGCTCATGAACGATAAAGAACTGACTTGAACCGGTATCCTTCCCTGCATGTGCCATTGATAAGCTGCCTGCTACGTGCTTGTGAGGATTACCTTCTGTTTCACATTTAATCGTTGTCCCACTGCCACCCATACCAGTACCAGTTGGGTCTCCGCCTTGACTTACGAACCCAGGAATAACACGGTGGAATACTACCCCATCATAAAATCCACTATTTGCCAATTTCTCAAAATTTGCTACTGTATTTGGAGCTTCATTTGGGAAAAATTCTAATTCGATTTTCTCGCCATTTTCCATAATGATATATCCTTTTTTAGCCATTATTACATCTCCTCAAAAAATAATATTATTGAACCTTTTATATTCTACCACTTAATAAATTTATTTGAAAGAATTCAACTTAAATGCCTTGATTGTTTATTCATAGGACAAATCATTACGAACAATATCTTCATATGTTTCTCTTCTTACTACTAGCTTGTCTTTTTTGTTTTCAACAAAAACTACTGCAGGATTCGCAAAGCGATTATAGTGACTTGCCATCGAATAACCATACGCTCCAGTTGAGAATACTGCGAGTATATCACCAGATTCTACTTCCGGAACAGGTAAATCCTTAATGAGCTGGTCACCAGATTCACAGGCTTTTCCAGCTATTGTTACTTCATTTGTAGCTGGTTTGTTTGCTCGATTTGCGATGACTGCATCATATTTAGCTTGGTATAGTGCAGGTCTAATATTATCTGCCATTCCACCATCAATAGAAATATAATTACGAACACCAGGTATTTCCTTCATCGATCCTATCGTGTATAACGTTATTCCTGCTTCCCCAACTATTGAGCGACCAGGTTCTAACCAGATTTCAGGCATCGCAATGTCAAGTTCACCCACACGATGCTCAACAGCCTTTACAAGATCCTTAACATATTTATCGTATGGCAGTGGTGTATCTTCCGCGGTGTATCGGATACCGTATCCTCCACCTAGATTCAAAACACTTGGTATATAATCATAATTTTCTTTCCAATTTGCTAACGTATTAAACAATATATCAGTTGCGAGGATAAAACCTTCCGTCTCAAAGATTTGTGATCCAATGTGACAATGTAATCCTTTCAATTGGATTGATTCATGCTGATACAGTTGTTTAAATGCTGATTCTGCTTGACCATTCTGAAGATTAAATCCAAATTTAGAATCTTCATTACCAGTCATAATATAATCATGAGTATGTGATTCAACCCCAGGAGTAACACGCATTAATACATCTATTTTTTTATTATTTTCTTGAAGTATTCTTGTAAGTAGGTCAATTTCGTGGAAATTATCGACTACAATACAGCCAATGTTATGTTCAATCGCCATTGTCAACTCTTCAATACTCTTATTATTTCCATGCAAATGAATTTTTTCAGTAGGGAAATCAGCCTGCAAAGCCGTATATAATTCTCCTTCTGAAACGACGTCTAAATATAGATTCTCTTGTTTAGCAACTTGAAGCATCGCGATTGTGGAGAAAGCTTTACTTGCATATGCTACTTTTGCTTTTACACCTAATTCTTTAAAAGTATGTACAAAGGTTCTTGCATTATTTCGAATCATCGCAACATCATATACATATAGTGGCGTTCCATATTTTTCAGCAAGCATTGTTGTATCTATCCCACCAATTTCTAAATGTCCATGTTGATTTACTTTGAATGGATGATGGTTTATTAGCATAATTATCCCCTTTTCTTTACAGTAAACTGATTAAAGTAAAACGTAAAACTAAGTACCTCGCTACTTTCATATTTGGTCACAAGTTAGGCCTATGAAGCATTTGTATTCGCAAAACCTATGGAAATTACTTTACCATAGGAAAGTAAAAAACGAAAGAGCTAACACAATGTTAGCTCTTCTTAATCGGCTGACGATACACATTTTTAGGATGCACAAAACTTGGTCTTGTATTTGTATATGGAACAGGAATTCTGAAAATAACATGTAAAATCGCTTTACCATTGAATGGGATAAACGGCCACATATAAGGTACTTTTATTGATTTTAAGTGAATGAGATATAATAAATGAGCGACAACTCCAATAATAAACCCAGTTATTCCGAAGACGCCAACCACAATTACTAATGCGAAACTTACTAACTTATTCGCAATACTAAGTTCATAACTCGGTGTCACATAGGAACCAATCGCACTTACAGATGTATAGAGGATTACCTCTGAGCTTAGGAACCCTACATCAATTGCAATTTGTCCAATTAACACTGCTGCAATTAGACCCATTGATGTTGATAATGGTGTTGGTGTATGAATCGCTGCCATTCGTAAAAACTCAACTCCAAGACCTGCGACAATTATTTGGACAAAGATGGGGATATTTCCAACTTCATTAGGTCCAATAAATGATAATTGCTTTGGCAGTAACGATGGATCGATTACTAACAACAACCAAAACGGCATTAAATACAATGATGCAAGTACGGCCATAAACCGGATAAAGCGAATAAACGTTCCTACAATCGGTGCCTGACGATATTCCTCTGCATGCTGTAGATGATGAAAGAAGGTTACAGGTAGAATCATGACGCTGGGTGAGGTATCGACAATAACGATGACATGCCCTTCTAATAAATGACTTGCTGCAACATCCGGTCGTTCGGTATATCTAACGAGAGGATAATTATTCCATTTATTCTCAATAAAATATTCTTCTATTGTTTTATCCGTCATCGTTATTCCATCAATTTCGATTGAACCTAGCTTTTCTTTAATAAGTTCCACTAGCCCATCATCAGCAATATCTTGTAAATAACTGATACAGACATCCGTTTTCGATCGTTCACCAATCTTCATCATTTCTAACCGTAATCGTTCATCGCGTAATCTTCGCCGTGTTAGTGCAGTGTTTTGGATAATATTCTCGGTGTATCCATCCCTTGAACCTCGAATTACCTTTTCTGTATCTGGTTCTTGTGGTGTCCTGCCAGGATAGCTTCGTACATCAACAACATAGGCATACTTTTCTCCATCAATAAAGACGATAATTAAGCCAGAAAGAAGCTGATCAACTACTTCATCCATTGATTGAACCTCTGTTACTTGCTGATGGACCAATCGATTATGTATAATTTCAGGAATTTTCTTAACATTACTCTCGAAATCATTTATCTGGATTAATACTTTTAAAATCTCCTGAAATACAATCGAATCACAAAGTCCAGTTACATAGTAGAGCTGGACCTTTTTTTTCAAGATAATTATTTCACGAAATCCAACATCGAATGAGAGACCAATTCCAAGGTGTTCTTTCAAATATTGTTGATTTTCAATTAGTTTAGCTGAAACCGGATGTTTTGTGTTTGCAAACCCCATAATGCTTTACACCACTCTTTCTTCCTATTTAACGAATATTGTCCATTGAAATAATGAGCCGATTATCTTTCCAAACACAATGGCCATTAGTAAAATTAATAAATGTCTTTCCATTTTAATTCGTTTCGAAATGATTGGAAAAACATTTAACACTTCTGTTAGCGCCGCTGCAAGTAGCCCATTAAATATTCCATGAAATAAACCCCAAAGAATTAAAATGATAATTGATTGATTTAATATAATGTCTGCGAATGAAAAATAAGTCCCAATCAGTAGGCCGATAATGACACATCCACCGTACATTTTTACTAATTTCTCTGTTTTTGTTAGTTGAATTAATCTTGGAATAATCCCTAATACGGTAATAAACGCAACAAACCCACCACCAACTGCAAGACCTCCACTGAATCCAATAAGCACTTGTAAAAAATTAATTAGTAGGGTTTGTATCATTTAATTTATTTTCATATTGATTCAAATAGTTATCGAGGTCTTGTTGATATTTATAAATTTCTACTTCGAGTGGACTAGGTTCTTCATTAAATCGTTTATTAAACCAATGATTAAAAAACAAAAGAGTACCAATACCTAATCCTAATGAATATGGAATTTGAATCCATAGTGGGTATTGATTCTGCTCCCCTGTTAATAAATAGTGAAGCTTCTGCTGCACTTCCTGCATACTAACATCATAATGGAAATTCATGATTGTCATTGCTGTTCCGATAAACAAGATTATCCAGACGACAGAAACAAAGAATATGTTGATAGGCTTCTTTTTTGGAACTACTCTAATAATGGTTTGTGAATGACCTATCAATTGAATTTCTATTGCTTCAAATATATTTGTTAAGTGATCGATAATTAAAAAACTGTCCATAACGACGATGTTTTTATCCTTCTTCGTAATACGATAGATTGGGGTATTTTCAAGTTTCTTGTTTAATAATGGTTCTGTTGAGCTAACATAGGCAATATGCTTTAACTGGACTTCCTGCATTTCACTAAAATCAATATTTTTCTTCATTCGTAAATAAACAATGGTTGTCATTGAGCTATCACCTTCTATTAGTAACTTTTTGCTTTTATAGTATTGGCGAGAATTGATTATTTATCCAAGCTTTATCTTGAAATCTTGATTTAAGTAATCGGTATTTAGATAAACTGCGAACTATGAGCTACGTTGATTTCCGCCGCGGACAGTCACGCATCCGGAGGGTGACCCGGTCTGCTCCTTCGGAAGAAGACCACTTCCGATGAATCTTCAGCCGTTGCTATTCCCACGGGACAAGGAAGGCTTCGACATCGTTACATCACACGATGAGAATCGTTTTTTTCAGGGAGTCTTCTGTCCCCCGCTGCAATCAACGGCCATGATAGAGGAATTATCCGCTCGTCTTATATCATAAATAAAATGATGACAGTAGTATTGCACAATACTAGCGTAGAAAATACACGAAGACTCCTGCGGGAGGAAGGGCTTAGGTGAGACTTCGAAGTGCGTTAGCACAAGATGGCTCACCAGCCCCCCGCGGAAAGCGAAGTGTATTTTCGGAGCGGTTGGCTAGAAGCACCTAACTAGTTCGCAGTTTATATCAACATTTCATGAATAAATCATCTGGAAAATAGAGTTTATAGAAAAACAGATCATTACAATTTGTAATGATCTGTTTAGTTTCTAGAAATATTTAAGGATCCATATTTATTTTCATGTCATGTAATATCTTTTTCTCTAAGCGCGATACTTGTACTTGTGAGATTCCAAGTCTTTCTGCTACTTCTGTTTGGGTTTGGTCTTTGTAATAACGTAAGTAGATAATCAATCGTTCACGATCGTTTAAGTTTTTAATTGCTTCTTCTAAGTTAAATTTATCAAACCATTTCGTGTCCTGATCTGCAATTTGATCTAATAATGTTATAGGATCGCCATCATTCTCAAATACTGTCTCATGGATTGAGTGCGGGGTTTTAGCTGCTTCTTGCGCTAGTACGATATCCTCTGGAGGTATTTCAAGGGCTTGTGCAAGCTCATTGATCGTTGGCGTTCTTCCTAGCTGCTTCGTCAATTCATCCTTTTTTCTTCGGATTTTATTGCCAATCTCCTTCAATGACCGGCTAACCTTCACACTTCCATCATCTCTGATAAAACGTTGGATTTCACCAATAATCATTGGCACGGCATACGTAGAAAAACGAACATCATATGATAAATCGAATTTATCAATTGATTTTATCAGACCAATACTACCAATCTGAAATAAATCATCCGGATCATAGCCACGATTAATAAAACGCTGTACAACAGACCAAACCAATCGAATATTATTTTCAACTAATATATCTCTGGCCAACTTGTCCCCTTGCTGACTTTTATATATATAATCCTTCACCTGTTCGTCCGATAAGGTTGCTTTACGCTTATTATTTTTTACATTTACATCCATTGGCAATATCCCTAATTATAAACCGTTTTACTGTTAATGAGTTGCTTTGTCATGTTTACGGTTGTTCCCTTTTCAGGAGTGGACGTAACAACAACCGAGTCCATGAAATTTTCAATAATTGTAAATCCCATACCAGATCGTTCTAAATCCGGTTTTGACGTGTATAAAGGTTCCATTGCTCTGTCTATATTAGCGATTCCTATCCCATTGTCTTTGATGCTAAGTTCAATTTCTCCATTTTCAATGGTACAAGAAATGTAAATTTTATGGTGCCCTTCATTATTATAGCCGTGAATAATAGCATTCGTTACCACTTCAGAAACGACCGTTTTTATTTCTGTTAATTCATCCATTGTTGGATCCAGCTGGGAAATAAAGGCTGCTACTGTAACCCGTGCGAAAGCTTCATTTTCACTAATGCTAGAAAACTCTATTTTCATTTGATTTTTCATGAAGCCACCCCCAGTGTTTCTAGTGCAAAAGCTTCATTCTCCTCTAAACGAACAATTTTAAAGAGTCCTGACATTTCAAACAAACGTTTGATCGAAGGTGAAATAGAGCATACAACCATTTCTCCACCAAGCTGCAGTACTTCTTTATATCTCCCTAATATAACGCCTAGGCCGGAACTATCCATAAAGCTAACATTTTCAAGATTTAAGATAACATGTTTAATCGAATTTGAATATATCATATCCTTCCAGCTATCTCGTAGGTGCTCTGCTTCGTGGTGATCGAGCTCGCCGGCAAGCCTAACAATTAATACATCTTCTTTTACATCAAACATTGAGTGAAGTCCCATAACTATTCCTCCTCGCATTTAGACGCTATATACTACATTTCTCGATTATATGGGTAGATTCCTGCTCTATGACAAAAGAAGAAGCATTTCGACGAAATTCTTGGCAAATAAGAAAGTAAAAAAACTTTCTCATGGCATAAGTACAAGGACTTTAGCATAATGGCATGGCAAAGCCTTAGTTTGCAAATGAATTAATTAGCTTTAACAATCGCTTGTACTGATCTTTTTAATAATGTGAAGTAGGATGCTTTTCCAATATTTTCATCCACTGTTAGAGGAGATTCAAGAATTTTTTTATCTCCATTTTTTACAATTAACTTGCCAACTTGATCGCCAATATTGATCGGTAACCTGATATTTTTATCAAGTACAACCTCAGATGTAATATTTTCTACCGATTCCCCTTTTGTATGTAAGGTACTAATCGATTCTGATGTTACAACTTTAATATTATTTTTGTCTGCTTTCAATAATTTTAAATCCATAATCTTTTCATTTTTTTCAAACAGCTTATTCGTTTCGTAGCTATTAAACGCATAATCAAGCATAGCAGATACTGTTGAATTCCGTTCCTTAGGTGTTTTTGCCCCCATAACTACAGCTATCACACGCATTCCATCTTTTTCAGCAGTCGCAGTTAAACAATACATTGCTTCACTAGTAAATCCTGTTTTTAAACCATCCACACCAGGATAAAAACGAACTAGTTTATTTGTATTTACTAACCAAAATTCATTCTCTTTACCTTTTCTTAAATAATCTTCATAAATAGAAGTATAGTTTGTAATTGTTTCATATTTTAATAACTCTTTCGCCATGACTGCCATATCATATGCAGTGCTGTAATGATCATCAGCGGGTAATCCAGTTGTGTTTTGAAACTTCGTATTTTCAAGCTTAAGTTCCTTTACTTTATCATTCATTTTTTTCACAAATGCTTCTTCACTGCCTGCTATTCTTTCAGCTAATGCAACACTCGCATCATTTCCAGAAGCAATTGCAACCCCCTTTAAGAGATCATCTACCGACATTTCTTCTCCTGCTTCAAGGAAGATTTGTGATCCACCCATGGATGCTGCATGTTCACTAACACGAATCGTTTCTTCAAGTTTCAGATTTCCTTGTTCAAGGGCTTCCATAATTAAAAGTAATGTCATTATTTTCGTCATACTTGCAGGTGGAAGTTTTTCATGTGCATTTTTATCAAATAGAAGCTTCCCTGTATCTCTTTCAATTAAAATCGCGGATTTAGAATCTGGTGCGAGATTTAGTCCTTCTGATGTTTCGTCTGCAGGCTTTTCCTCTGCCAAAACTGAAATAGATGGAAAAATAGCGGAAATTGAAAATATCATTGTAACAATTAGTATGTACTTTTTCATAGGGTTACCTCCAACAATCGATATAACATTAGGCTTGCCAAGAGTTTGGTAAATTATACTCGATTTTCGAGGAAGAAATTTAAAGCACGCCCTAATTATTAGGACGTGCTTCTTAAGTTCTTATTCTGTTATCGTATCATAGATTAAGTTTGGTGCCTTAACTGATTTGGTTGTGATAACTATACTTTCGTATAATTTTTCCTTAATTTGATCGAGTTCTTTACTATTGGCATGGATTGTCAATAGTGATTCCCCTTCAGAAACTTCGTCACCAATCTTTTTGTTCAAAACGATTCCAACAGCAAGATCAATCTCTGATTCCTTCGTTGCACGTCCAGCTCCTAAAAGCATCGCTGCTGTACCGAGTTCATTAGCAATGATAGACTCAACAGTCCCAGAGGATCTTGCTGGTAATTCCACTTTAAAAGCTGCCTCTGGTAATCGACTTGGCTCATCAACAACCGTCGAATCCCCGCCTTGCGCTTGAAGAAATACTTTAAATTGTTCCAATGCTTTTCCATTATTAAGATTTTCAAGCAATTTTGCTCTTGCTTCGTCTACATTTGCCGCCATACCGCCTAATACGACCATTTGGCTACCTAAAGTGAGACAAATCTCCGTTAAATCTTCAGGACCTTTTCCTTGAAGTGTATCGATTGCTTCCTTAATTTCTAATGCATTACCAATTGCAAATCCAAGCGGTTGATTCATATCGGAAATAATTGCCACAGTATTTCGTCCCACCTGATTACCGATAGATACCATTGCTTTCGCCAATTCCTTGGAATCTTCAAGCTTTTTCATAAATGCGCCTTCACCCGTTTTTACATCGAGAACGATTGCATCAGCACCAGCCGCAATCTTTTTACTCATAATCGAACTTGCAATAAGTGGGATGGAGTTCACGGTCGCTGTTACATCTCGTAAGCTATATAGTTTCTTATCAGCCGGTGTCAGATTCCCTGATTGTCCGATAACGGCAACTTTATTTTCATTTACTAATCGAACAAATTCATCGTTTGTTATTTCAACATGGAATCCAGGTACAGATTCTAATTTATCGATTGTCCCTCCTGTGTGGCCTAGGCCTTTACCGCTCATCTTTGCTACTGGTACACCAAGTGATGCAACTAAAGGTGCTAAAACTAATGTCGTTGTATCCCCGACACCTCCTGTAGAATGTTTATCTACTTTTATTCCATTAATTGCCGATAAGTCGATTTGATCACCAGACTCTACCATTGCTTTCGTTAAATTTGCTCGTTCCTTCGCAGTCATTCCTTGAAAAAATATTGCCATTAACAATGCACTTACTTGATAATCTGGTATTTCTTCTGCAGTGTAACCATTAATGAAAAATTGAATTTCCTCATTAGTTAATTCATTGCCGTCACGCTTTTTCTCGATAATGTCATACATTCTCAAGTCTATCACCAGCTTTCAAATTATTGTGGTAGTGTATGGATTACTTTTTTAATAAATTGGAGGAAGTCTTCTCTCACTTTATTTGTCGTATCAATTACTTCTGTATGTGTTAATGGTTGATCTAAAATCCCTGCAGCCATATTAGAGATACATGAAATTCCTAGTACACGAATCTTCGCATGGTTAGCGACAATTACTTCAGGAACAGTAGACATACCAACAGCATCTCCACCTAAAATTCTTAACATTTTTATCTCTGCGGGTGTTTCATACGTTGGTCCAGTATTTCCTACGTAAACTCCTTTTTGGATCGATAAACTAAGTTCGTTTGCACATTGTTCTGCATGCTCAATATATGTTTTGTCATAGCACCTAGACATATCAGGGAATCTTTCACCAAGCCCGTCATCATTCTTTCCGATTAATGGGTTCGTTCCCATATTATTTAGATGATCAGTAATAAGCATTAAATCTCCAGGATTAAAGTTTGTGTTGATTCCTCCAGCAGCATTCGTAACGATAAGAGATTCAATTCCTAATTGTTTCATTACACGAACTGGAAATGTTACTTGTTCCATTGTGTAGCCTTCATAATAATGGAATCTCCCTTGCATCGCGATAACTTGTTTTCCTTCTAAAGTACCGATAACCAATTGCCCTTTATGACCTGCTACAGTTGATTCAGGGAAATGGGGGATATCTTTATATTCAATTGTAACAGGATTCTCGATTTGGTCAGCGAGCACACCTAAACCAGAACCCAAAATTAAACCAATCGTTGGTTTACCCGTATATTTATTTTCGATATATTTACTTGCCTCTTTAATTGTAGCTTGATTCATATTTCTATTCTCCCTTACTTAATATCTGATAAAAAGCTTGTCCCATATGCTGGCATCTTTACATCAAAATTATCTGCAATTGTAGCGCCAATGTCTGCGAATGTGTCTCTTATAGGTAATTCTTTACCTTTTGAAATTTGTTTATGATGAATGAGTAATGGTACATATTCACGTGTATGATCTGTGCCGTGATAGGTTGGATCATTCCCATGGTCTGCTGTTATTATTAACAAGTCATCATCTTGCAGTAAAGGAAATACTTCAGAAAGTCTCACATCAAATTCCTCTAAAGCTTTTCCATAGCCCTCAGGATCACGACGATGACCATATTTTGCATCAAAATCGACTAAATTTAAGAAACTAATTCCAGTAAACTCCTGCTTAAGTGACGCTATTAATTTCGTCATACCATCATCATTATCCACGGTGCGTACTGCTTCGGTAATACCTTCACCATCATAAATATCCGAGATTTTACCTAAAGCAATAACATCATACTGACTATCTTTTAATTCATTCATCACAGTACGATTAAATGGTTTTAATGCATAGTCATGACGATTAGATGTTCTTTCAAATGCACCAGGTTTACCAATAAATGGGCGGGCAATTATACGACCGACCTTATATTTCTCGTCCAATGTTAATTCCCTAGCAATTTCACAAATACGATACTGTTCTTCAATTGGAATAATCTCTTCATGTGCAGCAATTTGCAACACAGGGTCTGCTGATGTATAGACAATCATCGCTCCTGTCTTCATATGCTCTTCTCCAAGCTCTTCAATAATTGCTGTTCCTGACGCAGGTTTATTTCCAATAACTTTCCTTCCTGTTTTTGCTTCTAATTCTTCTATTAGTTCAGGGGGAAAACCATTTGGAAATGTTTGGAATGGTTCCTGGATGTTTAGACCCATAATCTCCCAATGCCCTGTCATTGTATCTTTTCCATTTGAAGCTTCTTGCATTTTTGTGTAATGTGCTTTTGGTGACCGAGTACTGTCAATCCCCTTGATCTTTTTAATATTACTTAAGCCAAGCATGCTCATATTCGGCATATGTAAACCATTCATTCGTTCGGCAATATGCCCTAACGTATCTGAACCGGCATCATTAAATTTTGCTGCATCAGGTGCTTCACCAATGCCTACAGAGTCCAATACAACTAAAAAAACGCGTTTAAAATTTGTCATTTAATAGCCCTCCTAACTTATATCTTACCAAATTCGCGTGAATCTATGTTTTAAATGATTGAAATTACGCGCGAGGATGAAAAGCTTTATACATATCTTTTAATCTAGTTTTTGAAACATGGGTGTATATTTGAGTGGTTGAAATATCAACATGTCCTAGCAGTTCTTGAACAACCCTTAAATCCGCACCATTCTCTAATAGATGTGTTGCGAATGAATGACGTAACGTATGCGGTGTTATGGACTTTTCAATTCCACCATCCTTTGTCACCTTTTTAAGTATTTTCCAAAATCCTTGGCGAGTTAGTGGTCGTCCATGCTGATTCACAAATAAAATCGTTTCCTTGTTTTGTTTCAAAATTTTTCCCCTTGCATGTTGGAGATAGTGGTCAACTGCTTTTATTGCGACATCTCCAATCGGTACAATTCGCTCCTTCGATCCTTTTCCATAACATTGGACAAAACCCATGGATAGGTGCAAATCACTTACCTTTAATGTTATCAATTCAGAAACACGCAATCCTGTTGCATAAAGTAACTCTAACATTGCTTTATTACGTATACCTAGTAAAGACTGATCATTCACTGAAAGTATTGCTTCAACTTCCTCTTGAGAAAGTATATCTGGTAGTTTTCTTTCCTTTTTCGGTGTTTCTATATGTAAACTTGCATCTTGTGTGACAAGTTGTTCACGAATCAAAAACTGGTGAAACGAGCGTATCGAGGAAACATGACGAGAAATGGTTGCAGTCGACTTCCCATTATCCTTTAGCACATAGAGATAGCCAATAATATCATTTCTAGCAACAGAATTCCAGTCTGATTTCTCACTTACTTTCTCAACATACTGTATATAATCATCCAGATCTCGTTGATACGACGTCAGCGTATTTTCAGACAGCCCTCTTTCTATTTGTAAAAAGTGAAAATAATCTTCTTTAGCATCTTTTAACATTTCTTCTACTCTCCTAATCGAAAAAATAAGTCCAATCGATCAATTAAAGTCTGTTCAGTATTAAAGACTTTAACAGAAGGCCCTTCTGGTGGATCATAGCGATGATAATTGTCATATTCCGTAGACAGCATTCGCAATCCAAAATAAAACAAACATGTACATGCAATAAATATAATAAATACCTTGATTGTATCCCAAAGCAATCGCTTCAATTGGCAACTCTCCTTATAAAATAGTATCCTATTTAAAGATATGCCAAAAAAGTTAAACAATATACATCTGGATTAATAGAATAGTAATCAGTCGGATTATTTAGGTTATCAAATAAGGGACTACGCCTTCATATTTCTATTTTCAAAAATCAAAAAGCCTCTTCCTCAGCGGAAAAAGGCATACTTGAAAACACTTATTGCGTAGCTTTTACAGCTGCTAATTGACATTGTTTACAAATTCCATGGAAGGTAAGCCGATGATCCTGTACCTCAAACCCCCATTCACTTTGTACAATTTTTTCTACATCTTCTAATAAGTCATTTACAATTTCTTCAACAGAACCACATTCAATACAAACTAAGTGGTGATGGAAATGTTTTGCCCCTTCTTTTCTTAGATCATAGCGAGATACACCGTCACCAAAATTTATTTTGTCCACAATCTTCAATTCAGAAAGTAATTCTAGTGTACGATATACTGTCGCTAATCCAATCTCGGGTGATTTTTCTTTAACTAGTAAATATACGTCTTCAGCACTAAGATGATCTTCCTCACGCTCTAGTAAAACACGTAATGTAGCTTCTCTTTGTGGAGTTAATTTATAGCTCTCCGAATGGAGCTGTTTTTTTATGCGCTCTATCCGATGTTCCATAGTAGGTCGCCTCCTCATATCCTTCTTTATTATATGCACCTATGAAACACGTGTCAAAAAATATATATATTTAGTTTATATTTATAATAATTATAATATAAGTTTTATTATTAGTAAAATGATTTAATTAAAGTCTCCATTGCGGCATTGGAAACAAATGCTTCAACCAAAGCAGCCACGAAAGAAGCTACGATGAGCATAGTAAAGATGACCACATAACGACTAAACGGCTGGAATATTGTTTGTGAATTTCTGCGTGAAAACAATTTATTAATTAATGTTAATGAGAAAACCATTGATAATGTACCAGCAATTATATAAATAGGGATTATAAGTATATTTTGCGGTGCAATTGACAGTGCAGCAAGCAATAATCCTTTAAAGCCAAGTTGATTGACAATAAAACCAACAGAGAAACCAATGACAAGCCCCTTTATGTATAATAATATCCAGACAATAGGTAATCCCACTACAGATAAGCCAAGGATAAACAATAACAACAAATATTTAATATGATAGAAGAAGCTTTGTTTTAAAATTGTGATATGGTCAATTGATTGCTCATTCACGATTTCTCCAAAAAAACGTTCTAAATAAAAAAACAAATCCTGTTTCTGAACAAAATTCATGCTATTCACGATAATTGCACCAAAAACGATACCTGTTAAAAATAGTATCATCATAAAAAGATAAATAATGGCATTTTCTTTTACGTGATTTAATAGTAATATTCGATTATTATTCATCGGAATCCCCCATTCAAGAAATAACACTATAGTTAAAACTATGAAGAATTCCGTGCAATAATACTAAAAATCTATTTTTATTTGCTAAAAAAAAAGATTAACTATGAGATAGTACCGTATTTCCCGCCACCGCCAGCATTTATTTTCAATTTACTTTCTCTCATATCAATAATAGAGCGTGCTAGTTTTTCAGAAACCACATCGATTAATTGCTCGTAAGTGGCATAATGGATCACATTCATCTCAGTACCAAACCGTTCTAGTAATTTCTCAAATGTCTTTGGTCCTAGTTTTGGTAAATACTCCAGTGGAACCTGATATAAATAATTAGGACGGTGCCCCACCTTCAGATTGGTATCCTTTAATTCTTGAATTCGATCGGACACTCCTTTAATAATTTTCGCTGATCCGCAATTCGGGCATTCCGTTGTTTCTAACGATACCTGCTCCAAGCAATTATTACAAACGGTTTGGTGGTACTTGCCTAGAAGAGGATTCATTCCATAATTTTGTTTAACTCCTCTACCAGCTACTCCATGTAAAGCAAGATTAAATTCCTTAAATGAAGGCTCGTCCATATTTAGCTCTTGGTATTCCCGGGCGATCTTTGCTAATGAATGTGCGTCTGAATTCGTAACAAATGTATAATCATGAAGCTCACTTATCTGATCTGCCATTGATGTGTCAGAGCTAAGGCCAAGCTCTACCCCATCGATTAAATCAGGGTCAAACACTTCTTGTAGAGTTCGTGTTACTCCTCGTCCATACAAACTTTTAAACGGTGTAAATATATGTGCGGGGATAAAAATACCGTCTAATTCCTTCACTTTATATTGAAGATCCTTAGCAGTTCCATAATAACGTTGTGAGCTTAGGGTTATATTTTTCATCCTAGTCGTTAACCATTCTGAAAAATAAGCAATATTTGCTAGCGTCGGAAAATAGCAGAGAACATGGATTGGACCTTTACAATTTGCATCATATACTTCTATTTCTGATCCTAGCAACAAGGTTACGTTCTCAAAACGGATTCCACCATCCTTTAACTCATAGGCTTTTTTTTGATTAATCAGCTGGATAATTTCTTGTTGTACAGCTGGAGCGTGGCAATCAATAATACCTATCAAATCGATTCCTTTATTCCTACTTGATTCGACTAGGATATTAGTTAATGTTAAGGTCTTTGACGCTGTAATTTTTACTGGCTTATTATACATATCACGCCCAATATGGATATGCATATCGGCAAAATATGAATTCAATCGATTACCTTCTTTCTAGTGCGTGTAAATAGAGAATCGCATAATTGGTTTTCGCATCTTGAATACGGCCATCCTCGACATACTGTTTTGCTTCATCCAATGTTAGTTCAATAATCTCAACAAATTCGTCATCATCACCAGCGACATGTTCTGTCAATTTTTCGATTGTATCGGTTATATAGATCGTAATTAATTCGTCTGCAAAACCTGGAGAAGTATAAAAAGAAGTTACAAAGGATAACTCATTTGTAGTATACCCAGTTTCTTCTTCTAATTCTCTTATTGCTGCTGTTTCAGGGTTTTCCCCATCCTCTAACTTACCAGCTGGTATTTCAACGAGTGATTTTTCTAAAGGTTTACGATATTGTTCAACAAACACGATTTTATTATCTTTTGTTATAGGTATAACAGCTACTGCTCCTGGATGTTTAATAATTTCGCGAGTAGATGTTTCCCCATTTGGCAATCTAACTTGATCGACATGCAATTGAATTACTTTTCCTGTAAAAATTTGTTCGCTTTTTATAGTTGTCTCTTCAAATTTTTTCATATGTATTCCTCCAATTCATTGTATGGACTTTATAAAATATTCATATTATCAAAAGCAGCAGGAGGATTAATCTTAGGATTAACCCTCCAACCCTCCTACTTAAAATCTGTATCGACTATGCTACTAGCAGCAATGAAAGGATTTAGCATCCCTTCAGGACTGGATAACTTGAAAGTACCGTTTTTATAGTCCAATTTCATTGATTTAGCAAAGAAAACGGCCTGTTGTTCGGAAATGTAAGTTGAAAAACTACCATTATCCACCTTTTGATAATGTGGCTTAATATCATCAATTAATCGGAAAGTTGGCAAACCATTGACACCACATCCGCAACCGACTGTATCATACCAAAGCAATAATGAACTTAGATTATCTGTATTCATTTCTTTAATTGTATCTTCCGCTTCTTTTGTAATCGTTAATTCCATGGAAGTACCCCCTTATTGAAACTATTTCCCCTTTATTATACACTTTTAAAGCCAATAGCTAAACCAATTGACATTTAGCTGTTGAATATGTACTTTATTGTTAAATTAAAGTGGATCAATAAATACAGCTTTCTATACGATAATGAGAAGTACTTGCTTGAATGTTAGTCACAAAAAGATTAATTGCATCCATTTCGGGCAAGATTGTATTAGATTGATAGAAATAAGGTTAAATTTGATATAATAGTATTAAGCTATCCTGAGTTACATCACAATATATCGGAAAAAATCAGAAACTAGCCTTCATAAATGAAGCAAGTATTAACTGTTGGAGGATGAATAATGGAGTTAACTTTTCTTGGCACAGGTGCAGGTCTCCCTTCGAAGGAAAGGAATGTATCGGCAATTGCCTTATCTTTATTACAAGAAATTAATCATATATGGTTATTTGATTGCGGGGAAGCAACACAGCATCAAATATTAAGAACATCAATTAAACCTAGAAAAATAAACAAAATATTTATTACACACCTACATGGTGACCATATTTTTGGACTACCTGGACTATTGAGTAGTCGTTCTTTTCAAGGTGGCGACGATTTACTGACAGTATATGGACCTGTTGGGATCAAAGAATATATTGAAACAAGTTTACGACTCAGCTGTTCTCATTTGGCGTACCCCCTTTCAATCGTAGAAATAGATGAAGGTAAAATAATCGAAGAAGAAAATTTTCAAGTATTTGCAAAAAAGCTGGATCATGTAATACCTAGCTATGGTTTTCGTATCATTGAGAAGGATAAGATTGGAGAGCTACTAGTACAAAAATTAATGGATAACGGCATCATGCCAGGTCCAATCTATAAACAAATAAAAGAAAATGCTATGATTCAAACTGAGGACGGTAAAAACCTGAATCAGAAAGATTTTATCGGACCTTCTAAAAAAGGTCGAGTAGTAAGTATCCTAGGTGATACACGTTATCATGAAGAACATCACGGTTTTATCAAAAATTCGGATGTCCTCGTTCATGAAGCAACATTTGAAGATGATAAGTCCGAAATGGCAGCTGATTATTACCATTCCACTACTACACAAGCTGCTAATCTTGCTAAGACGGGCAATGTATCACAACTAGTCTTAACTCATATCTCTTCACGTTATCAAGATGATGATTCACAGCAATTACTTAAAGAAGCATGTGAAATTTTCCCAAACACTAGCATCGCAGCTGATTTTTATAAACTTACTATTGAACATAAAGCATAATAGAGGAGAGATTTCATTGGAACAAATGAAAGAAACATTCACGGATCAGCAAGCATATTTCCTAAATGGAAATACTGTTGATTATGAATTTCGTAAAAAACAATTAGAAAATTTAAAGCAAATGTTAAAAGACAATGAAACGAAAATATACTTATCATTAAAAATGGATCTAAATAAGTCTAAGCATGAAGCTTTTACGACAGAATTGGGTTTCCTTTACACTGAAATTGATTTTGCAATAAAAAATTTACGTTACTGGATGGCTCCTGACAAAGTAGCTTCCCCATTAACGCATAAAGGTTCAAAAAGTTACATTCTCAAAGAACCATATGGTGTAGTTCTAGTTATCTCTCCGTGGAATTATCCATTACAGCTAGCACTAGCACCTGTTATCGGTGCCATCGCTGCCGGTAATTGCGTCATACTGAAACCATCGGAACTAGCAAACTCCACTTCATATTTATTGGCAGAAATGGTTAAGTCTTACTTTGACAGCTCTTTCTTCACTGTAATCGAAGGTGGAAAAGAAAAGACAACTGAATTATTAACCTATCCATTTGATTATATTTTCTTTACAGGAAGTAAACATGTTGGAAAAATAATCATGAAAGCAGCTAGTAATCATTTGACACCTGTAACGTTAGAATTAGGTGGGAAAAGTCCTGCTATCGTTGATCAAGATGCAAATATTAACTTAGCAGCGAAACGAATTGTTTGGGGTAAATTTACAAATGCGGGTCAAACCTGTGTAGCTCCAGATTACGTTATTGTCCATGAAAAAGTAAAGTTCAGACTGTTAAAGGCAATGATTAAACAGATTAAATCATTATATGGTAAGGACCCATTGAAAAACAAAGATTATTCTCGAATTATTAATACCAAGCATTTTGAACGACTTGAAATGTTTTTAAATGAGGAAAATATTGTTCATGGGGGAAATGTTGATAAGGAAGAATTACTCATTGAACCAACGATTTTAGATAAAGTAACATGGGATGATGATGTAATGAAGGATGAGATCTTTGGTCCTATTCTACCAATAGTAATGTTTACCAACTTAGATGAAGCCCTATTTAAAATAAAAAGAGGAGATAAACCACTCGCACTTTATTACTTTGGTGAGGATGATAAGACCCAGCAACAAGTGGTTGAATATTTATCATTTGGTGGCGGATCGATAAATGATAGCCTCTATCATCTTGCAAACCCACATCTTCCATTTGGTGGTGTTGGTGCAAGTGGAATGGGATCTTATCACGGTAAATTTAGTTTTGACACATTCTCTCATCATAAAAGTATCTTAAAACAAACAACTAAATTTGATGTACCTTTCCGATATCCTGGTGGAAAAATCAGTGAAACTATCGCACAGAAAATTATGAAATAAGTTGTAGAAGCTTACAAGATATCGATTGTATATGTAAGCTTCTATCTTTTATAGTCGTCTAAAAAATCCTTTTGAAAGCTAGTTCTGGGTTGAATATCATCTTTTTTATCTCCTGGGCTCCATTTTTTAAATGGGTTTTTCCCATATTTTTCCGTCAAAGTCTCAATCGTACTGTATAGGTTTTCTTTACTTGCAACTTTTTCATACGTAAATAAATCCAACTGTTGACCAATATTTCGCTTTTCCTCTACATCTTGAACGGATATTCCTAACAAGCGAACAGGTTCACCGCTCCAATGCTTCTGAAATAATTCATCTGCTAGTCGATAAATATCTTCCTTTTCTTCAATAAAAGATTGCAGTTTTTTGCTGCGAGTAATCGTATTACGATCATGATAGCGAATCATAATTTGTATGCTTTTTCCGGCTGCATCCTTCCGCTTCATTCTCCGCTCCACATTTTCTGCTAGCTGTTTCAATAGTCGTTGAATAACTATCAAATCTGTTGTGTCCTCAGGCATTGTTTGTGAGCTGCCGATGCTTTTGAATTCATAGATAGCATCTGGATCTACGGGTCTTGTATCTATTCCATTTGCTCGATTTTTTAATCGCTCACCATTTATCCCTAATAACTGTTTTAATTGGTACGGATCTTTCTTGGCGAGATCGCCAATCGTATAAATATCAATTGTATTTAGTTTCTCAGCAGTTTTTTCTCCAACACCATACATTTCCTCTACCTTTAACGGCCAAAGTGTTTTTGACAATTCTCTTTTTCTTAAAACTGTTATTCCTAAAGGCTTCTTCATATCAGATGCCATTTTCGCAAGAAATTTATTCGGAGCAATACCTATACTGCATGGAATATCAAGCTCATTTAATATTCGTTGCTGTAAATTTATTGCAAGCTCTATCGGTGTTCCGTCCATATTACTCGATGTTACATCCATGTAGCCTTCATCAATTGAAACTGGTTGTACATATGGTGTAATTTCGGATAGTATTTTGAATATCTCCCTTGAGGCCTCTCGGTACCTGTCAAAATTGGGCCGCATCACAATTAATTCTGGACAAAGCTTTTTGGCCTGCCAGATGTTCATTGTCGTCTTTACTCCCTTTGATCTTGCCTCATAGCTACTTGTTACGATTATACCTTTTCTTTCTTCAGGATTTCCAGCAATAGCCAAGGGCTTTCCTTTAAGCTTAGGATTATAAGCCATCTCTACGGATGCATAGAAACAGTTCATATCAATATGAAAAATAACACGACTTTTTTTCGCATTGGCTTTAATCATGATTATTCATCCTCTGTATAAATATTAAAAAATATTTCGCTTTTCAACAAATCATTGATGGCAATGGATAACATAACGAACGTTACACACACTGCTTACTAGTTTTCCCCTGCATAAATCAATGATCCAGAACGAAAGACAACTTTGTACTGTAACGTACACCTATTCTCAATAAATAACCCCTCTTTGCTTTAGAGCTTGAGGGGCCTGTTCAACATTTAGACTAGTTAGCTGCCACTTCTTTTATTATTGCAGCAACTAACTCTGTTACTTTTACGAGATCATCTACAGCAATTCGTTCGTTAGTTGTATGGATTTCTTCGTATCCAACTGCTAAATTAACAGTAGGTATACCGAAGCCGGCGATAACGTTCGCATCGCTTCCACCACCACTTTTAAGTAGCTTGCTTTCTCTTCCTATTGTCTTTGCAGCACTTCTAGCTACTTCTACAACTTGATCTCCTGCTTGCTGGTTAAAGCCTGGATACATGACTTGGATATTAACAATTGCTTCTCCACCCAATGATTTTGCTGTCGTTTCGAATACTTCCTTCATTTTAGCAACTTGTGCTTCCATTTTTTCCGGTACTAATGATCTAGCTTCCGCTAAAATTTCTACGTGATCGGCAACTATATTAGTCTGTTTTCCACCTTCAAAACGACCAATATTAGCAGTTGTTTCTTCGTCAATTCGACCAAGAGGCATCTTTGAAATAGCTTTTGCTGCAACTGTAATTGCAGATACACCTTTTTCCGGAGCGAGACCTGCATGGGCTGTTTTTCCTTTAATTATCGTATGAACCTTTGCTTGAGTGGGGGCTGCAACAACAATATCCCCCACTTCTCCATCACTATCTAATGCATAACCATACTTCGCATGGATTAATGAGCGATCTAAAGCCTTCGCACCTACTAGCCCTGATTCTTCTCCGGCAGTAATAATAAATTGGATATCACCGTGCGCTATACTATTTTCCTTGATTAATTTTATAGCTTCGAAAATAGCTGCCAGTCCTGCTTTATCATCAGCACCAAGAATTGTCGTTCCATCAGAAACAATCATACCATCTTTTACCTGTGGCTTAATATTCTGCCCTGGCACAACTGTATCCATATGAGATGTAAAGTAAATTGGGTCGACATCTTGTTTATTTCCTTTAAGAGTACAAATTAAATTATTAGCACCATGTCCCGTTATTTTTTTACTATCATCTTCTATTACTTCTACACCTAAGTCTGAAAACTTCTTTTTCAATACTTCTGCAATTTCTGCTTCGTTTGTTGTTTCTGAATTAATCTTTACCAATTCGAAAAATTCATCTACTAATCGTTCTTGATTCACTGTTGTCATTTCTTAAAACCTCCTACATATATAGATTACTACATTTTTATTATTTATTACAATAGAAGCTATCGGTATCAAATTATTTCAAAATTTCCGATACCCTTCGAAAAATTCTAAATTATTCACTTCTCCGAAAGAACAGATAATTATTGTGAATAATACTTGTCCAACGTAGATTTTCACGTTAAAATGATAAATAGCAATGCAGAGAAGAGGAGGGCTATTTTTGGCTGCAAAACAAAATGCTCAACAACTACCTAGGAAGAAATCAAAACGTGAAAAAAGACAAAAAATAGTCGTATATATTATGATTATTGCGATGATAATATCTACCATTACTGCTGGGTTAGCATATTTTATTTACTATTAATCATGAAGAAAAGACTGGTGAAATTTAATCCCAGTCTTTTTTTGAGAAAAAAGACAGTTTTGCAATTATTGTTTACTTTTTTCATGCCGTTTGACTAGGTTAACATCTGTTTTTTTGTATTTTTGTTTAATTTTTATGTAATCTTCAACCTCATGCAATAATTGAAACAAATTGGCTCTAGTTTCAAATTCCTTTCTAGTAGTCGGCAATTCTTCTTGATTAAAGGATTTCTTAAGGTCCTTAAGCTCATTTAAGAAAATAATCGCTGTGTTTTCTGGATAAACATTCTTTGAAAGCTTTTCAAAGAAGTCAGCAATTTTTTCTGATAATGAGTCTGAACTCTCTAGCTCAGATGCTAATGGTAGCATTGCCTTTAAATGCTCAAGCTGACGGCTGCGCATGTGAAAGTAATCACGGTAAGTATGTTTGTTTCGTAACAGATGGTTCTCCAGGTCTCTTTCAACCAAATTAGTTGCTTTACTTAAAATTTCTTCACTTTCAATAATCTCTTTTCCATCCCATTCTTGATCATTATTTCTTATGTACACTGAGATTTGATAAAGCACTTCTTGAAAATTATCCTCAAGCTTTTTTTGTTGGTTTTCGAAAGCATTATCTAAACTAGGCATATATAAGTTTAATAATAAAGCAGTGCCTATTCCAATTATAATAAGCAGGAACTGGTCAAATAAAAAGGAGGAATGGTTACTAGAAGCGCTATAAAGGTTTAAGATGATAACGGAGCTTGTTGTAATACCTGCTGTAATGTTCAAATAGACGGTTGTCGGTATAAAAACAATCAGCATAACTCCTAAAGCAAAAGGATTATTACCTAATAATTCAAAGAAAAAGATGGAATAAATGCTTGCAATCACACATGCTAAAAATCGATCCCATGCTGTAACAAAGGAACGCTTTCTTGATGGCTGGATACACAGGATAGTTAAAATCCCAGCTGATACAAAGTTTGTTAAACCTAATAATTGAGCGATCGATACTGCTATTGGTGTTCCTATTGCAGTTTTTATCGTTCGATAGCCAATTTTCACAGTAATATCTCCTCATAAATATATTCAGGAATAAACGTTTCTTCCTAGATTATTAACTTATTGTTTTCTTATAAAAAAAGACTGACCCACTTGTAAAGAGTCAGCCTTCAATTCGTTTATTTAGTAATAAAGAGAGAAATCACTTTACACTTCTTCACAGTATTCATCAAATAATTGCTGTAATTTACCCGTTACTTCAACTGGACTATATCCTTCAATGTCATGACGTTCAATCATTTTCATGATTTTACCGTCTTTTAATAATGCAAATGAAGGTGATGATGGAGCGTAACCTTCAAAATATTCACGCGCTTTCTCTGTTGCCTCGCGATCCTGACCAGCGAATACTGTAACTAAATGGTCTGGGCGCTTGTCAAAATGAATAGAATTAGCTGCGGCTGGACGGGCAACTCCACCTGCACAGCCACAAGTTGAATTCACCATCACTAATGTCGTACCTTCACGTGACAGTGCTGCATCTACTTCTTCAGGTTCTTTTAACTCTTCATAACCAGCTTCGACTATATCTTTACGTGCTGCATCAACAACATCATTCATAAATAAATTAAAATCCATCTAAACCCATCCTTTCTATTTAACGTATTATTAATACTAATATAAGATTAACAAGATAAGTAATTATTTTCAATTTATATAACTTAACAGCTGGTTTATGCTAATTAATATACATTTGTTGTCGTTTCATTCATATTTTCTAGTATCTCTTTCACTCGAGCTAGGAATCTTCCGCAAACTAAGCCATCAAGGATCCGATGATCTAAAGATAATGATAAATTAACCATATCTCTTGCGGCAAACATATCATTAATTATTACCGGACGTTTTACAATTGACTCAACTTGTAAGATTGCTGCCTGCGGGTAGTTAATGACTCCCATTGAATGAATTGAACCAAATGACCCCGTATTATTAACGGTAAATGTACCGTCCTTCATATCATCAGATTTTAACGTTCTTGTTCTCGCTTTATTTGCAAGTTCAACTATATCCTTCGCAATCCCTTTAATACTCTTCTCATCTGCATTTTTGATCACTGGGACAAATAGCTCTTGATCATTCGCCACTGCTATTGAGAGATTGATATCCTTCTTTTGGATGATTTTATCTCCTGCCCATTGACTATTTAATTGAGGGTATTCCTTCAATCCTTGGGCTACCGCTTTTACAAAGAAGGCAAAAAACGTTAAATTAAATCCTTCTTGTTGTTTAAATGAATGTTTTATCTTGTTTCGATAGGTCACCAAGTCTGTTACATCTACTTCCACTGTCATCCATGCATGAGGAATTTCTTGCTTGGATCTAACCATGTTTTGCGCAATAGCTTTTCGAACACCTTGTACTGGAATCTCAATATCACCGTGATTGACGTCAGGAATGAAAGTTTCTCTTTGTTTCGACATAGTTGGTGCTACATCAATGGTTTCAGACTTTAATGTATCAATTGTTCCTGCATTAATTACTTTCTCAATATCTTTCCGAGTAATCCTGCCACCACGACCAGTACCACTAACAGTTAATAAATCAATGTTATTCTCCTGCGCTAATCGTAATACAGCGGGTGAATATCTTTGCTTCATTGATTGATTTTCCTTAGCGGTATTATCTACCGATACCAAATCTTTATCATTTTCATCATTTGCTGCCGTCTCTTCATCCTGAACATCTTTTTCAGTTTCAATGTAGCACATTAAACCGCCTACAGCGATTGTATCGCCCTCTGCTGCGATTAACTCTTGAATGATTCCAGAGAATGAGGAAGGAACCTCTGCGTTCACTTTGTCTGTCAATACTTCAGCAATTGGATCATATTTATTTACTTTGTCGCCAACGGCTACAAGCCAAGTACTGACCGTACCCTCAGTAACACTTTCACCTAACTGTGGCATCGTAATCTTTTCCCTTGCCATTTTATACATCCCTCCTTTATTAGAATTCCGCTAATTCACGCATTGCTTTTTCTACTTTATCTGGATTAACCATGAAATATTTCTCCATTGGTGGTGAATATGGCATTGCTGGGACATCTGGACCTGCTAGTCTCATGATTGGTGCATCCAAATCAAACAGGCAGTTTTCAGCAATAATCGCTGCAACTTCACCGATAATACTACCTTCTTTATTATCCTCTGTTATTAATAATACTTTGCCGGTTTTCTTTGCTGCTGTGATAATCGCCTCTTGATCCAATGGGTAAACCGTTCTTAAATCAAGAATATGTGCGTCTATTCCTTCTTCTGCTAATTTCTCAGCAGCCTGAAGGGCAAAATGAATACAAAGACCATACGTGATAATCGTAATATCGGATCCTTCACGTTTTATATCAGCTTTACCAATCGGAATTACATAATCCTCTTCCGGAATATCAGCTTTTAATAGTCGATATGCACGCTTATGCTCAAAGAATAGCACAGGGTCATTATCACGGATTGCTGCTTTCAGTAATCCCTTTGCGTCATATGGTGTGGACGGCATTACAATTTTTAATCCCGGCTGATTAGCAAATATGGATTCTAATGATTGTGAATGGTATAATGCTCCGTGAACACCACCGCCATACGGTGCGCGAATCGTAATTGGTACATTCCAGTCATTATTTGAGCGATAACGAATTTTCGCAGCCTCGGAAATGATTTGATTGACAGCAGGTAAAATGAAATCTGCGAATTGCATTTCTGCAACTGGACGCAACCCATACATTGCTGCACCGATTCCAACACCAGCAATTGCCGATTCTGCAAGTGGCGTATCCAATACTCGTTCCTCTCCGAATTCTTCGTATAATCCATCTGTTGCTCGGAATACACCGCCTTTTACCCCTACATCTTCTCCTAAGATAAATACCTTTTCATCGCGAATCATTTCTTCTCTAAGTGCAGCTGTAATTGCTTGAATGTAGGACATTACAGTCATAAACATATCCCCCTTACATTTCGTATACGTGTTTTAAAGCGTCTTCTGGCGCTGCATATGGAGCGTTTTCTGCATAGTCAGTTGCTTCATTGACAATAATATTAATTTCATTATTTAATGCTTCTTCTATTTCACTAGTTAACACGTTAACGTCCCTTAAATAAGTTGCAAAAGTAATAATCGAGTCTTTTTTCTTAGCCTCGTCAACTTCTCCTTTTTTACGATACGTGCGATCGTCATCATCGCTTGAATGTGCC
Organism: Oceanobacillus chungangensis; assembly: GCF_003369565.1. Lineage (GTDB taxonomy): Bacteria > Bacillota > Bacilli > Bacillales > Amphibacillaceae > Oceanobacillus > Oceanobacillus chungangensis. The sequence goes on along the minus strand of NZ_PIOD01000001.1, from coordinate 63,028 downwards.
GTCAATCGATAAGTAATTACTTCTATTAATGAAGGTCCCTCACCATTAATTGCCCGTTCCCTTGCTTGTTTGACAGCTTCGTAAACTGCTAACGGATCATTTCCATCAATAGTCTCTCCGAACATACCGTAACTCTTTGCACGTATCGATACATTTTCACTTCCAATTTGTTTCTCAAATGGGACGGAAATTGCATAATTGTTATTCTCAACCATCGTAATGACAGGTAATTTATGCACTCCAGCAAAGTTCAAACCTTCATGAAAATCACCTTGATTTGATGACCCCTCTCCTAGAGTTACAAAGGAGACAAACTCTTTTTTCTCCATTTTTCCAGCTAGTGCTACACCAACCGCATGTGGTACTTGAGTAGTAACTGGTGAAGAGCCTGTCAAAATCCTATTTTTTTTCTGACCGAAATGGCCTGGCATTTGTCTTCCTCCTGAGTTAGGGTCCTCAGCCTTCGCAAATGCCGATAGCATCAAGTCTTTTGCTGTCATCCCAAACGCTAGAACAACACCGAGATCACGATAGTATGGTGCAACATAATCGGTTTGTCTATTTAATGCGAATGATGCTCCGACTTGTGCCGCTTCTTGTCCCTGACAAGAAATAACGAATGGAATTTTCCCCGACCGGTTTAATAACCACATTCTTTCATCAATCTTTCTAGCAAGTAGCATCGTTCTGTATATTTCTAGAACTTCCGCATCTGATAAACCGAGTGCATCATGTCGATTATTAGGCATGAAACATTCCTCCTTAATTAATCAAACCTCATTATGATTCGTTATTTAGTATTTGAAATAAGCAGTAATAATCATTGGAGCTGGAATTGATCCCCAATGATTAACTGTTGTATTATCCATGTATTTGTTTTCCTTCAACCGCTAATGCCGCTTCACCGATTATTTCAGAAAGGGATGGATGGGGGTGGATTGATTGTGTAATTTCCCATGCAGTTGCATCTAGAACTTTAGCAATCCCCGCTTCAGAAATTAGCTCAGTAACATGCGGCCCAACCATATGAATTCCTAATAAATCATCGGAATTTTTATCTGTGATAATTTTAACAAACCCTTCTGTTTCACCATAAACAAGGGCTTTCCCGATCGCTTGGAACGAGAATTTACCAACTTTTATATCGAAGCCTTTATCAAGCGCTTCTTTCTCTGTAAAGCCTATACTTGCTACTTCAGGATTAGAGTATATGCATGTAGGAACGTTATGATATTCAATTGGATATGGCTTTTCATTTGCCATATGTTCAACCGCAATCACCCCTTCACGTGAGGCAACATGTGCTAATTGCATTCCACCAATCACATCCCCAATTGCGTATATGTGAGGTTCCTTGGTTTGATAAAATTTATTAGCCTGGATATAACCTTTTTCCAGCACAATATCAGTATTTTCGACCCCTATATTAACTGTGTTTGCTTCACGTCCAACAGAAACAAGTAATTTCTCTGCTGTAAATGATGTTTTTACTCCATCCACTTCAGCATCAATTGCTACTTGCTCTTTCTTTTGTATGGTTTCTCCTAAGACCTTAGCTCCCTTAACAAAAGTAATGCCTTTTTTTATTAGAAGTTTTTCTACTTCTTTGGCTATACTTTCATCTTCTGTTGGTAGTATTTGATCCAAATATTCTAGAACCGTAACTTTTACACCTAAATCAGCAAGCATAGAAGCCCATTCGATTCCGATAACTCCAGCACCAATTATTAACATAGATGCAGGCAAAGTTTCCATCTCTAATGCTCCGTCTGAGGTCATAACATAGCTACCATCAATTTCTAAGCCAGGTAGAGATTTTGGTTTAGAACCTGTAGCAATCAATACATTTTTAGGAACTAGCATCGTATTTTCGTCTCCATTATCATGTTCAATAGAAATCGTACCGGGAATTGGAGAAAAGATACTTGGACCCAAAATGCGGCCATAACCCTCATAAATATCAATTTTGCCCTTTTTCATGAGACTTAGTACACCTTGATGTAATTTATTGACAATATTGTTTTTTCTTTCCTGTACCTTCGAAAAATTTAGTGTTGTATTTTCCGTTTCAATCCCATAAGCATTCGCTTCTTGTGTTTGCCTAAATACCTCTGCACTGCGAAGCAATGCTTTTGAAGGAATACAGCCTCGGTGTAGACACGTTCCACCTAGTTTTTCCTTTTCGACTACTGCAACTTGCAACCCTAACTGCGCAGCTCGGATAGCGGCTACATATCCTCCGGTACCTCCACCGAGTATAACTAAATCATAATCTTTCGCCATATAGTATAGACTCCTTTGTCTAATTAAGCAGTAAAGAAAATAATCTTACTTATAGAATTATCCTTACCTTATTTAAGATTATTTTTTTCTACTTAATATGTGGTGTTCATTTAACAGAAATTGATTACGGGAATTTCTAACAGATTGAATTCTTTCTTCCGCCATCCGATCTGCTGCAACATATGTAGGTATATTATCCCGTCTAGAAATTTCAAATACTTTCGTTAAACTATCATAAATAGTTTCTACTTTTCTTAATGCACGGTTTTGATCATAACCTGTCAATTCGTCTGCCACATTGATTACTCCGCCAGCATTGATAACATAGTCAGGCGCATAAACTATCCCTTTTTCATAGAGAATATTCCCGTGTTCAGTTGACTTCAATTGATTATTTGCAGAACCAGCAATTACTTTAGCCTTCAATCTCGGAATTGTATCATCATTAATTGAGGCTCCTAAAGCACATGGTGCATAAATATCACAATCAACATCGTAAATATCATTCGGATCAACCGGAGTAGCATCAAATGCTTCAACAGCACGATCTACAGCATCTTTATTTATATCGGTCACAATCAATTTTGCGCCTTCTTTATGCAAATGCCCACATAGTGCAAAGGCAACATTTCCAATACCCTGAACGGCAATGGTCTTACCTTCTAGTGAATCATCACCATATGCTTCTTTCGCGGCAGCTTTCATTCCTTTATAAATACCATACGCTGTGACTGGCGACGGATTACCTGATGAACCTGACAGCCCTGTAACATAGTCTGTTTCTAAGTGAATTAAATCCATGTCATCAACCGTTGTTCCAACATCTTCTGCAGTAATATATCGACCATTCAATCCTTGTATATATCGGCCAAATGCTCGAAACATTTCCGGATTTTTATCCTTTCGTGGATCTCCTATAATAACCGTCTTACCTCCACCTAAATTTAATCCAGCAGCAGCATTCTTATAAGTCATTCCCTTCGCTAACCGAAGTGCATCTTCAATCGCAGCCTCTTCTGAACTATATGTCCACATTCTTGTTCCACCTAAAGCAGGTCCTAGTGTTGTATCATGAATAGCGATAATCGCCTTTAGTCCAGAATTTTTGTCCTGACAAAAAACAAGTTGTTCATAATCGTATTTCTCCATATAAGTGAAAATTTCCATTTTAATACCTCCTACTAATAGTAACTATTATATATATTTATGAAAATATGTACAAGAAATAGATGTAAATTTTGATTAACTGTATTAATTAGAAATGGGCGACAAACAATGTAAGCGCTTTACTTTAGGATACATAACAAAGAAAAATATTGCAATCCCAAAAAATGTAAGTGTACATTACCATAGAATAGCTTTACGATGATAATTATACATAATTTGTGAGTTAAAATCACCGATGACTTCCACTGCGGGTAGTAGCTCACGCTAAGACAACTTTTTTCTGACGAAGTGTTCCTTGATTTTTTTAGGAGAATGGCTTCGAAATCCTGACTTCACAGAATCTCCCCCGCCTAAATTGGCATCTGGGTAATGGGTTTTTTATTTTAAAAAACTTTACTAGCTTTTGTTAAGCAAAGTCTCATTAATTCCTTTAGATTAGCTTGTTCCCTCCTATTTCAGAAGTTTCGCTTTATCTTTAAATTTGATATACTTATAGTTAGAGATTGTAACAAGGATTTGAGGGAAGAGATGCAATGATTAGAATCATCGCCTTATTGCTATTATTTATACCTGGTTTTTTAACAGTATTTGGAATTAAAATGATGCGTGACGCCTTGTTCGCGGAATTCTATCCAATCTTCTTTAATTCAGGAATACAATTTGTAATTGGATTACTCTTTACATTAGGAGGAATCGCCTTTCTTGGTGGGTTTATCATCTATCGGGATCGAAAAAAGGGATATAAAACCGAAAAGACAAAATAGAAATACTTAAAAAGGATGGATGATTCCGTCTTTTTTTATTCTTTTAACTGAAAATGGTGAGAATTGTGGTATGATTAGAAAATATTATTGTTTTTCAGGAGGATTTAGGGATGAAGGTAGCAAAGTTTGGTGGAAGTTCGTTAGCAAATGCAACACAAATTAAAAAAGTTGGCGAAATCATTAAAAGTGATCCAGAAAGAAAATTTATTGTTGTTTCCGCACCTGGGAAAAGGGATAAGACAGATACGAAAATGACAGATTTGCTAATCCAATTAGGCAATTCCTATTTAAATGGATTACAATATGAAACCGACTTAGATCTAATTATAAGTAGATTTGCTGAAATAACGGAAGAATTAAATCTCTCAATAGAGATACTAAATGAAATTGAATTATCGATTAGAAATGTGTTAACAGCAGATCAACTGAATACGGAAAAATTAGACGCAATTAAAGCTATTGGAGAAGACAGCTCAGCGAAAATTATGAGTGCATATTTACAAAGTCTTAATTTAGATGCACATTACATAAACCCTAAGGATGCAGGAATCATTGTAAGTGATGAACCAGGAAATGCTCAAATATTACCCGGAAGCTTTGCAAAAATCTATACATTACATCAAAAAAATGGAATATTAGTAATACCAGGTTTTTTTGGTTACACCGAGCAAGGTAAACTTGCAACTTTCTCAAGAGGTGGATCAGATATTACTGGCTCTATTATAGCAGCTGGTGTTCAAGCAGAATTATATGAGAACTTTACGGATGTAAACTCGGTGTATTCTGTGAATCCAAATATTGTAGAGAATCCAAAAGAAATAACGATATTAACGTATAAAGAAATGCGTGAATTATCATATGCTGGTTTTTCTGTTTTTCATGACGAAGCATTAATTCCAGTCATTAAAGAAAAGATTCCTATCTGTATTAAAAATACAAATAATCCCGATGCAAAAGGCACATACATTGTTGCTGAAAGAGAAATAAAAGAGGATGAATGTGTATCAGGGATTGCAAGTGATACTGGTTTCTGCAGTTTATATGTGAGTAAATATTTAATGAACCGCGAGATTGGATTTGGACGGAAGTTATTAGGAATATTAGAGGACGAGGGAATATCCTTTGAGCATGCTCCATCAGGAATAGATGACATGTCCGTTATCATTCGCGAAAGAAATATTTCCCCTGCTAAGGAGACAATTATTTTAAACAGAATAAAAGAAGAATTGCATGCTGATACGGTTAGCCTACACCGAGGAATCGCTATTATTATGGTAGTTGGTGAAGGTCTTGTAAATACAATTGGTGTGGCCAATAAAGCAATCTCAGCTTTAGCAGAAGCAAGAGTTAACATTGAAATGATAAACCAAGGTTCATCAGAAGTATCGATGATGTTCGGCATTCAATCATCCGATATTGATCGAGCAATTAAATCCATATATCGTGCATATTTTGAAAAAAACAATTAAAAATCAGGCTGTTACCAAAGAATGGTGACAGCCTGATTTTTATACTCCCTCTATTAAGAAGCTCGATGCTCTAAACGTAAACGATCAGCGACCATCGCAATGAATTCAGAATTCGTTGGTTTTGCCTTAGAGATATTTATCGTGTATCCGAATAGTGCCGAAATAGAATCAATGTTTCCTCTACTCCATGCAACCTCAATTGCATGACGTATCGCTCGTTCTACCCGTGACGCAGTCGTATTGAATTTCTTCCCTATCTCCGGGTAAAGTACTTTAGTAATCGAACCTAAAAGCTCGATATCATTATAGACCATTGTAATGGCTTCCCTTAAATACATGTACCCTTTAATATGTGCAGGAACGCCAATTTCATGAATAATATTCGTGATACTTGCTTCAAGATCTAATTTCCTCTTATCCTTTTTCGTTCCTTTATTCTTATTGGAATTTACAGTATAATTACCTTTTACTTGGCGGACTTGATCACCTAAATTATCCAAGTCAAATGGTTTTAATATAAAATATGATGCCCCTAGATCGACTGCTTTCTTCATGACCTCTTCTTGCCCAAATGCAGTAAGCATAATCACATTTGGAGTTTGCTGATTATCTTTGTTCCTAATTGTCTGAAGTACCGCTAATCCATCGATATGCGGCATAATAATGTCTAATATTAATACGTCAGGCTCTACTTCATCTAACAGCATTAAACAATCTCTACCATTATAAGCTTTGCCAATTACCTCAATATCTGGTTGTTCTTCAAAATACTCCTCCATCATTTGTACTAGTTCCTTATTATCATCAACTAAAACAATACTAGTTTTTTCCAAAGTTGCTCCCCCTTTTGTATACATAACGATTACTCCTATCCTAATTCTACTTATTCTACAAAAATTGCGAATATCCTTTTTTTATTTCAAAAAGCTTTTAATAATTTTTCTATTGTTAATTTTCCCTCTTTATACTCATATTAAACTAAAATGGATGAATTTACGATATCAAAAGATGTTTTCAAGTACAAAAAAATACTTGTAATGGAGGATTCCACTACAAGTTCAATTGATTAGCTTGCTTTTTTATTTGATTCATAAATATTTATGCCCGCATCCTGCAGCATCCATTCGATATGAACACCATATCCAGATGTCGGATCATTAACAAACACATGGGTAACTGCGCCAATCACTTTCCCATTCTGTATTATCGGACTACCACTCATTCCTTGAACGATTCCCCCTGTTCGTTTTAATAATTCTGGATCTGTAATTTTAATAACCATTCCTTTCGTTGCCGGGAACTTCTGTGCCACACTGCTTACAATCTCTACATCGAACTCTTCTACCTTTTCGTCCTCTACTACGGTGAGTATTTTGGCAGGCCCTTCTTTCACCTCATGTGATAGAGCGATTGGCAATGCTTCTTCATATTTTCCATTTTCAATCTTATGCTGCAACTCACCGAATATACCGAATGGACTATTTTTCGTTATCGTCCCCATTTTATTATTCTCAATAGAGAAACTAGCTTGTTTCTCACCAGGAGTTCCATTATTTCCTTTTTCAATAGCTGTTACAGAGGACCTAACAATTGTTCCATTGTGTATTTCAATTGGTTTTTTTGTATCCATATCTGAAATAACATGTCCTAATGCACCATATTTTTTAGACTTTGGTTCATAAAAGGTCATCGTACCAATACCTGCAGCTGTATCCCTAATATATAACCCAATTCGATATTGATTATTTTGTTTATCAAGTACAGGATGAAGTGTTGTTTGCATTTCTTCCTTCCCTCTTTTAATCGTTATATCTAAGTCACGATTAACCTTACCCGCTTGATCAACATAACTTTTTATTTCATTCATTGATTTAATCGGCTGACCATTTATTTTCAAGATAACGTCTCCAACATTAATATTGGCTACTTCTCCAGGGGACTCTTTTCCTTCCATACCATTTACAAGATGATGTCCAACGACAAGGACTCCTAGCGTGTGTAATTGCACACCTATTGATTGACCGCCAGGGACCACCCGAATATCATTCAATACAGATAGATCTACTTTTTTAATTGGAATGCCGGCCACTTCATATACTAATTCACTATTACCTGATTCTTTTGCATAAAATTCAGCGGAATCAATGGCAAGGACGCTTTCATCAGATGTTTCAATATTAATGTTCTCACCCAGAGTTGGTATTTCAATCGGTTGTTCATTTTGCATTGTTACAAGCTCATTTGGTATCTTAAAATATTTCTGCACTGGGGTAGACATAGGGATTGCAATACATGCAATCAGGAGTATAACGCCAATACAAATTCGAATCGCATTCAAATGTTTACTCAACCGTTTCACACTCCTATACCTAACCCATACCATTATTTTTCTATACACCTAATTTGACCTAATAACGGTGTTTTTAAACTGGATAAACCTATGAAAAATGTTTAAGATTACCTCTTAATACAGCAATAAAAATTGTTAAACTTGTTAAATAAACGTATCTCAATTATGCATGTTTATTATTGGCAACTAGGTCTTAATGAAGTAAGACCGTTTGTAATGATTTATGAATGTCCTGACAGTTTACTGGCCTTACTATTAGACTGAATCTTCATGTATTCATAATCATTTGGTATGAATAATCAATCATTTTTGACAAAAAAACATAATAAAAAAGCCAGATGCTTCATGATGTAAACCATTCATTCCCACTTTAGGAAAATAAATGTATACTCTAGCTTCTGACTTATTAATGAATATTATACTTAAACTGCTTTAAACGTTGAAGCAAGTTCAAGTAATTCTTTTGCGTGCTCTTTTGCTGTCTCCGTTAATTTTGTTCCGGTAATCATCCGACTTAATTCATTAATTTGATCTTTTATGGATAGTTCTTCCATCTGTGTAATGGTTCGTTTGTTTTTCTCAACTTTTTTAATGAATTTATGTGTATCCGCCATAGCAGCAACTTGTGGTAAATGCGTAATACACAGAACTTGTGAATCAACGGAAATCTGATAAATCTTCTCTGCTATCGCTTGTGCAACACGTCCACTTACACCTGTATCTACTTCATCAAATATTACGCTTGTCACGCCTTGATGTTTTGCGAAGATTTTTTTAAGTGCTAACATAATGCGAGAAAGTTCTCCACCTGATGCTACTTTACTCAGCTCTTTTAGTGGTTCCCCTGGATTCGTTGAGATCATAAAACGAACTTGGTCAAATCCATCCTTTGTAAGTATATAATTGCCATCTTCCACATGACTTTCTTCAGGTTCAAAAGAAATTGCAAACGATGCCTTCTCTAAATACAAGCCTTTAAATTCTTTATAAATAGCTTTTGTTAACGAATCGGCTGCTTTCTTCCTTATATCATGCAGCTGTACCGCTTCTAAGTATGCATCTTTTTCAATATCTTCTATTTGTTGATTTAATGTAGAAAGGTGGGAGTCCTTATTCGTAATCTGTTCTAATTCTTCTTCGATTTTTGCCATATACTCGAGTATTTCCGTTACATTAGTTCCATACTTTTTCTTCAATCGATGTATTTCGTTTAAACGAGTTTCTATTTCATTTAATCGCTCTGGGTTGTACTGTAATTCTTCGAGCTGACTGCGAATTGCATACGTAATTTCCTCTAAGGCATAATAATGATTGGAAAGCTCTTCTGCTTTTTCCGTAATAAAGGCATCGGATACTTTACTATCCTGTAACGCTAATTGTGCTTGATTAAGCCATTCAAGCCCCTTTTGTTCTCCGTAAAGCGCAGTATACGAATCCTGTAATGCTTGATAAATTCGCTCAAAGTTAACTAACGAGCTTCTTTCTTCCTCAAGAATTATATCTTCATTTGGTGAAAGATTTGCTTGTTCCAGCTCTTTTTTTTGAAATTCTAAGAGATCTAAGCGATGTGCGATTTCTTGTTCATTTTCACTTAGTTTTTTGTAACGTCCTTTTAATGTAGCAAGCTTGCTAAATAAACGACTATATTCTTCTTTCGATTTTGCCATTGACTTTGGATCATACATATCAAGTAAATCCAGATGATGCTCCGGATCCATTAATGATTGAGTTTCATGTTGACTATGTATATCAATCAACGTCTTGCCAAATTCCCGTAATATGGCTAAAGTGACTAACTTGCTATTAACACGGCAAATACTTTTTCCTGAGACTGTGATGATTCGTTCGAGTACAACCTGATCATCTAGTATTTCAATTCCAAATTGCTTCCCAACATTATAAATAGCATGGCTCTTATTTGGAATGAAAAATAACCCTTCGATTTCGGCCCGTTTTGTTCCATGCCGAACAAATTCCACGGAACCTCTGCCACCTGCTAATAACTGGATTGCGTCAATAATGATAGATTTCCCAGCCCCTGTTTCCCCTGTCAACACGGTTAATCCTTCATTAAAATTAATTGAAATTTCATCAATTATTGCAAAGTCACGAATAGATAATTCTGTTAGCATGGATATTATTCACCTCATTAAAAATGCAACATCATCATAACATGTTTATAAAGCGTTCCTTGAGGGCAACCGCTTGTTCTTCTGTTCTACATATGATTAAGCATGTATCATCTCCACAAATCGTTCCCATAATCTCTTCCCAGTCTAAATTGTCAATTAGCACTCCCATTGCTTGTGCATTACCTGGTAATGTTTTCAATACAATAAAATGGCTGGTATGGTCAATTTTCACAAATACGTCAGCAATTAATCGTTTCAATTTTTCAAATGGATTAAATCTTGAATCAGCTGGCAAGCTATATTTATATGTCCCATTATTTGTCGGAACTTTTACTAATTGCAGTTCTTTTATATCTCTAGAAATAGTTGCTTGTGTCACATTTTTTCCTAATGATTGTAAACGATTAACAAGTTCATCTTGTGTTTCTATTTCATTTTCAGAAATTAATTCACGTATTTTCAAATGTCGCTGAATCTTACTCATCTTATACCCCCATGTACGATATTTCTATTTTAATAAATAATGGGCTCCTTTAACAATGTTTTCGATTTGATCGATAACTTCATCCCCGTTATTAATTCCTGTCTTCCAGCCGAAATGTGCTAAAAATTCGATATTGCCTTCCCCACCAGTAATCGGTGAAAAAGTTAAGTTAATTAATTCATATTGCTCTTTATTTGCAAATGCAATTATTTCACGTAAAACCTCTTCATGAACGTATTTATCATTTACGATTCCTTTCTCACCAACCTGTTCTTTCTTAGCCTCGAATTGTGGCTTGATTAAGACTACAACATCGCTATTTGCTGCGAGTAATTGGTTTAGGACTGGCAATATCTTTTTAATAGAAATAAAAGATACATCGACACTTGCGAAATTAGGTGTACCTTTTTTCAGCATATCCGCTGTTACATACCGAAAATTAGTTCTTTCCATTACGACTACACGTGCATCATTTCTTAATTTCCAGTCCAATTGATTATAACCAACGTCGATGGCGTAGCTGAGCATTGCTCCATTTTGCAGGGCACAATCTGTAAAACCTCCTGTTGATGATCCAACATCGATTAAAATTTTACCCTCCGCCGAAATATTAAATGTTTTTAATGCTTTTTCTAATTTAAAGCCGCCACGACCGACATAAGGATTGGACTTTCCTTTTACTGTTAACGAAATATTTTCGTCCACTTTCATTCCTGGCTTATCTAAGCGTTGCTGTTCGCTAAACACCAGTCCAGCCATGATGATCCGCTTTGCTTTATCACTATTTTCTATTAGATTACGTTCAACTAATATTTCATCCAATCGTTTTTTACTCATTTATGTTAACCCTTTTCTTATGTCACTGTATTATTTTCTATCATTACTATATCAAATCCACCGTCTTTTAGACAAATTAAATACTAACTACAGCTTGGCTTATTTTCGAATGAGCAGCACTAACAACCGTTTACACGAGTGTGAAAACGGTTGTTGATGGAGAATGCTCTATTTTACATTTTCTAATGGTCCCGTTTGCTGAAATGTTCTGTTAAGTTCATTAAGTAGGAATCTTCTACTTCTGCTTTCTTTAAAGCATTCTTTGCACTTGTTACATATTGATTTTTCAATTCAATTGCACCATCAATTCCTAGAAGTCTAGGATAAGTGCTCTTCTTACTTTCTTCATCACTGCCTAATCTTTTACCTAGTTTCGCTTCATCACCAGTAACATCAAGAATATCATCCTGTACTTGGAAAATCAGTCCTAAATAATATGCAAATTCCTCGAGATATTGCAACTGTTCTTTAGTTGCATTTCCTAAATAGGCCCCCGTATAGATGGCAAATTTGATTAATTCACCCGTTTTCAGCTCATGAATTCTTTCTAGTTCTTGCAAGTTTGATTCCCTATTCTCTGCCTGCATATCTAATATTTGTCCGCCTACCATTCCATTAGGACCGCTAGTATGGGAAAGCATCTTAATTATCTCAATTTTTTGCTTTTCGTCTAGCAATGGATCGTTAGCAATTACTTCAAAACTATAAGTTAATAATCCATCTCCAGCCAAGATTGCTGTCGCTTCATCGAACACCTTATGATTTGTTAATTTTCCACGGCGATAATCATCATTATCCATTGCCGGAAGGTCATCATGAATTAGTGAATAGGTGTGAATCATTTCCAAAGCCACACTAGAGGACAAAGCCTTTTTATAGTCATTTGCAAATGCCTCGTAGCTTGCGATTAACAAGATTGGACGTAGTCTTTTACCACCTGCATTCATCGAATAAAGCATAGAATCCTTAAGTGGTTTTGGAATCTCTAGTTTTTCAAGTTGATTTGTTATTTCTTGCTCGATAATTGTAATATAATGGTTCATATAATCCGTAAGATTTGCTGGCACGTTTATTGTTCCTCCTGTATTTCAAATGGAGCAAATTCTCCCTGTTCGTTCATAATTTTCGTCATTTTTTCTTGGACGGTATTGAGCTTATCTCCACATAATTTAGATAGCGTCATTCCATCTTGATAGTAATTAATGGCTTTTTCAAGAGGGACATCTCCCTCTTCTAATTTCTCCACAATAGCTTCTAATTTCTCCATTGCTTCTTCAAACGTAAGATCATCCGTTTTCAAGGTTTACTTCCTCCTCTACTTCCAATACTTGGCAATGCAAATTTCCATCACTTATTTTTAATTTTATATAATCATTTACTTTCACTTGATTAACCGATTTAATAATTTTATGTTCTGGCGTGTATGGTAAGGCAAATCCACGTTTCATAATTTCTAGTGGATTAACTAAAGATAATTTATCTATCGTATTAGTTAGTTGAATCGTTTTATTTTCAAGCAGTTTCGTCATATAATAATTTTGCGATTTTATTTTTTCATCTAGCTTTGACTTGGATTGCTCGAGTTGTCTTTGCGGATGCTGCGTTACGAATCGTTTATAAAGATTTAATAATCTCAATTCTTTTTCTTTCTTAGTTGAAACCATCCCTTTTTGTAAACTAGCTACAAAGCTATCCAGTGCCTGCTCCTTCTGTTTAATAAGCTGTCCTGGGTAACGAAAGGCATAGGCTGCCTTTAAACGGTCTAAATGCCTTTGATTATTTCTCAGCTCATTCGTTAATTCTCTCGTTAGTGACCTTGTTAATGTATCTATCTTTTCTCTTAATTCAATCTGGGACTGTACTGCAAGTTCTGCAGCTCCCGTCGGGGTTGGTGCACGTAAATCCGCTACATAATCACTAATAGTAATATCTGTCTCGTGACCAACTGCAGAGATTATTGGGATTTTGGATCGAAAAATAGATTCCGCAACAATTTCTTCATTAAATGCCCATAACTCCTCAATCGATCCACCGCCACGTCCTACGATTAGCGTATCAAATGAATTAATATCGTTTGCTAAATCGATTGCAGCTGCAATTGAACTAGCTGCATTCTCTCCTTGAACTAGTACTGGAATCACTGTAATCTGGACGATTGGGTATCTTCGCTTAATCGTCGTTATAATATCACGAACAGCTGCACCAGTTGGCGAGGTAATGACACCAATGTGATTAGGAAATAAAGGGATCTCTTTTTTATGCTCTTCTGCAAAATAACCTTGCTTATGTAATTTTTCTTTCAATTGCTCAAAGGCCAAATATAAGGCACCTAGTCCATCTGGCTCCATTTGCTGAATATATAACTGATATTGACCAAAGGCTTCATAGACACTAATTTCACCTCTGATTAATACATTCATGCCATTTTCAGGTTTAAATTTCAAATATCGATTATTTCCTGCAAACATTACTGCCTGAATTTTAGCTTGATCATCTTTAATCGTCATATACATATGTCCGCGACTATGATGACTGAAATTCGATATCTCTCCTTTTAACAATACGTCCTTCAGATGTGGATCTACATCGATTTTACGTTTGATGTATTTTGTGAGGGCAGCAACTGTTAAGTATTTATTTTCCAACGTTATTGAGTCCTTTTGCCGCTTTAATAGTATTCTTTAACAACATCGCAATCGTCATTGGCCCGACACCTTTTGGAACTGGTGTAACAAAGGATGCCTTCTCTAATGCTCCCTCAAAATCTACATCTCCAGTTAATTTACCATTATCTAGTCGGTTAATGCCGACATCAATTACTACTGCGCCCTCTTTAATATATTCACTAGTAATTGCATTTGCACGACCAATTGCTGCAATTAAGATATCTGCATCTTGTGTATACGTTTTTAAATCAGCAGTTCTTGAATGACAATAAGTAACAGTAGCATTTTCGTTTAAGAGTAGTTGTCCAACTGGCTTACCTACAATGTTACTTCTGCCAATAATAACGGCATGCTTCCCTTCAATTTTTATATTTCTTGATTTCAGCATCGTTATTATTCCATAAGGTGTACAAGGCAGAAATGTATCCTCACCAGTTATCATACGTCCGATACTAATTGGATGGAAACCATCAACATCTTTACTCGGAGAAATTGCCTCAATAACTTCCTGTTCTCTTATTTGCTTTGGCAATGGAAGTTGAACTAGAATACCATGGACCCCAGCATCTTCATTTAATTTTTGGATTAATTTAAGAAGCTCATCTTCCGTTGTAGAATTAGGTAGCTCAATTAAAGAAGAATCTATCCCAACTTCACTAGCGGCTTTCTCTTTTCCTTTAACATAGGATCTTGATGCAGGATTATCTCCAACTAACACAACCGTTAATTGTGGGGTTATTCCATCTTGAATTAATGCTGCTACTTCTTCCTTCATTGCCATTCTTAGTTCTTGCGCTAAATCCTTACCGTTTATTATCTCTGCTGTCATAAAATATCCACCCCTAAAATAGTTTAAAGCTTTTTAAAGTTTGTTGTTATTCAAGTAATAATAAGCCGACATAAAATGCGAACTAACTTGGTAGGACGACTGCTCTCAGGCTGGGCGCTCCGAAAATACACTTTGCTATCCGTGGGGGGCTGGCGAACCTTCTTATGCTGGCGCACTTCGAAGCCTCGCCGAGGCCCTTCTCCCACAGGACAAGGAAACTTCGGCAGCGTTACATCGCACGAAAAAATTGAACTTTATTTTCGCGGAGTCTTCGTATATTTTCTCCGCTGGGATAGTGCAAAACTAACGAAAATAGTATGATTTACTCACTAACAATCAACGATCATTATAGGGAAATATTGGAGATTCGTTAGTGAATATAAACTGATGTTCAAATCTGGAATCAAATTATCACAAATTCGCATTTTTTTAAATAGCAACAATCGATACGAAGTGAGCCTAGCTTCTATTTTTCTATTCTTGAAAGTACACCATTAATAAATTTGCCGGATTTGTCGTCACCATAAACATTGCCTAGTTCAACTGCTTCGTTGATTGAAACATTTCTAGGAATATCTTCTAAATATCGTATTTCATATGTGGCGATGCGCAAAATTGTTTTCTCTACAGCTGCGACACGATCCAATGTCCAGTTTTGTAAATTTTCCGTAATAATTGTATCGATTTCATCTTTCACATTTGTCACGCCTTCAACTAATCCTTTTAAAAATATGTCACTTTCTTCTGTCTCTAAAAAGGCTGCTATCGCTTCTTTTGGTTCATTATCATTAATATCTAGTTGGAAAAGGATTTGAAATGCCTTTTCTCTAGCAGTATGTCGATTCATCGTTCATTGCTCCCTTATCGTTCTCTTTCAAATAATAACATGATTAAATAGGCAATGCTAGATTCTGTCATTAGCGAATACCTAAAATGATAGAGGTCAAAAGATATTATCTTTTGACCTCCTGCTTAATCTTCTACATCTGTATCCTCTTTACCGTCCATTTGAATTCCGACAACATGAATATTTATCTCTTCTATTTCGAGTGCTGTCATATTAATTAAAGTTTGTCTAATATTCGATTGGATTTCTTGAGCTACAAGTGGAATGGACACACCGAAATGTAAGATGACATAGAGTTCAATGGAAACTCCAGTCTCTGTTAACTCCACTTTAACACCCTTATTATGTGGTTTTTTCCCTAATCGTTCTGCAACACCTGAAGCAAAATTACCTCGCATTGCAAATAGTCCTTTTACTTCAGTAGCTGCTATCCCAGCAATTACTTCAATGACCTCTGGAGCAATTTCTACTTTTCCTAATGCGTCATTGTCACTTACACTTAATAACGTTTGTTCAGACATCCGATCACTCCTTATTCATGAGAATTGACGAAATTTACTTCTTTTCAACAATTGGGTTCTCTTCTAGGAAGTTGGTATTAAAATCACCTTTAAGAAATACTTCATTATCCATAATCAAACTATGGAAAGGAATCGTAGTATGCACACCTTCAATGACAAATTCATCCAGTGCACGTTTCATTCGGCTTACGACCTCTTCACGAGTCGAACCATAGGTGATTAATTTTGCAATCATAGAATCATAATACGGTGGTATAGAATAACCTGAATATGCTGCTGAGTCCACTCTGACCCCGTATCCACCGGGTGCTAAATACATATCAATTGTACCTGCAGATGGCATGAAGTTTTTAAAAGGATTTTCAGCATTAATTCTGCATTCCATTGCATAACCATTAAGGACAATATCCTCTTGCTTTATTGAAAGTACCTCGTTATTAGCAATATTAATTTGTTCTTTAATTAAGTCAACTCCAGTTACCATTTCTGTAATCGGGTGTTCAACTTGAATTCTCGTATTCATTTCCATGAAATAGAATTGATTTGATTTCCGGTCGAAAATATATTCAATTGTACCTGCTCCAACATAGTTTACCGCTTTTGCAGCTTTAACGGAAGCTTGCCCCATCTGTTCTCTTATTTCTGGAGTTAATGCTGGAGAGGGTGTTTCTTCAACTAGCTTTTGTAAACGTCGTTGAATCGTACAATCTCTTTCACCAAGATGTACTACATTTCCATGAGTATCAGCTATTATTTGAATTTCAACATGACGGAAGTCTTCAATAAATTTCTCTATATATACACCTGGATTACCAAATGCAGTTTCTGCTTCTTTTTGGGTTACCTGGATACCTTTAATCAATTCTTCTTCGTTTCTAGCAACACGAATCCCTTTACCACCGCCACCAGCAGTAGCTTTTATTATAACCGGGAAACCGATACTATTAGAGATTTCAAGACCCTCTTCCATGTTCCTAATAATACCATTTGAACCTGGTACGATTGGAACATTCGCATTTTTCATCGTTTCTCTAGCAACATCCTTGATCCCCATTTTTTGAATTGCTTCTGCACTAGGGCCAATAAATGTGATATTGCATGCTTTACAAATCTCAGCGAAATCAGCATTTTCAGCTAAAAAACCATAACCAGGATGGATTGCATCAACATTTGTTAAATTAGCTACACTTATGATATTCGTGAAATTAAGATAGCTATCTTTACTCAATTTAGGTCCAATACAATATGCTTCATCAGCTAACTGGACATGAAGAGATTCTTTATCTGCTTCTGAATATACGGCCACTGTTTCAATATCCAGCTCTTTACATGCACGTATGATTCGAACAGCGATCTCTCCTCTATTAGCAATTAACAGTTTCTTTATCACTTACTACATCCCCTTACTTTGACTTTACTCTGAATAGTGGCTGGCCGTATTCGACAAGCTCACCGTCTTCAACTAGTATCTCAACGATTTCACCTTTTACTTCAGCTTCAATTTCATTGAATAGCTTCATCGCTTCTACGATACATACTACTGTGTCATTATCTACACTACTGCCTTGTGAAACGAACTTTTCACTTTCAGGAGATGCTTTAGCATAAAATGTACCTACCATCGGGGAAACAATTTCATAATCATAATTTGCTTTTGCAGTATTATCTGTAGCTGCTACATTTACCGGTTCTTCATTTATTTCTTGAACCGGAGCTTCAACTCTTACACTTTCTTGTTTAACAGGAGCAGGTACATTGCTTACAAGCCCACTAACGATGGCTTGCTTATCTGATTCTTTCTTGATTGTAATTGTTGTTCCTTCTGCTTCATATGTGAATTCACTAATAGATGATTGATCAACTAAATTTATTAATTCACGGATTTCTTCTACTTTCAACATAATTGCCACCTCATTTATTCGATTTAAAATAGGAATATTTGAAAACTATGCTGCCACCAGGATTTTACGTGACAACCTTAGTCTTTCTATACAGTGAGAAAGTTTTTTAAACTCCCTTTTCTGCCAAATTATTATTAGGTACTAATAACTCCTTCTAACATTTTAAAGAAAATATTGGATTTCTTCAAGAACAAAGTATTCAAAAGCATTGATTCCTTTGTTCTTTTAAAGTTCTTTTATTCAGAAATCATCTTTGTTAAGCCCCAGAATCTTAACAATAAATTCAGCTTTTCTTAAGAGCATATATAAATCTTGAACAGTGCTCCTAGAAATTATACCAGTGTTGAGGCTGTAATGCGAATTGAAGTTGAAAAAATAAAGTTCATATACTGTAAACTAGCATAAGTTTATAAGCACTCTCTGGCTGACTTGGATTGTGCGTTTACTATCATTTATCAAATCATTATAAGATGAGTGATATTTTGCTCTCTAATGATTGTTGACTGTATCGGAGGACAGATGGATATTGAGGGAATAAAAACTGCTGCTGAAGACCGTTTCAAAGCGGTTTCCTTCCTATTGGAGTAGACTGTGCATTACCTAAGGTGTACGACTGTACCGAGCATAAATCAACTTACGTCTAGTCCGTAGTTTATATCCACTATGAAAAAAATTAAATAAAAAATCCAGATGTTTGATTACACCTGGATTTTTAGTTTACTTTTATACTTATTCTTGTTCAGTCGATGGCTGGAAATTAACCTCTGTAGTTACCTCATCGCCAAACTCGTCTCTCGCCATTTGCATAATATTATCTGCTTCTGTAGCCGATAATTCATCAACTTGGACATGAACATGTACTTTATCATTATCTACTCGAACAAGAACATCTTCGTATTCGGCATTGCTTAAAATAGTTTTCTCCAATATTTTCTCTTTAGATGTTATTGAACTTAGTACATCAATATCTTCCTTTGCTTGGTTTTTCTCACTTACACTGGAGCTGCTCGCTGCAAGCACATCATTTAGTCTCTCGATCTTCATACTTCTTTCATCGCTTACTTCCATGCGAATCGTTGTAAAAAGCTCGTCCTCACTTGAACTCTCAATACCAGTTACTTCAGTCTCACCATTATCTTCTGTTGTATTAGAATCAGTTGCAACAGATTGATCTTGCTCTGGCTGTCCATCATCAATGAATGCCAAATTATCATTGTTACTACCACCAAGAATGTAATAGACACTTAGCACAATCATCAAACTGAGCATTGTCAATAACCAAACCGTTTGTTTTTTTAACATAAAAAATCCTCCTCCTAGCTCTTTGGCATTACAGAAACTCTATGTGTTGGGACATCAAGTACACGTGATACTGCTTCAACTATCCAGCTTTTTACTGTAGCATGGTCTGCTCCCTTTGCTACAACAAAAACACCACTAACCTTTGGGCGTTCTGTTTTCACTAATAGTGGAACCTCTCGATCACCTTGTCTTACGAAGACAATTTGTGATTCTTCGGTATGATCCTCCACCTTTCTTGTCCCGCCATTTCGATCGTTTTCATCTGTCGATTGTTCACCAATGATTAAGTTTTTCTCATAGATATTTACTTTAGTTGATTCAAGATTCACCATGACCTCTGCATCTGTAACTCCTTGAATCTTATTCAACATTCCCTCAAGGTCTTGTTCATAATTTTTTTCTAATTCTGCGACATCTGAGGTTAATGGTGATTCCTCCGGATTTGATACTTCGACTTCTTCATGCTGCGGATTATTGATTGCTGGATCAAACTCTACCCCCATTTCCTCTTTGGCAGGTGAAAAGAAATTGCTCAAAATAATAATCATTAATCCAATTAAACCTAAGACAATGATATAACCTGTTTTTTTGGAAATCGGATGATTACTTCCAGTTGTGTCTTTAGGACGAAAGAAGTTCTTAAATATTTGTTTCAAGATGACCCTCCCTCCCAATTTAGTATGATTTCCTTGTCATTAAGCTCCCATATATCTTCAAGCATCTTGATTATTTCTTGTTCATTTATCCTTTCTTCAATTTCTACTGGGTTATCGGTATTTATTACCACATCTTCAACGACATTCACAGCTCCCTCCCCATTCTCTAATTCTGATAAATGTACAATGACTTCATTTAGATTCTCGTAGGTCTTTTCTTGATTCGATGTGAAGAGGAATTCTATGTTAGTTATCTCTAGCTGAAATTCCTTATTAAGAGAATCATTTGCTAATTCCTTTAATTGGACAGCCATTTGTTCTAAAATATATGCATCTTGAGTGGTTTCTATCTCATTTTTTTGAAATTTTATTAAATTTTCAAGAGAATCATCCTTCATTTCACCATTGATTGCTGATTGAATTGAGGATTCAACAGCTTTCTCTATGTCAATATTGAATAAGTAAAAGATAGGCTTTAATAGGATTAGAATTAGGATTAATCCGATAACTAATTTAATATATTTCTTCATACTTGTTGCAGGAATCAATAAGTCAATAATTGTTGCTAGAATAATAAACAAAATTATTTGTGTAACCCAGTCAATGAGTATCTCCATTGTAACCATCCTATCGTAAGAGCAGCGTAATATTACTAGCAATTACTATGATTACAATTGCTAGTAGAAACATCAGCGATACTGCTAATAAGCAAGCAAGAATATACAAAATATAGTTACTAATCGTATTTAATGTTTTGATCACTGGTCCATCACCAATCGGTTGCAAAATCGCGGCAACAATCTTATAAATAAGTGCAATTGCCATTACTTTAATTGCCGGGAATAATGCAAAGAAGAGAATAATGATTAATCCAACAATACCTACAGCATTTTTTAACAGCAATGATGCGCTTAAGATTGTATCCGCAGCATCTGTAAAGGTACGGCCTACAACCGGTATAAAGTTTCCAGTTATAAACTTTGCCGTTTTCATTGCAAGACCATCTTGAATTGCACTTGTTGCACCTTGTACTGACATCACACCTAAGAATATCGTCAAAAACACACCAAGCGTACCGACACCAACATTTTTAAATAATTTTGCAAGATGGGTTACTTTGTAATTTTCGCTTAAGCTACTGACAATTACTAATAATGCAGATATAAATAGTAATGGTAAAATAAAGTGAGAGGTTATGACACCACTCATGTTAATGAGCAGAATAATAATTGGATGAAAAAAAGAAACGGATACAATGTTTCCGAACGATGCCATTAGTCCTAGTAAAAGCGGTATGAGTGAAATCATGAAGCTGCTCATCGTTGATATTGCTTCTACAACATAACTAACAGCAACGTAAAAACTATTTAATGCAATGAATATTAGAACAACATAGACTACAAAATACGCTATTTTACTTACCATGCTTTGTTCGAAGGCAGCATGCATCGTCTGCAAGATAATTGAAAATAAAGTAAGCATTAATAATGTTCCTAGTAGCTTTCCATTGAGGATCAATTCATGGAATAAGTATTCAATTAAACCTAAAGCTGTATCTTTAATTGAAAAGGATTCTTGATTTTTAATCATTTCATATATTGAAGTTTTCTCTAAATCAGGTAAATAATTTCCATATTCATCCACGACTTCACTCCAATAATCTTGAATACTATCTAAGGAGATTTCTTCGAGCAGTGCATCTTCTACTTCATTTGATGACGGACTAGCATGAACACTTGCTTGTCCACTGAAGAGAAAAAGGAATATTAGTAGGAATGCAACAGCAATTTTATTAGATTTCATTCATCCTCATATCTCCCTTCAGATGAATCCCTTTTTGCTAAATTTAACTAGCTGGCAAGAAGCTGATAATCGCCTCTATTACAGCAGTAATAATCGGCACTGCTAGTAAGAGGATAAAAATTTTCCCGGCGAGCTCAATATTTTTAGCTACAGCCCCGAGTCCAGCTTCTTTCGTTAAACTTGCACCAAGCTCAGCAATATACGCAATCCCTATAATCTTTAAGATGGTTTCTAAATACATTCCTTGAACATTCGCCTTCTGCCCAAGTGTATGAATTAATTGAAAAATAACTCCAATTTGATTGATGATGGACATAAATATAATAATCCCTGTAATGAGGATTAAAATAAATGCAAATGAAGCATTAATTTGCTTTAGAATAATGTAAAGAATGCTTGCAATTATTCCGAGAATCACAATTTGTAATATATCCATGTTTATTACCCCTAGAATAGAAATACCGATTTAATTTGCTGAAACAAATCAGAAAGTCCATTAATCACAATTATGAGAACAATAATAAATCCGATTAATGTTGCAAATTGCGCAATCTCTTCTTTTCCCATTTGCTTTAATATTGTATGAATCAATGCGACGATAATGCCAATCCCTGCAATTTGAAATAATATAGAGGCGTCAAAAAACATGAATACCCCCCTTTCACATTAGAAAACTTGGCATTTGGCAAGCTTTATTGCAAATGCATTAGTTGCACTTATGCAGCGAAGGAATTTATACTTTCCTACCTGCCTAAATAAGCAGTAATACGATAAATATGCCACATAATATGCCAATACTCTTAGCCAATTTACTGTACTTATATTGTTCATCTCTTGCATCCTCGAGTTCTCGATCAAGGTGGGTTAAGGTTAATTGGATATATTTCTGCTGCTGGTAAAAATCATGTTGTCCTAAGGTTCTCCCGAATTGTATGAGTATTTCTCTTTCATTCGTACCTAAGCTCGAAATCCTTATTAACTCATTTACTTGTTTCTCCCATAATATATGAAAATCGATATATTCATCCTTCATGTATTTTCCAAGTGAATCAAAGAAGGTCCTTAATGGGTTTGGTAATTGTTTCGCTATGGAAGAAAAGGCATCTTGTAATGGTAATTGACTGTAAATAATTTCTGCCTCTAGTATTTGCAATGCATTTTTAAGCTGGCGGATATGTTTCGGCCGCTGTGTTAGTTTATTGCTCCATTCAAACCCCATCCATGTAGTTGTACCGATGAAAAGAAGTGCTCCTATCCACTTCATTCGCGAAATACCTCGATTTCTTTAAAATATTTATCTCATTTTCATCGTAGATTCGTTGTACTTGTGCAGGTCTATTTTTTCTTTCTAATAAAATCATACGTTGAAAGACATTTTGTTCAAAAAGAATTTGTAATGATGGTCGCTTTTTTAACTCGTCCAAGTCTTGACCATGAATAGAGCAGACTATTGTTACACCTGCATTAATCGCCTCTATTAGCGCTGCAATATCTTCTTTACTCCCGATTTCATCCACGATTAGTACATCTGGTGACATGGAGCGAATCATCATCATTAATCCTTCTGCTTTCGGGCATGCATCGAGCACATCGGTGCGTAATCCAATATCATGCTGGGGAACACCTCTAATTGAAGCGGCGATTTCCGATCTTTCATCGATGACTCCTACCTTCTTTGCCTCTACCTTTTTCCAGCCAGTAGCAATTAATCTTGTAATGTCACGAATTAACGTCGTTTTCCCTGTTTGTGGTGGACCGATGATTAACGTATTTAAATAATTACGTTCATACATATATGGGAGTAATGAAATTGCTGCACCGATTTTTTCCTTAGCAATCCGGATATTAAAGAAGGTGATGTGTTGAATTGCTTTAACTGAGCCCTTTAATGTATTTACTTTTCCAGCAATCCCAACACGATGGCCACCCTCAATTGTAATATAACCCTCTCTAAGCTCATCCTCCATGCGATATAAGGAAAATGCACTTAGTTGATTGACGATAAATAATCCATCCTGTTGATTTGGTCGTTCATTTCCAATCCACTCCGTCTTCATATCAAAGCTAAGCTCCATTGGTTTATCAATACGTATCCGAATTTCTTGAAGTATATTCCAACGATTTTTAACTTTCTTCTCGACAGCTTGTCTAATCTTAGGTGGAAATAAGCGTAAAATTTCTTCCATCTAGATTCCTCATTTCGTTCTTGTAGCTTAATAATAATTGTATGTCTGCCATCTTAGATTATGACGTTCAACAAATAATTTTGAACAGGTTGAAATCACAAGCGTATAGTTTGCGCTCTACTCGGGATGGCGCAAACTTACTCGAACATTCCTAAGTTGAATATAAAGGGAGCGCTTTTGGAGCTTATGCAAATAACGAGGATTTGTATTTTGGTGAATAAAGCCTCGGTCATTTTCATCACTGTAGCTGAGTGGAACTCTCTTGTTGCTTAAATGGGGAATGAAGGCATAAAAAAACAGTCCTAGCTAAAATACTAGGACTGTTTTACTATCATATATCAAATTATTTATGCTCTAGAAACATATTTACCATCAGAAGTATTTATTACAAGTACATCACCCTTATTAACGAAAAATGGTACTTGTACGACATGCCCAGTTTCTACTGTAGCTGGTTTTGAACCACCACTAGCAGTATCCCCTTTAATTCCTGGTTCTGTTTCAATAACTTCTAATTCAACTGAATTTGGAAGATCTACACCAAGAATTTCACCCTCATAAGAAATCACATGGACTTCCATGTTTTCTTTCATAAATTTAAGTTGTTCTTCGATTTGTGATTCTGGAATTTCGATTTGCTCATATGTGGCTGTATCCATAAATGCATGCGCACTTCCTGAAGCATATAAATATTGCATTTTTTTATTCTCAATATGTGCTTTTCCTACTTTTTCGCCACCACGGAAAGTTTTCTCTTGAATATTGCCATTTCTAAGATTACGAAGTTTAGAGCGAACAAACGCAGCACCTTTTCCTGGTTTAACATGCT
Organism: Oceanobacillus chungangensis; assembly: GCF_003369565.1. Lineage (GTDB taxonomy): Bacteria > Bacillota > Bacilli > Bacillales > Amphibacillaceae > Oceanobacillus > Oceanobacillus chungangensis. The sequence continues at coordinate 38,002 of NZ_PIOD01000001.1, read as the reverse complement.
GGAATTCAAGGACCTGCCAAATACCGTTATCTACTTCAATTGTTAATCCTGTCTTAAAATCGTTTACTGAAATCATTGCTTATTTCCTCCTAGACATAAAGTGAAACTTCCATCAGTGAGGTCTCTATGTCCCCCACTGGTGGTTAGTTAAATTGAATCTGACATCTACTGTCAATAATATGCGGGATAAACTATAGTTGTATTAATTCTTTAGATGAAAATGTCAATCGTTCATTCCCATTTTCTGTAATGACAAGATCATCCTCAATTCTGCATCCGCCAACACCAGCGATGTAAATACCTGGTTCTACTGTTACAATCATACCAGTTTTTAATGTCACATCTGAACGGCTTGATAAAGCTGGTCCTTCATGCACTTCAAGACCAATCCCGTGGCCGGTTGAATGACCGAAATATTGTCCAAAGCCTTTTTCCGTAATATAGTCTCTCGTTAAGGCATCTGCTTCTTTTCCTGTTATACCCGGTTTAATTCCTTTTATTCCTTGAATATTCGCCTCTAAAACGGTATCATATATCGTCCTCAGCTTATTACTTATTTCACCAACTGCAACAGTTCTTGTTATATCGGAGCAGTAACCTTCATAAATTGCACCATAATCCAAAGTTACTAATTCACCAGATTGAATTTCTTTGCTGGATGCAACTCCATGCGGCAAAGCAGACCGTAGACCTGAAGCAACAATAGTGTCAAAGCTTGATGCAGTTGCACCTTGCTTGCGCATGAAGAATTCAAGTTCATTCGAAATTTCTATTTCTCTTACACCTGGTTTAATAAATGACTGGATATGCTCAAACGCATCATCAGCAATTTCTGCAGCTTTCTTTAAAAGCGCTAATTCATCATTATCTTTAATTAAACGGATTTCTTCAAGAATGCCGCTTACAGGAATAAGCTCAACATCAAATTCCTTCTGATAGGATTCAAATTGACTGTATGTAACATAGTCTTTCTCAAAGCCGACTCTCTTAACATTCATTTCATTTAGTTGAGCTTTGATTTCTACATTAATTCCTTGCTTATGTTCGATTATTTTATACCCTTGTGCCTGGGCAGTAGCCTGTTCTGTATACCTGAAATCGGTTATAAAACGATTATCTGCTTTCGAAACAATTGCAACACCAGATGTTCCAGTGAATCCAGTAATATACCTTCGATTAATTGGACTTTCGATAATAATCGCATCAAGTTCATTTGCTTCTAGGGCTTTTCTTAATTTCTCTAATTTATCCATCTTTACTTCCCCTTTCCAAACAGCTTCTCATCCCATTACACTCAGTTCATCTATTTTATCATAAATCATATCATATGAATATTAATTTTTAACTGATTTAATCTGTTAATAGAATAGTTGAGCATTGCGTTTGTTTAATGATGTAGTTGCCTTTCTGAATCATGATAATTATAAGAAATTGTATATCCAATAAATGTCCCGTATAATATAAATAAACTAATTGTAGAAAGGATTGTATTCGGCGTTAATTCAGTAAGTCGTGGAACATTTGTAAATACTGGTTGCAGTAAATAAAAGACAATCCCCCAAAGAATGATTCCAAATATAACCCCCATCCACATTGAGTAGATCTTTTTACATAATACGAAATAAATAAGGGCTACAATAATGGAAAGTAAACCGATAATACCAATTGATAAAACATTGCCAAGCCAGCCTTCTGTCCATTCTAATCGGAGCCATGGTCTTAGTATAAAGGTTCTTGGTGATAGCTCAGTGAAATTAAAATAAGAAATGATAACCCCTACTAAACTCCAGAACAGACCACCAACAAATCCAGTCAAAATCGTGCTAGGTAAAAGTGATTCCTTTTGTTGATTTTTCTCTACATGTTTATTTTCAACCATAATATCCACCTCAGGGATATTATTGACCATTTATTCGAATATCAACCAAACAGCTTTTTTACTAAAAATTCTAACTATAAATCGTGATCTAGATACCTAGTAAAGTTTGTATAAAAGCTTTATAATTATAATAATATACTTGAATAAATTATGTAATGCAGGAAATAATTTGTAATACACGGGTACACAAAAATGTTTAATAAATTTAGCTATAAAACTTCTTACTTAGTGGTATACATTTATTAAATGTGTGTAGATATATCATTTGTGTGGAAAGGTGGACAAAAGATGGTTCGTAAAACAATTTCAATCTTGACTTTTCTCATTATTAGTTTAGCAGCGGTGGGGTTAGTTTCAAAGCTTTTTACTGATACAGCGAACTTTCTCTTCACAATATTAATTGTGATTGGAAGTAGTGCTGCAATATTTGCAGTATTTTATTTTGTCTTTCTCAGAAATAGAACACCTTCTAACGATATGAAAAAATATAAAAAGGCTGTCAGACAGTCAAAAGCAAAATATAAGTCTGATAATATACGAAATACAAAGGTATTGACTAAAAAACAGCCCGATCTCATAAGAAAAAAAAGAAACAAACGTACTGCAACGCATTTAAGAGTTATTGAAGGGAATAAATCAAAAAGAAAAGATCGTGCTTCTCTGTAAGAGCAGCAGATCTTTTCTTTTTCAATTTAGTTCGGCCAATGTTTCAAAAAATTATCTGCATTGATTTTACCTGATTGATATAACTTCTCCTTCGTATCTTGAGAAATATGAAAATTTACTGCTCCGACATCATCCACTGGTATAAATAATATGTTATTTAGCTGTGATTTCGATATATACCGTGCATCATGCGCTTGCTTCATTGTTGTAAAAAGCGCATGGAACATATCATATGCATTGTTTATTTCTGCAGGCTGATTCAATTTTTCAAGTTTACTAGTAAATTTCACTCCAAGTACGGGACGATTAATTTGACCATCCCCATTTTCAAAAATCCATAAAGGGAAATTACTTAGCAAACCTCCATCAATAATAATACTTTTCTTATTCGTTTTACCGGGGAGTTTTTTTGGCATGAAAAAATAGGGGAATCCTGCACTCATTCTTACAGCCTTAGAAATTGGAAAATGGTTCGGATTAATTCCATACACTCGATTTAAATCGTCAGGTATCACGATTAGCTTACCGAGTGAAAGGTCACTTACTACAACTTTCAGATATCCGTTTTTAATATCATTAAATGTGTAAAGGCCTTTTTCTGCTAACAGATCATAGAGCCAGTTTTCAAGGCGATCCCCTTTATTAATTCCCAGCTGAAAATATAATAGCAACCATTTACTCATTGGTAGATATTTCGTAAATTTTGGTGGGTCTATAAACTGCTTCAAATCAAGTTCACTTATCGTAGTTGTTAACTCTTCTAACGTATAATTAGCTGCAACTAAGGATGCTACAATTGCACCAGCAGATGTTCCGGCAACACGCTCTAAAATAAGTTTGTTTTCCTCAATACTTTTAAGCACTCCTATATAAGCGTAAGCTTTTACTCCACCACCAGAAAAGACGGCATCAATTTTCATGCACTCTCTCCCCTTTTGCTTTTATACTAATTTTAAGCAAAAGTAAATAAATTAGAACTCGCAAAATTTAGAGTACGAATGGCAAAAAAACTTACCGTTAAACATTTACTTTTTCTAACATGTGTACTAATTTCTATTCATCTTCTGGACTTGTTTTAAATCTTCTACCCGGTCTTCATTTGTTTGAAAATACTTCACAAGGTCACCAATCCGATCAATTGAATTCCAACTTAAATGATGTTCAATTCCTTCTACATCCTCGTAAATGTTTTCATTTTCCACACCAATTATTTTAAGAAACTCTTCTAATAATTCATGTCTGAAAACTAATCTTTCGCCGACTTTCTTACCTTTTTCAGTTAAAACAAAACCACGATATTTTTCATAAACAACATACTCGTCTTTATCTAATTTTTGAATCATTTTTGTTACTGAGGAGGGATGAACCATTAATGCTTCTGCGATATCAGAAACACGAGCATATCCTTTTTTGTCAATTAAATTATAAATTTGTTCAATATAGTCTTCCATACTAGGTGTTGGCATGTAAGTACCTCAATTCATAGAATAATTTTTAGTTGGTGCAAAATTGTTTCTTATTTAAGGATACCTTAATAGTGTTTGTTTAACAAGTAATGACAAATGAGCCAATCGATTCGATTAGCACATTAAATTGTTGCTTTGAATTATAGTTTGATCAAAAATACCTCACAAACCCACATCTCCCGTTGAATTTAAAGAACCCGTTTTGAAAAAAAGAGTGATCAAAACGGGGTCTTTATTTGTGATATATTAAACATCCTTTGTAAAAAAGTTTGATAACTTTCCGAGATCCTATCTTCAATAACGCGCCCGTTTGCATAGAATTAAAGCGAATACAGTTCTATTATTTTGTCTATGGGTAATTTACCCGGATCACTCATATCAACAAAATAAGGCAACTGCCATTTTTGAGTTTTCATCGCTTGCTCACTAGTCGGTTTATCCCACCTAGAATAAACTCTTATTGCCATTTTTCCCTTTGTTGAATTAGACCGAAGAATATTCTGTTTGAAAAGAACTTCTTTTGGAAAAATAAACTGTCCAAACTCACTATCATTTTTAAAAGTAGTTATAACTAATAATTCAGGTGCTTCCTCATATGTAAAGGCTTGGTTTTTATTATTTCCATCTTTTTCCAAAAATGCAACAAACTGCCCTACTTTGGTGGAGGTTATATTTGCAACTCTTAAACGAACTGTTCTCGAAGATAATCGAAATGTACCAGCACCATACTTAGAATTTTGCTTTTCTTCTTGAACCGACTTTACAGTTAAGTCATTGGGTTCGTAAATCATTTTATTTACATAATTTAATGCTGTATAAAAATCTTTCATTATTCCACCCCCTCAAATTTCCAACAATCGGGTCCGTTTGCAGAACAAAGATTAATTCATTTAAAGCTGACTATTACATCTTTTTTTAGTATAATATTTTCTGCCTCTTACTTATATATTCAAGAAAGATTTTATTTTTTAAAAAATTCTTGGTTCTACCGCACATGATTCCTTCAATTTATCAAACCTCACGCAAGTATCTTCTTCCAACATTTGGTCTATAACTATGCAACAACGTCGATTTCGAAACTCTTGGACTGTATCTGTAACTTCATTAACTAACTTGTTAGTCTATGGCATGTTTCCAAATAACTTGTTATTGCGAGGTGAATATGTTTAATCGTTCGCTAAATAATGTACCTGTAATTCTTACTAGCTTTTCTAATGCTATTAATTCTCGATAAAATTGCTTTATCTATTGGTAATATTGAGTAACATTTGGGGCATCATACCGAAGAGGTTACTTTTTTAATAAAAAAGTTTGATCATTTTCTGAAATCCAATCTTTAACAAAAGCAACTGATGCTTGAGGGTCGTTCCATAATAATTACCAAAGGGTATTATTTACCAGTTCTTATTTTAACAAAGCTAATTAGATAGCTCATCCATTTATTGAATTCATTAACTGAAAGAAGAATTCAGGTTTATGAGTCTTATTCAGGTTATACCATGAATGTAATGTATCTTGTGTAAATACATCTATTTTTTTTAGTACTTCCATCGCAAATTCCAGAGGCGCTACTCCTGATGCAGTAACTAAATTCGCATCAGATACCGCAGGCCCAATCTCATAAAATTTTTCTCCTTTATAATTAGGACATACCATTTTAATATACTCTAAGTCATTACTTGTATGCTTTCTAGAATCTAGGTATCCCATGTTTGCGAGACCCTCAGTTGCACCACAAATTGCAGCAACAATAGTGCCAAGCTTTAAAGATTGGCCAATTCTTTCCAAGATTGGTTGATGAATATCTTCTCTCCAAGTAGTCCCACCCGGTAAGATTAAAAGATCTTTCCCCTCAAAAGTACATTCACCAAGAGAAGTATCTGGTTTTATGCTCAGACCTCCCATCGTAGTAATGATTTCTTTATTAGCTCCTACTGTGACTACTTTTAAAGGTGCTAAGTCCCTTTTGAAATATCTTCCTGAGTTTAGTTCAGCAATTAAATAACCATATTCCCAGTCTGACATTGTATTAAATACATAAAGATAAACATTTTTTGTTTGCATATAATAACACTCCAATCACAATTGATATATCCTATTATAATAAAACTTCCCTGACAACTACCGTCAGGGAAGTTTTCATACTTGATAAAATTTTATTAAATCAGTCAAAACTTCAACAAGTCTTTCCTTTAGACTTATTGGCTCAATAACTTGAATAGATTTACCATAAGCTAAAAGTAAATAAGGTACAAATGTATTTAGCATATCTTTTTCAAGAAGAAATACTGCTTGATTTAAAGACCGGTCTTGTAAATAATGTCCTAAAAACCAATGTTGGCAAATATCATCTAACGTCCTTGTATCCCCATTAATAACTAAAGAAGTAATTCTTTCATAATCTTCTATAGTTGGAAGAAGGTTTTTCAAAAAGAAGCCACTTGCTGAAAAATTTTCTGCCCGATTAAATTTATTTTCCGTTAGCACTAGACTTTTAATTCGGTCTACTCTAAAACTACGAATCTCATTCCTAAGATGACAAAATCCAATCACATACCACTTATTATTCCAATAGATAATTCTATACGGGTCGAGCAATCTATACTTTAATTGCTTTTCGCCACTCTTAGGGTAATGAATTTTAACTGAGTACCCGCCAGTGACGGACATCTCCAACTCCTTCAATAAAGGGACCAGAGAGGGGGAACTTAATCGACTTATTACTTCAAGACTATTAAAATGTTTGTTTATCTTTGATTCTTGCTCTTGATTTGGATATTTGCTAAGTTTTGAAATAGCCCTATTTAGTGCTTCACCTCCATAATATCCGGCCTCTTCTGCAAAAACAGCAGCATGAAATAGTGAGGTTTGCTCCTCAAAATCAAAAAAAAGAGGAGCTTCAATAAAATTGTTCATTAAAGTGTATCCACCGTTATGACCTGTGTCTGAAATTATTGGTACACCACTTGTTGAAAGTGTATCAATATAACGATACACGGTCCTTATATTCATCTCCAACTTTTCTGAGATTTGTTTTGCAGTAATTTTTTTACCTGAACTTAGCATCCATAGAACTGCTAGTATATTGTCAATTTTAGGCATATAATTCCACCTCTATATTGATTTTATTACCAAGTTACTAATTAGCAACAAGGAATTTTTACTGTATTCACATTTAATCATAACTTATTTCCTTAAATTAGCTCTTGTTAGGTTTAAGTATAATTCTTCACAATTGATATCTAATATTTTAGTAAAACCTATTAACTGTATTATTCCACGATCTTTTACGGAACAAAGATTAGTACAATTAGGGCAGACACCTTGAAATCTATATTATTTATTCATATATCTGTCTGCCTCTTTCTTATATATTCTTCTAAATAAGGAAATAGTGTCACACCGCTTCCTAATGGGAGATATACCTCTTTATCAAAAGTAGATGTAACAGTACGTATGCTTTCTTCTGATTTTAACAATCGTTGAAGAAGTGCCATCGCTAAGTCCTCTAAATGCCGTCCATTCGTTCTAGGATCTGTTGGATGTTTAATACCTAACTCATCTGCAATGACAGTTGTGTCTTCCAACGGAAATAAATAACAAAATCCGAGTATTCAGTTAAATAAAAGTAATTTCGTTCCAAATCGGACAAGTATTCGTGTTGCCTTTATAATCTGAGCCAATCCCAGAGCCACGACCTTCTTTAATCCATTTATTTATTTTAGATGTTCTAGTTCTTTCAGACATAAAAAAACACCCCTTAAGATAATAATATCCAAAGAGGTATTTCTTCGCAATTTTTATAATCATCGTGACCTTTTTATAAACATCACAACTTTATTTCAAAACTACATAAATTCATATTCTTATACGCTTAAAGTCCACATTTTAATTGTGCACCACAACTAGTGCAAGTATTGCAACCTCCGATATCCTCAACACTTCCCTCACGACATACTGGGCAGGTGTCTCCGACTTCATTTCCAATATTGACATTCGTATTGCCTAATTCTTGAATTGTATCCATTAAAACAACTTTCGGCTTTTCATCGTCTTTAAATAATTCTGTTTGTTCGCCAAATACGTTTTCTTCTGCTTTCAAAGTTAATACTTGGGAGTCACGACTACCATCAACATAAACAGTACCACCTTTAGCACCGCCACTATATAACCGTTGGTACACACTTTCAACTTGATCTACTGTGAATCCTTTTGGTGCATTTACCGTTTTGGAAATAGAGCTGTCAACCCAGTGTTGAATGACACATTGTGTATCCGCATGTGCTTCAGGTGTAAGATCCATTGAAGCAACGAACCAATTAGGTAATTGATCCGGATTAGCATCTGGGTTTTTGTCTAGATATTCCTGAACAATATCTGCCTTGACTTCAATGAATTTACCAAGTCTTCCACTTCTATAATAAGAGAAGGAAAAGTATGGCTCTAATCCGGTAGAGACGCCGACCATCGTACCCGTGCTTCCTGTTGGAGCAACCGTTAATAAATGAGAGTTTCGAATACCATATTTAATAATATCATTTCGAATATCATTTGGCATTTTCTTCATATAGCCTGTATTTATAAATGCTTCTCTCAATGCTGCTGTCTCTTCATCTGTTTCACCGACTAAAAATGGGAAACTGCCTTTTTCCTTTGCGAGCTCAATCGACGTACGATAGGCAGTTGTTGCGATAGTTTCAAATATCTTATCTACAAGCTCATTCCCTTCTTTCGAACCGTAAATTGTTTCACAATAAATTAATAAATCGTGAAGTCCCATTACACCTAAGCCAACTCTTCGTTCGCCAAGTGCCTGTTTCTTATTTTCTTCAAGAAAATACGGTGTAGCATCGATTACATTATCCTGAATGCGAACACCTGTTCTAACTGTTTGAATCATCTTGTCATAGTCTACCGTTTTTGTTTCCTTATTAGCCATCTCAGCAAGATTCACTGCTGCAAGATTACATACTGAAAATGGCGCGAGCGGCTGCTCTCCACATGGATTCGTTGCAACTACTTGCTGTCCGTATGCTTTTGCATTCGTCATATCATTTGCGTTATCGATAAAAAAGATTCCAGGTTCGGCTGAGTAGGTTGCACAAATATTGATTAGTTTCCATAACTCCTTTGCTCTAATGTGACGATATACTCTAACACCGTATCCTAATTCTTCCCATTTACGTACATCGCCGACCTCATGCCAATTTTCATTATATGTCTTCATTTCTTCTTCTGTATAGTTTTCAACATCAGGAAAACGAAGGTCATACCAATCATCATTTTCAACAGCATCCATAAATTCCTTTGTAATACAAACAGAAATATTTGCCCCTGTTAAAAATTCTGGATTGTGTACTGAATATGTTCCACCATTTCTTAATTTATCCTCAGCTTCATAAATTGCAGCTTCTGGGAATCCGCCTAGACCTGGCATTGATTTGTAATTAACAACACCTTGATACAAATCTTCTTCCGTATTGGTCAGTGGCGTAAATTTCAATTTTTCTTCTGCCATTTTTCTTATTTGACTATCATTTGTGTTTTCAATCAAATAACGAAGTATTCTAGGATTTTGCATTTTAGAAATAATAAATTCAATAATGTCCGGGTGGGAATCTATGAGCATTATCATTTGTGCCAATTCGTTACGTTGATTCGTTAAATCAACTCTCTAAGTCACCTTAGAGTTCAGACCATATCTTACACTTTAGAGTGCCCTCGCGCTTCGGGATCACTTGATCCCTACTCTACTCGCTTCCACTATAAATATAGTGTGTTTTCGATGGTCGTTGAACCTTCTCCCTCTAAGGAGCTTGGCTGCTGATAGTCTTTATCCACTTGCTGTTTTTAAGCATTCACGCCTACCGTTTCCAGTTACGTTGTAGCCAGCAAGTCATGTTTGATGCGTTTAACATGATTAAGATTATTAATAATGTCATACTCCAAAACGGACAGTTTGATATCCATCTTTAAGAACTATCTCACTTTACGAGATAATTTAAATCCCCAAAGATTACATTTTTGGATTTGTTTTGCATCATATAGTTTCAATGTTATTCATCTCAAGCTTATAATAAAAAATAAAAGTAAACTTGGATGCTCTCGAACATTTGCTACTATAAAGATTTTCCAGCAATTCACGAGGTTTATTTATAGACGAAGCACTATGCTAATTTACCACGTCTTGAACCACCTTGCTCTACTAGATGAGTAAGTTTAGCAATATCATCTAACCATGAGACAGATCCAGATGATTTTCCATTCACCCCTCTTGCCAGTGTATTTCTAGGTCGCAGTGTAGAACCATTCGTACCTACTCCACCACCTCGACTCATAATTTCCATTACCTGTTTACGATGATCAGAAATTCCTTCACGTGAGTCTTTTACATATGGCATTACATAGCAATTAAAGTAAGTTACATCGGTTTTTGCTCCAGCGCCATAAAGTACACGCCCTGCTGGGATGAAATTTAAATTTGACAGTTCTTCATTAAAAATCTGGAACCATTTTTCTTGATTTTCTTTCGTCTGTTCAACAGTAGCAAGTCCTGTTGCATTTCGCTTTGCAATTTGCTCATAATACACTTCTAAAGGTTTATCGATAACATCTAATGACCGTTTAACAATTCCAGTAGCAGCCTCTGTATCGTCATCTAAGACTGAAACAAACTCTGAATCGACTGCGATATCTGCCAGATTGTTTTCCCAATCAATTGATTCAACAAAACCTAATCCTCTCGCTGGAAATTTAGGATCAGCTTTTACCGTTAGAACAACGAAATCACCTGTTTTTAAGGTTTTCTTTGCCGTATCTTTAAAGGCATATCTGTCTAGCATTACTAAACGAGAAACCCCTTTATGGGTAATGTTCATATTTTCTGTAATAGGGTGTACAGCTTCAAATTGTTTAATGTCCTCGTTTAAGGAATCAATATTAATCTTATTGTTCCGTTCGACAATTGTTGTCATTCAATCGCTCCTCTAGTAAAATATAAAATATCTAGTATAACAATACCACAATCAGTGACAATCAAACAATATATTGTGTTATCTTATTTATTTTTAACTACATATTGTATATTGAAGGGTAAAACACCTTATTTGTCAATATCAAACTTAAAACGACTTATGTAGAAGGCTGTAAGCAATCATAGGAATGTTATGTACAAATCGCTTACTTAACTATTTTAGAAATTGACAAGAAATTCACGATTACCTTCGTATCAAATACCTCTGTACTAAAAATAATGAAATAAACTTTGAAAAAAATAGAGAACCGCCATATAATAGAATAGAACATATGTGAAAGACGGGGGAAATATTATGGCATTTTTAATTATTTTAGTAGTTGTACTCCTTGCGTTCGGGCTGTTTAGATTTTACAGACAACGCACATTCTTAAAAGTATTAACGGAGGAACAATTCGTTGAAGGATATCGTAAAGCACAGCTTATTGATGTAAGAGAGCCTCAAGAATTTGATGGCGGTCATATTCTTGGTGCTAGAAATATTCCTGTGACTCAAATGCGTCAACGTCTAGTTGAATTGCGTAAAGATAAACCAGTATATCTCTATTGTCAAGGCAGTACAAGATCGGCACGTGCTGCACACTTATTGCACAAAAAGGGCTTCCAGGAAATCTACCAGCTAAAAGGTGGTTTCAAGAAATGGACCGGAAAAATTAAGCGTAAGTAGTTAATGAATTGCAGAAAGAAATTCTTCTTAGTTGCAGCAATTCAAGAAGGCCCCAAGGTTTAAAATCAACCTTGGGGCCTTCCCTTCTTCTATGAGTCAAACGAATTCATTGGAACAATAATCCCATTCTTAGTCTTCCTTATATGTTAAAACTGGTTTTCTGGCTGCTGTTGCTTCATCCATACGTTTGACAATCGTATTATATGGCGCTTGCTGTACCTTTTCAGGATTAGTCTTCGCCTCTTCTGCAATAGCAAGCATGGCATCGATAAATCCATCTAAGGTTTCTTTCGATTCCGTTTCAGTTGGTTCAATCATAATCGCTTCTTCAACATTCAATGGGAAGTAAACAGTTGGTGGATGATAGTTAAAGTCTAATAAACGTTTGGCAATATCCAACGTGCGTACTCCCAATTTCTTCTGTATCTTTCCAGATAAAACAAATTCATGTTTACAATGCTGTTTATATGGCAAATCATATTCCTTTTCTAGTTTACGCATCATATAATTAGCATTTAAAACAGCATACTCACTTACTTTTTTAAGTCCTTCTGCACCCATTGTACGAATATACGTATATGCTCGTAAATAAATCCCGAAATTACCATAATATAGTTTTACTCGACCAATTGACTGCGGTCGATTATAGTCAAATTCATATAATCCATTATTTTTACTAATTACTGGCTTTGGTAAAAAAGGTGCTAATTCTTCTGATACACCAATAGGACCAGAACCTGGGCCTCCACCACCATGTGGGCCAGTAAAGGTTTTATGAAGATTTAAATGCACAGCGTCAAATCCCATATCTCCCGGACGTGTATATCCCATAATGGCATTTAGGTTAGCTCCATCATAATATAGCTTTCCTCCGACACCATGGATAATTTCCGCCATTTCCAAAATTTCTGTTTCAAATAAACCTAATGTATTCGGATTCGTTAACATCAATGCAGCTGTATCATCTCCAACAACACGTTTCAGATCCTCAATATCAACTAAACCCGTTTCATTCGTTTGCACTGTAACAGCTTCAAAACCAGCTACAGCCGCGGATGCAGGATTTGTACCATGGGCAGAATCAGGAACAATAACCTTCGTACGATTATAGTCGCCATTTGCTTCATGGAATGCTTTAATCATCATTAAGGCTGCCCATTCCCCCTGCGCTCCTGCTGCAGGCTGCAATGAAACTTCATGCATTCCAGTAATTTCTTGTAATGAAAGTTGTAAATCATATAACACTTCCATCGTACCTTGTACTGTTTTCGTATCTTGATACGGGTGGACATGACTAAATCCGGGAAGTCTTGCTACATCTTCATTTATTTTTGGATTATATTTCATTGTACAGGACCCTAGTGGATAAAATCCTGAATCTACCCCATAATTTCGATTGGATAACCCTGTAAAGTGACGCATGATTTCTAATTCACTTACTTCTGGTAAATTAGGTGCTGTTTTACGAATATAGGAATCGTCAAGTTCTTCCTCCAAATTAACTTCCGGAACATCTAATTCGGGCAAATTATAGCTCGTTCTGCCTTCTTTACTTCTTTCAAAAATGAATGGAAAGTCTTGATTAGCCATTGATATCCCCCAATTCTTTAACAAAAGCATCTATTTCTTCTTTTGTACGGATTTCTGTTGTAGCGATTAGCATATGGTTCTGGAGCTCTGGATATACAAGCCCTAAATCGTAACCTCCAATAATACCCTTTTCAAATAATTGCTCATTTACAGTTGAAACAGCTTTAGATAGTTTAACTACAAACTCATTGAAAAATGGTCCGCTAAAAGTTGGTGGGATATTTACTCTTTGTAATTGCTGTTTCGTGTATCTCGCCTTTTGCATATTAAGAACAGCCATTTCTTTTACCCCATTCTTACCAATCGAACTCATTGCAACAGAGCTTGCCAATGCATTTAAAGCCTGGTTTGAAGTAATATTTGAAGTTGCTTTTTCACGTTTAATATGCTGTTCTCTTGTCTGTAGTGTAAGTACAAAACCGCGAGCTCCGTTTTCGTCCTTCGTTTGACCTACCAGTCGTCCTGGTACCTTCCGCATTAACTTTTCTGTCGTTGCAAAGTAACCACAATGCGGACCGCCAAATTGTGCTGGTATACCAAATACTTGGGTATCACCGACAACGATATCAGCTCCAAATTCACCTGGTGGCGTTAAATACCCTAAGGAAAGCGGATTGCTTGAAACAATAAACATTGTTTTCTTTTGTTCTTTAATGAGTTCGTTAATTTGATCTAATGGCTCAATTTGACCAAAGAAATTTGGGTACTGAATAATGACACTTGCAGTATTTTCATCTAATTCTTTTTCTAATTGCTCTAGATTTGTTAGACCATCCTGAATATCAAGTTCAATAATATCCAGTTTCTTCCCTTTAGCCGCAGTCTCAACTAAAGCACGAGTTTCAGGATGTACCGCTTTCGAAATAAGAACTTTTTTCCTCTTTGTATGTGTCGTACTTAAATAGACCGACTCAACAACTGCTGTACCGCCATCATACAATGAAGAATTAACAACCGGCATTGCTGTTAACTCAGAAATCATCGTTTGGAATTCAAAGATAGCTTGCAGCTCCCCTTGTGAAATTTCTGGCTGGTATGGCGTATAAGCTGTGTAAAATTCAGATCTTGAAATTACATGATTTACAACAGATGGAATAAAATGATCATATACCCCAGCACCTAAAAATGAACGATAATCTTTCAAATTAGCATTTTTATTTGCCAGTTCTGTTAGTTCTTTCATTAATTGATATTCACTCGTTGGTTTCTTAAGGTTTAAGTCTCTTTTTAATCGAACGTCACTCGGAATGTCAGAAAATAATTCCTCAGTCGAGTTGACACCGATACTATCTAACATTTCCTGTTTATCGGTCTCTGTCATTGGCAAATAACGAAAATCCATAGCTCTCTCCCCCTATTTTTGGCGCTTGTAAAATGGTGTTTTAACAACAACAGCACGTAACTCCCTTTTACGTACTTGAATTGTTAATTCGGTACCTTCTTCAGCAAATTCTGTTTGTATCATTGCTAAGCCAAGGTTTTTCTCCAATGTTGGTGATTGCGTTCCTGAAGTGATATAACCAATCTCCTCCTGGTCTTTAAGCACAGCATAGCCATGTCTTGGAATACCTTTATCTATCATCTCAATACCAACTAGTTTTCTATTTGGTCCATTTCCTACTTGATTCTGTAAAACTTGTTTACCAATAAAATCAGCTTGCTTATTAATTTTCACTGCGAAACCAAGTCCTGCTTCTATTGGAGAAATATCCTTCGAAAGCTCTTGACCATACAATGCTAAATTAGATTCAAAACGAAGTGTATCTCTAGCACCTAGACCAATTGGTTCTAGTCCTTTTTCCTTACCAGTTTCCAGTAATAAATTCCATAGTTCAGGTCCTGCGGAAGGATCAATATAAATTTCAAATCCATCCTCACCTGTATAGCCAGTTCGAGACACAATTGCAGGCTTATCAATTGATGATAAAGCTACATTTTCAAAACGGAAGAATTTTATCTCACTAAGATTAGTGTCGGTTAAATTTTGTAATATTTCTTCAGATAGAGGGCCCTGTAATGCAAGCTGCGCATAATCTTTCGATACATTGTCAATTGTTACTTCTGCATCGCTATAATGATTGTTTTTAACTAGCCATTCATAGTCTTTATCTGTATTCGCAGCATTCACTACTAATAAGTACTCTTCCTCGTCTATCATGTAGACAACAAAGTCATCAACAGTACCACCATCTGGATAGCACATAAATGTATACTGGATGCGTTTTGGTGAAAGCTTAGCAACATCATTGGTAGTCATTTGCTGTAAGAACGCCAAGCTTTTTGGTCCTTTTACAATTATTTCTCCCATATGTGAAACATCAAATAATCCAGCTTTCGTTCTTGTTACTTCATGTTCATGTTTAATACTTGAAAATTGTACTGGAAGGTCCCAACCACCAAAATCAATTGTTTTTGCACCATACTTCTCATATTCAGAAAATATTGGTGTTCTTTTTAAATTGCTCATTCTTCCACTCCTTTGAATAAAATGATGAAGAAATGCATAAAAACAGAGATTCCTTTAATACTAAAGAAATCTCTGTCCTTCTACCAGAAAGTTGCATATTGGTTTCATACAAAAATAAAATGATACCAATACTTGCTTCGTAGGTGGTTTACGATATTCGTAAACACTCTCCAGAGTTGCGTCCTACAAGAGTCTTTTTGCCTGAGAGATTCGCTCTTCACTTGCTCCGTCGGCGTTACGCTATTCGTAAGCTCTCCCCTTGTAATCATCCGCTAAAATGAAATTATGATATTTGGTTATACTATGCATAGTATAAAAAATAACTCTATCTAAATTGAATAATATCATAATTTTTCGGATTGGTATAGGAAAATCCAAATTTTATTTCGAAGTAAAGGATGTATCATATGGATTCTATTCATGTTACGAAAGATTCTGCATTTATAGGTAATTTGGAAGAAAACTTAGATAAAAACGATGCCTTATCTTCATGGAAGTTATTCTCAATGGCATATGAAGCAGAATTAACACGAATATCACCTTCATTTACGGGACTTCGTGCACCAGAGCATTTGCCACACGTGACCTTTCTTGATCATCAATTAAAGGCTGCGGAGCAAGTAGTTGAAACAATGAACGGCAGGGCAATATTAGCGGATGAAGTTGGCTTAGGAAAAACAATTGAAGCAGGATTGATACTAAAGGAATATATGATTAAAGGAATGGTAAAAAATGCGTTAATTCTTGTTCCAGCCTCTCTTGTTAGTCAATGGGTGCAGGAGCTAAATGAAAAATTCTATATTCCTGCAGTTGCACATCGAAAAAATTATAATTGGGAACAAAATATTATTATCTCGTCAATTGATACAGCGAAACGTTCGCCACATCGAGAGGAGATACTTAAAGTTGACTATGACTTTATTTTAATTGATGAAGCACATAAATTAAAAAACCATAAAACTAAGAACTATGAATTTGTTCGTGCATTAAAGAAAAAATATTGCTTATTACTTACTGCTACACCGGTGCAAAACAGATTAGTCGAGATTTTCAACCTAATTTCAATCTTAAAACCAGGACATCTTGGAAACTATAAATCATTTCTAGAGAGGTATGGAAAGGATCGAAAAAAAGTAAAAGAAGACCAGTACCTAAAGCAATTAATTCAGAAAGTTATGATTCGAAATACGCGAATCAATACAGACCTTCAGGAAACGAAACGAAATATCCAATCGATTTGGATTGATTTTACAAAAAAAGAACAAGCGTTTTATGAATATCTAGATTCCAGCATGTCTTCTCATTCGACGTTTTCTAAGATTACCTTTTTAAGAGAGATTTGCTCGTCGCGTGAAGCTTGTTATATGTCATTAGAGAAAATTGGCGGAGAGAATACGAAGAATAGTCACATTGAAACCTTAATATCAAAAATAGAACAGCTGCCACATCATGTTAAAGCCCAGAAGGCAGTAGAATTAATTAAGAAGATTGGTGATGAAAAAGTTATTATCTTTACTGAATATCGTGCGACACAGCACTATCTTCAGTGGTATTTGCAACAGCATGGAATCACTTCTGTTCCTTTTCGCGGGGGTTTCAAACGCGGCAAAAAAGATTGGATGCGTCAGTTATTTCAAAATCATGCCCAAGTCTTAATTGCAACGGAAGCTGGAGGTGAAGGGATCAACCTCCAATTCTGCCATCACTTGATTAATTATGATCTTCCATGGAATCCGATGCGATTAGAGCAACGAATTGGTAGAATACACCGTTACGGTCAGAATCAAGATGTGATGATCTATAATTTTGCAATCAAAAATACAATTGAAGAACATATTATGACATTATTATATGAAAAAATTAATCTTTTTGAACAAGTGATCGGTAACTTAGATGCCATTTTGTCCGAATTAAATCTTTCAAATCTGGAGAAAGAAATCACAAAGATTTATGATGGCTCTACTTCCTCCGGTGAAGCGAAAATTAAGTTAGATAATTTATCAAGTATTCTTAAAGATACGATTGATCACCCCCAAAGCGAGGAGCAACATTATGGCTATAACTAACTTAAATCATTTCTTGCAGGATTATTTTATTGCTCATAATTGCGAAATTATGGATAATACAGATGGAATATTAACAGTCCAATTAACGGAAGAGATGGATCTAGCATTAATGAATCGCCCTTTTTACTGGCACTATATTAACAAAATGGGAAATGCAGGACAGCCATTACAACTAACCTTAATTACCAATCCGGATAAACGCGCTGAAAAAGGAGATTGGATTCATTTTGGCAGTCCACGTTTACAGCAAATCATGAATCATTTACAGGAGTATGAGCGGTACACGAAGTTGTTTCAAACGATTGATACAAGAACAAACACACCATTATACCCTTGGCTTGTAATCAATATGAAAATTAGTTTTCGAGGGAAACAAAAAAAGGACGATATACTTTCCATTGGACTACAATTAGTAAATGGAAAAATGAGATTAGATATGATGCGGTACTTGGAAACGATTCCTTTACAATCAACGATTTCAGATTATTGCTTTACAATTTCTCCACTTATAAAAATAAAAAGCGGCTTTTCCCGTATTGAATCGCTCGTACTAAATTACCTTGAAGATCAACCTAAGGATTGGGCCAAAGAATCATTGCTTGCCTTGAATGAGGAATTAGACACATTAAATCATTTCTATGAAGAATTGGAAGAGAATGAACAGATGGAAAAAGAACGAAATGAAATCAAAGAACGATATGAGCCTAATATAACGTTCCATGTTATTAATGGAGGTATATTTTATCTGAGTGAATAAATGGTGTTATGACCAGCACATTTTTAAATCCTTCTAATGATCGAATATTGTATAAAAAAGCGGAATAGCAGCATGATTCCTGCTATTCCGCTTTTTTACGCATAACTCTTAATGCAAATGGTAAAACACCTAGCCAATGATTCGCGTAGATCGATGGATTCTTTTGTTCTAATTTACGTTTTTTTCTTTCCTCCATAGGTAATTCCATATAGGTTACTATTTGCTGTGTCATAAATTTTACATATTCATTACTTTTCATTTAGCCACCTCTAATAATCAGACATTCAACCTACATCATCTTTATTATTTACTTAAAGGAAAAAAATATTCTTGCTTTTTCTACAAATATTTTTCATAAAAAGAAGGAGTTAATAAAAACACGTCGAATTAAGTAATCATAGTGAAATAACATCAAGGAGGTGACACTACTTGAACCCCACATCAACACTATCGAAACGACTACTTCAAGCCGCGATTGAACATCATGCAACAGACCTCCACTTCTATCCATTTCCAAAGCAAACCGATATTTACTTCCGAATACATGGAAAACGAAAACTCTTCAAGCAAATAAAAACAGAACAATACCAACTATTATTAACATTTTACAAATTTACTTCTGGAATGGATATTGGGGAAAGTCGCAAACCACAAAATGGAACGTTAGCGCACTATGAAAAGTCCAATCTATATTCATTACGCTTATCTACACTTCCTGTCAACCAGAGGGAAAGCCTCGCTGTACGAATCCTCCCACAAACAGAGAATGTTGCACTAGAAAATTTATTTTTATTCCCAGCCCAATTTAAAAAACTAAAAAAGTGGATTTCTAAACGTGCTGGCTTAATTTTGCTGACTGGGCCCACAGGAAGTGGGAAAACGACAACAATGTATGCATTATTACAGGCTATTTTACAAGAGGAATCATATCAGACAATAACATTGGAAGATCCCATTGAAAAAGAAATAGACGATATTTTACAAGTACAAGTTAACGAAAAGGCAGGAATCACCTATCAGACTGGATTGAGGGCCGCATTAAGACATGATCCGGATATTCTAATGATTGGTGAAATTCGTGATAAATACACGGCGCAATTTGCATTTGAAGCTGCTTTAACAGGACATCTTGTACTAAGTACACTGCACGCTAAAGATACCCTCGGAACCATTCATCGTTTACAGGAAATGGGGATCGAACAAATTTTTTTAGAGCAGACACTCATCGCTATTGCATCCATCCAATTAATACCTTTAACAATTAACAAAAAAGAACAACGCGCTGCAGTACTCGAACTTCTAGACGAAACCCAGCTAAAAGATGCACTGAAAGGAGTTGATATTCGTAAATCTATTCCGTTCCAATCATTTTATCATTTAAGAAAGAAGGCATTTGCTTATGGATTTATTTCTGAGGAGACCTTTCATCATTCATAAGAAAAAACTTCCGAAAGAAATTCAGCTCCGCTTCTTGAAACGATTGCATCGCTTATTAGAAAATGGCTACCCATTATTAGAAGCGATGGAAACAATGAAATGGGATAAAAGTTTGCAACCAATAGCAACCCATATAATCACCTCCTTGCAAAATGGCATGACAATTGATCGAGCGTTCGAAAAAGCAAGGTTTCATCAGGCCATTACCAACTACTTGTATTTTGTACAGGCAAATGGTGATTTGCAAGGCAGCATAATGAAAAGTATCGAAATGTTTGAACAACGAATGAATTATACGAAGAAATTTCAGCAAATGGCAAGGTATCCACTAATATTATTTATAATCTTTTCATTGCTACTCTTATTTATCAAACAGTCGGTCCTCCCTTCCTTTATGGAAATGTTTCAATCAAATACCAATGCATCTTCTATCATCGTTATCTCGATTATTCTAATTGACCTTTTCATGACAGGCCTAATTGCGATAGGAATATTAGGTATGATAGTGTTCGCAACATGGCACCTTATGAAACACCGAATTTCTATTGTACACCAAATAAAAATATATCAATCAATCCCAATTTACCGAAGCTTCATAAAAGCCCAAACCTCCTACTTTTTTGCACTTCACTTTAGTTCCCTTTTAAAAACTGGTATGTCCTTCAAAGAAATTCTACAACATATGGCAAATCAACAAAAAATACCCATTATCACCTATTACGCAACTTTAATTAGCGCTGAATTATCAAGAGGACTACATATTACGTATCTCCTCTCACAATTCACGTTATTTGAGGAACAGCTAGTATCTATTTTCCAAAAGAATGCGGATACTAGCGCATTGGAGAAGGATTTATCGGTTTATGGCGACTTACTTATGGAGGATATTGAAGATAAATTAATGAAATTCATCACCTTTTTACAACCAGTATTCTTTATTTTACTAGCACTTTTTATCGTCTTCATCTACGTAACACTGATGTGGCCGATGTTTGAGTTAATAAATACAATTTAAAAGGAGCAAATAAAATGTTAAATAATAATCGAGGCTTCACATTGATTGAAATGTTAATTGTACTAATGATCATTACAGTTCTAATTATCCTGATTGTTCCAAATTTAAGTGGAAGAAGCGCAGATGTTAATGATAAAGGATGTGAAGCTCTTGTCGCACTTGTACAGTCACAAGCAGATGCATATTTTATTGAATCAGGATTAACAGCAACAGACATAAGTACGCTAGTTCCTAATTATATTACAGACAAACAAACAACATGTCCTAATGGAAATGAATTGAGTATTACAAATGGAAAAGTTAGCCTATAAATGGTTCGTAACAAATAAGAAAGGCTTCACACTATTAGAAATGCTAATTGTTCTTTCTATTTTATCTGTAATGCTTTTATTCATTGTACCTATAAATAAAAGCAATATCGAGAAAGTACAAACAACAAAATTTATTGAACAGCTTGAATTCGATATGTTAATGATTCAAAACCTTAGTACAACAGTCGATGATTCATTTAGTATCCGTTTCTATAACGATCGTTACAGCATTCTACAAGGTTGGAAACCAGCTTTTGCCATAAGAAAGTACCCCCCTGGATTTCAAATAGATTTTAAAAACAAAGATACGATTGTATTTAATAAATACGGGAGCATTATTAACCCTCGAAAGATCAAAATAAATGTGGGTGAAAAAGATTTTGACATTGTCTTCCCTCTTGGAAAAGGGAGGTTTTACATCAATGAAGAATAATGGATTCACTATGATTGAAGTTATCGTTGCATCAGTAATTCTATTTTCCGTGATCACTACTATCATTCCAATTGTTTCAACGGTGGAAAAAGAACAAAAAGTATTAAGTGATCGCCGGATTATGATTCACACCTTACACGATGAGTTGCAGTCATTCATAGTAGGAAATCCATTGCGGAAGCCGACGGAGCATATAAAAGAAATTAATCGGAGGCAGGCAGTATTCCGCTTCTCAACGGAAAGTGATTATATAAAGGGATGTGTGAATTGGGAAAATGTTAGAAAAAGAAAAGAGACCATCTGCTTATTTGGAATATATGCTACATGAACGTGGGTTTACTTTTGTCTCAATGCTATTCGCGATTACAATCCTTTTCATCACACTGCCGTTCACAGGATATCTGTTAAATGGAACAACGAATACATCAAATTATGAACAGATTTCTGTTTATCAATTTTTCCAATTCCTCAGAGATGAAGTAATTAGATCTACTGATATTTCTATTACTGATGGAAAACTACAATTACTGCAAAAGATAAATAATAAGCCTGCAATCACAACCATAGAAAAATATGATTCACTTATTCGCAGACAAGTAGATGGAACTGGTCATGAAATATTTTTGTTCGATGTAAAAGAACTAACATTTATCCATGACCCTATTGGATTCTTAATTAGGGTTACAACTTTACAAGGGAATGCGTATGAAAAAAGAATTGTATTTTATGAATAACGAAAAAGGTTTCTTCTTGCCATATGTTTTATTTATTACCGCAGTCGCTTTCATAATCGTAACAACAAATATAACAATGTACCGGAATGATCTTCAGCTTACTGAAAATCAAATCGAACAAGTAAAGATTGAAACATTATTCCAAATGCAGCGAGAGCAATTCAAACAAGAGATTAAGAAATATGGGATACCTAATACTGATACAATTTATCATTTTCCTGATGGGATAGTGAAAATTACAATCATTAGAAGCATAAATCAAACGCATGAGCTGAATATCTCAATTTTAACGAATAAAAACCATCGCTATACAATAATTAATACATTGACTACGAGCGACAAGCACCCCATCAGAACAAATAAAGTTTTTAAAAAATCAATCAATAGTTTTTTAAAACTAAATTACATCGAGTAACATAATTGAAAAATAGATTGCTCTGCCGCTCCAGACTGAACTACTTTTCATGAAAAGCGACAGTCAGGAGCGGAAATCCACATTGCAGACCTGGACTTAAACGATAGCTCTTATCACTCGCAATCATACAAACACCTTTGACAATCAACCTATAAATTTGCACTTTTACAGCAAATCTTGCAATTGTAAATGGTGTTTCATTTACAATATTAAGTTACTCATATATAATTATTGTGATAACGCTATCTAAATACAAAGGGGGGGAAAAGAAATGGATCGTGTGTTTCGTATGCTTGGCTTTTGGACTAGTATTTTTACAGTCATGTTTTACGTAGGTGATATGATCCCAGCAGCAATATTATCCCTAGTACAAACAGTATTTTTCCTTACATTGGGTTATTTGAAATTATCTGAGAGGATGTATATGTATTTATTCGGTGCCTACCTTACAGTCTTCATGGTTGGTTTCACATGGTATTCAGAATTTATACTTGTACCTGGATTCGGTCATTAAAATCTAATGCCAAAGCGCCCGCTTAACGACGTAAAATTACATCCCAATAGGTCAAGGAATGCTTCCATTAGAAGCAGAAAAAGGGTTTACCTAAAGTAGTTCGAGAATGTCATACGATGTGACGAATTTGATCGAACATTCCTTGCTCAGGAAGTATGGCCAGTCGATTCTGACTTATCTTGTCAAGTCGTTAGAAAAATCTCGCTGGGCGTCGGGGCTGGACTTGGCATCTCCTCTTACGATTTATGGCTATTCAAGACCAAAAAAAGACTCTGTAAATGGGCAAATTGCAGTGTCTTCACTGTCCAATGAAATATTATTTTTTTACAAATCGATACACTTGATTGTAACTATTATTGCTCGACAAGAACAGTCGATTGCTATACAATAAGTATAGAATAGTTATATACATATGAATAGTGAATCAACTTGAAAAGAAAGCGTTTAAGGAGGCATGAAATTCATGCATATTGTCTTAGGGATTGTATTTCTTGCGGTTGCTTTGCTTGCCGTAATATCTGTCATTCGTCAGCTGAAATATAAAAATCTTTTTGCACTTGCTTTTTCAGCCATTACAGCATTAGCGTTTGGCTTTTTCTCAATAGCAACTATTATTTCTGAGATTACTGGCTAGTAAACATATGCTACACAAAAAGGCTATCCATTATTGGTTAGCCTTTTTTGTCAAAATTAATAAAGCGAAACAAGTCACCGTAAATCAAATCATCTGAAAGTTTTAATTCAGTTTTTACCTTCTCGTTTATTTTATTACACGCATTTAATAGTGTATGCTCTCTTTCTGGAATAACGTAATCTTTTTTCTCTGTCACATCTATCTGTTCCCCTGTTTCAATTAAATAACAGCTTCCATTTGTGTAAATGAACTCTTCTGAAATAAAGTCACCATTTCTCAATGCAATATAGCCTTTCCGATTATCAGCAAATAAATCATTTCCAAACTGAATATCATATCCTGCATCAATACCAAGTAAATTAAGTAAGGTTGGCTTGACGTCGATTTGTCCAGTAACTTCAGAAATAACCTTTCCATTTCCATTGCCAGGAATATGTACGATAAACGGAACACGTTGCAGTTCTAGCTGATCGATTGGTGTAATCTCATCTTTGTCTAGATACATACTCAGAGCTTCATTATGATTAGCGCTAATTCCTATATGGTCACCCATAATTACAAATATCGAATTCTCATATAGCCCTGTTTCCTTCAACTTTTCGTAGAAATCTTCAAGCGCTTCATCCATGTAGCGAACAGCTGGAAAATAGTTATTTAGAATATCTGAGTTTGAATGATATGGTTCTATTGATTTATCTGCTTCATCCATATCAAATGGAAAATGATTCGTTAAAGTGATAAATTTCGCATAAAATGGTTGTTCTAATGATTGTAGATAAGGGATGGATTGCTCAAAGAAAGGTTTATCCTTTAAACCCCAGCCGATTGAATTATCTTCTGTTACATCAAACGCTTCTTCTGAGTAGAAATAATCAATACCTAAGCTTTCGTACATTTGCTCCCGATTCCAAAAGCTTTTATTGTTGGAATGAAAGACATAAGATTCATAGCCTTCATCATCAATAATTTCTGGAATTGCATTAAAGTCGTTACCGCCATGGGTGAAGAACACCGCTCCTCTATCTAGTGGATATAAAGAATTTTCTACTAAAAACTCAGAATCAGCTGTATTGCCCTGGCCAGTTTGTTCATAAAAGTTATCAAAGTAATAAGTATCTTCATCGTTAATTAGTCGA
This sequence comes from Oceanobacillus chungangensis, assembly GCF_003369565.1. Classification (GTDB taxonomy): domain Bacteria; phylum Bacillota; class Bacilli; order Bacillales; family Amphibacillaceae; genus Oceanobacillus; species Oceanobacillus chungangensis. Next base: position 12,782 of record NZ_PIOD01000001.1, on the reverse strand, counting down.
TTTAAAAATGGAGTTACCTCTTCCCCATTCACCTCGTTATGAATCACAAATTGTTGTAAAGATTCTGCATTAATAAAGATAATATTTTTGTTCTTTGCAGCGCCATACAAGTTAGAATTTTCATCTTGTTTCACATTCTCTTCGATATACTCTTGAACATCCAGCAGTTCATTTCCATCTGCAAAAGCACGTCTGCTCTCTGCTTTAGAATGTGCGATAATATCATAAACATGATAGTTAAATAGTCCAACACTTCTAACTAAATATTCTCGATCAAATCCACGTGTGAATAATTGCGGGCGGGACGACTCGGCAATTAGGAAATTCGTTGCTATTAATAATAACGATAAAGTCAATGTAGCTGCTTTTCTTCTACGATTGTAAGTAACGGTTAATGTAGAAATATTCTTCCTACTCCATATCCAAATGAACAATACATCAGTAAATAGAAATATGTCATAGATTTTTATTAATGTGAGAATACTAGATCCTAAGTCTGCCATATTACTACCTTGAAATAATTGCGGAAGCGTAATGAAGTCATCAAATTGACGATAAAATACTAGATTTGCAAAAATGATAAACGATGCAATGAGTGCACTGTACCGAATATATTTCAGCTGTTTTTCATCTGTTTTAAACCAAACACTGATAGCAAAAAGTAAAAATGCGGAAACAAAAGGGTTGATAAATAATATAATTTCTTGCAAAAAATTATCGAGTTCAATTGCAAACATAAAGCGATAGACTAGATAAGTCTTCAAACCAAATAGTACCGTAGCTATTGCATATAATGGTAATCTGGTTGACTTAAGCTCCATACAATATTTCCTCCTATAAATTTGTGCTTCACTGTTAATTATCGAAATTCAACAATACCATTAGCTAATATTTATTATAATTATTAATTAATGTAGATAAAGGATGATTTTTCAATCATCCTTTATCAGATTACTATAGTTTCATTTTAACAGCTACTAACTATGACGAATAATGCGTATAAAAAGTTTCATTTTCCGACAATAAATTACAAGTATTATTGCTTAAGCTTTTGTTTGACAAGATATGCTCCACCAATAATTCCAGCATCATTGCCTAATTTAGCAATTCTAATCTCACAAGCCTCTTGGATTCTAGGAAGTGCATATTTTTCAAATGCAGTTGTAATCTTTGTTAACAAATGGTCTCCAGCTTTAGAAACACCCCCACCGATTAATACCTTTGATGGATTGATTATTGTACACATATTAGCAATCGTTAACCCTAAAATTTCCATAGTGTTATTTACGATTGCTTCACAACCTTCATCACCTTCACTTGCTAAATCAAAAACATCCTTCGCTGTTAATTTCCCATTTTCCTCGTAGAATGCCGCAATGCTGCTATTACCATTATCGTTTATGTAGTCCATCGCCTGTCGAACAATACCAGTTGCAGACGCAATGGTTTCTAAGCATCCTTTACGTCCACAATTACATGAATACCCATTCGGATCAATTGTAATATGGCCAATTTCACCAGACATGCCATTCTCACCATTCAATGCCTTCCCATTGGCAATTATCCCTCCACCTACACCGGTCCCGAGCGTAATCGCAATCATATTATCAGCCTGTTCACCGGCTCCTAACCAGTTCTCACCTAGCGCAGCTAAGTTAGCATCATTTTCCACAAAGACTGGTAGACCAGATTTTTCTTTTAATTTCTGTGCCAAATCAAAGTCCTTCCAGCCTATATTAACAGCTACATAAACATACCCTGTTTTCGCTTCAATAAATCCTGGCGCCCCAACACCTAATCCAAGGATCGTTTTATTTTTTATATCTACTTGATCTAATTGTGCTTTTATCGAGTTCCAAATATCGTCTATGATTCCATTCCCTGCATTTGCTAAGTTTGTTGGAATCTCCCATTTCTTTAAAATTTCTCCTTGAGAATTGATAAAGCCAAGTTTCACTGCCGTCCCACCAATATCAATTCCAACTAGTATCTCTTCATTCATGCTTAACACCCCTTCACTTATATAACCTAGTTTTTTCTTTTCTTAAAATAAGCCTTGCTTGGAGATATTGTTCATTTTCAATAAATCGCATTTTAAATAAATCTTCAATCTCCATCACCATTAACTCAAGATCCCCAATCCGATCACCACTATAAATAAAGGTACCGAATTTCTTAAGTATTTGTTGCACATCATAAACATTTTTCATTACAATCACCACAATTATTATACCAACGATTGTATAAATAAGATATTCTTATTCATACTTTCATATAAGAAAAAGATTAACAAAAAATACTTATCCTCATTCTTTTACTGGTTCACCAGTTATTAATTCATAGAGTTCAGCAAGTCCTTCAAGCTTAGGATTCAACTCATATGCTAGAATAATATTATCCTCTGCTTTCTCCAATTCCTCTGTATTATAGTAAAGGATCGCTAGATTATAATAAGACTCTGGAAGCTCATCATAGGTCAGACTCTTCTCAAGATCATCAATAGCTAAATTAATTTTGTTTAACTCAATATAAGCATAAGAACGATGGAATAACAGTGCTCCTTGTAAATCCCCAGGTAAACCTAGTCCTAGAGTTGTTGATTCAATAACATCCTGATAGTTTTCTTCCTGTATTGAATTTTCCGCAACCATCAAGTGGTATGCCTGATTTTGATTATTATTTTCATATCCTAAAATAACGATACCGACAAATAATATCATATATACACTTACAGCTAATAATTGTTTGTTAATACTACCTTTCTTAGGAAGATATACAATTGCAGAGGCAATAAACCCTGCTACAAGACCACCTATATGTGCAGCCATGTCAATTTGTTGAACGAATAAACCGAAGATCAGATTAATACCAAGGATTAATAAAATGTTATATCCCATCGTCTGAAAGAAAATCTGCTTGTAAATCAATCCAAAGAATAATAAAGCGCCAAACAATCCAAAGATGGCACCTGAAGCACCTGCTGATATATTTACAGTAAAAGCTAAACTCGCAAGTCCCCCAACGATTCCAGCCAGAAAATAAATGATTAGGAAACGAAAGCGTCCATAAATTCGCTCCACAACTGTTCCCAAGTAATATAATGCTAGCATATTCATGATTAGATGTAGAAAACCAATATGTAAAAATGTTGCACTGATTACTCGCCACCACTCATTATTTTCTAAAATTGCTGGATTATATTTGGCACCATATTCAATTAAGGTAGCAGTTGCAGTACTTCCACCGTTCATTTCTAATAAAATAAACAGAATAATATTAATCACAATTAGAAAATACGTAAAAAATGGTTTGCTTCTCGAGAAAATATTTTGAAATTCCTTTTTCTTCTGTTGAAACAACTCGATTACCTGATTCTTCATTTCCTTAACAATATTTTCCTTCTCTGATTCGTCAGCATTATTATTAATCGTAATGGGCTGGTCACAAGTATCAGATTGTAACCGATCAATCTCCTGATGAATATTTCCTTGGTCTAAGTAGTATACCTTCATCTTTTTTGGGCGTTTATCATTCAATTGCATTGGCTTTTTCAGTCTTTCCCAGTCATCAACTGGAGCATTAGTTGCAACATAGACATTATGTAATTCAATATCTTTCCCTTTTATCATTCGCTGCATATTGTGTACCGTTTGGAAAACTTGCGCAATATCTTTTCGTAAGTGATTTTGCCAGTCAAATCCTTTATGGACAAGTCGGATAATTGTTGATTTCTTATTTGCATACTTCTCCAACCAAATTTCGTCTGCATGTTCATTTATTGTAAGGATCTCAAACTGTTCCTTTCTTAAGAAATGAATTGCAATTTGATATAAAGTATATTGCTCATTTAAAAACATATGTCACCTTCCCTTCCTATCATGATAACAAAGTTGTGACAATTGTTACATTTATAAGGTATCTATAACAAGATTATGGATACCATTAGGACTTCGCTGTATTCTAAAGTGAACAGACAATAAAATATAAAAATAAACTCTTATCCGATAATAAGATAAGAGTTCATTTATGGTTACTATTTCGTTTCACGATGTAAAGTATGTTTTTTTAGACGTGGGCTATATTTCATAAGCTCAATACGTTCAGGATTATTACGTTTGTTTTTCTTCGTAATATAATTACGGTCTCCTGTTTCAGTACAAGCAAGAGTAACGTTTACGCGCATGGTTTTCCCTCCAAACTATTAAATCTAACGATGTAAAATTTTAAATAATTCTGATTGTCACCATAACTCCAAGTGACGTTCGCAGTATCTTCTATACAAATTGATACTTTCTAAACAGCATAGAAAATGATCTACAGACTTTTATTATAATAGCAGAGTTTTTTAAAACAATCAACAATCAGTTACAATTATTTTAAGGTTTTCTAACACTAGAATCTATGGTATAACTATTAATGGAGAATAAAATAGGAGGGAAACGAATGATTTATGCAGTAATTACAATCATTGTAGTAGCTGTCGTCTTATTTATAATATCATTTTTTATGAATGATAGATTAGAAGAACTCGAACGTCAAGTGGAGCAACTATCGATGACAAACATGAAAGATACATATCAAATGCAAAAGAAAATTAAAGTACTTGAAGAAGAATTATTACCAAATGATCTAGCTGAAAATTTTACTAGAAAATAATAATTGTTCCTGAAGACTATGAAATCTATCTAGGATAATTAATGAATAAATGAGGGAAAACAGAAATGAAAAAAACCATCCGTACATTCGCCATCGGTTTGTTTACTGCTGGAATCATTATGGTTATTGGTATATTTTTCTTTGATTCTAATTCCAATACACTGGATGAATTATCAGCTGAAGAAATGATTCCTTTAATTAAGGAAGATGGTTACCATGTATTAACTAGTGACGAATATATTTCTTTATCCGTTAAGAGCGAAAATATCAACACTGATTCTGAAGAAAAAGCTGAGAATGAAGCAACTGACAAAAAGGAAGTTACTAAGACTAAAGAACCTGTGAAAGAAGAGACAGAAAAAACGCAAGCCGCAAATCAAAGCAAGAAGGAAAAAGCAGAAACAAAAGAAGAAACTTCAACTCCAGAGAAAAAGCAAGAAGAAAAAATCATTAATTATACATTGAATATTGAGCCAGGTATGCCTGCATCTACCATCACTTCCGTACTGGCTGATCAAGGAATTATTGATGATGCTAGTGAATTTAATAATTATTTAGACGAACATGATTATACACTTAAAGTTAGAATGGGAACACATAAGGTAACTAGTGCCATGAGTTTTTATGAACTAGCAGAAGCAATTACAAAATAAGCTATAGGGTAGATAAACGTTTTCTACGTTTCTACCCTATAGCTTTTAGTTTAGATTGAAATTTTCACCTTTTACTAAGTATAAAATACTTTCACCAATATTTGTGATATGGTCCGCGAATCGTTCTACATACCGACCACAGTATGATACCTGCATAACAAATTGAATTTTATCAGGATTAGTTGCTGTTTCACCAAGTAGTTCACTAACAACTTTTTTATACAATTTATCGACTTTATCATCCATCTCTGCAAGTTTCCCTGCACTGACAATGTCTTCTTTCTGGAAAGCAAGAATAGCAACTTCTAGCATTTCCATCGTCATTTCCTGCATTTTTCTTAACCCCTGCGGAAGCATTGACGTATTTTCTCCTAAATGAATCGTCGATCTAGCAATATTCTTCGCATTATCAGCCATTCTCTCAATATCTGTTACAATTCGTAAGACGATGATAATTCTACGAAGATCGGTTGCAACTGGCTGTTGTTTTGCAATAAGTAGGATTGCTTTATTATTAATATCTAATTCTTTACGATCTATTTTACTGTCCTCTTCAATGATACGTTTTGCTAAATCAGAATCTTGATTATATAGTGCTTCAATTGCATCTTGCAATGCTTTACCTGCATCTCGCGCAAGTTCAATAATACTCTTATCTAGTTCTTCAAGTTCTTGTTGGAATTGATCACGTGTAACCAATTTGGTCAGCCCCTTCAATATTTATTCATTACAATCTCCATACTTTTCAACTCATTAATGTATTAAACTATATGATATAGCTTATCACAGAAAATATAGAATTGGAAATAATACTAATTTAACGAAGAAAAAGGCCTAAATAGTTTAGACCTTCACTTCTTATAATTCCTCATCTTGTTCAGTATCAGTACCTTCGTCAAGAATACCGCCATTTTCTTTCATTTCAAAATAGGTATCAAGTATTCTTTCACCGATCAGATTATTTATTTGATGCTGTTGTGTTACGATTCCCAGACCCGGCACAACGACAGCAAAAGCGACTTCCGGATTTTCAAACGGTGCGTAGCCCACTAATGTGCGGTTTTCTGTATCTATCTTAACACCATTTTCATATCTTTCTGTTTCCGCTGTACCTGTTTTCCCTGCTGATGTGTAATCTTTATCATTAAAGAAGCTTACTGCTGTACCACGGTCAGAATGGAAAACTCTGCGAAATCCTTCCTGAATCCTTTCGATATTTTCCATTTCAATTTTGTTCAGCACCTTTGTACCATAACTTTGATAAATTGGACCAATTTCTTCTTTGGAACCAATTGGTTCACGTATTTCTTTCAGGAAATGCGGCTGTACGCGATAGCCGCCATTTGCAATTGTTGAGATGTATTGTGCAAGCTGCATCGTTGTATACGTATCATACTGTCCGATAGCAAAGTCCAATAGGTTCCCTGCCAGTGGATCAGGTCCAACATAGCCAGTTGCTTCATAAGGAAAATCAATACCTGTTTTAACCCCTAGTCCAAATTGCCAGAAGTAGTTGCGCATTTGTTGAAATGCTTGAACATCTAATGATGTTTTGCTTCCATTTGGATATGGATTGCGGTAGTCTCCACCCATTCTTAGCGCAATATAGAACATGTATACGTTTGATGACATCTTTAATGCATTCAAGTCATCAACGGCTCCAAGGTTGTCCCATGACCCTTTCCATGGTCCGCCTTGACCTATTTGAATCGGTCTGTCATAAAACGTTTGTCCGGGCGTAATAACTCCTGATTCATACCCTGCAAGTACTGTTGCACCTTTGATAGCAGATCCCGGCTCAGTCGCATTATACAATGTTCGATAATCCTCATTCGCATATTCCCCTGTTTCGCGATCATAATGCTGCCCGCTTATTGCTAAGATTTCGCCATTCTGCGGGTTCATTACAACAGCAAGTGCATCTTCGAGGAAACGGTTTTGATATGGAAACTTATTGATAGCGGTTTGTAATTCCTCTCTTACAATCTTGTCTACTTCTTCCTGGAATTCCATGTCTATTGTTAGTACGAGGTCTTTCCCACGTTGCCCTTCAACAATGGTCTTTGAATCAACAACAACCCCATTCTTCGTTGTGGTATACTCAATTTGTTCTTTTCTTCCTCTTAGAATATCCTCGTAAAATTCTTCTAGACCACTCTTGCCAACACGATCATTCCTGCTGTAGCCTCTCGTTAAATAATATTGCTCCTGTTCAGCTGGAATCCCCTCTTTTTGTGTTGTGATAGAGCCGATTATACTTCTGATTGTCCCATCATAAACGTAATTGCGATTCCAGTCGGTTGTTGCATTAATTCCTGGCAATATACTAAGGTGCTCGGATACTTGTGCATACTCTTCTGCAGTTACACCCTCATTTTTAACAATTTGCGGTGTTAACGAAAATGCCTTATCCAATTCCCGTTTAATTGCGATAACTTCTAATTCCTGTTTGGAGAAATTGGCTATCTCTTCATCGGTAATTAAATCGATTGTCGCATTATAAACCTCTCCATTGTCCATATCGGCCTTAGCCTCAGTTGTTAATCGCTCATCTACTTCCTTTTTATTCTTTTTATTCAATAAATAGAAGTATTCCCTTTTATCTCGATCTGTCACTTTATCTAGATGTTCCTCACTATCCATTGAGATATATTCAGCTAATTTCTTTGAAACAGCAAGTCGTTCTTCCGCCTGGGTACCTTTTGCAGGGGTATACGTAATCGAGTATACCGGCTCATTATCAACAACAACATTATAATTCCTATCATAAATTTTCCCTCGTGGTACAGGAATTTTAGTCGTGTCCTGTATCGTACGGTCAATTTCTTCCTGATAAGCTTCCCCATTTAAAATTTGCACAACTCCCAACTGTAAAATTAATACAGAAAACATGAGAAAGATAGCAAAAAACAGTAAATTTATACGGAATGGGAGTTGTTTTTTCTTCTTTTTTTTCTTCTTGTCAACCAATGGTTCTCCCCCACTTCAAGATTCTAATCCAATTCCTTACGTATTAAATTTTACCATATTTAGCGATCTTTTTCGTCTGTTATTTGATCTTTTATTAAGATTTCTCTTTTTTTGTGACTTCCTAATGAAATATTCTTTACGTATAGGTAAATGAATAGATGTGCTGATCCCAATACAACTAATAGGATTGGAATCACTTTTACTGCAGTAAAGAGATGCACCAGGACGATAAAGATTACAATCGAGATGATTCTGCCAACATTAAGAAATAATTCGCGCACAACGATATATTCTATTCGTAATTCCTTAGCATTACGTGCATGACCGATTACATCATATGTCAATGAAACGTAAGGCACATTTATAATTGGATATGCAATCCCAATAAAAACTGCATATACAATTAGAAAGATGAAGTCAATCGGAAATAGGAAAATGAAGCTGGAAATGCTAAGCAGGATAGAACCAATCAGGACTGCCTTTTTCCGTGCGGCAGGTTTAATATATTTTGTAGCAAAAAAATATAGAACAATGGATATTCCAGAAAGAAATAAATTGAATATCCCTAAAGCAAATTCACTTTGTGTTAGCACAAACACCCAGATCGAAATAACAAATGCAAAGACTCCTTCACGTAGCCCTTGTAAAAAGTGCGCATGCAATATTCGTTTCCAATTCTTATTATTTTTCCGCTCTTTTAATACTTGGAAAAATTGGTAGCTTCCTTCTGCACTTCTTCTTTTCAGCAGAAAGCTAATTGCTACAGAACAAATAAACAAGATTAAAGAAATTGTGAATATTGTTGTATATCCTACATTTGCGTTCATATTGGAAATAATAATCCCTGCTAATAATGGACCAATCATTCCGCCAAACGATTGTAAAATTCCTAAAAATCCGTTGAAGAAATCTCTTGTATCTGGCTCAGTGATTTCAAAAGTTAATACGTTAAATGCCAACCAATAAAAACCATACCCTATTCCGAGCAGGCTCCCTAACAAGAAGTTATAGGTTGAAGCATGATTACCAATTAACAATACACTTAAGAAAAATAAAGCTAAAAAAATAACTCCTAATCGAAGAACAATAATGCGATCAACTCTTTTAGCAAACCTTCCAGCAACAATAAAGGTCATCGCTTGAAAAATATAAGTTGCTAAATTATAAAGAGCAATGGTTATATAATCCCCCGACTGCTTCCATATGTAAATATTTACAAATGTATTAGACAGAAAAATGCCTAGAGCGTATAATCCGCCAATAACTAATAATAATAGTAAATCTCGATTCATACTCATTTTGTTATTAATAAATTTTCGAATTGCCTGCATACAACTACTCCTTTTACTATCCTTTAGTGTGAACAGTTGAGTGTTAGATATGCAAAAAACACGCGAAAGATTCGCGTGTTTTTTAGGCTCATTATCATTACTGTATTATTTAGCTTCGTTATAGTTGTTAGCAACTTGATCCCAATTAACTACATTCCAGAATGCTGAGATATAATCTGGGCGTTTGTTTTGATAATTTAAGTAGTACGCATGCTCCCATACATCAAGACCTAACAAAGGTGTTTTACCTTCCATAAGTGGTGAATCTTGATTTGGTGTGCTTGTTACTTCGAGTTGGCCATTATTAAGAACTAACCATGCCCAACCTGAACCAAAACGAGTTGTAGCAGCTTTTGCAAATTCTTCTTTAAATGTATCAAAGCTACCGAATTTCGCATTAATTTTCTCAGCTAATTCGCCAGTCGGTTCTCCACCACCGTTTGGAGATAGAACTTTCCAGAAAAGACTATGGTTAGCATGTCCCCCACCATTATTACGTACTGCAGTACGAGCGCTCTCAGGTACAGCGTCTAAATTACTAATTAAATCCTCTAGAGATTTATCTTGAAGATCAGCTAAACCTTCTAATGCACCATTTAAGTTAGTAACATACGTATTGTGATGTTTCGTATGATGGATGTTCATTGTTTCTTTGTCGATTGTTGGTTCTAATGCGTCATATGCATATGGTAATTCAGGTAATTCAAATTTTGCCATGAATATTCCTCCTCAAATGATAATGTAAGGGATTTATCACCCTTTAATATGTAGATTATCACTGCTGGCTACTAGTTGCAATTTATTTGCTCTAAATCCAAATAAAACGAAGAAATTTGTTGGATATTAATGAAAATGTTCAATGATACCTTACCATAGCTGTGGAAGCTCACTTCAAAATTTAAGGGTTCTAGCTAATCCCACGACGCAAAATTAAAGCTAAACAAATCATTTTACTACCGGACGAAGAATATCCAGAAAACAGCAGTGCAGCATTTCATCTGACTCTCACTACTAACCGATCGATATAAATACTGTTAAACAAATAAAAAAACAAGCAAGCTGCTTGTTTTTTAAATGATGGCGCGAGACGGAATCGAACCGCCGACACAAGGATTTTCAGTCCTTTGCTCTACCGACTGAGCTACCGAGCCATATAAATTAATAATTGCTTTGCTAGTCCTACTTTAGAAATCTATGGAGGAGGTAGAGGGATTCGAACCCCCGCGCGGTTTGACCCGCCTGTCGGTTTTCAAGACCGATCCCTTCAGCCGGACTTGGGTATACCTCCGAGTTTTTATGATGGACCCTGCAGGACTCGAACCTGCGACCGATCGGTTATGAGCCGATAGCTCTAACCAACTGAGCTAAGGGTCCTTATTAAAAATGTTATGGGGCGATCGATGGGGATCGAACCCACGTGTGCCGGAGCCACAATCCGGTGCGTTAACCACTTCGCCACGACCGCCATAATCATTATTAAATTGGTAGCGGCGGAGGGGATCGAACCCACGACCTCACGGGTATGAACCGTACGCTCTAGCCAGCTGAGCTACGCCGCCAATTTGGCTCCACAGGTAGGATTCGAACCTACGACCGATCGGTTAACAGCCGATAGCTCTACCACTGAGCTACTGTGGAAAAATAATTATGATTGGTAATTCAATTTGGAAACATTTGTTTGCTTTGAATAATTAGCAACAAAATCTAATTTATCATGTTCTTCAATATCTGTCAACACTTTTTTATTTTTTTATTTTCTTTTAAAAACTTGATTATGTATGAAGCGTCCGAAGCGACAATAGTTATATTATCATCTTCAAAACAGAAAATCAACATAAATTTTACAATTAAGCTAAATTTATTTAAAAACAGACTGATTTCTATAAATTCTTGGTCACTTATGTTATTTCTTCTCGAAAAAAATGATCATTCCACACATTGAGAATGATCGCTTTTACATGCTATTTTTTATCGTAACTTCTCCACTAATATCTTTGTTCCATCTACTTGAACAACACGGATCCTGCTATTACTTTCAATCCATTGTCCGTCAGATACGGCACTATAGTCCTTATTATCAATTCTAATTGTACCAACTGGTCGCATGTTATTTAATGTAACTCCAGTTTGGCCAATTAACAACTCGTAATCCATATTCATGGAATTATATCCTGCTTCCGTTGTTAATTGATCATTTAGTGCAAGTTTCGTCCACATCTGCCTTTTCTTGAATACTTTCAGGAATAGGAACGAGGCAGCTCCTCCAATTAAAACACCTAGTACCGAATATAAACCCGCTGTAAAATTAGGTGAAGCAAGTGCAACGGCAGTTAACATAATGACCAAGCCTATCGTCGCTAAAGTACCATCATTTAAGACTTTACCATCAATAATTATAAGTAATAATCCGACGAAATATAAAATAAGCATAATGATAAAGGAACTTGATTCGAGGTATGCACCAAAATAAACAGTAATAAAGCCTATTCCCAAAATACCGAAAATACCGCGTGCATTAACTAATACTTCACCAATTAAAAATAAAGTTCCAAGTCCAGTGATCACAAAACCAATCCAAACCAAATCAAAAATTTCCAAATGAACACCTCCCTATGTCAGTAATACGTATTCATTTCATAATAAGTTTCAAAAAAGGAGAATATTATTATTTTATGAAACGATTAATAATCTATATGCTATTTATTTTATTATGTATAAGTATTTATAAAGACTTATCGATTAATGGTACATCAAGTCCAGAAAATGCTAGTCTTTTTGAACAATCTCCTCAATCTAATTATACTATAACGCAAATAAAAATCACTATTGGTGATACAGTTTTATCTGTAATAGAGGAAATTAATTTTGATAATAATAATCAGTTAGATATACCGATGATAATGGCTGACTTCAAACAATTAAACCCAACAGCAGATCCCTTTCACTTAGAACCTAATACATTCTATTATTTTCCTTTATACAAGTATTAGAAAACTAAGGTTTAACTAATCCTTTAGGTGACAGCCTTAGTTGCACTTATGTAGTAATACAATTGGAATAAATTACTACAAACTAAAAGAGACTGAATAAAGGTACCGACCCCCGAAAGTTAGAGTAGAAAATCTAACTTTCGGGGGTGTTTTTATGGTCAAATATAGTGAAGAATTTAAAA
>NZ_PIOD01000016.1:253620-339061 GCF_003369565.1 Oceanobacillus chungangensis | reverse complement strand
GTTACCTTCTTGTTTTTGAAAAGAAAACAAGTTTCTTTTCGTTGACATACTGGTTGTTTTGTTCAGTTTTCAAAGAGCAAATGTTATTGCCGCTTCGTAAATCAGCGACTTTATTAATGTAACACACTTCATAGTTGAAGTCAACTGTTTTTTAAAGTTTTCTTTACAAACATGTTTTCTTCTATTATGAGCTTGTCGCCTTTTGTAGAAGCAACGTTTATTAATTTACCACGTTTATTTTTAAAATGCAAGTGAATTTTTATAGCAATTCACCAGAAACTTATATTCCATTTATTTCGATAATTTATATGTCTCATTAAACCGTTGGTATATATAGTCTCAACGCTAGTTATTCACCTATATTCTCAGCATAAAACCCTACCTTAAAATGGCCTTATTCTATCCTATAACTATTATTCGGTTTAATAATAATCACTAAGTACTATATAGAGTACCCTGTTTACGATTAATAAAAACATAAAATCGCTTTTAAATTGTTCACTTTCTGTTTCCTTTATTAAACACGGCTGGTTACCCTATTTTTCACAAAAAAACTCTAGAATGGGATTCAGCTGATTGAATCCTCGTTCTAGAGTCATTTGCTCTTTACTAACGCATCTATTATTTATTGCGCATTTGTGGGAAGAGTAGTACATCGCGAATCGATGGAGCATTCGTTAGTAGCATAACAAGACGGTCGATACCTATTCCGAGCCCACCTGTTGGAGGCATACCATGCTCTAATGCTTCTAGGAAATCTTCATCCATTAAATGTGCTTCATCATTTCCTGCTTCTCTTTCCTGTACTTGTGCCTCGAAGCGTGCACGCTGATCAATCGGATCGTTTAACTCACTAAATGCATTTGCATGTTCACGACCTACAATAAATAGTTCGAAACGATCGGTAAAGCGTTCGTCTTCAGGATTTTTCTTCGCAAGTGGTGAGATTTCTACTGGATGGCCATAAATGAAGGTCGGTTGAATTAACGTATCTTCTACTTTCTGTTCAAAGAACTCATTCACTACATGACCAAAGGACATCGTGTCTTTTATTTCCACACCATGTTCTTTTGCTAATTTACGCGCTTCTTCATCGCTCATCTGCTGCCAGAAGTCTACTCCTGTTTGTTCTTTAACAGCATCAACCATATGGAGTCTTGTCCATTTCGGTTCAAGGTCAATTTCATAATCCCCATAAGGAATCTTCGTTGAACCAAGTACTTCTTTAGCAACATGGGCAACGAGATTCTCTGTTAATTCCATAATATCATTATAATCTGCATATGCTTCATATAATTCGATCATCGTAAACTCAGGATTATGTCTTGTCGACACTCCTTCATTACGGAATACACGACCAATCTCATAAACCTTTTCTAATCCACCTACAATTAACCGTTTTAAATGTAATTCAATTGCAATTCGCATATACAGTTCAATGTCTAGTGCATTGTGGTGAGTAATAAATGGACGTGCAGCAGCTCCACCTGGAATGCTATGAAGCATCGGTGTTTCCACTTCTAAATAACCATGTCCGTTTAAATATTCTCTTATGGATTGGATAATCTTACTTCTTAGTATGAAGGTCTTTTGACTATCTGCATTGGTAATTAAATCTAAATAGCGTTGACGGTAGCGTTGTTCAACATCCTTCAATCCATGATATTTCTCTGGCAATGGACGAAGAGATTTCGTTAATAGATGGAACTCTTCCACTTTAATAGATAACTCTCCTGCATTCGTACGGAAAATCGCTCCCGTTACACCAACAATATCACCTAAATCAATGGTATTGAAAACTTCATAAGCTTCTTCACCGATTGCATCTTTTCTTACGTAAATTTGGATTTGGCCACTTAAATCTTGAACATGTGCGAATCCAGCTTTCCCTTTTCCGCGCTTTGTCATAATTCTTCCAGCAATCGTTGCCTTTTCTGCCTTTTCTTCCAACTCTTCTTTGGAAAGTGACTCATTTGCTTCAATAATTTCATTCGCTAGATGAGTTCTGACAAATTTGCCACCAAATGGATCGATTCCTTTTTCTCTGTAAACATTCAATTTATCACGTCGCACGAGCATTTGCTCATTTAATTCTTCTGACACAGCCATCACTCCAGTCATTAATATTTATATAAGTATATAAGAAACTTAACATTCTTTCATGTATTAGCCTATCTTGTTGTATTTACGAAACTTCGTCCAATGTCGCAGTCCACTGTTAATGAAGCAATGGACGGAGCCTATGTACAAAAAAACAGTAAAATCTTAGTTGCTATCAACCATTTAGGTGACAGCCTCAGTTGCACTTTATGCAGCAAAAACGGCACGATAAGCTAAAACGTTAGTTTATTCCTCTATTTTTCGTACATCCTTTACATCTGCTTTAGGAAGTGTATTAATCAAATCCTGTGGACGTTTATTCCAGACAGGGATAAGATAGTCAGCTGCAATTTCCTGTAAAGGTACGAGTACAAATGCCCGCTCATGCATACGAGGATGAGGAATAATCAATCTTTCTATTTTACTATTCTCTTGATTATAGGTCAAAATGTCAAGGTCTATTGTTCGTGGACCAAATCGAATGTCTCTTTTCCGTCCCAAATCTAACTCGACTTGTTGGCAGTACCCCAATAATTCCATTGAATGTAAAGTTGTTTCCACTTCAATGACCATATTTAAAAAATCGGCTTGATTGGTGTACCCTACTGGTGCTGTTTCATAGATCGATGATTTTTGCTTAATCGCAATTGCCTCATGGTCTTCTAATGCTAGCAAGGCTTCTTGGAGATAATCAAGCCTTGGTTCAATATTGGTTCCTAATGCTAAGTATGCCTGATTCATATTGTCTTCTCCCTATATATTTCTACCGCAACTGACTCATAATGACCGACAATTGGTGGGTTTGGTTTTACCACTTTAACTCTGCATGCGCTTAATAGAACAAATGACGATAAAAGCTCGGCGGCAATACGCTCCGCTACCGCCTCGATTAAATTCATTGCACTGCCTTCTACAATACGCTTGACCTGTTCATACACCTCACCATAATGAACAGAGTCATTCATATTATCTGATTGTCCTGCGTTTTTTAGATCTAGGAAAAGCTCAACATCAACATTAAATCGTTGCCCTAATCGGTTTTCCTCTGGCAGTAACCCGTGAAAACCGTAAAATTGCATGTTATTCAGTAATATTTTGTCCAATATGAACGCCCCCCTTACCTAACATCGCATCCATCATCGTTGCTAACTCCTTATTCACTTTTACATTGTGAACCCGGACAATATGTGCTCCTTTAACAATTCCCAGACATGTCGTTGCCCCTGTTCCATTATCTCTTTCTTGCGGTGGCAGATCCAAAACATGCCCAATGAAACGTTTCCGTGAAGTTGCTAATAAAAACGGGTAACCCATCGCTACAAATTGTTCCAGGTTATTCATAACAACTAAGTTTTCTTCTGCCGATTTCGCAAACCCGACACCAGGATCAAGGATTATGTTTTCCTTAGGTACACCTGCATGAATTGCAATATCAATACTCTCCTGCAAGTCGCTTTTCATATCAGCAATAAGCGATGTATAGTTTTCATTCGTTCGGTTATGCATTAAAATAATTGGCACATCGTATTTTGCCGCAGCTTCTGCAATCGCTGGTTCCAGCTTAGCTCCCCAAATATCGTTTATAATATCGGCACCAGCTTCGACGGCATGTCTTGCAGTCTCCGCTTTAAACGTATCGATGGAAATTGGAATGTCAATTCTTTTCTTCACCGCTTCAATAATCGGCACGACACGCCGGGTCTCTTCTTCGGCATCTACAGGTCGGTGTCCCGGTCTTGTTGATTCACCACCAATATCAATAATATCAGCCCCTTGCTCAACCATCAGCTCTGCTTGCGCTACTGCTTTATCGATTGTTGTATAGCTTCCCCCATCAGAGAATGAGTCAGGGGTAACATTTAAAATACCCATTATATGGGTACGTTTCGTTAAATCAAGTGTATGATTTGCTGTTTTTAGTATCATCTACCTATCCTACCTTTCCTTCTTCCGTCAATATCTTTTTCTATCGTACCATAGATGAGGAAGCTTCATCCAGTCGTGATTTATCCTCAACCACTAGTTCAACTTATAACCGATTTTAGATGGGTAAAGTCACAGGCGAGCCGCTCCAGAAATACACTACGCGCACCTTAGGGGAGCTGGTGAGCCAACTCGCGCTATCGCGCTTCGTAGTCTCACTAGGCTCTTCTTACCGCAGGACAAGGAACGCTTCGGAAGCGTTACATCGCAATCAGACAAATTGAGCTTTATTTTCGAGGAGTCTCCGTGTATTTCTTCCGCTAGGATTGTGCGGTTGTTATTTTTGGCACTTTCTTAATATACTGCACGGCATTACCTCTCTTAATGTAGTTGATTGTAGTGAAGGATAGAATACTCTTGCAGGATCAGCTTGAGCCTTCCGGATGTGTGATTGTCCACAGCGAAAATTATCTTTTACCCTAATTAGTCCGCAGTTTATCTATATAGCGGAAAAAGGGTTAGCACCTCATCGATGCTAACCCTTTCTCTTATTACTCGTTATCCTCATCAAATTGATATAATGCGGTTGATAAGTATCTTTCTCCGTTATCTGGAAGAATCGCTAATACCTTCTTCCCTTTTCCTAATTGTTTTGCAACCTTCACTGCTGCAGCAATTGCTGCACCTGATGAAATTCCACCTAGAATTCCATTTGTTGTCGCAACTTTTCTTGATGCCTCAAATGCTTCGTCATTTTCAATTGTAATGACTTGATCGTAAATGTTTGTATCTAGAATTTTAGGCACAAACCCTGCGCCGATTCCTTGAATCTTATGTGGGCTAGGAGAACCGCCCGATAAAACCGGTGAAGCTGAAGGTTCTACTGCATAGAGCTTGATTCCGTCAAAATGTTCTTTAAGCACTTTACCTGCACCTGTTATTGTTCCGCCGGTTCCAATACCAGAAACAAATGCATCTAAACCTTCCTTCATCTGTTCGACAATTTCTTTACCGGTTGTACGAGCATGTACTTCTACATTTGCCTCGTTTTCGAATTGTTGCGGCATAAAATAGCCATTTTCATTTTTCAATGCTTCCGCTTTCGCAATTGCACCTTTCATTCCGTCCGCACCTGGAGTTAATACAAGCTCAGCACCATATGCACGAAGAAGATTTCGACGCTCTTTACTCATTGTATCAGGCATGACGAGTACAGCTTTATATCCCTTCGCCGCAGCAACCATCGCTAGTCCAATCCCTGTGTTTCCACTTGTCGGCTCAATGATTGTATCTCCTGTTTTTAATATTCCTTCTTCTTCAGCTGCTTCAATCATCGCCATGGCAATTCGATCCTTCACAGAACTTCCAGGGTTAAAAAACTCTAATTTTGCATATACATCTGCACTATTTTCATCCGTAAGATTATTCAGTTTAACGATTGGTGTTTCACCTATTAATCCTACAATTGAATATGAAACTCTCATACAATCCCCTCCAAATCCTAGTATTTATATACGATTAATTTATAGTCTTTCCAAACAATTGTCAAGATTTAAGACTATTAGTATACGTACCTGTATAGCGGTGTACTGAGATTAGGAAATCAAAATTAGCATTGAGACTTTACTCAAGAATTGTAAAAAAAACAATTATACCCTCTTATAGAAAAAGCATGATAGGTATAGTCTATTCATCACTACACCTATCATGCTTCAGTTTATTTCAATCTTCGTATATCCATTCAATCTCCAGGTTATCCCATAAAGAGTCAACAGAAAGGGATTGTTGTGATTGCTGTAGTGCAAGCTCACTCTTAACGTACGGCTTAATTTCATCATAAGTAAACGTAACACTAGGGAGTTTCCGGTGCAGATAAATAATAGCTACGCCAGTATCCACTTGGAACGGCTCACTGTAAGTACCTTCCTTCATTTCTTTTGCTACTTCCTCATAGCCGGAAGGGAAAAATTGACTTGATGTTGTGATGAACCCAAGGTATCCTCCATCATTTCTCGATTCTTCATCACCGGAATATTCCTGTGCTAATAAAGGAAAGGCCGCACCTTGATCCAATTCCTTTTTCACCTTTTCAGCAGTATCAAAATTGTCCACGATTATATGAGATACTTGCATGGATGCCAAGAAATTATATTGGTTTTTATATTCATCGTAATGAGCTTTGATAGACTCTTTTGGAATATCAATATCCATTGTCAGTAATTGTTCCAATTGGTAACGATACATAATGTCTTGTTTCCATTTTTCTTCATTTGCTGCTATTTCTTCCTCTGCTAGAACACCTTGCATCGATGACAAAAATGCCAGTTCGCGCTCAATAACCTTTTCATCGACTACGATATTATTTTCCTTCGCCAACTGTTCAACTACAGAGCGATCAATCATTTTCTTTAATTGGTTTTCGCCAAAATTACTAGTTAAGGCATTTATCCACTCTTTATAGGTAATCTTTTCTCCGCCAACTTTAGCTACGTCACCTTTTTTTTCAACTTCTTTTCCGTTATTATCGTTAAGAACAATCTTCTCATCTTGGTTCCAAAATAGTAATGTAGCAATATTGGTGATTAGAAGGACGATAATAATACCTAAGAGTAATTTTTTTGACATGGAATTACTTCTTCCCTTCATTACTGTTTCAATGCTTCAAGTTCTTCTTCTGTGAAATGGTATGTTTCATTACAAAAATGACAGCTTGCGTCTGCACCATGATCCTCTTTAATCATGTTGTCAATTTCATCATTGCCTAATCCGATAATCGCATTTGCAATTCTGTCCTTAGAGCATTTACAACGGAATTCTAGTGGAAGCTTTTCAAGTATCTTCACTCCACCATCGCCAAATAAGCGCTCGAGGATTTGTTCTGGTGTATTTCCATCACGAATCAATGTAGAGATTGGTGGTATTTCACTGAGTTGCTTTTCTAAACGTGAAATAGTTTCATCATCTGCACCAGGAAGTAGTTGGATAATGAATCCTCCTGCTGCAAGGATTGTATGGTCTGGATTCACTAACACTCCTGCTCCAACCGCTGAAGGTACTTGTTCAGATGTTGCGTAATAATACGTAAAATCCTCACTAATTTCACCAGAAACAATTGGAACCTCTCCAGTGAAGTATTCCTTTAATCCTAAATCTTTAATTACACTTAACCGACCTTCTGTTCCAACAGCACGTGAAACATCTAGCTTTCCTTTTTCATTTAAGTCAAAATCTGTATGCGGATTCGCAACGTATCCACGTACATGTCCTTTTGCATTTCCGTCCGCTACGATTACGCCAAGTGGGCCATTCCCTTCAACTTTAACCATCGTAGAATCTTCACCCTTCATCATTGCACCCATCATCCCAGTAATGGTAAGAGTTCTACCTAGAGCTGCAGAAGCTGTCGCCCATGTATCTTGTCGTCTACGCGCTTCTTCTACTGTGTTCGTTGAAGTAGCTGCATATGCACGTACTTTGTTGTCATGCGTAATTGCTTTTATTATATAATCGCTCATGATGTCATCCCCTTAAGTTTCTGATAAATCAAATTTAATCCTTTCAATGTTAAATGAGAATCCACTTTGTCGATCGTTGCCGATTCCTCCGCAACAAGAACTGAAAGACCACCTGTTGCAATTACTTTCGGTGAACCTTCCACCTCGTCCTTGATTCGATTGACGATCCCATCCACCATTGCAGCGGAGCCGTAGTAGGCACCTGATTTCATTGCTTCTGTCGTTGATTTCCCAATCACATTTGCTGGTTCCTCAATTTCAATTTTGCTTAATTTCGATGCTTTGCTGTATAGCGCATCCATTGATATATTTATTCCCGGGGTAATAATACCTCCACAGTATTCTTCTCGCTCATTGATATAACAATATGTCGTTGCAGTTCCAAAGTCGATGATTATAAGTGGAGCACCATATTCCTTGATCGCGCTGACTGCATTTACAACTCTGTCCGCACCAATTTCTTTTGGAGTAGGATAGTCCATTTTCAAATAGGATGTAGAATCCACTTTCCCTATTACACAGGGATCTATATTAAAGTAATCACGGCTCATCTTCTCCAGCGCAAACATAATTTGTGGAACAACAGAAGAAATAACTACACCATGAATATCGGAGAATCCAATTCCTCGATGTTCAAAAAGAGACTTGATTAATACACCAAATTCATCTTCCGTTTTATATCGATCTGTTTTTATCCGCCATTCATGTTTCAGCTGATCTTCCTCGAAAACCCCCAGAACCGTATTCGTATTTCCTACATCGAGAACAAATAACATGTCTCACCATACCTTTCTAGCCAAAAAACATAATGTGTTATGCATCACTATTTTTTAATATACCATATATTAGTTTTGGAACAAAAGGACAAGCAATAAAAAATAGCAGCCACCCAGTTAAAGTGGCTGCTCTATTATTATTTTTGATTATTGTCATCATTAGTAGAAGATTGGTTATCATTCATAATCGGATCATCGATATATTTCTTATTAGATGATTCATCATTCGATACTTCATCCTTCACTTCTTCAAATGATTTCCCTGCCGTTTCGTCTTTTGATTGAATGTTTACTTTTACATCTTCAGCCACAACTGGTTCAGGAAGTTTTCCTTCATCCCATAGTGAGCGAATTTGTTTCGCATCCAATGTTTCAACTTCAAGCAGAGTTTGAGCAATCAGCTCTAGTTTATCTTGATTCTCAGTAAGAATCTTCTTGGCACGATCATAGCAATAATTGATAAAGTTTTGCATTTCTGTATCAATATCATGTGCAATGGAATCACTGTATGTTGGCTCGTTTTGAATATCACGGCCTAAGAATACATTTCCTCCACCGCCAGATGTAAATTGCAATGGACCAATCTTATCACTCATACCATATTCTGTAATCATCTTATTGGCAATATTGGTTGCGCGCTGGAAGTCATTGGAAGCTCCTGTACTTACTTCACCAAATGTAATTTCCTCTGCAACTCGTCCGCCTAATAAGCCTGTAATCTTGTCGAATAATTCCGGTTTTGTCATGAAGTAACGGTCTTCTCTTGGAAGCATTACTGCATATCCACCAGCCTGACCACGTGGTACAATCGTAACTTTATGCACCATATCGGCATCATCTAGAACCATTCCGATTACAGTATGACCACTTTCATGGTAAGCAACAATATTTCGTTCTTTTTGTGAAATAACACGACTCTTCTTAGCAACCCCAGCAATTACTCTGTCTGTTGCTTCGTCAATATCTAACATGCCAATTTTCTTACGATTATCTCTTGCCGCTACTAGTGCAGCTTCATTTAGCAAGTTTTCGAGGTCTGCACCAGAGAATCCAGGTGTACGCATCGCAATTACTTTTAAATCAACTGTGCTATCTAACGGTTTATTTCTAGCATGAACCTTCAGTACCGCTTCACGACCATTCACATCTGGACGATCAACTGTAATTTGTCTATCAAAACGACCTGGACGTAAAAGTGCGGGGTCTAGAATGTCTGCACGGTTTGTTGCAGCAATAATGATAATTCCTTCGTTTGCACCAAATCCATCCATTTCAACTAGCAATTGGTTTAGTGTTTGTTCACGTTCATCATGACCACCACCGAGACCAGCGCCACGTTGACGACCTACTGCGTCAATTTCATCAATAAAGATAATACATGGTGCATTCTTCTTCGCATTTTCAAATAAATCACGTACACGTGAAGCCCCTACTCCGACAAACATTTCAACGAAGTCTGACCCACTAATTGAGAAGAATGGTACACCAGCTTCACCCGCTACAGCTCGAGCAAGCAAAGTCTTACCTGTTCCAGGAGGTCCTACAAGCAGTACCCCTTTCGGAATTCGTGCACCAACTGCTGAGAATTTGCGAGGATCTTTAAGGAAGTCAACAACCTCAACAAGTTCTTGCTTCTCTTCATCTGCTCCCGCAACATCTGTAAAGCGAACCTTCTTCTTATCATCGGTGTACATTTTAGCTTTACTTTTACCAAAGTTCATGACACGGCCACCACCGCCGCCGCCTTGAGCTTGACTAAGAATAAATAAGAAAAATAGTCCAATTAATAAGAACGGTAATATACCTGTTAAGAAAGTCAGCCATGCGCTTGGTCTTTCCGCTTCCAATACAGTCAATACACTTTGTTCCCGTGCAGTTTCCGTAATATCTGCAATAATGTCCGTATTATCAGGTACTTGTGCAATAAACTGCTTATCATCAGATAACACCCCTGCATAACGAATTATCCCATTTGCAGGTTGATACGTCATTTCCTTTATTTCACCATTATTTAAAGCCTCTATAAATTCTTGTACATTTAATTCTTCACTTTCTTCACCTTGTCCATTAAACACTGTAAAGACACTAAAAACGACAAAGAAAATGAGCACCCAAAAGAATACTCTACTAAATATTTTACTCATTTCCTACCTCCTCCCAAGTGGGGAAAAACTATACTACATCGTACCATAATGAAAAGTTGAAATACAACTAATTTCACTTAATTAAAACATTTCCTACAATAAGAAATAATCGCTCGTATTAGCTAACTTTATCACTCATCTATACGGTACCCCGAATCCTCATTTCGGCTAATTTCAGCCGCCATAAACTTCAGGCTTTAATACACCGATATATGGTAAGTTGCGATACTTTTCATCGTAGTCTAATCCATACCCTACAACAAATTCATCCGGGACTTCAAAACCAATTAAATCTGCTTTAATATCTGCGGTTCTCCCAGTTGGCTTATCGAGTAATGTTACAATCTTAATTGATTTCGCTTTACGATATTTAAAGAGATCAACAAGGTAACTAAGGGTTAAGCCACTATCGATAATATCCTCGATGATTAGTAAGTCGCGGCCTTCCACTTTCGTATTAAGGTCCTTGATAATCTTAACTTCACCTGAAGTTGTCATTCCACCACCATAACTAGATACATCCATAAAGTCCATTTCTAAATGGCATTCTGTATAGCGGAGTATATCTGACATGAAAGGCAGTGCACCTTTTAGTATTCCAATTGCTAACGGAAATTTACCATCGTATTCCTCTGCTAGCTGTTTGCCAAGCTCCTTACATTTATTCAAAATCTCTTCTTCTGTAACTAAAATATGGTCTATTTCATTTTTCATATTATCTATTGCCATTCTTAAATCCTCCTACACATTCCCTTTTTTATAATGTACCTGAATCCATTTCCCATTTACTGTTTGAGACTTAGGTTGTCCCTTTTTCAGACCTATTACCCATAATACTTCATCATTATGATCAACTAAGATTGGCCAGCTATCCCGTTCTTTAATTGGAATTTTACTATCAATGAAGATATCTTTCAGCTTTTTACTTCCTTTTAATCCTTTCCAGCTCATTCTATCACCGGCTCTTCTTGTCCGAATATGTAATGGCCTTGTGACCTGATCAATATTACATGTATATTGATAGGGATCGGATGTTTCAATCTTATCAGTAAGATCCGCATAAACCTTTGATCCGTCGGGTAATTCGACTTTTCCTGGTAATGCCAATGTTTCATCATAGGAAGGGTCATGAGGATTAATATCTGCGAAGTAAAATGTCAGCCTGTCATATGACTTTTCCAACTTAAGATTGGAAGGGAAGTCGATACGGGTACTTCCTTTATTATAATCTAATAATGCAAAGAAATATTCCTCATGCACATAAGATAAATCCTTTGGTAATTCTTTATATAGATAGTCTAATATTAGATGAAAGGAACGCCTTTGTAAAGCGTGGGCGTGCTTTCTGAAGGATTCTATTTGAAAACTTGCCGATCGAGTTATTGTATTAAATTCTACTACCTCTTTCACCATTTGCCGAGCCTCTGTCTGCAGAAATTCTTCATCTTCTTTTAACGTCTCGCTTAAATGCTGAATTGTAATATGTATATTGTTATTTTTCTCTTTTATTAATGGAAGGAGATTCTTTCTGAAAAAGTTCCTTGTATATATCGTATCGAAATTGGTAGGATCGATTCTTGGCACAATCTGATTCGCTTTACAATAGACTTCAATATCCTTTTTTGTGATACAAAGAAAAGGACGGATGATCATTCCTTTGGCAAATATCCGCTTAAACGGCATGCCATTAAACATACTGGAACTAGCTGTTCTTGTTAAACGCATAAGCATCGTCTCTACTTGATCATCCCCATGGTGTCCTAATGCTAAATAGTCGGCATTCAATCGGTCCATCTGTTCATGAAATACTTGATATCGCAACTCGCGCGCCGCTAGCTCTGTTCCAACCTGATGCTCCTTAATATATGCCTGAACATCTACAGTAGCACCAATAAACGGTATACCCCATTTCTTGCATACCGCTTGAACATATTCAAGGTCTTCACGCGATTGTTCCCCTCTTAGCTGGTGATCGATCGAAACTGCAGTCAGATTCAAGTTCCATTTTCTGCGAATCGAATGAAGAAAATGCAGTAACGCCATGGAATCTGGCCCACCAGAAACACCAACTAAAACGTTAGCATTTTCTGCCATTAATTGATGTTTTATAATAAATTTAAGAACTGCTTGTTCCATTGCCGCCATCTCCAAAAAGAATTCATTAGATAACTAAGGTTTAACCAGACCTTTCGATGACAGCCTTAGTTACACTTATATTATAAGAAAGTGTTTTATCCTTTCTTAACTATCAAATAATCTATAGACTATCATACCTATTATATAAGAAAAATACTACGACGTCGCCTGTAAAGGTGAGGACAGGTAATCGTTTTTCCAACAAAGTAATTTGTCACACTCGCTGCATTTCCCCTATAATAACAAGGAAAAAAGATAGTATCCAATTGCCACGATTGTCACTCCTCCTGCCTCCATCAAAAATTGTGCATGTGCATCCTCCTTAGCACTTGCTCTTACCGACCGCCGTTTTTGCGTACTATACAATATATTTGTTATTTCCTGCTTCATTTCTGCGCTAGATAAGTATTTTCCTGTGAGTGCATTTTTAAGTACTTGTCGATAGGGAATCAAAGCCTTTACATCATCAATCCTTTTAAACAGTATTCGTTCGGATTGTCCCCCTCGTTCAAATCGCTTTGGATAGAAAACGTTAATAAAAACCATTACGAATGCGAATAAATCATAACTTGGCTCGGCCCGTCTCGTACCCATTCCCCAATAGCCACGATCGTAAAACTCTGTATACTCTTTAATTGCCCTGCCAATCTGAGTTGTTCCACCGACATCAATAAAACGAACCCTAGTCGGCGAAGAAACAACAATGAGATTATCTAATTTTAAATCACCGAAAATCCAACCTGATTGATGGAATCGCCCAAGATCCTCTAATAATTGCAGCATGAATACACCTACCCATGCACTTCCGTTATTTTGAATGAACCGGGACATTTCTTCTCCCTTTAAATACTCCATCACATAAAAAGAGTACATGTGCCCATAAGGTGAAACCCAATCATCTACATCTAATAAATAAGGTCCAAGACGACTTCCTTGGACCTTTTGCAACGATTTTAATACATTGACCTCGACTGTCATCGATGTACCCTTATCACTAATTTTCAATGCAGCGAGTTTACCATTTACTTCACACAGATAAACTGCCCCAACAGCACCCTCACCAAGCTTTTTCTTAATAATGTAGCGTTGATGATGCCACTTACCATTTATCGTTAGTCCCGGTCGTAGATTAATATCCTGTTTCTTCCAAGCCCGATTTGTCTTCATGCTTAAGGCTCCTTAGTAAGCTCTTCTTACCAAACTGGTACATCGCCTCTCGTATTGCAGGTCCAGTAGGCGTTATTCCACCACTCGTTAATTTCGGGAAGATGGTCGAGATTGCATCCAATTTCGGTGACCAATCGAACACCTTCTGAATATCCTTACGCTTCCCTGGAAAACTATAGATAGCAAAACGATTTCTACCAATCCGTGAATTTAAACTGATGGAAAGATCAATTAATGACTCCTTTACGGTTTGCAGCTTATCATGCATACTTGCACTTGTATCAACTAATACGAGCACCTCCAAATCACTCGTCTCACCTAAATCTTCTACGACCTCCATAATTTCCCCACGTTTCTCCGGGTCTAAATCTTCAAGTGTTTGATTTGAACCGAGGATTTGTTTAAGCTCCTTATTTACAAATCCTTGCAGCGTCTGCGTCATTGCCTGCTTCGTCACCATTTGCACTGTCTGTGATAAAGACTCACTATAAACGATCTGACTCACACCACCACCCGAAAGTGAAATTTCCTCTATTTCCTTTAATTCTGCAGATTCCTCTGTCTGATCATCGTCTAATATTCCGATAACATTAACCGTAATCCCTTGTTGATATGCAAGTGCCGCCGTCACAGAAGGATCCTCCCCCCTATTCGAGCACCCATCCGTCAATAATAAAATTTGTTTCAATGTACCACTGCGCACTTAGTCCACCTCCAATATATTCCACTACCATCATCGACAAAAACGGAAGAGAATATACGTAAGAAAAGTATAGCGGGCTGTTCAGCGACGGAGGACATAGACAAGGGACCGGAGAGTGGCGATCTTACCACTCGGAGTGTCAATTGACTATGACCATAGTCGCTAGCCCACGCGATACTAGACATGGAAAAGTGAAGGCGACTGCCCAGGGGCGGACGCATAAGCAAGAGACCGAAAAGCACGTGGTTTTTCGTGCTTGAAGTGTCAATTGCTTATGACGGTAGCCCCTAGGAGCCTGAACTTGACAAAGGAAGGCGGGTACCCAAACCCAAGTCGGACGCTACAATGCCTTTTTTCGATAAACAGGGACAGTTGCCCATTCTGGTTTGTTTTTCTCTATCTTAGCGACAAGCACAGTCATATCATCTACAATCTCTCCCGATCTCGTACGTATCACTTCTTCCAGCAATAAATCCGCAATTTCCTGTGGGTCATCTGTCACCATTTCTTGGATTTTCCGCTTCATCCACAGATCCGAATTTTCGATATACATTGGCCCTTCAAAGATCCCATCGCTCATCATAATCAGCAAATCATCGGAAAGTAATTGCTCACTGACGATATCAACATCGAACTCCTGAATGATCCCCATTGGTAAATTACTTGCTTCTATTCGAATCACTTTATTTCCACGTTTAATAAAGCTAGGAATCGAACCGATCTTTAAAAACTGTACGAATGCATTATGCAAATCAATGACTGCTAAATCCAAAGTGGCGAACATCTCATCAGTTGTCCGTAATGCAAGAATAGAGTTAATCGACTTAATTGCCACCTTCTCTTGGATACCAGTTTGGAGAATCTGCTGCAATAACCTTAGGGTTTCCACACTTTCCTCCCTCGCCCGCTGGCCATTACCCATCCCGTCACTAATTGCCATTGCAAATTTACCAGCACCAAGTTCAATCGTTGTATAACTGTCACCAGAGATTAAACCGCCTCCTTTTGCAGCATTTGCAGCACCCATTGACACAATAAACTCCCTAGCAGATCCAAACGCCAAATAACTATAACCATTAGGAAATGGGGAAATCTCCTCTTGCTTCACAATAATCATCTCATTTAATATATCCGATAAAACTGGAGCGATTAATTTAGCACCCTCCCCGCGATAATTATAGAATGAAGCCGTCATTTCAATATCAATATTTCCTTTCTCCAATTGATAAATGTCCAATTTCTCTAATTCGATGCCCATATGCTCTAACGCTTGGATAATTTGCATTTCTTGGTGCTCATGATGCTGCCGTTCTTTTAAAATCTCCTTAGCAAAATCCTCCATTACTTCGGCGACTCCTTGTAATTGGTCAGCAACTAA
Source organism: Oceanobacillus chungangensis (assembly GCF_003369565.1). Taxonomy (GTDB): domain Bacteria; phylum Bacillota; class Bacilli; order Bacillales; family Amphibacillaceae; genus Oceanobacillus; species Oceanobacillus chungangensis. The sequence continues at coordinate 323,219 of NZ_PIOD01000016.1, read as the reverse complement.
ACGCTTGCTTTCCAATACTTGCTGCGTTAACTTGCGATTAGCTTCGAAATATGTCATCTCCTCCTTCATTACTTCTACGACAGGCTTAGATTTCACGCAATGATTCTCAAAGCGACTCATCAACTTCCTATTTGGGTTTCTTCCATCCGTAATGTCATCCTTCATCTCTTCCATCATGGAATACGTCTTATCAAATTCCTTTTGCCAGCAGCGATCCTTCATAAAGCAAGATTGGCATGTCTTCTCCGTTACCCTGCTTAAATAAATATCAGTCTCACGTTTTATATCATCGTCATCCTGTACGCTCGTTTCAGTCACCTGAAAACTCTTCGCTAAGGCCTGGAATACATCGGAGAACTGTTCCACTCTTTTCGCAGTTACATTTCGAACTTTTTGTAAATACTGCTCCTGCTCTTTTGTATATTCCTCAGTTCCTGGTATATAACGAGAAATACTGCTTGTCCATGCGGCAGGCGTTAATAGGAATAGAATAATCGCAAGCAATGATTCAATGATCGACGGTATTAATGTCATCGTCCCACCGTAAATGCCAATTAGAAACGTTCCTACAAGTAATCCGGAAGCGACACCTAGCTTTTTCCCTTCTTTTAATAGCCCACCTAGCAATCCCGAGAAAGCAAGAAGACTCATCTGATATAAATTTGCAACATTTGCAAGCGAAAGAATTAATCCAGCAACGACCCCGACTGTAGAACCGATTGCTGCACCGCCAACAAAAGCAAATAATAATACAAAGTATCGAGAAAATATTTGTTCAACGGATGCTCCATATACTTCCCAACCAATCATTCCTGTCAGGATTGAGGCAATGAGAATAATCATACAGACAATTTCTTCATTTTTTAATGCGGGCTTATATCTTTTTGGTGATAAAAGAGGGATACTCTGCATAAAGATTAGTACTAGGACTGCTCCTAAGACACCTTCAACAATTAATAGCATCCATTCATAAGAGGTAAGTTGATCATTTAAGGAATATAGAAATATTCGTGGTATTGCCGTTGATAGAAACACAAGCACAGGAATGATTATCTGCTGATTCTTTTTATTTTTAAACAATGCACCCAGAAAGACGAAAATGATGAGCGCTAAGAGAATAAATATACTATGGGTTAGCGAGTAACTTAATGCCCCTAATAAAACAGCAATCATCGACTTAGCACTTTTTTCCCGATGGATAAACCACATCGTTGCAATAAAAGCTACGGCAAATGGGGAAACAACAGAAAGTATGACCGCACGACCTAATAGAAACCCAACCAAAAAGTATAATACGCCTTTATCTATTAGAACGGATTTCAGCTTTGAACTAATCCATTTACGTAACCTCCCTATTTGATTTGCTTTCCCCCTAACAAAATCTCCCGGCTCCACCCTTGGTAATGAATCCATCATTTACTATCACTCCTATCTTTCTAGATATTAAACCATAGGATGCCTTCTTATTTTGTCAAAATAGCAGAGCATGTCTAATAAATCGTTCGACCATTTTATATATAATGGGCAGATTTCAACACGAACATATGTGATATATTTGGCCTGGAAATAAACATTGTATAGATACACTCTCGGATGGCGTTTGCTAAATCGGTGGAGTTCTTTGCCGATTCCCATAATCTTCTGCCGAAATTCGATTCGAATGGTGTTTACCTCTCTCGCATGAAGTGACAGGAAAGGTATGCTAACCTCTAGAAATTTAATAGATTCTTCTCTATAGGGAAATCTATCTAAACTGCTTTTTCGTCGTTAAAGTGAAACTTGAATAAGTGGTATTCTACTGCCCGAATATACGGGTAAATACTATTGTTTGTATTTTTGAATAATTTTTTCTTTATCTAATAGTATTGACACAATTATTTTCCTGTTGTATGATAGCTTTTGTTCGATAATATGGCGGCGTAGCTCAGCTGGCTAGAGCGTACGGTTCATACCCGTGAGGTCGTGGGTTCGATCCCCTCTGCCGCTATCAATTAAAAGAAGGTAAAAGCTCCATTGCTTTTACCTTCTTTTTTCATATATTCTAAGAATAAAAGAGTGCCCATTTTGGTGCTGAATGTGACCTCACTATCCCAGGAATAAATTTAGGTTTCTCAACAATAAAAGCAGGCACCGAAGCTGGTACCTGCTTTTATTAGCATTAGGAAAGCAAGATTTATTCCTAGTGCAATCATTATTAATATATATTATAGAGCATTGTCACAGACAGCAGCTGCTATCCTCTTCTAGCACCTCGACCTCCACGTTTGGATTCCGTGTGTTTCTTCAAAGAGGCTAATCGATCCTCAGAATCTTTGAGAAATTGATTCATTTTCGATTCAAAATTCTCTGTGCGTTCTTTCGGATTCTTTTGACGAACTGGGCGGTCCTTTGCTTTCTTGATTGATAAGCCAATTTTGCCATCTTTTTCAACATTAATAACCTTAACCGTTACTTGATCTCCAACTTTCAAGTGTTCATTAATGTCCTTAACATAGCTATCAGCAACCTCACTAATATGAACAAGACCAGTTTTACCCGCCTCAAGTTCGACAAATGCACCAAAATTAGTGATACCCGTTACCTTTCCTTGCAGCTTGCTGCCTACTTCGATTGACATAAAAAAAATGCTCCTCCTTAAAAGATTAAATGTAATTCTTATATAGTATATTAATCACCGATTAAAGTGTCAATATAACGGCTCTTCATTAGGGATTTTAAAGATTAGTTCCCCTTCTTTTGAGAAGAAATAATTGGTTCTTGCGATATCCAATACATATTCTTCGTCATTCAGTAATTCAATCTCTTCTTTAAGATATGCTCCCTCTTTATTAAGGTTCTCAATATCTTCTTCCAGGGATTCATATTGCTTAACTGTCTCTGCGTGGAGTATCCGTTGTTTAACATGATAAGCGGCCAAACTACCGATAATAAGAACTACAGCAATAGAAAATAACACAAGACGACGAATTAATCGTTGCTTTTTTCTTTTCTGTCTTTCTATGTATGCATCATATTGTTGCATATAACTCGAGTCTAATCTTGTAACCGTCTTTTTCCGTGATGACATCTGCTCTACCTCCTATTAATCTTGAGAAACTTCGCCCACTTTATACATATATTCTTCATTCTACTATAAAATCCTGCAATTTTGTGTAAATTCTTTTTAACTTTTTCGGGGAGCAGTTGATAGAGGGCATAGCCGACCCATTTAAAAGGAGCAACAAGTATTTTTAGAATAAAGAAGATTATATTTCCAAATAACTTTAAAACCATTAAGAGGATCGTAAGCAAAGTGATGATAATCCACCGAATCGGCGTAATAATCAGTACTTGTACAACTCTAGCAAAAAAGTGATAGATAGACATGAAGATTCTAATTACATGTTCAAGTAATCGCTTATAGAGATTGGCAGCGACTACTTGATACATAGAAAATCCTAATAAACATGCAATCACAATATAAAACCTAATTTCCCCTGCATTTACGCGGTATAATACATAAAATAGAATGATCGACTGTGTAAGCCAAAAACAAATCTCCATAACATAAGTTAGAAAGATTCGTCTTTGCCAATATCGTGTAAATCGACGATAGGTATCTTGAATTAATCCTAAATAAAACCCACTTAAAACCATGGCGGCCATCGTCATGAACTGAATGCTCAGGGTCATCTGAATAACTTGCTAAAGAATCCTTTAGCTTTCTCCTGCTGATCTTCGTCGACATAGGAAAGCTCGTAAATTTTACCTTTAATCGTTACAATTCCTTCTGCAACGTCGAGGTTTTTTAACTGTAGATTTTGACCGCGGATAATGAGATAACCCATGACTGTTTGCAATAAAAACTCTTCATTATCAAAACTATCAACTTCTTTAACACCCGTTATTTCCAGATTCTTACGATTATTTAGCTTTACAGTATGGTCTGTTTGTGCACGCGTAGTGATTTCCTTATTCTCATAGTAGTTCATAAAAAAGCCCTCCTTATCCATATTAATTTATGAAAGGAGGGACAAGTATAGAACTAATAAAGTGGAAGTTCATTCCGTTTATATACTGCTAATACTTTAGAATGATAAATGCTCAGAGGCCTGCATATATGCAGCTTTTTGATAACAACCAGTCTTATCAACCCGTTGCATTCAAGATAAACGATTCACAATGACTTCTACTGAACTTGTTCTTCTTTAACGATCGTGTACATTGTTTCTGCTTCGTCTTTTCTTACCGTTTCGCGTAAATCATTTACTTTAACCGTTACTAGCTTTTGTCCAAAGCGAATGACGAGCTCATCTCCTGTTGCAAGGACGGTTGAAGCCTTAGCTTGGTTTCCATTAACGGAAATTCGCCCTTGGTCTGCAACTTCCTTCGCTAAAGTACGACGTTTGATTAAACGTGACACTTTTAAAAATTTATCTAAACGCATCTCCCAATCACTCTCTTTCTTTTGCTTGGTCCCAATATGCATCCATTTCCTCTAATGTTGCATCTTCTATCGCCGTACCTTTTTCCCTCAACTGCTCCTCAATAAACGAAAATCGAGAAATAAACTTCTGATTTGAAAGGTTCAAGGCAATTTCCGGATTTATTTTATAATACCTTGTTAGGTTGGCGATTACAAATAAGACATCACCGAATTCCTTCTCAACTTCTTGGTGATCATTCGCTTCAATCACTTCTTTCACTTCTGCCAATTCTTCCTCAAGCTTTTTCCAAATATCCTGGACTTCTTTCCAATCGAATCCAACCTTTGCAGCCTTCTTCTGTAGTTGGTACGCCTTTGCAAGTGATGGCAAAGATTTAGAAACACCATCTAGAACAGATTGTCGCATTTCACCCTTTTCTTCCTTCTTCAATGCTTCCCAGTTCGTTAGCACTTCATCAACAGAAGATACATCACGATCTCCGAAGACATGCGGATGACGGTGAATCATTTTATCCGTTATCCCGCGAATGACATCATCAACGTTAAAGTAGCCGTCATCTTCACCAATTTGACTATGAAGCATCACTTGGAGAAGAATATCGCCAAGCTCTTCTATAATACCTTCATCATCCTGTTGATCAATTGCATCAATCAGTTCATATACCTCTTCAACGGCATACTCTCTGAGACTTTCATGGGTTTGTTTTCGGTCCCACGGACAACCATTCGGTGACCTTAATACTCGGATTACTTCTCGTAGATTCGAGAAGGTGTGATTCAGCAGGTGATTCTCCGCTGGTGGAATATAAACACTGGTTAGATTACTGACCTCCAAGCCATGATCCAATTCCTCCAATGGAAGTTTTGTAATTACTTCCTGCTGACTTCCCGCTGCCTCGACCACAACGACCTCATAATCTGCAGGCAAATCCTCAAGCAATGCAAGCTTTACTTCTGATGCTATAAAACGGTCATAAACCTGACAAAAAATAATGTGCTGACGATAATTAAGCTGGCTTCGCTCAAAGGAAGTGCCATCAACGAACTGGAATCCATCAATTGGGTCGATTCTTAAAGATGTAAATAGGTCGTCCAAATAACTTTGCCCACCAACAACCTCGACCTCCACCTCATCCTGATCAAGTAAAAGCTGTACTGCCTTCTCTGCAAGCATTGGGTGACCTGGAACAGTATAAAGGATTCCCTCTGCTGATTTCTTCGCTTCTTCAATCAATCGAGCAACAATCCGTTCATAAACGGTCGCAAATTGCTCTTCTTCTTCATAAATATTATCGAAGGATTGGAAGCGAACTCCAGCTTCTTCGATTGTTTGAATAACTGGGTGATCCAATGTACGAGTAAATACCGTTGCTTTTGTTTCCGTTAATTTCTTATATGTACCAATTGATAATTGATTAATATCGCCTGCGCCTAACCCAATAATTTCTATCTTACTCATTTATCTTCCTCCCTTTATGAATACGAATTAATTTAGATGAGAATGGCATCATCTTCAATTGTTCTGCGGAAAATGCCCCACCTCTTAATAAACAAACTAGAAAAATACATGCACCTGTACTAGCAGCGAATAATACATAACCTAATAAATACAAACGTGAACCGGCATTTCCACCTAGCACTAATAATAAGTATTCCATTAATAAGAGATAAACAATCATAGAAATACTTGCGGCAATTAGTGCACGCCACTTTATCTGCCTGAAGAAATTCAATTCTGGTAATTTCCTTTTTAATTCAAACAGAACAAGAATGAATAATACAAGCAAACTAAGAACCGTTGCAATCGCACTGCCAGTGATACCCCACCACGGTACGAATAATTGATTTGCGATCCACTTTACAAAGAGCGCGCCGAGAACAAAGCCCGCCGTCCGCTTAATAAAACCTAATCCCTGAAGAAGCGAGGATGCAGTAATCGCAATAGAACAAAGGAAAATAGAAAGTACAAGAATTTGCAAATCGAATGTTCCCTGATCATTTTCAAATAGCAAACGATTCGTTTCTGGAAAAATAGCAATAAGCCCAATCGTTGCGCCAACCGCTAAATAAAAGCTAAATACTAATGCACTGCGTATGTAATAATAAAAGGTAGTCGGATCCGCTTCCAGCTTTTGCTTGGAAATAGAAGGAATAAGTGCTAATGCAAACGATGATCCTAATACTGTTCCAATCTGAATTAATGGCTGTCCGCGGTCAAATACTCCTTTTGCCTCCATCGCTTCAATTTGCGTTAATCCATATTCCATTAAGCTCGGAATAAGCGTAAAAGCATCAGCAAACTGAATAACGAGAAGTGTCATATGATTTAATGCAGCAACCATTCCTAAAATGACAATTTGTTTCACATAATGATGGATAGGAATATCAGTATGCAGAGTAGAATATGGTTTATTTCTTACAAAATAATAACTGAGGATGAGCAGCGCCATCCCGCCCCCAGCTATTGAGCCGATTGCAGCGAATTGACCAATTGAATATATTTTGATTACTTGCATCGATACCGCAATTGCTGCAGCAATAATAATAAACACCCGGACAAATTGTTCGCCAACCTGCGAAAAAGCTGTCGGCTTCATATAATAATTCCCTTGAAAGACACCTCGAAGCAATGACGTGAAAGGAACGAGCAAAAAGGCAAACGCTGCGGCCCGGTACGATTGCGCTAGATTTTCATCCCCTACCCAATTTGCTACTAATTCCGCATTGAAAAAGAGGAATAGAAAGATCATCCCATTGATGACAAAAAGGATGGAAAAAATCGGCAAATAAAATCCAGTTAAGGAAGGCTTCTTCCCATTTTCTCCTAGTTCAACAATCATTTTTGAAATCGCTGTGGGGAATCCGTACAAAGACAAGATCATCACCATACCGAGGATAGGATATATTTGCTGATAAATATAAAAACCAATATCCCCTGTTAAATTTTGCAATGGTATCCGGTAACCAGCGCTTAGAATTTTGCTAATAAGTCCTGCAAAGGTTAGTAACAACGCCCCCTTAACAAGTCGATTCGATTCGTTTTCCACCATAATAAACGCCCATCTCCGCTACATTCAAATTTCACTATATTATAGCATATTTGCAAAGTAATCCTTGATATCTTAGCAAAATAGCACACCTAGTTTGTCACTATTTAGATAAAGTCCGAACTACTTAATGCGATAAGAGTTCTCGGGCCGGTCGCTCCGGAAATACACTTCGCGCACCTTAGGCGAGCTGGTGAGCCTCCCGCAGGAGTCTCCGTATATTTCCTACGCTGGACTGGTAATCAAACATATTAATTTACTAACTCCCTATAGAATATGATAGCATTTCTCTCTCATAGCTATTGATCGTAACAGTGAACAGAAGACTCTTCGAAAAAATAATTTTCCCAAGCTTTTCTTGCTCTATGGAATAGCTGTGGTTAAAGAAACATTCTAAGCAATTTCCTCTGAAGGAATTGGCCTCGTTTTCTATGACACCACCGTCCGCCAGCTACAATCAAGTTTAAGTTTAATTCGCAGTTTCCAACAACTATTCAGCTATATTGCACACTTGATAATACTATTAAATCTATTCGCAAATAGAAAAGCTTTTTTACTTTCTTATTACAAAAAAATAGCAAAAACCAGTAAGATGTTTGCTGATTTTTGCTTTACTAAGTATTATTCCATTTGTTTGGCCAAGAAACCTGCAGCTGTTTCGAGCGATTTTTGTTCTACTTTACTAAGTTTATCCCCTTCTTTTGAAAACATGATGACGCAGCCAATTGGATCACCATTTGCGATAATTGGATGGATACAATAGGAATTAAACTGCAATTCATTTCCGTCAATGATTTCAAATTCACTGCTTTCTTCTTGAAATACTTGCGTACGATTCTCAATTATTTTTGCCATTTCTGAACTAATATTTTTATTTAGATAGTCTTTCTTTGATTCTCCAGCAATTGCAATTACTTCGTCACGATCACAAATTAATACTGGAAACTGGAGAGAGTTAAATAGCGCTTCTGCATATTCTTGTGCAAAGTGACTTAATTCATTTATAGGTGAATATTTTTTTAGTATAACTTCTCCTTCACGATCAACAAAAATTTCTAATGGGTCTCCTTCACGAATACGTAATGTTCTTCTGATTTCCTTCGGGATTACAACCCTGCCTAAATCATCAATTCGACGTACAATGCCTGTTGCTTTCATACTAAGTTGCCTCGCTTTCTAATGATGATTATCTTCCTACACATGAAATGGATGCTTAATCTCATCACAAATAGTATAACGATGAAGAAAATGCCACTATTATCATTTCCTGCATTACTAATTGTTCTCTAAACGTGTAAATATCACCAGGTGTGGTTTTAGTATGAATTAACTTTGGAAGAACTATACATGATGAGCCTATTTTCTTAGACATTTATTGGAAAAGGGAGGCCATCACCACGTCTTTAGGTGAAAGCCTCCCTTTTTTAGTTCCTCGTACCTTTAAGCACTATGCATTATCGCGATTAACAATATTTAATTTCTTAATAAATGCCTCGACAGTATCATACCTACTGTGCTCTGTTTCCTTCGACGATTGGAATACAACCTTAAGCTTCGTATTTTCCGTTCCTAATTGTACGCCACGGCCAAATTCATTTGCGAGCTCAAATAATTTGGAGCCATCGATTTGCTGGCTGCGATTCTCCTCCATAAGCAAGGTGATCTTATTCCCTTTTTCAGAAATCGACTCGACACGTTCTTTTCTTGCAAACATTTTTATTGCCGTTACAATAAATAGGTTTCCAACTTCTTCAGGATAATCACCGAAACGGTCAATCAATTCATCCCTTAATTCTTCAATATCATTTTTTGATTCAAGTGCCCTAAATTGCTTGTAAATATCAATCTTCTGTTTCTCATCCTTAATATATTCATCTGGAATATAAGCATCTATACTCAGTGCAAGTTCAGGCTCAAATGGTGTGATTCCCTCAATTTCCTTACCATTTTTACGCGCTTCAATTGCGTCTGATAGCATTTGTGAATACATATCAAATCCTACAGAGTCAATAAAGCCATGCTGTTGTGATCCTAATAAGTTTCCTGCACCGCGAATTGACAAGTCGCGCATTGCTATCTTAAATCCAGAACCTAATTCCGTAAACTCCTTAATTGCTTGGAGTCGCTTCTCGGCCACTTCAGTAAGCACTTTATCCTTCTGATAGGTGAAATAAGCATATGCTACACGATTTGAACGACCGACACGACCACGCAGCTGATAAAGCTGACTTAGGCCCATACGGTCCGCATTGCTTACGATTAGCGTGTTTACATTCGGAATATCAACACCTGTTTCAATAATGGTCGTACTAACTAGTACATCATACTCTCCTTCTAAAAAGCCAAATATGATACTTTCTAATTCTGTTTCGTTCATTTGACCATGGGCAACCGCGATTCTTGCATCATCAACAAGCATTCCAATATCACGCGCTACCTTTTCAATATTCTCTACTCGGTTATAAAGAAAGAACACTTGCCCTTCCCGCGCCATTTCTCGCTCAATTGCTTCCCTAACGAGGATTGGATTATATTCCATCACATAGGTCTGAATTGGAAAACGGTTTTCAGGTGGTGTTTCGATAACGGAAAGATCTCGAACACCTAGCATTGACATGTGTAACGTTCTTGGAATTGGTGTAGCAGTTAAGGTTAGTACATCCACATTCGATTTCAATTGTTTAATTTTTTCCTTATGCTTCACACCAAAGCGTTGTTCTTCATCCACGATAAGTAGGCCTAAATCGCGAAACTCGATATCCTTTGATAGTACGCGATGGGTACCAATCACAATATCTACGGTACCTTTTCTTAAGCCATTAATTGTCTCCGTTTGCTCTTTTCTAGTCCGAAATCTGCTTAACAGTCCAATGTTTATTGCATGATCCTGGAATCGCTCCCGGACCGTTTCAAAATGCTGCTGCGCTAAAATCGTTGTCGGTACTAGAATTGCTACTTGCTTTCCATCGGCAATCGCTTTAAACGCTGCACGTATCGCTACTTCCGTTTTACCATAACCAACATCACCACATAATAAGCGATCCATTGGCCGCTCTCTTTCCATGTCCTGCTTAATTTCTTCAATACATCGGAGTTGATCTTCTGTTTCCTGATATGGGAAAGATGCTTCGAATTCACGTTGCATTTCTGTATCCTCTGAGAAAGCATACCCTTTCCTTGCTTCGCGCTCCGCATAAAGCTTAATTAAATCATCGGCAATATCTTCAACAGATGACTGAACCTTCCGTTTTACCTTCGCCCAATCAGAACCACCAAGTTTATATAGCTTCGGTTCCTTCCCTTCTGAACCAACGAACTTTTGAACTAAATCAATTTGATCGATTGGCACATAAAGCTTATCGTCACCAGAATAGCGAAGCAGCATATAATCCTTATGCAGTTTATTAACTTCCAATGTTTCGATACCAAGGTACTTTCCAACACCATGGTTTGCATGAACGACATAATCGCCTACCTTTAACTCTTGGTAACTCTTAATTCGCTCTGCATTAGAGATTTTTTGCTGTCTTCGGTTTCGCTTTGTTTTCTTCTTGAATAATTCATTTTCTGTGATGAGTACCAGTTTATGCATCGGAAATTCAATACCATTGCTAATATTTCCAATCATAATTGTTGGCACTTCTACAGGAAGCTTTAAATCCTCTGTGACGGCAGCTTCAATTTCATAGTCCATTAAGATAGAATGGATCTTTTCTGCACGTTTTTCATTCGGCGCTAAAATAACAACCGAGAAATCTCCTTTTTCCCAGCGTTTTAACTCGGTCCTAAACAGGTGCATTTGTCCATGGAATTCTTGCATTGCTCTTGATGATAAATTAATGATATTCTGTGGCTGCGTATTCGGTATATGCCGTAAGAAAACAGACATATACAGGCGCTGCTGTCTCATCTTTTCTTGAACGGTATAGAAGTCGAATGAGAATCTACTATTTTGCACCATTTTCCCAGATTCGAGTAAATTACTATACCATTCCGCTTCTTCTGCATCTAGATTCGAAGCCGTCTCCTGAATCCTGCTCATTTCATCGAAAATAATAAACCCATCTTCTGGGAGATAATCTAATAAACTAGCAGGCTCATTGTAGTAAAAGCCAATATAGCGATACATTTCCTGGAACCGCTCCAAATTGCGTAAACGGCTGATATCCTGTTCCATTGCGCTGACCAGCTCTTCTTTTACCGATGCAGTCTTTACTTTCTTCAAGGTTTCCGCTAATGCTTCCTCTAACCTTTCCGAAGCGGTTAGAATATCTTCCTGTGTAAGCAATAATTCTGTCGCTGGTCCAACCATTACTTCTTCTTTCTTCGTTAAGGAACGCTGCGTTTCTGCGTCAAAGTAGCGAATAGAATCAATTTCCTCATCGAATAATTCGATGCGGATTGGATGTTCTTCTGTTATTGGATAGATATCGATTATTCCACCACGTTTGCTGAATTCTCCTGGTGTTGTCACCATTGTCGATCGCTCATAACCCATATCAATTAATGACGTGAGATAAGTATCAATCTCAATATCCTCCCCAACTTTAAATTGTAATTGGTATTTATCCCAATAAGCAGGCTGAGGTAGAATCCGCTTTAACGCTGCTACAGGTGCAATTAAAATACCGGACTTCTTCTTGGACCATTCCATTAATGATTCAATCCGCTGACTTCTTAGTTCCGGACTAGCAATTGCAATTTCTGATGCTATAAGTTCATTAACAGGATATAGATATACATTTTTTTCATCCATGAACTCTGACAAATCATCATATAGCTGTTGCGCTTGTACGAGCTGATGCGTTACTAACAAAATGGGTTTATTAATGGATTCATTAATAGCAGAAACAAGCATACTCCTAGCAGAACCAGAAAGTCCGGCTACGAGCTGCTCCTTCATTCCATTCGCAATGCCATGGATAATGGACTGTATATCTTCCTTTGATTGTAAAAATTGATTTATTCCTTTCATTACTAGACCCCCGCTTACTTCGCTTTCTAAGCACAAAAACGCTTTGGTTGGGTACCAAAGCTCTTTCTGCGTATGTTATTGTATAAAAAAATCTAATTCATGATAGTGCGGATGATGTCCCAATGTCTCTTGGCAATCCTCACAAATAGTCTGAACATCAACGTCGCCATTATCCTTATATTGGATCATTTCTTCTTTTTCCTTTATCGATAATTGATCAAGCCCTAACATCGTTGTATCAATCACTTGCTGATCTAACTTGGCAATTTCCTGTCCACAATGTCTACATTTGTATACGATTGACACCGGTAAACCTCCTCGAATAAACAATAGCTTACTATTTCCCGTTCAAAAAGGAGGATAAAAATGACGTGTCAGTTTTACCGGACTTTTTGAACATCCTATTATTATAGTTTATCCGAAAAATCCCTTCGTATACATGACCCATACGTCTCAGCGCTACGATACAACATATGAAACAATCAATTATTATATTCACTCATTACATCTATAAAAGGGGTGTTCAGCCACGCTTCACATGCATCTGCTGCTAATTTAATACTTGCACTAACATCTCCCTGCTCGTCTTTCGAGAATGATCCTAGTACATAATCCACTACTGGAATTGGTGATAAAGGTCTACCAATTCCGATACGAATCCGCTTAAACTCTTTTGTTCCAAGATGGTCAATAGAAGATCTAACTCCATTGTGACCACCATGCCCACCCTTTTGTCGTAACCGTATTTTCCCTGTTGGCAAATCTAAATCATCGTAAATGATTAGTATATCTTCTAGATCAAGATTATAAAAATCCATTAAGGGGCGAATTGATTCACCTGAAAGGTTCATATAAGTTTGTGGTTTTAGCAGGATGATTTTATCACCTTGATGATGTTCCATCGCATACTGCCCATTAAATTTCTTTTTATCTAAACTCCAATTATGGCGTTTGAGGAGCTCATCAATCACCATGAAACCAACATTATGACGAGTATCCTCGTATTTTCTCCCAGGGTTTCCTAAACCAACAATGCATTTCATTTAAATTCGTCCCTTTTCTAATAGAATAAGAAAGTATAAAAAATTTCTCGCTTCCATACTTTTGACGGGGAAGTCCACGTCCAGCTTCAGCACCCGTGCTCCTCACCTCAGGACAATCTAAAGGATTGGTTACACATGAGGATTAGTCACACTTATACTCTTGTGGTGAACGTCAACATCTAACCACCCCAAACTGCGGGGTGCAGTCCGTAAGTCGCTAAACTAGCTTTAAACTTTTGTCCAGTTTTACCTTATTTAAGAGGTGACTTAAATATTTCAGGCCACCAAACAACTCAATACAATAAGCCCTCCTAATAAGAATGGGCATATGATGTCACCATCTTTTGGGAGGGTCTTGTTGTTATCTATACATTTATTATTCTTCTTTTGCTCCTGCTTCTGTTTCTGCATCCTCTTCTACCGTTTCCTCTACTTCATTTCCACCAGGTGGTAGAATTGTAGCGATGGTAGTTTCTGGATCATCAAGATATTCATAAGTATCGCTTTTTGGTAGGTCTGCAATCATGAGCACATTTCCAATTTCTAAGGAAGAAATATCAAATGCAACTTCGTCAGGTATATCACTTGGTTTCGCACGTACTTGAACCTCAAATAATGGTTGTTGCAGTACGCCACCTTCTTTTACACCTTTTGCTTCACCTTGAAGATTAAGGGCTACCGATACATCCATTTCCTCAGATAGATCTATCAAATAGAAATCTACATGGATTACGGCATCTCGAATAGGGTCTACTTGATATTCATGAAGCATAACATTAACAGGCTTATCGTCTTCAATATTCAGAGAGATTACTGCGTTTTTTCCTTCATCACGAACGGTCTTAAGTAAAGTGACATTCTCCACAGCAATATTCTTAGACTCTTTTGCCTTTCCATAAACAACTCCGGGTATAAATCCACGTTCCCTTAATTCTTTCGTGTTAGAGCGTGTAAGATCTTCTCGCATTTTTGCCTTTAATTGTACTGACATATTATCATCCTCCAAATTATTTACCACTTAGCTCATTTCAAGATCGAGTTTATTCTTTCTATCTTCTTCACTAGTCGTTGTTGCAATGGAGCTGTATAAAACGATCAATATAATTTATACCCGTTATTGTATAAACTTAATCCTTTTAGTCGAATAAAACACTCACCGATTGTTGCTCATGTACTCTTATTATTGCTTCACCGATTAATGGAGCAACAGAAAGGGCTGTAATTTTATCAACCTGTTTTTCAGCTGGAAGCGGAATACTATCCGTAATTACCAGTTCCTTTATTTGTGAATTATTGATTCGCTCAATTGCAGGTCCTGATAAAACTGGATGCGTACAACAAGCATACACTTCTTTCGCGCCATTTTCAATTAAAGCGTTGGCCGCAAGCGTAATCGTTCCTGCTGTATCAATAATATCGTCGATTAATATTGCCGTCTTGCCTTCAATGTTACCAATGATATTCATAATCTCAGCAACATTTGGACGCGGTCTGCGTTTATCAATAATTCCGATTGGTGCTTTCAGGCGATCTGCCATTTTACGTGCTCGAGTTACACCACCATGATCTGGGGAGACAACAATAACATCCTCAAGGTTTTTCCCTTCAAAGTAGTCAGATAGAATAGGTACACCTTGTAAATGATCAATTGGAATATCAAAGAATCCTTGAATCTGTGGAGCATGTAGATCGAGTGTAATCATACGATTTGCACCAGCTTGTTCGATTATATCTGCTACTAATTTCGCAGCAATCGGTTCACGTGAGCGTGCTTTTCGATCTTGTCTTGCATATCCATAATATGGCATCACAATATTAATTGATTTCGCTGATGCACGTTTTAATGCATCAATCATGATTAGTAGCTCCATTAAATGATCGTTAACTGGATCAGATGTGGATTGGATGACATAAACTTCACAGCCACGAATACTTTCTTCAATATTAATTTGAATTTCACCATCACTAAATTTCGAAACGGTACATTTACCTAATGGTGTCCCAATATGTTCTGCGATTTGTTCTGATAACCTACGATTGGAATTCAAAGAGAAAACCTTTAGCGTTGAATCCTTATAACTTGATGCCATGGATAATAACCCTCCGTTAATCTTTTTTTCTATTCTTGATCTTTGTAGCGTAGCCCTCTTTATTCGATTGTCTTGCCCTAGCAATCGATAATGCATCTTCTGGTACATTCTTCGTAATTGTTGATCCTGCAGCAACATAGGACCCTTTTCCGATTGTTACTGGTGCAATTAAATTAGAGTTACATCCGATAAAAGCATCATCTTCAATTGTTGTTAGAAATTTATTCTTTCCATCATAATTAACTGTGATTGTACCACAGCCAATATTAACATTATCGCCAACATTTGCATCGCCGATATAGCTTAAATGAGAAACCTTACTTCCATTTCCAAGAGATGTCTTTTTTATCTCAGTAAAATTACCTAGTTTTGCATCATCACCAATGGTTGAATCTGGTCTAATATGTGCAAAAGGTCCGATTTTTACCCGTTGACCGATCTTACTATCATTTGCAACACTTTGCTTCACTACCGTTCCTTCACCAATATAACAGTTAGATATTTCACTGTTTGGTCCAATTTCAGCATCTGACTTAATCGTTGTTGCGCCTTTTATAATTGTTCCTGGGTGGATAGTTACATCTGATTCAATTACTACATCTGGGTGGATGTATGTATTATCCGGGTCGATAATCGCAACCCCATTACGCATATGCCTCTCATTAATGCGCAATTTCATAGTCTTTTCTGCTTGTGCTAATGCAACGCGATCATTTACACCTAATGTTTCATCGAAATCAGGTGTTAGGAATGCAATTACCTTCTTCTCTTGTCCACGTAAAATTTCAATAACATCAGGAAGGTAATATTCACCTTGTGCATTATCATTGGAAACTTCTTGCAGTGCTGAGAATAGTGCTTGGTTATCGAAGCAATACGTACCTGTATTGATTTCTCCAACTAATAGCTCTTCTGAACTTGCATCTTTATGTTCCACAATTCGTTCAACTTCATTATCTTTGTTACGAATAACCCGTCCATATCCAGCAGGATTCGAAGTACTCGCTGTTAAAATAGTTGCGCTAGCTCCCTCTTTCTCATGCTGTTCAAAGAGGGCTTTGTATGTTTCATCCGTGATTAAAGGTGTATCACCACATACGACAATTGTTGTACCGTCTAAATCCTTTAATATATCGGCCGCCTGCAAAACAGCATGTCCTGTTCCTAATTGCTTTTCTTGAACTGCGAATTCACATACATCGCCTAGTGTTTCGATTACTTTCTCAGCACCAAAGCCAACAATCGTAACCGTTTTATCTAATTGTATAGCATTAAGTTGATCCATCACATGTTTAACCATCGGACGTCCCATTACTGGATGGAGCACTTTATATAGTTTCGATTTCATTCTCGTTCCTTGCCCAGCTGCAAGAATTACAGCATACCGTTTCGTCATAAGGAAACCTCCATCATTACTATTTATCCACTATAAAATATATCGTAAAAAACATAGGATTTCAACACATAGATAACATAGAGTTAATAGTAGGTATAGATTACCTTTTTCACGAATCAGGAAAACTTCATCATTATCCTTCTCTCTATTATGTCAGAATTCTAGTTAAAAACACCTAATATACTTGATTTCACCGCCTAAAAAAAAAGAAGTCCAATCTGTTTAGATTAGACCCCTCTGTATTAATCATGTTTATTAGGAAGCCCCAGCTTCTTCATATTCCACTTCTTCATTTTCCCCAACGCGATGGTACTCTCCAAGTACAGCTTCTTGTATTTTTGCACGTGTTCCAGAGTTAATCGGGTGTGCAATGTCCCGAAATTCCCCATCTGGAGTTCTTTTTGACGGCATAGCCACGAATAATCCATTATTTCCATCAATAACTCGAATATCATGGACGACAAATTCTTGGTCCAAAGTAATCGATGCAATAGCTCGCATTCTTCCCTCTGTATTCACGCGGCGTAATCTAACGTCAGTTACTTCCATGATGTTTCACCACCTTTTCCCTATTGAACTTACTATATTAGATAGTTCAACAAAACAAATAAAATTCCTGCTAAAATTGCAAAATAAAATAAAAAAATCACAAGAATTCTATTTTGAGGGAAAAATTAGTTAATATCATTCTTTTTTACTATTTATTACTACTAGAGTGACGCTATATTACCAGGCTGAATTTCAATTGTCTTTCGCAGCATATCAACGCTCGATATTTTTACTAGTGAAGTATAATTGGTTACGACCCGTTCTTCATCTTCATCATCAGCTTCTGCTAATACTCCGATGGCTTTTACATGTGCATTAAATTCTGCCAGTAAGCTAATCATGCCATTGATAGTTCCGCCGGCCTTCATAAAGTCATCAATAATACATGCATTGGCCCCCGCCTTCAAACTTCGCTTCGTCAACACCATTGTTTGTATTTTACGTGATGAACCAGAAACATAATTAATGCTTACAGAGGAGCCTTCCGTTACTTTCGGATCTCTTCTTGCGATTACTACTGGCACATTCAGAAAAGATGCCACTGCATATGCTAATGGGATTCCCTTTGTCGCTACTGTAACAACGACATCGATATCTAATTTTGAAAAGGCAGATGCAAATACACGTCCTATTTCTCGAACAATCTTAGGGTCCCCAAGTAAATCACTCATGTATAAATAGCCACCTGGAAGAATTCGATTAGGATCCATCAGCTTTTGACGAAGCTCTTCTACAAATAATTCACTTTTACTTGTGTCAAACTCCGGAATGTATTTCACTCCGCCACCAGCACCAGTAGTTCTTTGCAAATAACCAAGTCCTTGCTCTTCCAGAACCGTATTAATTATATCTAAATCCTCACTTATGGATGATTTTGTTGTATTACATAAATCTACAAAGTATGGTAACTGTATATGTTTTCTTGGATTCTCAAGAAAAAAATCAGTCAATACAACTAATCTGTTACTTCTTTTCATCATCACACCTCAAAACCGTATATTTAACTTAAAATATACCATCTTTATACGTATTTAGGCAATAATTATCCAATTAATCGAACTAAATAAACTTCTTCGCAAAATCCACGCATACCGTTATAAATTCTTTTTGCTTTATTTTCATGCTCAACTAAGCCATACACAGTCGGTCCACTTCCGCTCATCAGTACACCCTGGGCACCGTTTGACCGCATCGCTTCTTTAATGTGCCTTACCTCCGGATGAAGTTGCTGCGTAATCTGTTCAAGCGAATTCCCAATATTTGTGCAAAGTTTAGAGAAGTCCTTTTCTATCAGTGCGTCAAGAATATTATTCGTATGTGGATGATATAATTCTTCCACCTTTACTCGAGCAAAAATCGTTCTTGTAGAGACACCAATATCGGGCTTTGCCAATACGACCCAGCATGGAGGCGGAGGGGCTAATTTCTCTATCTTTTCACCATATCCTCTTGCAATCGCCGTATTACCATAGACGCAAAAGGAGATATCTGATCCAATTGTAGCCCCTAGTTCCGCTAATTCCGCAAGTGGAATATTCAAATTCCATAAACGATTCATTCCTCTAAGTACTGCAGCTGCATCTGTACTTCCGCCACCAAGACCTGCGGAAACAGGGATGTTTTTTTCAATTTTAATATGAACACCCATTGTAATTCCATATTTTTTCTTAAATATGTCTGCAGCCTTATACGCTAAATTCCGCTCATCATTTGGTACATACCTGCTCTCTAGGGAAATAATAATCTTATCTTGTTCAAGTGGGGTTAATTCAATCCGATCTGCTAAATCAATCGTTGTCATAATCATCTCGACATTATGATACCCATCATTACGTTTCCCTAACACATCAAGCGATAAGTTTATTTTCGCCGGCGCCTTCTCTAAAAGTGCCATTCACGTCACCTACTTTGTCACAAAAGTGAAACTTCCTTCCGACCAATCTCCGTGGGCCCTATACCCTATTACCCTCAGGTAAAATGCTAAACAAATTGTAACATAATAAAAAAGCTGAGGCGACTGTTTAGAAGCGAACGCATAAGCAAGAGCCGGAAAATATATATATCCTCTTTCATCTGAAGTGATAATAGCCTTAATTAAAATATGTAAAACAAACTTTACTTTATGTAAAAATAATGTTACTATATGTAAAAGATACCTTACTTAGGGAGGTGAGCAATATAACAATGAAACTGAAAAAAACACTATCTAACAGGATAGCAGTATTAAGGGCTGAGCATAAAATGACACAAAAAGATTTGGCAGAAAAAGCCGGGGTTAGCAGACAAACGATAATTTCAATGGAAAAGAACAAGTATACCCCTTCTTTAATTTTAGCTTTTGAAATCGCAAATGTTTTTGGTGTAGGGATAGATAACGTATTTCAATATGAGGAGGAAAAGTAAATGTTATTTATAATAGCAGTGATTTTAATTGCAATGAGTTTAGGCGTCTATATAAGTTTCGTAGCAGGTCAAGGTAAAGATGAACGGGGGCAGGCAATCATCGCAAGGTCGAGTCAAATAGCTTTTCTCTTTATACTTTTAGGATTTGTTTTCCAAGGGTTTTATTACCAATTTTCAAATCCATCAGTTGACCAGGTCAAAACGATGACATATATTTGGATGGCAGTTATTTTTTGCAGCAACAGTATTAGTATTATACTATTACAGAAAAAGATGTAAGATTTGACCTCATCCTTTATCGTATTTTACTGCCATCGATATAATAAAACACCGGCAAATTTAGGATAACCTAAAATTTGCCGGTGTTTCTTTACTAAGAATTCCCGTTCTGATTCATGCTTTGCTCAGCGATTTCGATAGCACGTTTCACCATGTTACCTGCATCTCTTGCTTTGATTCCGCCCCAGCCCTCTTGTTGCACCGTGTCGTAAAAACCTAATTCCTTGGCAATTTCTTCTTTCAAGTGGTCTGACATAATCCCTCTACGTCTAGCCATGAAAGAACAACCCCTTTCGCAATTCAAATGATTACGACACAAATAGTTTGCGTCAGAAACAGAAATCAACACCAGTTAGATATATGTAAACTAGGGAAAATTTAGGAGGAGCTCTAGAATACCTACATAAAAAAGCAATAGGCTACCATCTGCCTATTGCTCTACTAATAATCCCTTATTTCGTTCATCTAGGAAATTCAATTCAACTGTTTCTGTTAAAACGTCTGCATAGCTGTATGAAACACGCTCGAATGCATTCTCGTCTTGGTCAAGCTCAACAATAAATACGGAAGGATACGTTTCTGCTAATACTCCCGATCGTACAATTGTCTTTCTTCTTCCACCGTTGGCTGTAAGTTCCAACCGCTTTCCGACATAACCTTCAAGACCTTGCTTAATTTCGAATAATGTTTTAGCCAATACACTCCACCTCACTAAATTGATTATAGCATATGCTTGATCAATAGTCAAATGAAACTTTATATTATAACAGGAGTTCTTTTTTCATGTCAACAATAAAATTTGCCTATTTATGATATTATTTGTAAAAGTTAACATTTTATGTATGATTATTTGTATTTTTTTAGATATATACTAAGGATTCCAGAAACATTCTCAATATTGCTTCCAAAATAATAAAATAATTTTATTATTTTTCAAATATAATCCGCCCCAATATCATAGGAGCGGATTATACTCATTCTTCTGCTGTTTCTTCCAAATATGGCATCCCTGTTCGCAGCAATCCTCTAGTTTCGATGCCACCCATTCCCTTTTCGCCTGTCATTGTATTTTTCAATGCTTCCCACACACTAACACTCTCCATGAACGGTGTATAGGCTACTTTTGCAGCTATATAGACAGGATCAAGTGCATGAATATTGATTCGTAAAGGTGAACTCGCAAAGTTTGCACCTGCACGAATTAGCGATTCAAAATGAGATTGGCAAGCACCAGCGAAAATTACCATTTGATCAAGATGCGGATTAATTCGGCGTGCTTCTCTCACTGTTTCAACAAAATATTTTGAATGACGATATGCGCGTAGGTCTTCCTTTGTACCCTTATTCTTTGAAAAGGAATCATGCCCCGTAATGACAACAATATTAGGCTGAATTCGTTCAACTAGTGAGCCAACCTCTGTCGGCATAACCTTCTCATGTAAATGTACCCCATGTACCTGCAAGCCCATCCGTTGATA
This sequence comes from Oceanobacillus chungangensis, assembly GCF_003369565.1. Lineage (GTDB taxonomy): Bacteria > Bacillota > Bacilli > Bacillales > Amphibacillaceae > Oceanobacillus > Oceanobacillus chungangensis. The sequence continues at coordinate 301,533 of NZ_PIOD01000016.1, read as the reverse complement.
TAAGGAAATACATTTTCTCAAGTACATTTGATCCCCATCTAAATGAAGAACCTTCGTCGGTAATTGGAAATATTTCACATAATCCTGATATCCATCCGTTGCCTGATATTCGCGCTTTTCCTTTACTAATTGATAATCTTGTCGAAATAAGCGATAGGAATTCTCTTCCTTTTCTTTTATCTTTTGCCGTCTTCTTTCCAGTTCTCTCGTCTCCACTACAAGTAAGTCGTCAATCGGTGCATCTGCTTCCAAACGAATCGCTTCCCCATATAAATTGGCAATCCCACTTTTTATAGAAGCCATCCGGAATATTAAATCATGATTATAAGATTTACGAGAAACCAAAGTACCAACTGTAATGTCCATACATTCACCTCACTGCCTCCATTAGATTGAAAGCATCTCATATAGATTATGAGGGTAACGGCCTAACTGTGCGGAAATAATATTCGAAAGCGGAAGCGCCCGTTTAGCGACGTACGGACTGCGCCTCACAGGATGTGATGTGGTTCGACGTTACCTCGCGTTGTGGCGACCTTAGTTGAACTTCTCCTATCCCTTTTAGATAAAGGAAAATCTTTGAGAGCGTAAGTGAATCGATATTGACTTTCACCGCAAGGGTATAAGTGCGACTAAGCCTCATATGTAACCAATCGCCAAGTTTTCTTTATCGTACGGAGATGATGGAAGTCTCGCTAGGAGCACGGGCGCATGAGCTGGACGTGGCCTTTAATGTCACAGGAATTGAAATTGGCATTTTATTTACATTTCTATTCTATAAAAAAAGAGCTATTGTTTGACAATAACTCAATTTTTCTCCGCCTGCCAGAATGCGTTAGCTAATACGGCGAATTCTTCCATATCTAATGATTCTCCACGACGCCCGCCATCAATTCCAGCACGCTCCAATATTTCCGAAATCTTCTCTTTATCATATTGATCACCGAAATGACTCGTCAAATTATTCCGTAATGTTTTCCTTCGTTGCGCAAAGCTTGCTTGGACAATTCTAAAGAAGAAGTCTTCGTTATCTACATGAACTGGCGGCTCATCACGTAACACTAATTTCAATATGCTTGAATCAACATTTGGTTGTGGCATAAAAACAGTCTTTGGTACATTCATGACTACTTCAGCATTCGTATAGTATTGAATTGCAATCGTTAATGACCCATAGCTCTTCGTATTTGGTTTAGCTGCCATGCGATCTGCTACTTCCTTTTGAATCATGACTGTAATACTTGTTACAGGCAATCTGTCACGAATCAATTTCATTAAAATCGGCGTTGTAATATAATACGGCAGGTTGGCAACGATATGCACTTCCTGATTCGAATCAAAGTTTTCCTTCACTACCTCTGCAACATCCGCTTTCAAAATATCCTGATGAATTAGCTTAACATTTTCATAGCTGGCAAGCGTATCCTTTAAGATTGGGATTAACCTGCCATCAATCTCAAAAGCAACCACTTTATCGGCATGAATTGCCAGCTGTTCGGTTAACGCCCCAATGCCTGGACCAATCTCAATTGCAGCAGATTCTTTGCTAACACCTGCATTTTTAACAATATTCTCCAATGTATTTACATCCACTAAGAAGTTCTGCCCTAGACTTTTCTTAAAGGAGAACCTATATTTCTTTAATATTTCCTTCGTTTGTGATGGTGTTGCAATATATTTATTCGCCATCTTCTTCCTCCTGTTCAAGCTTCAACATTGCTGTTTCAAATTGTTCCTTCGTTATTTGAAATAAGGATAACCTTTTTAAAAGCTGTTTTCCATTCGTATGACCAATTTGCAAGATTCTCCCTAGTTTCGATCTACGTAAACCGGATTCCCTTCCACCAATTAATCCATGGTGTATAAGGTCTTCTTTCGTTACTTCACTTTCCTTTACTTCGGTTAACTCGTAAACATCAGCTAACGCTTGCTGGATAGCTTCTACTGTAGCATGTTCAATGCCAAGACTTTTATTATTTGGATTCTTTGCTCTTGCTTGATCTTGAGTGAGGAATGCATGTTTACAGCCAGGTACGGCTTGGTCAACAATATGACGAATTCGTTCACCTGGATAATCTGGATCTGTAAAAATGATAATGCCTCGTTTTTCCTTTGCATGTTTTATCTGATTTAGCGTCTCTTTGTTTATTGCAGATCCATTAGTTTCAATCGTATCTGCATTGACCGCTAAACGAATTCTAGCTGTATCATCTCTACCTTCAACAACAATAACTTCTTTTATTTTCAATGATTTCCCTCCATCGGGTTACTTCCTTCTAAATATAAAAGTAAATTAATTTTCTTGGACTAACTTGGGATGATGTCTTGACGTCGGACCAACCGCTCCGGAAATACACTTCGCTTTCCGCAGGGGGGCTAGGTGAGCCCTTCCTCCCGCAGGAGTCTCCGTATCTTTCCTACGCTAGTTTTGCGAGGGTATATACTGTCCTTTTTTCTCTTTAAAGGAAAAATAGCATTTCCTTATCTTAGAGTTGTAAATATTCGCAGCGAATAGTAGAAAAAAGATGTTTCGTTACCAAATCCCCACTTGCCATCAGACGAGCGACCATCCATCACACTTTATATAAATAACAACAAAAATACAAAATGAGTCTGCAGAAAAAATATGCTCTTACCATATTATCATGGTAAGAGCATATATCCTATATTCATTATAAATCAAGAATTTCCACTTGAACTGTCCTAACTCCCCAGCTAAATGCATCTGATTTTGTAGGAACATGGACATCAATCCGATTGCCATTTATAGCGCCACCAGTATCTCCAGCGATTGCAACCCCATATCCTTCAATCCATACTTTCGATCCAAGTGGTATCACATTTGGGTCGACTGCAATGACTTTCATGTTCGGATTTGCACTTAAGTTAATCCCCGTGGCAGTATAGCCAGAGCATCCACTACAATCGGATGTAAACGCACTAGCTGTCATCGTTAATGACTTTCCACCAGTGCTAGTTTGCATGATACCACGACTTTCTCCTGATGATGTGCTCGCTAATGTAACAAGCCCTTGCTCTGCTTGAGGCTCCTTCGTACCAACAGCAATGACACGATTGACGCTCGCTTCCTTCGTTTCTTCACTGATAAGCTCACGACTTACTTCTTTGCCATTTTCAGTTGTTACTTCATATTTCTTTACTACAGTTCCATCTTTCCCTTGGGTAATTACTTTTTCTTCCCCTTTGTTAAGCGTACTATCATGCTGCCTTTCAGTGCTATAACTAACACTCTCATTTACTTCATCGATAGCCTTATTAACTCTGACAATAGAAACAGCAGTGTTTTCATTGACCACTTCTTCTACACTTGGTTGAATCCGATCATGATCGTTTAACTTAATCTTATTTTTATTTAATAAATCGAATACCGACCCACCTGTCGTCCATACTATTCGCTTTTTAGCCCCGTCATGAATCGTCACTTGATATGCAGTGGCAATATGAATATGTAAACCATCTACAGTTTGATCTGTAGTTTTATGTGAAATAACATCATGTGCTGCAAATGAAAGATCTTGCTCTATAAAAAAGTCTCCCACTGAATCTGCAGTTGTATAATATGTATGGTCGTTGCCATCAATTGTTACTTTAATTTGTTTTGCACTCTTATAATCAATTGTCATCCCACTTTTAATTGCTTCATCCTTAGCATGAGACAATTCGTCGTGTTCGGAAACAACAATTCCTACTTCGTTAAGTAGTTCTCCTACAGTATTGATGTGTGTGTCGACTGTTTGTTTATCACCGTTATTTGAGATTACTACTTCAGCCTTCGTTGCCTCAAATAGTACTAACCCTGAAAACAAAACAAGCACTAAAACACCAACTACTGATATAACCAGCTTCATTTTCGATGCCGGCAATAGCTTTGAAATAATTCGCATGCATCTTGCCTCCTCTTAATGTCCTTGATTATATAAAGTGGCATATACAAAGTCAAAGCTATTCCATTTACGTTTCCTTTACAATTTCATTACACGATTTGCTATACGGGTGGATTTTCACAGAATAAAACACCATATCCATTGGTACCATTACGATTATCCTAGTTACAAAATTGTAATAAAAGAAGGACTAGCTATTCACTAGTCCCTCAGAAATTCCATTATTATCCTCTTTTATTCCAGTTTTATTACGATTTATTTAATTGAATCTTCATTAAGCCTGAATAATTGAAAGGCATTTTGGGTAGTTATTTTGCCAATTTCATCTACTGGCATTCCTCTTAATTCAGCTATCGCCTCTGCAACATATTTAACATATGCAGGCTCATTTCGTTTGCCTCGATATGGTACAGGTGATAAATAAGGTGCATCTGTTTCAATCAATAATTTATCCAAAGGAGCAGCTTTTGCCACTTCCTTCACTTCCTTAGCGTTTTTAAACGTGACAACGCCACTCAATGAAATATGCATTCCTAAGTCTAAAAACCGCTCCATCCATTCCACATTACCGCTAAAGCTATGCATGATGCCCCCGATATCTTCTACATGTTCTTCCTTTAGAATTTGATAGGTATCCTCTATGGCATCACGCATATGGATGCTAATAGGCAGCTTCAATTCTTTGGCGATTCGCATTTGCCGTCTGAAAACATCCTTTTGTACATCCTTTGGTGATGTATCCCAATGATAATCTAATCCCATTTCCCCCATTGCAACAATCTTTCGCTGTTGTAATTGTTTGTAGAGTGATTCCTCAATTGCATCTGTATATAAATAGCTCTCAGTTGGATGCCAGCCGATAATACTGTAAATTCCATCATAAGCTTTGCTAAGCTCTAATGACTTTTCAATTGTTTTCGAATCAAATCCGACAACTGCCATATGGGTAACCCCATTTTCCTTAGCCCGTTCAACAGCTTCTGGTATTTCTTCTGCAAATTCCTCTGCATTTAAATGTGTATGAGTATCAAATAACATAAACGCACATCCTCTCAATCGTTAACAGTACTTGTAGACAACAGGAAACACCCCGCTAAATAACTAGCAGGGTATTTTCCTACATTTTCTTTTATTAGGCAATCTCACTGCCGTTTTCCGCCTCAACTGGTGCTTCAATTACTTGCAACTTCCCATCTTTTTCAGCTGACAAAATCATTCCTTGGCTAATCTCTCCGCGCATCTTACGCGGTTTTAAATTAGCAACGATTACGACTTTCTTACCAATTAATGCTTCTGGATCTGGATACCACTCAGCAATACCCGATAGAATTTGCCTGTGTGCCTTATCGCCAGCATCTAAGCGGAATTTAAGCAGCTTATCAGCACCTTCTACTTTGCCGCATTCAATTACTTCTGCAACCTTTAATTCTACTTTATCAAAATCATCATATTTAATTTGTTTTTCCTTTGTTGAAACTAATTCTGTTTCTGTTGGATCCCATGGATTAGCTGCTTCATCGTCAGCAGATCCAGGAGTAGCACCACCATTCATTTGCTCTTTAATGTAGGCAATCTCCTCCTCCATATCCAAACGCGGGAAAATAGGTACGCCTTTTTCGACAACTTTTGTATTCAGTGGGAATCCTCCAAAATGAACCGTTGAGAAGTCTCCCGCCGCCTCTCCTTCAACACCAAGCTGTGCAAAAATTCCCTTCGGTGCATGAGTCAAGAATGGTTGTAATAAAATTGCAGCTACACGTAAGCTTTCCGCTAAATGAACCATTACACTTGCTAGTTCCGTTTCTTTTCCTTCTTCTTTTGCTAATTTCCATGGCTCTGTTTCATCAATATATTTATTTGCACGTGAAATTAATGTCCAAGCATGGCTAAGTGCACTACTAAATTGCATCTTTTCCATTTCTACTTGATAGTCTTTGATTACTTTCTCCGCTGTCTGTTTCAAGTCTTCGTCAAAAGCAGTTATATTTCCAGTATACGCTGGAACCTCACCATTTAAATACTTGTTAATCATTGCTACCGTACGATTTAGTAGATTACCTAGATCATTTGCTAAATCATAGTTCACACGGGAAACAAAGTCTTCTGGTGTAAAGATACCATCACTGCCAAAGGAAACCTCACGCATCAAATAATAGCGGAGCGCATCTAACCCGTAACGTTCAACTAACATCTCAGGGTAAACAACATTCCCTTTTGATTTCGACATTTTCCCGTCTTTCATTAATAACCAGCCATGTCCAAATACTTTCTTAGGAAGCGGGAGATCCAATGCCATCAACATGATTGGCCAATAAATCGTATGGAAACGAACAATTTCTTTCCCAACCATATGCACATCTGCGGGCCAATATTTATCAAATAATGTTGTATCATCTGTTCCATAGCCAAGTGCCGTTATATAGTTAGATAATGCATCAATCCAAACATATACAACATGCTTTGGATTACTTGGTACCTTTACTCCCCAAGAGAATACGGTACGAGAAACAGCCAAATCCTCTAGGCCAGGTTTAATGAAATTATTGATCATTTCATTTTTACGAGATTCAGGCTGAATGAAATCCGGATGTGTATTATAATATTCCAATAAACGATCGGCATACTTACTCATTCTAAAGAAATAAGATTCTTCTTTAATTAATTCTACTGGATGTCCACTATCAGGAGATTTACCGCCAATAACATTTCCAGCCTCATCACGCTCTATATCCACTAATTGTGATTCAGTATAGAAAGTTTCATCTGGAATTGAATACCACCCCTCATACTCATCCAAATAGATATCGCCCTGCTCTAAGAAGCGTTCGAAGATATCCGCTACAACTTTTTTATGTGTAGAATCTGTTGTACGAATAAATTTATCATTACTAATTTCGAGTAGCTCCCATAGGCTTTGCATACCTTCTGCCATATTATCGACATATTGTTGTGGCGTAATATTCAATTCGTTCGCTTTGTTTTCAATTTTTTGTCCGTGTTCGTCACTACCTGTTAAGTAGAAAACATCGAAACCTTGCATTCGTTTGTATCTTGCCATCACATCACAGGCAATCGTTGAATAAGCATTTCCAATATGTAATTTTCCACTTGGATAGTATATCGGTGTCGTAATATAAAATGTTTTCTTATCTTCTGACATTCTTTTACCTCCTAAATTCCAATCCATCATTATTAAATAAGGTATCTCTATTGTAGCTATTATAACGTAATTTGCCAAATACTGCGTAATAATAATATTAATGATTGCCAGCAAAAATAAGCGTTAAACAATGTTTTGACTTTTATTTATTTTTGCGGGAGTCTTCTTATCCCCCACTCTAACCATTGGTCATATGAGAGGTGTTTCTATCTCATCTAATAGAGATATTAAAATGATAGAAATCGCATAACTCTTGTTGCTATTTCTGGAGCGAGCGGTCGGTCAATAGAGAGATTTTCCATATTTAGTAAAAACACAACTAAAATTGATTAATTTTTCAGGTAAATCATTGACATCAAAAAACAATGTTGCTATTCTATTTCAAGATGGAAATGGAAATTTTTATTTTTCTGAAAACAATGAGGTATCTTATTTAGGGGGGAGGTTGGAAATGAAATCAATTGGAATCGTTCGCAGAGTTGATGAACTTGGTCGTGTTGTAATCCCAATCGAACTACGTCGCACCCTAGATATTCATGTAAAAGATGAAGTAGAAATTTATGTAGAGAATGATAATATTATTCTCAAAAAGTATAAACCAAATATGGTATGCCATATAACTGGGGGAGTTTCTGAGGATAATATGTCCCTAGCAGATGGGAAAATCGTTCTAAGTCCTAAAGGCGCAATGATATTAATGGAAGAACTTGAGCAGCTATTAAAGTAAAAGAATATTATCTGAATAATGATAATGTTTACAAGAACCAAATATATCTGTTAGAATAAGATAACATTAAGTTATAAGGAGAGCTGACGCCTGCACAAGCACGTCAGCTCTCTTTCATTTTGCCACAAATTATTCAATCCACTGTAGCTGTGATATTAAGACGTGATAGCAACGTTGCTCAATGTTACTTACAGCGAAGGAAATCGAACTGTAATTTCAAGTCGCTAAGACAGGCTGGCAAATCAAGTTTCACTCCACGTGATATGTTTGATAAACTTCTCGCTTATGCATTTTTCGCTCAACAGCGACTTGCTTGATCGCATCTTTACTTGATAATTGTTTATCATCGATATAATAGTTCACATGGTCCACGACGGATAAGTGACTCCACCAAATATCATCTACTTCTTCAAAATCAGTGTCGCTTCCCTGGACAACAATACAAAATTCGCCCTTCAATTCGTGATCACTTGCCCACGTAAGGAGTTCATCTGCTGTACCACGTGCAAATTCCTCAAAGCGTTTCGTTAATTCACGAGCAAGTACAACTTGCCGATTGCCGAGCGTTGTATTTATTGCACTTAATGTATCCTTTATTCGGTAAGGTGATTCATAAAATAGTAGTGTTGCTTTCAGTTGCTTCAATCGCTCTAATTCTGCCTCTTTATCCTTCTTCTTCCGTGGCAAAAAACCATAAAAATAGAATTCATTTGCTGGAAGTCCTGAACCAACTAAAGCACATAAAGCTGCATTTGCCCCTGGTAAGACGACAACCTTTAGATTTCTTTCAATTGCTGATTGAACTAATTCAAATCCAGGATCAGATATTGCTGGCATTCCTGCATCACTTACAATCGCAATCGATTCGCCACTTTCAACACGAGAAAGCAGTTGTTCCTCTCTGCTCAGCTTATTATGCTCATGATAACTAATCAGTGGTGTCTGAATCTCAAAATGATTGAGCAGTTTTTTTGTATTTCTAGTATCTTCTGCTGCGATGACCGTCACGCTTTTTAAAACTTTTAATGCACGAAAAGTGATATCCTCTAAATTGCCAATCGGTGTTGGCACAACATAGATTGTCCCTAATGTTTCATCATCAAAGCTCTTTTGTATTTTCATTTTGTATCACTTCTTTCAGCCAATTTCGAATGAGATGCATTTTTCCATTTCGAGTTAATTGTTTTATCTGGTATTCCCGCTGCATGGCTACTTGCTTTTCCTCATGCTTTTCAATATAGACCACCTGGAATGGTCCCCTGCCTCTCGTATACTTAGCACCTTTTCCTTCCGTATGCATCTTTAACCGATGCTCTAGATCATTAGTATATCCGGTATAAAGTGTATTGTCCTTGCATTTTAACATGTAAACGATATGATTATTTTCTTCCATAAATAATTTCCTTTGCTTCATCTGTATAGGTTCCATCTTCATTATAAATATATAGCGGAGGGAGAATCTTTAAATCTGCTTTCCCATCACGGATTCCCTCAACTAGCAACATATTCGCTTCTTTTCCCTTTTTCGGATAGACAAACCGCAGCCGCTTCGGCTCAATTCGATATTGCCTGAACATGCTAATAATATCAACAAGTCTTCCTGGACGATGAACCATAGCAACCTTTCCACCCGGACGAACATGGAGCTTACATGCCTTTACTACGTCCTCAAGCGTACAATGAACTTCATGGCGTGCAATCGTTAAATATTCATTATGGTTATACTCATTTGCTGATGGCGTCTTAAAATATGGTGGGTTACATGTGACAACATCAAATGAACTATGGCCAATAACATCTTGCATTTCTTTTAAATCACCGTGAATCACCCGTAACTGTTCACTTAACTGATTCAGCGCGATATTTCTTTCCGCCATATTGAAAATGCGTTCCTGAATTTCAACACCAGTTATGGTTGCTACGGTTCGTTTCGATAAAAGTAGTGGAATAACACCATTACCCGTGCATAGGTCTAAAATAGTGCCTCGTTTTAATGGAATCGAGGCGAAATCCGCTAGCAACACTGCATCAAGGGAGAAAGCGAAGGCAGTGGGACTTTGGATAATTTGCATGCTTTCATCTGCTAATAAATAATCTAATCGTTCATCATCATATAACTGTACCATGTGATTCTCCTGTTCTATGGAACAAAGGCGCAAGCGCCCGTTCAGCAACGTACAAACTGGAGTACTCCACAATGAGATAAAGGAAACACGACGAGGTACGAGTCGATGTTGACTTATCGTAGTGGAGGAGTGCGAAGTTTGCTAGTTGTTGGGCGCTGGAGCCGGACGAGGCTGTTCCAGTATAAAAATAAATTTAGCCAAATTTTAAACTTTCTTACCTACTAAAGAAAGCTGTCCCATTCCTATGAGACAGCTAAACATACTATTTCGTTTTGTCGAAGAATTCAAGACAAAACATACAATCTTCATTTCGACGCGGACTACCAAATTCCAGGTTACAAATATGAAAACCTTCATCATATAATCTCGCTAAATTATCATAGCCTTCGCTCGGTAATTTATTCTTTTTAGCAGGCGCTTTATCATCATTCGCCGTATCTATTTTACTTTCCTCGATATGATCCAAGTGATTCCTTAGATTATGGTTTTCCATGGCTAATCGATGGTTTTCCTCCAGTAAAGCACTTAGTCTCCCCTTCAGATCCCCAAGCTGTTCATATAATTCACCAATTTGCTTTTCCATATCAGATACTTGATCAAATATTTGCCTGTTGTTCACGCCCACTCACCTCTTCATTTTGTGGCCCTGAGCTACTATTCCTTCTTCAATTAGTTCGTCCAGTGTATATTCAATCACGCGTTCCTTTTCAGGTACTTCAATTTGGATGAGTCTTTCAAGAATATTGAGGCCAACAACTTTCCCCTTACCATATGGAGTCTTAATAGCCTCTCCAATGTCTGGTAATTCTCGTTTTGCTGTCTCGTAATCATCATTTTCGTACTTTAAACAACACATTAAACGACCACATAATCCAGATATTTTTGCTGGATTCAAGGAAAGATTTTGATCCTTTGCCATCTTAATTGATACTGGTTCGAAATCACCCAAAAAAGTTGAACAACAAAGCATTCTCCCACAAGGACCAATTCCACCTAACATCTTCGCTTCATCACGAACTCCTATTTGACGGAGCTCGATTCGCGTTTTGAACATGGATGCTAAGTCCTTTACTAAGTTTCGGAAGTCAACACGACCATCTGCAGTAAAGTAGAAAATAATCTTATTGCGGTCAAAGGTGTATTCTACCTCTACTAGATTCATATCTAGCTTATGTTCAACAATCTTATTAGTACAAACCTGGAATGCACGTTTTGCTTGTTCCTGATTTTCAACAACTACAAGTTTGTCCTTCTCATCAGCAACCCGTAATACCTTCTTCAATGGGAGAACAACATCCTCTTCTTCCACTTGCTTATTCTTGATTACAACTTTTCCAAACTCAACGCCTCGTACTGTTTCAACAATAACATAACTATTTAAATCTATATTGTCCATTCCTGGATCAAAATAATATATTTTACCCGCTTTTTTAAAGCGGACACCGATAACTTCTATCATTAATCTTTCACCCCTGTATTTGAAGCATCAGTTGTTCCATCACTAATGTCGGCTGAACGTTCTGCTTCAATTTCCGCTTTGCATGTAAGACAGCATCTAAACTTTCTATTAATTTCTCTTGTGAAAAAATCATTGCCGCCTTCTCAAGCAAATCGTCATTAGGACTAAAGAACACCATTGCCTTTTCATTTCCAATATGAAAGTAAAGAATATCTTTTAAAGCCAAAAGCAATAAATCTAGTCCTCTTTCTTGCTCGGCTCTCTCTTTGAAATGTGCCAGCAAATGACTATGGATAAACAGATAAACATCTTGATGCTGCTCTGTAAATATTTTAATCAATTGTACCATTAATTTTCTTGCTTCTGCAAACCACGCATCTTCTTTCCAAGCGATAGCTTCTTCCAAGTTATTCGTTAATGCACTCATAAGAACGGCCGTTTCTTTCGCCATCCCTTTTTCAATTAACTGCTGCTGAAAAGAACTAGGGTTTAATGGTTTTAATTCAATCACCTGGCACCTGGATTTGATTGTTGGTATAATCGCCTGACCGTTTGCCGTCAACATAATTGCCGTTGTTTGTTTACTGGGCTCCTCCAAAAACTTTAATATTCGATTGGATGCATTGACGGTTAGACTATCAGCATCTTTAATGATGTATGCCTTCTGATTGGATTCCATTCCCGAGTAGGAAAACTCTTTTTGTAAGTTCTCTACCTGTTCCTTCTTGATCGACGCTCCCTCTGGCTCAATCCAATGTACATCTGGATGATTATGAGTAGCGATTCTATTACAGTTTGTACATTCATTACATGGCTCAATGCCATTTTTATGTTCACAAAAAAGGCCCTTTGCAATTAATAAGCCAATTGCCTCCTTGCCTGTTCCTCGTTCTCCTTGAAGCAAATAGGCATGAGAGATGCGGCCCTTCTTGATACTATTCATAATAATTTTGCTTGCAAGTGGTTGGACTTCAGCAACTTCAGACCATGTTTTCATAAGTACCCGTCCTCAATATTTCCATGTATCTTAACAATTGAAAACAACTTACTTGCTTCATTGTCAATTACGTATATAAATTAATCAGTAATCCTTTAATTTCACCTATCAAGCCAAGGATATCTACTGTCTTTTTTTCTTGATTCATAATTTCTTCTGTTAATTCAAGTAATTTCTCGTCAATTTCTTTTACAGTTGTTAATTTTTGATTATGTCCAGTTAGACCGAAGCTATGCTTCTTCTGAAGTTCTAATCCACTTGATACGGTCTCTCCTAGAAAGTCCTTAATCATTCGTTTAAACTTTGCTAAATCACGAAATGTACGGAAACGAGCAAGCTTGTTTCCTTGTATCGTAATATTCTTCATTAATTGCTCTAATTCCTGCTGCTTTAAATTTATTACTTGGGACTGTACCATTTTATTAAATACTTGTGTATCAGATGCAGGTTGACGAATATATTTTGGTTCTGTCTTTGCCTGTATTTCACTTGTAATCTTCATATGGACAGTCCCCTTTCTTTGTTTATATACTGCAAACCAGTTTGCAGCGGTGTAAAGTCATCCCAGACAGTCGCTCCGAAAATACACTACACTGGGATATATTCTAAAACTGGAAATATGATTCGATTGGAAGGACAAATACAGTTGCTCCGCCTACTTCTACTTTAACAGGCTGAGGGATATAAGAATCTGCATTGCCACCCATTGGTGAGATTGGTGCGACCATTTGTTCACGCTGTGAGCAATTATCTTTAATAATTGCTAACGCGCTATCCAATTTTTCATCTTCACACCCGACCATCAATGTTGTATTCCCTTCCTTTAAAAATCCCCCTGTTGATGCAAGCTTTGTTGTTCTGAAATTCCCTTCCCCTAATGCGTTCACAAGGCGATTTGAATCTTTATCCTGGACTACTGCCATGATTAGTTTCATGTTCCATCATCTCCCTTAGAATTGTAATAATCTATCTTTAATCTCCATGATATTACCTTTATTTCTTAAGATATGCATCAATTCGAGCCATTGCGTCTAGTTCCACATTTTCCAGTGATTGATCGGCGTTAATGGTTGAAATTCGATTTGGAAATTTCTCGATAACCTTTTGATATCCTTCATAAACACGTTCATGAAAAACGAGATTCTCTAAATCCAGGCGATTTCTCTCTCTATCTTTATTCGACGCGATGCGCTCTAAACCCTTTTCTGGTGTGATATCAAAAAATAAAGTTATAGCCGGCATGCAATCTTTAATCGCAAATTGATTGATTGCAAACACTTCATCTATGCCGAGCCCTCTTGCATACCCCTGATAAGCAAGACTACTATCAATAAATCGATCACATAATACAATCTTCCCTTGCTCTAATGCTGGAAGTACCTTTTCTACTAAATGTTGCCTCCGTGCAGCTGCATATAGTAATGCTTCTGTCCGTTCTTCCATCTTTGTATTTTGTGGATCGAGAATTACTTTTCTAATTTGCTCAGAAATTTCAATTCCACCAGGTTCCCGTGTTGCAATCACATCAAAACCTTGTTTCTCCAGCTTCTGACTTAAGGAGTGGAGAATTGTTGTCTTTCCAGCACCCTCGCCACCTTCAAATGTTATAAAATGTCCGTTCACGTAATAAATCTCCTTATCTAGTGCCAAATATCTTGATGCCCTGATCCCGTTGCTGGATCCGAACACCTTTTTCTTGCAATTGCTCGATTATTTCTACATGCGCTGCTGTAATTCTTTCCCCTTTAAGGATTAGAGGTATCCCTGGAGGGTAGGGAATGACTGCCTCAGCAGCTATTTCGCCAATTCCTTGCATGAAAGGAACCTGCACATATTGTAATTGATTCATGGTTTGATAGGATAATTCCAGTTCCTGAATCAATTGGATATTTTGTATTGTTATATCTATTGTAGCATGATTTGCTACTTTTTTGCAGTGAGCTCCATTTAATAACACATTGACATTATTAGTGTGCTGAACGTTTTCAGTTGTCCCTAACTCTCCAATTAATTGCTTTGTTACACGGTTCACTACGCTATTTAATCGTGGTATATCCTTAAATGGAGATAGTCCATGTATAAATAATATTTGGTTATGTGTGACAAGTTCTGGATAAATCTGTTCCTTTTCAAAAAGGGTTGCTATTTCTTTTGCACTATTTTGATGTTTCACGTGGAACGTTATTTTTAAAGGGTCATCCTTTTCTGTAATCGGTAAAATATCCCACTCTTTAAAATTACTCATAATATCCCTAACCGCTGACACACTTTGCATCGTTGCTTCCTTCACTTTCTGAGATAATGTTGCTAAATAATAGCGGGCAACATCTAAAGAGGCCATCAAAGGATAAGAAGGGCTGCTCGACTGGATGATTTGTAGATAATGAGCTATCTTCTCCTTAGATACAAGCGACGATTGGAAATGCAAAAAGGAGGCCATCGTCATTGCCGGTGCCATTTTATGTGCAGACTGAACAACGACATCTGCTCCAAGTGTTAGTGCAGATGATGGGAATGGATCTCCCAATGAAAGGTGAACCCCATGTGCTTCATCAACTAAAACTGGGAGTCGATATGAGTGAGCTAAATCAACCATTTGCTTTAAATCATAGGTTTTCCCAAAATAATCAGGATAGGTAAGCACAACTGCCTTAGCATCTGGGTGTTTCTTGAGTGCTTCCTCTAACGTCGCGATGTTTGGATTTGTATATCGGTGGACGGCTTCATCATATACCGGCGCAATGAATACTGGCTTGGCGCCACTTAATTCCAATCCGTTCATAATCGATTTATGGCAGTTACGTTGAACGATAATCTTATCTCCTACAGTACAGGTTGCTAGAATCATCGCCAAATTCCCAGCAGTACTTCCGCCAACGAGAAAGAAGGTGTGATCTGCTTGAAAGAAATCGGCAGCTAACTCCTCCGCTTCCGCAATTGCCTCTGTCGGTGCATGCAAATCATCCAATCCAGGTAGCTCTGTATAATCAATCGATAATATTGAATCAAATGAAGTACGAGCAAAATCTGGAAAAACCGTTCCATTCTTATGTCCTGGTACATGGAAGGAAATTGGGTTACTATCTTTAAATTGATTTAATTTATGTAAAAGTGGTGCTTTATTTTGATTCAATTTCAATTTGAAAAATCTCCTTCGATATTATGTACCATTATATTAACGTTAGAAAACTTAGTTGTCACCTATAGTAAGAAAGTATTTATACTATCTCAACTAACAAGAAAAAAAGCCTTTGCAAGCAAAGACCACGAATATTCTATGAAAATAATGTTGGTTGACTGATATTCTTTAATTTTTGCAGGTAGTAATTATATTTCTCTTCTCTTGGCTCTGTATGAATCATATTATGCTCACATTCGCTGCAAATAAAGAAATTGTATAAATGGATCCCATCTCGCTTCTCTTCATCGCAAATACCACAGCTTTTAATGGAATTAGATACGTTCATTTTCCCACCTCCGTTAGAAAACAGTATCTCCTAATCTAACGGAATCTATACAGGGAGCAGAAAGAATTTATAGAATAAACAAATGAATAGCTGCAAGCGACGCAACGCCGAATAACCCTAGGAATCCGGAAACTACTGCGGTAAATAGATTAATAGGAATGTGAAGACCAAGGTAACCACCAATCACATTAAAGAAAAACAATAGTAAAACACCAATCCCTAACTTTACGATTGCTTGTCCGATAAATCGCATTGCTTTTATAGGTGTACCAACAAAGAGTAAAATCATAATTAATGCAACCATAATACCGATCACAATCATAGAACCCAACACATCAACTCCCTTTTCCTATCCTCTCTTAGTACATATGAGTAAAATAGAGAAAAAAGAACTAAAAAAACAAAAGCTTAAAGCTAGTTTAGCGAAGAACGGACTGCGCCCCGCAGTTAGGAGTGGTTTGACGACGTGTTAAACTTTCCTTCGTAGGAGATAGAGGAAACTCTTTGGGAGCATAAGCGGTTAATTTTCGCCACAAGGGTATAAGTGCGACTAAACCTCTCGTTTCACCAATCGGCAAGTCACTTTTGTATGGCGTGAGGTGAGGGTAGTCTCGCTAACGCTTTAGCGCTGGAGCTGGAATTTAAAAAACAAGGAAACCAGAAATAAAGCTGGCCCTTGTCCGATTGTTCGTATAGATAATTCTACTAATCTATTGCTAGACTCTTAGCGCACTAACTCTCCGATGTCTAGCTTCAAGCAATAAGAATAAGTATTTTGCCTGTGCAAGCTTTGCTCGTTCAAGCCCACTCTGTGTTGGCTCAATGCTCATTTCAACGATGGACTCGATATGTCTCCATTCCTTTTCCAAGGAAAGAATAGCATCTAATAATTCCTCATCAACATCCCTTTTCTTAATCTTCTTAGCCATGCAAGCTTCCCCTAACTTTTAGAAAACTTAGCTGTCTTTATTATTTAGACTACAGCTTTAATTGTATCAACTTAAACTCTATAAATCTCTTCTTCCTTCTAACGCTTTAGACAATGTCACTTCATCCGCATATTCCAAGTCTCCGCCTACAGGTAATCCGTGGGCAATTCTCGTTGCCTTGATTCCTGATGGTTTAACTAGACGGGAAATATACATTGCAGTCGCTTCTCCTTCAATATTTGGATTGGTTGCTAAGATAATTTCCTTTACCTCTTCATCCTTTAGGCGATTAAGTAATGCAGGAACATTAATATCCTCTGGTCCAATTCCATCCATTGGTGATATTGCACCGTGAAGCACATGGTACTTCCCTCGGAACTCCTTCATTCTTTCCATTGCAATAACATCTTTCGGATCTTGCACAACACAAATAATTGAATTATCTCGAGAATTATCCTGGCAAATTAAACATGGATCCTGATCAGTAATATTACCGCATACATTACAATGAGTTAATTCACGCTTTGCATTTACCAATGCATTTGCAAAATTGAACACATCATCATCTTTCATGTTTATTACAAAAAATGCCAGTCGGACGGCTGTTTTTGGCCCAATCCCTGGCAGCTTTGTAAAACTATCAATTAGTTTTGAAATTGGTTCTGGATAATACATTCAATAAACCTCCTACTGATAAAGCAGAAACGCCTCGTCAGCGACAAATGGACCTTCGATTCATTTGTCGCTAGGCGCCTGAAACGATATGTGGATGATAATAGAATCCCCACACTTATCGAGCGAATACGATGATTAGATTAGAACATTCCTGGGACATTAAGCCCTTTTGTAAATTGTCCCATCGTATCATTTGTTTTGTCATCTACTTGCTTTATCACATCATTTACTGCTGCAACAATAAGATCTTGTAGCATTTCGATATCGTCTGGATCGACAACCTCTTCTTTAATTTGAACATCTGTAATTTCCTTTTTACCATTAGCAGAAACAGTTACCATTCCGCCGCCAGATGTTGCTTCAAATGTCATTTCATGAAGTTCATCCTGTGCTTGCATCATTTTCTTTTGCATTTTTTGCATTTGCTTCATCATGTTATTCATATTTCCCTTCATGGAAAATACCTCCTTGTATATATATATTAGTTTTATTCTTTTATTAAGCCCGCTTTACTTTTCTTTGTCTAGTATCGCGTGGGCAAGCCCGCTTTACTTTTCTTTGTCATTCATGAATTTCCAGTAAGTCATCACCGAATAGCTTTCTTGCTTCGTCTACAACGGGATTGGCTTCATTTTCTTGTTGTTCTGCTGGCTTCTCATGACTATTAATATATTCACTGCGCAATTCCGTCCATTCTCTTTCTGGAATTGGAATGATTGTTAATTGCTTATCCATTACACTTGCTAATACAGAATCGACGGTTTCCCGATGCTCTAGGAAAAGCGAACAATGGATTTCATATTTAAAAGAAACGACAAGTGCACTTGATGAGGCAGCCGCAGGTTTACTATCCTGTATTGTTGCATGTGCAGGTGCATTCATCGTTTTTAACTTACTTAAAAAGCTTGCCCAGTTAGACTGAACATTTTTCAGTGCTGGTTTTTCCGCAGCTTTTAATACTTCACGGATTCTTTCAAACGGAATCTTATAGCCATTTTTCGAGGACCTTGCTGGTGCTCTTCTCTTTTCTCTTGTTTCCACTGGCTGTGCGGGAACAACTGGATTTTCTTTTAATTGAGTAAGTTCCTTTTCAAGCTGAGTTAATTTCTGCGTTAGCTTCATTACCACATCAGATTGAACGATGGAATCGGTTTGATCCTGTTCATGATAGCGATTCGTAATGGTTAGTATTGTAATTTCAATAAAAACCTTAGGACTATTCGTCCATTTAATTTCTTGTTGGCACTGGTTTAATTGCATAATTGCGTCTTGAATCCAGCCAATAGACACATTTCCTGCTAGCGCTTGAAAATGCTCATCTGCTCTTGCTCTTTCAAGCAAGCTTTCTAATGACGCTGCACTTTTAAATAATAATAAATCACGCATAAAGTATATCAGATCATATACAAAACGTCCCGGATCTTTACCACCTTGAATAATATTATCCAATAGCTCAATGGCATGCTGTACATCTTTCTCGTACATTGCTTTAACAATATCCGTTAAAACACCTTGAGAAACGCCACCTGTTACTGCTAATACATCATCCAATTCAACGGTATCATCACTATATGATATTGCCTGATCAAGAATACTTAATGCATCACGCATTCCACCCTCAGCTGCTATTGCAATCGTTTCTAGGGCTTCAGGTGTTACGGAAACCTCTTCCGCATCAATAACGGTTTGCATACGATCAACAATCGCTTGATTCGAGATCGGTTTAAAATCAAAACGCTGACATCTGGATAGAATCGTCAGTGGAATTTTATGTGGTTCGGTTGTTGCCAATATAAATACGACATGCTTCGGTGGTTCCTCTAATGTTTTCAGCAACGCATTAAACGCATTGTTCGAAATCATGTGTACCTCATCAATAATATATACTTTATAAGGAACAACACTTGAGGCATATTTTACATTTTCGCGAATTTCACGAATGTCATCCACACTCGTATTAGATGCAGCATCGATTTCAATGACATCCGAAATAGAACCATCTTGGATGCCCCGACATGCATCACATTCATTACATGGCTCTTTTACCGGTGCATGCTCACAGTTAATCGCCTTCGCAAAAATCTTCGCAGCACTCGTTTTCCCTGTCCCTCTTGGACCAGAGAAAATATAAGCATGCGAGAACTTCTCCTGCACAATTGCATTTTGCAATGTTCGTGTAATATGTGATTGTCCTGCAACATCCTGGAACTTTCTAGGACGATATACGCGGTATAAAGCTTGATAGCTCATTTTACAGATTCTCCTCTATGATCTACTTCTAATTATACCCGATTTTTACTGTGAATGTGAACTGCCTAGAAGAAAACAATTTATTTTTTTGGATCAAAAGCGAAAGTGCCCATTTAGCGACGTACGGACTGCGCCCCACAGGACGTGGGGTGGTTCAGTGTTGCGACAGGACGTCGCGTTTTTAACTGAACTTCCTATTCGAATCGATGTTAACTTTCAGCCCAAGGGTATAAGTGCGACTAAGCCTCATGTGTAACCAATCGGCAAGGCTTCTTTATCGTGTCATGAGGTGAGGGAAGTGTCGCTAGGAGCACGGGCACTTTCGCTGGACGTGGCCTCTATTGTCACGGGTATTCAAATAATAAAAAAATTTTATACTTTCCTATTCTGTAAATATAATAAAACCCCTTTGCCAATATGAATGACAAAGAGGTTAAAAGACTATGTATGCCGTGCACCCATCGTCGATGTGACGACCCTATGCGTTACTTAAGTTCATGGCTCGGCCTAGGCTATCCCGCGGCACACAGAGATATCCACTTACTGCTGCTTCCTTCCGGACCTGACAGGATTCATGGGTCTCTATTGCGCAGGACCTAAACGTCAACACCAATCCCTTAAGGCAGACCATAAAATCGCCCCACCTAAGATGGGAATTCAGCCTCGCTATAGCGGATTGCGAGTACAGGGCACCGCTACCTCCCCGCTTAGCACGGTAGTTACCATTATATCGATTATAAAATAAAAATGCAATGGAAATAACAGGATTTCGACTATTTTTTCCTTTTTCTTAGTTCCCGAAAGAAATTGGTTAACAACATTGCACACTCTTCCACAAGTATTCCGCTAGCAAGCTCGACTTGATGGTTAAACCGCGATTCATCCAATAGGTTCATTAGTGTGCCTGCACATCCTGCCTTTGGATCTGGTGCACCAAATACTACCCGCTTGATTCGTGATTGAACAATTGCACCTGCACACATCGGACAAGGCTCAAGGGTTACATAAAGTGTGCAATCCTCTAAACGCCAACTGCCAATTTTTTGATTCGCTTCTTGAATTGCAATGAGCTCGGCATGGGACAAGGTTGTCTGTGAGGTTTCGCGAATATTATATCCAGAAGCAATGATCTCATCTTGATACACAATCACCGCCCCAATTGGAACCTCATCTATCTCCTGTGCCTTCCTTGCTTCTTCAATTGCAGCCATCATAAATTTTTCATCATTCATTTTTATCACAACGTTTCATTATAGTTTTAATAGGAAATAGTTATATAGACTGTCTTTTAAATAAACCGAGGATTAACTTAGGTTGTCAATTGCTCACGGGCGAATCACTGGAAATAACATCGCTCAAATATTACAACATACAATTATTACCTAAGCCTAATGATTAATTTTATTTAAGGAGAAATATATATGAATACTTCACTTGAAAATACTGCTGTCTTATTTATCGATTTTATCAATGATTTTGATTTTGATGGTGGCGATAATTTATTACAGAACACCAAAGAAATTTTACCAAATCTCATCAAATTGAAAGAATTTGCAAGGGAAAATAATCTTCCACTCATTTATGTTAATGATCATTACGGAATATGGCAAGCAGACTTTCATAAAATCATCGAGCATTGTAAAAATGACCGAAGCCAGGAAATAATTGATGCACTAACACCTAAACATGATGATTATTTACTTATTAAACCACAGCATTCTGCATTTTTCCAAACACCACTACAATCCTTACTTTCGGAATTGGGAAAGACCCATTTAATCATCGCCGGAATTGCAGGTGACATTTGCGTTTTATTTACTGCAAAAGATGCCTACATGTATAAATTGACCATGTCTATTCCTGAAAATTGCATGGCATCAGAAGACAAGGATAATAATCGTTACGCACTACATTTAATGCAATCCGTGATGAAGGCAAATATTAGCCCATTTTAACTGGCATATCTTATCCCCTTGTATCATAAGTTGATAGTAAAGCATCCTTTATAAAGGGGGGAGAATCTTGCAAATTCATGTAGTAGCACAGGGGGATACCTTATTTGAAATTGCCAATACATATAATACACCTGTCACTAGTATCATCAATGCCAATGAACTAGATACCCCGAGTGAGCTCGTCGTTGGGCAAGCATTAGTTATTCCGATTGTTGGACAATATTATTTTGTTCAGCCTGGCGATACGCTGTACTCCATCGCAAGCAGATTCGGAATGACCGTTCAAGAACTAGCCCGGGTCAACAATATCGGGATAAACAATCCGCTATCAGTCGGATTCCGAATATATATTCCAGCCTTGCCTAAACGATCGATTACATCCAATGCCTATATTGAACCAACTGGCGATACTGTCTCAGCGACACTTGAAAATGCCGCTGCAAAAACAACCCCATATTTAACCTATCTTGCACACTTTAGCTATAGCGTCAATCGAGACGGCAGTTTAAATGCACCGCCATTAGGAAACTTAAAGACAATTGCTGATAGAAATAATACGGCATTAATGCTTGTTGTTACAAACTTGGAGGGCGGATCCTTTAATTCCGATTTAGTCCATATCATCTTAACCGTTCAAGCAGTGCAAAACAAACTACTTGATAATATTGTCAATACAGCGTCAAGAGAGGGATTTACCGATATACACTTTGATTTTGAGTTCATTCCCCCTGCAGATGGTGACGCTTATATTACATTTTTACGGAAAGCGAAAGAGCGATTCTCACAGGCTGGGTTACTAATGTCTGTTGCCCTGGCACCGAAAACGAGCGCCACACAGTCCGGCACACTATATGAAGCACATGATTATGAGGCAATTGGCGAAATAGCCGATTTCGTGGTCCTAATGACCTATGAATGGGGCTATAGCTATGGACCGCCAATGGCAGTGTCTCCGTTAGATCAGGTGAGAAGAGTTGTCGAATATGCACTGACAGAAATGCCCGCAGAGAAAATTTTATTAGGGCAAAATTTATACGGGTACGACTGGACCCTTCCTTTTGTTGAGGGGGGCAAGGCCGCGCGTGCCGTCAGTCCGCAACAAGCAATCGCCATTGCGCGAGAGAACAATGTTGCAATAGAGTACAATACAACAGCACAGGCACCATTTTTTCGCTACACAACTAATGAAGGCGTTCAGCATGAGGTTTGGTTTGAGGATGCTCGCTCAATCCAAGCGAAGTTTGATCTGATTCGTGAATTAAATTTACGCGGAATTGCTTATTGGAAACTCGGATTGGCGTTTCCCCAAAATTGGTTACTATTGAATGATCAATTTGAGATTACAAAGCTTTAAGAAAAAAGTGCGCTAAGACTCATTGTCTTAGCGCACTTTTTTTATTGCTCGATAAAATATTTGAATGCTGTGAATAATATAATTATCGAAACAGCCACGTCCAGCTCCAGCGCCTAGCGAGACTTCCCTCACCTTCGTACGATAAGTCAACATCGACTCCCTTTGATCGTCGTGTTTCCTTTATCTCCTACGGCTCAGTCCAGTCCGTACTTCGCTAAACGGGCGCTTCCGCTTTTGTTCTCTATTTCAACAGATTTAGCGACTCTCGGTTAAATGCCGGGATATCATCTGGCTGGCGACTTGTAACGAGCTGATTCTGACAAACTACAACTTCCTCATCCGCCACTTTCGCTCCGGCATATTCCATATCAACTTGGATTGACTTATACCCTGTTGCATCGCGGCCTTCTAATGTTTTTGCAGTAATTAACAGTTGCGGACCATGACAGATTGCGAAAACAGGTTTTTTCTCATCCATAAAGTGTTTTGCAAATGCGACATATCGATCATCTGCACGCAACTGATCCGGTGAAAAACCACCTGGGATAAACAATGCATCATAATCATTCGGATCTACATCATCAATACCTTTATCTATTGTAACGGTAGCTTCTTTATTCTTTCCTACCACTTGTTTCCCCTTTTCATCCGCAATTGTGATAATTTCATGTCCTGCATCCTTAAATGCCTTTGCTGGATTTGTAAATTCGATATCCTCGAACATATCTGTGATTACCGTTGCTATCTTTTTACCCATATAAGAATCTCTCCTTTAGTAGATAGTAGATACATTAATACCTCTTCCCTACTAGGTAAAAATAAAACATATTTACTCTATCCCCATGAGCTCCCGCAATTCATGCTCATTGTTAATTAAATCCTTCACCGTATATTGTTCAAGCACTTGAAAAAATGCGTGTAATGCCTTAGTATTTGGACCAGCTACTGACATTACAGCATAAATATTCGTAAGGAGACCTATGTACAGGTCTCCTTTTGCTTTAAGCTCGTACATCCGGTAGAGGCTTTCATACTTAAATATCATTTTGAATCCTAAAATATCTTTGGTAACATATACATGAGTTCAACAATCGTATTTATTATTAGGGAGGAATCTGGCAAATGCCATCAAGTGAAGAAAGAACACTCACGCTTCTCATTTATTTACTTAGCTTTCCATCTGCAATTTTAGTGCCACTTATTATTTGGTTAATAAAGAAAAATGAATCGGAATTTATTAATTTCCACGGAAAGGCTTACTTTAACTTTTTAATCTCTTACGCAATTTATGGAATTATCGCTTGGATACTAGTCCTCGTTTTAATCGGTATTATCTTACTACCGATTCTCGGAATTATGGCTTTCGTCTTTACGATACTAGCAGCAATAAAATCTTATAATGGAGAACATTACCGAATTCCTCTATCTATGCGATTTTTCGGTTAAAGTGCTGGGTTCAGCGCTTTTTTCTTTTTATTCTCATGTTTGGAAGCTCCCCACTACTTCTAAACGACGAAAGATCCCAGAGGGCGTGATGTACCGCTTCTTTTCAGCATCCAGATTATTCCCTAATAGATCTACATTTAGAGTTGTTCCAAAGTAATAGGCTTGCCAGATATATTTCGAGCAATAGTTTATTTTTATATCTGCCAAATCTCTTGTGTATTTATAGGCTTCAATACTACCGATATTAGCCTTTGCCCAACAAGCTGCTTCCTTGGCAATTTTTTTATCGGAAAATCTTAAAATCGTAAGCTTTTCTCCCTTTTTATGTCTGCTAAGATATACGGACATACGGTCAGCATGTCCTTTATTCCCCCATCGATTTACATGATATATTCGGCAATCTTCCCCTACCATTCCAACGTGACCGACAATAACAGAGGAAAATGCAAGTTTATGTGAATAAAGCACATCACCAGGGAGCATCTTTATGGTTGTGTCTGGATATAGAGGAACAGAGTCATCTGCTTCTGGATGGAACATCTCACATTCACCTCGAAAATCTTTCACTTTTATCATATAGAACAAAAGCGTAAGCGCCCGTTTAGTGACATACGGACTGCGTCCCACAGGATTTGGGGTGGTCGGTGTTGCGACAGGACGTCGCGTTTTTAACCGAACTTCCCCTTCAAGCGAATCGATGTTGACTTATCGTACGTAGGTGAGGGAAGTCTCGCTAGTCGCTGGGCGTGGCCTCTCCTGTCATCAGAATTATAACAGGAGATTTTTTGTACTTTCCTATAATATAGAAAAACATTGACTCTCGCCATGTTTAGGCGAAAGTCAATTGTCTTAATACTATTCCTCAAGTGTAGAAGTATCTCCGGTCGGTAATCCGAGCTCCCATGATTTAAGTAATCGACGCATGATTTTTCCACTGCGCGTTTTAGGTATGGAATCCTTCACTTCCATTTCACGTGGTGCTGCATGTGCACTCAGTCCTGTTTTAACAAACTTACGAATATCTTCCAATAATTCCTCTGAATTCTCATAGCCGGCATTAAGCGTAATGAACGCCTTAATGATTTCCCCACGTACTGGGTCTGGCTTTCCAATTACACCTGCCTCAGCAACAGCAGGATGCTCTAACAGCTTACTTTCAACCTCGAATGGACCAACACGCTCCCCAGAAGTATTAATGACGTCATCCAGTCGGCCTTGGAACCAGAAATAACCATCTTCATCTTTATATGCACTATCACCTGAAACATACCAGCCATTTATAAAATAGCTCTCATACTTACTCTGGTTATTCCAGATCTTACGCATCATCGCTGGCCATGGTGCTTTAATTGCCAAATTACCCATTTGATTCGGTGGTATTTCATTCCCTTCATTATCAACAATTGATGCCTCGATACCAGGAATTGGTTTGCCCATTGATCCAGGGTGAATTTCAAGGGACGGAAGATTTACAATAAGCTGTGCTCCCGTTTCCGTCATCCACCATGTATCGTGGATGCGTAAATTCAATGCCTTCATTCCCCACGTAATAACTTCAGGGTTAAGTGGCTCCCCAACACTAAGCAGATGACGCAACTGTGACAAATCATATTTATCCAGTACTTCTTGCCCACAGCTTACTAAACGTCGAAGTGCTGTTGGCGCAGTATACCAGACCGTTACTTTATTTTCCTCCAATGTTTGATACCAATCGTCTGGCGTAAATCTTCCACCACGTACTACATTTGTCACCCCAAGCAACCATGGAGCAAAAATTCCATAGCTTGTTCCGGTTACCCAGCCTGGATCGGCCGTACACCAGTAAACATCATCCTCTTTTAAGTCGAGTACCCACTGGGCTGTTGCATAATGTTGAATCATCGCGTTATGCACATGATAAACTCCTTTTGGCTTACCAGTTGACCCAGAAGTGTAGTGAAGGAGCATCCCATCTTCCAGATCGACCCATTCAATCGAAAATTCTTCAGATGCAGCGTCCATTTCTTGATAATAATCAATATATCTTTCCTTATTTTCAACATTGTTGCCGATGATAATAATTTTTTCTAAATTTGGCAATTCATCCTGTGGCACCCTGTCAATCAATTCAGGTGTTGTAATTAGTATTTTGGCTTCACTATCTTGTAATCTATCCCGCACTGCTTGCTCCATAAACGCTTCAAACAATGGACCAGCTATTGCACCGATTTTTAATATACCAAAGAAAGCAGCATAGAATTCTGGGCTTCTTGACATAAATAAAAATACCCGATCACCTTTATTTGTATTATATTTCTTTAGTACGTTAGCAAACTTGTTACTCTCCTTGCTCAACGTTTCGAAAGTTACCTTTTCTTCACGCTCTGGTGAAGAGTATGCTAGTGCAACCTTATCCTTTTTCTTTGGATTCTTCGCATGGCGATCGATTGCTTCATACGCGATATTCACTTTCCCTGTTTCATTCCAGCTGAAGTCCTTCTTCATATCTTCCCATGAAAAGCTTTCCCTCGTTTTCTCGTAGTCATGTAAATTATGATTTCCTTCTCTTGCTGGTATGACTTGCATATCCATCCAATCACTCCATCCAATTTTGAAATCGTTTACAAAAATATACTTAGCGAAATAATTAAAACATTTTGGTAACTATAATCTATTTTAAAACATTATGCGACAAATTCAAAGTATTTGTTTACAAAATAAAACTTCTTGACTAGGAATTTTAAGCTTCAACAATACTTAATATTGATTTCTACTGAGCGTACTTTTTTGTATATTTTTGTATATGGTAATACAACTCCTGGAAAACAACCTGTGATTGCTTCGTTGCATCAAGTAGCAATGCACGGGTGTGAAAGCAAACTAATCAATTCGCCATTAATTTATTATTTATATAAATGTAACGTAAGCTTAGGCGATGAGAAGTCTCCCGGAACGACCGCTGCGGAAATACACTACGCCAGGTTTTGAGCAATTGCTATCTTAAATATGAGCTCTCCCATACACGTGCAGTTAACTGTATAGTTGCCTATAGAATGCGACTTTCCGTTTGCTCCAATCAATATTGCTATTACGTCGCAATTTACATCTACTACACATAGGGTTGATTTACTTGGCGAAGCAACTACTTTTCGCTGGGGCAAGTAACTGCATTCCTACAAGTTTAGAAAACAGTCTAATATTAAAACAGACCAGCCAATCAAAATAGGGCTGGTCTGTCTAGTTATTTAAGCATTCTCTGCCTTAAGTTCTTTACGTCTTTCTCTTTCAGAAATAATAAATGCACATGCAGCATCGCCTGTTATGTTTAAAGAGGTACGTAGCATGTCGAGAATGCGGTCGACACCGATAATCAGTCCAATCCCCTCAACAGGTAATCCAACAGCATTTAATACCATTGCAAGCATGATTAACCCTACTCCAGGAACTCCTGCTGTTCCAATACTTGCGAGTGTAGCAGTTAGAATAATCATAATAATATCAGCGAATCCTAGTGTCTCAGCATATACTTGTGCAATAAATACGGTAGCAACAGCTTGCATAATTGCCGTTCCATCCATATTAATTGTTGCTCCGAGCGGCTGTACAAAGCTGCTAATCTCTTTTTTCACACCTAGATTTTCCTGAGCAACCTTCATAGAAACCGGCAACGTAGCATTTGAACTAGAAGTACTAAAGCCAACTGACATGGCAGGGAAAAATGCTTTAAAGAATTTTAATGGGTTTGCCTTGCCAATGCCCCAAATTGCGGCACTATATGTAATCGCTGCATGTAAGACCAATCCTAAAATAACGGTAATCATATACATTGCCATTGGTCCAATTCCACTCAGACCAGCTTCCCCAATTGCAGATGCAATTAAGGCAAAAGCCCCATAAGGAGCAGTCTTCATTATCGACTGGATTAACCACATAAACAGTTCATTTGCTTGTTCAAACAGCCGATGAATCCCATCTGTCTTCTCCCCTAGAAAGGCTAGTCCTATTCCTATGAAAATAGCAAATGCGATTATTTGCAGCATATCGCCTGAAGCCATTGAAGAAATTGGATTATCTGGAATAATATTAATAATTGTTTCCATTATTGGTGGTGCAGATTGTTCTTCATATTCGAGTGTATCTGTATTAAAGACACCAGGTTGACCAGGTTCCAGAAGAAATGCTAAACCGATGCCAATCGTTAATGCAATCGCTGTAGTGACAAGGAAAAAGGAGATTGTTTGAATGCCGATTTTACCCAATTTCGCTGGTTCCCCTAAACCAGCAGTCCCTAGAACAATCGATACGAATACAATTGGTACGACAAGCATCATTATTAGGTTAATAAAGATTTGACCAACTGGATCTAATACATATGTATTAACAGCGCTAAAAATATTTGTCGGAATATAACTTAATCCAACCCCAACGATGACCCCGGCAACAAGTGCTATAAGAATCTTTTTCGTTAGACCCATTTGCAAACTTCCCTTCTTCATTAGCTTATATATTAAGTCTGTGGAAGCTTAGGATTAGCCAACTGAGCTTATACAGTAATTTTTCTATTTCCTTTTTCCACCTTTTCTAAACCACCCTCGTAATTAAAACGCTTTCAATATTTTCTTAAAAAAAGTGACCCCGGCAGGATTCGAACCTGCGACACATGGTTTAGGAAACCAATGCTCTATCCCCTGAGCTACGAGGTCATAATTTTCTCTAATAATAAAGTATATTATACAGAAAAACTGAATTAAAGAAAAGTGTCATTTTTTCTCATAGAATATCTTGTCGAACTATGTTAAGATATTTAGCGTTGATTTCAGATGACGAATTGATTGGAGGTGTGGGTATGGCAGGAGTTCCCTTTATTGCAATAGAAGGTCCAATTGGGATTGGAAAAACCTCTCTTGCAACGAAGCTTTCTAACCATTTCCATTTTCATTTATTACAAGAGATTGTCGAGGAGAACCCGTTTCTTGGCAAGTTTTATGATGACATTGAGGCATGGAGCTTCCAAACAGAAATGTTCTTTCTATGCAACCGATTCAAGCAATTAGAAGATATTGGGGAGCAATATTTAAATATAAATAAACCGGTCATTGCCGATTATCATATATCGAAAAACATGATTTTTGCAAAACGCACATTGGAGAAAGATAAATTTGAGAAATACGAGAAAATCTATCGTATTTTAACAGAAGATATGCCTACTCCAAATATAATGATTTACTTGCATGCTAGTTTAGATACCCTTTTAAAGCGTATTAAGCAGCGTGGAAGGGAATTTGAGCAGAATATTGAAGTTACCTACCTAGAACAGCTGTCGAAGGACTATGAGCAGTATATGGATGAATTTGAAGTACTCCATCCTGACATTCCTATCATTCGAATTAACGGAGACGAGGTTGATTTTATACGCCATCAGACAGATTTAAATCAAATTATCACCTTGGTGAGTAAGCAATTATAACCTAAAGCTAAAAGCTAGTTTAGCGACGTACGGACTGCGCCCCGCTGTTTGGGGTGGTTCGACTTGTTGAACATACCTTCGTAGGGGATAAAGGAAACTCTTTGGGAGCGTAAGCGAAGCGATGTTGACTTATTGTACGGAGGTGAGTTAAGTCTCGCTAGGAGCACGGGTGTTGGAGCTGGACGTGGCCTATCTTATCAGGAGAAATTATAAACCAAGTAACGAATACGAATGAATAAAGGAGTAAAAAAATGAATCTTCGTGAGAAATATCATATTCCAAATGATAGTGTCATTACAATCGCTGGTACGGTTGGGGTAGGTAAGTCTACCATGACAAATGCATTAGCAAATGCTTTAAATTTTAAAACCTCTTTTGAGAAGGTAGATACCAATCCATATTTAGAAAAGTTCTATGCTGACTTTGAACGGTGGAGCTTCCACTTACAAGTATACTTTTTAGCAGAACGCTTTAAAGAACAGAAGAAAATCTTTGAATATGGTGGCGGATTTATTCAAGATCGGTCAATTTATGAGGATACCGGGATCTTTGCAAAAATGCATTACGACAATGGTACAATGTCCGAAACAGATTATGAAACGTATACGAATTTATTTGATGCAATGGTCATGACTCCTTATTTTCCACATCCTGATTTACTGATATATTTGGAGGGGTCACTAGATGAAATATTAGAGCGAATCCAAATACGTGGACGTGACATGGAGAAAGAAACGCCAATTACTTATTGGGAAGAAATGTATGGGCGTTATGAAAATTGGATTAATAACTTCAATGCTTGCCCTGTTCTTAGAGTAAATATTTCCGATTATGATTTAATGAAAAAGGAAAACTCAATTGAACCAGTACTGGAAAAGGTTGGACATTTAATTCAACATTCGAGACAGTTTATTAGAAAACCGAGCCTTTAGGCGAATTGCCTAGTTGCGCTTATGTAGAAAGATATATGAATATACTTTCTTTACTACCAATAAAAAGATAGGTGCTTATAATTTTATGAGCACCTATCTTTTTAGTTTTTTCCTAATTCCATTGAGCGATCTCGTGCACGTTTCAGAGAATCAATGACAATTGTTTGGAAATCCTTTTCTTCTAATCGTTTAATCCCAGCTTCTGTTGTTCCTGCCGGACTTGTTATTTTCCTCCGTAGCCCAGCAGCAGTTTCTCCAGACTGCCTCAGCATTTCACCAGCACCAAGAATCGTTTGTGTAATTAGTTTATATGCGATCTCTTTCTCTAATCCTGCTTCAATAGCAGCCTTCTCCATTGCTTCTACTAGATAGTAGACATATGCTGGTCCACTTCCAGATACTGCTGTCACAATATGCATGTCATCTTCTTCTACAATGGTAGTAATACCAATCGATTGAAAGATTGACTCAACGAGCCTAACTTGTTGCTCTGAGGCAAATTTTCCTGCAGTAATTGCAGTTGCTGAATAGCCAATCGATGCTGACGTATTTGGCATTACGCGTACAATAGCTGCATCAATTCCTATTTTAGTTCTAATCGATTCAGTTGTCACACCAGCGATGACTGAAATGATTAATTGATTTGGATTCAAATAAGCTTTAATTGACTCTAGTGATTCCTTGACATTATTTGGTTTTACAGCAAGCACAACAATGTCAGCATATCGAAATGCCTCTTTCTTATCAGTCGTACATTGAACCCTATAATCGTTTTTCATTTGCTCTAGTCGTTCCTGATTACTTCTATTCGTAACAATAATTTGTTCCTGATTTACTACTTCGGATCGTATCATTCCAGAAATAATCGCTTCCGCAACCGATCCAGCCCCTAGGAAGGCTATTTTCTTATCCATCAAATCCCTCTTCCATCTAGTAAACTTCCTTCAAATTGGTTAATTCATTGATTGTCAATAACATTATTTCATTTAAAAGATGAAATGAATATCCATTATTATGTATAACTGATTATTTTGAACTATATTCGTTCATCCCTTTTTTGTCAAGATGAAGAAAGGGATAAAACCGTCTTTGCTTTTCAATTTTTGATATAATTTACTTAGCTTTATTTATAAGTAAGAAAGGACAACTAGAGATGGAACAGGATTATGTACAGCAGTTAAAGGAAATCAGAGATGAATTAACACGATTCATGATGACATATAAATTTGGCTTACGGGAGATGGATACAAAGTTAACGATTTTAAAAGAGGAGTTCCAGCATTTTCATGATTATAATCCAATCGAACATATCAAATCGCGGATTAAGTCACCAGAAAGTATTTTGCAAAAGGCCCACCGTAAAAATATTGAGATGTCGTTAGATTCGATTAAGGAAAATATAAGAGATATCGTCGGTATTCGGATTGTATGTTCCTTTAATACAGATATTTATAAGATAAGTGACATGATCCAAAAACAGAAGGATATTACGTTAATTGAATGCAAAGATTATATAAAGAATCCAAAACCAAATGGTTATAAAAGTCTGCATCTAGTATTAGCTATTCCTGTATTTATGTCTGACCGGGAAGAACAGGTATATGTTGAAGTCCAAATCCGTACAGTGGCAATGGACTTCTGGGCTAGCCTCGAGCATAAGATTTATTATAAATATAATAAATCTATTCCGAATCACTTAGAATTGGAATTAACGAATGCAGCAACAGCTGCAAATGAATTGGATTTGAAGATGGAACGGCTTTATAAGGAAGTAGCTTATATTAAGAAACAAGAAGCATCTGATCATGATAACTACTTGGAAATTGATGAGGGGAATTTACAAATACCAAAGCATTTTCTAGACTCTTTCCTAAAGAAAAAGTAAAAAAACCGTTACAAACTGTAACGGTTTTTATCTATTTAAGTAATTTAATTCGTTTAATGGAGGAGGTAGAGGGATTCGAACCCCCGCGCGGTTTGACCCGCCTGTCGGTTTTCAAGACCGATCCCTTCAGCCGGACTTGGGTATACCTCCGTAGCGACAAAATATAATATATCATGTCAAATTTCGGTTGTCAATATTTTTTCGACATTTTTCCCCTGATTATTCACTTTCCCTTATGGATTATTTTTTCATGTTTGTTGTTATTTTGTATAAAGTGCGAACTAGATTGTTTAGCATTTGCTCTCAGGCGTCTCGCTCCAGAAATACACTTCGCTTTCCGCGGGGAGCTGGTGAGCCAACTTGTGCTATCGCGCTTCGTTATCTCATCTAGGCTCTTCTCCCCGCAGAACAAGAAAGGCTTCGGCAGCATTACATCGCACGAAGAAAATCGCTCTTTATTTTCGAGGAGTCTTCGTGTATTTCTTACGCTGGGATTATGAGGAATCATATATAAAAGAGAAGCTTGACGCTTACAATAGATGTTAATTAAAAATTACAATTGTCACTAGTTTGCACCCTATATTAGCTAATCATTAGCACTTCTTATTAGTCTAGTTTTTGTGACATTCCTTCACAAAACAGCTTTCCTAATACAAGAAAAAGGCAGAGAGCGATTTCTGCTCACTGCCTTGTCTCGAAACTATTTAATAACTTCTTTGCCACCCATATATGGACGTAATGCTTCTGGTACGATTACAGAGCCGTCCTCTTGTTGGTAATTTTCTAAGATGGCTGCAACTGTTCTACCAATTGCCAGTCCTGATCCGTTTAATGTATGCACATATTCAGGCTTGCCATTTGCTTCTCTTCTAAAGCGAATGCCCGCACGTCTTGCTTGGAAATCTTCGAAATTAGAGCAAGAAGAGATCTCACGATACTTCTCTTGGCTTGGCATCCAAACCTCGATGTCATATTTCTTCGCTGCTGTAAACCCTAAATCACCTGTACACATGCTCATTACACGGTATGGTAGGTTTAGAAGCTGCAATACCTTTTCAGCATGCCCAGTAAGGACTTCTAGTGTTTCATAAGAATCCTCTGGTTTTACAAAATGAACTAGTTCCACTTTATTGAATTGATGTTGACGAATTAATCCACGTGTATCGCGTCCAGCAGATCCAGCTTCAGAACGGAAGCTTCCGCTAAATGCAACATATTTTATTGGTAAATTTCCTCCTGCTAAAATCTCATCGCGATGATAGTTTGTTACTGGAACCTCTGCAGTCGGAACCATAAAGTAATCCCAGCCTTCTAGCTTGAATGCATCCTCTTCAAATTTAGGAAGCTGTCCAGTACCAGTCATACTCGTACGATTCACGATTGTTGGCGGAAGCATCTCTACATAACCATGTTCATCTGCATGCAGCTCCATCATGAAATTAATTAGTGCACGCTCAAGTCTTGCACCTAGTCCTTTATAAAATACAAAGCGGCTCCCTGTTACCTTTGCTGCTCGCTCAAAATCTAGAATGTCTAGGTTAGATGCAATATCCCAGTGGGCTTGTTCCTGATAATCAAACGCAGGCTGTACACCCCAGTTACGAATTTCAATATTATCCTCTTCATCCTCACCAACTGGTACACTTTCATGTGGA
Organism: Oceanobacillus chungangensis; assembly: GCF_003369565.1. Lineage (GTDB taxonomy): Bacteria > Bacillota > Bacilli > Bacillales > Amphibacillaceae > Oceanobacillus > Oceanobacillus chungangensis. The sequence goes on along the minus strand of NZ_PIOD01000016.1, from coordinate 267,165 downwards.
ATGTTCGGGATAGAGAGCATAATTTGTTGTAATTGCTCTTCAATTTCGTTTAACTGATGATCGAGTACGGTAATCTGATCACCAACTTCACGCATTTCTTTGATTGCTGGTTCTGCATCTTTTTTCTCTCGCTTCAACACAGAAATCTGTTTTGTTGCTTCATTTCGCTTCGCCTTTAACTCTTCTGTTTGGATAATTAGTTCTCTTCGTTTACTGTCTAACTCTTCGAAATGATCGAGCTCAGATAAATCCTCACCGCGATGGGTAAGCTTTCCTTTTACTTCTTCAAAATTGTTACGTAAATACTTCATGTCTAACATAGAAATTCCTCCTTATAGTGTTTTAGAATACAAAAAACTCCCGTCCCTAATAAATAGGGACGAGAGTATATTTCCCGCGTTGCCACCCTTGTTGAAGAGAATTGTCTCTTCCGGCTCAGACGTATTAACGGTACGATACCGGGTTTATTTACTAAGATACAGGTCTTTTCCATAAACCAGTTCAAGGATGGATTCACAACATTCTAACGTCGATTTGCACCAACCACCGACTCTCTAATGATAGAGATGCTGTTACTAGTTCCTATCAATACTGTTTGCATTTAATTACAGTCTATTTTAATCAATTTTCTAAATGAATGCAAGTGCTTAGAACAAAAAGCGCAAGCACCTGTTTAGCGACGTCCTGTCGCGTTTTTAACTGAACTTCCTTTCACCTAGCGAATCGATGTTAACTTATTGTACGGAGGTGAAGGAAGTCTCGCTAGGAGCACGGGCGCTGGAGCTGGACTTTGCCTCTCCTATCACAAGAATTAAAACAGGAGATATTTTATACTTTCTTAGCTACTAAAATTAGCTGAATAAACCTTTAATCCAATCTACAGAAGTAGTGAATAGATTCGCAAAGAAATCACCAATTGCCCCTAATGTAAGCATGAACCAATTTGATTTCTCTACTGCATTGTCAGTTACTAAATCGAAGGTAGATTCGCTTTCAGGGAAAATATAACCAAAGTCATTTTCACCGTCAAATGCCAGGGTTGCTGTACCAACTACTTCACCTTTTTCAATCGGTGCTGTTAATTCCCCATCTTTATTTAGTTTATCTTTATCAATATTGTATTCAATATGATACTTGTCTGCATCATCTGGATTAATTGGTAATGTTATTCCTTCACTTAGGGAAACTTCAACCGTGTCTTCTTTCCCTTTTGCAACTGGGATAGAAGATTCACCTTCCAGCTTGTAGCCTTTCGGGAATAATTCCGTTGATTGGAATTGTGTATAACCGTAATCCATTAATTTAGCTGTTTCTTTAAAGCGTTCATCTTCACTAGCTGTTTTCATTACAACTGAAATCAATCGACTGCCATTACGTTCAGATGTTCCTGTAAACGTATATCCTGCTAGAATCGTATGGCCCGTTTTTAGCCCGTCCATACCTTCATAATAATATTGCTTAAAGTTTGTAGCATCATGTGGAAGCATCCAATTAAGATTCTCTACTGTATATCCTTCAAATTGTACTGTCGTTTGTTTCGATATATCCAATGCTTCTGGATAATCATTAATTAAATGAAAGGCTAGTAATGCAGCTGATTTCGCTGATAATAAGTTACTGCCATTTTCATCTTCTAAATCTGGATTAATGCCAACAAGGTCGGCATTATCGATACCTGTCGCATTAACAAATTTATATTCAGGAAGACCCATTTCTTCCCCTTTTTGATTCATTAACTTTACAAATTCAGCTTCAGAACCAGAAATAAGTTCTGCAAGTGCAATTGTTGTACCATTATCGGAGAAAACCGCCATAGCGTTGTATAAATCCCGAACTGTATAATCTTTATCTTGTGTTAATCCAATACCAGAAAATGACGGGTTTGCAGAGACTTTATATGGATAATCACTTATTTGTGTAGTCGTATCCCAACTAATATCTCCATTATTAATCGCTTCAAGTACTAGATATTCAGTCATCATTTTTGTCATGCTTGCTGGAGGAAGAGCTATATCGGCGTTTTTAGAATACAAAACCTTCCCTGTTTCAGCATCTACTAATATTGCTGATTCTGCGTTAAGATCTAACGTTCCTGCTGCTTGTGCAGAAAATGATGGTATTATTAGTGACGTCATCAAAACTAAAGCTATAAGTAAAAATGACAGTCCTTTCTTGATATTTCGTGTCAACTTTCCGTACCTCCAACAATTTTTTGTACAATAATAATATGCACCATGCTATTTTAACATAGAAGAAGGCAAAAAAATAGACGGGAGGTTGAAAATCCCCATCTACCTTTTTTGATAGTTAAGAAAGTGTAAAAAAATTTCTTAACTAATATTCAAGTGACAAGAGAAGCCATATCTAGCTTTCACACCCAGCGACTAGCGAGAGACATCCCTCACTTCCGTACGTTGCTAACCAGATGCTTGCACTTTTGTTCCAAACTATCGGATAGAATAGTTTGGCGCTTCTTTCGTAATTTGAACATCATGTGGGTGGCTTTCAAGCAATCCAGCATTCGTAATTCGGATAAACTGGCTATCCTTACGTAATGCTTCAATTGTACCTGTACCACAATAGCCCATTCCTGAACGTAATCCACCAACTAATTGATGTACTGTATCAGCAACAGATCCTTTATATGCAACTCTTCCTTCAATACCTTCTGGAACAAGTTTCTTATTATCAGATGATTCTTGGAAGTAACGATCCTTCGAGCCTGCTTTCATTGCTCCTAATGAACCCATTCCACGATATACTTTATATTTTCTTCCTTGATAGATTTCCGTTTCCCCAGGGCTTTCTGTTGTTCCTGCGAACATGCTACCCAACATAACAGCATGTGCACCTGCTGCTAACGCCTTGACGATATCACCAGAATATTTAATTCCACCATCCGCAATGACTGGAACGCCATATTCACTTGCGGCTACCGCACAATCATGGACAGCAGTTATTTGCGGAACACCAACACCTGCCACAACACGTGTCGTACAAATTGATCCAGGACCAATACCAACTTTCACTATTGTAGCACCAGCTTTGATTAGAGCTTTTGTACCTTCAGCAGTTGCTACATTTCCTGCAATAATATCTAAATCAGGGAATATATCGCGAATTGCTTTAATTTGATCCAATACACCTTTTGAATGTCCATGTGCCGTATCGATAACAATCGCATCTACACCAGCGTTGACCAATTGTTCAATTCGTTTTACAGAATCGCCAGTAACACCTACTGCCGCTGCAACAATTAGTCTTCCTTGCTTATCCTTCGCTGCATTTGGAAATTCGATTACCTTTTCAATATCCTTAATTGTGATTAACCCTTTGAGAATATTATTATCATCTACTAATGGCAGCTTTTCGATTTTATATTGCTGCAGAAGATTTTCAGCCTCTTCTAATGTCGTTCCTACTGGGGCTGTAACAAGATTTTCACTTGTCATTACTTCAGCAATCGAAATTGAATAATCTTGGATAAATCGTAAATCCCGGTTGGTTAGAATACCTACTAATTTTTGCTCCTCAATTGAATTTACAATTGGAACACCAGAAATACGGAATTTCCCCATTAAATGCTCTGCATCATATACTTGATGCTCAGGAGTTAGGAAAAATGGATTCGTAATAACGCCGCTCTCTGAACGTTTCACACGGTCAACCTGTTCTACTTGCTCCTCGATTGTCATGTTCTTATGTATAACACCAAGACCACCTTGACGAGCCATTGCAATCGCCATTTCTGCTTCTGTAACAGTATCCATTCCCGCGCTTATAAGCGGTGTCTTCAGCTTTAAATTCAGTGATAAATCTGTACTAAGATTAACATCCCTCGGCAAAACCTCTGATGCTGCGGGTAATAACAACACATCATCAAATGTTAATCCTTCTTTCGTAAACTTATCTTCACGCATTATTAGTCCTCCTTTTATTTAGTAGTTAAGAAAGTATAAAAACTTTTTTACTCATAAGTGCAACTAAGGAAGTCACCGAAAGACTTGGTGACTTCCAAGTTTTCTAATGTATGTTATGAAGTAAAAAGATAAAACTAGGTAGGCATATCTATTTTTATATACAATACGCGAACCTACCCCATATTTCAACCAGAGTTTATTGGAAACGGAAAAGAAAGTAGATTCTGAAATATCAATCTGAGGTAAAATAATGAAAAAATTTAATGAATTCTATACTTATCTGCAATCACAACAAACCGCGCAAAAATACCTATTCCATCGTTATAAAGAAAACGGAATCGCAGAGGCAGAATCAAAGAGCTACGAAAATTGCAATACGTTTATTTATTATCTTAATCATGGGAACCGATTTTTCGAGAGCGGAAAGCAACTCGATCTTTTTGCGCGTCCAATTTTGTATTTTTATGGGATGACCCATTTACTAAAAGCATGCCTTTTAACAAAACGACCGGATTACCCTGAATCGACTACTAATTTAGCCCATGGTGTAACAGCAAGAAAGCGAAAGAAAAAGAATTATAGCTTTATGGAGGATGAAGTAAAGGTACAGCATAATGGACTACTGCCATATTTCTCCGAACATTTATTGTCTATGAAAAAATTGCCATTTGAGAAGATTAGCATGGGAGAACTACTAGGTTTAATCCCTGAGATGGATTCCTACTTTACATACGATGCGCAGGCAAAAATGGTGGTTGTTGGTTCCTGTCACTCTCCACATTTACAATTTCCAATGCACCTATTAGATACCTATTATTTAACAGAGAATGCCTTTATACACCGAATTAAAGCCCACTTGCCAAGTATTAAGCAAATCAATCATGATAAGACTACCATTTACATCGAATTAAATTCGTTGCTTAACCCATCGGCAGCAGGGCCCTTATTCTTTCATATGAAGGACCAGACCATTTATTTCCCAATCCACCGGGAATCATATTATCCAATTTCTGAAATTATTATTCACTATTTGCTTTTGTATAATCTAAGTATGTTAAGCCGTTATGAAACAGAGTGGTGGGGCGAGCTATTGCAATTAAAACCTGATCAGGATTATCCATTCATCACACATTTTCTTCAGATTGCTGCTGAGAAGATACCAATGATGCTTGAGCGTGAACTATACAGAAACTAGTGGAACGGAAGAAGTATATGTCGATCTAAACAGCGATATAACTTGGGAGGAGAATTTCTCACAGGCTATTCGCTCCAGAAATACACTACGCTTTCCGCGGGCGGCTGGTGAGCCTGCTTGTGCTACCGCACTTCGCAGTCTCACCGAGGCCTTTCCTCCCGCAGGAGTCTCCGTGTATTTCGTTCGCTGGGATTGCGCTATTACTATTATTTTACAGACTATCTTGCTAATCCGATATTACATTTCGCAGGATTATGCAAATTTTCCATCTCTTATGGTAGTTGATTGTAACAGAGGACGGGAGACTCTTGCTTGAATAGCAACAGTTTCACTGAATTCAACTCTAAGCCTACTTACTTCGAATTTTATATAATAAGCGTCAATAAAATAAGAAAAGACCATAAAAGTAAAAAGGACTAACCATCAGGCTAGTCCTTCATTATTTCATTAATATACAAATCTGGTCTATCTTTTAAGACGATAATTTCATTATTTGTATCGAGTTGAATCATCGGTCGTGTTGGGTTATCGGGATTGGTAAATACAATTTTACCTGTCTGACCATTGGATAACATGACCTTTGTGCCTGTTGCAATATTAAGCAGGTGTTCTATAAACACCTTTACAATCTGATAATCCAACTTCGAATATTGTTCTTTCTGTATTTCCTCAATTACTTGAAAAGCCGATTTTTTTTCTCGATATAATCGGTCACTTGTCATCGCATAATACGTATCGGCAATCGCGATAATTCTTGCGTAAATATGGATTTTATCTTGCGCAATTCCTAATGGATAGCCGCTGCCATCTAATCGTTCATGATGCTGTACAACAGCAAGCTTCACAGCAGGATTAATCGCTGGAAGATGTTCCAGCAGGCGATAGCTGAATGTTGGATGTTTCTTAATCTCGGCAAATTCGGAATCCGTGAGATAGCCCGTTTTGGAAATAATGTTAGAATCTATCTTAGCCATTCCACTATCACTTAGAAATCCAGCAAGCCCAATTTGTAACCATTCGCCTTTAGAATAATCTAGCTTTTTCCCTATATATGCGGAAAGTATGCCAACTGCTACACTATGGTAATAAATATACTCTGACTTTGTTGTCTCATGATGGAGGGTGTATGCTTCCGTATTAATGTTTTCAATTCTTTCTAACAGTGGAATAATAAGTTTTCTTACAGCTGGAATATCAATCGGCATTCCATTTTGCCACTGTATAAATAGCTGCTTATAATCGGCTACCACTTCAGTAAAATGGTCAGAGAACGATAGGTTTTGCTCTGCCTCTATTTGTTTCTGTTTAATGATTTTTTTTTGTTCAATCGCCTTTGGTACATATGTATCACCTGTGGCAAGTTTTGTCGCAACAGCCACCGTTTGGACTAAGTATTTCTGTAAAACCATAATATGTTCTTCTGTTAAAACCGTACTCTCTGGTATGATTGGTCGATTTGACTTTCCCTTAACGTCTCTTAATAAAACGCATCCTGGAATAAGTTGTGATGGTTCTACTAACATATTATTTCCCCCAGTTATTATAGAAAACTTGGTTGCCACCTTTTAAGTGACAGCCTATAGTGAAGAGGTTACTAAACTTGCTTTAACTGCTTAGAAAACATGTTTGTCTTTGACGTTTATATGACGCCCTTATTTGCACATATGTAAACATTAGATAAGGTGACCACCCCAAAAACTCAAAGTAAGCCACCTTGTCTGTTATTCACTTTATTCTTCGTCTGTATCTTGATGTACTGCTAAATCTGTCGTTCCTTCTGTATTCTCAACCGCTTCTTCAACTGCTTCTTGTTCGTGCTCAATTTTTGCAACTGTCGCTACTTCCTCGCCATCTTGTAAGCGAATTAAACGAACACCCATTGTACTACGCCCAGTTTCAGAGATACTTTTAACTGGAATACGAATCAACACACCAGCAATTGTAATAAGCATTAGGTCTTCGTCCCCTGTTACAGCTTTAACCGCTACAACATGACCTGTTTTCTCATTTAATTTACTTGTAAATACGCCTTTACCACCACGATTTATTCGGCGATATTCAGCTTCTGGTGTTTGTTTTCCATATCCATTACTAGTAACATGCAGAATTTTCGAGTCAGTCTCGATAATTTCCATGGAAACAACAATATCATCATCACGTAACGAAATACCTTTTACCCCTGCAGCTGTTCGTCCCATGGAACGAATTTGTGTTTCTTCAAAACGAATGAGGTAACCATTCTGTGTTGCAATCATAATATCCTTCGTACCATCTGTTAGTTTCACGGAAATAAGCTCATCTTCATCGCGCAGACCAACAGCAATAATTCCACCCTTGCGGATATTGGCAAACATAGATAATGACGTACGCTTCGTGATTCCTTCTTTAGTTGTAAAGATGAGATATGCATCTTCTCTGTATTCATTTACAGAAATTACAGCATTAATCCATTCTCCCTTTTCGATTTGCAGCATATTAATAATAGGGATTCCCTTAGCTGTACGGCTAAATTCAGGAACTTCATATCCTTTAGCCTTATAAACCTTCCCTTTATTTGTAAAGAAAAGAATCGTATCATGGGTTGAAGTCGATAATAAATGCTCTACGAAGTCGTCCTCATTCGTTCCCATTCCTTGAATTCCACGACCACCGCGGTTTTGCGTACGATAGGTCGATACCGGAAGACGTTTAATATAGCCTTGATGTGTAAGTGTAACAATAATATCTTCGACTGGAATTAAATCTTCATCTTCAAAGAATCCTATGCCGCCAGCGACAATTTCTGTACGACGGTCATCATTGAAGCGTTCCTTAATTTCAAGAAGCTCTTCACGAATGATTTCCAAAAGCTTTTCTTCATCCGCTAGAATCCCCTTTAATTCTGAAATAAGCGCTTGTAACTCATTATATTCATTTTCTATCTTTTCACGCTCTAAACCAGTTAATCGTTGGAGACGCATATCCAATATTGCTTGTGCTTGTTTCTCAGATAAATTAAAACGTTCCATTAACCCATTTCTTGCGATATCCGTTGTTTTCGAATTACGAATTAATGAAATTACCTCATCAAGATGATCGAGAGCTATTCGCAATCCTTCTAAAATATGTGCACGTGCTTCAGCTTTGCGAAGCTCGAATTCCGTTCTACGTCGAATAATTACCTTCTGATGATCTAAGTAATGCACTAAACATTGCTTAATTGTTAGCACCTTAGGGCGTCCATCAACTAGAGCAAGCATATTAATACCAAATGTTGTTTGCATCGACGTATATTTATATAAATTATTTAATACGACATTAGCATTAGCATCACGACGTAGTTCCATCACGACACGCATCCCATTACGGTCTGATTCATCTCGTAAATCAGTAATACCTTCAATACGTTTGTCACGTACAAGCTCAGCAATTTTTTCAATTAATCTCGCTTTATTAACTTGATAAGGCAATTCCGTAACAAGAATTGTTGACTTGCCATTTGCATGCTCTTCAATTTCTACTTTAGCTCGAATCGTAATCGAACCTTTACCCGTTTCATATGCTTTACGTATGCCGCTTCTCCCGATGATAATTCCCGCAGTAGGGAAATCCGGCCCAGGAATATAGCTTTCCATTAACTCATCAACCGTAATCTCAGCATCTTTACTGACCGCTAGAACGGCATCAATCGTTTCTCCTAAGTTATGTGGTGGAATGTTTGTCGCCATCCCAACAGCAATTCCCGACGTTCCATTAACAAGTAGATTAGGGAATCGGGCAGGGAATACGACTGGTTCCCGTTCTGAACCATCATAGTTATCACGGTAATCGATTGTTTCTTTATTGATATCACGGACAAGCTCCATCGCGATCTTTGACATTCTTGCTTCTGTATAACGCATTGCCGCTGCTGAGTCACCATCTACAGAACCGAAGTTACCATGACCATCGACAAGCATATAGCGATAACTAAAATCTTGAGCCATCCGAACCATTGTCTCATATACCGCTGAATCACCATGTGGGTGATACTTACCAATTACTTCTCCGACAATACGTGCTGATTTCTTATGTGCTTTATCAGAGTGCATTCCCAAATCATTCATTGCATATAATATTCTCCGATGTACTGGCTTCATACCATCACGTACATCTGGTAATGCCCTTGAGACAATAACACTCATGGAATAATCAAGAAAAGATGTACGCATTTCTTTACTAATATTTATTTCTTGAACACTTTGGCGTTCTTCCTCTGCCATCCTGATACCTCCTAAAAGAAAATCACTATCTGTGCTTTTCTAGATGTCAAATGAACAAAAGCGCAAGCGCCCGTTTAGCGACGTACGGACTGCGCCCCGCAGTTTGGGGTGGTTCGACGTGTCGAACATACCTTCGTAGGAGATAAAGGAAACACGATAAGCGTAAGCGAATCGATGTTGACTTATCGTACGTAGGTGAAGGAAGTCTCGCTAGTCGTTGGGCGCTGGAGCTGGCCGTGGCCTCTCTTGTTACATAAATGGAATAGGAAATTTTTATAAATTCCTATTATATTAGATAAAATCATCTAATTCTGACGGCCGTTCCTGAAATTTTGATTATATATCTAAATTTTGAACGTATTGTGCATTATCTTCAATAAAGATTCTTCTCGGCTCCACTTTATCGCCCATCAGCATATCGAAGACCTGATCCGCGTCAACCATGTCGGTTAATTCAACTTGAAGCAATGTTCGTTGATCTGGATCCATTGTCGTATCCCATAGCTGTGTCGCATCCATTTCCCCTAGACCTTTATAGCGTTGAATACCAGGCTTCGGCGCCTTAGGTATCTCTGCTAATAACGCATCTAATTGTTTGTCATCATAAACATAATGCACGGTTTTCCCTTGCTTCACTTGGTAAAGTGGTGGCTGTGCAATATAAATATAACCATGCTCAATTAATGGACGCATATAGCGGAAGAAAAATGTTAATAGTAAGGTACGAATATGCGCACCATCAACATCGGCATCTGTCATAATAACAACTTTATGATAACGTGCCTTCGTTATATCGAAGTCTTCTCCAATACCAGTACCAAGTGCTGTAATCATCGAGCGTATTTCTGTATTGGATAAAATTCGGTCAAGACGAGCCTTCTCAACGTTTAAAATTTTCCCACGTAATGGAAGGATTGCTTGGAAATGACGATCTCGTCCAGATTTCGCAGAACCACCTGCAGAGTCTCCCTCAACAATATAAAGTTCACTTATAGATGCATCTCGAGATGAACAGTCAGCAAGTTTCCCAGGTAAGCTTGAAATCTCTAAAGCACCTTTTCTTCGCGTAAGCTCTCGAGCCTTTTTAGCAGCCATTCTCGCTCTTGATGCCATTAAGCCTTTTTCAACAATAATTTTAGCAACAGCTGGATTTTCATATAGGAATTTTGAAAGTAAATCACTAAAAATAGAATCCGTTATTGTACGTACTTCACTATTTCCAAGCTTTGTTTTCGTTTGTCCTTCAAATTGTGGGTCAGGATGCTTGATGGAGACAATTGCAGTCATCCCCTCACGTACGTCATCACCCGATAAATTCGTTTCATTTTCTTTAATTAAATTACTTTTTCTTGCATAATCATTAATTACTCGAGTTAACCCTGTTCTAAAACCGACCTCATGGGTTCCACCCTCATACGTATGAATATTATTAGCAAATGAAAGAAGGTTACTAGCAAATCCATCATTATATTGAATGGAAACCTCTACTGAAATTTGTTGATCTTCACCTTCTGCGTAGAATGGTTCATGTAATACTTCTCTCGTTCGATTAATGTACTCTACGTATGATTTTATTCCACCTTCATAGTGAAATGTATCCATCTCTTCATCCGTCCGTTTATCTTCTAGAGTAAGTGTTAATCCTTTATTTAAAAAGGCTAATTCACGAACGCGCTTAACTAATGTGTCATAGTCATACACTATTGTTTCTGTGAATATTTCTGGGTCTGGAGAGAAATGGGTGATTGTTCCAGTTATTTCCGTTTCACCAACAACTTTAAGTTCTTCAGTTACTTTTCCTCGTTGGAAACCTAAGAAATGGACCTTCTGATCTCGATGTACATATACTTCTAAGCTACTAGACAAGGCATTCACAACAGATGCCCCAACACCATGGAGTCCACCTGAAACTTTATATCCGCCACCACCGAATTTTCCTCCTGCATGGAGAACGGTCATAATAACTTCTACTGCTGGTCTTCCTGTCTTTTTCTGGATATCAACTGGAATACCACGTCCATTATCCTTCACTGTAATACTATTATCTTTCTCGATAATGATATCGATTCGATCGCAATACCCCGCTAGTGCTTCATCAATACTATTATCAACGATTTCCCAGACAAGATGATGCAATCCCTTTTCGCTCGTTGATCCAATGTACATCCCTGGACGTTTACGAACCGCTTCCAATCCTTCAAGAACCTGAATCTGGTCTGCATCATATGCTGCATTATTTGAAACTTTGTCATCCATTGACATTTTCTCACACTCATTTCTTTTAGAAAACTTAGGATTCGCCCAGCATTTATTATGACTAGACGGTCTCCACCTTACTTATACAGACAAGATTTTTATCTGTTTATCAAACAATATATTTAACCTTAAAAAGGGTATTTTACCGATTAGGGGGACATTTGATCCGAATAATCTTCTAGCTTGCTAATTGTCGACATCATATTAGCCCGCTTCTGTAATGTCGCTACCGATATCGTAGTGTAATAAATCATATCTTCAGTGATCACAATTGATTTCGCATTTACAGTCGGTCCTACAATATTATTTCTAGTTGAAGATGTTTCAATCATTTCATCCATAATGGCGGATTCGGCAATCATTTGATAATCAATAATTGCAATAATATCTTGGGATCGAATAACGTTGGCATTGCCGATATGAATAAACATCTTGGACCCCCTTGGAATTTGGACTAATTCACGATTTCTCCATTACTAATACGAATTAACTCAGCCTTTTTTAAGGTTTCATGGTTAATTCCATCCACACTCGTAGTAGAGACAAAGGTTTGCACTCTTCCTTGAATGGTATTTAATAAATGAGATTGACGATGATCATCCAGTTCACTTAATACATCATCTAAAAGTAAAATTGGATATTCGCCTATTTCTTTATGGATAAGTTCAATTTCAGCCAGTTTGACCGATAAGGCAGTTGTTCGCTGTTGTCCTTGGGATCCAAAGGTTTGTACATCCTTCTTATTCACTGAAAAAAGCAGATCATCACGGTGGGGGCCGATAAGCGTGGTGCCACGTTCTATTTCCTTTGTTTGCATCTCTTCAAATTTAGTTAAATAGATCGTTTCTATTTTTTCTTTTGTTACTTCTTCTGATACTTCAATCGTAGCTTGATACTTAATTTCTAACTCTTCTCGTTCTCGACTAATTTCGAAATGAATAGGACTTGCCCAAGTACGCAGTAATTTTAAGAATGTAAACCGTTTTTCTAATATGATTGCAGCATGTTCAACTAATTGATCCGTTAATACTTGGAGCATGACTTTATCCGGCTTACCACTTCGTTGCATTTGCTTTAATAAATGATTCCTCTGTTTCAATACCTTTTGATATTGTCCTAAGTGATAGATATAGGTTGGTTGAATTTGCCCAAGCTCCATATCGATAAACCTTCTTCTGATCTGTGGCGCACCTTTCACTAGGTTCAAATCTTCAGGAGCAAACATGACTACATTGACCGCACCAATATAGTCGCTGAGGCGGCCTTGTTCCAATCTGTTTAATTTCGCTTTTTTCCCTTTGTTAGAGATGACGATTTCTAACGGAATCGTTTGCTGTCGTTTAGTTACCCTACCTTCTATTTTAGCATATTCTTTGTCCCATTGGATAAGTTCTTTTTCATGTGTCGTTCGATGGGACTTTGTAAAAGCTAAAACATGGATTGCTTCCATTAGGTTTGTTTTACCTTGAGCATTTTCACCAATAATCACATTTATCTTATCATCGAATGAAACTTCGAGTTGCTCATAGTTTCGGTAGTTTTTTAAATTCAATTGTTCAATGTGCATGCAGATTAATCCTCTTTTTTAACAACGTAAGAACCTACATCCTCTATCTCTACCACGTCATTTGTATAGAGTTTTCTTCCACGGCGATGTTCTAATTCTCCATTTACGATTACGCCAACATCCTGTAGGTAAGATTTCACCATTCCACCTGACTCCAATATGTTTAACAATTTCACAAATTGTCCCAATGTAATGTAATCCGTATTGATCTTCACTTCTTCTTGCATTTTTATCACCAGATTCTGTTTGATTTTTAAAGAGAATATTATTTTTTGGCTTGAACTTTATTTTAAAGTAATTAACCTTTAAAAGTTATATATACCTATTTTACTAAAGATTTTACGTTTAGGGAAGGATTACCCTCTT
>NZ_PIOD01000016.1:22580-253313 GCF_003369565.1 Oceanobacillus chungangensis | reverse complement strand
AAGAGGACTTTTATCCACATGTGGATAAAAGTCCTCTTCTTCATTTTCTCTATTTAAAATGTCTTTTTGAATCATTTGCTGCAATTCCATAAATTGTGAACTAGTGTAATGTACAAATGACTCTAGGACCAATCGCTCCAGAAATTCACTTCGCTTTCCGCGGGGAGCTGGTGAGCCTACTCGTGCTGTCGCACTTCAAAGTCTCACCTAGGCTCTTCTTCCCGCAGGAGTCTTCGTGAATTTCTTCCGCTGGGGATTGTGCAGTAACTAGAAATAGCAAACTTGCTATTAATCGTAATTGATTTTATGCAAGTAATGGAGACGTTTGTAAATAAAAGTCATCCAGATTTGAAATCTCAATTTTTTCTAATCCAAAGTTTATATTTACAATGGAAAATCAATCGTCATTCTTTTATAAAATAGCTAATTAATACGTCCGAACCGGCAAGATTAATTGCTGAATTGAAGTATCATTCAATGGACGAATGATAAATGGACGCATAGCACCGGTAAAGTCAATTGTAACTTCGTCGTATTCAATCGCTTTTAGTGCATCGATCATATATTTTGAACTAAAGGATATCTTCAAATCTTCTCCATCAATCGATTGAATGGACATTTCCTCTTCAACATTTCCGATTTCTGGTGAATTACTCGTAATTTCGATTTGATTGTTGCCTTGTGTCGCCAATTTTACAACATTATTTCTTTCTTCTTTTGCAAGAAGAGAAGCACGATCAATCGTATTAAGCAGTTCCTTTGTTTTAACCTGGATTTTCGTTTTACTTTGGTCAGGAATTAATCTCGATGTTTCCGGATAATTCCCATCAAGTAAGCGCGATAAGAAGTTTAGATGTCTTGTACGGAATAAAATTTGGTTGTTCGTTACGCTAATTTCAACTTGTTCCTCTGCATCATCTAATATTTTGTTTAATTCATTAAGACTCTTTCCTGGAACAACGATATTGCGGAATTCTGTGTTTGCATTTGAAATAGGAACCTCTCGTGAAGCTAGACGATGACTATCTGTCGCAATAAAGGTGAGTTTATTATCTTCTAATTTAATATTCACTCCAGTTAGAATCGGTCTTGTTTCCATTGTTGAAACAGCAAAAACAGTTTGCTTAATCATGCTTTTTAATAAATCAATCGGCATTTCAAAGCTATCTTCTGTTTGGATTTTTGGTAATAATGGATATTCCTCTGCATCTTGTCCATTTAAATTAAATTCTGCTTTTCCAGAACGAATCGTTACTTTTAAATTATCATCTGATTCAATTTCTACTGTTTTCTCTGGAAGTTTGCGCACAATATCGGGGAAGTATTTTGCTTGTAATACAATACTCCCCTCTTCTATTTGTTCGACATTCACGATTTCGTTTTCCTCAGCTGGAATATACGATTCAATTGAAATATCAGAATCGCTACCAGTTAATGTTATTCCATGTTGTTTTGCTTCAATTTTTAATCCTGTCAAAATCGGAATAACGGTTCTTGAAGAGATTGCTTTCATCACATCTTGTACACCTGCGATTAATTGATCTCTTTGAATGATAAATTTCATAAAATAATCCTCCTATTGGAAGTTCTATATATATTTATTTTTATATAAAAAAATAGTAATAATAGTAATAAGCACTGTGATTATGTTGATAAGTCGATTTTTTGTATATAAGCTAAAGTTTTCCACATGTGGATAAGTTGTTCATAAGGATGTTTCCCTATTAACACTATTCACATGTGGAAAAACCCTATTGATAATTTAAAATGATTTAAGCCGTTCTTTTATTTCTTCTATTTCCCTACTGAAACTAGAATCCTCTGCAAGCATTTTTGAAATTTTATCATGTGCATGAATAACGGTTGTATGATCACGCCCACCAAATTCTTCGCCAATTTTCGGCAAAGAGAAATCAGTTAATTCTCTTGATAGATACATTGCGATTTGTCTAGGAAAGGCAATCGACTTCGTACGTTTCTTTGCAATAAAATCTTCCATGCGAACATTATACTTCTCGCCAATAATTTCCTGGATTCCTTGAATCGTTATTACTTTTGGTTTATTGCTTGGAATAATATCTTTTAATGCATCTGCTGCAAGCGACGCATCAACATCCTTGTTTACTAAGGAAGAATAAGCTACTACACGAATGAGTGCACCTTCAAGCTCACGAATATTAGTATCAATTTGATTCGCAATATAAAGCATGACCTCGCTTGGGATATCTAGTCCCTCTGCCTTTGCCTTTTTAGTTAAGATGGCGATTCTTGTTTCAAGATCTGGTGGCGTAATATCAGTAATCAATCCCCATTCAAATCTTGAGCGAAGTCGGTCTTCGAGTGTTGGAATTTCTCTTGGAGGTCGATCACTCGAAATAATAATTTGTTTATTTTCTTCATGCAATGTATTAAAAGTATGGAAAAATTCTTCCTGGGTTGATTCTTTTCCAGCGATAAATTGAATATCATCTATTAAAAGCACATCCACGTTTCGATATTTATTTCGAAATTGCGCTGTTTTATTATCCATAATTGCATTAATAAATTCATTGGTGAATTTCTCTGATGTTAAATAGACTACTTTCGCATTCGGATCATGCTCCTGAACATAGTGTCCGACAGCATGCATAAGGTGTGTTTTACCAAGACCTACACCACCGTAAATGAATAGAGGGTTATATGCCTTTGCTGGGGCTTCAGCTACTGCAAGTGAAGCTGCATGTGCGAAGCGGTTACCAGCTCCAATTACGAATGTGTCGAAAGTATATTTCTCATTTAACATGGATTTCGATACATCATTATTTACAATCGCTTGCTTTTGTACTGGTTTTACATCACTAATTTCTGGTATCGAGTCAGGAATAATAAATTTTGCTTGTAATTTAGTACCCGTAATTTCATCGATAATATCAGATATAAGTTCAGTATATTGCGTTTCAAGCCAATCTCTAGCAAATTCATTTGGTGCAGAAATGACCAAGGTATTTTTTTCTAGTGCTTCTGCTTTTGTATTTTTTAACCATGTATCAAAGCTAGGTTTGCTGACCTTTTCTTCGATTTTTTCTAAGGTAGCAAGCCAAAGCTCATTGATATTTTCCAAAATTTACTTCACTCCTTTCATCGGCAGATCAGAAACAATAAATGTTCTTAAAGTACATTCATTTAATGTTATGTTGCCACATAAATAAAAATAGAATCTTGATTACATGACAGAAAAAGCCTCTCTCAATCTAAAAAAGATGGAAAGGCATTTCTAATATGAGCCTAATCTTTAGGGAAAAATAGAGGCAACTATTTATTTAGCAGAGATTTTTCAGTAGAAAAAAATAATAAATATTACTTGTACTGGAACAGCCGCGTCTAGCTCCAGCGCCCAACGACTAGCGAGACTTTCCCGACCTCATGACAATCTAAAGAAGACTTGCCGATTGGTGAAACAAGAGGTCTAGTCGCAATAATACCCTTGTAGTCGTTAAACCGTCGCTTGCGCCTTTGTCCTGTGGATGAAAAAAGTAAGATATAATAAAGGCTTGCAGCAGTTATTTACGTTATCCACATCACTGTTGAAAAGGTTATACGTCCGGGTGTGAATTACTATCCACAACTTATCCACAGTTTGTGCATAAGTGAAATAGGGTAGATAGATTTCCACAGGTGAAAACACTAATATAATAACAAAAAAAACGTTTTGATGCAATGGTTTTTAAACACTTATCCACAAACACTAGCGGTTGTACATAACTATTGTCCACACCACTATATTTTGTGATTATCTTGTAAATAATTGTTGTGGATAGAAAAATAATGTCGAAATTTGGTTCACAAATGGTGTGGATAAATTTTTTAAAAAAGAAAAAAGTTCTAATCAAGTCTCTAGATAGCGGACTTGATTAAAACTTTTTTAGTAAAGATATCGATCTAATCATCATTTTCCATAAAAAATGAAGTTGACAGATTGGGGGTGTTTTACGTATAATTACTTAGAATGTTGGATGCAGTGGTAATAATGAAGCTTAATAGCTTAATATAAGTAGGATATCTAAGTCCCTCAGGGAGGTGCAATATAAATGAAAAGAACATTTCAACCAAATAATCGTAAACGTAAAAAGGTACATGGCTTCCGTACACGTATGAGTACTGCTAATGGACGTAAAGTTCTAGCACGTCGTCGTCGTAAAGGAAGAAAAGTATTATCTGCATAAGGCCACTGAAGTGTCAGTGGTTTTTTTACGTTAAAGACCGTTTTATACAGGAAGGAACCTTTCGTTTCCTTCCTGTATAAATATATTAAAGTCTCGTTTGACTACGTTTTAAGTACATATTTACAATAAAATATGGATATGCTTGGTAGATAGTGCATCCAAGCTTTTGAAATAGTTAAGAAATATTTTAGAAGAGCAAGTAGGGAGTGCCTGATAAGACCTAAGTAGAAAGAAAGGGATTTAGGAGTATGTTATCCTTTCTTATCTCTTAAAAAAGGTGATTAGAATGAAAAAAAAATTTCGAATTAAGAAGAGTAAAGAATTTCAGTACGTTTTTAAAAAGGGAAAGTCTTTTGCCAACCGGCAGCTTGTTATATACTATGTGCAGAAGCAGGAGCAGGAATACTTTCGTGTAGGACTATCTGTAGGTGTAAAGATTGGAAACGCTGTAACCCGTAATCGAATCAAACGCTATTTGCGCCAAGCCTTTCAGGAGCTAAATGATAGGATTATACATCCCCATGATATTGTAATTATTGCCCGTCAGCCAACAAAGAATATGAGTTATGAGGAAATAAAGAAGAGTTTAACTCATTTACTATATAAGGAATATTTATTAAAAAATACGAATCAAGATTAGTTTACTATAGCTACAATAAATGAATTAAGCTAAAATAGCAGTTAGTATGAGGCTTTAGGTAGTTAAGAAGGACATAAGTGCAACTAAGGCCGTTACCGAAATGCTTGGCTAAACTTAAGTTTTCTAATGTTAAGGAGGAAAAAAATTGCGCAAAAAGTATTTATTGCTCTTAATCTTAATCGGATTAGTAGCAATACTTTCTGGTTGTACTGAAATTGATCAGCCAATTACCTCGGAAAGTGAAGGAATTTGGAATACTATATTTGTCTATCCACTTTCATGGGTAATTATTAAAATTGCAGAAACTTTTAATAATAGCTACGGTTTATCGATTATTATTGTTACGATCATTATTCGTTTAATCTTAATGCCATTAAATATTAAACAAATTAAGAGCTCAAGAGCAATGCAGGAGGTACAGCCACTGCTAAAAGAGCTTCAGACGAAATATAGCTCGAAGGATCAGAAAACACAACAGAAATTACAAGAAGAAACAATGAAGTTAATGCAGAAGCATAATGTTAATCCACTTGCTGGATGTTTGCCTATTCTAGTGCAAATGCCAATCATGATTGCGATTTTCCATGCAATCAGTCGAACAAGTGAAATTAAAAATTACAGTTTTCTCTGGTTTGAACTTGGTTCACCCGATCCATACTTTATTTTACCAATCTTAACTGCTGCATTTACTTTCTTACAGCAAAAGATTATGATGTCGACCAATACATCATTGAGTAGTAATCCGCAAATGGCAATGCAAATGAATATGATGCTTTACATGATGCCAATTGTGATTGGGGTTACAGCTATATTCTTCCCAGCTGCACTTGCATTGTACTGGGTAACCGGTAATATCTTTATGGTTATTCAAACATTATTGATTAGTAAACCAATGATGAGTAGTAATGGAGGAGACAAAAAGTGAAACAAATAACTGCTAGCGGGCAAACAGTTGAAGAAGCGGTCCAGTCAGCACTAGAGCAGTTAAACACCACGAAGGATCATGTCGAAGTCGAAATTATTGATGAAGGTAAAAAAGGGTTACTTGGACTATTTGGTGCAAAACGTGCCATTGTAAAAGTAAGTCTTACAAAAGATCCGATTGTCGAAGCAGAAAAGTATATTAAAGAAGTAATAAATAACATGAATATGAAAGTTGATATAACAACTCAGGTCAAAGGAAAGCATATTACCTTTAACCTGAGTGGCGAAAACATTGCTTTGCTTATTGGCAAACGTGGACAAACATTAAATGCACTTCAATATTTGGTCCATCTTGTTCTGAACAAAGACAAAAAAGCTTATTATACCGTTACATTAGATGCAGAAGGCTATCGAGGACGAAGAGAAGAGACACTAGAAACGCTTGCACTAAGAATGGCAGATAAAGCACTAAGACTTAATAAAAAAGTTGCATTAGAGCCAATGCCGGCATATGAACGGAAAATTATTCATAGCAAGTTGCAGAACCATAACTCGGTATCCACCTATTCAGATGGGGTCGAGCCACATCGTCACATTGTAATCAAACCTTAGATACTCTCTAAGGTTTTTTGTTTGCTTATTTTAGTGAATTGTCGCTACTTAGAATTCTAAAAAGGGGGATAGATGTTGGAACTCAAAATAGATAGGTTCGTTTCTGCTCAACACCGCTACGCGCGTGCATTACCATTAGGAAAGCCCGTCTTTCTGATCGGGTAATTATGCCTAATAAATTTACTCAACGGGCTATAAGGATTATTTTTTAAAAATATAAAGGATTACCCATCTCCTATGTCAAAATTTATGGATAGATACTATTTTAGTGCGAATAATTGACAGGAAAGGGTGAATCTCAAAGAAACAATAATTTTTATTATTTAATAATTCTATCCTATTAAAAGGTGGTGTATAAATGAATGGA
Source organism: Oceanobacillus chungangensis (assembly GCF_003369565.1). Taxonomy (GTDB): domain Bacteria; phylum Bacillota; class Bacilli; order Bacillales; family Amphibacillaceae; genus Oceanobacillus; species Oceanobacillus chungangensis. Next base: position 246,568 of record NZ_PIOD01000016.1, on the reverse strand, counting down.
ACACAGATCGAAATAACTCCTATTGAGCATCAAATAATTAAACTTATCGCAAATGAGCAAACCAATAAAATGATTGCAGAAGAACTAAATTATTCCCAAAGATCCATTGAATATCATATTCATACCATTTGCAAAAAGTTAGAAGTCCAAACAAGAGTCGGTGTTGTATGTAAAGCATTTCAATTACATATTCTACCTTAAAAAGCAGATAAGCATTTTTGCTTTCCAAAGAATGAAAATGCTCATCTGCATTTTTATTACTTATGATAAGCACGGTAGCTCGCTAACTAAGTAATGAGTGTGCTACTTTTTCATCTAAATACTTAATCAAAAAAACTCTCCCTATAAGTCCCACTGCAACTTGAATCTCTACATTCATAGGCTTGCCAATTCGTTGAATCATGCTTTACCGGACCAGCCTTGATTGAATACGATTAAGAAATCTTGCAATTCCCTTCCATGCAATAGGGGGCGAAGGATTAACGATTTATTAAATACCTCCCCATTCCCATGATAAATAATTCTTATCGTAGAAAAGCCAAATAGCTGGCGTATCCGATTTTCTCTAATTTGCAATGCTTGAATTAGCTTTACTGGAATTAAGGATTGCCTACGATCGATTACTCCCCGATTGATGACCAGATGTTCTTCAGCTTTCGTTACGGAAAAGTTAATATACTTCATGATATTGGATAAAAAAGAAACGACAATCGTTAGAACTAATAGAATTACTACTGATACTATGAGTGAACCGCCATTATCAAATTGAAAATGATTTACAAGGAAGCCCTTAAATACAGCCTCGTGCCTAAGGCTGTATTTCATTTATCCCCTTAGAACCGATGAAACCTGATTGATATTCGTTAACCGGAGTAACTGATAACCTATACCAGTCTGACCAGAATATAAACCAACTGATCGATAACCAGCTATATCATGTAATTGATAAAACCCAATCTTCCTTTTATTTTTCAATATGAAATCTGCAATCTTCATTGCTTGTGCTTGATACTTTTCATTTCCCGTTGCCTCATATAATATGCAATACAGTTCCATCATACCGGCATTTCCATGACATAAACAATCATTGTTTAGAAGAGGGAGCTTTAAGTTATCTATCATCTCACACGTCTCCAATGAATTCTTATGTGATAAAATGAGCGTTTCACCAATCAAGTTACCAACCTGTCCATTGCACCAGGACACAGAGAGGGATGATCTCCTTTTGGTAGAGAAGCTTTTGTATATAAAAGCAGAAAAAGACGAATACCGCTCCTCTCCCGTAAGCCTGCCTAATTCTTGGAATACTGTGGTATAACCCATGGCGCCATGACCAAATCCGTCTTGCTGAATATTATTTATGTCCAAACTAGTAATTATATAATCCGCAACACGCTGGCATTCCTTAAGAAACTTTTTCTGACCATACTTTCGATAAAAACGCATGCACATGGATAGATAGCCTAATAGGCCATTTATGTAGTCTAGTGCTTCCTCCTCTTCCAGCTTGATTGGTTGCATCTCATCTAATCCGATTTCCTCTAAACGGCGATCAATAAAGTCATAATCCTTTTGAAGGTAGCTTTTCGAATACAGCAGCCCATATGCATTGCTGCTAATTCCTGTCAATCTCTTATCCTCATTTCTCATATCAATGGAAGCTGTAACCTTTTGGGCAAAAGCGAGAAACAGATGGTCACCAGTCATTTCATATAACTTTGTGAAAAATAAGACAATTCCTGACAAGCCGTGATAGAAATTTGCTTTCATTGGCTGAAGCGCATGATGTAAATCATTTGTATATTGAATCCACGTTACCCTTCCATCCTTCTGAATGCTTTGACTCATAATGCTTCGACCTATTTCCTTTGCTTCGTTAAGATAATCATTTGTCCTAGCGCGTCCAGTTAATGAGCTCAAATTTAGCCCTGTGCTTTTCGTCTGATATATTTCTTGAGAGATGGAAAGACGGATCAAGGCTAATTGCTTTTGCAGATCGATTTCTCCTAATTGATTTAGCTTCTTTTTAAAGAGGGTGAAGGAATCATATTTCAATCCTTTTGTAATAACATTTCGAGCGTGATCGATAAGGGTGTTTGTACCAACTTCATTATAAAAAACTGGGATATCGTGAAAAAGTAATTGCTGCTGCTCTGAGGCGACGATTTGCTGATAAGAAATATTATAGGACCATAAATTTTCTAATATTTTTTCTCTATCCAGCATATTTTGGAGCAAATCTGGATGCAGGGAATGATTCAATAATTCATAATAAAATTGTGAATGCCGAAAAATCATCCGAATGGTTAATCCCTTTTCTGCTGCTGCTTCTTCTAGAATCTCATTTCTATGGGCCTGCAGAATATGATATGCCTCTTCAAAGCCCTGAAGAATGTTGTCTAGATAGTGTTTTGCTTCACTTTCACTTTTCGGAAGGTTTTGAGCACCCTTAATCGTTCGGTAGATTTGGGCATATTGTATTTCATCTGTATGATCATGAATTAGCGTCCAAATTTTTTTGGGATAGGTTTCCTGTTTTCCTCCAATTGCACTAATATCGATATCGTTCTGTTTACGAGACATAATATTTGGGAGGAATCCAGTTGAACTGACATTCAAAAATAAATTCTCATGGATAAGATTTTGGAGAGAATCGTCCCTAAAATAATGGGCAGGCTGCTGCAAGATGGATTCCGTATCAATAATATATGGATTCATTTTTTGAGCAATGATATTTTCCATATGAATGTCTGTTGCATTCAATCCATATAGAACAGCAAGTAATTGCCCTGCTCTAAGGTAAAACTGCTCCAGTTCTGCCTCTGATGTACAAAATTGAGCAGAGATATATTCTTGGAATAAATAGTCTTCATCTGCCTCCGTCTGTATCAGCTTTAATTGTCCAGAAGAATCCTGTCTATTCAAGAGGCGAATCACTCTTATTAATAAATGATCACTACTCGAATATTTCGGTTTATAAATGAATTGTGCTCCCGATGTCAGTATAATTTTTGCAACCGATTTTCCATTATGGTGTGTGTCGCCTAAATGGAAATCAATATGCTCTATCCGAATCGGCTTCTCATCGCCAGCAATATGTTTTATAAACATCGCATGTTTCTGAATACGTTGAAACAATTCCTCTATATTCGTGAGGTAGTTTTCGGTTGCAGTACTGATGAGGCGAGCAAGCACAATGTATTTATTGAAAAAATCCCAGATCTGTTCTGTTTGACTATAATATTCCAAAAAGCTAATATAACGTTCAGCGGAGTCTGCTCCAAATAATTGATTTTTTTCCTTTTTTATATGTAATTCATGGACTAAGGTTTTTTTAGCCAAATTAAGAATGAGCTGCTGATAGGATTCTATTAATGAAGCAACAAGGTTAGAACCTGCTAAATCACCAGTTTCCAAGACTATTTGTTTAAGCTTACCGGAAGTGTACGTAATGAAAGGTCGTAGAATATAGGTGAAATCCTTTTTTGGAAATGGATCATTAGATTGACAATGAACTACTCTAGATAAAATTTTGTACCATTTGGACGCTTGTGCAAATCTAGTAAATAACACTTGCGCCTCTGAATCTACAGAATACAATACAGCTTGAGAGAATATATCTTGTCGATACTTATTTATTTGAAGCATGGTTGCAAATTCTTCATCTGACAGAACACTCATATCCTCACGCCAGAAATTTAAGGAAGGCTCATGTAAATTACTTTGTTTTCGATGCTTAATGAGATGATAGCGTTCTGGGATGGTTAATGCCAGATGTAAATTAGAAAAGTGAGTAATTGGATCCACCTCCTATTATCAAAAATCCTATTGCCATACCTAATTATGACAATCAATTATGCACAAATTCTCGTATACGAAAGGAAAATTGTCCAAAGGTTCTTTTCTTGGTGTGTATCCATATTATCAGATTTGTAGAATGCCTCTAATTCTTTTTTTGACGTGTTTTTTAAGCTTTTCTCCATTTTCTTCACCTCCTTCACTAAAGATAGAATATCTATGACAATAGGATTTTTGATTGCCTAATTGGTAGTATAAGCATCCCATACAATACGCATGGCATGCCCTACTATAATACTTGGGAAACATTAACGTCTAATTTGTGCCTTTGTGGAAACCCTTAATTTATCCACAACTGTAATCTACCAAGATTACTAGATAAATTCAATAGAATTTTGATAGTTTGCGCTTTTCCGAATCTTAAATCTGATATCTTACAATAGCTTTTATTTCTGGAAATAATTCAACGTGAGATATACGGAAGAAGAGTTGCTAGAACCTTGTTTTTTTTTAGAAGCAGATTGCATCAAGTGGGAAGGAGAAGAGGGGAATTGACGTTTGAAAATATTAGGTTTATTTATGGTTTCTCCATTCGCTCTGCAATTTGGGTATTTTGGGGTGTTCTATGTATTTTTATCATGTTTAAGACTATAAAGGAACTAAAGAATGCAAAGTAACCTGGAAATGGAGTTGTTAAAATCCGCAAAATTTCAGTAGAAAGTAAGATTCTATTTGCTTGGACAGTTTCATTGCTTACAACAGCAGCTCTTCTTACCGCAGAAGTCTCTGTGTATTTTCTGGTCTGAGGTTTTGAGGAGTCATGTATAAAGAAATAGCTTACGTGTAAAGCAATGTAACCTTTTAAGTGAAATATTAGCTTCTTTACTAGTACAAACTTTTCACCTCATTTGTTTATTTAATGTTTTAAGCGGGAATATGAATAATGAAATGGGGGATTGAAAATGGCTAAGAAATCGAAAGTAGAAGATGTCGCGGATAAGGTATTTGACCGAGACAATCAGGATAAGGACGATGAAGCATCTAAAGGATTATCTGAAACCCATAAACAAGTTTCAGATACGTTGTCAGATGGAACAATTGATCATAAGAAAAAAGACGAATAATGAAGAAACCAATAAGTATAATACAACTAAGCAGGGGGCTTGTTAATAACATGCCCCTTTACTTATGGTGTCACGAAACCAAATTATTAACATGTGGATAATTTGGTTTTTTATATTTCTTATATATTTCTTGTGGATAAGTTTATTTTTTAGTAGAAATATGTTATCCTAATTTGTTAGTGACGTTAAAAATAATTCATGCGTTATTAATATAGATAAATGATGGAAAAATGTAGGAGGTGTTACGGATGGAGACAGACACAATTACTGCGATATCAACTCCGATTGGGGAGGGTGCAATTGCAATTGTTCGTTTGAGTGGGCCAGATGCTGTTTCAATCACTAGCAAAATTTTCAAGGGTAAAAATCTGCAAGAGGTTAATTCACATACGATTAATTATGGTAAAATAATTAATCCAGAAACTAATGAAATTGCCGATGAAGTAATGGTTTCTGTCATGCGTGCACCAAGAACATTTACCCGTGAAGATATAATTGAAATAAATTGCCATGGTGGAATGACCGCTGTAAAGCGTGTATTAGAAGTGGTATTGAATAATGGTGCAAGACTAGCAGAACCTGGTGAATTTACGAAACGTGCATTCTTAAATGGCCGAATCGATCTTTCGCAAGCAGAAGCGGTAATGGACTTAATCCGTGCGAAGACAGATAAGGCGATGAATGTTGCTTTAAAACAAATGGATGGCAGACTTTCTGGATTAATCCAGCGGTTACGTCAAGAATTATTAGAAACCGTTGCCCAGGTTGAGGTTAACATCGATTATCCTGAATATGATGATGTTGAGGAAATGTCGCATGAAATGATGCGAACGAAGACAAAAGAGGTTCACGAAGAAATTGAGAAGTTGCTTAGTATAGCGAAGCAAGGGAAGATTTTACGTGAAGGCTTAGCTACTGCCATTATTGGCAGACCAAATGTTGGGAAATCATCTTTAATGAACACACTTGTTCAGGAAAATAAAGCAATTGTAACGGATGTACCAGGAACGACAAGAGACATTATTGAAGAATATGTCAATGTTCGAGGGGTTCCGCTAAAATTAGTCGATACTGCAGGAATCCGCGAAACAGAAGATATTGTTGAAAAAATTGGTGTCGAACGATCAAGACAAGTATTGAAGGAATCCGATCTCATTCTTTTCGTTCTGAACTATAATGATGAACTAGTAGAAGAAGATGAGAAGCTGTTTGCAGCAATCAAGGGATTTGATTATATTGTTATTATTAATAAAACAGACCTAGCGCAAAAGCTAGATTTAAATAGAGTAAAACAACTTGCAGGCGATCAGCCAATTGTATCCACTTCTTTAATTGAAGAAGAAGGGATAGATGCATTGGAAAAAGCAATTGCGGACACGTTTTTCGAAGGTGAGTTAGATGCCGGTGATATGACTTATGTTTCAAATGTAAGGCATATTAATTTGCTAAAGCAAGCAAGTAAAGCATTAGAGGATGCAATGGAAGGCATAGAAATAGGGGTGCCCATTGATATCTTACAAATAGATGTAACACGGACATGGGAATTATTAGGTGAAATAGTTGGCGATACTGCAAGTGATAGCCTTATTGATCAGTTATTCTCGCAATTTTGTTTAGGGAAATAGTGCCTCAAAAGTGGAAGCACCCGTTTAACGACATACGGACTGCGCCCCACAGGATGTGGGGTGGTTCGGTGTTGACAGGACGTCGCGTTTTTAACCGAACTTCCCCTTCAAGCGAATTGATGTTGATTAATCGTACGGAGGTAAGGGAAGTCTCGCTGGGCGCTGGAGCTGGATGTGGCTTAACCGTTAGCCTAATAGATAAAGATATTAAATTTGATAAAATAAAGAAAGGATAAATTTAAATGACAACATATAATGCAGGACATTATGATGTAATCGTTGTTGGTGCAGGGCATGCAGGAGTTGAAGCTGGTGTCGCAGCAGCACGAATGGGCGCAAAAACGTTAATGTTAACATTAAACTTAGATATGATTGCTTTTATGCCATGTAACCCATCTGTTGGTGGTCCTGCAAAAGGGATCGTTGTACGTGAAGTTGATGCACTTGGTGGTGTAATGGGGAAAGTAATCGATAAGACTTACATTCAAATGCGGATGTTAAATACAGGTAAAGGACCTGCCGTACAGGCGTTACGTGCACAGGCCGATAAAACCTTATATATGAATGAAATGAAAAGCATTCTTGAAAATGAGGAAAACCTAACCTTAAGACAAGGAATGGTTGATTCATTAATCATTGAAGATGGTGTATGTAAAGGTGTCGTTACGGAAACAAAGGCATCTTATTTTGCAGATGCTGTCATTATTACGACAGGAACATTTATGCGCGGTAAAGTATTAATGGGAAATGTTGAATACGAAAGTGGACCGAATAACCAACGCCCATCACTTAATCTATCTAAGAATTTAGAGGAGATTGGATTTGAGCTTACACGTTTTAAAACGGGAACACCGCCACGTGTTATTAGCCATTCCATTGATTATTCTAAAACAGAAATTCAACCAGGAGATGACAATCCAAAGTCATTTTCCTATGAAACAACGGAGCAAATCCTTGATCAGCTTCCATGCTGGTTAACCTATACGAATGAATTCACACATCAAGTCATCAATGATAACTTAGGTTTATCGTCGATGTATTCTGGAGTGAAACGTGGAACAGGTGCAAGATATTGCCCATCGATTGAAGATAAAATTGTCCGTTTCAGCGATAAGCCTCGTCACCAAATTTTCCTTGAACCAGAAGGAAGAGATACGGAAGAGGTTTATGTTCAAGGATTATCAACTTCCTTACCAGAGTATGTACAAAATGAAATCATTAAAACAATTCCTGGGTTAGAAAATGCACAAATTATGCGTCCAGGCTATGCTATTGAATATGATGTTGTTGTACCTTCACAACTTTGGCCAACACTTGAAACGAAAAAAATTGCTGGATTATTTACAGCTGGACAATTAAATGGAACGTCTGGGTATGAAGAGGCTGCTGGTCAAGGGATTATGGCTGGTATTAATGCAGCTGCAAAAGTACTTGGAAAAGAACCCGTCATTTTAGATCGTTCTCAAGCTTATATTGGCGTGCTAATTGATGATTTAGTAACGAAGGGAACAAATGAACCTTATCGTTTATTAACATCACGTGCTGAATATCGCTTACTGCTTCGTCATGATAACGCAGATTTACGTTTAACAGAAATTGGCCATGAGCTTGGTTTAATCTCAGAAGAACGATACAATAAATTTGTCGAGAAGAAGCAATTGGTTGAGGAAGAAAAGGAACGTTTACGTAATATCATGATTAAACCAAATGAATTGGTTCATAAAGTCATGGAAGAAGCAAATGCTGCACAATTAAAAGAAGCTGCGAAAGCATATGACTTATTAAAACGTCCGGAACTTAGCTATAATGCAATTGAGCAAATGATTGAGCCAAATCCGAAATTGACGGATGAGCAAAAAGAACAAGTAGCTATCCAAGTGAAATATGAAGGTTATATTAAGAAAGCAAATGAACAAGTTAATCGTATGTTAAAAATGGAAGATAAGAAGGTTCCTGTAAACATCGATTATGATGATATTAGTGGTCTTGCAACCGAAGCAAGAGAGAAGCTAAAGAAAATCCATCCATTATCAATTGGGCAAGCGTCTAGAATTTCTGGCGTAAATCCTGCAGATATTTCGATTTTGCTTATTTATATTGAACAAGGACAGATTGCAAAGGTTGCAAATTAAAGAATAACAGCGCAACGATTAATGGTGGGGGCGTCTCACTAGTTGCCGGAACTGGATGCAATCCCTCAAATCTGTAATAATAGAAAATGTACCTTATGAATTCCCTTTGTATTTGGTTTAAGGACTAGATGCAAAGGGATATTTACTAATACAATGTTTCGTTAATCGTACTAATTATAAAAGGAGATATTCTATCGATGAATCCAGAACAATTTGAAGTGGCATTAAAAGAACAAGGGATTGAATTGAATACAAAGCAGCGTGAGCAATTTGCTACTTATTATCATACATTGGTGGAATGGAATGAAAAAATTAACCTCACCGCATTAACTTCAGAAGAAGATGTTTATTTAAAACATTTCTATGACTCCATTTCTGCTGCTTTTTACTATGATTTCACAAAAGAACAATCCATTTGTGACGTAGGAGCAGGTGCAGGATTTCCAAGTATTCCCTTAAAAATTTGCTTTCCGAATCTGAAAGTAACCATTGTTGATTCTTTACAAAAGCGCATAGCCTTTTTAAATCATTTAGCGGCACAGCTAGAATTAACAAATGTCGCTTTTTATCATGATCGGGCAGAATCCTTTGGTAAAAACAGTGATTCCCGTGAATCATTTGATATCGTTACTGCAAGAGCAGTTGCGAGAATGTCTGTTTTAAGTGAGCTATGTTTACCATTAGTTAAAAAAGATGGTGTGTTCATTGCAATGAAGGGCGCTCAGGCAGATGAAGAGTTAGAAAATGGCAAGCAAGCAATCGAAATTTTAGGTGGGGAAATTGATAAAACCTATACATTTACATTGCCACAAGAAGAAAGTGAGCGTTCCATTGTTATCGTCAATAAAAAGCGGAAAACACCGAATAAATACCCTAGAAAAGCTGGGACACCAAATAAGTCACCAATTGAATAAGATTTTGCCCTTACAAGCGGTAAAGAGATAACAACAAAAATAATTATCCTTCAAGTGATACTCTTCTAAGTAGGAATATGGTAATATAAAGATAGAAAATAGTGCTTACAAAATAATGGTTAACCACAGTAGGGGAGTTAATCTCTTTTCTCTTTACTTGAATAGCTAATCTTCTAATAACGTATTTCTTAACAAATTAGTATCACTTAGCAGGGTTTTAGTTTTAATCAATAATTTTTATTTCGAGAGATTATTAAATATAATATACTTTACAGCATAATAAAATGTTATGTCTTTGAATGAATATCAGTAGGAAAATGGAACGCTTCTCACTGATTGAAGTTCTATTTTCTTAAATTGTTTCACGTGGAACAATTTTTACATAGATAGAGGGAGTATAAAAAATACTCTATACAATTCTATTGCCAGAGTTGGCCACGTCCAGATGCAGCGTCCGTGCTCCTAGCGAGACTTACCGATTGGTGAAAGGCAACACCGAACGGACCTACATTCTGTAGTCTCTCGGTTTTCTTTATCTCCCACGAGGGTATGTCCGATCAAATTCGCCACATCACATGGCTAGATCGAACCTTCCGACGTCCTAGGGGGGCGCAGTCCGTACGTCTCTAAATAGGCGCATGAGCTTTTATACATAGATAGTAGTTTTTAGTTTAGCAAATAAAGGTGGTGTCAGATGGTGGTGCATCCTTTTAATCGGATATTTGGTAAAGGGGATAAAACTCCTGCAGAACCAGAACAAGTCGAATATCTTCCAGATGAAGTGATTCAGCTTCCTGTTGCCAATATTGTACCTAATCGCTTTCAGCCAAGAACAATATTTAATGAGGACAAAATTAAAGAATTAGCACAAACGATTCGAACACATGGTATGATCCAGCCGATTGTTGTAAGAAAAATGGAAGATGATGAATATGAGGTTATCGCAGGTGAACGAAGACTGCGTGCCGTTAAATCATTAGAGCTAGAACATATTTCTGCAATTATTCGGGAAATGACTGATGCAGAAACAGCTTCTGTTGCTTTGATTGAAAATCTGCAGCGAGAGGAATTGACGGTGATTGAAGAGGCTTATGCATATGCCGAGCTCCTGCAACTGCATTCGTTAACCCAGGAGGCATTAGCGCAAAGGCTTGGAAAGAATCAATCCACAATTGCGAATAAGTTGCGGTTATTAAAGTTACCTGAAGAAGTACAAAATGCGTTACTAAATAAATTGATTACTGAACGTCATGCTAGAGCATTAATAAAATTGAAAGATCCAAAAAAGCAATTAATGGTGCTGCAGTTTATCATTGATAATGAACTTAATGTAAAACAGACAGAAGAGCGAATTGCAAAAATGGAAGAAACGAATGAAAATCAAAAGAAAAAGCGTCCTAAACGAAAAGGAATTAATAAGGATGTTAGAATTGCGATGAATACAATCCGCCAATCATTGAATATGGTGTCGGATACAGGTTTGAAAGTTGAGTCTGATGAAGAAGAACTCGATGATTATTACCAAATTACGATCAAAATACCTAAGAAATAACACGATATTATAAAATACTTATTTATGTGATGTCCATCTTTTGCCCAGAAAGATGGACATTTTAGTATAGGGAATGTTATTACCTATTGTAATTCACAACTTTGAGAAAATATATATCTACTTATCTGTAAAAATAGACAAAATTAATAGTCGTTTCTACACAAATAGTGATAGAATAGATAGTATATAGTTTAGGTAGGTGTCAACATGGGAAAAATAATGTCCATCGCTAATCAAAAAGGTGGCGTAGGGAAAACAACTTCATCCGTAAATATTAGTGCCTGTCTAGCACATTTAGGCAATAAGGTACTATTAGTTGATACAGATCCACAAGGAAATGCAACGAGTGGAGTCGGCATCAACAAAGCTGATGTAAGTAATTGTGTTTATAATGTACTTGTCGAAGATTTACCTGCTGAAGAAGTAGTCATTTCAACGGAAGTTAATAATTTGGATATTATTCCTGCAACAATTCAACTAGCAGGTGCTGAAATTGAACTTGTGCCAATTATTTCAAGAGAAATCCGTTTAAAACGAGCATTAGATAGTCTTAAAGATTCTTATGATTATATTATTATAGATTGTCCTCCATCACTGGGATTATTAACATTAAACGCATTAACAGCTTCAGATACAGTGGTTATTCCAGTTCAATGTGAGTATTATGCTCTTGAAGGATTGAGTCAACTATTGAATACCATTCGATTGGTACAAAAGCATTTAAATAAGACATTGATGATTGAAGGTGTCTTGCTTACAATGCTAGATGCAAGAACGAATTTGGGTATACAAGTAATTGAAGAGGTTAAGAAGTATTTCCAAGATAAAGTGTATAAAACGATTATTCCAAGAAATGTAAGACTTGGTGAAGCACCTAGTCATGGCCAACCAATTATAACGTATGATCCAAAATCGAAAGGTGCAGAAGTCTATCTCGAATTAGCAAAGGAAGTGATGGCAAGTGGCGAAAGGGTTGGGTAAGGGACTCAATGCTTTTTTTCCTGAGATAGAGAAGGAAGCAAATGAATCAATTCAAGAAATTGCTATCACAGAATGCAGACCAAATCCATATCAACCGAGAAAAACTTTTCATGCAGATGCAATTGAGGAATTGAAAGAGTCTATTCTTGAACATGGAATCATTCAACCAATTATTGTTCGTAAAAGTATTAAAGGATACGAAATAGTAGTTGGGGAAAGACGTTTTCGTGCAGCGAAAGAAGCAGGACTTAAGACTGTTCCAGCGGTTGTAAAAGAGATGTCTGATGAGCGAATGATGGAGCTTGCATTGTTGGAAAACTTACAACGAGAAGATTTAACTCCGATTGAAGAAGCTCATGCATATGCTAATCTGATGAAAGAATTAAATTTAACACAAGAAGAGTTATCAAAACGATTAGGTAAGAGTCGCTCTCATATCGCAAATATTGTGCGGTTACTCTCATTGCCAGATCAAATTGTTGCATATATTAACAATGGTGAATTATCAATGGGACATGGACGTGCATTATTAGGACTTAAAGATAAGAGCAGGTTATTTCCGTTAGTAAATAAAATTCGCAGCGAAAAATTAAATGTAAGACAGGTTGAAAAGTTAATTGCTGCATTAAATGATAATCCGGTACAAAAGAAGGAAAAGGTTAAAAAGGATGTTTTTCTTCAGGAAAGAGAGACTATTTTGCGGGATTATCTAGGAACAGCTGTTACAATACAGCGTGGAAAACGCAAAGGGAAAATAGAAATTGAGTTTTACTCAGACGATGATCTCGAGCGTATTTTAGAAGTATTAGAGAAGTAATTGCGTAAATAAGTGAAACTGACGCCAAAGCTGTCGTCAGTTTTTTGTTTGGCAGATTTATTAGAAAAATGATTGTTTATAGGGCAGCTTGACCAATAATTTCCTAAAATAAACTGAGGGAAAAAGTCGAAAAATTGTTCCACGTGAAACATATTCGTGTTAATCTATAGAGAAAATCTAGCAAAGGATGCGTATATTGATGGTATTGCTTGGAACATTAATAAATGGAGCATTAATTATTATCGGTAGTGTACTTGGGCTCTTTTTTACAAAAATACCTGAACGCTACAAAGAAACAGTAATGCATGGAATAGGGCTTGCAGTTATGTTGATAGGTTTACAAATGGCGATAGCAACGGATCAAATAATTATTGTCTTGTTAAGTTTATTATCCGGAGCAATAATTGGTGAATTCATTCACTTAGAAGAGGGACTTAATCGTCTGGGCAATTGGATTGGCAGCAAATTTACAACGACGAATGATAACATTAGTATTGCTCAAGGGTTTATCACAGCAACATTGATATTTTGTATTGGTGCAATGGCAATCATTGGGGCGTTAGATAGTGGAATTCGTGGCGATCATGAAGTACTGATTACGAAGGGCGTTATCGATGGGTTTACAGCATTAGTTCTAACGACAACGCTAGGATTTGGAGTCATTCTATCTGTCATTCCTGTTGTTCTATATCAGGGAGCGATTGCTTTGTTTGCCACGCAAATTGAGAAGTGGCTGCCGGAAGCTTTCTTAAATGGCTTAATTGTCGAAGTAACCGCTGTCGGAGGATTACTTGTTCTTGCTATCGGTTTAAACCTGCTGAAAATCACAAATATCCGTATTGGTAATCTCTTGCCTTCTATTATTACAGTTGGAGTTATTTATTATATTTATCAGTTATTGTAAATTGTAAAGAAAATTGAATGTTAAGCAGAATAAGGGCCATCAAGTGTAGTAAAGCTTGATGGCCTTTATTGATTAGTTCGTAATTTATATAAACTGCGAACTAGTTTAATGTGCTAAGGGCTCTCGGTCCAATCGCTCCAGAAATACACTTCGCTGGGGTGGTGCAAGAATTATTTTTACTGTCTCTCTATAAAAGGAGGTAACACCCCCTCTCCTATGGCTGTTGATTATAGCTAAGGATAGGAGACTCTTCGAAAATAAAGAACGATTTGTCTAATTACGATGTAATGCTGCCGAAGCTTTCCTTGTCCTGCGGGAATAGCAACGACTGTCCGCAGCGAAAATCAACGTTTCGCTTAGTTCACAATTTATATCAACTAAGAACGAACAACAATACAATCGATTTTTTAAAGCGTATTTGCAGTTCTAATCTTTTATTAAATATCCTTTTAAATAAGTATTTACTTGTAAAAGAGTTGCTTGCAATGCTTCGGAGGTCATACCATATTCCTTCTGGCGTGTTTGTGCATCGTTACGATGGCTGGAATGGTTTCATTGGAAGTTAGTCTTCGATCGATATGGTCTAATATCGCTGTTATTTGCTTCGCCATATCAACAACAATTGACAGTCTTGTATTTTGCAAAATGGAGTATTCCATAAATCCACCGATATTGACTACCCCTGTTATGTGTATATCGCCAACTTCCGGAAGTGGCTTGTTTAAAGCAGCTCCGGGCTTTAGCGGACCTGTCCCAGTAATAATATGGCCAATCGATGTGTTTTTACCTAAACAGGCATCAACTGCGATAATAAATGGATTTGTATGGATTTCATTAATCTTCAAAATCGATTCTGTTAAATTCGTTGCATGAATAGGATCATGCAATGTCCCGTATACTGTCATATGTCTTGGACGCAATTCTTGAAAATAGCTTCCTACCAATGGTCCAAGGGCATCTCCCGTGGAACGATCAGTCCCAATACAAACAATAACGTACTCGCGAGCAGCATTCGGCAGCCAAGAAATAATTTTTCCGCTAATGGTTTCTGATAATACTGGTTCTGTATGGAGCATACGGAAAGATTGATTATTATTTGAAAATCGATTGATTAGATTCATAGCTTATCCTCCACAAACATATTGGTATAGTATACGGATTTTTATATCTTTCTATACATGAATAATAAAAATATTGGAGGAAAGATGATGTGGAGAGCTGGATTTAAATGGATGTCATTAATTATTGGTGCAACGATAGGTGCTGGATATACGTCTGGTAGGGAAATATGGGAATTTTTTGGGCATGGAAGTGGACTAGCTATTCTTTTGGTTTCAATCTTCTTTACGATAGGTTGTATGGTTATTATGAATATTAGCTATTCTAGAAAGTCTACTCATTATATCCCCGTACTAAAAGATATTGTTGGCCCAAGGTTAACCGGGTTTTATGATGTCATGATATTAATTTATTTATTTACGATAACCATTGTAATGATTGCAGGTGGTGGTGCTACTGGACAAGCCTTTAATGTGCCAAATTGGTTAGGAATTGGCATCATGGTGACTGCATTAATATTATTATTTATTAATGGGGTTAATGGTTTACTATCGATGAATCAGGTTATTGTACCAATCTTAATTATTGGACTTTTGCTTGTCCTTGTAGATTTTATGGTTGATCAAAACCTGACATTGTTTTCTCATATTCATGAGCAAGATAATTGGATTTCTGCTTTTCCATTTACTGCCTTGAATATTCTGCCAATCATTGCTGTAATCGGGGCGATAGGTAACAAAATTAATTCGAAGCAAGAGATTATCATCGCCAGTGTTAGTAGTGGAGTTATCCTTGGGGTTATTTCTTATATTTACAATAATAGTTTAATCCAAATTGAACAGGCGATTATTTTATACGAAATTCCACTATTTGCGATATTAAAGCATTATCCAGCTATTGTTTTTATTATTATGTCCATTCTTTTATGGTTAGCGATTTTTAAAACTGCAGCAGCAGGGATACTTGGGATTGTAAGTCGTATTCAGGAATACTTTAAGCTGTCGTTTGTCTCCATTGTTATTCTTTTGTTAGTCGTGATGATTCCCTTAACATCAATTGGTTTTTCGACACTAATTAGCTTTACGTACCCAATTTACGGCATTTTAAATTTATATGTACTTACTCGTTTACTCCTATATCCA
Organism: Oceanobacillus chungangensis; assembly: GCF_003369565.1. Classification (GTDB taxonomy): domain Bacteria; phylum Bacillota; class Bacilli; order Bacillales; family Amphibacillaceae; genus Oceanobacillus; species Oceanobacillus chungangensis. The sequence continues at coordinate 230,520 of NZ_PIOD01000016.1, read as the reverse complement.
ATTTGGAATAATGCAGATAGACATAAATAGTATACCTACAGCGGTATTGTAGTTGTGTTGATTGATAATAATATAAAAATGACTTATTCACTTGGTAAGTCATTTTTCAACCTTTCGTACGATTATTAATAACGCTTAGTGACCGCTTCGCTTCATTTCTTATAATCAGTTGAATATCCTCTTGTTCGATACGCTGGAGAATTTTAATCGTATTGATGTCGTTAAAACTTTCAAAGGACCGAACCAATTTCCATCGGATAATGTCATCATTGTAATTGTCCTTTAAACATAGTATAAGCGCATCAATTATTTGAAAATGACGATGTTTTTTGCGGTAAAAACAAATAAACCCTATTGCATCAATAACTTCTCTAATCTTAAAGGTATAGTTTGTTTTTAGTACATTCAATAATGTTGGTAGAATTTCTTCATCCATATGGGCTAAAGTTCTGGCAATAATGTCTCTCGGCAAAGGATAGCTATTCTTATTGAAACCATCCGCAGGTAATACTTTATGTTGATTATTGCCTATCTTTCCTAAGTAATCGACCATAATCTTAGCAGACTCCCTGCCACCTTTTGAGAGTGCATCACATAATTCAATTTTTGTATAAAGCTTTTTCTCTTGTGCAAGAGTGTTAAGAAACAAATAAATTAGATCATCGCTCAAAACATTTTTCTCTGATAGTAATCTTACAGCGATCGTTCTTTTATGTGCTTCTTTAGATTTAATCAATTCTAAGAGCTCCGTTTTTGAATGAGTGTTATAATACTGTAAATCTTCAAATGTAATCTTCCCGCGGGCCTTTAACTGAGAATCAGAACTTTTCATTTGTTCCTCCCTCTATCATTTGGTATTACTATAAACATTCCTTAAGATAATTGTAGAACGTTTGTTTTATTTTTTCAATTTTAGCTGTGTTATTTAATATCGTCTTATTTGTCTTATTGTAAAGCGTTAGGTCAGTGGAAAATAACTTCTTGTGGAATGGCCAAGTATATACCTGTTTGGGGTTTTAATAGTAACAAATCTTAGCCAAATAGTTTAAAATGAGGAAGCAAGTAATTGTATTATCCGCTATAATAGAAGTTAAAAAGGAGAAACATCGATGGAAGAAAAACAATTCGGATTAAATGATGTCGTTCAGATGAAGAAGCCTCATCCATGTGGAGAAAATCGATGGAAAATTATCCGTATGGGCATGGATATTCGCATAAAATGTCAGGGCTGCGATCATAGTGTTATGATACCGAGAAGAGATTTCGCAAAAAAGATGAAAAAAGTGCTTGAAAAAGCAGAAGAAAATAGTTAAAAATTAATAAACATAGACGAAAAGTCATTCAAAATGATAAAATGAATGCAGATAATGAGATTATGATAGGATACAGAGCAAAAATAGGTATCGTTTCACTACCTATTTTTGCTTTTTATGTATTTGTCTTTTTTTATAGTAATAACTATAATTAGACTAACGAACGCGTTCAGATGAAAGAATCCTTAAGGAGTGAAAGTTTACATGGCATTGACAGCAGGAATCGTTGGACTTCCAAACGTTGGAAAATCCACGCTATTTAATGCAATTACACAGGCTGGAGCAGAAGCTGCAAACTATCCATTTGCTACGATTGATCCGAATGTAGGAATTGTAGAAGTTCCAGACGACCGTTTAGATAAATTAACAGAATTAGTTAAACCGAAGAAAACTGTACCAACTGCTTTTGAATTTACCGATATAGCAGGTATTGTTGAGGGTGCGAGTAAGGGAGAGGGACTCGGAAACCAGTTCCTTTCTCATATTCGTCAAGTAGATGCAATTTGCCAAGTAGTACGTTGTTTTGTTGATCCAAATATCACACACGTATCAGGGAAAATCGATCCAATTGATGATATTGAAATCATCAACCTTGAGTTAATTTTAGCTGACTTAGAAACGGTAAATAAACGTTTCCATCGAGTTGAAAAACTCGCAAGACAGAAGGACAAGGATGCAGTACAGGAATTTAATGTCCTTGAAAAAGTAAAAGCAGGCTTAGAAGAAGAAAAACCAGTAAGATCGCTAGAATTTACCGATGACCAGTGGAAAATTGTCAAAGGTCTACATTTATTAACGAGTAAACCTACATTATATGTAGCAAACGTGGCCGAGGATGAGGTTGCTGATCATGATTCCAATGAAAACATCCAAAAGGTAAAAGAGTATGCTGCAAAAGAAAACGCTGAAGTTATTGTTATTTGCGCACGAATCGAAGAGGAAATATCTGAATTAGATTCAGAAGAAAAGGAAATGTTCCTGGAAGATTTGGGAATTACTGAGTCTGGCTTAGATAAACTAATCAAGGCATCCTATAGTCTCTTAGGTTTAGCTACTTATTTTACAGCGGGTGAACAAGAAGTACGTGCATGGACATTTAAAAAGGGCATTAAAGCACCACAAGCAGCAGGAATTATTCATACAGACTTTGAACGTGGATTTATTCGTGCTGAAACGGTTTCCTATGATGACCTATTGGAAGCAGGATCAATGGCACATGCCCGTGAAAAAGGGAAGGTTCGTTTAGAAGGAAAAGAGTATATTGTTAAAGATGGCGATGTTATTCATTTCCGTTTTAATGTTTAAGAACAAAAGCGTAAACGCATGCTTAGCGACGTACGGACTGCGCCCCGCAATATGGGTGGTTCGACGTGTTGGACATTCCTTCGTAGGAGATAAAGGAAACTCTTTGGGAGCTTTAGCGAATCGATGTTGACTTTCACCACAAGGGAATAAGTGCGACTAAGCCTCATGTTTAACCAATCGGCAAGTCTCCTTTATCGTGTCATGAGGTGAGGGAAGTCTCGCTAGTCGTTGGGCGCTGGAGTGGGCGTGGCCTTTTCTGTCATGGAAATTGAAATAGGAAGTTTTTTGTACTCTATTTGTATAACGAAAAAGGATCTCTCGAATGCTTGATTTCTATGAAGTGATTTGGTATAATAACTTATTGTGAGTAATTAATTTTATTCCTTGCTCTTATAAAGGGCTTGAAACGAGGCCCAATATATAAGAGCCGCTAAGACCAAAAGGAGGTGTAACGGATGAGAAAATACGAAATCATGTACATCATCCGCCCAGATATTGAAGAGGACGCTAAAACAGCTTTAATCGAGCGTTTTAACGGAATTCTAACTGATAATGGTGCGGAGATTGAAAAAGTTGACGAAAAAGGCAAGAAGCGTCTTGCTTACGAAATCAATGACTACCGTGATGGATATTATGTAATCATTAACTTCAACGGTGATGATAAATCAGTAAATGAATTTGATCGCCTAGCTAAGTTCTCTGAAGATATTATTCGTCATATTGCAATTCGAGTAGATGAACAATAATAAGGAGTGGTTCTGATGTTAAATCGTGTCGTACTTGTTGGCAGGTTAACGAGGGATCCTGATTTACGTTATACACCGACTGGAGTAGCAGTTGCTAACTTTAATATTGCAGTGAATCGCCCTTTCTCTAATCAGGAAGGAAATCGTGAAGCAGACTTTATTAATTGTGTTGTTTGGCGTAGACCAGCTGAGAACCTGGCAAATTATATGAAAAAAGGTAATTTGATTGGTGTCGATGGACGTGTACAAACGCGTAGCTATGAAGGTCAAGATGGTAAAACTGTGTATGTAACAGAAATCGTTGCTGAAAGTGTACAATTCTTGGAATCAAAAGGTTCTGCTTCTTCAGGGGACAGAGGACAAAACACATCAGGAAACGGGCAAAATCAGAATCAGTACCAAAATCAGAACCAATATCAAAACCAGAATCAATATCAACAAAACCAAAATCAAAACAATAATTTTGAGGACCCATTTAAAAATAATGGAGCGCCTATCGATATATCAGATGATGATTTACCATTCTAAAAGGATGTCCGAACATCCTTAAACATAAAAAGGAGGGGTATCAATGGCAGGAGTTCGTCGTGGACGTGCTAAACGTCGTAAAGTATGTTACTTTACAGCAAACGGTATTACGCACATTGACTATAAAGATGTTGATTTACTAAGACGTTTCATTTCAGAACGTGGAAAAATTCTTCCTCGTCGTGTAACTGGAACATCTGCAAAATATCAACGTAAACTTACAGTAGCAATCAAGCGTGCTCGCGTAATGGCATTATTACCATTCGTATCTGAGTAATAAGAAGAAACCTCTAGACAAAGCAATATGCTTGGTTTAGAGGTTTTTTTAATTAGCTTTGAATCTAGACTCATTTTCAACTACTGTCAACAACTAACGAGATTTTCTCATCTCTGTAAGTTTCTAAACTTGCGCTGACCTTTTAAGATCGCACCCGTCGTTTTGGATAGAGAGAAATCATGATAATTAGCAAACTAATGCTGTATACGAGTGCTAGTAATAAATAAGTATTACTAACTGAATAAACGAGGGACATAACGGTATACACTAGTAAAGGAATAGTTGTTGTAAAGGAAATTAACTTCCAAATGATCGCATACCGTAATTTTCGCTGCATTAGCTTTGCAATAAATGTACCAATATATGCAACGAGGGAGATACAACCTAATACGATGAGTGACATTGGTAGATAATAAAAGATAAAGAAGTAAATGACCTTGAAAATAAGATTCATCTCTCCTGCAATTCCAGTTGTGACTGTAATTCTCTCGAATAATGCTGGAGTAGAAACGATAAATAAGAGAATAAACATGTAAAATAATGCAAAATCCATTCCCACTCGATTGAGTTTAAACATTGCTTCTTTAGTAGGTAATTTGATGCTACTTACAAATATTTCCCAGAATCTCATTATTTCCCTTCCTTATTCATATACTTATTCTATTATAATAGAAGTTAGCTAAAAAAGCTTAGATGGATGATGAATATTTGCTGGTGCTTTCATTCTATTGCTTTTGCAACTATCGACAAATTATTACCTGGGAAATACTCCCTCAACAATATCCGACACGCATTTCTCTAAAAACCATGTTATCATAATAGAATATATATATAATACTTGGTAGTAAGCCGAGTTCAATTTATTCTAGGAATTAATTTTTGAATTTTATTGGAGAGGTGCATTAATGAATCAATCAAAAAAAATAACAGAAGGAGCACTATTTTTAGCGGTATTTATGATACTCATGCTTCTTTCTATGTTTATCCCGATATTTACCATCTTATTGCCAGTACCCTTTATTCTCTACTCTGCAAAATACGATTGGAAACCAACATTAATAGTGTTTGTTGGAGCCATTTTATTTGGGACAATTATTACAACGCTATTATCACTGCCTGTCATCGTTCTGATGGGATTAGGCGGGATTATGATTGGAAATGCTATTTATAAGAATTTATCTGCTTATGAAACCCTAGCAAGGGGTACATTTGGATTTATTATTGGTTTGCTGTTTTCATTTGTATTTACACAGGTTGTAGCTGATGTGAACATTGTGGAAGATATGAATCAAATGGTGGAAGAATCCATAACGATGAGTAGTAATCTAATGGAAGAAGCAGGCATGCAGAATCAACAAACAGAGGAGTTTGAAGAATTACTTCAGATGCAAAGTGATTTGCTAATGGATTTACTCCCTGCGTTTGTAATTTTCCTTGCTCTTATTTTAGCGTTTCTTACACAATGGATTGGTTATAAATTTATTAATAAATTATTTAAGAAAAAATTGCGATTTCCACCATTCCGTACATTGCAATTCCCATCGACCTTATTATGGATTTACATGATCGTATTAGTATTTTCTATAATTGAAACAGATCCTGCGAGTACGCTATTTGTAATACTACAGAATGCGTCACTAGTTACAGGTACATTGATGATAATCCAGGGATTTTCCTTTATATTCTTTTTCGCGCATCATAAACGATTGCCAATCATAATCCCAATTCTAGCTGTACTCTTTACATTATTTATCCCTACAATTCTACTTTCATTTGTAAGGATCTTAGGTATAATTGATATAGGCTTTAAATTAAGAGATCGCCTTACAAAAAAGAATTAGTTTTGAAAAGCAGGACGTAAGTAAGAGGAGCTGATCGATATGCCTGATTATCAGAAGAAGCTAGTTTTCGGTAGTCACCTATGGGTAATTTATTTACTTGCTGTTATATTACTAGGTGTTATATGGTATTTCCAATGGCAAATAGGGCTAATGATGACTGTACTTGTAATTGCTTCTCTGTACTATACCTTTATTAGGGAAAGAAAATTGCTGGAAGAAACAGAAGCATATATTTCTACTATTTCCCATCGGATTAAAAAGGTTGGCGATGAAGCATTATTGGAAATGCCACTAGGAATTATATTATATAATGAGGATTATAAAATTGAATGGGCAAACCCATATTTAAACAAATTTAGCGAAGAAGATGATTCAATCGTCGGTCAGTCGTTAAATATTCTTTCAGAAGTATTGATTCCTATGATAAAGGAAAACAAGCATGAGATTGTAATTGAAGTAAACAAGTCCAAATTTCTAACCATTATTAAAAAGGAAGAGCGTTTACTGTATTTGCTTGACCGTACGGAACAAATTGAGTTAGAAACATTATTCAACAATCAACAAACTGTCTTAGCAATTATTTTCTTGGACAACTATGAAGAAATTACCCAGAACTTGGATGATACGGCGAAGAGCCAATTAAATTCACAGGTTACATCGGTATTAAATAAATGGTCGAATCATTATGGTCTCTATTTAAAACGCACATCACAGGAACGATTTTTAGCTGTGGGGTCAAAAGAAATTCTAGCGCAGCTTGAAAGTGTTAGGTTTGATGTGTTAGATGACGTACGAGAAATGATTACCGCACAAAATAATCCAATAACTTTAAGTATTGGTGTGGGTCTGGGGGATACGTCCTTACCAGCTCTTGGGGAACTTGCACAATCGAGTTTAGATTTAGCCCTTGGACGTGGCGGAGACCAAGTTGTTATTAAAGATGATGTTGGAAAGGTTCGTTTCTATGGTGGGAAAACAAACCCAATGGAAAAAAGAACGAGAGTACGTGCACGTGTTATTTCCCATGCATTACAGGAGCTTGTAAAAGCTAGTGATAATGTAGTTATTATGGGTCATCGTTCTCCTGACATGGATTCCGTTGGCGCAGCGATTGGGATATTAAACATTGCGAAGAGTAATAATGTCGATGGGTATATTGTATTTGATTCAAATGATGTAGATATAGGTGTTTTCCATCTCATTCAAGCACTTAAAGGTGATGAAGAGATTTGGAGTCATTTTATTGAACCAGAGGAAGCAGAAAACTTAATAACAAGTCGAAGCTTACTAATTGTCGTCGATACCCATAAACCATCGATGGTTGCCGATGCCGGCCTGCTGAATTTGACGGATTATAAGGTGGTCATCGATCATCATCGTCGTGGGGAAGATTTTGTTGAAAATCCGACGCTCGTTTATATGGAGCCATATGCTTCATCGACTGCTGAATTAGTGACAGAGCTTCTGGAATATCAACCGAACCATACGAAGCTAAAAATGCTGGAAGCAACTGCATTATTAGCAGGGATTATTGTTGATACGAAGAGCTTTACGTTACGGACAGGTTCTAGAACGTTTGATGCGGCATCATACCTCCGTGCGAAAGGCGCCGACACGGTGCTCGTGCAGCAATTCCTAAAGGTAGATTTAGGCGTTTATGTGAAACGCAGTAAATTAATTGAGCACGCAGAAATTTATCGGGACTCTATTGCGATTGCGAAAGCAGAATCTGGAGTGGCCTATGGACCTGTGTTACTTGCACAAACAGCAGATACCTTGTTAACATTGACAGGTATTACTGCATCATTCGTCATTTCCGAGCGGGATGATGGTAAAATAGGAATAAGTGCCAGGTCACTTGGCGATGTAAATGTCCAAGTAATCATGGAAAAAATGAATGGTGGCGGACATTTAACGAATGCTGCTACACAAATAGAGGATATGACGATAGACGATGCAGAAGCATTATTAAAGGACATTCTGCATGAATATTTTGAAGGGAGAGAATCAGAATGAGAGTAATTTTTCTAAAAGATGTAAAAGGCAAAGGTAAGAAAGGCGAAGTAAAAAACGTATCAGATGGCTACGCACGAAATTACCTATTAAAAAATAAGATTGCCGAGGAAGCAACACCAGGCAATATGAAAATATTAGATGCACAAAAGCGCAAAGATGCACAAGAGGAACAAAAGGAAAAAGAAGAAGCAATGAACCTAAAGGATAAACTAGCAGATCTTACAGTAGAAATTAAAGCAAAAGCTGGTGAAGGTGGTCGCCTATTCGGATCAATTACGAGTAAGCAAATTGCAGAAGTATTAGAAAAAGAACATGGCTATAAAGTGGATAAACGGAAAATTGATTTAGTGGAACCGATTCGAGCACTTGGTTATACGACTGTTCCTATCAAACTACACCCAGAAGTATCTGGTTCAATTAAAGTCCATGTAGCGGAGTAAGCAGTGTATTAGAAGATTTTGGAGAAAAAATGAACATAATTATGTAAAAGAAATCGGCCTTAACGCCGATTTCTTCTGTTCTCGATTGATTTAGAATTAGCAACAAGGACATCTATCATAAAAGAGGCAAGCATTAATGCTAGTTTACTAACGGTAGAGCAGATTTAAGGAGGAAAGGTAATGAGCCAATCGTGGAATGACCGTACACCACCACATAATCTCGAAGCCGAGCAATCTGTGATTGGTGCGATATTTTTAGAACCATCAGCGTTTTCTACTGCATCAGAAATCTTATTGCCGGAAGACTTTTATCGTGCAGGACATCAACGTATTTTTGCAGCGATGTTGAAGCTCTCAGACTTAGGGGAACCAATTGACATTGTAACCGTAACTTCTTATTTGAATGATGTTAAGCAAATCGATGAGGTTGGCGGTGTCATTTATTTGACGCAAGTGGCGGAGAGTGTGCCAACTGCAGCTAATATTGAATATTACTGCAAAATTGTTGAGGAGAAATCTGTACTACGCAGGCTTATCCGAACAGCAACAGATATTGTCACTTCAAGCTTTGAAAAAGAAGATGAGATTGAAGATGTGTTAAATGACGCAGAGAAGAATATTCTCGAAGTTTCCGGTCGTAAAAACTCAGGTGCATTTAAAAATATTAAGGATGTTTTAATCGATGTCTATGATAATATTGAACAGCTTCATCAACAAAGCGGTGATGTGACAGGTGTTCCAACGGGATTCCGCGACTTGGATCGCATTACCTCTGGATTCCAACCAAACGACCTAATCATTATTGCCGCCCGTCCTTCCGTTGGTAAAACGGCCTTTGCACTTAATATTGCGCAAAATGTAGCGGTAAATACCGACCAAAACGTAGCCATATTCAGTCTGGAAATGGGTGCGGATCAACTTGTACAGCGTATGCTCTGCGCAGAGGGAAACATTGATGCACAGCGTTTGCGTAATGGGCAATTAACTGCAGACGATTGGAGTAAATTAACGATGGCAATGGGTTCCTTATCCAATGGGGGGATCTATATCGATGATTCGCCAGGGATTCGCGTAACGGAGATTCGCTCCAAATGCAGACGATTGAAGCAAGAGCATGGGCTAGGCATGATCTTGATTGATTATTTGCAGCTGATTCAAGGAAGTGCAAATTCAAAAGAAAACCGTCAACAGGAAGTTTCGGAAATCTCCCGTGCACTAAAGGGACTTGCTCGTGAATTAAAGGTTCCACTAATCGCCCTTTCACAGCTTTCCCGTGGGGTTGAGTCCCGTCAGGATAAACGACCAATGATGTCCGATATTCGTGAATCAGGAAGTATTGAGCAGGATGCCGATATCGTTGGATTCCTTTATCGTGATGATTACTATGATAAGGAAACGGAAAAACAAAATATTATTGAAATTATTATTTCCAAACAGCGTAATGGCCCAACTGGAACGGTTGAGCTTGCTTTCGTAAAGGAATATAATAAATTCGTTGACTTGGATCATCGCTATGAGGATAGTGATATTCCGGTGTTTGCATAAAAGGATAGTGCCTCCTACAACTTGTAGCGGATACTCATTAAGGATTAAAAATCAAAATTAACACACAAAATAGCATGTAGAACGCAATGGTTCTACATGCTATTTTTGATACATAATTATCCCCTTTTAATGGGAAAAAAGTAACATACCCCACCAACAATCCAGAAGGGTTCCCAAAAAGTTAACCTCCAAAAGGTTGCATAGGAATCCAACTCAAATTCCAAAATATTAAACACACTCAGAGAAATGGTAATGAAATTCAGTAATCCATACAGGATTAAAAGAGCTCCTATAATCTTTGTGAGGTGGTAAAGCATGCTGGTCATTTTAGGTTTCGTCCATGGAACAAAGAGCATCAATAATAATATCAGACCGAGCAATTTAATGAAACCGGTAAGCCAAACAATTAAGATGAACGAAGGATCAGGATTTAAAGACATCTCATAAATCGATCCGCCTAGCGACCTAACACCGAACATCCCCCCCATTGCCCAATAAAAACTAACACATGAAAAAACAACAGTCCAAAAAATGCCGAGTGCAATGAACCAATTATTTCTCTTCAATAGAAGACACTCCTCTAAATTCCTCACTTCTGCTCTTCTTATTTTTATAATACACAAATACTTGGAAATTTGCGCATTCTATACAGAAAAAGATGCAGGAAAGTAGCGGGAATAAAAAGAAGCAAACAGAGAATGCCTTAGCGATATAAAAATTTATTTAGGATAGATTACTATGATAATCCATTTGTTCTTATTGGAAATAAACTGCCATCCAGTGCAAAGGTTGCCCTCCCAGTCTCCTCGGAAACAACAAGTACTAATGCATCTGTTTTTTCCGAAAGTCCAAGTGCTGCTCGATGCCGAGTTCCTAGTTTTTTATCAGCAACCTTATATTGTGACACAGGGAGAACATTAGAAGCTGAAATAATTTTATTTTTACTGATTAATACAGCACCATCATGTAATGGATTTCCCGTGTAAAAAATAGTCTCAAGCAAAGGCGCAGTTAATTCTGCATGGATGGGGACACCAGAGTGAATATGAGTATCTAGATTATCATTCCTTTGAATAGCAATTAATGCACCATGATTACGTTCAGAAAGATGTTGTATAGCTTTAGAAAAAACTTCAAATTGATCGGTGAATGGTGCTAAATAGGATTTTAAATAATAGGAAGCGGTGCTTACTTGAATTTGATTAAATAAATGGTGGATTTCATCAAATTCATGTAAAACACTGCATTCTTTTGAATTGAGTGTATGAATCATGTGGTGGATTTCTTCGGATAGCTTTAATAAATTCTCTTTTAATTGACCGGTCATGAAAACAGATAAACCTTGTTCATTTGTAGGCATCTTCTCACCTCATTATGGTAAAACTATAATTTATTTTCTATTAAATATGTTTTCCTAAAAGAGGAATAATATTCACTGAGTTGATCATCCTAGTTTGGTTTAATCGCCCGCCAAACTTTTTAATTTCTGAGACAGGGATATTAGGCCCTGTTATTTGGAATAAAGTAAATAATTGGGAGTTATGATACAGTTTCTTTACAATTATCGACAAACTATTCCTAATCCAAATTTCCTATGGTAGATTAGTAGAGGATTAATAAGAATAGAATACATACGATTTTCAAGATATTAAGGGAGAACTATATTAATGTTAAAATGGAATATAGATCATAAAAAACAAAATAGAAATAAATTTCGATTCATAAAGAAAGTAGCTATTACATCTATTCTCGGATTTGGTTTATTAGCAACGACTGCAAGTGCAGAAGATATGAATTTACAGACCGTATATCACGTTTATCTAGATGGAGAACATATTGGTAAGGTTGACGAGCAAGAAATCGTTGAGGAGCATTTGGAAGAGAAGATTGATGCGGATCAGAATACAAATTTAGATTTGACTATTGATGGAAAAGTAGATTATATATCGGAAAAGGTATTTGATCCAGACTATAACAATGAAGAAGTAACCAATGTATTAGATGAAAATACGTCGGTTGTGGCGAATACTGTCGAGCTTAAAATAGCAGATCGAACGGTTGGTTATTTTGAAAACCAAGAGGCAGCAGAAGCTGTAGTTAATGCTTATAAAGCGAAGTATGTACCAGAGGATGTACTAGCAGAAATTGATGCCGCAAAAGAAGCAGATGATAAGGAATCGGATTTGAATGCTGAGAAGCAAACTGCAACTAAGTTAACAGTTGGTGAGAAGCATATTCGGGACGTTGTATTATCGGATGACGTAGCATTGGCGTCTAAGCAAGTTTTGCCTACTGAAGTTTTGACAGAAGAACAAGGGGTTGTTTTACTTGAAAAAGGAACCCTTGAGGAAAAGGTGCATACCGTTAAGGAAGGCGAAGTGCTAGGTGGAATTGCAAGTAATTATGACCTATCAACAAAAGACTTACTAAAATTAAATTCAGGTTTAACAGCTGATTCTTTATTACACATCGGACAAGAAATTAATGTAACAGCATTGGAGCCCTTTGTAGATGTGGTTGTAACTGAAGAGGAATTAGTAGAAGAAAAGATTCCATATGAGACAGAGATAATCGAATCTGAGGAATTATACAAGGGCGATGAAGAAGTCAAACAAGAAGGAAAAGATGGGAAGAAGGAAGTCCTATATTCCATTGAAAAAACAAATGGCAAACAGACTGCAAAAGATGTAACGACCGAGAAGACAACAGAAGAGGCTGTTAAGGAAGTCATTATTAAAGGAACAAAAGTAATCCCCTCTCGTGGTACAGGGGCCATGGTATGGCCAGCAGTTGGTGGCTATATTTCGAGCCATGTTGGCGAACGTTGGGGAAGCATGCATAAAGGACTCGACATTGCTCGACCTAGCAACCGCAGCATTTTAGCTGCTGACAATGGTGTTGTCGTATCGGCTGGTGCTGATGGAAGCTTTGGTAATAAAATTGTAATCGATCATAATAACGGTCTAAAAACGTTATATGCACATCTCTCATCCATCGACGTATCCGTTGGTCAAACAGTTGAAAAGGGAAGTGAAATTGGTGTCATGGGTTCAACTGGAAACTCAACCGGAATCCATTTGCATTTTGAAGTGCATAAAGATGGTGTATTCCAAAACCCGCTAAATTATGTTAAATAATATGGATGTTTATTTGGAAGGTTAATCCTGTTAGGGGTTAGCCTTTTTCCCTTATATACAGTTCATAAATTGCTATTATACAAATAGAAAATATTATAATATCTACTATATCTGTAAAGAGAAAACACTACCTCGCAGTTGATGTACCAATGAAATGAAATTGGTTATGTCATGTCATTTTGCTACGAACAAGGAAGGGCTCACCAGCCCCCCGCGGAAAGCGAGGGTATTTTCGGAGCGAACGGTCAGAGAACAATTGCTCACCTATGCAAGTTAAGAGTTTATGTTTTCTTATCTGCCAAAATAAAGACATATTGTTCAAAGTGCGTTAAAATAGATAGGAGCCTTGATAAGCTCCATAAAAATTTCAAATGAATATAATTATAATATAGATATAACGATTTTAACCTCTAACATGCAGTAGATTACCAACCATATGATGTTAGTCGAGCGCTAGTTAGGACGGAATGAAAAGGATGTGCTAATAATGAGTCAAAAGATTCTAGTAGTAGATGATGAACAACCAATTGCAGATATATTAAAATTTAACTTAGAAAAAGAAGGCTACCAGGTAATTTGCGCATATGATGGCGATGAAGCAATCGAGGTGGCAGAAAATGATAAGCCTGATTTAGTCTTACTTGATATCATGTTACCAAATAAAGATGGTAATGAAGTACTCAGGGAAATAAGAAAGACACAGAGTATGCCAGTTATTATGCTAACCGCGAAGGACTCAGAAATTGATAAGGTACTGGGACTCGAACTTGGAGCAGATGACTATGTAACGAAGCCGTTTAGTAATCGTGAATTAATTGCTAGAGTAAAGGCTAATTTACGTAGACAACAAGTACCTGAAGAAGCACCAAAGGAATCAAAGGATATTATTATCGGTAACCTTGTCGTTCATCCGGATGCCTATGTTGTTTCTAGAGATGGAGTTCAAATTGAATTGACTCATCGTGAATTCGAACTAATGCATTATTTGGCGCGTCATATTGGACAAGTAATGACAAGGGAGCACTTGCTTGAAACCGTATGGGGCTATGATTATTTCGGAGATGTACGAACGGTTGACGTAACTGTAAGAAGACTCCGAGAAAAAATTGAGGAGAACCCTAGTAACCCAACATGGATTGTTACCCGACGTGGTGTAGGTTATTATTTACGTAATCCTGATCAGGAGTAGTTGTGATGAATAAAGTTGGTTTTTTTCGTTCGATACAATTAAAGTTTATTATTATTTATATTCTATTGTTGCTTCTTGCCGTTCAGGTTATTGGGTCGTTTTTTATCACAGGATTAGAAGAGAATCTTGTTGATAATTTTAAAGGGACTGTCAATGACCGTTTAAAGCTGCTTACGTATAATTTGGAACAAGCCTTTAATGAAGAGCGTAACGACGATGAAAATACACCAACCTGGGAAGAAGACGTACAACAAATTGTTGAAGATATAAGTACCGATGATTTAATAAATATTCAAGTGACGGATAATCAAAGTTTTCTTTTGGGAACGAATGACAAAGAACTTATTACGGATATTGGCAAGAAAGTAAATTATCCTATTGTCCAGCAAGTGCTGTCATTCAATAGCCCAAATCACCAGATAGTAAGGAATGAAGCGAATAATGATCGAGTATATATTGAAGCTGTGCCATTAAATAAGGACGGTGCTGTGGCAGGCGTTATATATGTGGAAGCACCGATTCAACAGGTGTATGATCAGCTTCAGGACATAAATGAGATATTCTTACAAGGGTCATTACTAGCAATCAGTGTGTCTGCATTAATTGGAGTTTTAGTTGCCCGGACGATTACAAAGCCAATTATGGAAATGCGGGAACAAGCACAGACAATGGCAAAGGGTGACTTTACGCAAAAGGTAAATGTCTTTGGAAAAGATGAAATTGGTCAATTAGCTGAGGCATTTAATGATTTAAATAGTAGATTAAAACATTCTTATTCGACAATTGAGGAGGAACGGCGAAAGCTCAGTTCGATTTTATCCAATATGTCGGATGGAGTAATTGCCACGGATACGGCAGGGATCATTACACTAATGAACGAGCCTGCGGGCAGATTAATTGGAGAGAATCCAGATGATCTCATCGGTGATTCTTTATTAGATATATTGCAGCTAGATGAAAAAATAGTAGATATAACAGAGTTACAGGATAGTGGTTCGATGATTCTTGATTTTAGTGAAGATGACGAAACGTACTTAATTCGCGCAAATTTCTCAACGGTTTCAGATGATGAAGATGAAATTACAGGATTCATTTCCGTTATTAGTGATGTAACCGAGCAAGAGAAGATTGAACAGGAACGCCGCGACTTTGTTTCCAATGTATCGCACGAACTCCGGACACCTTTAACAACGATGAAGAGCTATATCGAAGCATTAACAGACGGAGCATGGCAGGATAAGGATATCGCACCTAAATTTCTAGGGGTTGCTCAAAATGAAACAGACCGAATGATTCGCATGGTAAATGACCTCCTGCAGCTTTCTAAGATGGATGCTGATGAGCATCCATTGCATAAGGAGCGAACGGAGTTTATTGAGTACTTTCATCAAGTGACCGATCGATTTGAAATGCATATTCCAGAACATATTGACCTGATTCGTGAGTTACCAAAAGGGAAATTTAATGTTTGGATTGATAAAGATAAAATGACCCAAGTAATCGATAATATTATTTCTAATGCTATTAAATATTCACCAGAGGGTGGTAAAATCCAGCTAAAGGTAGAAAATAAACGTCATTTTCTTCAAGTAAGCATTCGGGATGAAGGATTAGGAATTGCTTATGATAAACTTGAAAAGATTTTTGAACGTTTTTATCGTGCAGATCGTGCAAGATCGAGGAAGCTTGGAGGGACTGGTTTAGGACTAGCAATCTCAAAAGAGCTAGTAGAAGCACATCATGGTAAGATTTGGGCAAAAAGTAGAGAAGGTAAAGGAACAACGATCATCTTTACGCTGCCGCTAATGAATCAGAAGCGGGGGTATAATCGATGAAAATGGAAACAGCAAAATCACTAATACTAATCGTATTAATCGGGATTAGTTTACTTCTGACTTTCGGTTTATGGAGTTATCAGCCAGAATTACCTGAAAAAAGCGATAAGCCTCCTTTAAATGAGGCAGTTAATTTAGGCGGAAAAGATAATGAAAAAAAAGGTACAGTGATTGAACCAAGAGAGGTTATCTTTCATATGGATGATCTTCATTATGGATTTTCTAAACCAATCAAGAAACAAGAGTTTTATGAACAAATACAGACTTGGTCTATATCTAACCTGCAAACAAGACTAGTAAGCGGCAGAACACCGAATAAAAATGAAGTTGAAGTAATTTTTCCGAGTAATTTGCCAATGGAAATCTTGAATAATCTAATGAGCTTGTCTGATTCTAATACCGAACTGCCAAACTGGTCATTTGATCGAATGTATTTATCATTTAATCCAGACAGCAAATCATTGAATCTCGAAATACTATCGATTGATGGCAGAAATGAGGCTACGGCAATAATTAATGATTCCAATCATTATGAATTTCTATGGGACTATTTTCAATCAGTTGATGAAGGGCTTCTTCAGGAATACCTTTCGTTAGAACAAACAAAAGAACCAATCTATATACCAAGAGACTCAGTAAGTGTGACAAAGCAGTCATATACGTCTGAGTCTATTGATGAACCCAATTTGTTAATCAAGGTATTCTTCCCGGATCCGTCCCTTGTAAGTCAAACGTATTCTTCTGCTGGTGATACGTATTATACGGATTCACAGCGTGGCATGCGTGTATACTGGAAGCGTGGAAGAATGGAGTTTGTCGACCCATATTCAGAAGACGCGGTTGGGGATGATCAAACAGCGGCCAATATGCTAACGAATAGTATTAAAAATATTAATAGTCACAATGGCTGGACAAATGAATATAACCTGATGGATATTAATGCAAAAGAAAATGTTGTCAGGTACCAGATGTATGATGACAATGGATACCCAATTTATAATGCATTAAATCTGTCGTATATCGATCAAAAATGGATTAATCTACAGCTCAATGAATATGATCGTCCACTCTTTGAGTTAAATGTACCATTAGGTGGGAGCACAGAAAAATTGATGTCAGGTCAAGATTTGATTTCATACTTAAATCGTAATTATAATTTGGAAAATTTCCAGGATATTCGTATTGGTTACAGGCTAATTTATCATTATGATGAAGATGAAAGCAGTATGAGTGGCAGCAACTATAAAGATAGAATTATTGAATTGATTCCTGCTTGGTTTAAGAAGGAAAATGGAGAATGGAATGAAATCGATTTAAATGAAGATCAATTATTAAAGGGAGGGGATTGAGGATGCAATGGGGTCATATAAAAACACTATTTATCCTCAGTTTTCTTATTCTTAATATTTATTTGCTCATTCAATTTATAGAAAAGCAGGATGAGGCTGACTATGGGATACTGGATAATCAAGAATTGACATTTAAAGATCAGCTCAAGGCAGAAAATATTAAGATTCCTAACCTAGAAACAGGGCAAATTGAAAAGGATTCCTATATTTCGGTATCCCAAAAGATATTATCAGAGGCAGATTTGGAGCCGTTAAAAGCAAAGAAAGGGCTTAGTACAGAAGTGATTGATAATTACTTCCTTGTCTCACAATTAGAAGATCCGATCCCTGTTACAGAAGAAACTTCAGATATAATTAGTGAACTCGTAAAAAGCTATGTTTTATTTCCTGATCATTATACGTATTGGGGCTGGAATAAAGAGTTAAACGTGCTTATCTTTTTCCAGAAAATTAATGATCGGCCGGTTTATTTTAATTCAAATGGACTAGTGCTAGCTTTCTTAAATGGATCAAATGAGATAACCCATTTGACGCAATCAGTGCTTGGTGAAGCGGAGCCACAAGGAGAATTACAGACATTAATCCAGCCGCTGTTTTCGGTTGAAGCATTATATAATCGAAGCTTTTTAACTGCCAATGAAGAAGTCACAGACGATGTCGTGCTAGGATATTATGCAAGGCTGGTAGCAGAAGGAAATCAAGTATTTGCCCCAACATGGAAAGTAACCGTTAAAGGGGAAAGCAGTGGAGAAAGGAATTACTTCGTGAATGCGATTGAAGGACTTGCTTCTCGAAATGATGAGATTAAATTTCTTCATGATACCATCGGAAATGATATAAAGAAAATAGAAACATTGAACAAAGATAGTAAAGTAAAACAATCCTTTTTAAATGCGACAATTAAGTTAGAGGTAGACAATCGGAGTGAAACAGAATGACATTACGTTTTAGTGTTTTAGCATCTGGAAGTACAGGAAATGCATTTTATATAGAATCAGATCAAGAGCGATTTCTAGTGGATGCTGGATTAAGCGGTAAGCAGATGGACAACTTATTCAGCAAAGTCCATGTTGATCCGTCAATGCTATCAGGAATTCTCGTAACCCATGAGCATAGTGATCATATCAAAGGATTAGGAATTATTGCGAGAAAATACAATTTGCCAATCTATGCGAATGAGAAGACATGGAAGGCAATGGAAAAATCCATTGGAAAGCTTACAGTCGATCAAAAATTTATGTTTGGAATGGAAGAAGTAAAAACTTTTGGCGATATGGAAATCGAATCATTTGGTGTCTCACATGATGCTGCTGAGCCAATGTTCTATACGTTCCGACACAGTGGGAAGAAAGTCGCGCTTGTTACCGATCTTGGTTATGTTTCAGAACGGATTAAGAAAACGGTAGAGGATGCGGATGCATATATTTTTGAAGCAAATCACGATGTAGAAATGTTACGAATGGGGCGTTACCCCTGGAGTGTCAAACGTAGGATTCTAGGAGATTCAGGACATGTTTCGAATGAGGATAGCGGATTAGCACTTTCTGAAATAATTAGCAATCGAACGAAACGAATTTATTTAGCCCATTTAAGCTTGGATAATAATATGAAAGATCTTGCTAGGATGGCAGTAGATGGGGTACTAAAAGAGCGAGGAATTGAGATAGATTTATTTGATACAGATCCTAAAGAACCTACTGCATTGTATGAAGTTATATAAATGGTCAATCGTTTGCAAGAAATGCTGCAACATTGGCTAGTCAAAAACCTATGACTATTTTTTAATTCTTGGTGAAATACTATAGCAAAAGGAAATTAAAAACACAATCGGATAAGGGGTTAATTTCATGGGATATTATGATCAGGGTTACCCACCGAATCCATCTCGCAATCGCAGGAAAAAGGGCGGATGGCTAATTCCATTATTGCTGGGGATTATCATTGGGATTTTATTAGTTGCAGAAGTTGTGCCATCATTTAAGTCTGCTGGAAGATTTGGGGAAAACGCTGAAACAGACAACAGAGCAAATGAGGCGACAATTCAATCAGGGGAAAATAATCAAAAGTCGGGGACGATACCGAGAGCAGTAAAAGTGGATGTTTCGACACAAATAACGGAAATGGTTGCGGAGGTATCTCCTGCTGTTGTTGGCGTGACAAATATCCAAAGCAAAACCGATTTCTGGGAGCAACAGAAGAACGTTGAGGCAGGAACAGGATCTGGTGTCATCTATAAAAATACAGACGGTGTTGCATATGTCGTTACAAACCACCATGTAATTGAAGGTGCAGATTATGTTGAAGTCGTTTTATCTGATGATACACATGTAGACGCAAAAATCGTTGGCAGTGATTTATTTTCTGATTTAGCAGTGTTACGGATGGACGGTAAGGCTGTAAAGAAGGTCATTGAAATTGGTTCAAGTGCCGATGTCAAGGTTGGTGAACCTGTCATTGCAATTGGAAATCCACTGGGACTCGCATTCTCAGGCTCAGTCACGCAAGGTGTCGTAAGTGGAACAGAGCGAACGGTACCACAGGATTTTAATTTAGATGGCCGTGCTGATTGGCAAGCAGAAGTAATCCAGACGGATGCTGCGATTAATCCAGGCAATAGTGGTGGGGCATTGATTAATATTTATGGTCAATTAATAGGAATTAATTCTATGAAAATTACGCAAGAGGCAGTAGAAGGGATTGGCTTCTCTATCCCAATTGATAGTGCGTTGCCGATTATAGAGGAGTTAGAGGCGACAGGAGAAGTAATCCGTCCATATATCGGCGTTGAAATCTATTCACTTGACGAAGTACCACAAGCTGAATGGAGAAGTACATTAAATCTCCCTTCTGATGTTGATGGCGGGGTCTATGTATGGAGTGTTGATCCATTATCACCAGCGGATAAGGCAGGATTACAACGGCTTGATGTCATTACAGAGCTCGATGGTAACCCTGTTAAGGACATGATTAATTTACGAAAAGTGCTATACCAGGATAAGGAAATAGGCGAAAATGTAAGTGTAGTTTATTACCGCAATGGAGAACGAATTGAAACAACCTTACAGTTAGGATCACAGTAATAAATAAGAAACAGGAGGCTACCTTGAAAAGCCTCCTGTTTTTTGGTGCAATGGATTATAGTTAGGAATTGAAAACTGTGAACTATCTTAGGATATATAATAGTCCTCGGACCAATCGCTCCGGAAATACACTACGCTTTCCGCGGGCGGCTGGTGAGCCTCCTTGTGCTATCGCACTTCGGAGTCTCACCGAGGCCTTTCCTCCCGCAGGAATCTCCGTGTATTTCCTCCGCTGGGATTGTGCGTTCATTGCTCTTATCTTTTCTTACCTCTTCATTAAGTGGATAGAGTAGTATCACTCTTTCATGGCGGTTTACTGTAGCGGCAGGAGACTCGTCGAAAATAAAAACGATTTTCATCGTGCGAAGTAACGCTGTCGAAGCTTTCCTTGTCCTAAGGAACAGGAACGGCTGTAGACTCATAGGAAGCGGCTTTCTGTAGAAGGAGCAGACCGCGTTGACCGCGGAAATCAACTTGCGCCTAATTCACAGTTTAATAAATAATAAAGCAATCGAGTTGAAAGCACAGATAACGAGCAAAGTTTGTTTAGTAACAGGGGTTATACACATGCTGTTAATAAATCTGTAGATATTTTCAATATATAGTAGGGAAAAGGTGTTCGCCAACAATATAGCGACATTGAATTGTGCATATGTTGATAAAAATGTGGATAACTACGGTTATTCAGAGTATTTTAACCGTTATCCACGACTTATCAACAGTTTCTTTAATAATGTTGTTAATTTCTAGGCATTATGAATTAGTTACCCACTAATGACAGATACCCAATTATTGCTAAACATAGGGATAAACCTTATAATTTATGTACCAAATTAGAAAAAGGAAGTGAATATGTGATACGTCGTTTTTTCTCTTACTACAAGCCACATCGGCGATTATTTATAGTGGATTTTACTGCAGCACTATTTGTTGCCTTGCTTGAACTTGCGTTTCCGGTTGCCGTTCAATGGTTTATTGATAAATTATTGCCTGGCGGAGATTGGAATATCATTGTAACGGTTGCGGTATTGCTATTATTCGTTTATATATTGAGTACTTATTTGCAGTATGTCGTTACATATATCGGGCATAAGCTAGGGGTAAACATTGAAACAGATATGCGCCAAGAGTTATTTAATCATGTACAAAAGCAATCATTTCGCTTTTTCGATAACGTGAAGACAGGACATATCATGAGTCGGATTACGAATGATTTATTTGATCTTGGTGAGCTGGCACATCATGGCCCAGAGGATTTCTTTATTTCAATCATGACCTTTATTGGTGCATTTTTCATCATGTTTACGATTAATCCTCAGCTTGCTTTGATTATTTTAATCGCCATACCAATCCTGATTTTCCTTATTTCCTTTGGTAATGTTAGGATGAATAAATCATGGAAGAGAATGTATGAGGATATTGCCGGTGTAAATGCCCATGTTGAAGATGCGGTATCTGGCGTGCGTGTCGTGCAATCCTTTACGAATGAAGCATTTGAAATGGACAATTTTTCTAAGAATAACACTAGCTTCAAAGAGGCCAAAGTCGGAGCATATCGAGTCATGGCTATTGTTCATTCCAATATATATTTGCTTATGCGTTTAATTACTTTACTTGTCCTTGTTACGGGTGCATGGCTAACATTCCAAGGGAAGATGTCGTACGGCGAGCTTGTTAGTTTTATCTTGTTTGTGAATGTATTGTTCAATCCAATCAATAAAATTACAGCATTACTGGAAATGTATCCAAAGGGAATGGCAGGTTTCAAGCGATTTACCGAGCTGCTAGATGTCGAACCAGATGTAAAGGATCGAGAAAATGCTGTTCAAGTAAGCAATTTAAGAGGAGACATTTCCTTCCATAATGTTACCTTTGGTTACGAGGAGGAACATGTCCCAGTATTAAATGGATTAAGCTTCGACATTCGTGCAGGCGAAACGATTGCTTTCGTTGGCCCATCAGGTGCTGGTAAAACTACAATATCTTCGTTAATCCCTCGTTTCTATGATGTTAATTCAGGGAGCATTACGATTGATGGGATGGATATCCGCGACATGACGAAGCAATCACTTCGAAGGCAAATCGGTGTCGTTCAACAGGATGTCTTCTTATTTACAGGAACACTTCGTGAGAATATTGCGTATGGGAAACTTGATGCGACGAATGAAGAAATCGAACTCGCAGCGCGTCGCGCCCATATGGAGGAATTTATTCGCGAATTGCCAGATGGATATGAAACCCAAGTCGGAGAACGTGGGCTTAAGTTATCTGGTGGACAGAAGCAGCGGATTGCGATTGCGCGGATGTTCTTAAAAAATCCACCAATTTTAATCTTGGACGAAGCAACATCTGCACTCGATACTGAGACAGAAATGATTATTCAAAAGGCATTGAATGAGCTTGCGAAGGATCGGACAACTCTTGTGATTGCCCATCGACTCGCAACAATTAAAAATGCAGATCGAATTATGGTTGTCACAAAGAATGGAATTGAAGAAGAAGGCAGTCATGAAGAGCTGTTAAAGTATAATGGGATATTCGCTCATTTGCATAATGTGCAAATGAATTAAACAAACTTAAGGAGATTTCCTAGTTTATTGACTAGGAGTCTCTTTTTTTAAAAGGAAAAAATAAGAACGTCATTAACATAATTTCAGAAGAGTCTGTCACTAGGAGGTGGCTAAACACTAGTTTTCCAATAAAATTGCAGGTTATCAACAATCTGTTAATAACCTGTTAGTATGTTCTGAAAATTTACAAAAGGGAAACATTTAACCTATGATTTATAGATTATATACGGCTTTTTGGCAGATATTATACAAATGAATAAGTGAACCTAAGGATGTAGTGACAATCAAGTTAACCAATTAAGATATTATTTATGAATTAGTGGATTAATATTTCTAATTTTTCGAGATGCAAATTTTGTCGATATTCCCCGGGAAATGATTCTTAAATAGTATTGGTGTGGGTTAGCAAGTCAAGGGTTAGACATATTTATTAGGAAGCAACCGTAGCATTTTAGAATATTAAAGGTATCAATCATTGAAAACATTGAAGCAATACCATAGTATTAATTTAGGAACTTTCAAAAAAGTACAGTTGTTTGGAGGAATCGAAGTGGATCGTAGCTTAATGGAAATTGATTTGCAAGTAAAGCAATGGTTTAAAGAAATTATTCCCTTTATTCAAGAATCATTATCGACCGAATTAACAATCGAAACGAAGTCTAGTCATCGTGATTTAGTTTCAAATATTGATAAAGAAGTGGAAGCTAGGATTCGAGCGAAGATTATCGAGAACTATCCGATCCATCAAATTATTGGCGAGGAAACTAAACAGAGAGAGCAAATCCAATCATTTGACAATGTATGGTTAATTGATCCAATTGATGGGACCACAAACTTTCTGAAACAGCAGGACCATTTCTGTGTGTTGATTGCCTACTATGAGAATAATGTCGGCAAGCTTGGATATATTTATGATGTAATGAATAACGATTTGTATCATGCGATGGAAAATGAGGGAGCCTATTTAAATGGAGTTAGAATGAAATCTCCTGCCTCGATTGCCTTAGAGGATGGATTAGTTTCTTGTGATATTAGCAGATGGCATACGAAATCGAATTTCACCGAGCTTGTAAATCATTGTTTTGATATACGGTATATGGGCTGTGGTGGAATTGATTCCATTCATGTATTTGATGGCAAATTTGTAGCCTTCGTCAATTCCGATTCCGGTCCTTGGGATTTAGCGGCACAAGTCATTTTCGCAAAAGAATTAGGGTTAAAAATGAGCAAATTCGATGGCAACCCGGTCGATTACTTAGTTGGCGGTGATTATATTCTAGCGAATGCTGGATGCTTTGAAGATGTTGTATCGATTATGAAACGTCACGAATCATAATCCCCGCTCAAATAATACAATGGTAGTTTTGCGAAACTGCCATTGTAAATTCAAGCACGCTCCCTAGAAACACAAATCATCTGGTAACTATTATCAGTTATTGGTGTTTCCCGCCAATCTTAATATACATTAGTATTCTCGAATTCATTACGAGAGAGCAGACGCTCCATTTCTTTAGGAAATAACATAGGACAGTCGAACATTGGTTTTTTTCGCCTCTTCATTTGGTTTCTACTCACCAAACCTGGACAAATGCTCTATCCGATTGTAATCCTTTATCTCCCACTGTTCCTTTTGGAAATGAATGTTGCTAATACATGCATTCATGAGCTTTGTTTTTCCTGAGCCGATTTCTCCGTTTGACAAATTCGATAAGATCATGCCAATTACTGCACCGTGGGCAACAAGCAGTACACGCTTATCTGGATATGTATCACAAACCTGCTTAATTCCTGTCATGACTCGATTGTTAAAGTCTTCTCTTTCCTCTTGGTTCGGATAGTTTCCATCTGGATACTTCTCTACCCTCGCTTCTAATGTCATCCCTTCTCCGTCACCAAATGCTCGCTCAACGAAATCATCCATTTCAATCATCGGTAAATGTAAATAGCTGTTAATGATTTCCGCGGTTTCCTTAGCACGTTTCATTGGGCTGGAAATTAAAATGTCATAATCCGCTGCATCTAAGTATGCACCACACTCGTCTGCCTGTTTTCTCCCCGTATCATTTAATGGAATATCTGTTTTCCCTTGAATTTTCCCAAGTGCATTCCAGTCAGTTTCTCCGTGCCTGATTAAACATATTTTCGTCATTTTTTCACGCTCCTTCATAATATTCTCCAATTGACACATCCTATAGAAAAGGAGGTTATCTGTTATGATGAAAAAACTGCTATTAGTGATTGCTCTGTTCTTGCCATTAAGTTATTTTGCTCCAATCGACAATACATTGAATGCGGAAATAGTGATTCCTCCCTATGCAAAATGGGGTCGAATGGCTATGGAAGAGACGAAAGCAAAATATCCGAACGCACAAATCATTGACTATCTCCATATTGGCAAAGAAACAAATGGTGATACCTCAGTCGAAAAGTTCAAACTGTGGCTTAAAGGTGAAGAGAAGGAATTCGGTGTGTTTATCGATATTTCATTTAACTCAAAAACAGATGAAGTCATCAAGATTACTTATAAGGAGACAGACCGATAGAATTAGTCATTCGGATTTATTCTTGCTAACATTTGATGGTCTTCCCATCTGCCATTTATTTTAACATTCTTTACTGCAATTCCTTCTTTGTGGAAGCCGGCCTTTTCCAATACGCGAATCGAGCCAATATTATGTGGCATGACACCTGCTTCGATTCGGTGCAATTTTAAATGTTCGAAGGCATAAGCTACAACTAGCTTTACGGCTTCTGTCATATAACCTTTTCCGTTCTGCTTTTGATCCAAGAAATAACCGATAAAAGCTCCTTGCAGGGAGCCACGGAGTACCTCGAATAGATTAACGGTACCAATTAATGCATCCTTGTCGAGTGTAAAAATGCCAAACATATATTGTTGATCGAGCTCCCAGCTTTTGGCATAGCTTTTGATTCTTGTCTTTTGTCCCTCTAAGGTATAGAAGTCATTATCTCGATGCGTGGAGAATCTCTCAAAGAAGTCACGATTCGTAAGCTGCAAAGCTAGCAGTTCTTCAGCATCATCTGTTTTAAATGCACGAATGTAAATTGACCTACCGTTAATTCTGGTCATTTGTCATCCCCATCTCGATTGATTATATGTACTGTACGGCCTGGCAACGCCTTTAAGCCAGATTTTAGGAAACTAGGGAGCAATTCATATTCCGATAATTTTTCTATTGGAACCCATTTGTAAAGCAGTCGCTCCCCTTCTGGACCATGGAATGCCTCGCTTTGCAATAATGATGAATCACTAGTCGATACCTCATAATAGAAGCTAATTTCGTGAAAAGCATCGCCTTTATAGTCAAAGAAGTTCTCTACGATCCAGCACAGCTGTCCAACCTCAATTTCCATCGTTAGCTCTTCTTGAAATTCACGGATGAGCGCGACTTGTGAGTCTTCACCAAGAGCAACCCTTCCTCCTGGGAGAGACCAGTTTGTATCGTTAACATCCTTATGTATAAGTACTTGTCCATTTTGAGTCCATATCCCAGCGACACGATAATTGAAAACAGAAGTATCTGTTTTAAATACGATATCCATTTCACCACTCCTAACTTAGCGGATGTTTTCCCAATCACTCGCTAACATCCCGTATATGACATGGTCGACATAATGATCATACAGCCATTCTGCTTGTCTAATTTTACCTTCTTCAACAAAGCCCAACCGTTTGGGGATTGCGCGGCTCCTCAAATTTTCATATGCAGCACGGATTTCGACACGGTTAAGGTCTAACTCATGAAAAGCATATTCGGTTAATGCTCGAGCAACACGGCTCATAATACCCTTCCCTTGATAATCCTTCGCCAGCCAGTAGCCGATATGCCCAATTTTATTTCGGAAGTCTAAGCTGTTGAATCCCGCCTTCCGACTAATTTCCCCTGATAATAAATGCCAGTTGTAAGTCCCTTTTTGGCTTCCATTGTTTGGGTAGTATGCTCAATAAATGCCTGTGAATCATCAACTGTCTTTGTGCCATCAACCCAGGGTAGCCATGCTCGTAAATATTCTCTGGATCCTTCTGTAAGTTGAAATAGTGCTTGTGCATCCTGAATTTCCAGCTGCTGTAATACAATCTCCTCGTCAATTTTAAAATGAAACATTGTCCACACCCCTCCCGTTTTTGTCTAAGTAAAAATAATCATACCATAATTATTATCTGAAAATATAATAATGTTTTTGTTTCCCATCGAATGACGAGTCATTTTGAAAAAGAGATTGATCAAATTAGACGATTTAAGGTTTAATATGGAGAAACAGTATTCTGAACATGAGTGATAATATTGTTTCATATGTTTTTTTGTAATTGGCAGGTTTAAATGGTGTGAATCCTATAGAAGAATTATAAGCTGAAAGAGTTGGTGGTATGGGGAACTATTAAATATTATATGCCCCTCGTCAATTGAATTTGAAAAGGGGCTAACGCTCAACTTTCTTTGTTAGCAATGAGGCGATACCCCCTATACAATCACATCTGTTAGCACAATAAATGCGTTAACCTTCCATTTACAATGCGCCTGCTTGATGATTATTGGCAAATTGTGCATAGTGTTATCATTTATTTTTAAATATATGAGGTCTTTCCGCCTTCATCGATATATGACCACATTCTGTACAAACTGTAACAAGTACTTTAGATCCACCTTTCCAATCCATTTTTTTAGCTGGTTGCAAAGTGCCACCAAATCCTGCCCATACCGCATTTCCTAATGCTTTACTCTCGCATAACATGCATTGTTGTTCGGCCATTTTAGCTCCTCATTTCCATTATTTTTAGATGTGATTGGTTTTTTTACTCAATAATCTACACTTTAAATAAATTCAACAAGAAAGAGTGTTTATCCTTCTTTAAGAAAAGAACCTGATAATATGTGTTAATTTGAGCTTAGAAGGGAATAAAAAAGAAGGGATTTTTCTTATTAATATAGAATGGATATATATATATATCCATTTTTTCGGACCTTCCGATAAAAAACTCACAATAGGAGGAACTTAATGTGACAGCCAGAAGCAGTATTGACAACTATATTTTGAATAACAGAGAAGAATTTCAATCGATGCTTTTATCAGAGGCAGGAAATGTTGCCACGAAGATTAATACTATATTAGAAGAAGGAAATATTGATCTTTTGAAAAATGCAGAAACGATCGCACTCTATGTTGTGGGAAATAAGCGAGAGGAACTCATTGATTTTGCAGAAGTAGAAGGAATTTCTTGGGCGAAGTATTCACTAACCTTAGCACTCAAATTAGAGTGGATCCATGCACTTAGACGTACTTTATGGCAACTCCTACGGGAAAATGATCCATTAAACAGCAGTTCTAACTTTGCTGGTGATTTTTATGAACTGGAACAGACCATTAATGATGGGATTGATGAATTTTTAAATAGCTTTTTTATTAGCTATTCTAACTATAAAGATGAATTAATTATGAACCAAAGGAAATTAGTTGAACATCTATCAGTTCCTATCATTCCAGTCAGCTCTTCTATAGCCGTATTGCCAATGATTGGCATGTTTGATTCCTATCGAATGGATATTATTGAAGAGAAAGTATTAAACGAAATATCAAAGTTAAGGATTAATACATTAATTATCGACCTTTCAGGAATAACTGATATGGATGAATATACAGTTGCTATTTTTCAACAGGTGTTAACTGGGATAAAGCTGATGGGTTCAAAATCAATCTTAACGGGATTAAGACCTCAACTTGCCAGAAAAATGGTTCACTTAGGAACGAACATGAAAAACACAGAAATCAAAGGAACATTACAACAAGCATTAGATGAATATTTTGAAATAAAAGCGTAGGTATGTAAAATACCTACCAATAGCAATCTCATTTCTTGAGGGGATTGCTTTTTCCTTAATAGTTGTTAAAAAATGATAAAAAACGCTGCTCATTTCATCAGTCTTTCTATACAGAAATACCCCCTTGGGGAATTTCCAAAGGGATATCTCATTATAAGAATCTATTCATTTGCAAGCTTAAGCACATTTAATAGTTTGAAGAACAAGCTCAAGATAACCGCAACAATTGTTGCAAGTCCCATACCCGATAATGCTACTTCGCCAAGTGAGATGGAAGCTCCACTAATTCCTACCGCAAGCACAACACAAGTTAATATCAGGTTTTGTGAATTACTATAATCCACTTTTTGCTCCACTAGTATACGAAGTCCGCTTACCGCGATGATTCCGAATAAGAGTAAGGAAATTCCGC
Organism: Oceanobacillus chungangensis; assembly: GCF_003369565.1. Lineage (GTDB taxonomy): Bacteria > Bacillota > Bacilli > Bacillales > Amphibacillaceae > Oceanobacillus > Oceanobacillus chungangensis. The sequence continues at coordinate 201,097 of NZ_PIOD01000016.1, read as the reverse complement.
CCATTACAGGAGTTGGGATTGTCGTAATTAGTGCTGCAAGTTTTCCGCAGAACGATAAGATCACCGCAATTACTGCTGCTCCACCGATAATCCAAGTAGAGTATACACGAGTGATTGCAAGTACGCCGATATTCTCGCCGTATGTTGTATTTGGTGTTGAACCGAGTAAACTGGAAATCATTGTTGAAATTCCGTTACCGAATAAAGAACGATCAAGTCCAGGATCTTTTACAAGGTCTTTCTTCACGATATTTCCTGTTACGACTAAGTGTCCGATATGTTCTGGAATTAACACGAGCGCAGCGGGCAGGATAATCAGAATATCTGACCAGTTAAACTCGATTTGGTAGAATGTTGGCAATTGAATCCAATCTGCTTCCTTTACTGCTGTATAATCGACGATACCGAAAAACGTTGCAATACAATAGCCTGTTACAATTCCAAGCAGGATTGGGATAATTTTCAAGAAGCCACGAAGGACAACCCAGTAAACAATTGTAAAGCCTAGTGTAAGTAGTGAAACTGTGATTGCTGTTGTATCAACTGGGATATTCGGATCGGGCACAAGTCCCGCCATGCCTGCAGCAGTTGGCACAAGCTCAAGGCCAATTACTGCTACGATTGCTCCCATTGCAGCTGGTGGGAAGACAGTATCAATCCATGTGGTCCCTGCTACTTTAACGATTAAGCCGATTAGGACGAGAACAAGACCTACAACGAAGAATCCACCTAACGCTGCGCCATAGCCGCCACCCTGGGTTATAACGAGGGTTACTGGTGAAATAAACGCGAAGCTGGATCCTAAATATGCAGGAATTTTCCCTTTCGTAATGAAGATATAAAGAATGGTTCCAATTCCGTTCATTAGTAGGATGGTCGCAGGATCAACTCCAAAAATAATCGGTACTAATACAGTTGAACCGAACATTGCAAATAAGTGCTGAAAGCTAAGTGGTAAACTTTGTAAAAATGGCAGACGCTCATCAACTTGAATTTCACGTTGTGACATAGTCTTCTCCCCTATTCTATAAATTAATAAGATATAAAAAAATGCACCCTGCCCGATAAACTGGCAGGGTGCATTTTTATTTAGACAGGAAGTAGCCTGCCCAAACCATTGCGCATCTATATGCACAACGAATCCGCACCAACCTTGCCAGCCTCACAGGACTGATTTAAAGGTAATCTACAAGTATATTACAAAGGATGTTAGATAAAGTCAAGTCTTTTTAGAACCTGTCCATTTTTAAAGCAAGGAATTTTGGGGAAATATGCAATAAAAACATGAGTTTCGGCATATTAATAGCTAGCTTAGGAAATAATATTATCTTTGGTATTTAAGCAAGTATAAATATTTACTATAAGTGCAACTAAGGCTGGGGTAACCCTTAGTATTCGAATAATAGCTTTCATATTGATTAATTTAATGTATAATTAAAATATTCTAACAATAGAGGTGCGATGCAGTTATGGTCTCAAAGAATAAGATTTTTTATGGCTTTCTATTCCTCTTGATAATGGTAACTGTCGCCATTTCGTTAATAAACAAGGATGAACCACCCATTATTAAAGCCTCCAATGAGATCTCAGAGAAAGAGAAATCCCGAACATTATCAGAAAAAATGGCTGCAATTTTAAAGGATGAATCATTGGACGGGGCAAGCGTCGGGATAAGTGTTCGAAAGGCGGAAACTGGTGAAGAAATCTATGCATATCAAGGTGATTTACGATTGCATCCTGCATCGAATATGAAAATCTTAACTGCGGCAGCAAGTCTAGATACACTTGGTCCGGACTATCAATTTACAACGGAATTCGCAACGGATGGTAAGATAAAAGGAAAGGTATTGCAAGGAAACTTGTATATTCGGGGTAAAGGAGATCCTACATTATTAAAAGAGGATCTCGATCAAGCAGCAATTGAATTGAAGGAACAAGGGATTAACCGTATCAATGGGAATTTAATCGGCGATGATCAGTGGTATGATGCGATTCGCCTATCCCAGGATTTGAACTGGTCCGATGAGTCTTTCTATACCGGTGCACAAGTCTCTGCGCTGACGCTTTCTCCAAATAATGATTATGACGCTGGAACGGTTATTGTGGAAGTAATTCCAGGAACGAAGCTAGGCGGACCGGGGAAAGTAACACTTACGCCAAATACAGACTACGTCACGATTTTGAATAAAACTGAAATAGTTGCTGCAAATGAAGCGAAGGATCTGACAATTGAACGGGAGCATGGTACGAATACAATTATTGTCGAAGGGAAAATCCCTTTAAAGGGAGCGAACTCAAAAGAATGGATTGCAGTCTGGGAACCAACAGGATATGTGCTAGATGTTTTTAAACAGTCATTAGAGCAGCAAGGCATCAAGTTTATCGGCAATTCGAAAGTTCAAACGGGGGTAACGCCTGAGAATGCGACCGTGCTTACAACGGTAAAATCAATTCCTTTAAATGAACTGCTCCTGCCATTTATGAAATTAAGTAATAATGGATTAGGAGAAACACTATCGAAGGAAATGGGCCAAGTCGTTCATAGCGAAGGAAGCTGGGAGAAGGGTCTAGAGGTAATTGCTGAAACGGCAGCAGAATCAGGCGTTAATCCAGATACCGTTCGGTTCCGTGATGGTTCAGGAATGTCTCATAAAACGTTAATACCTGCAAGTGGGCTATCAAATCTGCTTTATCACGTGCAGCAAAAGGATTGGTACGCTGATTTTGAATTCTCCTTTCCTGTAGCCGGGATGGAGGAGCGGCTAGTAGGTGGAACGCTCAGGCATCGGATGAAGGAAGAGCCGGCAAAAGGAAATGTTATCGCGAAGACAGGCTCCCTTACTGGTGTTTCGTCGCTTTCAGGCTATGTTACTTCCTTAGACGGGGAGAAATTGATTTTTTCAATAATGGTAAATAACTTCTTAAGCAGTTCGGTAACGTCAATTGAAGATGCCATCGCGACTGTGCTTGCCACACATGAGTTCAAATAGGATAATAGAATAGAATAAGTTAATAAAAAATAAATACTATTATGCACGATAGTAGTTTAGAATGATAATAAGCGTCTTGTGTTAGCAGAGGTGCAACCAAGGTTTTTTCACAAGTAAGAATGTGTAAAACATTAGCGCAACTGAGGCTGTTTTTAAAGGCTTGGTTAACCCCTATTTTTCTAATAAAAGGAAGGTAACTGATGGTGGAGGAAAACATAACCCGATTACATATAGATAATAAAGAGATTATTCTTATTGGGACTGCCCATGTGTCGAAGCATAGTGCAGAACAGGTAAAAGAAGTAATTGAATCAGAGCGGCCAGATTCCGTCTGTATAGAACTCGATGAACAGCGCTATGAATCGATTACAGAGGGAAATAAGTGGAGCGATACGAATATATTCAAGGTAATTAAGGACAAGAAGGCGAGTCTGCTATTAATGAACCTTGCGATTTCCTCATTTCAAAAAAGAATGGCAAGTCAATTCGGCATCAGTGCTGGACAGGAAATGATCCAAGGGATTGAATCTGCAAAGGAAACCGGAGCGAATCTCGTACTTGCCGACCGGAATATCCAGATTACCTTTTCACGGATATGGGGAAATATCGGTTTTAAAGGGAAATCGATGCTGCTTGCGCAAATCGTTGGAAGTGTTTTTAGTAAGGAAAGCATCTCAGAAGAAGAACTGGAAAAGATGAAAAATCAGGATACGATTAATGCAATGCTGCAGGAGTTTACCGATTATTTTCCGAAGCTTAAAAAGCCGTTAATTGATGAACGTGATCAGTATTTAGCACAGAAAATCAAGAATGCTCCCGGAGATAAGGTTGTCGCAGTCCTTGGTGCTGCACATGTTCCAGGTATCACGAAGGAAATATATAAGGAGCATGATTTAAAACAGCTGACTGTACGACCAGCGAAACCGAAGTGGCCGAAGATCGTTGGCTTGATGATACCACTGTTAATTATTGCGATGGTTGCCTATACTTTTATTTCAAATCCTGTCGCAGGGATGCAACAGGCAACAAGCTGGATACTTTGGCATGGTGCACTTTCCGCACTTGGTGTAGCGATAGCACTCGGCCATCCAATAGCGATTCTCACCGCCTTTGTAATGGCACCGATATCGGCCCTGGATCCACTCACAGCTGCAGGCTGGTTCGCCGGCTTTGTTCAAGCATATTTCAGCAAGCCAACGGTGAGAGATTTCGAGCGTTTATCAGAGGATGTTTTTAGCTTTAAAGGATTCTGGAAAAATAAAGTGACGCGTGTCTTACTCGTTGTCGTATTCGCCAACATTGGAAGCTCACTCGGAACGTTTATTGGCGGAGCGGATGTTGTCCGTTTGTTTATTGATAACTTAATACACTAAAAGAAAAAACATTAGAAACCCAGCGATCTTCACTTACGAGTAGATACGCTGGGTTTTATATTAGTTATGAGCAGCCATTGCATCTGCTTTTGTTTTATGAACATTACCTAAGGGGTGCTCAGGCGGGGCATAGATTGTATAAAGTTTAAGGTCTTTATCTCCCGTATTGATTAGATTATGCCATTTTCCAGCGGGAACCATGATAGCATCACCATCAGACACTTTTTCCTGAATATATAATTTCCCCTTCTTATCCCCGATTTGAACGATTCCTTGCCCATCTTCAATACGTAGAAATTGATCAACGGCAGGATGAACTTCCATACCGATATCTTCCCCGACGTTGAGACTCATTAGAGCAACTTGTAAGTGATTACCTGTCCATAAGACAGTGCGAAATGTATTGTTCTTCTCCACAGCTTTATCGATATTCACTATTGATGGTCCTTTTCCATAATCTTTTAGTCCAATGGATTCGTCATTTGATGGCTGTAAATAAGAAATTCGTTCGTCATATGCTATTTCATCAATGAAACCCCAGTACATCGGCTGTCTTGGGATGTATGAATACACTGTTGCGTTGATGTAATAAGGATAAGGGTATGGGTACATATTAGGAACAACGTACATTTTGCTCATTCCCTTCAAATATTCATTCCACTCAGGCGAGCAGGAGGAATCTTAAATTATCGTTCCGCTTATAATATATTCCCCACGATTAAGGAATGTGCCTAGCTTAACCTTTTCACACTATGCACTTTGCTTTATCCCAGCATCAGTATTCTCCATACTGCTTATCTGTTTTCTTAGGATGAAATGATAAGCAATCAGTCCGATGATAATGCTTAGAGCACAGTAAAGATAAACAGACCTGAAACCTTGACTAAGTGAAATGAATCCTAGGATGACTGCACCGAAGCCGCCACCTATATCTTTGGCAGTAAAAAGGGTAGAATTCCCTGCACCTCTTCTATCCGGTGGGCAAAGACGAATCATCACTGCATTTAATGTTGGGTCAACAGATCCTAAACCTAATCCATACAGACCGGCTGAGGCTAGAAAAGCTGGTAATGATGTTGCATATGCCAAAATGACGAATGATAGAACCATCATTATTAAGCCTGGGATGATAACGAATGAATATCCGTATTTATCAGCCAATTTCCCACCAGCAATTCTCGTAAACAATAGAGCAAATGAATAGACTGTAAAATATATCCCAATATCCTCTATCCCTAGAGAAAGTGCATACGTTGGGATAAACGTCAATGTTGCCCCCATCGCTACAAAAATAAATATCGTTACTAAAGCTGTTGGCAATGCTGTTTTTTCGTAAATCATATCCGTGAGTTTTCTTTTTACTTTAATAGTGGATAATTTATGTTCAGGCTCCACATGCTTTTGCTCATAATTAATAAAAAAGCTGCAGAATAATGCGATGAAACCGATAAATGATGAAACGATAAATAGCAGATTATAATTAAAATTCATGATGATAAACAAGCTTAAGGCGGGACCTACAGCAGTAGCGAGCGTATTTGCTAATCCAAAATAGCCAATCCCCTCTGCTAGTTTGCTTTTTGGAACTATATCGGAAACAATCGTTCCGGAAGCATTTGTCGTTGCACTGAATCCGAATCCGTGTAACGCTCTAAATAAAAGCAATAGACCGATGGAAAAGGCGAATACATAGGAAAGGCTAAGAACCGCTGATATAACCCCCCCGGCAATCAGCACCAATCTTCTGCTTTTTTCGTCGATCAATTTACCAAAAAGCGGACGGGTCAAAATAGCGAAAAGCATGAAAAGACCAAAAAGCAATCCTGAGATGGAATTATCGCCACCAAGATGGATTGCGTAAAGCGGGAGTCCTGTTAATAACATATTGTTAGCAGTGGATGTAAATAAAGCGTATACAAATGTTAGAATGAAATATTTTGACCATAATTTTTCTGAAGCTTTCGTTTGTTTTTGCAACGGATGATCCTCGTTTCTTAACCATAATATGGAACATTATATTGTTATTTAGTTACCTAAGTATAATAAACATAGAAAAAATCTGTCAATAAATTCATTCTCTTCAAACAGTAATCTGTTATTATTGTTCTATCTGATTATATGGGAAAAGAAAACTACCTACCTTTCCTGATAATTGTTTTAAAATTGTAAAGTTTTTCATATTATAACTGTAATCTACTAATTGATGTTGTACACTAGAATATAGGTCTATTGGAGGAGGGAATGTGCTTGGGAAAGTTTAGTAAAAAAGAGAAGAGCTGGATGATGTATGATTGGGCGGACTCTGCTTATTCGATTATCATTACAACCGCTATATTTCCAATCTATTATAAAGCCGTTGCAGAAAATGCAGGTGTCGCCGATGTAGATTCAACAGCATATTTAGGGTATACGATTTCAATTGCAACATTAATCTTAGCGCTGCTCGGTCCGATATTAGGGACAATTGCCGATTATAAGGGAATGAAGAAGAAGTTCTTCCGATTTTTCTTCACGATGGGTACATTAGCGACGTTATCACTTCTATTCGTCCCAAGTGATAGTTGGATATTATTATTAATTATTTATACGTTTACCTCTATAGGATCCAGGGGTGCAGTCGTCTTCTATGATGCGTTTATCGTCGATGTCACAACGAAGGAGCGGATGGATGATGTGTCGGCAAGGGGATATGCTTTAGGCTATATCGGGAGCTCGATTCCCTTTGTTTTAAGTATCGCCGTCATCATGCTAGCACAGCTAGAAATCATTCCGATTTCGTCAACGACAGCAAGTCGAATTGCTTTCCTAATAACAGCGGTATGGTGGATCACTTTTGCCATTCCAATGATTAAAAACGTCCATCAGCTCCACTATGTTGAGCGGGAACCTAGAATTATCGCCAGCAGCTTCAAACGCCTGTGGCAGACATTCCGAGATATTAAGCAATATCGTACCATCTTCTTATTTTTAATCGCCTATTTCTTCTATATTGATGGTGTTGGTACAATAATTTCAATGTCGACAGCATATGGAACCGATTTAGGACTCGGCGCAACCGATCTTATTATTGCATTACTAGCTGTACAAGTAGTTGCAGCGCCATTTGCGATATTATTCGGATACCTCGCCAAGAAATTCGGTGCGAAGCGGATGCTCTATACCGGTATCTTAATCTATATCGTCATCTGTATCTATGCGATATTTCTAGAAACGATTACCGATTTCTGGGTACTGGCAATGCTTGTGGCAACCGCACAGGGAGGGATTCAGGCACTTAGCCGTTCATATTTCGCACAAATTGTACCGAAGGAAAGAGCGAATGAGTTCTTTGGCTTCTATAATATATTTGGCAAATTTGCTGCGATTCTCGGTCCGTTTTTAGTTGGTGTTACTGCGCAGCTAACAGGAAGTACGTCATATGGTGTATTTAGCCTCATTATTTTGTTTGTTATTGGGTTTATTTTTCTTATCTTTGTACCAGATAATAGGGCTGCAGAATAAAGCTAACAAAAATGACTCGCCTATTTTCACTTAGGGGAGTCATTTTTGTTATGTATTCGTCTTGTTATGTATATCCTCCAGTTTATTAAGCAATCGGTCTAATTCCTTGGATATTGCAACAACTTGATCGTAATGCTCGCCCTTTTCGAGGGCATGGTACATTTTAGATCTAAGCTTCTCAATCTGAAGCTCTAATGTTTCCCTTGTTTTCAATTTATCATCACACCTTTAATAGGGTATATTACCAATAATAATATTTTTAAACATATTTAGGAAATATTTTCCTAAATCATGAAAATGTGAGAGTAGAGTAAGCAGTTGTAAAAAGGTAAAACATTTATGGCAGTAAAGAAAGAAAAAGCATATTTCTTTCTACATAAGTGCAACTAAGGCAATCGCCAAAAGGCTTGGGGAGCGCCAAATTTCAAATATGAAAGACTATCGCAGTGAGGTTTGAGTAATCATTTATTTTGCTTATGTTATAGGGTAAACTCTAATTAGAAGCTTGTGTTAATAAAAACATCATTGCCTAAAAGCAATTAGAAAAGGATCGGAAAATAGATGAAAATTTCAATTGTAACCGTCGGAAAACTAAAGGAAAAATACCTAAAACAAGGAATCCAGGAATATTTAAAACGATTAACTGCCTATGCAAAGGTAGACATCATCGAAGTACCGGATGAAAAAGCACCGGAAAATATGAGTGGAGCGGAAATGCTGGAAGTGAAACGGAAAGAAGGAGAACGGATTTTAAGTCATATTAGTGCTGACACATATGTCATTACATTAGAAATAAACGGGAAAATGCTAAGCTCGGAGCAACTGGCAGCGAAGATGGATGAGCTCGCCACATATGGCAAAAGCAAGATTGCGTTTGTTATTGGTGGATCGCTTGGGATTAGTGAAGCAGTTCAAAAGCGCAGCGATATGGGGTTGTCATTTTCTAAGATGACGTTTCCACATCAGCTGATGCGGTTGATATTGGTTGAGCAGGTGTATCGTGGGTTTCGGATTATTAGGAATGAACCATATCATAAGTAAATGAGAGAAAAATAATAATATATTTAAAGATATTTCAGTTATAATCCTCGAATAAATTTCCAAAAAAAAACAAGATAATAATTATGAAATACTATGAGATTAGTTTCACTTATGAGGATTGAATACGTTCAGAAAATAAGTCACCTATTGTCATAACGATCCGGTTAGAGTCCATGACGATAGGTGACTTGAATTTGTTAGTTTCATTGCTTTAATATTTTCATTAATTTGTCAACATTATGATTTAAGTTAATCCCATCTAATCCATGAGGCAGCAACATCAAACCAGAGATGACTGAGAAATAGAGCATCAAAAGCTCAGATGGATTGCCTTTGCTAAATACCCCTTTCTCTTGCCCCTCTTTAAATATGGGGAACACTTGCTCAATAAAAGAACTGGTTGGATATTGCTGTACAATATCTTTAGCCTGGTCAGGTACTTCATCTGATGTTTGTACCTGCTGTACAAGCATAAAGGAATGTCTATTGCTTGCATCCAGCATTCTTATGGTAAATTCTCTGATTTTTTCTGAAGGGGAGCCTTGCATAAGTCCTAATGTTGCAAATGCCTTAGCTGTTTCTTCCATCGCATCCTTAACAAGTATGATAAAAAGCTCATCCTTGGAACTGTAATATCGATAGGATAGACCTTGGCTAATGCCTGCTTCCTTAGCAATCATGCTCATTTTAGTTCCAACGAGTCCTCTCCGAGCAAATACTTTTAGGGCCGCTTTCTTTATTTGTTCTCTCCGCTCATCACGGAGCTGGTCCAGTTGGTCATTATTTAATGGAGTCACCTTCGTTCATCCTCTTCTATAAGCCTTTTTCACACGAAAAATTATAACAATTATTTCTGTGATAACCCAACTTGTTCCTCACTAATTTTCCAAAGTCTTTTTGCCATTTCTTTGTCAGTAGCCACTTCCGTCAGTTCCCTCAATCGTCTGTCAGCACAGTATTGGCCGTTTAGTCCGGAGACATCCTTCTTTTCCGCGAGCCATATTAATGTATCCGCCCCCTCTTCCGGTGTACGTGAAAAGAGCTTCATCACAGCCATTGTTGCTTTGGCCATCCTTCCATTGTTTTGATTAAAATTCGAGGCAACGAGTCCAGGATCAAAACAATGAACGGTAATATTTGTTCGCTCTAGACGGCGTGCCAATTCAGATGTAAATAAAATATTAGCGAGCTTAGTCTGTGCATAGCGCAGTGTTGGACCGCCCATTAACTTTTTAATTCCCTTATAGAGATACTCACTGTTAATATTATCAAAATCCAAACCACTTTTCACCATCTTGTACCCATGTGAAGAGGTATTAATAACCCTAGCTGAGTCACTTTCCCTTAGACGGTCTAAAAGCAGTGAAGTGAGAAGAAAAGGTGCTAAGTGGTTCAATGCCCATGTCATTTCCACACCTTCGTCCGTCATTTGAAAGTTATCGAATAAAGCCCCTGCATTATTCACTAATATATCAATCCGTGGGAACCTTTCCAAAATTTGTTGAGCTACTTGGCGAATGGCTCTTTGAGAGGAAAGATCAGCAATGAAAATATCCACTTTAATTGGTTTGCTGGTCTGTTTCTTTAATTGTTTAGAAATTTCTTCGGCCCTTCCCTGGTTTCTGGCAATAATTCCGATATTTGCCCCACGTGCAGCTAGGGCTTCTGCTGCTGCAAGCCCGATTCCATTTGTTGCGCCAGTAATCAATACATATTTCTCCTCAAGAATCCATTCATATTCTTTCATAATAATAAAAAACACCCCTCTCTTATGAATGAATGATTCATTCATTTTTTATAGTGTATGTTAGTATTTTGGGAAATGCCACAAAAATTCGTATTTTAAAGTTTAAATAATTAATAGATAAGTTTGGAATTATTCAAGACTGGGAAAGGAAAGACAGCAAATAAAACCTCATTTGGATTAGTGCGGTCATAAGTAAATGTGGTTTCTCTAATAAATTTAACAAGGTGCGCAGTGTCTGGTATTAAACTTTTCACAGGAGATATAGTGTTCCTGTGTTTTTTCATTGACGAAATGCTGGAAATACTTATAGCCATAAAAGGTTAATTTGCTGTTTTAATAAGAGTTTTCCCATAGTTTTAAACAAATCTTTCCTGTTTTTACTCGCTTTCGATTACTTTTTACATTATGGGGGTATGGTATGACTAACACCAAAAGTTCATTTTGATGAGGTAGATAGTATATTGGTTATTATCCAAAAAGGTGGTATTATCTTTCATCGTTGTAATAAATTATATATTGCGATTTAACTAGAGAAAGAAATGCTATATGTAGTTTGAAAAATAGTTAATTGTCTTTTTGGAAGCTTACTAGAATATATAACGAAGGGAGACTAATACATTGAATAAAGAGGAACGAATTAAAATTTTACAAGATGTAATAAAAATAAAATCGGTAAATGATAAAGAAGCAGAAGTAGCAGATTACTTAGCGAATCTATTCGAAAAACATGGGATTGAATCTGAAAAAGTAAAATATCGTGAAGGCCGTGAAAGCTTAGTAGCCACCTACAAAAAAGGTGACGGTAAAGTTTTAGGTATTAGCGGGCACGAAGATGTTGTAGCAGCTGGTGACGAAAGCGAATGGAAATTCCCACCATTCTCGGCTGAAATCGATGGTGACAAATTATACGGCCGTGGTTCATCAGATATGAAATCTGGTCTAGTAGCTTTAGCAATCGCTATGATTGAAATTAAAGAAGAAGATGCAGACATTAACGGTACACTAAAATTCATGGGAACTGTTGGTGAAGAAGTCGGTGAATTAGGTTCCGAACAATTAACAAAAGAAGGTTATGCAGATGATCTTGATGGATTGATTATTGGTGAACCAACTGGCCCGGCACTGATTTACACTCACAAAGGTTCAATGAACTATACCGTTGTTTCACGAGGGAAGTCTGCACACAGTTCAATGCCTAAAGAAGGTATTAACTCAATCGCAAATATTAATGAATTTGTGACTCGCGCTAATGCAGAAATGCAGGAAGTCACTAACAAATACAAAAATGAGGTATTAGGTGAAACTGCTCATTCTATTACAATCATCAATGGTGGGGATCAAGTTAATAGTATTCCTGCTATTACAACCTTACAAGGTAATATTCGTACAATTCCTGAATTTGATAACAGCAAAGTGAAAGTATTGTTACAAAGTATTGTTGATGACTTGAACAAAAAAGAAGGAACTGACTTAGAATTAATCGTTGATTATGATATTTACCCTGTAGAATCTAAAGCTGATTCTGAACTAATGAAAGCTATCCAAGCTGTTTCAAACCAGGAATTGCCTGTAACAGGTATTTCACCAACGACAGACGCAGCTGCATTTACGAAAGCTGACAATGAATTCGACCTTGTAATCTATGGTCCTGGCATTTCAGATTTACCTCACCAAACAGACGAGTACGTATCAATTGAAAACTACCTAGAAATGATTGACAATTACAAAGCAATTTACAAAGAATACTTAAAATAAGTTGTTAAGATTTCAAAAACACCCCAATTAATCATAATTGGGGTGTTTTATGTGAATGATTTTTTTGACTTAGAAACTGGAATCATTCATAAACTAGTATTTCGAAGATAACAAAATGTGGCCTTCAATATAAAATAGCAAAAGAAGAAAAAAATCATTTTATGTGTAAACTAAGTGACTTCTTGGCAGCGCTAGTTCAGCAATTTTCTTACTTCAAAATTCCATGTAAAACCATTCCCATTGCTGTATCCAACACTTCCTTAGGGACCTCTTCCCCTTCCCAATTAATCCATCTCATCCCTAGAAACTGACCGATGCCCATTAAACTATAAGCTAAAGCTTCGTGATTTAGTGGCTTAGATTCGCCATGTTTATCAGTTTCTTTTAAAGCTTTAATAAAACCTGTTGCTAATTTCTCGTAGTACCAGCGATATAAATGCTTATCAACAATAACTGCCTGCAGAACAATGCTGTATAAGTTCTGGTTTTCCCCTACCCATTCAAAAAATGCCTCAAAACTTTTCCGAAACATATCGTCCTGAGGGGATTTTTCGATTGCCTGTTTAATAAAAAGCCGCAGATCTCGACTCATTTGCTGAACTAATTCATCATAAATGGCCTTTTTAGAAGGAAAATACTTATAAAATGTTCCTTGCGCAACATTTGCTTCTTGAGTGATTTCAACAACTCCCGCTTCAAAATACCCCTTCGCACCAAATACCTTTTCAGCAGATTTTAATAGTTTCCTTCGTGTATTTAACCCCTTTTTCGTTAATTCCCTTCCAGTGTTATGTGACAAGTGAATCACCCCTTGCTTCATTCTATTTTAACCATTCCAACCTGTAAACGGTAAACGAGAATTAAAAACTCAAAAATATGTTGAAAATTTTTAAAAATTTAGTATAATCAAAAATAGAAAAGTGACTCACTTGTCATAAATGGATAACAGCACAAATTGGTTATTAAGGAGAGTCTCTGGCATCATTACTGTCCCAATAGCTTCTAATCCGTTTATATCGTATCAAAACTGTATAGAAAAATACCGACGGAGGTGAATTATTCGTGCAAAGGCGGAAGTAGCGTGATGGATATGAGCTTGTCCCAGCCAAGGTATCAGTAAATTTTATAAGCCCGGAGCGATGATCCTGCAAAGAAACTGCCTCATTAGCTAGTCATGTTTAATACAAGGAGGAGACATGATGAATCAAAGCGTTAAACGGTTAGGAAAAATACTGCCTCTTATTTTAATCGCATTTTTACTATTTAGTGGATCAGTTAGTGCTCATTCTGTTGTTGATATTTGGGGAAAAGCCAATGAAGGAACGGGAGTAATTTTTAATACACCAGTAGCGATGGCGAAGGACGCAAGTGGAAATATTTACGTAAGTGATATGAGTAATCATAGGATTGTCAAGATGGATCAAGATGGAAATATTATTAAAAAGTTCGGAAAGCTAGGAAGCGGTAATGGGGAATTTAATACGCCATTTGGGGTAGCGATTGACAACGATGGAAATATTTTAGTTGGGGATACGGCAAATAATCGAATCCAAAAGTTTGATTCTAATTTTAACTTTATTACAGCTTGGGGATCCCATGGTTCAGGAAATGGCCAGTTTGGTCTAGCTAGAGAAATCGCCATTGATAGTCAAAATCACTATCATGTTACAGATGAATTTCATGATCGTATCCAGGTGTTTGATCAAAATGGAACCTACTTGTATCAATATGGTAGCCGTGGGACGGCAAACGGCCAATTTCGCTTACCTCAGGGAATCGCGATAAAGCAAGATGCTAATGGTGATAAAGTATATGTTGTCGACACTTTTAACCACCGAGTACAAATTTTAGACGTAAATGGAAATTATCTTGGTCAGATTGGCGTAACTGGTCAAAGCGGAGATAGTGGTAGCCGACTTTTTTATCCTAGAGGAGTCAACTTAGACACAAACGGAGATGTCTATATTGTTGACACAACAAACCATAAAGTTAAGAAATATAATAGTAATCACCAATATCAATATTCGACAGACCTAGGTATATATTATTTAGAACCTAGTTTCCCTTCCCAAGTATTACCGCTTGGAGATGGATACTTTATCGTTTCTGATACTGGTAATAGTCGATTAATTAAATTTAGAGGGTATTCAACTTATGCTTCTGTTCAATCCTATTTAGGAAATTTGCGAAATGCTGATGGTGTGTTTTCGGAGCCTGTAGGAATTGCGGTCGACAATAACGACGACGTTTATATAACAGATACGTTTAACCATCGGGTGCAAAAATTCGATAACAGTGGAACCCTTTTAAATAAATGGGGTGGCAACAATGGAGATGGTGGTCCATCGGCTTACGGGATTAACTATTGGCAGTTTATCGCTCCTAAACAGATAACATATAACGGGAAATATAATGAGATGGTCATTGCCGATACAGGAAATTCCCGAATCCAAGTATTTAGTAAAAACGGCTCATGGTTATCTAATTTTGGTTACTATCATTTAAGCTTTCCAATGGGGGTAACGACAACGAGCGACGGCTATTATTATGTGGCCGATACTGGGAATAATCGAGTTGTAAATTTTAATCCATTTGGAGTATTTGTTAGCAGCTGGGGAGCAGAAGGATTAAACAATGGCGAATTTAGACAACCAACATTTATCACAGTAGACTCTCAGGATAATCTTTACGTTGTTGACAGATATAATAGCCGAATTCAAAAGTTTGATAAATCAGGAAACTTTATTACGAAGTGGGGGACGAATGGCGGGAACCCACAAACTGATCCGTTAGACAATTGGGGTGAAGGAAACGGAGATTTATTTCTCCCGGTTGGCATAGCTGTTGATCAAAACGATAATGTTTATGTCACAGACTCATCAAATAATCGCGTACAAAAGTTTAGTTCAAACGGAACATATTTAGATACGATAGGGCAATTTGGCGGAGAGGATCATAATTTCTTTTCTCCTCAAGGAATTGCTGTAGGGGCAAATGGTGACATTTATATTGCTGACACGCTATTAAATCGAGTTGTTAAATTCAGACCATAGCCATCCCTTTGATCTGAGTGACATCATTTTTAGTTAGGCATAATTTAGGGGTTATAATACACTGGTGAAGCAATTAATAGTATTAAAATGCAACATCCTGTTGGATCGCCAGTACTTTTGTTTACACAAAAAATACTGCCTAAATTTCTTGATAACAAAATACAATATGACAGATAAAATACTTATTGGAGGGGTTAACATGTACATTCCATTACTATTGACAGATTTTCTAGATCGAGCTGTTAAGCTATATGGCGATAAAATAGCAGTCATTGATGACGAAAAGGTTGTTACTTATTTCGAACTGAATGAAAGAGTAAACAGGCTTTCCTATGGGTTGGAAAAACTGGGCGTTGCAAAAGGCGACAAGGTCGCTATTTTGGCACCGAATACATTGGAAATGCTGGAAGGATTCTATGGAGCATTTCAACTGGGAGCAGTTACCGTCCCACTAAATATTCGGTTAAAACCGAATGATTATTTGTTTATTTTAAATCATAGTGAAACCAAAATCTTATTAGTAGACTATGAATTATACGGTCTTATTGACCCAGTTCGAGATCAGTTAAATGTTGAACAAATTATTGTCCACGGAGGACGCAAGGTCAAACTTGAGGAAAATGATCTTGATTACGAAGCGTGGCTGGCTCAATTTCCAGCAAAGCCGTTTGATCGTGCAGAAATGGATGAAAAGGATATTGCCAGCCTGCTTTATACAAGCGGAACGACAGGAGATCCGAAAGGTGTTATGCTCACTCACCGAAACAATTATATTCAAGCCCTTCAAGTGATGCATCATTTGCGTGTAAGTGATCAGGATGTGCTGCTTCATGTATTGCCCATGTTTCACGTCAATGGTTGGGGCTCTATCTTTTATTACACAGGAAACGGTGCTACCCAGGTCATGTTAAGAAAAACCCGTCCCGATATCATTTTTGAGAAACTGCAAAAGCATGGTGTGACAATAATGCACATGGCTCCAACTGTACTGAATTCACTGATCCAATATTATGATGAAAACAAACGGAATATAAGTAAAGATCAAAATGTAAGGGTTGTCATTGGCGGTTCAGCACCACCTATTACGTTTATAGCTAAAGTGGAGGATGAAATGGGCTGGGAATTCATTCAGATTTATGGAATGACAGAAACGTCCCCTTTGACCACAACATCCATAATACGCGCCCAACATTTGGATGAGCCTAAAGAAGTACAAAATCGGATGAAATCAAAGGCAGGCTATCAAATGTACTTAACAGAAGTGAAAGTGGTTAATGAAAAAGGTAAGGAAGTGGCGCCTAACAGTCAGGAAATCGGAGAACTTGTCATCCGGAGCAACGGTGTGATGGAAGGCTATTGGAAAAATGAAAAGGCGACAAAAGAAGTCATCAGGAATGGCTGGTTTCATACCGGGGATATGGGAGTCGTCGACAGTGACGGAAATATAGAAATTGTTGACAGGAAAAAAGATGTCATTATCAGCGGTGGAGAAAATATTTCATCCATTGAGGTGGAAAATATTCTGTATGAACATCCAGCGGTAATCGAAGCGGCCGTAATTTCAATCCCTCACGAAAAATGGGGAGAGACCCCGCACGCCGTTGTGGTTGTCCGCGATGGAGAAGCGGTAACGGAAGAGGAAATCATTGTTTTTGCAAGAGAACGGGTCGCCCACTATAAAGCCCCAACATCTGTAAGCTTTGTAGAAGAACTACCTAAAACAGGTTCAGGCAAAATACAGAAGGCGTATCTGCGAAACCAATTTTGGAAAAGCATGAACAAAATGGTTAATTAAGAAGTTAAGTGGAGCACTGGTATTCAATTCCATCGCTATGTGCCAAAAATAGAATCTCTACTTATTAAAAATGAGAGGTTTCGAAGGGGGAAACCATTTAGTTTGAAATAAGGTTAGTTTTTAACATAAGGGAAGGTGCTTTTTGCTCAAAAAGTAGAACACCTGCCCCTGCCCCCTTTGTCTATTATCTATCCATCCCCATTTGAATATCTATCAGTGTAATTTCATTGTTTTGGTTTAAGGCATTTTTCAATACTTGTTCAAACTCATCCAGTCGTTTGGGTCTAACTCCTTTTATTCCAAAGCTTTCAGCAAGCTGCACAAAGTCAGGGTTTCCGAATGCCGTACCAAAGCTATTACTGAATTTCTCCTGCATCATTTGTTCCTCTAACTTTAACGTTGAATCATTTAATACAATGATGATAAATGACAGGCCAAGTCGTTTGGCAGTCTCTAATTCGGAAATATTCATTAAAGCCCCTCCATCCCCAGTAATACAAATAACTGGATCGTCATGGCAAGCTAATTTAGCACCAATCGAACCGGGTAACGCAATCCCCATTGAGGCAAATCCATTTGAGATGATGAGTCGTCCTTCCTGTTTTGATTGATAGGTACGAGCTATCGAGAGCTTATGGGCACCGACATCAGAAATCACGATGGTCTTTTCAGTAGTATTTTTTTCAATAACCGTTAAGATATTCTCAATCGTAAGTGGCAAATTGTCCTTCACATCTAAATCAATTTGATAAGCTGTCTTAATCCGTTCCTTGAGATTTCCACTTGGAACCCATGGTTTAGATTGTATATCTAGTTTATTAAGTTCCTGAAAAATCCCATTTAAATCACCAACCAGTTCTCCTTTCACGGGGTAATGCTCGTCTATTTCGGCAGGAAGTGTGTCGATATGCAAAATGGGTTGCATCGTTTTATTCCAATCCATAGGCGGACTTTCCACAAAATCAAAACCAACGACAATTAATAAATCAGATTGCTCGATTATTGGTAATACTTCATCCTTCTTTTTAAACCCAAATGTAAAATAATTTAGCTGATGTCCTTTGGGCAAAACTCCTTTTGCCATAAAACTATGGATAGCAGGTGATTGTAAGTTCTCTACGAAAGTCAGGAGCCCTGACATAGCATTTTGCCTGATACCTCCGTTTCCCACTATGACAAGTGGCTTTTGGCTCTTACCTATTAATGTACGAGCATCCTCAATAGCTTGTGAAACAGGAGTACTTTTTGGAATAGGCAATACTGGTAATGGGCGGGCGGAAGCCACTTCTGAAGCTATGTTCTCCGGTAATTCAATTAAAACAGCACCTGGCTTTTCCATTTGCGCCAATCTAAATGCCCTGCGAATGATTGTTGGTATGGTTTGCGAATCTTTAATTTGAACACTCCACTTAGTAGCAGGTTCAAATATTTTAACTATATCTAAATATTGATGAGATTCTTGATGTTGCTTTTCAACACTTGCCTGTCCTGTAATGGCTACAACGGGAGAATGGTCCAGGTTTGCACTAGATATTCCAGTCAAAAGATTTGTCGCTCCTGGTCCTAAAGTTGCTAAGCAAACCCCAACCTTATTTGTTAGTCTGCCGTAAACATCTGCCATAAAAGCTGCTCCCTGTTCATGACGAACATTTATGAACTGAATTTTTTTAGACTTAGACAATGAATCAATCAGGTCAAGGGTTTCCTTACCCATGATGCCAAAAATATACTCAACCCCCTCATTTTCTAAGCACTGAACAAGTACATCTGTTGCTTTCATAATACTACGCCCCTCTATCAACTGTGTTTTCCCTATTATCCCCTTAAAACATTTTTAAAAACCCGTCTATACTTATGGTGAGGTGGACATTATCAAAACTAATCGCTAGGAATCCTGCTTTCCGGTATATTAGCTATATTTCATACATTACTTGCCACCTTCGATAGATTTTGAAATATTATAGTAACAATGCTTATACAATAAATGTATATTAACCCATAATATTCCAGTCTGTATATTTAGAATAATGCTCATTTAAATTTATTTATTTTGATTGCTTATTTGGCAAATCATTGATTGCTACAGCATTTGAGCACCATTTTCAGGACTTTGGGAGCGTTACTAATATCGTGGTTTTTATTACTGTACTGTAATCTACCGTTCATATTAGCGTAATAGTTTTTCTCTATACTAAGAGACTTGGTAGGTTAGTAAGGATAATGATAATAATAAGAATTACTTTACTACTAATAGATTAATACATAGTAAGGGAGAAACTAGGATGATAAAACGAATAAGTACAATTTTTTTGACAGCAATAATCTTTATGTCTTCATTAGTTCCTGCTAATGCGATGAACAGTGGAACGGAAGGGGTCAACCCCTGGATGAACACCAAGCTGTCTGCTGAGGAGCGCACTGAACTGCTTCTCGATGAGATGACAATGGAGCAGAAGATCCAGCAAATCGCTATCTCACGCTTCAATGAGAACGACACCGGTGAGACGGTTGTCATCAACAAGGGCGGTACTAGTAAATACCAGAATGGTGAATTCGCTCCAGAGGGCACTTTGCCTGGATGTGAATGGCAGGACACTGGCCGTCAAATCCGTGGGATTGAGGATTTAGGTATTCCCACAATCCGTATGACAAACGGTGGTACGGGCGTAAAAGGTGGATCGTGTGGCAATGACCCGATAGCGACAGGACTGCCTTCGACACCAGCGCTAGCTGCAACTTTCAACAGCGAGCTTAACTATGAAGCAGGCCGTATTCTCGGCGAAGAAACTCGTGCCTTTGCACATCACGTGTTGCTTGGGCCGGGTATGAACCTTATTCGTCATCCATACGGTGGCCGTAATTATGAGTACTTCAGTGAGGACCCATACTTGACGGGTATCCTGGCGACCCAGCAGGTCAAGGGTATCCAGGACCAGGGAGTACAGGCACAACTTAAGCACTTGGCCGGTAACGAGCAGGAGACTGAGCGTTGGACGATGGGTGTTCAGGTTCCTTCAAAGGCTATGAACGAACTGTACATGCTACCTTTCGAGATGACAGTCAAGGATGCTGATCCAGCCTCCGTGATGTGCTCATTCCCGGATGTTAACGGTACTTATGCTTGTGATAGCTCTGAATTGCTCCAAGATGCACTTAGGGACAACTGGGGCTTTGATGGATACGTTATGAGTGACCGTCGCGCGATTCACGACACGGTAGCTGCCATTAAGGCAGGAACGAATGTTGAGCTCGACTGGGCACCGCAGTACTACACTCAAGAAATAATCCAGGATGCACTTGATTCAGGTGAGGTAAACGAGGACGACATCGACAATCTTCTTCGTCCGCGCTACATTAAGATGATCGAATATGGCCATATGGATGAGCCTTACGACGAGTTCCTGCCGGAGATCGTTGATCCGATTGCTAATGGTGCTAGCGCACGGAAGATGGCAGAAGAAGGGTCTGTGCTATTAAAGAACGATAACGACTTCCTGCCGCTAGACGGTGAGCCAGAGTCAATCGCACTAATCGGTCTTGAATGGTTTGCTGGTGAGGCTAAGATGTCTCCACGCTCTGTTCGGGACAATAACGAGAACGTTGTAACTCCTTACACGGTCACTCCACAGGAGGGACTAGAGAATGTTATCGAGGAACTAGGCTATGACACTGAAGTAACATACAACGATGGCCGTGACCCGGAGGCTGCTGCTAAGCTTGCTGCTGAGTCCGACGTCGTGCTTCTCATGATCGGTGACAACCCGCATGAGACTGTGGACCGTGATACTCTTGGTTTCCCGGCTATCGACCTTGACGAACACAAGGATCGAGAGGACTGGGTGGAGCAAGAGCCGATGATTGATGCGGTGTTAGAGGCAAATGCAGAGAATACTGCTGTGGTCCTAAAGACTTCTGGTACGGTGCTAATGCCGTGGTTGGATGAGGTACCTGCAGTACTTGAAGCTTGGTTCCCAGGCATGGAGGATGGAAATGCCGTGGCTAACTTGCTTTACGGTAAAGTCAATCCTTCTGGTAAGCTACCAATGACATTCGGTGCGACCGAGCGTGAAGCTGCCTTCGCGACAGAAGAACAATTCCCTGGAACGCGTCAAGATACAGGCAAGCCAGGCGGACCAGGCCCATACGGTGATGGTTCAGACCAGCTAATCGCCCAGTATACTGAGGGTCTAGAGATGGGCTACCGCTGGTATGAAGCTAATAATGTGAAGCCAGTATTCCCATTCGGGTACGGTCTATCGTATACGACTTTTGAGTATGACAAGCTTAAAGTGAAGAAAGTTCGCGGTGAAGGTAAAGGCAAAAAAGGATCATTGTCCGGTATTGACGTGTCCTTTACAATTACGAACACTGGTGACGTTGCCGGAAAAGAATCGGCACAGGTCTACCTAACACTGCCGGACGAGGCAGGGCAACCGACCAAACGACTTGTCAACTTCGAGAAAGTTGATCTTGAGCCAGGTGAGAGCGAACGCGTGACTGTACGAATTAACCAGGCTGATTCTAACCACCCATTCTCATATTTTATTCCGGAAGAACCGGACAATCTTGAGAACTGGGCTGATGGCGAGTGGGCTACTGTTGATGGAAAATACCGTGTACATGTCGGTGGTTCCTCGGCAGACACTCCGTTGGAAAAGAACATCCCGTTGAACTTCAAACTCAATAAGGACAACGGCAAGGACAATAACAAAGGTAACAAAGGCCACCACAAAGGCCACCACAAAGGCCACCACAAAGGCCATGGTCATGGACATGGCAACAACGATGGCAATAGCCAATGATAACAGCAATGGCAAGGGGGCTTTAATATGTAGGCCCCTGGTCATGAGATGACATCGGTGACCCAATAGAGGGCGTCGAGACATCCCGGAGGCGGTGAGCGAGTTGGCTCACCGCTTTTCTCGTCGCTTTCATGTGCGACGGGAGGGACAAAAAGAGTGTATAGAGGAAGTGAGAAGTCTGATGAAGGAATTTGTTCAGAACAGTCGGCGAGGGCTGGCGCATACATGGTGGATGGTCCTTGTCCTGTTGGTCCTCTTGACCGCATGCGCCGTTGAGGAATCCAACGAGCCGGTCGAGAGCGATGAAGCCGTAGAATCTGCACCGGTCGAGAGCGATGAAGCCGTAGAATCTGCACCGGTCGAGAGTGATGAAGCCGTAGAATCTGCACCGGTCGAGAGTGATGAAGCCGTAGAACTCGCACCGTCTGATAGTGATGAGGTCGTAGAACCCAAACCGTCCGAGAGTGACGAAGCCGTGGAACCTGCTCCATCTGAGCGAGGAGACTGGCAGCTCCCCGGCTTGGTGGACCGGTCAGGAGCACCAATCGAGGTGCCGACACCGGGTCCGGCCATGGGCAGGACGCTAGATGTTACGGACTTTGGGGCAAATCCAGATCCGGACTCAGACGATGACGCAGCAGCCATTCGGGCTGCCCTGGACGCGGCTGAACCGGGTGACGAAGTCTTGCTGCCGGCTGGCACGTATGACTTGCGCTCCACTGACGCGGACGACGAGTCGGCGAACATCGTGCTTAGCAGTGGTGTAGACCTGCGCGGCGAGGGTCAGGAGAGAACTGTACTGCTGACCTCCTTCGATGGCGAGGAAGACAGCCGGGTAATCCGTGGCTCCGGAGTCCAGGACGTCATTATCACTGACTTCACCATCACCTCCCGTCATGAGGGTTCACTCGGTGATGACCCCGACGACAGCGACGCGGGCGGTGGCCCGATGTACGGGATTCATCTCGGAGCCAACGAAGGGCAGGCCAGCTCCAGGGTCTTAGTGGAAAACCTTGGCATCCGTAAGTTCGAGCGCCATGGCATCTCCGTCAAGGCAAGTCGTGAAGTAACCCTTTCTGAAAACTACATCAGTGAGGCAACTGCTGTCGGTCCCGGAGGACAGGGTTACGGCATTGCTATTGAGGGCTCAGCGGACCAGCATGATCCGAATGCCTCCAACGATTCCAGGCACAACGTCGTAATCGGCAATACCTTTGATGGCAAGCATCTGCGGCACGCCATTCTGCTGCAGTTCCCCACGCATAACAATCTAGTGGCGGAGAATACAATCGTTGGCAGTCACCTCGACGCCATCGACCTGCACGGCGAGGGTGAATACTTAAACGAAGTCCGGGATAATACGGTCGTTGGCGGACAGCGGGCGGGTATCGCACTCGGAAATTCCGGAGGGTCCAAGAACAAACATGACGCTTCAGGACCTGGAAACTGGGTGCACTCCAACGACCTGATTGGAAACCGTCAAGGAGTCCTTGTCATCCTGGGAACTCCTGACACCCTCATTGAGGACAACAGGATCACAGCCGGAGAGGATTCGAAGGTCGGAATCGAAGTCCGCAATGGCCCGGGAACGGAGTTGCACGGTAACCACATCACTGGAGGGACAGACGGGTTCTGGGCCATCCGTCTTAAAGAGGATAGCGGTACAGACGGACGGGGAACAGGAATGCCCTCAGGGATCAGAATCGAGGCCAACGTTATTCGACAGTCCGCCAACGGCATCAGAGTCGATGCCGGGGAGGAACTCAGCATAGTCGAAAACATCGTTGACGGCATTGACGGGTCCAAGCTGAGGGTGGCCGACGGAATCAACGGTGTGAAAGTTGAATAACTAGTAAATCTTATTTTAACTTCAATAATTAACCCAGCCTTCATCAAAAAGAGGGCTGGGTTCTTTCTAATAAGTTCACTCATTTTCAACATAAACCATATTTACTGCTTGTATGTGGTTTTGTAATATATGATTATTAGCAACCAAAATCAAGAATATATTAAATTTCCCCTGATTGCATCTTATAATTTCTTTTTATCATGCCTGTAGCAGTCATCATTCCAAATTTTTTATAATAGGGAACTAATTCTTCATCGCAGCACAAATCAATCATATAAATGTCGTCAAGTTGTTGAAGCATTCTATGAACTAATTCCTTACCGATGCCTTTATTCTTATATGCTGGAAGAACTTCTAGAAGTGGAATGTATGCAGAAATAACCCCATCACTGATTGCTGTAATGAATCCGACAACTCTATTTGTATTAGAATCTATTGCAATGACTATTTTACTGCTGTTATTCAATATTTTTAAATGAGTTTCGGTACTTGGTGGATTCGGCCAGTCTACAAAAAAACCTTCTAACATCTCATGGTAAATGTTCTCAAGGCTATTTTTATATAACATTATCATCAGCTCCTAAATTTTTTTATGAAATTAGGCAGATGATATCAATTGTAAAGTAACATACTTGGACCTCCCAAAATACATTTGTAATGCTATTAAGTATTTCGACAAAAGTTATTCATTTCCTTTAAATTATTTCAAAGATTCTCCAAGGATTATTATTGGAAGTATTATTAATCTTGGCTCCCAAATGGAACCTTTGTTTACGAAAATCTTTTTTACAGTCACACTAGTAATACCAATTCATCCTCATTCACCGAGTCTGAGGTGACTTACCCAGTGAAAAACAGAATTATAGCTGGGACGAGTAGCAATATTAAAAAACAAGGCAGTTTTTCTAAAAGATTGTTGTTTTTATTTATCTAATAAAGTGGTTTAACGTGTGAATTATGGTAATGTAGACAAATGAAATTATTATTTTTGGGGTGGATTATTTGAAGGACTTTACTTTAGGAATGATTAGTATTTTATTAACAGTTCTTACCTACGAAGGGGTAACGGCACTTATCGGTTTTAATTATCATTTGTTTAGTGACGAATTTAATTTGTCATCATTATTAGTTGATATAGGTCTTTTCGTGGCAATCTTTATGCCAATTTACTTTGTTGTAAAAAAAGTAATATTTAGGAAAGCTAATTAGACCTTAGTGTTTAAGGTCTTTTCTTATGCAATTCTAGTATTTCAACTGTAATTTTATTAGATTAAAGAAGGTTTATATGTTTTATACTCGCTTTATCTATAAAATAGAGGAAGTTTTTTAGAAAATTCACCTATGAGTAAACAACAGCTGTTTGACTAAAAATATAAAAAAAAGAAAGGTGGCAGCACTTTATGCACTCAATTAATAAAATAGGGAAGCATTTTTGGTATATCACTGCAATATCGTTGACAGATCGGCCTATTCTCGGGATGGTGGTTGGCAATAACAAGACATTAATGATTGATGCAGGCAACTCGGAAGACCATACAAATTATTTTTTAAAAGAACTTTTAAAAAGAGAGGTCCCACATCCTGACATGGTTGTTCTTACTCATTGGCATTGGGATCATATCTTTGGTCTTTCAGCATTGCCTAATACCGTTTCGATTGCTTCCAATAAAACAAAAAAAGCAATGGAAGAGCTGATTCCATTTTCATGGTCAGACGATGCATTAGATGAACGAGTGAAAGAAGGAATAGAAATTGAATTTTGCGCGAAGGCAATTAAAGAGGAATACAAGGACCACCGAGATATTAAGGTTGTCTTGCCAGATTTAACTTTTGAAAAACGAGTGGAAATAGATCTGGGCGGGGTAACTTGTATTGTGCAGTATGTTGGAGGAGACCACGCTGCAGATTCAGTAATTGTGTATATCAAAGAAGATAAAATCCTCTTCCTTGCTGACTGTATTTATCCGAATATGTATGCCGCTAGAGAAAACTATACAATCAAGGAAACACTGCGGCTATTAGATGAATTAGAATCATTTGATGCAGATACATATATACCTTCGCATCAAAAGCCAATATCCAAAGAGGAATTTAATCAGGAAGCAGCCAAGCTTAGAACCATTGCGAAATATACAGATAGTTGCGGTGGAGATAAACAGAAAATAATCGAGGAATACGGTAAATACGTAAACAGAGAACTTACAGAAGACGAAATGGTAACAATTACCGACTTTGTAAATGGATATTAAATCGTTTTAGCCAGAAATTATTATTTTATGGGAAATTAGAAAAAGGCAGTGGTAGCGAACCACTGCCTATCTTACAGAAGAGGAAAGTATAAAATCCTCCTATTCAATTCTTGTGACAACAGTTGCCACGTCCAGCTCCAGCGCTAAAGCGTTAGCGAGACTTCCCTCACCTACGTCGCTAAACGGGCGCTTGCGCTTTAGTATTTTATAAAACGAAACTAACGATGATACCTGAAAGGATACTAACAAGTGTAGCACCATATAATAGCTTCAGTCCAAAACTTGCGACTACATTCCCTTGCTTTTCGTTCAGACCTTTAACAGCACCGGTAATAATGCCAATTGATGAGAAGTTGGCGAACGATACAAGGAACACAGAAAGAATCCCAAGTGTACGGGAACTGAATTCATGGCTGCCACCGGATAAATCCAACATCGCGACAAATTCATTGGTCACTAATTTAGTTGCCATAATCCCTCCGGCACTAACTGCCTCTGATAAAGGAATTCCCATTAACAGTGCAAAAGGAGCAAATAGATAACCTAATAGGTGCTGGAAGGAAATGCTGAATATTAGTTCGAACACGTGATTGATTCCTGCCATTAAAGCAATGAACCCAATCAGCATGGCGCCAACGATAACAGCAACCTTAAAACCATCAAGGATATACTCCCCGAGCATTTCAAAAAATGACTGCTTTCTCTGATCCTTTATTACTAACATATCTTCCTCTGGATTTACCTCGTATGGATTAATAATAGAGGCTATGATAAAACCGCCAAATAAATTTAAAACTAATGCTGTGACAACATATTGTGGTTCGAGCATTGTCATATAAGCAGCAACGATGGACATCGATACAGTCGACATTGCCGAAGCACATAGTGTATACATACGCTGTTTCGAAAGTAGTCCAAGTTGTTTCTTTAATGTGATGAAAACTTCGGATTGTCCGACCATCAACGAAGCAACTGCATTATACGATTCAATGGTACCCATCCCATTCACTTTGCTTAATAGCAACCCAATTCCCTTCATAAGGAAAGGCAGAATTCTCAGGTGCTGGAGAATACCAATCAATACAGAAATAAATACGATTGGCAGCAATACAGTTAAAAAGAATGGAGCCTCACCTTCGTTTGCTAAGCCGCCAAATACAAAGTTGACCCCTTCGCTTGCGTATTCGAGCAATTTGTTAAAAAAAGCAGAAATTCCCTGAATGATGATGGAGCCATATTCCGTATTTAACAGTACTACTGAGAAAATAATTTGAATGACAATCATCGTGATAATTGGTTTAAATTTTATCTCTTTTCGATTTGAGCTTACCAGCCAAGCCAAAAACAATACAACAAGAATACCTATAATCGCAATACCATATTTCATATGTAAACCTCCTGATGAATTTAAATAATATATGCACCTCTTGTATATTACCATTATTAAAGTTACCAGAATAGAGATTATTTTATTTATGACTCAATAAATATTTTCCCCAATTCTATAAAAAAGAACCGGGCATAGATTATTCAAGTAAAAATATCTATTCTGTGAGTTTATCCTTAAATTCCAAAGGTATGAAAAATTGAATTCTATACCTATATTAGTTTGTCCTTGTTACAATAAAAAATGTTTCACCGGTTCCGCATACTTTCGCTACGCCGGATTTCAGACAAAAACTTGTTGGATATGGAGGAACGAAAGAACTTACTGAATCACAGCAAGAAGCTTGCCTTAGGAGGTTAATTGAAGGAATTGTTAATAGGCAGAAATTGATGATTAGAGCCAATTCTAACCCCGGAAATGGAACAGAGGATTTAATATAATATTAGGATAAATAATAGGTAAGCTATTAAGGCTTACCTACTTATATTAATAACGAAGTACAGGCAAAGATGGTGCAATTGCTATTGGAATTGACGCAATGTTTTCTTCTGTTGAATTCACATTAATTATTGCGTTCTGTGAGGCTGCCTTTTGGGAAGGTGGCAAAGCTCTCGAAAGTCCCCCAATTTTCGCGCCTTGCAAACTGGGGATAAGTGGACATAAAGTTAACAATGATAGGAGCTTGATCTAAATATGGATATGTTTTGAAGAAATACCTATCACTGTATCGTATCGCATTTAATGCAAGTGGTAATTCACGTCTAAATATTTCATTTCTTTTTGCAGAAGTAGACAGTGAAAATTCCCCTTGATCTACGTATAAACAAACATCAAAAAATAAAGCAGTTCCACATTGTCTCCACTCGCCCAAAACTTCGTCCCTCGAAGGATTAATTTTCCCCCAGGCATAATTCGTTCCGATGTTTAAAAATAGTTCTCCAGTTAAATCGGAGTGCGTTAGTGTGTAACGCCTTGGAATAATGGGTTCGGTAGCAGTAGTACCTTCCATAAATTCTACAGATAGTTTTTCTGGATCAAAAGTGCTCATGTAATCAACTCCCATCTTTTTTTATCATTATGCTGATGGTCGTTGGTCTGTTCGTAAATATAATGAAGAAGGACATAGGTTAAATCCACCCGGACAAGAAAATAATCCACTTATGGGAGAACTGAGCCACTATCATATTTTGATAGTGGCTCAAGATTATTATTGATGCAACGTCTACCACACATTTGCTTATCGTGAACTGATCTATTGTAGTCGCAATATAAATATATACCGAAACCCCTTCACCTGTTGTAAACATGTATTTACAGAATTTCAGTAGCGAAGAAGGCATATCTGTTGATTAGTTGATTATTAGAGAAGGCGAGCATAACACTGCTCGACCTTCCTATTTTTAACGACGATGCTCTACAAGGTCTATTACGCCTAATACTACGTGTGCCAAACCGAAACCAAAAACGGTATTTGCAATCATTTTGTTTGAACCGTGATTTTGTTTCATTGCGTAACCTGCAGCCGTTACAGCTGTCCCTAATGCAGTTGGTATTACTCCTTCACGAATATTCATAGTAAAATCCCCCTACATCGAAGTTAGTTGGTGTTTGTTCACCATCATTATTGTTACCTTTATATGTTCTAATATGCTAATTTTATAAAGGAGAAGTCCTTGAAACAAAGTTTTTAATGACAAAATCATGCATAACCCCATGCTGATTTTAGCATGGGGTTAAAATAAAATTATTTAATTTTTAATCCGCATATTGACACATAACAATAAAGTCATTTAAATTTAAGCGTTTAATATTGTCCTTGTATCTGATCTACTAAAGTTTTTGCTTGTATATCAAGCTGACGGGCTGATTCTCCAATGCCAATAAAAGCATGAACTGCTTGCTCAATACGAGAATGGCAATCAGAAATAATCTTTTCTGAATCTTTGGTTCCAGTACTTATATTTTGCACTTGTTCAATGATTTTTCCGACATTGGAATGTACCTCTTGGGTTGCTTCCTTCGATTGATTTGCTAACTTTCTTACTTCGTTTGCTACAACATTAAAGGCTCGTCCATGTTCTCCAGCATGCGCTGCTTGAATTGCCGCATTCAAAGCTAATAAATTTGTTTGAGAAGCGATATCATTAATCGTTTTCACTATACCGTGAATGGCATCGGTTTGATTAATAAGTGTTTGCAAAATTTCCATGTTTCCATTGGTTTGTTCAATAACTAGGTTAATTGCAGAGGTAACCTCTTGACTACGGGCAATGCCATCATCCGCACGTTTCTTTAGATTCTCTGCCATTTCTTGCAATTCATGTGTTACCTTCGAAGCACCATTTTCACGTGCTGTAATATCCGTAGCGACTTTAATGACGGCTTGTACTTTTTGATTTTTATCTAAAACAGGTGTATAGGTTGCTTCAAGCCATATAACATTCCCTTGCTTCGTCACTCTTTGTATTTTTTCTTGAAAAGACTCTCCATTTCGCAAGTTTCTCCAAAAATTATCATATTCCAGACTTTGAGCAAACTGTGGAATACAGAATTGACGATGATGTGTGTTAGGCAATTCTTCTACACTGTAACCCATCGCTTTTGCAAAATTATGATTTGCCCAAACTACAGTTCCATAAGGATCAAATTCAATCATAGCTAATGAATGTTCTAAAGCAGTAAGTACCGCATCTTTATCTAACACTTGAGTACTAGATAAGGTGTTTTTGGAAAGATAGTCAAACTTCATCTCTATTCAATCTCCTATTATATATTTATCGAACCAATACATAGATAATTTTCAGTAAATACTGAACTAAATTCTACTATAAGTTAGGACTATTGTCATACTAAACGATATCTGCCTTTTTTGTGTAAGTAAAACGACACAAGGAGTTTCG
The DNA here is from genome assembly GCF_003369565.1 of Oceanobacillus chungangensis. Lineage (GTDB taxonomy): Bacteria > Bacillota > Bacilli > Bacillales > Amphibacillaceae > Oceanobacillus > Oceanobacillus chungangensis. Next base: position 170,655 of record NZ_PIOD01000016.1, on the reverse strand, counting down.
AATTTCCTTGTGTCTCGCATTAAGTAACGGTGTGCTATCGACTTTCTTCAGCAACAAGTGATCTATTCGTATGTTCTTCTGTTTCTGTAAGGACACCATCTGTCATATTGTAAATTTTGTCACAATAGTCCACAAGCCGAATATCATGAGTTACTACAATCGTCGTTGTTTTTTTCTGTTTCGTTACATTTTTTAATAGCTCCATAACTTCATAGGCGCGGTCTGAATCAAGAGAGGCTGTAGGCTCGTCAGCCAAAATAATCGAAGGGTTGCTATACAAAGCTTTAGCGATAGCTACACGCTGACGTTGCCCGCCGGATAAGTCGGAAGGATACTTATTGAGTAAGTCAGCAATTCCCAACTCCTCATAAAGCTGATTTCGGTCCATTTCCGACATATTTCCTTTTTTCACTTTGTCTAATAGTTTCATCTGATTGGCCACCGAGAGAAAGGGAACCAGGTTCGACGCTTGTAACACAAATCCAATTTCTTTGAGTCGTAGCTGTGAACGCTGTTTTTCATTCAAATCGGTCAGATTTTTCCCATTGATCACTACATCGCCTGAGCTTGGTGATAATAATCCTCCAACAATTGTAAGAAAGGTACTTTTCCCAGATCCTGAAGGACCAATAATCGCAATTAATTCCCCGCGATCAGCAATGAAATCTGTTTCCTTTAAGGCATCCACTTTTTTATGACCACTTCCAAAACTCTTCTTTACTTGATGTAACTCTAATACTGCCATTTATTACCCTCCTATCGCTTTCAGCGGATCAATTCGAACAATCGTTAAAACTGAGAAAACCGCACCAGCAGTTGCAACAGCGATCAGAATTAATCCATAGATTATCATTAAGGCCAGGTCAAACGAAACAGGAACTGCTGCTGGTAAAAAAGCTCCTGAAATGAGTGTTAAGACAAAACCTATCACTGTCCCTATAAACGCTAGAATCATGGTTTGCGCCACTACAGACCGAGATAAATATGAACTGGAAATACCTTGAGCCTTCATGACCCCGAACATACTGATCTTCTGCACGGTTAACACATATAAGAAAATCGCTACAATGATCGATGAAATACCAAAAAGGAAGTAAATCATGAAATTTAAGGTAAGCTTTTGTTCTGTATAACCAGGTAAATTTTCAATAAATGTTTCGATTTCAATAGACTCAAGCTCATCATTTTCGGTGAGATTGGAAATGGAATCATCTCGTACAACAATTCCGTTTATTTGATCATTATTCTGTTCAGCTGCCTCACCAAATTTGACTTGGTGGAAGCTAGAAAGGTTTGTATAGAGAACAGGTGCAGCATTAAAGCGAGCGTTGTCTGTAAATCCAACAATCGTTAAACGTTGGTCACTGGAAGACAAGGTTAATTCATCACCTAATTCGAATCCCTCTTCTTTTAATGACCCATCAGCAATAACCTCATATGCTTCTTCAAATGCCCTTCCTTCTGTCACATTTGGCATAAGAAATTCCTTTTGGTTAATGCCAAAGAGAGCGATATTCTGCTTATTGTCACCTTGGCTGGCAATAGCGTTTAGTTGACCGATTACAGCCGTTTCTTTCGCATCAATATCCTCTAGCTGATCGATCGACATGAATGATTGAGGCAAGCTTTTATCTGATTCGTCGGTAAGAATAATTGCTGATGCTTCCCATTTATCAACGGCCTCCCTATTCAGGTCTGCGAGACCAGTCGCAAGTCCAGAGAGAAAGAATACCAGATAAGAAACAAGCATTAAAACCCCTGTAATTAAGGTAAATCGTAGTTTATTTTTTTTAATTTCCTGCCATGCTAAAAACACTCTGTCACTCCCTTTTAACTTAAGATAATAAGTTACGTTTAACAATATTATTAATGGAAATGGATTTTTTGTCAAATGTTTGTATAATAATTAATATAAAACATTATACAAATATCGTGGTATATAATAAGGGATACAGTGGTAATTTCATTTTGTATAACGTTTATCGTGATAACCTTGTACAAGGTAAAGGAATTCGCTATACTAATTATGCCTAATGGATTTGGACAAGTTACTAAGAAGGTGAAATGGATGATACAATCCAATAAAAATGGATTATTTGCCATTCAACAAGTTGCAGATATGACAGGATTATCAAAACAAGTAATTAGAAAATGGGAAGAACGTTATGGCGTTATTCAACCGAAGCGACTTGAAAATGGTTATAGAGTATATCGTCAAGAGGATGTTAAAACGCTTTTGAAAATGAAGTTACTTTCGGAACAAGGACACTCGCTTAAACAAGCAGCTCTTCTTGTAAAAGAAGTGGGAGAAAACCCCGAAGTACCAACATTGAAGGGGAAGGGAGAATCTCTCCATTATGAGCAATGGAATGAGTATGTCTTACTGCTTTTAGAAAAAGGCAGGCACTGTGATGAAGTAGAAATAAATTTTATTCTAAAGCAAGCATATCATCATGTAGGGCTAGACCAATTTTTAACCAATATTGTGGTTCCTTTTTTAAAAGAGGTAGGAAGAAAGTGGGAGACTCATGAGTGGGATGAATATCAGGAATCGGTATCGAGCCTGGTTGTAAGGGATTTTCTTGTTCAAATCAGGCGGAATTATCAATATCGGGAATCTGCTCCATTTGCTCTCGGAGCATGTCTGCCATATGAACATCATGAAGTACCGCTGCATTTGATACTATTGCGTTTCATGCTAAAGGGATGGAAAACTCAATTAATCGGAGCTTCCCCTGCACCCGGCGCAATTGAATCTTTGATAAGTAGACTAAAGCCCAATGTAGTGCTGTTGTCCGCAACAACCACAATACCATTTGAAACAGATCCTCAGCTGCTGCAAAAATTGGATCAATTTGCTGAAAAGCAAAATGACATAGCCTTCTACCTCGGAGGACAAGGATCAGTCAATTATATATCCGACTATAAACCACGGGCCATTCGTGTGACAAATTCCCTTGAAGATATTTTGAAATAAACAAATGGTGATGCATAAGTTAACATGAAACAAGTTGGATATGAAATCTTTATGTGCTTTTACAAAATATAGTTTAGGGTAATGAATTACACTACAGGTGAATTTGATAATTTATCTGTAGTTTTTGTACTCCTTTGGCAGTTTATGTTACGGCAGGAGCACCTGCTAGGTCAGAGACTGTCCTCTTCTCAAATCATTCAAAAAGCTGCTCGAAATTCCACTCTCCTTTAACAATTAATGATATTAATATTATCGATGGATACTGTAAACAATACAATTATGTATGCATGACAAACAGCTGTATAATAGTAAGTGACCTTTATTTCATGGGAATTTTTATTAATCGGTCTTAACCTTGCAGAGTTCTAAAGTGGCTAACTTATTACTGGACTTTCGGCAAAATACAGTAATATTCTTACAGAGAATTGACAGATGATATTTTGGAGGGATTTAGTATGAAACACTTTACAGAAGAAGAAAAGATAAAGATTCTATCTGACATTATAGCGATTAAATCTATTAATGAAAATGAAATCGAAGTGGCAAATTACTTGAAAGATTTATTTGCTGAATATGGCATTGAATCTAAAATTGTTCCGGTTACAGACACTCGTGTTAACTTAGTAGCCGAAATTGGAAGCGGGAGTCCAGTCATTGGCGTTTCTGGTCATATGGATGTCGTTTCTCCTGGTGATGAAAGTGATTGGACAACGGATCCGTTCACATTGACTGAAAGAGACGGAAAATTATACGGACGTGGAACAAATGACATGAAAGCAGGATTAGTAAACCTTGCTTTAGTGATGATTGAACTCAAAGAAAATAATGAACTAAAAAATGGTACTGTCCGTTTTATGGCAACGACTGGTGAAGAAGTCGGTGGTGCAGGTTCTAAAAAATTATACGAAGAAGGCTATATGGATGATGTAGATTATCTATGGGTAGCTGAACCTTCTCATGACACGATTATTTACTCTCACAAAGGATCACTTAACTTTTGTTTAACATCTATTGGTGAAGCGGCACACAGTTCTATGCCTGACCAAGGTTATAATGCGATTAATCCATTGATGGAATATCTATTAGAATTAGACGAAGAGCTGAATGGCGATGATCGTAAAAATGAAGTTCTGGATAAATTGGTTATGAGTACAACGATTTTCAATGCAGGGAATCAAGTAAACTCAGTTCCAGAAAAAGCTGTAGCTGAAATAAACGTACGTACTATTCCCGAATTTGATAACGATGAAGTGATTGAGTTATTCAACACAACAGCTGACAAATACAATAAAGAAGGTTCTAATATAGATGTTGAAGTGACAATGTCATTACCAAGTGTTTTCACTACAGGACAGTCTGAAATGGTTGAACTTGCTAAAGAACTCGGTAAAAAACATTTAGATTTGGAAATTTCCGTTAAAGGTTCGCCAGGGGTGACGGATGCATCCAACTTATTACGAGATAAAGAGGCTAACTTCCCATTCATGATGTTTGGTCCAGGCGAAACAAAAATGGCACATAAAACAGATGAATATGTCTACAAAGATTACTACTTTGCATTTTTCGATATCTATAAGGAGTTAATTTTAGGATTATCGAAATAAAAAGAGATTTGCTAAACAATAAAGAGTTGACCGCCATTTTGGTGGTCAAGTCAAAATTGGCATCGTCTATTTTTCTTTCCAATTGACTGGATTTTTCCAAAAGAATCACAGAGTAAACGGCCCTAGTACATAAATAGATGCGGCCAAACCAGAAATCCCCCCACTAACAATTGCAAAAACATTAAACTTTTTCATAAAAAACCCTCCATTCTTAATAAGACGATTGGATATGCTTGAATATATAATAACTTCAATTTGATATGTTACGATGAGCCTGACCGTAAGTGAAATCAATGGTCCTTGCATTGACTCCTATCCTGGATTAAAATCTACACCTTTTTTATAATAGTTTCAAATAATGAAACTCACTCGTTGTTTCTTGATTTTAATATATAAAAAATCTATACTCTTTGAAGAACGAAGCGATCCAAATAGAAATTGAGATTCTCGTTAACATATAACATTTGGAGGTCAACACAATGAAAGTAGTAGCAATCGTAGGAAGTATTCGTAAAGATTCATATAATTTACAATTGGCAAAACACGTTCAAAAACGTTATGCAGATAAATTTGAATTGGAGATTTTAGACTTAGCTTCATTGCCAATGTACAACCAAGATATCGAATTAGATGCAACACAAGAAGTTCTTGATTTCAAAGCGAAAGTCAAAGAAGCTGATGCCGTTCTTTGGGTAACACCTGAATACAATTCAACTATTCCTGGTGTGTTAGGAAATGCAATTGATTGGTTAAGCCGAGTAGATCAAGTAATGCATGGTAAACCATCAATTATTATGGGGTCTTCAATGGGTATTTTAGGTTCAGTTAAAGCACAAATGCACCTAAGAGATATCTTATTTGCGGGTGGATTAAATTCTCCAGTCTTTGGTGGAAATGAAGTATATGTAGGTACAGTCCATGAGAAATTTGACACTGAAGGAAACTTAACAGATGAAGCAACGAATGCTTTCTTAGATGATGTCATTGCAAAATTCCAAGAATGGGTAAAGCCATACATTAAACAATATGCTTAATTTAACAGACACCTCTTCAAAATGATGAAGGGGTGTTTTTAAGTGTTTGTACAAAGGGCGGAGGGCAAGGTTGAAGTGAACCTTGTCCTTCCGCCATATATCTCACTATTTCCTTACAACAGGAATCCACATTTCACCATAAACTAAGCCATCTCTCTTACCCATCACAACAGCTGCATTTGGTCCGCCGACATAGGCCACGTGATTTGCTGCTGGCAAGACTTCCCCAAAGGCAATGCCAGTAAGCTTGTTACTCAACTCTTCATCCGTATTTGCTTCCCCTTTAACGACTACATATTCCCCTTTAGGAAATTGGATAACTCTAGACGCTTCTGGTAAGGATTGCTCTGTCATGACACCTGCATAATGCATCATCTTGTTATTTACTGCTTCGTTGACAACAAAAATATAGTCATTTGTAGCGATAGCTTTTAGCGCATCAAGCCTTCCATCCTCATTGACAGCCTGCCAAAAATCGGCCTTTTCCTTGTTGATGCCAGCATAGTCTGTGTAATCACTTTTAAGCTCAGTACCAATACCTAAAACGGTAAAGCTTTCTTTTTCTTCTAATGTATAATCTGCCATATTCAAAACCATCCTCTTCTTTAAATTTTTCGCAATGTAACTGGCTGTAAGACTCCCACTTCAAGGATTGAGTAAACTCGAAAATTCTAAATTGGAGATCAACAGCCAGTAACGGCCCGATTGGTTCAACTAATATTCAGTGAGGGGTGAAAAGACCCCCCACTGAATAAAGTTTCACTTTATCGCAGTGTAACTGGCTGTAAGACTCCGACTTAAAGGATTGAGTAAACTCGAAAATTCTAGGTGGGAGATCAACAGCCAGTAACGGCCCGATTGGTTCAACTAATATTCAGAGAGGGGTGAAAAGAACCCCCCGCTAAATAAAGTTTCACCTTATCAAATGACTTGTATCCTCCACTTGATAGTTATATGATACCCTTAAAACGTGTCAAAAAATGATACTGTTTAGGAGGTTCCGATGAAAAAAGTTGAACGGATTAATGTTATCATGCGGTATATTAACAACCGCGCCCACTTTACAATTTCTGAGATCATGCAGGAATTTAATATCTCTAGGTCGACAGCTATTCGAGATATTCGAGAAATTGAAGCAATGGGAATGCCGCTTGTCGCTGAAGTTGGCAGGGATGGGGGTTATTCTGTCATGAACAATTCTGTCTTGCCCGATGTTCGCTTTACTGATAATGAGATTAAAGCCCTTTTTATTGCCTTTATGGCGACAAGAAATCAGCAGCTTCCCTATTTAAAGAGTCGTCACTCTTTAGCTGAAAAATTACTGGGCCTCCTTTCAGAAAACCAGCAAGAAACCCTAGTTCTTTTAAATCAGCTCTTACTTTTCGAAGGGACAAACCCACATAATCCCGACCTGCTTGATTTATCAGATCTCCCACATCCGATATTAGAAAAACTCATTCAAATTCTCCTTTTGGATCGCTATTTATTGATTACCATCAAAGAAGAGAATGAAATAAAGTCCCATGCCATTTATCTTTTGCACCTTTATCGTGAAAAAGGCCTTTGGCTGATTGAAGGCTTTAACTTAAAGGAAGAAAAGAGACAGATTTTCCCTGTCGACAACCTCGTTGATGTTAAACTCTACCCGAAGAAAAAAAGACTAGGCAGGAATAAGATTTTAGAAAAACTAAGAAAGCAGGAAGAAGTTATCAACCTTGTGATAGAACTTGGTCCAAGGGCGATTACCCAATTCAAAAAATACCATCCTTTAAAATTATCCATTTCCTATACGAATCCTTACCAAACCACAGCCATATTAAAGACTTTTATCAATGTTAATAATCGCGAAGAATTAAACGAGATAACAAATTGGGTCCTTTTCCTAGGTAACGATATTACTGTCAGGGAAATGCCAGAAGCCGTTATAGAAATGTTGCAAGAGAGAGTATCTTTATATTGCCCATAATCGGTGCGAGTAAATGCCGTGGTATTCTTTTTTTGGGGATAATATCATTGATTAAGGAATTAGATGGTAAGGAAGAAGCTCCAAAATGTTGAAATACGATAGGTGTCTAGGAAAGATTATTATCCTAACAAGCAGCAATTTATCAATGCTGCTTGTTTTTATGTCCCGTGGTAAAAAGTACCAATTAATTTCTCGCCATATAATCTCAATAAGGCACTCTGGCTACCGATAAAGTAATAGATTAAAAAATGATGCGAAATGAGAGGATAGTCAGAGTGAAGGGTATAAAAGCAAAACTAATTATTTATTTTTCCACGTTAATTGTAATAGGATCTTGTGTGTTAGGAATCTTTGTTTCAATCGGTGCTAGAGATGCAATTATTACCGAAGCAGAAATTGGGCTAGATGCCTTTTCTAATGAAGCAGCAATTAGTACCCAAGCCAAAGTGGATATTCAAATAGAATCGTTAGCTGTTTTGGCAGGTACCGAGAATGTTCAAAGTATGGATTGGGAAAATCAAAGACCAGAATTAATGAAACAAGTGGAAAATGGGCATTTTATAACGCTTGCGATTGTTAATCCAGATGGCGAGGCCCATTTCGTTGATGGCTCTACCTTACAAGTCGGAGAAGAGAATTATGTGAAATCTGCTTTCAATGGCGAAGCGAATGTATCTGATTTGATTGTAGATGAAGCAACTAAGGAGTTAACGCTCATGTTCTCTGCTCCTATTGAACGTGATGGCAGAATCGTAGGCGTGCTCATTGGTCAAAGAGATGGAAATACGTTAAGTGAGATTGCGGAAGCGATTGTTTATGGTGAAAATGGTTATGGTTTTATTGTCAATACGAACGGAACGGTTGTTGGACATCCAAATCGTGAATTTGTATCTGAGCAATTTACACCTATCGAAGCAGCAAAGAATGATTCAGAGGTACAATCATTAGGCGACTTAGTTAACAATATGATTAAAGAAAAAGGAGGAGTAGGTAAATATAGCTTCAACGGCAAAGACCTTTATACTGGATATGCCACTATTGAGGGTACAGAATGGATTTTAGGTATTAATGCAGATGTAGAAGAAGTTCAATCGGCTATTCCGACACTACTGAGAAATATTGTAATTGTTACGATAATCATTTTAGCAGTGAGTATCGTTATTGCCTATTTCATTGGAAATGCGATTACACATCCTATTATTAGTATTATTGGGCATTCGAAAAAAATAGCCGACTTAAATCTAACAGAGAATGTTCCAGAAGCTCTTCTTAAAAAGAAGGATGAAATTGGAGCTTTATCAATAGCACTCCAAACGATTACAGATAGTCTTAAAGAAGTGATTAGCGGGATTAGTCAGTCAGCGGAACAAGTTTCTGCCTCTTCCGAGGAGTTAACAGCAACCTCACAAACCTCTGCAGCTGCATCAGAAGAAATAGCGCATGCCGTGCAGGGAATTGCAAGCGGTGCCTCGGAGCAAGCGCGGAATACAGAAGAAGGCTCTAATAAGGCAAATATTTTAGGTGAGTTAATTGAAAATGATCAATCCTATGTGAAAGAAGTTAATTCTGCCTCACAAAGGGTGAATAAAGCGGTAGAAGAAGGGTTAATGGAAATTCAAAACTTAACAAACATTTCCAGTGAAACGAGTGAAGCGACGGGCAAAGTCCATCAAGGAATTCTTAAAACGAATGATAGTGCGAATAAGATTGGAGAAGCTAGCAGTGTGATTGCCAATATAGCAGAGCAGACGAACTTATTGGCATTAAATGCTGCAATTGAAGCAGCTCGAGCAGGTGAATCAGGAAAAGGTTTTTCTGTGGTAGCAGAAGAAATTAGAAAACTAGCGGAGCAATCAGCAAATTCAACTAAATATATTGCGAATATCGTCAAGGAATTACAGAATAATTCAAAGAGCTCCGTTGAAATCATGGAAAGTGTTTCTTCTATTTTAGGAAAACAAGAAGAAAGCATGAATGTAAGTAAGGTGAAATACACGGCCATCAATGAAGCCATGAAGATTGCAGGGAAGGCTGTTGAAAAGCTAAATGCATCCAGTGAAGAAACAGAAAAAATGAAGGATGAAATTTTCGATGCTCTCCAAAACCTTGCAGCGATTGCCCAAGAAAATGCCGCCTCAACAGAGGAAGTATCAGCATCTATTGAAGAGCAATCGGCTTCCATGGAAGAGATCTCTAGGGCCAGTGAGGACCTCTCAAATCTGGCACAAAATCTGCAGTCCATTGTGATGAAATTTGATGTGTAAATAATTTGAAAAGGAGATGAATGTCGTTGGTCATCTCCTTTTTCTATTGGTGGATCTTTTAGACTTGGTGTATTTGACGGTAAAATTGGGAGTACTTTTATGCTAGTCAAGCATAATTTATATGTCTATCTATTTATTTACCTCTCTTTTTCCCTTTCAACTCAACTCCAATAGCAGCACCGTTTCTGCTATCATCTGCAACCCCCTTAAACATTCCAGATTCATGATCAATTAAAATACTTTGTACATTTCCAATGGTTGTAGGGCTTGCTCCGAATGAATGTCCCATCGCATTTAGCTGATTTAGGATGCTTCTTGGAATATCTGTTTCATAGCGATAGGAACTAAGGTTGTTCGAATAGATTCGTGGCTCTGCAATGGCATCTTCTAGACTCAGATCGTATGCAAGTGTATGTATAATCGTTTGCAGTACAGTTGTAATAATAGTAGGGCCACCAGGTGACCCAACGGTTAATACAGGCTTACCGTCCTCGAAGACAATTGTCGGTGTCATACTGCTTAGTGGACGTTTATTTGGCTGTACTTCATTTGCACCACCTGGGACTGCATCAAAATCGGTTAATTCATTATTCAACATGAATCCATATCCAGGCACCATGATGCCTGTACCGAAAACTTGTTCAATTGTCGTTGTATAAGATACGACATTTCCATACTTATCCGCCACTGTAAAATGCGTTGTTTCACCGTATTGGCTGTTCTCTGGCTGTTCAGTAGGTTGATAGTTAGGTGTGCCTTCTTCGTATCGCCACGGATCGCCTGCTGCCGGATTTAGATTGACAGTGTTTAGGTCGACTAAAGCTTGTCGTTCTTTAAGGTAGTCTGGATGAAGCAGCCCCTGAACTGGAACATCGACAAATTCTGGATCACCGGCATAGGCAGCACGATCTGCATAGGCAAGATGCATCGTTTCAGCGAGCAGGTGATATTTCTCTAAAGATCTTATATCATATTGAGATAAATCTAATCCATCCAATATCCCTAGCATTTGCAGCAGGAAGACACCACCAGAGCTAGGTGGAGGCATACTCGCAATATCATAGCCCTCATATTCTCCCCATATCGGGTCATCGATTGTGATATCATAGTTTGCTAGATCATCTGCTGTCATTGATCCACCAAAATCCTGTACCGTAGCTGCTAATGCATCGGCAATTTCTCCATTATAGAAAACATCTGTACCATGTGAACGGATTAATTTTAGTGTGTTGGCTAGATCCTCCTGAACAAGAAGATCTCCTTCACGTATCGGCTCACCATCAGGTAAGAAAACTTCTGCTGCCGCACTTTGCATCAGCTTGTCTCGATTATCTGCAACAGTTTCTGCTAAATAATCATTTACTGGAAATCCTTTTTGCGCAAGTTTGACGGCAGGTCCGATTAACTGCTGCATTGGACGAGAACCCCATATTTCGTGAGCTTCTTCAAGCCCTTTAAGCGTACCTGGCACCCCGACGGCTGTACCATGCTGTACACGCTCATTAAAAGGAACCGGATTACCTTCTTCATCTAAAAACATATCTGATGTAGCGCCAGCGGGAGCTCGCTCACGACTGTTCACAATGGTTATTTCCTCTGTTTCTCCGTCGTATACCATCATGAATCCACCTCCGCCAATCCCGGACATCATTGGTTCAACAACGGTCAATGCATATTGAACAGCGATTGCTGCATCAATCGCATTCCCACCTTTTCTAAGCACCTCTGCCCCTATTTGGGTAGCCAATCCATGTGATGTAGAAACCATTCCACCGTCTGCTGTTGCTACTAATTCAAATTTGTCATAATCCGTTTCTAATTTTTTTGCATAACCCGTTGATGGAACTGTTCCTACGATGAAAAACATAATGAATAATATGGCAATCGGACGATTAATAAATTTTCTCATCGATTTCCTCCTTTAGAATGGTATACATGAAAATTGATTAGTATCAAAAATAGCTCCTTTCTTACGTAACTGTTTGACTATACATTCGTTATTCCAATTTGGTTATCCTTCAATAATACGAAAAACGGTAGAATTGGCATAGACTCTTATATTAATAGAGGAATTTAGTAATGGAGATAATGGATTTAAGCTTGGAGATAGGGAAATAGCGTCAGTCCTCCCCATTCAATTTCCTCAGAGTTAATTTTTTGGTCGGAGTAATCAGCGTAATTTTTATCGAATTGAATTATTTTTAGGGCTGTCTAAATATGGAAAACTCTTTTACACTGGTAATCTCAAGGTATGCAATTATATTCATGTTCTTATAGAAGTTTATGCAAACGATTGCGCAAATTTGTAAATTGATATATAATACTTAATGTTCTAATATTTAATTTTGTTAGTACATAGCCCCTTAAGCCTTTTAGGCATAAATCTCGGTTTTAATGCAAACGATTGCACAATCTCACGAATTATTGAGGGATTAAAAAGGATGCATTATTGTTTAAAAGTTATTTAACTGCAGGTAGAAAAGATAACGCTTTCTTTCTTCTTGCATAAGTCAGCTGCGATTATCGCCAATAAGTATTGGCGGTAGCAATTTATCTAAAAAATTTATAGGTCACAGGAGGGTAAACGTAATGCTTGAAGCAAAATCGATAGACAATCATGAAAAAGCACCTAAGCAATCACTACCTAATTTACCAATTAGTACGATATGGATGATTAGTTTTGGGTTTTTAGGTGTACAAATGGCATTCTCATTGCAAAGTTCAAATATGGGGCGTATCTTCCAGACGCTTGGAGCCGATCCGACGCAATTAGGCTTCTTCTTTATTCTGCCACCACTGGCAGGTTTAGTTGTCCAGCCAATTGTCGGGTATTTATCTGATCGTACATGGATTCCAAAACTAGGTCGTCGTATTCCATATCTCATTGTGGGAACTATTGTGGCAGTAATTGTCATGTTCCTGCTCCCAAATGCCGGTAGTTTTGGCTTTGGTTTTGGTTCAGTGCTGGCACTAACCTTTGGTGCAGTTGCGATTCTGTTTATGGACTTGTCATCAAATGTTGCAATGCAGCCTTTCAAAATGATGGTTGGTGACATGGTTAACGAAAAACAAAAAGGGTTTGCCTATTCGATTCAAAGTTTTCTCTCAAATAGTGGTGCAGTATTAGCTAGTATTTTCCCTTTTATCCTAACTATAATGGGTGTGGCTAACAGTGCGCCAAAAGGGGTTGTACCGCCGTCTGTTGTCATTTCCTTTTATGCAGGGGCAATCATCCTGATAATCTGCAGCCTGTTTACAATATTTAAGGTTAAAGAATATTCACCAGCAGAATATGCTGCATATCACGGCATTACAGAAGAGTCTAATAAAGAGAAAGTAGGCATGCTGCAATTGCTTCGTAAAGCTCCCAAAGTATTTTGGACGATTACGAATGTGCAATTCTTCTGCTGGATGGGCTTCCAGTATTTATGGACATATGGTACAGGAGCAATTTCCGCAAATGTTTGGAATACGTCTGATCCAACGACAGCTGCTTACCAGAGTGCTGGTAACTGGTTTGGTATGCTGTCAGCTGTCCAGGCAATTGGAGCCGTATTGTGGTCACTTGTTTTGACCCGAGTACAGAGCGACAAGCGCAAACCTGCATATGCCCTTAGTCTAGTTCTTGGTGGTATCGGGTTTAGTTCCGTATTCTTTATTCATAATCAATGGCTACTAATTGTTTCATTTGCTCTGATTGGGATAGCTTGGGCGGCGATGATGACATTTCCATTTACGATTCTTACTAATGCCTTATCAGGCGAAAAATTGGGAACGTATCTTGGACTATTTAATGGCAGTATCTGTTTACCGCAAATCATTGCATCTTGTTTAAGCTTTATCCTATTCCCTGCAATAGGATCGTCGATGCCAGCTATGATTTTAATTTCAGGTATTCTGCTTGTCATTGGTGCACTTTCTGTTTCCATAATTAAAGAAACAAGTGCCAGTCAATAAAGATAAATGTGTACCGGGCGATGTTAGTATCATTAGCTTTAATAACACGCAGCTAACGAATTATTCTGACCCAATCTTGACATCTATTGATAGCCCAAATCTTCCAATTAGGTTATGAATCAGCAAGATGTCTTATTGAAGAAATAAAAGATCCATCCCAGTTTAAGAGGCGTATTATTATTCCAACGATTATTGTGGAAAGAAAGTCAACGCTTCCTCTAAACGGCGAGTGAAATATTTCATTGCTTGGCCAGACTTTGTTTAGATGAAAAAGTTTTATAGATTGGCCTTGTCTGTCAAGGAGGAAAATAAATGGAAAGAAAATGGTGGAAAGAAGCGGTAGCATATCAAGTTTATCCACGAAGCTTTATGGATTCGAACGGAGATGGGATTGGAGATATTCAAGGCATCATTTCCAAGCTGGATTATATAAAAGAGCTTGGCATCGATGTAATATGGATTAGTCCTATCTATAAATCACCAAATGATGATAATGGATATGATATTAGCGACTATAAAGACATTATGAGCGAATTTGGGACAATGGATGACTTTAATGAGTTATTAGAGGAAACACATGCCCGTGGGATGAAGCTGATTATGGACCTTGTGATTAACCATACGTCTGATGAGCATCCATGGTTCATTGAGTCGAAATCCTCTAAAAATAATCCATATCGTGATTACTATATTTGGCGTCCAGGAAAGAACGGGAAGGAACCGAATAACTGGGAATCCATCTTCGGCGGATCTGCCTGGGAATATGACGAGAAAACAGATGAATACTTTCTGCATGTCTTCTCAAGAAAGCAGCCAGATTTAAATTGGGAGAACCCACTTGTACGCAAGGATTTATATGAAATGGTTAATTGGTGGCTGGATAAAGGGATTGATGGCTTCCGTGTCGATGCAATCTCCCATATTAAAAAGGCTCCTAATTTACCAGACTTACCAAATCCGAAAAAACTAAAGTATGTGTCATCCTTTGATGGACATATGAATCAGGATGGTATTCAAGAATTTTTGGAAGAACTGAAAAAGGAAACATTTGATAAATACGATATTATGACCGTTGGGGAAGCGAATGGTGTAAGTGTAAAAGAAGCAGATGAATGGGTAGGCGAAGAAAAAGGGAAATTTAATATGGTCTTCCAATTCGAGCATCTTGATCTTTGGGGTAAAAGCAGCACAGGTGGCCTCGATATTCATTCATTAAAAGAAACGCTGACAAAATGGCAAAACGGGCTTGATGGCGTTGGCTGGAATGCCCTATTCCTTGAAAATCATGACCAACCCCGTTCTGTTTCGTCTTGGGCAGATGATGATAAATATAGAGTTGAATCTGCAAAATGCTTAACGACGATGTACTTCCTAATGCAGGGTACTCCTTTTATTTATCAAGGACAGGAAATAGGCATGACGAATGTTCAATTCGATTCAATTGATGATTATCGAGATGTATCATCAAAAAATCTATATCAAAATGAAACAGAAGCTGGCAAAACGCATCAGGAAATCATGGAGATTATCTGGAAAAATGGACGGGATAATTCGAGAACTCCAATGCAGTGGAATAACGGGAAAAATGCAGGATTCACAACAGGAACACCATGGATAAAAACGAATCCAAATTACAAGAATATTAATGTAGCAGATGCATTGCAAGACCCAGATTCCGTTTATACTTACTATAAAAAGCTGATTAAGCTAAGAAAGCAACACAATGTAATGGTTTATGGGCATTATAGTTTAATTTTGCCTAAACATGAAAAGATCTATGCCTATACAAGGACACAGGATGATGACATGATGCTAGTAATCACGAACCTTTTTGCTGAAGAAGCAACGTTCAGCATGCCATCAAATCTTAAGAGTCTTTCGTATGAGCTATGCCTCTCCAATTATGAGGTAGATTTAATGGAAAGTGTTAGCGAATTTACGTTAAAGCCATATGAAGCAAGAGTATATAAGTTAAGTCGTAAATAGTTAAGGATATTGTTGGGCGCTGAGTTTCTCAGCGCCTTTTTTTGCATGTAAAGTTAATGAGTTCGCAAAGAGTAGATAATTAACTTATTTTTTCCAATAAAGGCTATACTTCCTGGAAATATATTGTATTATTATATATTGAAATTATAAATTTTTAAAAAAATACCAATTCACAGAAGGAATCAGAAACGATAATAAGAAGAAGAAATACTGTATTCCATCGATACTTTTAGGAGGACCTCATGGGTTTTAAAGATGAATTTAAACGTGAAATGCGCAATGTGATGAAAGATGTAGAAAAGGAAGTAGATAGAACGTGGGAGATTGATTATAAAGGGCATCGTATTGAAATCGTAAACAAGATAAAAGAAGAGCAACTTATCATTGATGGGATAACAGTTGATCGGAATAAACGAAAATATATACTTTCACATCTTATACCGTATTCAAAGTTATCGGGGATGCTTGAGCTGGAGGATGGCACCAAGCGTAAAATCTCCGTTAAAATTGGCGGTTATAAACAAGTAAATTGTATTGTAAAAGTCGGTAATGAAACGATTTTGGAGGAATCATTCAAGCTGGAAATAATTCCATGGGAGCATAAAGAAAAGATTGTTCCCTTTATCAGGAAGCAAATGGAAACACATAATAAAATAGTAGATGATCGCTTACCAGATGAGGAATTTTTATATGATGAAAATCACCCACGGATGGCTGCAGGTTTATCTGATAGTTTTACAGATGACACACCTTTTCCATTCTATGCGAAAAAGCTGCTGAAGCTTTTTGAAGAACAAATCAATGATCCTGCGACAAATACTAGGAAACGCACATACGAAAAAATCATGTCTGATAATATCGTCAGCTACCGTGATGAATTTATTGAACGATTCTCACAAGCTGGGCTGGATGAATCCCTTGTACAGCAAGAAGCATTATGGCTGCTAGAGCATGCAGCACATCGAGAGGTTGTAAAATTTGCTATAACTGTACTTGGTTGTACGGATTGCGAAAAATATAAAGAATTATTATTCACATTGGGGATGCATGAAGAATTTACAGCTTATGTTATCTTTGCATTGAAAAACGGCACAACTCAAGCAAACAACGAAATTTGGCGACTTGCGCAAGCACTTCATGGCTGGGGGAAAATAGCTGCTGTTGAACAACTGGAAGCACCGACACCGGAAATAAAGCATTGGTTACTGACAGAAGGATGCAGTAATACAATTATGAATGAATATTTAGCCTATACATGTGCCGTAAATGGAGAGCTCGACGTAGCGCTATACGAAAAAACGATTTCAAAAGAGCTGTATGATGGAGCGAGTCGTATCATCGAAGCGCTGCTAAGTGAGAATGCTCCCGAGGGCATCGAAGAGTATTCGGATGCAGGTGCAGTTCTTTCACGCTTCGTATACCATGCTCATACGCACTGTAAACCCACACTTGAAGATTTCTATGCCCTTATGAAAATAAGTGAATTTATCAATGACGAAGAAGAAATTTGGGAAGAGCGGTTTAATGAGCAATGGAAAGAACATGAACGCACTGCGATTCAGGAAGCAATTCAAGCCTTTATAAATGACCCTAAATGGCCGCAGCTTGCGATGGATGCACTGAAGCAGGATGGCAATATTAAAGCACTTGAAATTGCTCAATTTTATCAGTTAGACATCATACAGAATTTATTCGATTTGCTGGAGAAATATCCGACAAACATTGCACTGTATTCTGCGGTTATGGAGACGAATGATCGTCAGCATATTCAGAAGCTATGTGCATTTGCAGAAACACATTTATCGTTAACAAGTCTTTCAGAGGATGAACAGGATTGTCTGCAATGTATTGTTCAGGATTTATACGAGCATGAGGGAGTGGGAGTTTCATTGATTGAAGCTGCACTTAAATCGGAAAATGGTGGATTACAGTATCATGCGCTAAGTGTACTAACAGAGTGGTCGCCGTCGTTTGCGCAGGAGCCTGCTATGCAGAGAGCTATTAAGGATATTGCAGATAAGACTAAGGATAAGGAAGATCGGCAGTTGGCGAAGCAGTTGTTGAAAAAATAGGGACAGGATTTTTCTCTTTATCTATTAACATACTTATGAAAAGGACCATCTAAACGTTGATGAGACAACGATTTGGATGGTTCTTTTTAATACTTTATATTAGAAAGATACTTACCCTATCACTTTAATACTTTAACCAATTCAAAACAATGTGTAATCTATCCAGTCTTAGCTATCATTGCATATTGAAAAAATGCCTCTACATGTAGCCTCGATAACCAATGGGATTATAGCATTTCTGAGCTAGAAAATCCGTTACAGTGCGATAAAATAATGCTTTTAACAGTTAGTAAATAACATACATACATTAGCAGTATTGTTAGATGTTTACATGAGAGGGGAAGGTTGAGTTGAACGGATCATTACTTAATTCACTTAAAAAAGGTGGGTTTATATTCTATTCAAGGCACGGGGAAGCAAATGTTGGAAGTGATTCACCCTATTTAAACTTTCAAGACTGTCTAACCCAAAGAAATCTTTCTGATTATGGACGGAGGCAGGCTACTTACTATGGGGAAATCATTCGATACTTACAAATTCCGATTGAATACCCTGTTTCTGTAAGTCCTTTTTGCAGGACCATTGAAACAGCGCAGTTAGCATTTGGAAATGGCAATGTTCAAGTTAATCCATTTTGGGCTGAGATAGACAGGTTGAGTGGTAATATACCTAGTAGTGATAAACAAGCAACTTTGAATCACCTTGATTCTATTTTAGAACAACCCCCAGGAGAGGGTAGGAATAAGGTTATAGTTGCTCACGGTTTCCCCGAAGGAGTAGGCCTAGGGCAAATACCTTATATGGGGACAGTTATTGTAAAGCCTAAAGGGGTAGGAAATGGTTATGATATTGTTGGTCGGTTATCTTTAGCAGATTGGTCTACATTGGATAGATAGAAGAACGTTGTATGACTGGAAAGGAGTGGTGAACTGTATTATAAATAGTAAGTTGTTTACTCGAGAAAGAATGATTAGAATGTCCAACTGCTTATTTTCCTTTTTTTGATAGTCAAATTCAGTATTACATTCCAAATATCAGCAATTCTTCCAGCACCGAATTTCTCTTAATTTATAACTTTATTTGGCCATAAATAAACACCTCAAAAGTTAGATTTGTTACTCTAACTTCTGAGGTGCAGTACAATCCTTTACGTCAATTCGTACTTACATATGAAAAAAATAGTTATTTGTTCTTACCAGGTTTTATTTTCTCACCAACATTTGGCAGATCAATATAGCCAATGTTTCCAGGATTTTGGGAACTAATCATAAGGTAATTTTCCCCATTTAAATCGTTTATGGCTTGCAGTCCGGTTACTTCACCGCCATCTGGAGCGGAAATAATTCGATCCAATTGTTTCGTATCGATATTATAAGCCCAGCCAAAGTTATTCGTATGCATGCCGCTATCTTCTGCGATAAATAGTGTTCTTAATTCCTCATCGAATACAATATTGTCCGGATTAGCTATCTTATCAGGATGTGCTGTATTTCCGTCAGCATCAGGAACAGAGAGATCTTCACCGTTCAGCATCCCTTGCATGTCGGTAACAACATAATCACTATTAATCGTGTTGCCATTACTATCCTTTTGGTTATCTGCAATATTCATTTGGTAAATTGTCCCCGCGCTCAATTTAGGTAAGTGAATATCATCTACAGGATCATTTGGATTTTCTAACATTCCGCCCTCTATATAAGACATTGCCATATAAATCTTGTTATCAGCTTTGTTGAACGTTAGAGTTTCCATTTTATTAAACTCAGACGTTGCACCAAGCATGGCACCATAACGACGGGATTCCAGGAATGCCGCTGCTTTTTCCATACCAGGTTTCACTTTTAGGTATTCCTCGCCATTTGTTGTTTTAATATGAGAGAATCCGTTTGCCTCTGCATAAGCGTAATCGTCTGTTGTTTCAAAAATGTCGCTGAAGGTTAGATTTTCGGCAAGATCCTTCACTTCTTCATCCGTTGCAGATCCTAATTCAATCCATTCTAATTCGCCGGCGCCTCCATTTTCGGCACTGGTTTGATTAAATTTAGCAGCATATAAGGTACCAGCTGATAAATCACCAGCTTTGTCAGCGATATACATGAATGGCATAACATATCCACCATCATCACCGTAAAATACTGTGCGATTATCTGGAGCAACCGCAACATTTTCAAAGGATAAACGCCCCATGCTATAATGCTTCACGGCATCAGCCTTACCATTCGGGGAAACTGTAATTTCAGTAGTGTGTCCGTAAAGGTATGGGTTTCCTACAGCATTTGCATCTTGGTAATAGTTACGTGCAAACTGAGTCACTTTAGAATTTTTCGGATTCTTTTCATGTGCACGTGCATCTGGTTCGTATTCTTCACTTCCTAAATGGGTATTCCATGGGGATAGTACACCCGCACAAGGTGTCCAAACACCACCATCGCGAGAAAAATCAACGGCTGCAATATCTGTAATCTTCAATTCGCCTGTTTTCTTATCTTGTGTGACTGTATTTAAGTAAACGGCCTTTGGCATTTCACCAATTTCATTTTTTGGCATGCTTTCAAAATGGTTAATCAAAAATAATTTTCCACTCTTTCCGTTTACACTCAAAAGGGAATTCATATCTGGAGCAGTAGAATAAATTGGACTGCCATCAGCATGTCTAATTGGATTACCATTGACATCTACGGCACCTCCAACAATTTTTCCATTAATGACTTCACCAGGTTTAGCTAAAGAATGATAGTCTAATTCAACCGTTTTTTCGGTTCCATCTGATAATGTAACAAGAGCTTTAGCGTGTGTATACATGGTTGATTTTTCTTCTTGTGTTTTAGGCGCCTCCATACCAACAAATTCAACCTTTTCAACTTCTAGCGGTTTATTTGGCTGTGCAAATACGTTTACTGCAGATGGGAATAATAGTGCTGCGCTTAAAACTGGGATGACTAGCTTTTTCTTGTCCATTAACAATTTCCTCCTAAAATGTAAATCAGTATTTCTATTATAATGATAATCTTCAAATGTTAAGGAAGTATGATGCTAGTATTAATAATATTTAAAATATTATGGTGAATTAGACCTGGTTCTATTGACGGGGGTTATTGAACTTATAGTGGAAGTATATGGTGATTATCTTCAATTGAATGCGTCACTACGAACAAAACGCAAGCATAAGATGTTGATTGCCCGTTGTGTTAAAATGATGGGAAGTACATAATCACCGAGTAAATGAATTGAGGAGAAAACAGAATGATCAATGGAAATAATAAACAAGATAAATGGATTATATTGGCCATTGCACTAGGCGTTATATTGAACCCATTAAATACAACGATGATCACAGTTGCTTTACCATCGATACAGAAGGAATTTCAACTGAATACAACGGATATTTCCTGGCTTATCGCATCTTATTTCATTATTAGTGCAATTTTTACACCGCTGATAGGTAAATTAAGCGATACCTATGGCCGGAAAAACATTTATTTAATTGGAATGACTTTGGTTGTCATATCATCCATTCTGGCACCATTATCTCCGAATATGCCTGTATTGCTTGCGATGCGTGGCATCCAGGCGATTGGAACATCCGCACTTTTACCAGCCGGAATAGGGATTATCCGAAATACGATCCAAAACAAACAAAACCGGGTTATTGGCACATTGTCTGTGTTCGCAACAACATCTGCTGCATTTGGGCCAACGATTAGTGGTTTATTGATCCAGTTTGGCGGTTGGCCAGTGATCTTTTATGTTAATCTGCCAGTTCTCGCAGTTGGTATTGTCTTAGCTATTTTATTTATACCAAAGGATGAGAAAAATACTGCGAAAAAATACAAATTGGATGTCGGCGGCATTATTTTATTCAGCTTACTCATCACGTACTGGATGGTGTTTTTACTATCACTTGAAGATGGTCTGCAAATTGGCACATTCCTTCTTGCTATTGTGCTTACTGTCCTGTTTCTTGTATTTGAAAAGAAGAAAGAAGATCCATTTATTAATGTGAACTTCTTCCAGAAAAATTCGAATATCACTGTGATTTATGCTCAATATATTTTATCAACAGTGATTTTCTTTGCTATCTTATTGAGTCTGCCTACGTATCTGCAAAGTATAATTGGGGTAGGTTCAGATTCTGCTGGTCTTACCATGCTTTCCTTATCCATCTTTGCTATGGTAACAACACCTATTGCTACAAGATGGATGGAAAAAGCAGGATTCCGAATTCCTTTACTATTCAGTGGGCTTACAGGGTTAATTGGCGTTTCCCTGTTATTTACGATTCAATATGATTCTCCGTTATATTGGGTTGCAGTCGTGTTAGCTATTTTTGGAATCAGCAACGGTGTCCAAAATATTGGATTACAAAACCTGTTGTATTCTTTCATCCATGCATCGGAAAGCGGAATTGCTTCGGGCCTCCTGATGACATCAAGGTTTATAGGGAATATCCTGGCATCCAGCATTTATGGTCTGGCATTTGCAACTGGAATGAATGATGGGAATATGGACACGATGGTGATTGTGCTGGTTGTTGTTGCGGTTGTATTGCTTCCGGGAATGGTTTATGTGACTAGTCATGAAAGAGCGGGTAGAAGAGAACAGTGATATAATTGCACTAAAGTAGGGCTCATCTATAATAGTATTAATAATACTAAAAAGTAAAAGCTAATTTTATCACAAGGAGGATACAAATGAAGAAATATATACATGTTGTAGGGGCGGTAATCATTAAAAATGGAAAAATACTATGTGCCCAAAGAGGTCCAGATAAATCGTTACCATACAAATGGGAATTTCCTGGTGGAAAAATTGAAACAGGCGAAACACCGCAAGAAGCATTAAAGAGAGAAATAGATGAAGAAATGCATTGTAAAATAGAAATTGGTGAAAAGGTCGACCATACGGTTTATGAATATGACTTTGGTATTGTCCATTTAACTACATATATATGTAAACTTATTGAGGGTGAACCTGTATTAACAGAGCATGCAGAAATAAGATGGTTAGCGCCAAATGAACTTGAATACTTGGATTGGGCGCCTGCAGACGTACCAGCTATTGAGAAGTTAGCAAATGAATATTCCTTATAATAATTTTCAAAGCTATTCATAAATCATGAATAGCTTTTTGAATATTTTAAAATGTATTTGCGGTTAAGTAGATAAAGTAGTAAAATTATCCTATTAAGATAGTAATGAATGGTGGTTATTATGGAGGATTTTATACAAAATTTAAAGACATCGTTACATAAAGGATTTATTGATAAAAAGCATGCTAAATCAAGCAGGTACACACCTAAGCTTTTAGTAAATAATCCTAGACAAAATGAAAACGTTCTAACCTCAATACTCGAAGAACTAGAGAGCTGTAACTCTTTTATCTTCTCTGTTGCTTTTATTACAGAAAGCGGACTCGCAACACTTAAATCATATTTACTAGATCTCAAAAGAAAAGGAATAAATGGACGTATCTTAACGTCTACCTTTCTAAATTTTAATCAGCCTAAAGTGTTTAAAGAATTATTGAAGATTACGAATGTCGAAGTGAGATTGACGGATATAGAAGGATTTCATTCAAAGGGTTATATATTTGGTCATGAAGACTATTACTCTTTGATTGTTGGAAGTTCAAATTTAACTGCACATGCACTGAAGGTAAATCATGAATGGAATGTAAAACTTACTTCTCATGAAGATGGTGAGGTAATTCATCATTTTAATAGTCAATTTGAAGAGGTTTGGAAAGAAGCACAACCGTTAACCGACGCGTGGATTTCCAAATATGAAAGTACATATACGCCTGGAGAATTTAATAAAACAGAAAAGGTAATAGAATTACCTGCACAATATAATGCTAATCCTCTCGAGGAAGCACTACAAATTAAGCCAAATAAAATGCAGCAAGCAGCACTAAAACAAATTCAAGCCGTTCGAGATGCTGGTCACGATAAAGGGTTGGTTATTTCAGCGACTGGAACAGGAAAAACGTATCTTTCAGCATTTGACGTAAGGAGATTTGCTCCTAAGAAAATGCTATTTATTGTTCATCGTGAGCAAATACTTAATAAAGCAAAGTCAGACTTCCAACGAATAATGGGAGGTCAAACGAAAGATTTCGGAGTTTTATCAGGCTCTAACAAGCAAACCAATGCTAGGTATTTATTTGCTACAATACAAACGATCTCTAAGCAAGAGACGCTAAGTCAGTTCGATCCACAGGAATTCGATTATATTCTTATTGATGAGGTCCATAAAGCTGGTGCCAAATCATATCTTAATGTAATTAATTACTTCAAGCCCAAATTTTTAATGGGGATGACCGCTACTCCAGAACGTACAGATGATTTTAATATTTATGAGCTATTTGATTATCATATTGCTTATGAGATTCGTTTGCAAGAAGCGTTGGAGGAGGATATGCTTTGTCCTTTCCATTATTTTGGTGTGACAGATTTGGAATATGATGGGGAGATTATTGACGATGCAACTATTTTGTCAAACCTAGTTACGGAAGAACGTGTTAGCCATATCATCGATAAGATTAATTACTACGGATTTTCGGGTGGTAGTGTACGAGGATTGATGTTCTGTAGTAGAAAGGAAGAAGCGATAAAACTATCTGCAGCGTTAAATGAAAGAGGCCTCCGTACCGTTGCATTAACTGGTGATCATTCACAGGAAGAGAGAATACATCAAGTAGATAGACTAGAAAATGGCGCGATCGATTACATTTTAACAGTGGATATTTTCAATGAAGGAATAGATATCCCAAGCATAAATCAAGTTGTTATGTTAAGACAGACACAATCAAGTATCATTTTTATTCAACAACTAGGACGGGGACTCCGTAAGCATGATACAAAAGATTTTGTTACGATTATTGATTTTATTGGTAACTATAAAAACAACTATTTAATTCCGGTAGCATTATCAGGTGATAAGTCACAGAACAAAGATAATATCCGCAGACACACCACAGAAACTAGCTATATAAAAGGAGTTTCAACAGTAAACTTTGAGGAAATTGCTAAAAAACAAATCTTTAAATCTATCAATAATAGTAATTTAACAGCAATGAAGATTTTAAAAGATGCGTATGTTGAATTGAAAAATAGAATTGGTAAGATTCCATATTTTTATGACTTTGTAAAGAATCATTCTATTGATCCAGTTGTTATTGCAGATAAATATAAGAACTATTATCAATTTTTGTTAAAAATGAAAGAAGAAATTCCTACATTGAATGTATACGAAAATAGTGTGCTAACAATGCTTTCATTAGAAATATTAGATGGAAAAAGAAAACATGAAATCATTTTACTAAATTTGTTATTACAAAATGAAAAAGTGAATTATGCGGATTATCTCGAGGAATTAAAGAAATCGGGTTGTCTAGTAGATGATGCTACATTAAACTCGGTACATCGTGTTCTCGATTTATCATTTTTTACGCAAGCGGATCAGGGAAAATATGGAGGCAAGCCAAGTGTAATCTGGCTTGACGATAATAAGCACGTCTCGTTTAATGATGAAATACGAGAAAATCTAAATTCAAATCCCTACTTCAAGCATTTAGTGAATGATGTCCTACAAAGTGCAATGAAAAAGAGCAAAGCCTATCAATCGAATAAGCCACTAACACTTTATGAGAAGTATTCCAGAAAAGATGCTTGTAAGCTGTTGAACTGGCATAATGACGAAAGTTCAACGATGTACGGCTACAAGCCAAAACACCAAACATGCCCTATATTTGTTACCTATCATAAAAATGATGAGGTAGAAGCAAGTGTAGACTATGGCGATGAATTTATCAGTCCAGAAATTCTTAAATGGTATACGAGAAGTAACAGAACCTTGGAGTCAGGAGAGGTTGAGAAAATAATTAATGCAGAAGAAAACAACAGTGATATTCACATCTTTATGAAAAAGGATGATGATGAAGGTAGTGGTTTTTATTATTTAGGAGAAGCAATTCCTGATAAACAGACTGTTGAACAAGATAAGATGAAGGATAAAAAAGGTAAGGAAATTCCAGTTGTACATATGAATATGGTGATGGAACAGCCGATTGATAGTAAGCTATATCATTATATTGTGAATGGAGTGGATGGTTAATAGTGAGGCAATAGAGTGAATTCAAGCCGATTTAAGATTTCCACTTGATGATGCATTGGTACTTGAAGAATTTAATACCATTAAAAATAATTAAAAATAATCCAACCCAAAACACCCCCTTTTACACTTTCATTTCGATTATAGATATGAAAGAACAAAAAGGAGGTGTTTTTTATATGGAAAGAAAGACGATGACGGTGAAGGAAATGGCGTCGTATCTCGGAGTGCATCTGGACACTGTTTATAAAATGGCACGATCGAACGAGATTCCACATTTTCGCCTTCGCAGTAAGATTCTCTTTTCACAGGAAGTAGTTGATACTTGGATTGAGGAACAATCGAAGCGGAGCTAAGAAAAACATTGCTACAAAAAAAGAAAGGGGATTTTCAAGATGAACTACATCAAACAATTAAATGCATTCAAAGATTACTTAGCATTCAATGAACTACCGTCAAAAGCAATTCTCTTATGGCACACTTTAATGTTGATTAACAATATGGTTGGATGGAAACGTCGATTTAATGCCCCGAATGCTTTAGTCCAACAATACGGAGGGCTATCAAAACAGCGTATATCTGAGGCGCGGGAAATACTTGTGAGTTTTGGACTTATCCATTATAAACGTGGAGCAAATGGGCGAGCGCATGTGCAGCAGGGATGCATCACGTCATATGAGGAACTGGATAATATGACTGGTGGCCTGCAGCGCGGAGATCTGCTGGTTGTTGCAGCTAGACCATCCGTTGGCAAGACGGCATTTGCACTTAATCTAGCAGCAGGGCATTGCAAGCAAGGTGGATCGGCTCAGGTTTTTAGTCTGGAGATGGGAACAAAACAATTATTGCAGCGGATGCTATCTGCTGAAGGTGCAATCAATTGCAGGAAGTGGCGAACAACCGCATTTACCGAGGAAGATTACCAGCGGGCAGTCAGGGCGATTGGTGTAATATCCAATTGGAATCTTGATGTCTATGACAAGAAGCGAACGATACTTGAAATACGAGCAGCTATCCGTAAAAGGATCCATGATGCCCCAGATGGCAATCACCTTGTCATCATTGATTATCTGCAATTAATCACGCCAGCAAAACAGCGAGATCGACGAGACCTCGAAGTAGGGGAAATAACACGTGAGCTGAAGATGCTTGCGATTGAATTGAATATACCAATTCTATTAATCTCTCAGCTATCAAGAAATGTTGAGTCACGGCAGAATAAGCGCCCACTTATGTCTAATCTACACGAGTCGGGCAATATTGAACAGGATGCGGACGTCATTTTCTTTCTACATCGTGCGGATTACTATGAAAATAATCCTAAGCAGAAGAATCGGATGGAGGTTATTATATCGAAGCATCGGAATGGGCTGACTGGGACGGTTCAGTTGGTGTTTGAGAAGGAGTATGGGTGGTTTGGAGAGGTGGGGTAGGTTGGAAGTGCTGCGAAGTGGGTGCACTTATTTAATGTTTTTGTTTCAATATTCCCTAACTTGAAAAGGTTTACTTATGGAATATTTTTCCATATAATTACTAGGGAGTTAGTTTAAAATAGTTTTAATTAAGGGGAGTTACGTTTATGGATATCTATTTATTAGTAATTACACTACTAGCAATT
This sequence comes from Oceanobacillus chungangensis, assembly GCF_003369565.1. GTDB lineage: Bacteria > Bacillota > Bacilli > Bacillales > Amphibacillaceae > Oceanobacillus > Oceanobacillus chungangensis. The sequence continues at coordinate 143,066 of NZ_PIOD01000016.1, read as the reverse complement.
GTCATTGTCATCATTGGTGTTTCTTATTTTAAATGGCATGCCTTTATTAGTTTACTAGTAGCAAGTTTATTCTTAGCGATTTTCTCCGGTATGGGATGGGACGAAATTGTAGGCGCCTATGAAACTGGCGTTGGCGATACTCTTGGTCATTTAATCGGTATAATCGCACTTGGTACAATTCTTGGGAAAATGTTAGCTGAATCAGGTGCCGGACTTGTAATCGCTAACTATTTTATCAAAGTATTTGGTGAGAAGAGATTACCGTGGGCAATGTTTATCTCTGGATTTATTATTGGTATACCAGTTTTCTTTGAAGTTGGTATTTTAATTCTATTACCGCTTGTTATTTCTATAGCAAAGGCGTCAAGGCAAAATATTCTACGTATCGGTTTACCAGCCATTGCCGGACTTTCTATTGTTCATGGAATTGTTCCTCCACATCCAGGAGCAGTTGCAGCAATTGGAATTTATGGGGCGAATTTAGGTACAGTTCTTTTATATTCTATAATTATCGCCATTCCTGCTGGACTTATTGGTGGACCACTTTTTGGAAACTGGATTTCTAAAAGAATAGTTCCGCAAGGCGAACCAACACTAGTTAAAGTAGAAGAAAGAGACGATAAACAAATGCCAAGTGTTGGTGTTTCTTTCTTATCTGTTTTACTGCCAGTTATCTTAATGTTATTCGGTACGTTTGCACCTTATATTCCAGCTAGTGAAGGTGTCATTAGTTTTCTTGAATTTATCGGTAGTCCAATAATTGCCATGCTTATTTCTGTTTTCGTAGCTTTTTGGCTGCTTGGCTTCCGGACTGGCATGGATAAAAATATCATTCAAAAATTCGTCGATGAATGTATACTTCCGGTTGCATCCATTATTTTAATCATTGGAGCTGGCGGCGGATTCAAACAAGTATTAATTGATAGCGGTATCGGCGATGTCATTGGGAGTATGTCACAAGATCTAAACCTATCTCCTATCATTATGGCCTTTGCCATTGCAGGTTTAATCCGAATTGCAACCGGTTCCGCAACTGTTGCTTTAACGACAGCTGCTGGTATTGTTTCGCCAATTATTGCAGGAATGACTGGTGTTAATTTAGAGTTGCTAGTTATTGCTACTGGAGCCGGTTCATTAATGTTCTCACATGTTAATGATGCTGGTTTCTGGATGGTGAAAGAATATCTAGGCTTGTCGGTTAAAGAAACATTTAAGACTTGGACAGCACTAGAAACAATTCTATCCTTTGCAACCTTTATCTTTGTGCTTATTTTAGATATTTTTGTTTAAGGGACGGTTCTCTTGCTTCCTTCTTTCTATTTATCTGGCAAAAAATACAAATGAAACAGAGACAGGCTTAAATCATAAAGCCTGTCTCTGTTTCTATTTTGCTATGGAAATCAAAACGAAAACGGTCTATATAATTCAGAAATCTATAAATCAAATAGAATATTTAGATAATTCTGTTGACAAAAATCGAAATAATAGTATTATGAAATTGTAAACGATTACATATATTGGTGAAAAAATAATCTCAAAAGTTCACCAATGTCGGTCTCCAGTGCCTAGAAAGTGGTTGGTGTAATTAATAAATAAAGGTATTAGGTCTATCCCGTTAATATTAACGCTGTCTCTAAAGTCTAAAAGATTACAAGGTAGAAGAAAACTCAGGGAAAAAATATTTATTTACAAAGGAGAGAGAAGAAATGACGAATAAACCAATTGCTTTACAAATGTATTCATTGAGAGAGGAAAGCCAGAAGGATTTTCTAGGAACTCTATCAAAAGTAGCTGAAATGGGATATGAAGGAATTGAGTTCGCAGGATATGGTGAACTATCAGCTGAAGAATTGAAAAGAGAGCTAGATAATCTAGGTTTAAAAGCAGCTTCTAGCCACGTGCCTCTTACAACATTAGAGGATGAAACAGAGTTGGCGAAAATAATTAACTATCAGCATGTTATTGGCAGCAAAAATATTGTTTGTCCGTTTCTTCCGCCTGATAGAAGATCCAAAGAAGATTATTATAATTTAATTCCGATTTTAAATAGAGTTGGAGAGCAATGCTTTAACGAAGGAATCAATTTTTCGTATCACAATCATGATTTCGAATTAATTGAATTAGAAAATGGAAAATTTCCGCTTGAGTTATTGCTTGAAGAAACGAATCCGCAATGGGTGCAAACGGAATTTGATATTTATTGGTTAACAAAAGCAGGGGAGAATCCTGTTGAATGGATAAACCGCTACCATAACAGAACACCATTAGTTCATTTAAAAGACATGACAACTGATGGTGAACAGTTTTTTGCAGAACTTGGAACTGGTGGGGTTGACCTTGATGGCGTGCTAAAACAGGCGAGCAAGTCAAATGTTGAGTGGTGGGTTATAGAGCAGGATCAAAGCAGACGCACGCCATTAGAAAGTGTCAAAATTAGTCTAGACTATTTGAAAACAAAATCTCTAGTTAATGATTAAATATTAAAAATAGAAAAGGGAGGTAATAAAATGAAAAAATTACTTTTTTTGTTTGTAGTCAGTTCAATTTTGTTATTAGTTGCATGTGATGGGGGTACTTCTGAAACGAAAGGAGAATCAGCTGGTGATAAGACAATTGAGTTTTGGCATATTGAGCCAGGCGAAAGAGGAAAAATATTCGAAGAAGTGGCAGCACAGTTTGAAGAAGAAAATCCAGGTGTGAAAGTAAAATTAACGCGTATTCCAAATGACACCTTTAAGGAGAAGCTTTCTGTTGCAATGTCTGGTGGAGAGGTGCCCGATGTATTCCAGAGCTGGGGCGGGGGGTGGCTTAAGAACTTTGCCGATAACGGTAATGTGCTAGATATTACTGCCGACGTTGAAGAAGGTCATTTTAATCAGCTTACGTTAGATAACTCCACATATGATGGTAAAGTGTATGGGCTTCCAATAGGATTAACGCTCGACCTTGTATTTTATAATAAGGAGATTTTTGACGAATATGGATTAGTACCTCCAGAAACGTTTGATGAATGGCTTACAATCATCGATGTCTTGAATGAAAATGATATCATTCCAATCGCATTAACAAACCAAACGAAGTGGCCAGGTGCGTATTATCTTATGAATTTTGCAGCTCGTATTGGTGGTCCTGAATTGTTTAATAATGCACATAATCGTACAGGCCAAGGATTTGATGACCCGGCATATGTTCAGGCTGGAGAGTATATTCAAAAATTAGTAGAAAGCAATGCATTTAACCCTGGTTTTAATGGCGTTCCATATGATGAAGGCCAAGGTCGACAATTATTATATTCTGGACAAGCAGCCATGATGGATATGACTATTTCGTTGTTAAATAGCGTAAGAGACGAAGCACCAGACTTTGAAGAGAAACTTGATTTCTTTATCTTTCCTTCAATACCGGGTGGAAAAGGTGTTCAAACCCAGGTTGGTGGCTCTGCATCCCCAGTATTCTCGGTTTATGCAGAGAGTGAACATCCTGACCTAGCAACAGAGTTTATTAAGCTTCTAACGAGTAAAGAGGTTGCTCATGATTATGTAGAACGTACGGGTTCATTAAGTGCTGTTGCTGGGGTTGAACCAGAAGATCCATTAGTAAAGAGATTTTATGACATTGCAGAAAACGCTACGCATATCCAAATGCCGTACGACCAAACATTAGAACCAGAACTAGGTGAATTGCATAAAGATACAACCCAAGCGCTCTTTGGTCTTGAAATGACACCGGAAGAAGCAGCGAAGAAAATGGAAGAAAAAGCAAAGGAATTATTGGATTAAACATCAATAAATGGTGGATGCGCTAGTGCCCTTCCACCATTCCAACCCTATGTATAAGGAGGGAAAATCGTGACTACAGATATTACTTTAATAGACTCAATGGAGTCAAAGGAAACAAAATCAAAAAGTAAAATATCGAGGCAGAAATTGAGAAAGACAATAACGATTAGTCTCTTTATTGCCCCGGCATTCATTGTTTACTCTTTGTATGTTATCTATCCTATATTAGCCACATTAAATTATAGTTTTTTTGATTGGGATGGTGTAAGCGATAAAGTATTTATAGGTCTAGATAACTACATCACAATGTTCAATGATGATATTTTTTGGGTATCATTAAAAAATAACATTTGGATAGTATTCGCTTCGGTTTTTATTCAAATACCACTAGGGTTGGTCATGGCTTTGTTACTTTTTGCGCCAATTAGGGGGATACGATTATTTAATGGTGTTTACTTTATTCCCTTTCTTATGTCGACGGTTGCGGTCGGTATACTTTGGAGATTAATGTATGATCCAATTAATGGGGCAATAAATCAAGGGATAAACCTATTAGGCTTTGAAAATATTGCATGGCTTAGTGAACAAAATATAGCTATATTTTCTGTGCTGATGGTAATTGTGTGGCAGTTTTCTCCATTTTATATGATTCTTTTTAAAGCAGGAATTGTTGGCATATCAGAAGAGATGTATGAAGCAGCAGAAATTGATGGCGCGAATTATTTTCAAAAATTCATGAAAATTACTTTGCCATTACTTGCACCTACTATTGTGACATCGTCTATATTAGCGATTGTAGGATCTTTAAAATCATTTGATTTATTTTATATTATGACCGGCGGGGGACCAAATCACGGTACAGAAATCCTTGGAACATACATGTATAAACAAGCCTTTGTAAATTATAACATGGGGTATGGGAGCGCGGTTGCTTTTATAATGTTTGCGCTCGCCTTAGTTGTAGTGGTAATCATTCAGTCACTCGATCATTATCGTAAAAAGAAAGGTGATTATCTATGATTTCTATACTTAAGCGCAGTTTACTCTATATCCTCGCTATAGTCTTATTATTATTTACAGGCTATCCATTCATATACATGATTTCAACGGCATTAAAAAGCCAGCCGCAATTTTATGAGGCACCATTTTCCTTGTTTACCTCATTCAACCTTGAAAACGTCCAACTAGTTTTTGAGATGGGGTTAACGAGATATTTTACAAATAGTGTGCTGATAACTGTTCTATCTGTTTTGGCTGTTATGTTGTTTGCATCGATGGCCAGTTATCCTTTAAGTAGGATGAAATTTAAATTCAGAGGTGTCGTATATTTACTTTTCATTGCTGGAATGATGCTTCCTATTCATGCGACATTGATCCCTATATTCAAGCTCACACAAAGTATGGGATTATATGATAGCCTATGGGCATTATTAGGTCCGTATATAGCATTTAGTCTGCCAATATCAGTTTTCATATTGACCCAGTTTATGGCAGAAATTCCGAAGTCACTCGAAGAAGCAGCAGAGCTAGATGGTGCTTCGCATTTTAGTATTTTTGGAAGAGTTATTTTACCGATGGTTACCCCGGCTTTAATGACGGTGCTAATCTATAACTTTATCCATTTATGGAATGAATTTGTCTTTGCACTTGTATTAATTTCTACGTCAGAAAGAATGACACTCCCACTTGGATTGCAAAACTTTAAGGGAGAGTTTTCTGTTAATATACCAGGTTTAATGACCGCGTTGACACTTGCTAGTATACCGGTGCTCCTTATATACCTGTTTTCTCAAGAGAAAGTTACAACGGGCTTAGCTGGTGGAGCAGTAAAAGAGTAATAGGTGAAAAAAATTATGATATTTGGGGGAATGGACATGAACGCTATGAAGACATTAAAAGTTGGAGTGATTGGTTGCGGAAGTATCGCGAGAAGACGGCATTTGATTGAATACGAGGCAAATCCCAATGTGGAAATTGTAGCTGTTTGCGATATTGTTTATGAGCGTGCGGAGGAGATGGCTGCTAAATATAATGCAAAAGCTTTTACAGACTATAAAGCGTTACTTGCTATTGAAGGCCTTGATGCAGTAAGTGTATGCCTCCCGAATAATTTACATGCACCAGTTTCCATAGACGCTTTAAATGCTGGATATCATGTGTTGTGTGAGAAGCCGATGGCAGTATCTAAAGAGGAAGCAGAGAAAATGATTCAAGCAGCAGAAGAAAATGGTAAAAAAATGATGATTGCACATAATCAGCGTTTTGTCTCGTCACATCAAAAGGCAAAGAAATTGATTGAAAGTGGAGAAGTAGGGAAAATATATAGCTTTAAAACTACTTTCGGGCATCCAGGACCAGAAAATTGGAGCATCGATGGAAGGGGAAGTTGGTTCTTTGATAAAGAGAAAGCCTTTATTGGTGCGTTAGGAGATTTAGGCGTACATAAATCGGATTTAATACGATATTTATTAGGTGATATTGTGGAAGTGGGTGCATTTGTAGAAACAAATGCTAAAGAAAATACTGAAGTCGATGATAATGCTGTTTGCATCGTCAAAACGGAGGATGGAGTTATTGGTACGTTAACAGCCAGTTGGGCTTATACGTCAGGTGGAGATAATTCCACAGTGATTTATGGTGAAAATGCAACCTTAAGATTAGAAGAAGATCCAGTGTATTCACTAGTTGTTCAGTACAGCAACGGTGAAATAGTGAACTATGAATTAGATAAGATTCAGACAAATGAAGAAGATGGCCAAACAAATACACATGTTATTGATCATTTTGTCAATTCGGTAATTCATGATACAGAACCACTTATTAACGGTGAAGAAGGCATGAAATCATTAGAGGTTATTTTAGCGGCATTAGAATCGAATGAAACGAAGAGGATTATTTCAATTAATCGTAAAGTTGAAGTAATCTGAGTGCAGATAAGTTAATAAACACTCCGACAGAAACAGAGAAGATTCACCAATCGATAGGAAAAGGGGGAGATGAATAATTTGGAGAATTCTACTAGTCTTATGGGATCCCTTTATAGCTTATGTGATTGGGTCATGAGGTTCTCTATTATTAATTTGCTTTGGGTAATATTTAATTTACCGATAATAATATTCGCCACACTTATATTTTTTTCCGGGCAGCAAGAAGGATATTTTGTATTCGTATTTATTGCTGCGCTCATGATGCCATTCCTGTTTTTTCCGGCAACTACTGCAATGTTTGCTGCAATTAGACAATGGGTTATACAAGGTACGATAAGCCCATTGTTTAAATCATATTGGAAATATTATAAGGAAAATTATAAAAAAAGTATGTTCGGTGGTTTTATCATTACAGCTGCTTGGACAGTATTGATTGCCGACTATTATTATTTTATCGATAAAAATTCTTTTCTGTTATATATGCTAATTATAATAGGAGTTTTTCTATTTGTATTTTCGATGAATTTCTTTTCGGTGGTATCCCATTATCAATTGAATTTGTCGGCATTGTTAAAAAATGCATTGCTCGCCACAATCGGTAATCCGATATCTACTTTACTGATTCTTATAGGCAGTTGCATTATTTTATATTTAAGTTTTTATGTTTTACTCTTTCTTTTACCACTTTTTACTGGAACATTGATTGCCTACTTATCATTTAAACTTTTTTACAGAATGTATTTAAAAACAATTGAGAAGCAAAGAATTCATAGATCAAAGTAGTTTGTAGAAATATTGATTGGGATAAGTATTATTACATGATGTAGGATTCATCAATGTTTTATTTGCAGAAAAATCAATTGAACATGCTCGACCATGTGAGAAACGCAGAAATATTTCTATGTCTGTGTTTCTCACATGGTCGCTTAACATACCCTTTTATTCAAGCAATGGCGATAAAGTGGATACCGTTGCAGTTGCTGATGTAATGATTGAATGGGGGGCTATGGGGGTCATAGTTTAAAGCTATAGCAAAACATAGATTTTAGGTGTAACACTATATTGATTTACCAATGGTATACTTATTTAACATCAAACAAAAAAGAAGAGGATTGGCTTACGGTAATTACCTCTCTTCTTAGAATTCTAAATATCAGAATTTTGGCTAACATGAAGGAGAATGCATACAGATGGCAAATAAGTTAACATTAAAAGCTGACCATGTAGGGAGTTTTCTAAGAACGGAACCGATTAAACAAGCTAGAGCAGATTATGCAAATGGAAAAATTGATAAAACTTCCTTAAAAGAGGTAGAAGATATCGAGATTGAGAAGCTTGTACAAAAACAAATTGAAGTGGGCCTTAAATCAATAACGGATGGTGAGTTTAGACGCTCATGGTGGCACTTAGATTTCTTATCCGGTTTAGAAGGTGTCGAACAGTTTGAAACGGAATATGTAAGTAACTTCAAAGGTGCAAAAACTAGAAATAATGCCATCAAGGTTGTTAATAAAGTAGACTTTGATAATCATTATATGGTCGAACACTTTACATTCTTAAAAGATGCAGTAGAAAAATATGGTGATGGAAGTCAAGTTGCTAAGTTCGCAATTCCAAGTCCGAATATGCTATTCACGAGAATTCAGGGTGATGAGTATTATAACGGGAACAGAGAACAATTCTATCAAGATACAGTAGCAGCTTACCAAAAGGCAATTCAGGCCTTCTATGATGCAGGTTGCCGCTATTTGCAATTAGACGATACTTCTTGGATCGACTTTGTATCGGAAGAACGTATAAACGCAGTTGTTGAAAAGCTCAACATGGATGTAGGGGACATCATTAATACTAGAGTAAATTGTTTAAATGATGCGATTTCTAAGAAACCCGATGATATGATTATCACAATGCATATTTGTCGCGGGAACTTCAAATCTACCTATATTACTAGTGGAGGATATGATCATATATCCGATGCGATATTTGCTGACTTAAATGTAGATGGACTCTTCCTGGAATATGATGATAAACGTTCCGGTGACTTTGAACCATTAAAAAGCTTTAAACGTGATGACAAAGTTGTCGTACTAGGATTGATCACATCTAAATTTCCGGAACTTGAGGATGCAGACATGATTAAAGATAGAATAAAAGAAGCAAGCAAGTATATTCCTTTAGAAAACCTGGCATTAAGTCCTCAATGCGGATTTTCTAGTACGGAAGAAGGTAACATCTTAACAGAAGCAGAACAATGGAATAAAATAAGTCACTTAATTAACATCACTGAGAGTGTATGGGGTAAAGTACCTGCTAATTAGTGAGTGAATTAAAGGTGCCTGTCCCTCACTTCAAGCTTTAGTGAAGAGAGAGACAGGCTTTGTTCTATAAAAAATTCAGTGACAATTACTTAGGCTGTTTGTTGTGAAGTTTTTCAATTTGAATATATAATATAGTGAAAAACTACCGCATACATATTATGTATAGATCCGGCATATTCGGGAGTAAAGCAGGATTCAAGTATATTCGACAAAATGAATCATGAAGTTTCGCAAGAGTGGGAAGACATAAAACGAAATATGTATAGGTATAAGGGGAAAAAGGACATGAAGAAACAATACGAAGTAACCTTTACAATGATTAACGGAGAAGTAGGACATTTAATAGAAGAAACGAATCTGACTCGTGCAAGAAATTCGATAAAGAATCAATTTGAAGATAATATTGATAGCCCAGTTCTTGTTCTCACTGATGACTTAGTTCTTGTTAAGGCAAACGTTCAATATTTTGTAGTAAAAGAATACGAAGGTTAATAATAGAAAATACCCTATAGTGTGGACACTAAAAAGTCTACCTTTAGGGTATTTTTTGTAAAATGATAATAACCGTCTTCACTTTTCTATATATTTTATTTATTTTGATAATTTATGCTTTATTACAATGGTATATGAGTGTATGATGAAACTATAGCAAGAATGTATGCGTTTTATCAGCATCTATGAATAGAATCCTCCTCCGGAACATCACGTCTCCCTGCTCACACATAGAGGTGGCATATTACCGTAAATTCGCGCAGATTCGTATGAAGCCCAGGGACAGAACCTTCCAATAATGAACGAAATCCTAGACACTACTTCTGGCTCTTTTCGACTTAGCGCTTCATTGCTTCTTAAGCAAAAGTTCTACTTATTATTAGAGAAAGTTTAATGTTGTTTGTTATAGGAGGGAAAATATTGAGTCATTTGATGAGGGTTAAAGAAGAATTATTAGAACAAATCCCAGACTATATATTTGGGGGATTGGAGTTTTCCTCAGACGGTGTATTAATAGCAGACAGTAATGCAAATGTCCTTTATATCAATCCTGCTTATGAGGAAATATCTGGCCTGAAGAGATCAGATATTCTGGGGGAAAATTTAAAAAAACTTTTAGAAGAAAAAGCCTTCAATGAATCCGCATCATTAAAAGTATTAGAAACAAAACAGTCCATTTCATTAATCCATCGATATATTTCTGGCAGAACGGCACTTACAACAGCAGCTCCTATATATAACGCACAGAAAGAAATTATCGGAGTCATATGCAATACAAGAAATATCGAGGGCTTAAACAAACTAAAAAAAGAACTGGAAAAAGCAAATCTGATTAAACAGCACTACTCTCAGGAATTGCAGCTGTTAAGAAAAGAACATTTCTCCGCAAAAGGACTGATATACAAAAGCGAGGCGATGAAGGAGACGCTAAAGCTTGCTTCTACTGCAGCTAAATTTGATAGTACGATACTTATCACTGGAGAATCTGGGACAGGAAAGGAAGTCCTTAGCAGCTTTATTTATCAAAACAGTAATAGAAAAGATAAACCCTTTATTAGAGTTAATTGTGCAGCAATACCTAAGGAACTATTTGAATCTGAACTCTTTGGCTACATGCCTGGATCGTTCACAGGTGCATCAAACTCTGGAAAGGCTGGTATGTTTGAGCTTGCAAATACTGGGACGATACTTTTGGATGAGGTTGGGGAACTTACAATGCCGATTCAATCCAAATTACTAAGAGTGATTCAAGAAAAAGAAGTATTTCGAATTGGCGGCACGAAGCCTATCAAGCTAGATGTAAGAATTATCGCTTCAACAAATAGAAATCTCCTGGAAGAGATTAAAAATAATTCATTTAGAGAAGATCTGTATTTCAGGCTAAATGTGTTTCCCATCACGATTCCTCCCCTTAGGAAACGCCTGGAGGATATACCAGAGATGATCCATTATTTTATGAAGAATCTTAACAGTAAATACAATAAAAACGTCATCACATCCGAAGAGCTTATCGATGCACTGGTAAAGTATTCATGGCCAGGAAATGTAAGAGAATTGCAAAATATAGTGGAATACATGTTTATTATGAACGAAAGAGATGTCATAGGCTTTGAACAGCTGCCAGATAAGATTCTTAATGAACATGTGCTTATGGATGGATATAAACACGCCGAAGAAAATAAGGGGAAATTAGAATTTCTGATGGGGGTCTATGAAAAAATTATCTTGGAGTCTGCATTAAGCAAACATACTTCCTTGAGAAAAGCAGCAAAAGCGTTAGGGATAAATCCTTCTACTCTTTCCAGAAAAATAAAAAAATATGATATTGGTAGTTAAGAAAGTATAAAGCATTATCAAGTTTCCAAAGGAATTTATAGACTGTTGCATTTATGCAATATTCGTAATATTGTTGCATAAATGAAAACGTTGTCAATCCGCTTTTGTTATCTTGCTTTATGAGCTGCTGTTGCATTTACGCAACAGTCAATGAGATTTTTATGATTGCTTTTCCCTTCATATGAACATTTTAAAAGTTGGCATGGTTATTGCAATAGATATAGGTAGTAAGATAACTACTTTCAAATATGAAGGAGGATTTACAAAATGAGCGAAAAGTATAAAGACAATCAAGGGAATTATGAATTTGACCAGGAATTATTAGAAAAGGCGTTTGCCGAGGCAAGAAAAATTTATAAGGAAAGAGGATTTCAAAAAAGAATGGGCTTTGGTAAAGCGCCAGCTATTACTACAGTCGATATGGCTAAAGCTTGGATGAGTGAAGGACATCCATTTACTTGTAACAACAATGATGAAATTTGTGCAAATGCTTTAAAAGTATTAGAAGCGGGGAGAAAATCTGGTGTTCCAATATTCCACACTACGACAGGCTACGTAGGAAAAGAACAATGGGACTTACCTAGATGGAACGAAAAAATTCCAATGGATAAATTGGAAATTGATTCGGAATGGATGGAAATCGATCCAAAACTAAAACCTAGACCAGAAGAGCCTGTGATCCATAAAAAGTATGCAAGTAATTTCTTTGGGACACATTTAGCACAAACGTTAGTGAAGCTTGGAGTAGATACGCTAATCGTTATGGGAGCAACAGCTTGTGCATGTGTGAGACATACTGTAATGGACTCTACTGGATACGGATTTAAAACAATTGTACCAGAAGGAACGATTGGTGATAGAGTTCCGGGAGTTGTTGAATGGAATCTATTTGATATGGACGCGAAATTTGCAGATGTCTTATCAGTTGATGAAGTCGTTGAATATTTAAACCGCATAGATGACAGCGTTTACAATGGTTATAAAGCAAAGCAAGTAACGCAATTGACATAATAATATAAACAAGGGATGCCTCATTTAAGGCATCCCTGATTTTTACGGTAGTTAGGTAGTGAAGAAGGTGTACCTGCTTTCTTACTACATAAGTGCAGTAAAAGCAGTAATTGGTATCCATCCATTTAAAAGGGAGTGACATGAATGCGTTTATTGATAAAAAACGGAAACATTCTATCTACAGAAGGCGAATATAAGTCAGATATCTACGTCGAAGGGGAAAAAATCGTAGCAATCGGTAAGGATTTAAATTATGATGCTGACCAAATAGTAGATGCCACAGGAAAGTACGTTTTTCCTGGCGGAGTCGATGAGCATGTTCACTACGGATCATTCGGAACACTGGATTTTAATACGAGTAATGCACCTGTTGTTGGTGGAACAACAACTATCGTGGATTTTCCAAACCAGATAGAAGGAAGAAGTATAAGGGATTCTGTAAATGCAGCTAATGAAAAGGCGAAAGACGTTGCCATGGTTGATTATGCTTTCCATGGAATGGTCATGTATCCGACAGAAGATCTTTTTGATGAAATTTTAACCCTTCCAGATGCAGGGATATCTACAATAAAGTTCTTTATGGCATATAAAGGAACACCATATATGGTCAATGACGATTGGATTTTCAGAGCCCTGCAAGTTGCTAAAGAAGCTGGAGTAACTGTATTTCTTCATGCTGAAAACGGCGAATTGGTTAGTCTGCTGCAAAAGCAGCTTATAAGCGAAGGAAAAACAGATCCTATCTATCATGCAGCTTCCAGACCGCCAATCGTTGAGGCAGAGGCAACAAGAAGAGCGATTTATATGGCGGAACTTGCGGATTCCCCTTTATTTTTCGTTCACGTATCAACAAAGGAATCGATGGAAGCAATCAGAGATGCCTATGAATCAGGACTTTCCATTTACGGTGAAACCTGTACCCATTATCTCACGCTTACAGAAGAATCCCTGGCAAAACCAAATTTTGAAGGAGCAAAGTTTGTATGTTCTCCTGCACTTAGAAAAGAGGAGCATGTAGATGCACTTTGGCAAGCGGTTCAAAAAGGATGGCTGAAGGCAGTAGGCTCAGACCATGCAGCAAATGTCGGCGGTTTTGAAGTGGATAAGAAGAAAGGGATACATGACTTCACGAAAATCCCAAATGGATGTCCGAGCGCTCAAGATCGGCTTGCCCTGCTATGGACTTATGGAGTAGAAACAAAAAAGATAACGAAAGAAAAGTTTGTCGAACTCTTTGCTACGAATCCTGCTAAGGTAGTTGGCCTCCCTGGAAAAGGTCAAATCGCTATCGGCTACGATGCAGATATCGTAATCTTTGATCCAGAGTACAGAGGGAAAATAACTGTGGAAGAAAGTTACCATCAAAGTGATTATAACACCTTTGAGGGCATGGAAATGATTGGCAGACCTGAAAAAGTTTACCTTCGTGGACAGCTGACAGCTGAAAATGGCAAATTTGTTGGAAGAAAAGGACAAGGTAAATACATCAAGGCCAAGCCATATGGTTTATGCTATGATGAATTTAAAGAAAAAGAAGCTGTAGATGAATATGCGGCAAACAACTTGTCCCTTCAAGGATCTGTTAAATCATAAAATGAAAGAGGAACAGGTATCATGGGATTTCGCACGTGGTACCTGTCTCTTTCGTTGTATGTCTTAATCGCATTGATACATACATTATTAAGCCTATTCAAGATTGATTGACTTTGAATTGAATATCCCTTTTATTCTAGGTATTGATACCTGGTATTTTTTATAAAATTTACACTTTTCATTGCATTTGAAACCGCAATCATATATAATAAACTTAACTTAAAGGGTTGTTACTGTTAGGCAGGCAAAACCTGGGTTAATTAATCTGTGGGGGATTTTTTATCTGCAGTTTAGTTAATCCAGGTTTTTTTCTAAAAAGAATATGTAGTAAAAGTATCATAAAATACGCTTTTCAGGTGTGAGTGTAGATGAAAATAGTGAAGGTATTAAACAATAATGTAGTAATGACTAAGAATAAATCAGACCAGGAAATGGTTGTTGTAGGCAAAGGTTTAGCGTTTCAGAAAAAGGTTGGGGATATGATTGACACAACCAATATTGAGAAAACCTTTGTACTGGAAAGCTCTAATGTAGCATTAAAGCTTGCGGAATTAATGAAAGATACACCAGGGAAATTCCTTGATCTATCTTACAAAATTCTCGAATTGGCTAAATCGCGTCTTACATATAAATTGGATGATTATTTATATGTTGCGTTAACCGATCACTTGAGCTTTGCGATTACAAGGCATAATAACGGAATTAATCTGAAAAACCCTTTGCTATGGGAAATCCGTAGATACTATAAACAGGAATTCCAGATAGCTCTTGAAGCTCTTGACATCGTGGAAAGAGAAACAGGGGTTAGATTAACGGAAGACGAAGCAGCTTCTATCGCATTGCATTTAGTCAATAGTCAGCTTTCCGGTGAAAATATGATGGCGGCAGTTAAAGTTACTGAAATGGTTAATAATATCTTAAATATCGTAAAATACTATTTTAAAATAGAATTAGATGAAGAATCGATTAATTACGAACGATTTTTGACACATCTACGCTTTTTTACGATTCGTTTTATCCGTAATGAAAAATCGGGTAATATGTATGACAATTTTCTATATGAACAAGTAAAACAAAAATATACAGATGCATTTCAATGTACAGAAAGAATTGCAAACTATATTGCTCAAGATTATAATTGGGAGATTTCTAATGATGAAAAGGTCTATTTAACTTTGCATATCCATCGTATTACCAGTAGGCTGAGTTTAAATACTGATTTTTCAAATTATTAAAATAGAGTTCGTTTATTTAGTAAAGAAAGCGTTGACATTCATTAAAACTGTCGTATAATGTAATTAATATTAAATACTGAATAGAAGGAATGTTACCTCTTTTTGGGCATAACCTGGATTAATTTTGAATGCGTATATTGCGTGTTCAAAAGTAATTCAGGTTTTTTATTTGAATCATAACTATATTTTAAAATGGAAAGCAGGGAGCGAGAATGAAGTACGAGCAATTGGCAGAGGACATTATTAAAAATGTTGGCGGAAAAGAAAATGTTAACAGTGTTGTACATTGTATTACCCGTTTGCGTTTTAAGCTGAAAGATGAGGAAAAGGCGCAAACAGAAGTACTAAAAAATATGGATGGTGTTGTCACTGTTATGAAAAGTGGCGGCCAGTATCAAGTTGTTATTGGTAATCACGTGCCTGATGTGTATAAAGCAGTAGTAACAGAAGGTGGATTCCAAGACGCTGCTCCAGTTGATGCCGATGGAGGGGAAAAGGGGAATTTGTTCAATCGTTTTATTGATATGATTTCTGGTATCTTTACGCCAATACTTGGAGTATTAGCTGCATCAGGTATGATTAAAGGTTTTAATGCATTGTTTGTCGCAATTGGATGGCTCGATCAGGAAGGTGGAACATATCAAATATTAAATGCCATTGGTGATGGATTGTTCTACTTCTTACCGGTACTTTTAGGATATACAGCAATGAAGAAATTCGGTGGAACGCCATTCTTGGGTATGGTCATTGCAATGGCACTGGTTTATCCGGCGCTTGAAGGAATACCTAAGACAGGAGAGGCTTTATACACACTATTTGCAGGAACGATGTTTGAATCACCAATTTATATCGAATTTTTTGGTATTCCAGTTATCTTGATGACATATTCCATGTCCGTTATACCAATTATTGTATCCGCATTCTTTGCAACAAAGCTGGAAAATTTTTTATCTAAAGTAATTCCATCAATTATAAAAGCATTTTTAGTTCCAATGTTTACATTGCTTATTATTATTCCATTAACATTTATTATTATTGGTCCAATTGCAACTTGGGCAAGTCAGATGCTTGGAACAGCAACCGTTTGGATTTATGATTTAAGTCCAGTTATTGCAGGAGTATTCCTTGGTGGTTTCTGGTTAGTATTTGTTATGTTTGGACTGCATTGGGGTCTTGTTCCGATTGCAATTAATAACTTTGCAGTTGCAGGTGTTGACCCAATTTTAGCATTGGTATTCGTTCACTCATTTGCATTAGCAGGAGCCATTCTAGCTGTTTGGTTAAAAACAAAAAATCAAAAAACAAAGGTACTTAGTGCACCAGCATTTATATCATCTGTCTTTGGTGTTACGGAACCTGCGATGTATGGTATCGCATTGCCACTTAAGAAACCATTTATTTTCACAATTATTTCATCAGCAATTGGTGGTGGGTTACTAGGATTCTTTGGTACAAAAGGATATGTGTTGGGTGGTCTTGGCATATTCCAATTCCCTAGTCTAATCCATCCAGAAGAAGGCTTAAACTTGGCATTCTGGGGTTCTGTTATTGCAGTTGTTGTAGGAACCGTCTTAGCCTTCGTATTAACATACTTCTTTGGCGGCATTAACAAAAACGAAGCAGGCACAGTGCAAACAGAGGAAGCAGCTCAACAAGCAGGAGCGACTACAGCACAAGGCGTAAAAAATGAAGTTTTAGTTAGTCCTTTCAATGGAACTGTAAAAGCTTTAGCAACTATTGAAGATGCTGCCTTTTCTTCAGGGGCATTAGGACAAGGTGTGGCGATTGAACCTGCTGAAGGGAAGCTGTTTTCACCTGTATCTGGAATTGTAACGGTATTATTCCCTACAAACCACGCAATTGGCATTACATCTGATGAAGGTGCGGAAGTGTTAATCCATGTTGGTATGGATACAGTACAGTTGGGCGGGAAGCATTTTACGGCTCATACCGCTCAAGGAAACCGTGTTGAAAAAGGTCAATTATTAATTGAGTTTGATACGGATGCAATAAAAGAAGCAGGCTTTATTTTAACAACTCCTGTAGTTGTTACAAACTATGATCAATATGAAATAAAAGTAATCAGCGAACAGAAAGTTAACACTGGGGACTTGTTATTGAAATTAAAAATAAAATAAATCAATTTATACTTAGGAGGAATAAAAATGACAAAACGATTTCCAGAAGGATTTTTATGGGGCGGCGCAACAGCTGCCAATCAATTAGAAGGAGCTTCCTTAGAAGGTGGAAAGGGACTCAATCTTGCAGATGTTTTACCTGGTGGAAAATCAAGACTAAACGTAATGTCACAAACTGGGTTTGACTTTGAAATAGATGAATCGAAATATACGTATCCCAATCATGTGGCGATTGATTTCTATCATCGCTATAAAGAAGATATTGCTCTCTTTGCGGAAATGGGCTTTAAAGTATTCCGTCTGAGTATTGCCTGGAGCCGTATTTTTCCTAATGGTGATGAGCTGGAGCCAAATGAGGAAGGGCTTGCTTTCTATGATAATGTTTTTGATGAACTGCATAAACATGCAATTGAGCCATTAGTTACAATCGCACATTATGAAACTCCCCTGCATTTGATAAAGGAGTACGGCGGATGGAAGAATCGTAAATTGATTGGTTTCTTTGAAAGATATGTAAGAACTATCTTTACACGCTATAAAGATAAAGTTAAATACTGGTTAACGTTCAATGAGATAAACGGCGCAACGCATATGCCTTTATTTGGTCTAGGATTTTCACCGGATAGCGAAGAAACTCGTATGCAGGATAGCTTCCAAGGCTTGCATCACCAATTTGTTGCTAGCGCAATGGCGGTTAAAATGGGCCATGAGATTATTCCAGAGTCACTGGTTGGCTGCATGCTGATTTATGCACCGGTTTATTCGTATGATTCAAACCCGGAAAATGTAATGTATGTTAGACAGGAAGCGGATATATTTAATTTCTTGTGTGGGGATGTACAGGTTCGAGGGGAATACCCTTACTTTGCTAAGCGATATTTCAAAGAGAATAATGTCGAGCTTGATATCCAGGAAGGTGATTTGGAAACTATTAAAGAAGGGACAGTAGACTTCATTTCATTCAGTTACTACATGTCACGCACAGATAAAAAAGTAAAATCACCTGAAGAAATTGGACAAGGTAATTTAATTGGCGGCATTAAAAATCCATTCTTAAAAGCAAGTGATTGGGGATGGGAAATAGACCCTGTTGGTTTAAGAATTTCTCTAAACGAGCTGTATGGCCGTTACCAAAAGCCTTTAATGGTTGTGGAAAATGGATTAGGTGCATATGACAAAGTAGAAGCAGACGGCTCAATCAATGATGACTACCGAATTGATTATCTTAGTGAGCATGTTGACCAAATGAGAGAAGCAATTGAAGATGGTGTAGAATTAATCGGCTATACGAGCTGGGGATGTATTGATTTAGTAAGTGCTTCTTCTGGCGAATACTCTAAACGTTATGGTTTCATTTATGTAGACAAGCATGATGATGGTACTGGTACATTAGAACGTAAACGCAAAAAATCATTCTACTGGTATAAAGAAGTTATTGCTACAAATGGAGAAAATCTATAATTGTTATTATAACAGATAGATAGAAGGATAGTCGGATAAAAGAAAAGGAAAGTGAATACCTTTCCTTTATACATATGTTGAAAAGGAGACTGTATCATGTCAAAATTTCCTGAAGGGTTTTTATGGGGGGGCGCTTTAGCTGCTAATCAAGTGGAGGGCGCATATTTAGAAGGTGGAAAAGGATTAACAACTGTCGATTTGATGCCGACTGGAGAAAAACGCTGGCAAATTGCAATAGGAAACATTGATACATTAACGCCTATTGAAGGCGAATATTATCCATCACATAAGGCAATTGATTTCTACCATCGTTATAAAGAGGACATTGCCTTGTTCGCTGAAATGGGCTTTAAAGCATTGCGTGTTTCGATTTCCTGGGCACGAATTTTCCCTAATGGAGATGATGAGGCGCCAAACGAAGCGGGACTGCAGTTTTATGATGATTTATTTGATGAATTAATCAAACACAATATTGAACCTGTCGTAACAATCGCTCACTTTGATGTACCAGTAAACTTAGTTGAAAGATATGGAAGCTGGAGAAGTCGAAAGCTTGTTGATTTTTTTGAAACGTATGCTAGAACAATCTTCGAACGATATAAAGAAAAAGTGAAATATTGGATGACATTTAATGAAATCAATATGCTGCTTCATATGCCATTTGTCGGTGCTGGCCTTGTGTTTAAAGAAGGTGAAAATGAAACACAAATTAAATATCAGGCAGCACATCACCAGCTTGTTGCAAGTGCACGTGCTGTGAAGGCATGCCATGAAATGATTCCAGATGCAAAAATTGGCTGCATGCTTGCAGCAGGACAAACTTATCCGTATACGAGTAATCCAGATGATATTTACAAAGCAATGGAAAAGGATCGTGAATCATTCTTCTTCATTGATGTTCAGTCCCGAGGTGAATACCCTGGCTATGCCAAACGCTTCTTTAAAGACAACGACCTGACAATCGAAATGGAAGAAGAAGATGCCGCATTATTGAAAAATCACACGGTTGATTATATCGGGTTTAGCTATTATTCAAGCAGAACAACGAGTACGGATCCAGAGATTTTAAAGGGGATTACAAGTGGAAACGTATTTGGTTCCGTTACTAATCCATATTTAGAAACTTCAGAGTGGGGATGGACGATTGATCCTAAAGGTTTCCGTATCACTGCAAATCAGCTTTATGATCGCTATCAAAAGCCATTGTTTGTCGTGGAAAATGGTCTTGGTGCGGTTGATGAAATAACTGCAGATGGAACAATTGATGACGACTATCGAATTGATTACTTACAAAAGCATGTTGCTGAAATGGGCGAGGCAATCGAGGATGGGGTGGAAATTATCGGCTATACGAGCTGGGGACCAATTGACATCGTCAGTGCATCTACTGGAGAAATGAAGAAACGATATGGCTATATTTATGTTGACCGAGATAATGAAGGAAATGGTTCACTAAAACGTATGAAAAAGAAAAGCTTTGATTGGTATAAGAATGTAATTGCGACAAATGGCGAAAAGTTATCATAAGTAAAATGAAGTCCCATCATTTGATATCGTGTCAAATTGTGGGACTTTCCTTTGCTTAGAATTGTATTGGCATAAGGGATACTCTAATAGATATAGGTCGGCTTCACTATTGATAGAACTAGATAGTTATCCAGATGAATTAAAAGAAGGTTAGCGGGAAAAGAGCCAGGATGGTATGAATTACGTTTAACAATTATGCTATTCTTTATCGCGTTGAAATGCCCTTTTTCTAGTAGAAAGTCCGTTATTTTAGAAAGCATTCAATGTATTTTTTTTATTAGTTCTTGTCTAGCCTACATTAATCATACACTATAAGTGATTTTATTATTAAATGTCCTATTTATATAATTTTGTATCCTTTGATATTTTAAATTAATGAGTAATTCAATAGCATTGAATTGTGATAGACTTTATATTAGAAAATATAATTTTTATGTATTATAGGCGCTAAACCAAAGGAGGCATAGCATGAAGCAACTGTATATTAAACAAAAGGTGTTCAGTCTAAGCGGCAAGTTTACGGTAAAGGATCAGCAGGAACAAGATGTTTATTATGTGGAGGGCAGTTTTATGCGAATCCCAAAGACCTTCTCCATTATGAATGCAGCAAGAGACGAAGTTGCGCTCATTACAAAAAAGATGTTCAGCTTTTTGCCGAAGTTTTTTGTTGAGGTGAATAATCAAGAGGTGCTGACGATTAAGAAGGATTTTTCTTTCTTTAAAGCACGCTATACGATTGATGCGGCAGGTATTGAGGTTAAAGGAAATTGGTGGGACATGAATTTCCAAGTGTACCAGCATGGTGAGGTCGTCGGAGAAGTAAGCAAGGAGTGGTTCACTTGGGGCGATAGCTACAAGGTTCAAGTATTGAAGGAAGAGATGGAGACGATTATGATTGCGCTCGTAGTTGCCATAGATTGTGTGAAGGCTGACGAATCAGCTGCTTCCTCAGCAGGCGGTGCCGACTTTGCGTAGGGACGTATATATTTACAGTTGAAGTAACATTCAAAAGTGGGGAATCATGAACAGATTTCCTGCTTTTTATTATGGGTAAATTTGTTAGGAAAGTGATGTCTACTTTTGTAAATATTACATTTTTAGAAGATAGAAACACTTTCATTGAAGAGCATCGTATCAAAGACAGTATCAGTTCGGTAGAATCATAACATCTAGCCCTTTATTCCTGTTTTTCTTGTCGTTTGAAACCGACTACGCTCGATAATCGTATAATATTGTAACGAGATAATTATGCTTTACATGCTTGTCATTTTAGAAACTAGCATAGATAGACATAAGGGGGAGTCAGATGAGAGAGAATAGAAAGCGGATTTCAGAAACCAATATTTTTAACGTTATCATTGTATGTATAATGATAGCTCCAATAATGGGTGCCCTTACTGAGAATTTGAAGCTTTTCATAGCCACTATGTGTACCATTCCAGTCGTTGTTCTTCTATTATTTATACTATGGTTAAAGTATGGATATAGTGGTATCCACCTCAATAGTATTAATGTGTTTGTCATGTTAATTATGATATTTTTCTATTCAGCAATTCCGCTGTTTAGTATTGTTTGGGGGACCTGGGTTGGATGGTTAATCATTTTAGTCCATATCATTACATTTATGATTGGGTTTATTAACAGGGAGAAGATTGCCTGTAATATTAATGGCATTGATGAAGATGGGAATAGGGCACCACCTAAGTTTCTGCTCTATTACTATATAGGAATGCTTGTTCTTGGGATAGGTGGTATTATCACCATGCGAGTTACAATAGCAACAGAGGGGAGCCTAGTTATCTTTTTTGGCTTCTTGCATCTAATCATCTACTACATATTTGCGATTAGTCCTATATTCCTAATTGATCCAAAACGCGCATTAGAAATGGGGATAGTTTCGCAAAGCCATTATGACGAATACTATTAATTTTTACTACCTCTCCGTTAAGAAAAAGCTTCGGGACTATGTGCGTGAATGATTCTTCAACTATTAAAACCTCTACCAGCATTAGGTAAAGGTTTTTTAACTGTCCTGCTGCCGACAATATCAATAAAATTAGAAATCTATATTCGACTTTATGCTAACGAATTGGAATATCAATCACATCTGTACTTGAACTTAGGCTCTGTCTGAATATAAAAGGCATTTCTTACTTGTGCACACCAATTTGCAAAGGCTGATCTCCATTCAGGAGTATTAAAGAATTGATCAACTGTTTGTGTTTCAGAATGCCAAACGATAAATAGGTTGAGTGGGGCAATTCCTCCTGCCCATATGCCATTATTTGCGTCAGTATCTTCTTCCCTTACTAATAATAAGGGTAATCCGAATTGATAGGCCATCGAAGGCTCTACTTGTGAATAAACAGAACCTGTCCAGACTGGAGTTGGTGGTGGAAGGGGTCCTTCATTAACGCCAACTGTTTCAATTTGAAAACGACGAAGATTTACTGCCAGCATTCCGTAGCTTGATGACACTAACCGACGAATATCAGTTAAAATGGATTCGGGATAGCTTTCGCTTAAAGGCAATGTACGTGGAAATAGCAAAGCATTCTCAATTTCTAATATTAGACGGTTTAGAAACCGCTGCTGGTTGTTATTTAAATGAGTTGTCGTACTCAAAAAGACAGGAATACGGTATGCACGGTCAATACACTCTTGGTGTGCTGATTTTAATTTTTCTTTTTCTTTACGTAAAGAGCTATACTCATTACTCACTTCTTCACCCCCTTTTTATTAATCTATGGAAACAGATATATATGAGATTGTACATCTAATCCAGGTCCGATAATATGTGCCACCTCCTAATGCAAAGCAACCTTGAAATTCCATCAAAGTCTAAGTTGGACATTAAAACCATTACATAATTACTTATCAAATTCGCTATTTGCCAAGTACAGAGAAGCTTCTGAGTGTATTTTATGTTGTTACTACTAGTCACATCATTTTAAAAAAACAGCCACTTTTTTACTTACAGAAAAAGTAGCTGTCTTCTTATATTGCTATATGCTTATTGCACTCAAAAATCTATATTATCAGGGTCAGGTCCCACTCGGTGATTTTGATTTAGCGCATCAATCTGCTGCATCTCTTCCTTTGTTAATTCGAAGTCAAATACAGTGGAGTTCTCAATAATTCGATGCTCCTTCGTGGATTTTGGAATGGTTACCACACCATTTTGTAAATCCCATCGCAAAATAACTTGTGCAACGCTCTTGTTATACTTATCTGCAATTCCTTGTAATAATCGATTATCTAATAGTTGACCCTGCATTAGAGGTGACCAAGCTTCTAACTGAATCTCATGCTTTTGACAAAAGGCTTGAATATCCTTCTGCGTTAAACGTGGGTGGTACTCTACTTGATTGATCATCGGTTTGATTTCCGCATCCTTCATTAATTCCTCAAGATGGGGGATTTGGAAGTTGCTTACTCCGATTGCCTTGACTCTTCCTGCTTTATAAAGAGTCTCCAATGCACGCCAGGCTTCTTTAAATTTACCTTGAACAGGCCAGTGAATGAGGTATAGATCCAAATAGTCTAGGCCAAGTTTTTTTAGACTTGTTTCATACGCTTCTAACGTTGATTCATAACCTAAGTCAGAATTCCAAACTTTTGATGTAATAAATAGTTCTTCTCTACGGATATCTGATTCTATTATCCCTTGCTGAATAGCACGTCCAACCCCTTCCTCATTTTCATAAATGGCTGCCGTATCAATGCTGCGATACCCATGTTTGATTGCAAACTTAACGGCATCAACTAGCTCGGGACCATCCTCTACTTTAAACACCCCGATGCCAAACCAAGGCATTTTAACCCCATTATGCAAAGTTGTTGTATCTTGTAAATGATTCTTCATTATTAATAACCTCCAATTTTCATATTGCGATTTTACACATTTCTTTATTACTTAGGATACTGCCCGATTCAATTTGCTGGCCTTTTGATCTTTTCTTTCAAAGATTGTACTCCAGCCTGCAAGGAAGGCGGCAATTAGTACCATAAGTGCTCCCACCCAGGTGGTGTGAATGAGTCCAATAGAGTCTGTAATAATCCCGCCTAAGTAGGATCCGAGGGCAATCCCAGCGTTAAATGCAGCAATATTGATAGCAGAAGCAACGTCTACCCCAGAAGGTACAAAACGTTCTGCAAGCATAACCGCATATACTTGTAGACCGGGTACATTCATAAAAGCTAATGCTCCCATTAAGAAAATCGTAATCAATCCTGCAATTTTAAATGGTGCTGTAAACATCAGGAAAAATAGGATTACTGCTTGAACAATAAACATGTAAAATAGTGCGCGAATCGGGTTGTGATTCGATAGCTTGCCACCGACTGTATTGCCAATAGCAATCGCAATCCCGTATAAAAGGAGAATGGCCGCAACCGTTCCTTCTTTAAATCCTGTTATTTCCTGTAGTATGGGAGATAAATAAGTAAAGACAACGAATGTTCCTCCATAGCCTGAGATAGTAATCGTAAATAAAAGTAATAAGCGGCCATTTGTCACTAATTTAAATTGATTACGAAACGTTGTACGAGTACCTTTTCGTAAATTGGATGGGACTAGAATGCTATTCGCAATGAAGGCAATAATTCCGATGCCAACGATGATAATGAAAGCCATTCTCCAGCCAAATTGTTGTCCAATGAATGTTCCCAGTGGTACACCTGTTACTGTAGCTACTGTTAGTCCTGTAAACATAATCGAGATGGCACTGGCTCTTCTATTTTCCGGTACTAAATCTGCCGCAATGGTAGAGCCAATCGACATGAAAATCCCGTGTGAAAAGGCAGAAATAACACGAGCAACGAGCAACATACCAATGCTTGTGGAGAAGGCAGCGATACTATTTCCGATTATAAAAATAACCATGATCCAGAGCAGCAAATGTTTACGTGACATACTGGAAGTAATTGAAGTTAGTATTGGTGCTCCAAATGTTACACCTAATGCATATAACGAAACCGTTAATCCTGCTGTCGTAACGGAAACTTGTAAATCATTCGCTATTAATGGTAATAGCCCTACACTGATAAATTCTGTTGTTCCTATTGCAAATGCACTTATCGCTAACGCTAACAGTGCGAATGTACTTTGTTTTTTACTTAAATCCACTATTATCCTCCTTCGTAATTTATTAATGTATAATCGATATTGTTTTAAGTAAAATGATGTTATAACGCAATCGATAAATGTTATTATGATAGATATAAAATAAATTGGGAAGTACGTACTTATAAGTGCTGTAGGTACTTTTAAGTTCCTATAGATGAGGAGAAACGATCTATGAAGAAGAAGTATAATATTTCGGTAGAAGCGACGTTAGAGGTAATCGGAGGAAAGTGGAAATGTGTGATTCTATGTCACCTGACACATGGCAAGAAGCGTACGAGTGAATTGAAACGCCTTATGCCAAATATTACACAGAAGATGTTAACACAGCAGTTACGTGAATTAGAAGCAGATGGCGTGATTAATCGAATTGTGTATAATCAAGTCCCGCCAAAAGTGGAATATGAACTAAGTGAATATGGTTGGAGCTTACAAGGTATCTTAGATTCACTTTGCAATTGGGGCGAGATGCATATTATCAAAGTGTATGGCGCTACAACCGATGTATTGGAGGAAAGCGTTCTAAATGAACATTTGAAGTAATAATAGAGAATCGTTGTGGCTATTAAGTAATCCTTATGCACTTTTCGTGAAGAATGAAAAAAGTTGGTAAGTGAATTTCAATTTATATTCAATATTGAAAAACTACTTGAATCATCAATATAATAATATGAATATTTTTAATATTGATTACCGTATCAATTGAATAATTTTCCACGTCTATTATAATGAAAAAGAAAGAGTAATTAGACTATAAGCTGTCAATACTTACTGGATGATAGAAGGAAATGAAATAAGAAAAAAATAGGAGGTAATCATGGGAAGATTAGTACATTTCGAGATTCATGTCGATGATATGGCAAGAGCGAAGAAGTTTTATGGTGAGGTATTCGGATGGACATTTGAAGATTGGAGTGACTATGCTGGAATGCCTTATTTCGGCGCAGTGACTGGCAGTGATGGTGAACTTGGTATTAATGGAGCTTTAATGCAACGTCAAAGTGCTCCCCCAGAAGTAAACCAGGCTATAAATGGTTATGCTTGTACAATGGGTGTTGAAGATTACGATTCAACGGAAGCAAAAATTATCAGTAATGGCGGCAAGGTTGCAATGGCAAAATATGCACTTCCAGGTATGGCATGGCAGGGATACTATCATGACACTGAAGGCAATATATTTGGAATCCATCAGCCAGATGAGAACGCTAAATAGAAGATTATTATTATAAGCTCAGTGAAAAAAACAGAGTAGTCGAATATCGGCGTGTTCACTGTATATATCGGCGTATTTTGGAAATCAGAGCAGGGTAACAGGCACTGCAATAGAAGTATGTAAATGTAAATACCAGTTGACAACCGCTTATTTTCCTGCAATAATAGGTTTAATTTAATACTGGTACCTTTAATTCAGTCCCGTGAGGCTGACAAGGACAACGGAAATAATGTGCGTGGGATAGTCTATAGTTAAGGCTACCTATACCTATGTGCATTATGGAAAGAGCTTCTTGTCAGAAATGGCAAGAAGCTTTTTTTCATCCTTTCACTCCTTATTTTATCGAAGCTTTCTTCGGTACCAGTTTTTACAACTAACTTATTGGAGGAATTGGGATGTCAAAAATTGATAAAGAATTCTCGTTACAAGCAGTACCGCAAACAAATAGAAAGGGTTTCTGGAATATTCTTGCTGTTATGCTTTCATTAAGTTTCTTCTCAGCAAGCATGCTGTCAGGAGGAACACTGGGAACAGGACTTTCATTTATCCAATTCATTTGGATCGTGTTAGCAGGTAATTTACTGCTTGGACTTTATACAGGTGCATTAGCATATATTGCAGCAAGGACAGGCTTATCGACACATTTACTAACACGTTATGCATTCGGTGAAAAAGGTTCTTATATCGCTTCATTTTTACTGGCTTCCACACAGGTCGGCTGGTTTGGTGTCGGCCTTGCGATGTTTGCAGTGCCGGTTGCAAAAGCGACTGGTATCAATGTGTATGCATTAATTATAATCTTTGGGTCGCTGATGACGATATCGGCAATTTTCGGGATGCGGACTCTAACGATTTTAGGATTTGTTGCGGTTCCTGCAATTGCAATCTTCGGCAGTTATTCGATGGTTGATGCAGCTGAATTTGCTGGGGGACTTCAAGGATTATTCGCATATGAGCCAGCACAGGCAATCAGCCTTGCAGCAGCATTAACGATTTGTATCGGATCGTTCATTAGCGCTGGTACACTTACACCGGACTTTGCCCGTTTCGCAAAGACAACGAAGTCTGCAGTAAGTGCGAATATTATCGCATTCTTTCTAGGAAATTCACTCATGTTCTTATTCGGTGCAGTCGGTGCCATGGCATTTGGAAAAGCTGATATATCGGATGTTATGTTTCTGCAAGGTTTGATGATTCCAGCCATCATCGTTCTGGGCTTGAATATATGGACAACAAATGATAGTGCATTATATGCTTCCGGACTGGGATTCTCAAATATTACGAAACTGCCAAAACATAAAGTAGTTGTTTTCAATGGAATACTAGGTACAATCGCAGCATTATGGCTATATAACAACTTTGTCGGATTCCTGACCGTTTTGGGAACTGCATTGCCGTCAATTGGCGCAATCATCTTGGCAGACTACTTCATCTTGAACCGCGGAAAATATCAGCCGTTCGAAGCGATGAAATTTAAAGCAGTAAACTGGATTGCAATTGCAGCTTGGGCAGGTGGTGTCGCCGTTGCGAATTTTGCACCAGGAATTCCGCCAATAAATGGCCTATTAGGAACAGCAATTATTTATGTAGCAGGAATGAAATTAATGTCAAAACAACAAGTATCTGTATCATTAAATCAACTAAAAGAGAAGGGGGAAGTTCTCAGTGATTATTAAAAACGCAACACTCAGAGGAAAAGAAGGTCTATGGCACTTAATAATAGAAAACGGCAAGTTTCATAAAATTACCCAAGTATTGGATACTGTTGAGGGCGAGGAAGTTATTGATGTCGAGGGAGCGATTGTCCTTCCGCCATTTATTGAGCCGCATATCCATTTAGATACAACGTTAACAGCTGGTGAACCAGAGTGGAATCAAAGTGGCACATTGTTTGAAGGGATCCAACGCTGGTCCCAGAGGAAAGAAACGCTAACAGCAGAAGATGTTAAAACAAGATCAAAAACAGCATTAAAGTGGCAAATTGCTCAAGGCATCCAGCATGTCCGGACACATGTGGATGTAACAGACCCAGACTTAACAGCCTTAAAAGCAATGTTTGAAGTGAAAGAAGAGATGGCGGCCTATGTTGATATTCAGCTTGTTGCTTTCCCGCAAGAAGGGATCAACTCCTATCCTAATGGAGCAGAGCTGCTTGAAGAGTCAATGAAAATGGGTGCAGATGCAGTTGGAGGAATTCCTCATTTTGAATTTACAAGAGAATATGGAGTAGATTCATTAAAAATCGCTTTTGACCTAGCTGAAAAATATGATCGATTAGTGGACATCCATTGTGATGAAATTGATGATGAACAGTCTCGTTTTGTTGAGGTTGTAGCTGCAGAAGCCTACAAACGCGGAATAGGGACACGTACAACAGCGAGCCATACGACAGCAATGGGCTCTTATAATGATGCCTATACGTATAAATTATTCCGCCTATTAAAGCTTTCAAATATTAATTTTGTTTCAAATCCGCTTGTGAACATTCACCTTCAAGGAAGATTTGATACGTATCCTAAACGAAGAGGATTAACACGAGTAAAAGAGCTTCAGGAAGCAGGATTAAACGTCTGCTTTGGTCATGATGATATCTTTGACCCATGGTATCCACTTGGTACAGGCAATATGCTCCAAGTATTGCATATGGGAATCCATGCATCACAGCTAATGGGCTATGAACAAATCGTAAACTCAATTGATTTAATCACAAAGAATAGCGCGAAAACCTTGCACATAGAAGATAATTATGGAATCGAAGAAGGCAAAGCAGCGAACTTCATCGTCTTATCTGCAGAAAATGAATATGAAGCAATTCGCAAGCAAGCAACCGTAAGATATTCCTTCAGAAATGGCAAGATTATCGCTGAAACAAAGCCGAGTGAGGCAACAATTACGTTGGAAGAAGTAGAGAAGGTTAATTTTAATAGATAGAAGACATTTAGGCACAACTTTAATCGGGTTGTGTCTTTTTGGTAGATAAGAAAGTATAAACTTTCTTAACGAATAAGTGCAACTAAGGCAGTCACCTAAAGGCTTGGTTAAACCTTAGTTTTCTAACATAGCCAGTCTATATATGCAACTGTGTTTAACATTGATAAATATGGGATGAGAAATTCATCTAGACGACATGAAATCATATTGATAATAGCAATTGATTATGTAATAATACAAGAAAGCGCTTGCGTATGTTAAAACTCCATGAGAAAGCTATAAGTCTACTTTTTTCACCTATTTATGCAAACGTTTCCACGTAACCGAAACTAATCAAATAGGAAGGGAGAGAAAAATGCCATGTGCAAAAATGTAGGTCGTCGGTTTACTGCGCTAATCATGATTTTCATGATGCTGCTAAGTGTTACGCTGCCGTTTTCCCCAATTCAGGAGATTAATGCGGATTCGAATACCGATAACCGCACTGTTCGTCTGACGTATGAACGGGAGGATAGGAATTATGATGACTGGGATATTTGGGTTTGGAATACGGGAGTCCAGGACGATAATATTGATTTTACGGAATTTGAAAATGGACTAGCTACTGCTTTTATTGAGGTGGCCCCAACTACAAAAGAAATAGGATTTATTATTCGAAAGAAAGATTGGGGAGATCGTGAGCCGAATGGGCAGCATATCGATCGATTCATCCAGATCAATCAGCAGGAAGCAGTCACCAAAGCAACTGTCCAGCAGGGGAATGAAGCTATCCATACCGTTCCTGAAATACCAAGGGCACAGATTAACAATGGGGATGCAGCTTTCTATTATCGTGATTCTGATTTGTATTTAAATGATGCGATGGATAGCTTGGAAAAAGTAGAATTGAAGGTTGCAGGCGATACATTTGAGATGGCGTATGATGAAGCAAATGAACGCTTTGAATATGTATATGCGGATTTTCCAGAAGGAACCTATCCCTATTCATTTCTTGTAACGAAAGACGGCCAAACGGAAGAAGTAACCGATCTGTATTATGAGGAGTCTATCATTAAAAATCTGAATGTGGATATGGCTGTATCTGCGACGATAACTCCCGAAAGCATTAATTATAACGAAAATGCAGTTCTTTCAGTGAATATTGAAAATGAAAGTGGTGCTAGTATTCGTGAAATTTTTGCTGATACATCATCACTCGGCGGACCAGAAAAATTAAATATTGATCCTGAACTAAATGAAGTGACAATTGCTGTCAAGGAGGATATTCCTGCTGGCGTGAAGGAAATCCCGCTGACTATCGTAGATGAATTCGGAAAGACACATAACGGGCAAACAACTATTGAAGTAAAAACACGTGAGTTTGCTGAAGGAGAAGACTTTGATTGGGACGAAGCAGTTATTTACTTTCTTTTAACCGACAGATTTTTTGACGGGGATGAATCAAATAATGACCCCTATGGTTTAAATTATGATAGGAGCAAGCCGGGAGCGTACCACGGTGGAGATTTAACAGGCATAACCAAAAAGCTAGATTATCTCGATAACCTCGGAGTTAATACGATTTGGATTAGTCCCATTGTAGAAAATATCAAATATGATGTAAGGTACAATTCCCAGGATACCCATCCTGGTCAGCCTTTTTATGGATACCACGGATATTGGGGAAGTGACTTCGAGAACTTGAATCCGCATTTTGGGGATATCGAAGACTTGCATGAGCTGATAGATGAAGCAGCGGCCCGCGATATGAAAATTATGGTCGATGTTGTCCTTAATCATGCCGGATATGGATTGAAGGAAGTTGATGGTGAACTTCCTGAAGCTGAACAACCTTATATGTACCCGACGGATGAAGAACGATCTGCGTACAGTTCTTTGCTAAGACAGGGGAGTAATGTAGGTAGTGATGAGGTGACTGGAGAACTTGCCGGTCTTCCCGACTTTATAACAGAAAACCAGCAAGTTCGTGCCCAGGTAATCGATTGGCAAAAGGATTGGATTGAAAAATCACGAACGGAAAATGGCAATGCGATTTCCTATTTCCGTGTCGATACGGTTAAGCATGTCGATCACACCACATGGAAAGCATTTAAGAATGCCCTGACATCTGAAGATCCTTCCTTCAAAATGATTGGCGAAGCTTGGGGAGCAAGTCAGCATGAAGACTTTGGATTTTTAGATAAAGGGGAAATGGATTCCCTGCTTGATTTCCAGTTCAAGGATATTGCTAAGGAATTTGTTAATGGCAATCTGGAAGATGCGAATCAACTCCTTGAAAACAGAAACAGCGGTTTATCCAATACGGCAACGCTCGGACAATTCCTTGGCAGCCATGATGAAGATGGATTTTTATATTCCATTGGCAATGATGAAGGAAAGTTAAAGGCAGCAGCTACACTGCAGCTTACGGCGAAGGGTCAGCCGGTGATTTATTATGGCGAAGAGCTTGGCTTGAGTGGGGCTAACAACTACCCGATACAGGATAACCGATACAACATGGACTTTGAACTTGCCAAAGATAATGCCATTTTAGCGCATTATAAAAAGGTACTGGATTTCCGGGAAGAATTTTCTCAGACGCTTTCCCGTGGTTCACGAGATGATATTGCAGGATCAGATACGGAACAATTTCTGCTCGTTGAACGGACGCATCAGGATGATTCGGTATATGTGGGATTGAATGTCTCTGGCGATGAAAAAGAAGTGACATTAACTGTAGACTCAGGAGAAACTGTTGTGACGGACCATTACTCGGGTAACGTGTATCGAGCAGATAGTGATCAAACGATTTCCATCTCGCTGCCGTCACTTGCTGATGGTGGAACCGTGCTGCTGACTACAGCGAATGGGAGAATAATTGAGGAAGGAAATCAAGAGAGTGAAGAAATCCCTGAGGATACACTGAGGGTCCATTATGAACGATCAGACAATGATTATACAGGACTTGGATTATGGTTCTGGGGAGATGTGGAAACACCGTCGGAACAAAATGGGGGCTGGCCTAATGGAGCCACGGCATTTGCGGATAATCCTCTAACCGATTATGGTGCCTATGTCGATATCAAGTTAACAGAAGCTGCAGAGACAGTTGGGATGCTTGTAAATCATTCCAATGGTTCCAATGTGACACCGAATATTTCTGTTGATATCCTGTCACCTGAGATGAATGAAATCTGGCTATCTGAAGATGGAGAGGTATCGCTATATGAACCGGCTGACCTCGATCCGAATACACTGCGGATTAATTATATGAGTAAGGACGGTGCCTATGAGCCATGGGGAGTATGGACATGGGGCGATGTAGCAGAGCCTAGTGAGAACTGGCCAATGGGTGCGCATGCGTTTTCAGATGAGCAAGTTGGAAAATATGGTGCCTATGTCGATGTTGATCTTAATGAAAATGCAGAAGAAATCGGCTTTCTGCTAGTGGAGAGGCAAGCTGGAGGCAATCAAACGGCAGATATGTCCTTCTCCGGGTTTGACGAGCATAACCAGATTTTCCTTAAAGAGGGTGATGATACTGTTTACACCAATCCTTATTATGTTTTTGAAGAAGGGATCAAATATGGCGAACTGGTTACGCTCGACCAGATTGACCTGACTTTTACATCAACAGCTGATTTCTCCGAGCAGGAACTTTGCGAAGGTATTGAGTTGAAGGACAAAGATGGAAATGATGTGAAAATTAGCTCGGTTACAAAGAATGAAGATGGCCGGACCGTTCATTTGAAAGGCTCTTTTGCTGCGGAACTTGCACCATATCTTGTTACTTTTATGAATCAATCGGTACAGGTCAATAAGAGCT
Organism: Oceanobacillus chungangensis; assembly: GCF_003369565.1. Lineage (GTDB taxonomy): Bacteria > Bacillota > Bacilli > Bacillales > Amphibacillaceae > Oceanobacillus > Oceanobacillus chungangensis. The sequence continues at coordinate 109,675 of NZ_PIOD01000016.1, read as the reverse complement.
ATAAGCTTACGGATAAGTTGTTCCGTTATGATGGCGATGACCTGGGAGCAACTTTAAACAAAAACAAATCTGCAACGTTAAAGGTTTGGTCGCCAAGTGCAGATAATGTTTCAGTTATTTTATACGATAAAAAAAATCAGGATAAAGTTGTTGGCAAACCTGTTCCAATGACGAAAGATGATCGTGGAGTCTGGGAGGTTACACTAAATAAAGGCAATACTGGTGTTTCTAACCTTACAGGATATTATTATCATTATGAAATTGAGCGCGATGGAGAAAAAGTGCTCGCCTTGGATCCCTATGCAAAATCAATGGCAACATGGAATATAGAAGAGGCAGATGAAATTCCGATTGGAAAAGCAGCCATTGTCGATCCATCAAAAATTGGTCCGAAACTCCGTTACGCGGATATTGAAGGATTTGAAGAAAGGGAGGATGCCATCATTTATGAGGCGCATGTCCGTGACTTTACATCAGATCCAAGTATTGCAGGTGACTTGAAAAAAACCGACTTTGGTACGTTCGCTGCATTCATTAAGAAGCTGGATTATCTAGAAGAATTAGGGGTAACCCATATTCAGCTGCTTCCAGTAATGAACTATTACAATGTAAATGAACTTGATCGTGAAAGACTGCTCGATTATTCTTCGAGTGACAACAATTATAACTGGGGTTATGACCCGCATAGTTATTTTTCATTAACAGGCATGTATTCAGAAGATCCCGATGATGCTGAGGAGCGGATTAAGGAATTTAAATTCTTAATTAAGGAAATTCATAAGCGTGATATGGGTGTCGTCCTTGATGTCGTATACAACCATACAGCAAAAGTGGAAATTTTTGAAAATTTGGAGCCAAATTACTATCATTTCATGGATGCAGACGGTACGCCAAGGGAGAGTTTTGGCGGTGGTCGTCTAGGTACGACACATGAAATGGCTAGGAAAGTCCTAGTTGATTCGATCACATACTGGGTCGATGAGTTTAAAGTAGATGGATTCCGCTTTGACATGATGGGAGACCATGATGCCGAAACAATCCAAATAGCTTATGACGAAGCAAAAGAACTGAATCCAAACATCATCATGGTTGGAGAAGGATGGAGAACGTATACAGGCGATGAAAATGGCGGAGATGTGATGCCAGCAGATCAGGATTGGATGCAGCATACGGAAAGCGTTGCGTCATTTTCCGATGAAATAAGAAATGAACTGAAGTCTGGTTTCGGTTCGGAAGGGGAACCCCGTTTTCTAACTGGTGGAGCAAGGAATATTGAGCAGATTTTCGATAATGTTACAGCTAATCCGCATAATTTCTTGGCAGATGATCCTGGAGATGTCTTATCTTATATTGCAGCACATGACAACTTGACCCTTCATGACGTTATCGCACAGTCGATTAAGAAAGATCCGAAAGTCCATGAAGAAGAAATTCATAAACGCATTCGGCTTGGAAATACAATGGTGTTGACATCACAAGGAACAGCCTTCCTGCATTCCGGTCAGGAATATGGCCGTACGAAACAATTCAGGCATGAGGAATACAAGGAGCCTGTAGCTAATCCGCCATACAAATCAACGTTCATGACTGATTTAGAGGGTAATCCATTTGAGTACCCATATTTTATTCATGATTCCTATGATTCAACGGATGCCGTGAATAAGTTTGATTGGAAAAAGGCAACAAATGCAAAAACCTATCCTATTCAAACAGAGACAAAGGAATATACCGAGGGACTTATTGAACTGCGTCGTTCCACCGATGCATTTACATTGGGTACAAGGGAAGAAGTAAATACTAACGTCACTCTAATCGAAGCTCCAGAAATACAGGAGCAAGATTTGATTATTGGCTATCGTGCCGAAGTATCCGAGAGAGAAGCGTATTATGTGTTCATCAATGCAGACGATAAAGAACGTACACTGACGCTTACTGACTATAACTTAAGTGATGGGAAAGTAATAGTGGACAATGATGAATCAGGGACTAAAGAGGTGAAGGACCCATCTGGATTTAAATTGTCTAAGAATGGGATTACGATCGATGCTCTAACTGCGGTGATTGTAAAAGTAGGCGGAGAGAAAAAACCCGGGAAGGGGAAAAAACGTTAACAAAGTTTGACCCGGAACAGTGCCTGGCACTGTTCCGGCTCTTTAATATGCTCAATTAAGTACTGTTCATTAACCTACATTTGACTTATCTGGATTAATTGCGATCTCATATTTTTCCTCACTCTTATCAACCACTGCAGCTCCGACTAAGTCACCAGTCACATTACAAGTAGTAAAGATCATATCGGTTATTACATTCACTCCTGCTGTTAAGGCGACGATTTCAATTGGTAAGCCTACTTCCGTAAGTACAATCGATAGTCCAATCAATCCAGCACCTGGAACTCCGGCCGTACCGATAGAAGCAACAGTACCTGCTAGAACAATCGCTACCATGGCAGCGAAGCTTAGCTCCATGCCAACAACATTCGCAGCAAAAATTGCCCCTACTCCGTAATGGATTGCCGATCCATCGGAATTCACAGCCGCCCCAAGTGGTAAGGTGAATTTTGAAACACTTTCCCGAATGCCAGCTTTCTCAGCAGCTTTGATTGCTACTGGGAGTGTTGCTAAACTGCTTGATGTGGTAAAAGCAGTGATTAAAGCATCCCATACCCCTTTAAAGAACCGTTTGATTTGAACGCGTAATAATAACAAGAACATTAAGTAGACAAAGATGAATTGAATGATTACACCTACATAAGAAGCACCTACATAACCCGCAAGTGAATAGAGGACACCATATCCCTGTTCCCCAATCTTTGAAGCAGCGATCGCAAATATACCAATTGGAGCATATTGCAGGATGCCATTCAGAATTCGGAATGTTACTTCGCTCCCTGCTTGCGAAAAATCATATAATAGAGTACCAAAATTATTAATTCTTTTTTCTTCTGAATGTCGCATCGAAACAATGACAAATCCAGTAATCAATGCTACAAATACAATACTTAGAATATCCCCATTAACTAGTGATTGAAAAATATTTGTCGGAACAATTGCCAGCATCGTATCAATAAAAGATGGTGCTTCGGGAACGTCAATATGTTCCCCAGTTAATTCTAGTCCAACCCCAGGATTGAACCAGCCACCGACTATGATTCCTACTAACATTGCGATTGCAGTTGTCAGCATGTAGTAGATAAAGATTTTGACCCCAACACGACCAAATTGCTTTGGATTGGAGGAGTTTACCGCACCAATTAGCGTAAAAAGAATAAGTGGAACAATAATCATTTGTAAAAGTCGAAGAAAAAGATCACCTAGAGGTGACACAAACTGTGCAGAGGGGCCAAGCGCCAGACCTGCGATAATCCCCAATAAGAACCCGACAGTAATTTTTAATATAAATGACTTGTCACGATACCATTTCCATAGAGCATGCATCATAATCCCTCCTATAAAATACCAAGTTAATTCCTTTTCACTGTCCAAAGCTTTGCCATTTTTTCACCTGCAGTAAACTGTAATATCACCTCCAAATGATTGACTGTCACTTTCTGGCGTATTGTATCAACACGTTTTGATGATAAGGAAGTTAAGAAAGAGCACATTTATGTATGCGCTTTCAATTAATGTAAAATTAAACATCGTTCAGTGAGGGTTTTCAATTTTCCCCACTTACCAGTTTAATGTCAGTCCGAGTTATCGAAAAAGGCTTTATTGCAAGTTGCAAGAAATGAAAACAAAAACCAGAATAAGGATAGGAATGCATATCCCAGCCTTAAACTGGTTTTATCTAAGGTTAGCTCCACTTCTTCAGCAAAGTCAATTAGATTTAGCAGTTTATTAATGTGTATTATTATTCAAATTTAACAAAAATTATAATAATAATCAATAGTCTATTTGTAATTCTTAGGGAGATTATCCAAGAGAATAAAATTCACAATTCAAATCTCTTGCATATCAAGGGATTAGAAACGTGAAAAAGGAAATACCTCTCCAAGTTCCTAGTATATTAGAGGGAACTATTCACTATAGATATACCCCTACCGATATAAGTTATAGAATTCATTCATTATTTTTAAGTGGAGAGTTATTTATTTAGGGAAGGGATGTAATGTAATAATGCAACAAGAGTAAAGCAGACTATTAGAAGATATTTCTCAGACAAAACAGTATTTAATTCGATTACAGGAAAACTATGGGAATTACCAAGCATTAATCCCATCTGTAAAATTTTTAAAATGGTGGCAGCACCTCATCGCTTGGCTCATCTTATTTGTTATTTTCATATATGCTGTTGATCTCGTTACATGGCCATTTAGAGAGGTTATGAATATAGGAGAAGCAACGGATTTCGTTTTTATCTATCGATGATTATTTTTACAGTATTATATATAATCGGATACACGAAATATATCCGACGTAAGGAGAACAGAGCAAATCAACAATTAGTTGAAAATTCAAGCTTGATTCAATCGTTAACAGCTGAAAAGGAACAACTCTTACAGTTAATTCATCATTCTAATATTCCTCAAAAATATGTATCTATCGGTGCATTGCAAACGTTTGAACAGTATGTAGTAAATGGTCGAGCGGATAATTTAAAAGAAGCAATTAATTTATATGAACAAGAATTGCGTCACCAAGAGCACATGAATGAACTTAGACAACTAAAACAGATCGAAATAGCAACCTATCAAAAAGCTGACGAAGCAGCGACAGTCGGATGGATAAATCTCTTTACCCGGAGATAAGCAGTGTTATTCGTCATAAAGGTTAAAAGAAGGATTATATATGAGGTGTTATAAATGAAAAAAATCTTAGTTTTACTTATAATTGTATGCTTTCTGAGTGCTTGCTCACAGGAAAGTAATGATAGTGACATAGAGCAGATAGATGCAGAAAAGACGGTTGATGAAAAGACAGCGAATAATGAGCAATTACAAACTGAAGCAGTAGCGCATAATCATGAAAAGCTTGAAGAACATGATGATTCAGCTCCATTTCTCAACAATTCTAGTGGGAATATCATTGCTGGTGGAAAATACATCCTGTTAGATAATACGCTATATTTTGCAAACCTTATAGATAACAACAGTTTATACAAAACGAATTTAGATGGAACGAATTCAAAGAAACTTACAGATCATGCTGTAGGAAATCTTCATATTCACGGAGATTGGCTATACTATACTCCAATTGATAATTCGGGTGAATATCCTTTTCCACAATCTATAAATAAAATCAAATTAGATGGCAGTCATGAAGAGGTTGTTCTCAATCAACCAGTGGATTTCGTTCATGCATCGGGAGATTATCTCCTCTTTATTTTAGACGGTCAAATCTATAAATTAAAGATGAACGATGATGAACTGATTAATTTGCCATATCAAGCACTAACATTGAGCGTATCTGATAATACGATTGTTTACTTTAATCATGATGGCTATCATCTAGGTGATCTTCAAGGAGAGAAAGATGAACCTTTATTCTCTGAGAGTTATGGCGATTATATCGTCGAAGGGAATGAACTTTATTTCACGAAAGTGGGACGAGAATCTGGTTTATACCGGTACTCATTACTAGATAAAGAAGTGTCACATATTATTACTGAAGGAATAGATTATTTCAATGTGAATGGTGATACAATCTATTATTCAACAGCCACTGCAGAAGTTGATCGGTCAATATATAAGGTGAACAAAGATGGAGAGCAGAAGCAAGATTTGGGAACTGTCATCTACTCCATCAATATTTTCGATGAATATGTAATTGGAGAATATGCAAGACAAGGCTTTGTTCAATACATATTAATTAATCGGGAAAATAATGAGATAATGGAAATATATCCGCAATGATTTAATTCATACTAATATGCTTAACTGCTCTATTATATAAAATCCTTATTCTGCAATCGTTTGAATGTAGAATAAGGATTTTACTGTTGTCATAGTATTAGGACCTCATAGGTATAGTATCAATAAATACTTCGTGATGATTATCACAATTTTTTCCGTATGTTGAGGAATTCCCTTATTTACATTTACAATATCTTTACATTGTTAACATGAATTCTCCCTTTATTCTTGAAGCGTTTCCATGTATAATAAATTTAAGTGAATTAATTCACAAAGTAAATTGCTTTACACACAAGATGGAGTGACCAATATGAAAGTAAAAAAGGCAAATTATCAAACCCCGGGCTATATAACCCGAGATAATATTAGAAGTAAGTTTAATAATTATCATAGTGTAACGGTGAACATGAATCCTTCAATAAAAATACCTGATCCGGGATTGTACCCTATTTCACTCGAAATCGGCAATTCTAGGCACTCGGCAATCGCTTCAGTTACAGAACCAATATCTTTAAAAGAAAAAGAAAATAGAAGAATAAGAGCTTATATTACCGATCTTCGCAAGGAAATAAAGGATGAGAAAGTACTGATTTCTTGGCAAAATCCTCCGAAAAGCATATCAAATCAAGCGTACCACGATGAATTAGGTAAGGTAGTTAGTTTATGAGGAAATAATTCTTCTTAAAAAGCCTCTCAATAACTCGTAATGAATTATTGAGAGGCCTTTCTGGAAATACATCTATATTCTAAAAAGTAATTTTGTGAATTAAGGAGTAGATTTCTTTATTTCACTTAATGCACTTTCTGCAGCTTGTTCATTATTGGTAGCAGCAATATCGCCTAATGATACAACACCTTTTAATTGATCATTTTCTACTACGAGCAGACGCGATATTTGTTGAACCTGCATCAGCTTGGATGCTTCTTCCACGTCCATATCCGGAAATCCGGTATATACCTTTTCCGTCATGATTTGCTGAGCCTCTATATTGTTAATGTCTTGGCCTTTCGCTAAACCTTTACACACGATATCTCTATCCGTTACTACCCCGAGGAACTTGTCATCAATAACCGGAAGAAACCCTATATCATTTGCTTCCATCTCACGTGCTAACGTAAATAAATTGTCACTTGGCTTAACTTCCACTACATTTTCCGTCATTATTTCTTGAAGCGTTGTCATGTGAAACTCCTCCTTAAAATAATAATTGACATACTGTAGCAACCCGTAGCAACCCCCGATTAATACTATTAATCATGGATTAATATACAATTTCCTAAAAATTATAAGTTAAAACATCTCTATTTATTAAAAAAAACTTTAGGATTAAGAAGATTGAAAAATATGTAGTGATTCCAAAAATACTGTTTCACTACATAAAATCTTAAGTCTCTTTGCTTTTATTTAAAATAAGCGATTTTTTTCAAAGCAACGCAAATTGGAATGGCAATGATAATTCCTAATACATTTTGAACGAGGTCTCCGGGAATCGAAGCTAAGGGTGCAATCCAATTACCGTATAGAATTGATTCACCAATGTAATAAACAGCTATCATAAATGGAACAGAAACGATAGTTGCAGTTATATTTAAAGCAATGCTACTCCCATTGTGGCCATTTAACCAAGCAATTCTGCCAACGATGTATCCTTGCAGGCCACGCGCCACAATGGTGATAGGCGCCCACAGCAACCAGCCTCCCACCATATCAAATAATCCCATTCCTATTGCACCAGCAAGCGCACCTTTTTTAGGCCCAAATAAAATAGATGCAATAAACAGCATTGCCGTTCCTAGATGAACGAGACCTCCATTTGCAGCAATTGGCAGTCTAATATTTAAAAAGACAGTAGAAACGAAAACAAGTGCAATTAACATTGATGTTATAATTAAATCTAACGTTTTTTGGCGTGGTTTTACATAGGTTTGTGTATTGTGCATCTCTCTATTCCTTCCCGATTAGAATTTTCCTATAACTTTAGCAAAAGATTGGTCTTTACAAAAGTGCCAACTTATTAAAAAGTGTTAGGGTCAGTTTGAGGGAATGCAGATTATTTGAGAAGAGAAAGATGATGATTGCCATTAAGATATTGACGATTCAAAAGTAGTGATATAATGATGGCACAGAACATAGCAGATGAGAAAGTATATTTTTAATCATAAGTGCAATTAAGGCATATCACGATAAAAGATTGGCAAATGCCAAGTTTACTAATATATGCTGTAATTTTAAGGTGGATAGGCCTGATGGAGGTTATTATGAAAAAAGTTGCTGTATTACAGGATTTATCATCTTTTGGAAAATGCTCATTAACAGCTGCGATTCCGGTTCTTTCTGTAATGGGTGTGCAGGCATGTCCTTTACCAACGGCTGTACTCTCTGCGCAAACCGGTTATCCGAGTTTTTTTTACGACGATTTTACATCTAAAATGAAATATTTCACAGAGGAATGGAGTAAGCTTCAAGTAACCTTTGATGGTATCCATACCGGCTTCGTTACTGGTAGTGAGCAAATTAATAATATTTATCATTTTTTAGATAAATTCCATACAAACGGAACGACTTTACTTGTTGATCCGGTAATGGGGGATATAGGAGAAGTCTATAAAAATTTTACCGATGATTTATTGGTACAAATGAGAGAGTTAGTGAAGCGTGCAGATGTGATTACGCCAAACGTTACAGAGTGCTGCTTGTTAGCTGGATTGTCCTATGCGAAACTTCATCACTATACAAATCAGCAAGACTATTTGAAAGCGATAGAAGAAGCTGGGAGTACTTTGCAGCAAGAAACAGGTGCTAAGGTTATCATCACTGGAGTGAATCCACCATCAGCAGATTTAGATCAACGGTTTATCGGAAATATCTATTTGGACGGAAGTGAAATTTTTTATAGTAAGACGCAGTATAATGGTAAAAGTTACTCTGGTACAGGTGATTTATTTGCATCTGTGATTATGGGAAGCATGATGCGTGGAGAGGATCTGGAAAAATCTGTACAGCTTGCAATGGCATTCCTAACAGAGGCTATCAATGATTCCGCTTTGGAACAGATTCCTGAAGTAGAAGGAGTTAACTTTGAGAAATATTTAAGGATGTTATTATAGTAGGACAGAGGGACAGGCACCATATGTCATGACACTAGACGTGGTGAGATGCTGTCCTCTTGTCCTATTTCATTTTACAGCTGTCAATGAATGGATTTTCCTCCTGTGAAATCGGAATAATAAATTGGCAGAAGCAGACATTAAAAGGGATGCATTGTATTTTGAAATGTAGATAACTATTAAAATAACATTAAAAGCTATGATTTTTCAAAAAGTCAGAAGAAAAGGGAGAAGCTATGACAAAGACTAAAGAAACTGGATGGAACTTAGACAACAGTTATGCCCGTCTGCCAGAATCATTTTTTTCCAACACTGACCCAACTCCTGTACGTTCACCGAAGTTGATCATTCTTAATAATCAATTGGCAGCATCCCTAGGGTTGAACGTTGAGACACTGCAAAATGAAGAGGGCTTAGCGATGCTTGCTGGAAACCAAATTTCAGAAGGTGCTTCACCTCTCGCTCAAGCTTATGCGGGGCATCAATTTGGGCATTTTAACATGCTTGGGGACGGACGGGCGGTGCTGCTAGGTGAGCAAATTACACCTAATGGCGAGAGGGTTGATATACAGCTTAAAGGCTCAGGAAAAACGCCATTCTCACGCGGAGGTGATGGACGAGCGGCACTTGGACCGATGCTGCGTGAGTACATTATCAGCGAAGCAATGCACGGGCTCGGTATTCCTACCACTCGTAGTCTTGCAGTGGTGACAACTGGTGAGTCCATCATCCGGGAAACCGAGCTGCCTGGTGCGATTCTGACCCGCGTAGCTGCCAGCCATTTACGTGTTGGTACCTTTCAATATGCTGCTAAATCCGGGGGACTGGCGGGAGTTAAGATTCTAGCTGACTATGCAATAGAGCGGCACTTTTCAGGGATTGAAGCGAATGAGAACAGGTACTATTCGCTGCTTCAGGAAGTGATGAAACTTCAAGCAGAGCTTATTGCAAAATGGCAGCTGGTTGGCTTTATTCATGGGGTAATGAACACCGACAACATGGCGATTAGCGGGGAAACGATCGATTATGGTCCTTGTGCGTTTATGGATGTCTATGACCGGAAAACAGTATTCAGTTCTATTGATGTAGAGGGCCGCTATGCCTATGGAAATCAGCCTTATATTGCTGCCTGGAACCTTGCAAGATTAGCGGAGTCTCTTTTGCCGCTATTGGATGGCAATAAGGAGCAGGCTGTCAAATTGGCTCAGGATGAGATTTCAGGATTCAATGAGCTATATCATGCTTACTGGCTCGCAGGAATGAGAGCGAAACTAGGGATATTTAACGACGAAATAGGGGATGAAGCCCTAATCCAAGATCTTCTCGATATGATGGAGAAGTATCGTGCGGACTATACGAATACCTTCCGTACATTAACTACTGACAGATATGAAGACATGGCTATGTTCGGTACTCCAGAATTCTCTCAGTGGCATGAGCGCTGGCAAGCGAGATTAGGCAGACAGCAGGAGTCAAAGGTTTCTTCGAATCAGTTAATGCGAAAGAATAATCCTGCGATAATCCCACGGAACCACCGGGTTGAGGAAGCGCTGGATGCTGCAGTCGACCAGGGAGATTACAGCGTGATGGAGCAGCTTTTGGATGTCCTTACAACCCCTTATGCATATACTGCCGAACAGGAAGAATATGCTGCAGGGCCTGTGTCAACAACGCCTTATCGGACTTTTTGTGGGACATGATGTTTAAAAATATTAAAAATAATGCTGCCCTTCTTGAGGCAGCATTGTTTTTGGTTATTATCTTTCCGTTTTATTGGTGCTCCAGAGAAATGGTTTGTGTTTTCAAACTTGCACTTTACTCATTAATGCATACGCATTATCTAAAGAATACCATCCATGTTTCTGTTTCCATTTTTGTTAAAATATGTGGTTTGGCAATAAAAGGATTTACAGGCTTATTTCTATGCATTGTGGCTAAGATCTTTTTATTGATGGAAAAAGGGAAAATAAAGAAAGGCATTTTAAAATAACTATTTGTATTTGAGCAAAGATGATATATAATGATTCTATTACTTTCGTAAATAGGTATAATTTAGTCTATAAATCAACAAAAAACATGTATTTTCTGATTAAAAACCGAACATTAAGCTTATGATTCTATTATAAATCCGTATGTTTCGGGTTTATAGGTTGATTGGAAATGGAGGGGTTATACTATGGGGAATTTTAATAATAAGTGGTTTCGTGCAGTACTTCCAGCTTTATTCATTCATTGCAGTATTGGTACGGTTTACTGTTGGTCCTTATTCAAGGGCGATATTGCCGCATACATCGGGAAATCTGTCGGTGAAGTAGAATGGGCATTTAGTATCGCCATTTTTGTTCTTGGTATGTCCGCAGCTTTTGGTGGGAAATTTGTCGAAAAAGACATTCATAAATCATCTTTGCTCGCGGCTATATTTTTTGTCGTTGGGATGGTAGGAACAGGCTTCTTTATTTATCAGAAGTCATTAATCGGTATTTACATTTCCTATGGAATTGTGATGGGGATTGGGCTTGGTATCGGTTATTTAACACCGGTAAAAACATTAATGCTTTGGTTTGACAAGCAAAAGGGGTTAGCGACAGGCTTTGCTGTAGCAGGCTTTGGCTTAGCAAAAGTTATTGCAAGTCCTCTAATGGAGAAGTTGCTCGGAGAAAGAAACAATGAGGGAATGTTAATAAATGCTGCAAATATATACACCATGTTTTATATTTTAGCAGGTATATACTTAGTGATGATGCTCATTGGACACTTAACTTTAAAGAAACCCATTGGATATGAAGAGGTAAGTGTGCAAACTGGGGGATTTAGTTATCGTAAGGTGTTAAGAAATAAAACATTTATCGGTATTTGGCTGATGTTCTATATTAATATCACATGCGGATTGGCTTTAATATCACAAGAAAAAGGCATTTTAGCGTACATTGGATTTGGGGCGATTGGTTTTGTAAGTTCGTTAACAGCCATTTTCAATGCAGGAGGGCGGCTCGCTCTTTCTTCATGGGCAGACCGATTACAAGATCGTAACTCGATCTATAAAATTATTTTTATATCATCTATTGCATCCATTTTATTAACTATTGTGCTTGATGGGATTAATAATTCTATTCCGTTCCTTATTATCGCCTTGCTATGTATCGTTAATGCAGGTTACGGTGGAGGATTCTCATCCTTACCGCCGCTATTATCTGACCGTTTTGGTTTACATAGTATTTCTACTGTACATGGATTAGCGTTATCTGCCTGGGCATTGGCAGGACTGACAGGCAATCAGCTAAGTGCCTTTATTCTGGACAAGACTGGGTCCTATACAATCGTTCTATATGTGATTATGGCTTTCTTCGTGATTGCGACTTTAATTAGTATTTTCGTTGTTAAACCTGATAAGGTGTTCTTGCACAGTGAAGAGTCCAATGTTAAAGAGGAAATGGCAGCAGGTTAAGTGTTTATTCATCAGCAAAAAGAAAAAAAGAAGTTGGAATAAGAGTTTTTCAAAAGAAAAAGCCGAACGAACTAAAATTAGCGGAGATAGCCGCTTCGGAAATATACTTCGTTTTCCACAGGAGACTCACCTATTCCTTTACGCTCATAGGAGTCTTGGTATATTTCCTCCGCTAATTTAGTGCATTGTTCGTCTATTATTTTTATACCAGTTAATACGATCAATTTGGTGATCGTCCAGTTAAACTAGCTCAACCTGATTTTTTAATATCTAAGGATGCCTAATTCTTTTACTCCCTTTCTGCACTTCCAATTCACTTTTTAACCCCTTCAGTAATGAGAAGCACAGAATAATCAGGATGACCGTAAACGGCAGGGCAGCTGCAATCGAAGCTGTTTGCAATATGTTCAAGCCACCAGCTAAAAGTAATACGGCAGCTAAAGCTGATTGAATAACGCCCCATGTCACTTTAATTTTATTGGAAGGATTTAATGTTCCACCTTCACTTAACATGCCAAGTACAAATGTGGCGGTATCTGCAACTGTTATATAGTAAATGGCCACGACAGCGAATCCCAAAATACTCAACAACGAACTTAATGGGAAGTAATCGAAGAATGTAAAAATAGACAATGAGACGTTTTCAGTAATATAAGTTGCAAGGTTATGATTTCCTGTTTGTTGAACAAGTTCTAATGCTGACCCCCCGAATACGGACATCCATAGACAGGTCCCAAGCGTAGGAACAATCAATACGCCTATAACAAACTCCCTTACTGTTCTTCCTTTCGAAACACGGGCAATAAACATGCCGACGAATGGTGCCCAGGCGATCCACCATGCCCAATAAAATAAAGTCCAGGTTGCAATCCAATCTGCTCCTTCACCAAAAGGGACCAGCCGTAAACTCATCTGAATAAAGTCACTGATATAAAGGCCTGTCGTATTAAACAAAACCTTTATAATCGTCAGGGTAGGACCAACAATTAAAATCAACAGCATAATAGCAAAGGATAAAACCATCGCTGTATTTGATAAGTATTGGATCCCTTTCTCTAAGCCTGTATTAATTGAGATGGTAAAAATGACTGTTGCGACCGCAATAACAATCAGCTGGACGAATAACTCATTAGGAACACCGAATATGTAATGCATTCCAGCTGTAACCTGCATCGCACCCAGTCCTAATGATGTGGCAATGCCGAAAACCGTAGCAAAAATAGAAAGTATATCAATCGTTTTCCCGATCGGTCCGTAAATTCTATCGCCAAGTATTGGATAGAACGCCGAGCTAATAGCTGCAGGGAGTCGTTTATTATATTGAAAAAAGGCAAGGGCAAGCCCAATAACAGTATAGATTGCCCATGGATCCAAACCCCAATGGAAAAAGGTATATTTCATTGCGGTATTTGCCGCGTCTACCGTGTAAGGTTCCCCGTAAGGTGGGTTTGTAAAATGGGTGACTGGTTCCGCGACAGCCCAATATACAATTCCTACCCCCATCCCAGCACCGAACAACATCGCAAGCCAAGAAGCGGTATTGAAATCAGGTCGGTCTGTTTTTTTACCGAGTCGTATATTACCATATTTGGAAAACAGTAAAAAAACAGAGAAAACGACAAAGAATAGGGTAGCACTAAGATATAACCATCCAAGGTAATCGATTGACCCGTTATAGATGATATCAGTGACATATGCTAGATTATCTGTAAAAAAGACTCCCCATATAATAAAAATGAGGGTGAGTAATAATGAAATAATAAAAACACTATTTCCTTTTTGACTTTTGCTGGCCATAGAAACCTCCTAGTAAAGTAAAAGCGTTGATGGGTGGAAACCAAGCTTTCTAGTTAGTAAAAATAGGGTTGATTTATAGATAAAATAATTACGTATCATCGTCTTGAAGATTATAAAGATATTCCCATTCATCGGCGTTCAATAGCTCCAATGGTGATACAACTGTACCATTGCCCAGATAAACTAAATCGTCCGTAACTGCAACTACCATCGCTTCATATAGTTCCGTATTGTCCACCCGCTTATAGATGTCGCCAATAGATGGTAATAATTCACTGGTTAGGTTACTTAATTCCTGAGATTCCATGTCCTGCAGGTTTGCAGAATCAGCAGTTTCGATGTCTTTAAAATCAATTGGGTGGCCGTTCTTATCACGCCCCGGTTCCATTAAAAGGTACTCGTTGTGCTTGACACCGTGAGAATTACTTGTGATGATTCCTTTATTATCAGCGGTTTCAACCATTTCAATTTCATTTAGCGAATATGTATCCAAGGAATCGGGCCTTGGATTATGAATTAAAATATAGTCTCCTTCTTCCGCTTTTTGATTTCTTAGCGTATATGCTTTTTGATTGAAATTAAAGCTATCAAGTTCCTTTGGTTTATATCTCTCCACATGTACTGCTTTGGTCAAATGCTGTGTTAAATCTCTCAGCCTTATAAGATGAACGGATTGTTTATACATTGCTTTTATCCCATAAACCTTGTGTAATGCATTATTGTAATACACAAATTGTCCTCTTCGTATTTGATACAATTTCACAAGAAAATCTCCCTTCGTGCATAGGTTTTGAAAATAACGATTACGGTTTCTTTCTTTTCGCTTTGATTCATTAATAGCATGCCTTATTTTCAAAAAAAAATGATATTAATGTGAAAATTAAAGAATGGGAAAGGTTTTATAGGAAGTAAAAGGTACCTAACCACAGCATACTACTCTACTACCCGGAAAACGGGCAAATGAATCATATGAGAGTGTCGGAGAAAAGCACATATAGCACCTGCAGATTGATTTAACTTTAAGGAAGGTGGGTTAGAATGTTTGGCCTCAGTGACTTCCTAAGGCTAACTTTATCCGTGCTCATCATTCTGCCTGCCGTATCACTTATCAGGGAATTGGGGTATATTATTGCAGGGAAATTACTAGGCGGGAAGGGTATGACTATTACGATTGGATCAGGACCAAGCATTATAAAATTCCTAATATTTGATGTTCGGAAATATTATTTTATGTACTGCTGGTCTCACTACGATTCGCTTAAATTAAATACTAGGTGGACGAATGTATTTGTTTAGAGTGCACCCATGCTGACCAATTTAGCAGTTGCATTGACCATCAATGCTTTGTTGGCAAATGGCATACTGCAAAATCAGACGTTCTGGAACCAGTTTGTCTTTTACGCCTTTTACTTTCTTATGTTTGATGCTATTCCTATGTACTACCCGGATGGGCAGCCTAGCAATGGTAGGATAGTTTATGATTTGATCCGCTATGGAAAGCGCAGTGAGTTCCAGCAGGATGACCCGCATTCGGACGTACGTAAGGATGATGACTGTGAGTGAGAGGCGCTATGCTGAAATTTATGGAGCTTATGTCTTCACTTTTCGACGATCTATTCTATTTGATATATTGCATGTAGGGCATCGCCAACATTTAGGGGATTTTGAAAACTAATTGATTTCAACCTAAAAAGTCAAATCCCAGTATGCTAAGGATTCGACTATCTTAGATTAGTTTATTTTACTGCATCATCCGTTCGTAAAATAAGAAAAGCACCGGTAAGTAATTAAATATAATACTTCTAATTATGCAATACGCTTAAAATCCTTCCTTAAACAAGAGCGTTTAAATTTCTTTGTTTTTAATAAAAATCTAATATCAGAAGGATTATCATAGGACAATTGAATGTAGAAGTAATTAATAAACTCTAGAATAGCGAAAATGAATATAAAACCACTAACCAAGAATCCTCCAATCGGCAGAAATGGATAGTGAATATATACGTCAATAAAAAATACAATAATAGATAAAATAATCATACCAATAGTTATTATTTTCGTTTTTTTCAGCAGTCTAACAGTCCTAATTGGAGTTGTTGATTTATTCTCAGTAGTTAGACGCCACCACTTGGAATACCAATAATAAGCTCCTTGAATGAGTATTAGCTCTAATAAGAAAAAGGAAATCCAAAAGGAAAGCAGTGAATATAATTGCAGGTTAGGGAATGCGTAATGAATTATGAAACTGAGTGGTATAAATAAAATTATTGAAAATCTTTCGCCTTGATATAAATATTTAAATCGATTTTCTATTTTGTTCTTCATAGGACCACCCCTTTGACAATCGATTAATGCTAAAGCTTAATGAATATTTAGCACTTCGATTAATTTTATGATTTCTTCATTGTCACCTGGGTCAACGTATACTAGCTTTGTATTCTCAATAATGTCATTCATTTGGTCTTGGATTTTGTCTTTATCCAAATTCTCAGGAGGGGCAACGCCACCATACCAACGGCTGGGAACATTGTATACATTGATTGTGCCGTCCCCATTACCACTATAAGTTACTATCCCATCTACCAATCGACCGCCTGTTAACTGGATAACATCTTCTGGATAAGCGACACTTGTCTCATCATCAGGATCAAGTGGTGTGCCGGCAGGAAGATGTTGCGCGTATAATCCATCTATATCTTGATTTGGTCCAAGTTGCAACCAAACTCTCGCGTATTCAATTTGTTCATTAGAATACGGAGATAGTGCTTCATTGTCTTCCTTAACTTCTACAGCTGAGTCACTATTTTCTGATGTGGTATTATCCGTGTCATCATTAGCAGGTACTTCTGAAGAGACATCATTTGCATCATCAGTGCCTGATTCCTCTAACTCACTTGTTGTTTTACTCTCATCTGTTTCGGTTGGTTTCTCTTCTGTTGATTTTATTACGGAACTGTTTTCCGAAGAATCAGTGGTAGACTCTTCGTTTGTGTTGTCAGCACATCCTACTAGGATAAATAGAGCAACAATAAAATAAATAATCTGGTTAATCTTAAGCTTTTTCATTCGTCAAACCATTCCTTTCATTATTGAAGAACCAATTAAAGTTCCAAGTTTTGTATGTAAGGCCTTAAGTTTACTTGATTGATTGCATCAATCTGCAGTGTTGGCTCAATAGCTCTACACATCAATATTAACATAAATTTCCAAATTCTTTACTTGATTTCCTCAAAAGAAAAAGGTGATCAAATGCTTTGATCACCTTGCGTGTACATGGTCTGAACTTTTTCTAGATCACTAATAAAGAGGTTAATTTCCTCTTGGCTTAACCGTATAGGCATTTGATCATATAAAGTAATAATTTGACCATCTGTTTCTTCTCGATGATTTATCAAATAATTATAGAGGCTTTTTAACTGGCTTTCTTTAATACTTGATTCTGTAGTGAAATGTTTGACTTTCTGTAAGGAAAATTCGTTCAATTGTTTATCAAACTCTCCAGAAATAATGTTCCCTGTCAGAAACATATTATCACTCCTAAGCGATAAGGCTAGATTCTGATAGTTTAACCAAAAAATTAATATCTATTTTTGCAGTTTTCAACGCCCTGTCGAGTTGTTTTCAATGGGGGATAATAAAAGTTCTCAAAGTTTCAACCGTTACCTAAACCAATTTGTTAGCCAAACCATGGTAATAAATCCAATAATAAAAGCAAAAGTAGATGCCCTTTCGTTACCATCCCCGTGACTTTCAGGAATTAACTCTTTATAAACAACGAAAAGCATAGATCCCGCTGCAAAAGCAAGAGCATATGGAACAACGCCTTCAAATAATTGACCAAATAATATACCAATGATTCCTGAAAAAAATTCAATTATCCCAGTCATAGTGGAAAGCAAAATTGCCTTAAATTGATTCATCCCCTGAGTGAATAAAAATAAGGAGACTAAAAAACCCTCAGGGATATTTTGCAAACCAATAGCAAAGGTAACCACTGCTCCCAATTCTTGTGAAGAACTAATATTACTAGTGCCGACAGATAATCCCTCCGGTATATTATGTATCGACATGGCTATCAAAAATAACATTATGTTCGGTTTGGGTAAATTATTCTCGGAATGGTGTAAATCAGTATGAGGTAAAAGGCTTTCTAAAATGGTGAGTACCAAAGTACCTATTAAAATACCGATAACTAAGACTGTAATATTAGAGAGTTTAATGGCGGAAGGAATTAACCCATATGCTGAGGCTGAGACCATAATGCCTGCAGTATAGGCCAATAATATATCCCTTCCTTTATGGGAAACATCTTTAATCATTAGCACAACCATAGCACCTATGCTTGTACAAAAAGAAGAAATCAGAATGTTAGTTAGAACGAGCAGGCTCATAATAATCCTCCGGAAATTAATAGTTGTTTTATTTTATGTTTGTAAAAGAATTTTAGAAGAATAATAAACTATTAATTATAGGGAGTTTAAAGTCCAACGATCCGATCAGCTCGTTAGTTGGTGATAATGAAATAGAATGTATGAAAGAAGCATATAGAATAGATTTTAGTAAACATGCCAATTAAGAGATTGAACGCTGAGGTAACTCCCATTTGTAATGCTCCGATAACATCCTCAATGTAACAATTGCAACAAAGAGAGCACCTGTCGTCCAAGGTCCCTGGATGAAACCGAGACCAATGAATAATCCGCCTAGTGTTGCCCAAATTGCATAAATATCCTTGTGGAGAATCATCGGTCTTCTCCCTGCAAGAACATCCCGAATCATTCCTCCGCCTGTGCCAGTCAATGTCGCTGCAACAAGCACCGCGCTTAACGTTGCGCCGGCGTGAACAGCACTAAGAGCTCCTTGTATCGCAAATGATGCCAAACCCATTGCGTCAAAAAGAATGCCCCACTTATTCCAATATTGCAGCCACCGATTTGGTATTAGAAATACAAAGATATTTGTCAGGAAAACTGCCATAAATAAATCCCCTTGCGTCCAAATGGTTTCAATTGGTATGCCAATTAACAAATTACGAATCGTACTGCCCCCGAATGCAGTAGTGAATCCTAACACTTGGACACCTAATATGTCATAATCCTCTTCCATCGCAATAATAGCACCACTAATTGCAAAGGCAAGGGTGCCTATAATATTAAGCACTTCCCATGTCATCATCGTCTTTCATCCTTTTTTATTTATTATAATTCCTTATAATTCCCCTGCAGTATTTATCCAAACATTGGTCATACGATTAATATGGGGAAAAGAGGGGTAAAGGAATTTAGAGGTGATCAGGTGATCATATGGATCAGGAACAAGCCAAATCATTTTTAAAAGAAATCATTCAAATCAAAAGCGTCAATCCTCCTGGAAATGAAACAGAGGTCGCTAAAAAGTAAAATAGCCTTTTTGATGAACATGGCATAGAGACCGAACTAGTTGAATACGATGACAATCGGTCCAATTTAATTGCTCGTTTAAAAGGTGAAGAAGATGGGCCTGTCCTTGGGTTAACTGGGCGTTCCTAGTAAAATTAATGCAATAACTAACGGCGGCTCTTTTTTTCAGGGCCGTATTTAAATCTTTTTTTGCCCCACTAGCTGATTCTTCGGAAAGATAAAACTGCAATCCCGTCCTAGCGAATGGGCTGATTCAAAAGAATTGCATTACTATTCAGTTAGCACGCTATAGCTTAATGTTTAAGCGAGCCCTTCCATGACTATTCTAAGGATATGATAATAACAGTAATACTTTTAATAGAATAGTAATCTTATCAATAAACTATCTTTACATTAATCTGATAAGGTATGGTTTTAGGATAATAAATAGGAGGCATACTTGGAGAAAAAAGGCGAGAAAGTGAATTTTTTTGATAGAAATCAGGAAATCAATGTAGCTGAAAATGGAATTAAAACGAGTATACATTCAATAATACCTGGTCTGCCTAATAGTAATAAACACTATTTTTAGAAAGAGGTTAGATTCCAATGAAACTATCGAACAAAATTCTTCGTACGTTAACATTCAAAAACATTGCGCCCCTGCTGCTTCTCTCATTTGTGACGCTTGTAGGATGTTCAGACGATAATGCTCAATCTTTTCAACCTAAACAAAAGAGTCAAGAAACTGCAACTAACAATGATTTTTCCAAACTTGAGGATGAATTTGACGCTACACTTGGTGTCTTTGCATTAGACACTGGCACAAACGAAACCGTAACCTATAGACCAGATCAGCGATTTGCGTATACATCTACTCATAAGGCTCTAGCTGTAGGAGTGCTTTTACAGCAGAAGTCGATAGGCGACCTTAATCAAAGGATTACCTATACACATGATGATCTTGTTAATTATAATCCAATAACTGAGAAGCATGTTGATACAGGAATGACCCTTAAGGAACTTGCCGATGCTTCACTACGATACAGTGACAATACCGCTGGCAATCTTATCCTACAACAAGTGGGTGGTCCTAGTGGGTTTAAAAAAGCACTGCGTGAAATTGGTGATAATGTTACCAATCCTGAACGAATTGAACCCGAGTTGAATGAGGTTAACCCAGGAGAGACTCATGATACTAGTACACCAAGAGCACTTGCCATTAGCCTTCAAGCATTCACACTTGGAGATGTACTGCCAACAGAGAAGCGTGCACTATTAATCGATTGGATGAAGAGAAATACTACTGGAGACACATTAATTCGTGCTGGAGTGCCAGAAGGTTGGGAAGTAGCTGATAAAACTGGAGCGGGATTATATGGTACGCGAAATGATATTGCTATCATTTGGCCGCCGAAAGGAAATCCGATTGTTCTGGCAATTCTTTCTGATCGCAATACAAAGGATGCCACCTATGATGATAAGTTGATCGAACAGGCAACGAGGGTAGTGCTCGATGCTCTTAAAGATAAATAAAAATAATTTACCTTATATGCAGGACTAGAAGGGGGTATAGCTTTCTCGCTGGTCCTTAACATCCTCGCTATAAAATCAACGCTTTCTAATATAACGAACTGAATTATGGACGAGGCAGCATATTGAAACCAAGCATCTGCAGAAAGGGCTGGAATAAATGGAAACGTCAAAAAAACTCACCTTCTTCTAAAATAGAGATTAATCAAGCCTCTAGGATAGAAAGGAAGTGAGTATGTTGGAAAGCTTAATTGAAGAGAGATAATATTCCTTGTTAAATCGTCATTTATCGACTGGGCTGTATTCGTGTACCCAAACCTTCATTTGCGGAAGCCAAGGCATTTTTGCATGTGCATGCATGGACATCATCGATTGTTTATAATCTTCTAGACTTGTGTAACCTTCTTGCTGTGCGTGTTCATCAGTTAATTCGCCAAGCGTCTGTCTATATAGTGCATCAATTAAAAACTCTTTGCCATCCAGCACCATGATTTCACCTGGGTATGCATATACACCATTTCTCCTTGTAGCAGATTTTTTTCCGTTTAATACTTTTTGTATATCCTCTGGAATCGTGACTAGCCGTTCAATGGAGCATGTTTTTTGGGGAAATTCATTCATCTTAATTCCTCATTTCATCTGTTGTTTTCTACACTCTATCATAACGATTTCTAACAAGTATAGCCAGAGTTCTTTCTCATGGAATAAGAAAAAATAAATATTTAAAAATTCCCTATCCTTCGACAGGAGAGCCCATTTCCAGATCCAGCACTAAAGCATTAGCGAGTTTTCCCTAACCTCAAAACATTATCCACTTGTTAAGGACGTCTTTCCCACGGTTGTATTACACCAACCTTAAGTACTTGCTTTCCCGTTTTAATCGCTTCAATAACACCATTTGAGATTTCTTGATTTGTTAACCACCTTGAGTGATTACCTTCAATAACAAATCCTAGTTGCACCTGATGGTATATACAATTAATAGGTACACTAGCTTTTCGCTTTATTGTCTCTAAATTTGAACTGCTTCCTAAAACATGGAATAAGTCCCATTCATTCCTTTGTTTCGAAACCACTTCAGCTATTGTTGGAAGTGCATCTTCAGCAATCGAATGGATCCATGCGACGACAAGATCGATGCTGCCATTCTCCTTAATCGCATGCCTTACTTTCTCCTGCAAATCCTTACTATTGGTGTAATCAACGAATATAGGTGTTACATGGCCTTTAAAATTTGTCTTTTCTATCAGCCTTTCCATACGTCCAGAATTTCGTGCAATGATCGATACGTAATAGCCATTATCTAATAACCAAAGTGATACTGTCGATAACATACCTGTTCCGCCAATGATTAATGCATGTTTCATTTCTAATTTCTCCTTATTTATTATTCATACTTTACTAAAAAAGAATCAGCAGGGGTTTATATTCCCTACTGATCCAGCTAACGCTCTTACATATTCACTGTTTTATTCTCTTCTTTAATTGTATCATTTTTACCAGTTGCTAAATAATTCAGCAATTCATCCACTTCCGCAGATACTTCAAGTCCTCTCTTCTTATTAATATATCCGCCTAAGAAGAAGACTATCAATGTGACTAAGAGCGGGAAGGCTGTTGCAATATCAGCTGGTATTATATTCGTTAGTTGAGTAATTGCGAAGCCAATTACCCCACTTAGGATTGAATAGATTGCTACTGGTCCATTACTGTACTTAAATCTAGAGAATTGACCAAAGATTAATGGTACTGCCATTGGCCCAACTAGTGCAGAGAACCATGTGATAATCAGACCGATAACCCCACCGAATCTTTCTTGGTTTAATCCAACAGTAATTGTTAATATCGTAAATAAAATCGTCAATAATCTTGCGATAAGCAAGGATTGTTTCCCTGTATCATTCTTAATTTCCTTAAATTTCTTGTTCATTGTAGGTAAGATATCTCTTTGGACAACAGCGGTCAATGCGTTAATATCCGAGACCGTCATACCCATAGTACTTGCAAACAAAGCCGCTAATACAAGCCCAACTAAACCTGCTGGCATGAATGTTGTAGTCAGCATAGGGTACAATTGTTGTGCAGGGTCTGTTAGATCAGGGAAGATTAACGGTGCTGCAACCATTGGTAAAAAGATTAATAATGGCCATACAAAGTATAATACTGCAGATAACCTAGCTGCCTTTTTTGCATCGTCCCCATTTGGAGTCGAGATGAATCGTGCTGCTAAGTTCCAGTTACCTCCGCTATAATCAAAGAATTTAACAATGATAAATAGGAAGATCCATAGTGGTGTATAAGAGCCATTGAATGGACTAGCATGTCCTTCAGGTAAGTCGCCCCACATTGTAATTAAAGAGCTTGGTCCACCAAGATAGCTGAATACCCCAACAAAAATAACAATACCAGCAATTAATTGCACGATAAATTGAACAAAGTCGGTCACCAAGTCGGCCCATAGTCCGCCAATGGCGACGTAAATAAGCGATACGGCACCAGATAAGATAATTCCCGTCCAAATTGGCAAGCCGGTGAAACCGCTTAATAAAATACCCATTGAAGCCCACTTAGCACCAATGTCAAGAAGTTTAATAAGAACTCCAGTCCATGCTGTTACTTGTTGTGCTGGGAGTCCAAAACGAAGCGCCATATATTCTGTAGGCGATTGAATCCCTAATTTTTCACGTAGTCTTGGCCATCTCGGCGCAACCCATTTCGCCGTTACTAATAAAGCAAGCCCGATTGCAACTGCCCACCAGAAATAAATGGTAATCCCATAAGTGTAAGCAATTCCTGCGTAAGCCACGAATACTACCCCACTGTGACCTGATACGTGATGAGATACTCCAGAAAGCCACCAAGGCACCTTTCCACCACCAACAAAGAAGTCATCAGAGCTATGGTTTTTAGTATAACTATATATCCCTATTCCAATCATGACTAAGAAGAAAACCCCTACAACTACCCAATCAAGCGCATGCATTAATTTTCACCTTTCCTTTCCCCATCCCAATATTTATCTTACTTTAGGTCCAAACAGTCTTAAAGCGCGAATGGCTTTATCCCCATAATTTTTTATTGTATAACTGGTTACTGACGCTGGAATAAAAAATTGTTCCCCTGTTTTGCCTGACTGCCTGGTTTTCCCTGCAATAATGTCTGCTTCTCCAGATAGAATATATAAACCAGAAAATATACCATTCCCTTTAATTTCCAGATTATTTTCCACTTCGACAAGTGTCATACGGAAATAATGTGTGTCCTTATACCCAATGATTTCTTCTTCCTTCCAGTCTTCAGATTCGTTTATTAAAGAAGCTGGAATCTTCCATTTCTCAAGCGTTTCTTCCCGGGAATAACCGTCATAATTAAAGCAATCAAACATCTTCTCGAAACCAAGCCCTTGATGGCACATCTCATCATCTATCGTAAAACCAGATGGTGAGGTTTTTTCGATGCGAATCGTATAGTCTGTCGGCTCTTGTATCTCCACTAATAGGCATCCGGCCCCAATCGCATGAGGGGTACCTCCCTCAATCAAAAACGTATCTCCTTGTTTTACTTCATATTTATGGAGACAATCCAACATTCCGTTGATATCTTGCTGTTCAAAAAGCTTTATCCACTGTTCTTTCGTAACACCCGGCTTAAAACCAAGATAGACATGCGGCTTTTCCCGATCAATTTCTCTGCCCCCAATTATATGCCAGCACTCTGTCTTACCAAAGCTAGAATCAAATAATTCTTTCGCTTTTTCCCGGTCCGGATGTACCTGAACAGTTAACCGTTCTGCCGAGTCAATTACTTTTACAAGCACCCCTGTATGATTACCATACCTCTCTATATGTTCCTTTCCTAAAAAATCTTTAGGATTTTTCTCGATCAAGTCTTTTAAATAGCAATCTTGATTTAGCTTGTCTATCTTACTTAGTCCTTCATTAAGAATATGCTCTCTTCCAGCATTTCGAGCGGAAACGATTGACATAATCCACTCTTCTGGGAAATGACTGTCTTCTGGCTGCTCTGCCCGATGCAGCGTGTCGATTAATTTCCCGCCTAAATATGTGCGCCATGCTCTAGTTGGTGATAGTTTAATAGATGAATCTACTTGAATATCTACCTTGTTTACCCCAAAATAATCCCCCCATCTTTGAATGATAAGACATCGATTGTATAGCGCTTACAATTCAACTAACCCCATACCTACAAATAAACTAGATGCAATTATAGTAGACGTTTAACTTTTAGATTTTCTGCTTCACTAATTGATTTGTAGACTAAACAAACTATAAAACTGATTTTATTATATGTGTAAGCGTTTAATTAATCAAGTTATTATTTTTTTCAAATGGCTTATTAAGTGGAATTAAATAATAAAAATATTAACTAGATTTAATAAGTGAAGGTTAGCGTTAAAGTAATGTAAGGTAGTCACGAAGAGCGATTGGGAGAGATGAAGGCATAGGTACTGATGAGAATTGCAGCTGAATAAGTCATGACTCTCACTGCTTGCTGACAGATAAAGCCATGTCCTATTTCAATCTGATTTTACAAAACCTTTACACTACTCTTTCAAATACGATGCTATTCTATTATCGACAGGCAGTCGGTCGATAATATGGGGGTGCGAATATGAGAGTTGTTAAAAAGGCCGAGGAACGGAGGATTGAAATACTGGATGCAGCAGATGAACTTTTCGCTCGGAAAGGCTTTGATGGTACAACGACCAAAGATATTATTAATAAGGTCAGAATTGCACGAGGAACACTATATTATTACTTCAAGTCGAAAGAGGATATTATGGATGCGTTAATAGATCGATATAATTGCAGTATTCTAAACAAAGCGCAAGAAATTGCTGCAGACAAGCGTATACCCATAATCCAGCGCATTGTTCAGGTTGTCATGTCACTAAACATAAGTGGTGGGAGCAGCAAGGAAATAATGGAGCATATTCACAAGCCACAGAATGCGCTAATGCATCAGAAAATACAATGCGTCATCATTAGTGGAGTTACACCTATCATGACGGAATTAATCCGTGAAGGAATTCACCAAGGAATATTCCAGACACCATATCCATACGAGTGCATGGAAATGGTTGTGACCTATCTGAACACTATTTTTGATAATGATATGGTGGAAATGATAGGGGATGTGCGTGCTTCGCGAATTCAAGCGTTCATTTTCAATGCAGAAAGACTTCTCGGTGCTGAAAGTGGAAGTTTAATGGAAGTTATGCAGATGTTTAAAAACGAAGAATAACCGTTATAATTCCATAATTAATAATTAGGAAAAAAATTATTAAAATGAGGTGACTTATGTATAACAGAATTATCCGTAACGATATTCTAAAGAGTAAAGCGATAACATTGACTACCGTGATATTTGTCGCTGCAGCAGCTATGCTTGTTTCACTAGCGGCAATACTCGTTATCAATCTAACGGGAGCGCTGGATACACTTATGGAAAAGGCCGAAACACCACATTTTATGCAAATGCATTCAGGTGAAATTGATAGGCATCGACTTACAGCCTTTGCTGAGCAAAATAACAACGTCGAAGAATATCAGGTAGTAGAGTTTCTAGGCATGGACGGCTCGCAGATTATTTTAGGCGATAATTCACTTACAAATAGTGTTCAGGATAACGGCTTTAGCATACAGAGCGAAAAGTTCGATTACCTCCTTGATCTTAATGGCGACATCATCAACATATCTGACGGCGAAATTTATGTTCCAGTAGCCTATATGAAGGACAATACTGCAGAACTCGGTGACACGGCCGTAATAAGCGGGAAGGAATTTACCATTGCGGGATTTCTCCGTGATTCTACCATGAATTCGTCACTCTCCGCGTCGAAGCGATTTCTTGTAAGCAGCAATGATTTTGTTGAAATAAAAGACCTCGGAAATATTGAGTATTTGATTGAGTTTAGATTAAAGGATTACTCTAAGATAGGTGAGTTCGAAACAGCTTACGCTTCGGCTGGACTAGAAGCGAATGGGCCAACGGTGACCTATACGCTTTTCAAAACGATGAACGCCATTTCAGACGGGTTGATGATCGCAGTTATCCTTCTTGTTAGTGTACTTGTAATAGCTATTGCTTTTATGAGTATACGCTTTACTCTCCTTGCGAAAATAGAGGACGACTATCGTGAAATTGGTGTTATGAAAGCTATAGGGCTTCGTCTTTCAGATATAAAAAAGATTTATCTTGCGAAATATGCAGTTATTGCAGCAGCAGGCAGTATTCTTGGGTTTATTCTTTCGCTTATGTTCCAAGGTGTGCTTCTTGAAAATATAAGGGTTTACATGGGCGAAAGCGAAAACGCTCCCTTAGCCATCGGTTTAGGAATCATTGGTATATTACTTGTATTTCTTGCAATTGTTGCGTATGTAAACTTGGTTTTAAAACGCTTTCGGAAAATATCTGCAGCGGAAGCGATACGTTTTGGTACTTCTAAAGAAAAGAAAGTTGGCGCTAAGCGTTTTACGTTAAGTAGTAACAGAGTGTTTAGCACGAATATTTTTCTCGGAATCAAGGATGTTCTGGCGAGAAAAAGACTTTATGGGACAATGCTCTTGGTCCTGGTAATTTCCGCTTTTATTATTATTGTTCCGCAAAACCTGTACAACACAATCTCCTCCAAAAGCTTTATTCAATATATGGGAATCGGGAGCTACGATCTGCGTATTCAGACTAGTGATCATGAAAAAACCGATGACATTGTACAGACGATTGAAAGCGACAGTGACGTTTCGAAGTATGCTGTTCTGACAACAAAAACTTTCAAAGTGAAAACAAGCAACGAGTCTGGGGAAAACATGAAGGTTGAACTCGGTGATCACTCCGCATTTCCAATAGAGTATTCTGTGGGTAGGGCCCCTGTCCGTGATGACGAAATCGCGCTTTCGGCTATAAATGCTGATGAGATGAGCAAAAAGGTCGGTGATGTCATTACACTGATAAATGAAGGGAAGGAGAAAGAGCTTAAGGTAAGTGGAATATATTCTGATGTTACCAATGGTGGTAAAACAGCAAAGGCTGTATTCACCGATAATTCAGCGAATGTCATGTGGACTATTGTCTGTGTTGAGCTATCCGATAAATCTTTCGTTGACAGCAAAGTTTTAGGGTATTCAAGCGAATTTGATTTTGCGAAGACTTCAGACATCAATGAATTTGTTTCGCAGACCCTGGGATCGACAATAAATTCCGTCGAAATTGCTTCCTACGCAGCAGTTGCCGTTGCGCTAGTTATAACGACACTGGTTACACTGCTATTCATGAAAATGCTTGTTGCAAAGGACAGGTATTCTATTGCCGTCATGAAAGCATTCGGTTTTACAAACTCGGATATTAAGGTGCAATATGTTTCCCGTTCGGTTTTCGTTTTGATTGTCGGAATTATTCTTGGCACACTTCTGGCAAACACAGTCGGAGAAATATTTGCAGGCGCGCTAATTTCTTCTTTTGGGGCATCGACATTTAATTTTGCAGTAAATCCGTTATCAGCATATCTGGTAAGTCCATTGATGATGATCTCTATGGTACTTATTGCAACAGTGATTGGCATAGCACGAGCTGGACAAATAAAAATATCCGAAAATATAAAGGAGTAGGAATATGAATAAGATCGTGATTGGTGATAATATCGTTAAATCGTTTGGAGAGGGAATTGAGCAACGTAATATTCTCGACGGAGTGTCTGTAGAAATAAACGAGGATGAGTTCGTTTCGGTTATGGGGCCTTCTGGCTCTGGGAAATCGACGCTAATGTTTGCACTTAGTGGGATGGATGGTATTAACAGTGGAAAAGTAGTTTTTGACAACAAAGATTTATCGGCAATCGGGGAAAAGCAACTTTCAGATATACGCCGATCTGAAATGGGATTTATTTTTCAACAACCGACGATGCTAAAAAACCTAAACATTCTTGATAATATCATCCTTCCATCAATTAGGGATAATAGAAAGAACGCCCTAAAAATTTCGGAGAAGGCTAGAACTCTTATGGAAAAAGTAGGCATTTCAGAGCTTGAAAAGCGTAATATTACCCAAGTTTCGGGAGGGCAGCTTCAGCGTGCTGGGATATGTCGAGCCCTGATGAACAGTCCAAAGATTATCTTTGGGGATGAGCCAACAGGGGCGCTCAATTCGCAGTCTGCCCAGGAGATTATGGATATTTTATCCGAAATTAACACGGAAGGTACTGCAGTTATGCTTGTAACTCATGACGCAAAGGTTGCGGCAAGGACGGAGCGTATTATGTTTATGCGGGATGGAAAGATCGTTAGCGAACTGAAACTACCAAAGTCTGTTGGCGTGAATATAGACAGTAGGATCGAGAAGGTAACAGCGAAAATGCTGGAAATAGGAATATAACCTTTGCTGCAATACCTATTATTGAATAACCTAGTATTATAGTTGGGAAAACAGCTATCTAATAGTCAAATGGGACACTAGGAACAGGTACCTAGTGTTCTCTCTTCGACTATAAATTCAAAGCTCTAATAACCTTTAAATATACTAATCTGAAAATATTAATGATATAATATATATTAGAATATTATTATTGATTCAGAATAGGTGCTACACTCATTATGTTTGATGTAACCGCTTAAATGAGAGTGAGTGCATCTTTTCTGTAAATATTATGGGATAGGGAAGAGATATAAATGAGCAGACAGCCAAAGAAAACAAACGTTATCTTAATTGGTGCGGGGGTTATGAGTGCGACATTAGGCTCCTTATTGAAAGAGTTAGTGCCAGAATGGGAAATCAAAGTGTTTGAGAAACTTTCGAAGCCTGGAGAGGAAAGTTCGAACGGGTGGAATAATGCCGGGACAGGGCATTCGGCACTTTGTGAGCTGAACTATACACCGGAAAGACCGGATGGATCAATTGATACAAGCAAGGCATTAAAGATCAATGAACAGTTTCAAGTTTCCAAGCAGTTTTGGTCATATCTTGTAAACAATAAATTAATTCAAAATCCACAGGACTTTATTATGCCATTGCCACATATGAGCTTGGTGCACGGAGAAAAGGATGTAGCGTTTTTAAAGGATCGTTTCGAAGCGCTGTCAAAAAATCCGTTATTTGCTGGGATGGAGTTTTCTGATAATCCGGAAAAGCTGATGGAGTGGATGCCATTAATTATGAAAGAACGTAAAACAAATGGGCCGATTGCCGCAACAAAGGTTGACTCTGGAACGGATGTCAATTTTGGTGCATTAACAAGTATGTTGTTCGATCATCTGACAGCTCATGATGTGGAGGTCAATTATCGACATCTAGTAGAGGATATGAAACGCACTGAGGACGGTTCATGGGAAGTAAAAGTACATGATATCGACGGAGGAAAGCTGGAATACCATACCGCTGATTTTGTATTTATTGGTGCTGGTGGCGGAAGCCTGCCGCTTCTTCAGAAAACGGATATTCCTGAGTCAAAACACATTGGTGGTTTCCCTGTAAGTGGGTTATTTATGGTATGCGACAAACCAGAAATTGTAGCGCAGCATCATGCAAAAGTTTATGGGAAGGCGAAGGTTGGTGCCCCACCAATGTCTGTTCCACATTTGGATACACGATATATTGATGGTAAGAAATCCGTCCTATTTGGACCGTTTGCTGGATTCTCACCGAAGTTCCTGAAAACTGGTTCCTACTTTGATTTAATTGGTTCGGTTAAGCCGAATAATCTCTTCACGATGCTATCGGCTGGCGCGAAAGAGATGAAGTTGACAAAATACTTGATCCAGCAAGTGATGCTCTCAAATGAAAAACGCTTGGAGGAATTGCGTGAGTTCATTCCAACGGCCAAGAGCGAGGATTGGGATGTGATTGTAGCGGGTCAACGAGTGCAAGTAATCAAGGATACAGAGGCCGGCGGTAAGGGAACACTTCAATTCGGTACGGAGGTCGTTACTGCTGATGACGGTTCAATCGCTGCATTGCTCGGTGCTTCTCCAGGTGCGTCTACTGCAGTTTCCATTATGCTGGAAATAATCGAGAAATGCTTCCCGCACCATATTAATGGGTGGGAGTCAAAAATCAAGGAAATGATTCCTTCATATGGCGTATCATTATTGGAAAACCCTGCGCTTATTCGTGAAATCGATGCTTTAACGGCACAAGCACTTGGGTTAGAAGAAGATGGGAAACAAGCAATTCAGAAGGAAAGTGCAGCTACATTACAGGAAGCATAAATCGCCAAATTGGCGTTTATGCTTTTTTTATTGCTAGGAAACTATACAATTTCAATGCTGTGGATAACTTAATTACTGAGAATAGCCAAGTATTTGATTGCGGAATCATATAATCTTATTATAAAACGAGTGTATCATTTACTCATCAGCAACAGTGAGCAAATATAAGCGATTTATTGCAAGGAAAAGGAGAAATTGATGGAAACTTTAAAACGTATTGGTCTTTATATTATTGGCATCTTTGTGTTCATAATGTTTGTGAATGGGTTCATTGATGAATCGAAGGCTCTTTATGCATTGATACAGCAGCAAAAGGGGGAAAAGCACGCGGAAACGGTTCAGAGTAAAGCTGCAGAAAATGATCTGTTTGGAAACCTGACCTATTATGCCGTGTTTAAGGACGGAAATGACACAAATGTTATCTATAAAAATAATCCCAGAACCTATGCGAAGCTTAGCAAGAGCGAATTTGAGGAGCTGGAAGCTGGTGACAAGCTGGAGGGCACATTGGTTGGCGCTGCCTTCAGCAACGGGGATATACGTTCCCAAATTTATCAGCATCTTATTATGATGGGAATCGCTCTAATCTATCCAATTCTTTTTATCCTTTATCAGCTGGTTCATATCCCAGCGGTTGAGAGATGGACAGATCGACATGATAAGTGGCTAAGCAGATTAATATCTGGGATATTTATATCGGGACTATGCATTGGCCTATTATTTTCCTATATTTCAATGGCGAAAAGTATTGGCAGTACAATTCAAGCACATACCGGCAAACAGCAGGAAGCAATGGCTATTATTACGGATAGAGATGCTGATTATAGCTACAAGCGATATGAACGTGATTATTACTATCTTGCTCTGGCATTTGAAGACCAGGAAGGCAAAACAATTAATTTAACAAAAGAGGTTCCACCAAGTGTCTATCATAATAACAATTTTTCAGTAAAAATCAGTTATCCTGAAGGGGTACCATATCGCATCCATTTCGATAGTTTTAAAGTAAGTGATACTTTCTTTTATTTAAGTGCAATGCTGATATACATACTTACAATTGTGCTCACAATTTTGCTTATTTATGCTGCCTATCTGATGAGAAGAAAACAGAAAACGGGAAGCTACTGGCCGGAGAAAAAGCAGGCATAATATTTAATAACGGGGATTTTTCAAAAATTACAATCTAAAGGTCGGGGTATCTCCTTAATACCCTTGGATGATTATCATTCTAAATCTCCTTTCATTGTGATGTAGAAAAGGTTCCTTACACGCATCTGTCACCTTCAAGCGACTAAGTAGCTCTTGAAGCGTGGCAGAGGGCTGAAGGATGATTGTTACGTTAGTAGTTTAATCGCATTACAAAAGTGTAATTTTAGATTTGGCTGAGAAAATGTATTTGTAAAAGAACAATTCCCTTTAATCTAAAAAGGAAATTGTTCTTTTTATTATGTTTTAGCTATCATCACTGTTCCTTCCATTACATTTTTTTGTATGTGCCTTTTTTCGCATACGTCAATACACTTTTATAAGCTGAAGTATAGACATTTCTTAAAGATAAGCGTATAGTTACCTAGGTAACTATATAATTCGGAGGGGTTAGAGTTGGAGCAATCTTTGTTTTTTCAAAAAAACCTGCAGTTCTCAAGGTCATTTACGAAAAGACTAAATGAAAGATTAATAGAGATTGGATTGTATTACTCACAGTGGAGTATTGTTTATTGTTTAAAACAAATAGGACCAGTCACACTTGTGGAGATAAGCAATCATCTTGATGTCGAAAAGCCAACGGTATCACGTACGGTGAAGCGACTGGCGGATCAGCAGCTGATTGAAGAAGTTCCTAGCAAAGACAAGCGAGAGCGGATGATCCAGCTAACGGAAAAAGGGATGGAAGTATATAAGCAAGCGATTCTGATTGTCCGTGATTTCGAAAAGTCATTAATAGAGGACATACCACAATCAGATATAGATACAGCGTTTCGAACGATTCAATTATTAAAAGAAAAACTTTAGTTAGTTGCACATATGTTTAAATAGAATTATTTATTTTAATAGGGAGAGGAAAAATGAAACATAAGCCTAAATTATGGACCAAAGACTTTATCATGGTCTCTACTTCAAATTTTTTACTTTTTATATCATTTTATATATTAATAGTAACATTAGCCGTTTACTCGATTGAGAAATTCCATGCATCACAAAGTCAAGCGGGTCTTGCATCGAGTATTTTTGTACTTGGAGCGGTGCTAGTACGGCCGATTGCTGGGAATGCAATCGAAAAGGTGGGTAAAAAGAAATTACTGCTTTTCGGTTTGATTTTGTTCTTAGTGATGATGTTATTTTATTTTCCGGTAAATAACTTGGCGCTGTTACTCATCATTCGTTTTATTCATGGTTTTGCTTTTGGAATTAGTACAACAGCAACGGGGACGATTGTTGCGGATATCATACCAGATGTAAGACGTGGAGAAGGTATGGGATATTTTGCGACAAGTACGAATCTAGCTATGGCAGTTGGTCCCTTCTTAGGATTATATATTAGCCAAAACTTTGATAATAATATGATCTTTATTACTACTACTGTTTTTTCAGTGGTTGCTTTAATTGCAACGCTTTTTTTACGTGTTCCAAAAACAGAGTTTATACCGAGTACGAGTAATGAGAAAAGTGGTTTCCATCTAGGTGATTACTTTGAAAGAACTACGATTGGGATTGGTATTCTTGTTGCTATACTCGGATTTTCCTATTCCAGTATTCTATCCTTCTTTAGTGCTTATGCAGTAGAAATAAACTTAGTCGATGCAGCGAGCTTCTTCTTTGTTACGTACGCAGTATTTCTTCTGCTCTCTAGACCATTTACTGGCCAATGGTTTGACAGAATGGGGGAAAATGCTGTTATCTATCCGTCGCTCTTGCTGTTTGGAATTGGCATGTTCCTTCTTAGTCAGGCAAGTGTTGGAATTATTTTGCTTATCTCTGGTGCAATTATTGGGATTGGTTTCGGTACGTTTCAATCAAGTGCTCAAACGGTTGCAATTAACGAGGCTCCAAGACATCGAATCGGCTTAGCAACATCAACCTATTTTGTTTTCTTTGATTTTGGAATAGGGATAGGTCCATTTCTGCTAGGATTTATTCTGCCATTAATCGGATTCCGCGGATTATATGTAGGTATGGCAGCGATTGTCTTTGTTTGCATCTTTGTCTACTATATTGTACATGGCAAAAAGGCTGCTGCGAGAAAGAAATCTAGAGGGTTCTAAAATTTAGCTAGTACAAATTAGTATTTCATATGTGTAAGGGTGATCGCTATCTTTACCATCGCAAAATACATGACTATCGGGTTATTCTTAATTCGATAGTCATTTTGTTTATTATTCAACTGATGAGGTAACCTGATGTAGAGTTAAAGAAATTTATTACTGTTTACTTGCCAGATTCCTTCAAGGCAATGGCAATATCTACTATTTACAAAAATAATAATTTCATAGTATAATCAAAGAGCATTTAATGTAAACTTCGCTTAATCTTATTATTAGAACGGGGGACCCAATATTTACGGCGGAATTTCCGCATGGGGTGAATCCTACTTATGGATGGGCTTACTGTTTCCGTAGTCCAAACCCGAAAGCTAACCTCGTCAGCGTTTAAAGGAAACAAAAGAATATGATGATATAATGTGAATTGACACAACCCGTGTCTTTTTTTATTGGTCAATTCTCGTTTTTTATTCAAAACACCTTTGTTTCCCTTGCCTAGGCACACTTATATAACAACAAGAAGGTAGGGTAATTGATGAAAAGATTTAAATTAAGTTTAGCTAATCAAATTTTTATTGGTCTTATTTTAGGTATTATTGTCGGTGGTATTTTCTACGGAAGTGAAACGGCGCAAAGTGTTTTACAACCATTCGGCGATCTGTTTATCCGTTTAATTAAAATGATTGTTGTTCCAATTGTATTATCTACTATTATCGTTGCAATTGCTGGTGTTGGTGATTTGAAATCTGTTGGTAAGTTAGGTGGTAAATCCCTAACTTATTTCATCAGTATGACATTGGTTGCAATCGGCGTTGGCCTAATTGCCGGTAATGTATTCCAGCCTGGTGCTGGACTAAATATGGAAAGCCTAGAGCAAGGTGACATTTCAGGCTATGTAGAAACATCAGAAGAGCAAGAAGGCAAGACGATAGCGGATACCCTATTGCATATTGTACCTACAAATCCAGTACAGGCAATGGTTGAAGGCGATATGCTAGCGATCATTTTCTTTGCTGTTGTATTGGGACTTGGAATCGCAGCAATTGGAGAAAAAGGAAAACCAGTACTGCGGTTCTTCGAAGGAATGGCAAATGCCATGTTCTATGTTACAAACCTATTTATGAAGTATGCACCAATTGGTGTATTTGCCTTAATTGGTGTAACGATTTCTAAGTATGGTTTCACATCACTGATTCCATTAGGCAAACTAGCCCTCACCGTATATGGAACGATGATTTTCTTTGTTATTGTCGTGCTGGGTTTAATGGCCAAAATTGTTGGGGTAAATATTTTTAAAATATTAAAGCTGATTAAAGAAGAGTTAATTTTGGCATTTTCAACAGCAAGTTCGGAAACAGTACTTCCGAGAATTATGGATAAAATGGAGCAAGCAGGGAGTCCGAAGCACATTGCTTCTTTCGTAATTCCAACGGGTTACTCCTTTAACCTGGATGGGTCTGTATTATATCAAGCAATTGCATCATTATTTATTGCACAAATGTTTGGTATAGAACTAAGCATTTGGCAACAAATTACATTAATGTTAGTTTTGATGGTTACATCTAAAGGAATGGCTGGAGTACCAGGTGTATCCTTTGTAGTGTTACTAGCTACATTTAGTACGATTGGATTACCTGCCGAAGGATTAGCGTTTATTGCTGGTATCGACCGTATTCTTGACATGGGACGTACCGCGGTTAACGTGGTCGGGAACTCAATTGCAGCACTTGTAGTTGCTAAATGGGAAGGTCAATTAAACCCTCCAGTTGAAGAAGAGGAAATAACCGGACAAGCTGTATAAAATGTTATATGGGAAACACTCACAACTATTGGTACATTCATATTTGTGAGTGTTTTTTTGTGCTTCAGAATCGAATCTGTTAGATATTCAACGCAGGCTTTTTAACTAACTTTCTCCTTTTAGTATTTCAAGTGCTTCCGTAAATTCTTTTTCAATTTCGTCATTTCGTTTATATGTCGCTAAACTTACCATGTACGTAACAATCCAACACATAATGAAGCCAGGGACAATTTCATAGAGTGTATCCGTTAATATTTTCACGTTACCCCAAATCATAACGGTGATCGCACCTGTTAACATTCCCCAGAGGGCACCTTTAGCTGTTATTTTTCGCCAGTAAAGGGAAAGTAAGATGATTGGACCAAATGCAGCGCCGAATCCTGCCCACGAGAAGGATACGATTTTCAAAATCGACTCATCATTTGGCCAAGCAAGTACAATCGCAATAATGGAGATAATAAGTACCGCCATTCTGCCTAAAAATACATATCGTTTGTCAGATGCATCTGACTTAACGACCGCTTTATATATATCTTCAATAAGGGCGGATGATGTTACAATTAGCTGGGAGGAAATCGTACTCATGACAGCTGCAAGTACAGCTGCAAGCATTATTCCCGCAATAAAGGGGTGGAAAATAATCTGCCCTAATACTATAAAAACGGTTTCCTCGTCTACGAGTTTGGCGTTATTCTGCTGATAATAAGCAATGCCGACAAGTGCTGTTGAGACAGCGCCAAATAGGCTAAGGAACATCCAGCCTATTCCGATGCGACGTGCTTTTTTCACTTCCTTAACCGAGCCAATTGCCATGAAGCGGACAATAATATGCGGTTGACCGAAATAGCCAAGTCCCCATGTCACTGCGGATATAATCCCGAGCAAGGAACCGCCAGAAATGAAGTTTAATAGTTGAGGATTAACTTCCCGAATGCTCACTGCTGTTTCTGAGAGGCCACCAGTAAGAAATACACCGACAATCGGTACGAGCAGAAGTGCGAAAAACATAATAATGCCTTGAATAACATCTGTATAGCTCACGGCTAAAAATCCACCAAATAAAGTATAGAAAATAACGACAGCTGATACAATCAATAGACCAACATGATAGTTTAATCCGAATGAGCTGAGGAAGAACTTACCACCTGCAACCATTCCGGAAGATACGTAGAAAGTAAAGAAGATTAGGATAATAATTCCTGAGACAATACGTAAAAGACGTGACTTGTCCTTCAAACGATTTTCTAGGTAACTCGGAATTGTTATGGAATCATTGGATACTTGCGTATAGACGCGAAGTCGTGGTGCAACGAGTACATAGTTCAAATAGGCACCGACCGTTAAACCGATAGCCATCCAGACTTCAACTAGGCCGCTCAAATAGATTGCACCTGGAAGACCCATAAGCAACCATCCCGACATGTCTGCAGCTCCAGCACTTAAAGCTGTAACCGCTGGACCCAGAGAACGTCCGCCAAGCATATAGTCTGTCAGGCTCGCAGTACGTTTAAATGCATACCAACCGATAAAGACCATTGCAGCCATGTAAATAATAATTGCTAATAATTGATACATTTCATCGGACATTGAAAATCCCCCTTTTGAATATCCTATCATAATACTACGTTTATCTAAATATTAAATTTATTACATTACTGTCTCAAAAAAATGCCACAGAAGCACTGTTATTATGTCTGCCACCACTTACTTCTCATATAAAGCAAAACTCGGTGTGAACCTCTTAAGTTCTCCACCGAGTTTTGTTAATGCTTTTCATAAGGTCATCACGCCGTTCATCTTCCTACATATAATCTTTATTCAATTCCATGATTTATGATGATATGTACGATTGTATCCTGCGATCTTACGTGATATAACGTTACTGAAAAAATACAATCAATCGTCTTACTTGACAGCAATTACAGGGCAAGTCTTTCTTAATGTAATATATAATAAAAGGTAAAGAATACTTTTGAGGGGATGAAGGTTTCGTGTCAATTAAATTAAACCAACAGAAAAAGAAGGCGATCCATTTTGGGAAGAAGAGGTTTATGTACTTATTTGGGATTTTATGTATCATCGGATTGTTAACGAAAGCATACGTGGATACGAATATTTTTAAGATAAATCGAATGCAGTTTCAAAGCAGTAAAATTCCAATCGATACTAAAATAACCATTCTACAGCTTAGTGATTTACATAATAAAGTTTTTGGAGAAGATAATGAAGCGCTGATCGACACTGTGATACAAGCAAATGCTGATATTATTGTGCTGACGGGTGATTTGATCGATAGGGATACAGATGATTTGCATGGTGTTTTCTCTCTTGTCGAGCGAATAACAGCACTCCATCCGCATGTATTTTTTGTCTCTGGTAATCATGAGTGGGGAAATCATTTTGCCGGGGCGTTAGTAGAAGGACTTGAACATAGAAATGTAACGATATTAAACAACAGAAATACTGAAATTACGGTAGGAAATGCAACATTTAATTTAGTGGGAATTGACGATGTTTCGACGAATCACGAGAATCTAAATCTTGCATTTGAAAATGTAAATCAAGAAAGCTATACGATATTGCTTTCCCATTCGCCAAGCATCCTGGATAAATACGAGGATGTCCCGGCGGACTTAATTCTTAGTGGACATACTCACGGTGGCCAAGTAAGACTTCCGTTTATTGGTGCTTTAGTGGCACCGGATCAAGGGTTTTTCCCTGAAAAGGATAAAGGAACATATGCATTTGGTGAAGACAAGTTTCTTTATATTGATAGTGGCATCGGTACAAGTATAGCGCCGATTCGCTTTTTAAATCAAAGTCAGGTTAGTTTGATTGAAATATCTGGGGAGAATTAAGCTGAGGATATGCAAAATCAATCTTTCTTAATAGTGAATACAAGCAATTGTTAAGGAGAAAAACTAATGAGTGCTACTGAGAAAATCTAACAGATAAATCATTATAGTGCCTTACCAAAATTCTAGGTTAGTATGGGTAAGGCACTATATTATTTTTATAAACCGATTTTGATGTATTTTCATAAATGACACATGAAATTCCACCCAATTATACGTGTTGATCTACAAGAATTTGATTACCATCTGGATCTTCAATGATAAAATGTGCTGGTCCTTCACTAGACTCATCTGCTTCCGCGTGCATTGTGATTCCTTTTGTTTTTAGTTGCTTTTGCAGTTCGCGAATATCGGTAAATGATCCGAGATTTTCTGCGTTTTCATTCCATCCGGGATTAAAAGTCAAGATATTCTTATCGAACATTCCTTGGAATAAGCCAATAATGCAATTTTCATTCTTCATTATCAGCCAATTTTGAGTAATGTCACCTCCGAAGATTTCAAATCCTAGGTTCTCGTAAAATGACTTTGAAGTATGAATATCTTTTACAGTTAAGCTAACAGAAAAAGCCCCAAGTTTCATTTTCGTCTTCTCCTTTTTTGATAAATGATAATTCAGATATTAATATTTGTGGATAAAAACATTAGATATGTTTAAGTATAAATGAGTACTTTGATATACACAATCGATAGAAGAAGTATAGTAGGCATTTAAAGTATATTAAAATTACAACATACAGTAGAATAAGAAAGGGAGATTATGGGGATTTTTTGGAGGTTTTGATGCAAGATATGAAAGCTTCCTTCCGAAGCGGATTTGTCTCATTAAGTGCAATAAAAACCAACATATTAATTTAATATTAATCAATATATAATTAACTTAATGATTTAAATGCTATTTTTCTGCTGGGAGTGAAGATGATGATTTCTAAAAAGAATAAGAAAACGATGAT
Source organism: Oceanobacillus chungangensis (assembly GCF_003369565.1). Taxonomy (GTDB): domain Bacteria; phylum Bacillota; class Bacilli; order Bacillales; family Amphibacillaceae; genus Oceanobacillus; species Oceanobacillus chungangensis. The sequence goes on along the minus strand of NZ_PIOD01000016.1, from coordinate 69,471 downwards.
ATTATTAATTGGTGTTATTATTTTCATTGCTGGATTACTTGATATTAAATATAAAGGATTATTTTATAAATTATTGCCTGATTCGATTCAAGTTTATTTAGCTGATATATTTTAAATTATTTGTAGCACTCTTTAGTAGATGAGATTTTTCTACTAAGAGCACAGACGGAACTAAATGTAAGAAACTATGAAGTGGAACATAGAGTGGGGATGTTTCCCTCTGTTTCCAATAACAATGGAGGTATTCAAAATGTCTAATTTGCCAAATTGCCCTAACTGCAATTCAGAATATACATATGAGGATGGAATTCTTCTCGTTTGTCCAGAGTGTGCACATGAATGGACAGCAGATCCAGAGGTAGTCGAGGATGAAAAGATTGTAAAAGATGCCAATGGAAACGTGTTGCATGATGGTGATACTGTAACAATAATCAAGGACTTGAAAGTAAAAGGGAGTTCAACTCCACTAAAAGTAGGAACGAAGGTAAAAAATATTCGTTTAGTTGATGGAGACCATGATATTGATTGTAAAATCGATGGATTTGGTGCAATGCAATTAAAATCTGAATTTGTTAAAAAGGTTTAAAGAAAAACATTCTATTTTTTCCCTATTGATCTTTCTTTTTCAATAAGTGTATTTTTTCACAAGGTCATCTTTTTTACTGTATAATAAATAAATATATACAGTAAGATTGGGAAGGAAGTGCTACCAGAATTGAAATCGATAGGCGTTAAGGATTTAGTTCGTGAGTTTTCATTAGAAGTATTAGCAGGAGAAGATCAGATTGACCGGAAGATTACGACTTCACGGACACATCGCCCTGGGCTGGAATTTATTGGTTACTTCGACTTTTTCCCAATGGAACGTGTTCAAATACTCGGTCTTAAGGAAATTACATATTTGCATCAATTAAATCATAGTGAGCGGCAAATGCGGATTAAAAATGTTGTTAATTATCATCCTCCATGTTTTATTGTTACAACCGGGCAGGAGGAATTAATATATCTTAAGCAATTTTGTGCAGAAGAGGGAATTCCGCTGCTGCGGACAAAAGAAGAAACAACCGATTTTATCGCAAAAGTAGATGCTTATTTGACAAGAGCATTGGCACCAGAAATAGCGGTACATGGCGTTTGCCTTAATGTATTCGGAATTGGAATCTTACTTCGTGGTGAATCTGGAATAGGCAAGAGTGAGACGGCACATACATTAATCGGCAGAGGGCATCGACTCGTAGCAGATGATATGGTAGTCCTGAAGAAGCTTAGCCATAAAACGGTTCTTGGCACACATAATCAGATGAACAAGGAGTTTCTTGCGCTAAGAAGTATTGGATTACTGAATGTCGTGCGTGTGTATGGAAGAAAGGCATTTCAGGACGAAACGAGAATCGCGCTCGATATCGAATTAACAGAGTGGAAAAAGCATACATTGAACAATGAATTGGAGCTGGAAACGAGCTATACAGAATACATGGGCGTGCCGATTCCTCATATTGAAATTCAGCTTCAGCCAGGCCGGGATGTAGCAGGCCTAATTGAGGCCGCAGCAAATAATTGGTATTTGAAGCAGCAGGGCTATAGTGCTGCGGAAGAATTCATCGGTCGAATTGGGTTGGATGACTCGAATAATAAATGAGAAGTTACATAAATTCATAAGAAAAAATGGGTGCAATTCGCAATGCGTTTAGCACCTTATTTATATAGAAGAACTTGATAAAGAATCTACACTAGTTAGTTACTAAAAAATAATTGAAGGAAGTGCAAAATGATGGATTTCGAAACAGTGATGCAAGAGCTTGAAGCCCTTAGCAAGGAACGAATGAAAAAAATGTACATGTCAAATGGTGCGGTCGAGCCGCTTTTTGGCGTAGCTACAGGTGCCATGAAACCCATTGCGAAGAAAATAAAAATAAATCAACAATTAGCGGAAGAACTATATGCCACAGGTAACTATGATGCAATGTACTTTGCAGGTATTATTGCAGATCCAACAGCCATGACTGAGTCGGATTTCGACCGTTGGATGGATACAGCGTATTTTTATATGCTGTCCGATTATGTAGTTGCAGTAACTTTGTCAGAGTCAAGCATTGCACAAGACGTTGCGGATAAATGGATTGCAAGCGGTGATGAATTGAGAATGTCAGGAGGATGGAGCTGCTACTGCTGGCTTTTGGGCAATCGCCAAGACCATGAATTTTCCGAAAGCAAGATTAACAATATGCTTGAGCAAGTGAAAAATACGATTCATGATGCGCCAGAACGGACAAAATCGGCAATGAATAATTTTCTATACACTGTTGGGGTTTCCTATTTGCCGCTGCATGAAAAGGCGGTCGAGACAGCAAAGGAAGTAGGAACAGTTGAAGTTAAACGAGGCAAGAAAAAAAGCAGTATCCTAAACGCTTATGAAAGTATTCAAAAAGAAGTGGATAAAGGTAAGCTTGGTTTTAAACGTAAATATGTAAGATGTTAATTAATCGCTTCAATCCGGGATTGGCGCTCTTTTTTTAGTTCGTGAAGAAGGACATTAAAACAGTTGTGAATACATCAACAACGCCCAGATTAAATTCTGAGCGTTGTTGAATTATTGTTTAATTGTTAGCAGCAATATAATCTGCTAAAACTGATCGTATAAAATTGGGTAGAGAATATCTTAATATTAAGCGATATAATCTTCTCTTTCGACGTGTCTGTCTTCTGCTTTAATATAATATTTGCCTTTTGTAGCAATCGCAATTACGACAGTAAGGATAGACGCTAAGATTGCTGCTAGGAATGCGGCAGTACTTTGTAAAAATGTACCTAAGTAACCGAGTGCGGCAATGGTACCTAATCCACTTGAGACGATTAGAGAAACGACACCGACTGGATTCCATTTATATAGATTCCGTTGTCTTTCTTCGTAATAGCCGGGCCCAATCTTCAGGATACGTTTAACGAATACAGCATCCGTTACGAGAATCGCTGCCCATGCTAGTAGGAATACCCCCTGGAATGTCATCACCGTATCAAGGTGATTTACGATGCTTCCGAGCATTAATATCATCGCAGCAACGCCTGTAACGACAACCCAAAAACGTCTTCCTGGTTTAAATTTGAAAATGTTTTCAAAGAAATTCGATAGGGATAACGAACCACTATAAATATTCGTTATATTGATTCTTACCTGTGTTAGCATTGTAAATAATGCTCCCCAAATACCAAGAAGCATTACGATATATACACCTGGGTTAGGTTCTCCTAAACGAACTCCAAACCAGATTCCTAAACCTCCCATTACTCCGAAACAGAAGATTTGTGGGATAAATCCAATTGCAAATATACCAATTTTCATGTCTTTTGGTTTAAGGAAACGTGCATAATCTGAAGCTAGTAATGGTGTCAAGCCCATAATCCCGTGCTGCATACCAATACAAAGTAATAATGCGGTTCCGCCAATTTGAACGCCCTCTGGCATGTAAGACCAGAAACTTCCTTCATAAACTGAAGGTGTGCGTGTAGCCATAATGATAGCTGCTATTAAGAAAATGAAGAATAGTGGTAATGACCACTTTTGCAGTTTATCCAATTGTTTGATTCCAAACCAATTTAATGGAATAACAATGGAGCCGAAGAAAATAATTAATGCCCATTGTGGGATTACTGGAAAAAATTCGTGGACGGCAGTGACTAGAATCATGCCTTCTAACGCACAGTACATAATAAAGTTGGTGGCGTAAATAAATGAGGTTAGAGATGCGCCAATATAACCGAATCCACCACCTCTGGATAATAAGTTAACGTTCATGCCTGACTTTGCAGATAAGTAAGCGATAAATGTACCTAATATACCAGCAACAATAATTGCATAAATGGCGGAAATAATTGCATTAATTGCACCAAATTGAAGTGCCATTACACTTCCCATTTGGAAATAAAAAATAGCTGTCGCAATACCAAAAGTGATGTTGGTGATGCTTAACCAGCCCATGTTTCTCTTATCACGAGGTACCTTACCTAATGAATAATCATCACTACCATTATTCTCTACTTCGTGATCTGTATATTCTACAGATCTCATAAATATCATCTCCAGTCCTATGTTAATAATTTCACATTATATATTCGTGTTTTTTGTGCTCTGCTTCACAAAAAACAACAACCTTAACAAGTATAACACTTATTGTAAAATGAAGCAAAAAGCCGAATTGGTTTTTTCTGTTTTGTCAAGTTTTTACTTATGTTTTTTTAATGAAAAATTCTTCTGAATAAATCGCCTATCTTAAGAACGCTGCGATATTTCCTTCTGCGCATCGTTAAATATATTGTATTGGAATCATAGCAGAACGTGGAAGGTTTTTATTTCTACTAATCTATGAGGGTAAAGTTGATAAGCTTCTAAAAAATTGCTCTGTAAAAACAGAGCGTAGATTACCTTGTCATTGAAACAAGGCGCTCTACGCCAGTGTCGGAGCATCTATTTCCATTCATATGGTGTTTCTTGATATACATAATAATTAAGCCAATTGGAAAATAAAAGATGGGCATGTGAACGCCAACGATTTAGCGGCTTTTCATCAGGATTATCGTTTGGAAAATAATTTCTTGGAATGTCTGTTTCTAGTCCTTTATTTAAATCGCGGTAATATTCATCAGCAAGGGTTTTATTATCGTATTCCAAGTGACCTGTGACCATTACATGCTTCTCGTCTTTTGAGAGCATAAGGAATGGATCGCCATCCTCTGTGATAGCTAGTGGAATTAACGCTTCATTCGCATTAACTTCCTCTACAGCTACACTTGTATAACGAGAGTGTGGTGCTAAGAATTCATCATCAAAGCCGCGAATAAGTCTTATAGTCGTATCGGTAATCGTATGATTAATTACTCCTGTACATTTGCGAGGCAGCTCAAATTTACCAATACCATAATGATGGTAGAGAGCAGCCTGTGCACCCCAGCAAATATGAAAAACAGATGTAACATTTGTTTTTGACCAGTCCATAATTTTCTTCAGTTCTTCCCAATAATCCACTTCCTCAAATGGCAGCAGTTCAACAGGTGCCCCTGTAATGATCATACCATCAAATTTAGTGTCACGTATATTATCAAACGTGTTATAAAACTGATTCAAATGGGATTGGCTCACATTTTTAGAATCGTGCGTTGCAGTGTGGATTAATGTCACGTTGACTTGTAATGGTGAATTACCTAATAGCCGCATTAATTGGGTTTCAGTTCGTTCCTTTTCCGGCATAAGGTTAACAATAACTATTTGTAATGGACGTATGTCTTGAGTGTTCGCTCTGGTCTCATCCATGATAAAAACATTCTCTTTTTCTAAAATATCATGTGCAGGTAATTGCTTCGGAATTTTAATTGGCATTTCTCTTAATCTCCTTTCCGTCATTTCAATCATTATAAGGTAATTTTCTGATAAGTTCTATCGATAAGTAAGGATAATTTGGAAAATACCGATATAATTGAAAAATCACTGATATATCAAGGAATGAGGCTGATATTCGACAAAAATACGGGGAGTGACAGGTACCGCAACAATATGCCATAATTGTGTTGAATAAGGGGAGTGAGCGGTATGAAGAAAATAATGATCGTAGAAGATGATCGAAAAATTGCGGAGCACTTGCGCAATTACATCGAAAAATATCGATTCGAGGTAATCAAGGTAACAGATTTTGATTATGTAATGGAGACTTTCCGTCAGCATACACCTGATCTTGTATTGCTTGATATTAATCTCCCAAGCTATGATGGCTATTATTGGTGTCGGCAAATTCGCAAGGAATCGATTTGTCCGGTTATTTTTATTTCTGCAAGAATTGGGGAGATGGATCAGGTGATGGCAATTGAAAATGGTGGCGATGACTATATAACCAAGCCGTTTCACCCGGAAATAGTGATGGCGAAGATTCGGAGTCAGCTGCGCCGCGCATATGGGGAATATGCAGCAAAGACGGAGGAGCGTGTGCTTGAAAGGGAGGGTCTCCATTTTTTTCCTGAAAGATTAGAACTGAGCTATGCTGGAAACGGGACCTCTTTATCCAAAAAGGAAGCTGATATTATAGAAAGCTTGCTAGAGCGTTATCCGCGAGTGGCTGGGCGTGAGGATTTACTGGCAAAGCTATGGGATGACCAAACATATGTTGATGAAAATACACTTAATGTGAATATTACACGGGTACGGAAGAAATTCCAGTCGATTGGAATTGAGGATGCGGTGGAGACGGTCCGCGGTGCTGGCTATCGTCTGCAAGTTTCATGGACGAAGGAGGATGAGCAATGAAGCTCTTTTTCGAAGAACATGCGCCATTGATTGTCCTCCAAGTAATCCAATTCATCCTGATTGCTTCGATTTATTGGCTTGATGGTTATCATGAAACAAGTGCAGCGATTTATGCTATCTTCCTTGTACTCTTTTTTCTTGGCTGTTATCTTCTATACAATTATTATAGTCGCCGTAAGTTCTATAAGCGGCTTAGTGAACCTCTTAAGAAATTAGATGATTCCTACCAGGACACGGATTTTTCACCTCTATCGAAGGCGGTTGATCGGTTACTGAAGGAGCAATATCGGTTATATATGCAGGAAATAAAGCAACTAGAATCTGAGCAGGGGGATCATCGTAAGTTTATGGATCAGTGGGTACATCAAATGAAGACGCCTTTATCTGTCATAGAGTTGTCCGCACAAAACCTTGATGAACCCGACTCCTCTAATATCCGTGAAGAGACAGACAGGATGAAAATAGGCTTAAACACCATCCTGTATATGGCTCGTCTTCGAACGATTGAACAGGATTTCCATATCAAGCAGGTTCCTATAGTCGATGTTGTAAATGAAGTTAATGGGGAAAACAAAAGATTTTATATTCGTAATCAAGTATACCCGAAGCTGCAGGTGGGAACTGAAGGGGTTATGGTGGAAACCGATGAGAAATGGCTGTTTTTCATGCTCTCACAGCTTATTAATAATGCCGTGAATTATTCGGCAGGTAAAAGTAATCGTATCATTATTTCCATTTATGAACGAGCTAATGAAGCGGTGTTAGAAGTTACAGACTTTGGTTCTGGTATTCCAGATACTGATAGAAAGCGAATTTTCGATGCCTTTTATACTGGTGAAAACGGAAGGAAGTACCGGGAATCAACAGGAATGGGCTTATATTTGCTAAAGGAAGCGGCTGATCATCTTGGGCATCGGATTGAGCTGGAATCGGAGGTTGGCGAGGGGACAAGCATCCGAATAATATTCTCTGAAACACAGAACCTTACAACACTGTAAGGTATTTGAAAGAGGAATCGATAGTTAAGGAAGAGGACCAGGCGCTATACTAATCACAGATCAAAACGAAACATAAGCTGAAAGGAGATCTTGTGATGCTGAATGTAAAGCAAGTAAGTAAAATTTATGAAGGTAAAATCGCATATCGAGCGCTAACAGATATAAATTTAACAATTGAAGAGGGCGAATTTGTTGGGATTATGGGTCCTTCTGGAAGTGGGAAAACAACGCTGCTTAATATGATTGCAACGATCGATGAACCAACAACGGGCGAAATTTTAATTAATGGAAAAAATGCCCATCAACTTAAAAAAGAAGAATTAGCGAAGTTCCGCAGACGTGAATTAGGTTTCGTCTTCCAGGAATTTAATTTACTACATACATTAACGGTGGAGGAAAACATTGTACTCCCATTAACCTTGGACGGAAAAAGCGTGAAAGAGATGAAGCAGAAGGTAGGTGAAGTTGCTGAAAGACTAGGAATTACGCCGATTTTGAAAAAGCGTACGTATGAGATATCTGGCGGGCAAGCCCAGCGTGCTGCAGTAGCAAGAGCAATGATTCATACACCAAAACTGTTATTAGCAGATGAACCAACGGGAAATCTTGACTCCAAGGCCTCTAAAGATGTAATGGGCATGCTCGAACAAATTAATCAACGGGACAAGGCTACGATGATGCTTGTAACCCATGATCCGCAAGCTGCGAGTTATTGTAATCGAGTTGTATTCATCCGGGACGGGAAATTCTATTCGGAAATCCACCGCGGTGATAATCGCCAAGCCTTTTTCCAAAAGATTATCGATACACTTTCGTTATTAGGAGGCGATGCAAATGACTTTTCGTCAGTTCGCGTTTAATAATGTCGTCCGTAATAAACGGTTGTATGCTGCATACTTTTTAAGCAGTATGTTTACGGTAATGGTATTTTTCACATTCGCGATTTTCGCCTTCCACCCGACACTTTCTGGCGATGATATGCATGGGAGTGTCCAGCAAGGAATGTATGTCGCTGGGGGAATTATTTATGTCTTTTCTTTCTTCTTCGTCTTATATTCGATGAGTTCTTTTCTTCAGTCTCGTAAGAAAGAATTCGGATTATTAATGATGCAAGGAATGTCTTTGCGACAAATTCGTTCGATGGTGTTTTTAGAAAACATGGTAATTGGATTGTTTGCAACACTCGGGGGGATTATTCTTGGGCTTGTGTTTGCTAAAGGGATATTATTAATTGCAGAAAACTTGCTAATTATTGATGGCGCACTGAATTTCTATTTTCCAATAGAGGCAATCGGTTTGTCCTTTGTCTCGTTTATTGTGTTGTTCTTCGTTATTTCCCTTTTTGTTTCCTATGTACTGAGAAGCAAGAAGCTTATCGACTTAATTAAAGGGGATAAGGTATCGAAAGGTGAACCGAAAGCGAATATTTTCCTGACGATTATTACTGTGTTGTTACTCGCTTCAGGATATGTAGTGGCACTGCTTGCTGAGGGAACGCTAGTAATCGTCGTAATGATACCAGTAATCGTGGTCGTTATTATAGGCAGCTATTTCCTGTTCACGCAATTAAGCGTTTATATTATTCGTAAGCTTAAGAAGAAGGAAAACATTTTTTGGCACAAAACCAATATGATTCTCTTCTCCGATCTATCTTTCCGGATGAAAGATAATGCGCGTACGTTTTTCATGGTAGCGATAATTTCTACAGTAGCATTTAGTGCAATTGGTACATTGTACGGATTTCAAGCATTTCTTACAGATGGAATGAAAATAATGAATCCCAATACATTTACGTATCAGGTTTATGATGAATATGAAGCAGAGGATATTGCTTTAATCAATCAAACATTACAGGATGAAAATATTGAAACAGATATGGAGCAAACCATTCTTCGCTATTACCAAATAGGCGACGACCCAAGTATTTTAATCGCAAAGGAATCGGATTTTAATCGATTTGCTAAGCTGATTGGTGAGGAAACCGTTGATATTCAAGATGGGCAGATGAGTCTTGTCAAATTTGAAGGGATTCCGTTTGAACAGACTGAAGAGTTGTTGACACAAGCGGTTGAGCTGAATACTGGTGTAACGCTGGAACCAAACCCGGATGAAGTTATCTACTCAAGGGCCTTACCAGCATCTGGTTCCTATTATGTTGTTTCAGATAATGATTACGAGGCGTTGCCGAATGCAAACAGTGAAATGATTTACTATGCATGGCAGTCTACAGATGGAAAGGAAAATATCCTTGATGCATCTGAGAAGCTATATGAAGAAATTACAACATATGAATTCTTTGCTGTTGATTATCAACTGTATCAAATGAATAAGGCATATGGAATGATTTTGTTTGTCGGGCTATTCATTGGGATTGTCTTCTTCGTTTCTGCTGGAAGCTTCCTCTATTTCCGACTTTATTCTGATTTAGACGAAGACAAACAGAAGTTCAAGTCCATTTCCAAAATGGGATTAACGGAAAAGGAACTGAAAAAAGTGCTGAACAGACAGACTGCAATTCTCTTTTTTGCACCTATTGTTGTTGCACTTGTTCATGGCGCAGTTGCGCTTACTGCATTATCACATATGTTCTATTATAATTTGTTTAAACAATCGGTGACGGTGCTAGGGACATTCTTGATTATTCAGATTATCTACTTCTTTATCGTCCGATACTTCTATACGAAGCAAATAAAAGAAGCAATATAAGAAATGGTCATAGGGTGCTGCACCCTATGACCATTTTTTATTATCTAATAATCGCTATGATACCTTCTTCATCATCGAGCTCGAGTTTAATTCCGGAAAATGGATCCCTGTTTAAATACTCCTCTAGCCACATTCGCAGAGCCTCAATCATATTTCCTGTGATAAGGACCTGCTTACGGCCAGCAACAAAGGCTTCTGCGGAGAAACCAGTGTCATCGTCATACATAAGCTCTACTTCGACTTCTTCTGGTGTTACTTGTTTTTTTCTAGCGATATATACACAAATCGCGTTGATAATATCTTGTTCAGGAATGACTAGCTTCTCCATGGATTTGTATCCTCTTTTTTCTTATTTTTAAAGAATGAGAAGATTTTGCGGATAATCCCAATTAAAACGACAATTGCGAGAATATTAACTGCAAGTCCTAGAAGGGAACCTAACATACCCATATTGGCAAAAAGTCCGCCAAATAGTAATCCAGCAAGTCCACCAAGCATAAGTCCTTTCATCAGACCGCCGGACATAAAGCCACCCTTATTATCTGCTTTGTTGGCTGTTGATTTATTGTTCGAAACAGAGTCTTTCTTATTGTTTTGGAAAAATGAATTATTGCTTGATTTGTTGTTATTATTATTGTTGAAGTTAAAGCCTTTCTTTCCAGATTTATAACCCTTTGCCTCAACGGTTGTCGGCTGATCTTGTAAAAGAATATTGCCAAGTGGTGAGAATACTAATGTTATTGCGAGTAATGCTGCTAAAATCTTTTTCATTTATTTTTCCTCCATTAATTTCAAATCATGTTGTAGCATTATTATACTATAAACTCAGCGATGACATCAGGTTAAACGTTGTATTTGTAAAAAGTTTCCGTTTTTTGTTAGGAGATTGGTGGACTTTTTTTGAGGAGAATTGTGAAGAAAGTCAGGAAAATGTCAATACCAGGAAAAATAGCGAGTAGAGTGTGAAATAACAGCTGGACAAACGTATCACTGCGAAAATTAGGTCCATGAATATATTATTATGCAACCACCCATCCGCGCTGAAAAACGAGCAGCACTGCAATCAGATTCATAACTAAATATAATTACATTAAAGGATTCCGCTGGTCAATTTTATTAATCAACTAAAGCACCAGTTAGTTGAAGAAAGGGACAGGTAGCATCCCTATTATCAACTTAATATGTACACCAAAAAACACTTTCAGCAATTGGTTCAATGTCCGATACCTTTATGAAATTCATCAAAATGTCTGTCTCCCTTATTCCAACATATTCATCTTTATCTACGTTATAATATTGAGCTATTTCAACCTTATAAAATCCGTTTTCTATCTCAATCCTATATTTGGAACAATTTTTATCAGGGACTTTGTTATCTTCAAACTGAGCAGCCATTGTAAGGCAGTCATAGTCAACTAAATATAGTTGATTTTCCGTTACTTCTATATACCCTCCTGCTTTCCTAAAGCATTTATGAGCAATTTCTTCTGTTTCTACTCTAACATCCACTCTCCAAGAATATTCAATTCCTTCTTCAGTCATTTGAAAAACTAAAATATGCCCTTGCTTCATCTCATCTCCAAAATGTTGCAATAGATTATCTAGCTCCCAATCTTCGTCTACGAATGATTTGTATGTATCAGCATTTGCTACTCCAATAAAATTTGTATCACCAAAATTCATACAGAATTTCATCTTTACCCCCCTTTAACACATTATCAATATGTTACCATAAAATTTAAAACCTCTTGTTCAACTAACCTGCCCAGTTACTTTAAGTACAATATTTCACAAATTCATTGTACCATATATTTTAAATTATCAGGAAACTAAACAATACCCTTATCATTATTAGTAAAATCCGTCTGAATTCAGACGGATTTTAAATGTCATTTTATCGGTCAATTATAATGTCATTTGCGTCGTGTTTTTGAAAATGCACCTCAAAAAGGAACCCTTTGTAATTATATGTGGCCAGTTTTTTTTCTGAAATAAGAAGTCTCTCTAATTAAGTTTTCAATACTAACAAGACAACCAATCATGCAACCCTATTCCAATCGGAAACATCAATTTCAAGTGGGATATTGTTTGCTCTTGCCTTCCTAGCGGCATTAAAGAACAAGACTAGAATGATTGTTGTACAAATAAATCCGCCTGCCCAAGCGATATTCATTGGTAAGCCAAATCCGATTTGTTGCGATAGAATATAGGTGATTACCATGATAAGCATAAATGAACCTGGTATGAGCGCAACAAAGTAATTTTTCCTAGCGATATACAGATACATGGCGCCGACAAATAGTGCAATAACAGCTGTTGACTGATTCGCCCAGTTAAAATATCGCCATAATAGGTTAAAGTCAATCTGTGTGAGGATGGCCGATACGACAAATAGTGGGGCGGCAATCCATAATCGACTCGAGAATCTCTTCTGTGCAATGTTAAGGTAGTCAGCAATAATCATTCGAGCACTTCTAAATGCAGTGTCTCCAGAAGTTATTGGCAGGACAACAACACCAAGTACCGCTAGGGTTCCACCGATTGCTCCAAGCAGTGTGGTAGATGCTTCACTTACAATAGCTCCAGGTCCTCCTGCAGCTAGAATTTCATTTAATCCGTTATAACCACCGAACATGCTCATACCTGCAGCTGCCCAAATCATTGCGATAATCCCTTCTGCAATCATCATGCCGTAGAAAATTTTACGTCCTTCTTTTTCCTTTTTAGTCGTACGAGAAATGATTGGCGTTTGCGTTGCGTGGAACCCTGAAAGTGCACCACAAGAAATCGTAAAGAATAATAATGGAAAAATCGCTGCACCTTCAGGATGGAAATTTTGGAATGAAAGCTCTGGAATCGGGGCCTTCGTAACTATTAAACCAATCCCTACTCCTAATGCACTTATGAGTAGCAATGCACCGAAATATGGATAGAGGCGACCGATTATTTTATCAACCGGAAGTAATGTTGCGAGAATGTAATAGATAAAAATAGCAACTATAAAAGCCCATAGTGCCACATTTCCATTTGTTAATAGGTGTAGCAAACTTGCTGGTGTAGATACAAACACTGTACCCACTAATAATAAAAGCAGGACAGCAAAGCCATTTACAACATGCTTCATAACCTTTCCAAGGAATTTACTCGCAAGCTCTGGGAGATGGGCACCTCGATTACGAATCGAAATCATCCCCGTTAAATAATCATGAACAGCCCCGGCAAAGATACAGCCAATAACAATCCAGATAAACGCTGCCGGACCATAAAGTGCCCCCATAATTGGACCAAATACAGGTCCCGTTCCAGCGATATTTAGAAGTTGTATAAGCGAGTTCTTCGATGTACTCATCGGGATGTAGTCAACACCATCACTATTAACATAGGCGGGTGTCGGTCGCTCGTTCTTAACTCCGAACATCTTTTCAATGAATTTACCATAAGTGAAATAACCGATAATTAATAGTGCGATACCCCCTAGAAATGTATACAAATCATTCTCCCCCTTCACAATGTACACGTTTACAAATAGTATAAGGGTCGAAGAAATAATCATGTAGATTCGCGATCAAATGGTAGATATATCCGTTTATTATGTTGAATATCTAGGTTATGTTGCATTAGAACCTGTATTTGGTGTGTTATCGAAAGAGTTGATATCGCGTATCTTTTAAGCTGGTATTCACCAAAGTTACTAGAATAATCTAAATAGGAAGAGTGATCCTTCTATTATTTAGTCTTTTCGTACTAATCAAAAATAGGGATTGATGCAAGATAGGAATTCTGCTAGGATGAGATTAATAGAAACGATGTGTAACTGGCGTACACGGATTACCGTGAGGGAACACATTTCGTTGAATAGCCGTTCGCCTGGGCAGAGTTAAGGGATTTCTATTATCCCTTAACTCTTTATGCTTATAAAGGAGGGCGACGCTATATAGATGACGTTATGAATTAACGTTTTCTATCTAAAAATAAAATAATGAGCGGATGAAAGCTGTGAGAGAGTGCAAGAATCAAAGCCACCGAAGGAGCAAGTTTCAAGAAAACCCTTGAAAACAATCTCTCAGGTAGAAGGATCACAGTTGGACGCAACTCTGGAGAGCGCGTATTTATTAGGACGCCACCAATGGGGAATATCCTATTTTTAGGATGAAACTTTCAGGTAAAAGGACAGAGGAAAGGGTAGAGCGTTATTTGCTGTTTTTTTCTGTCCTCTAATATGAGGAGGAGTATTTTTGATAGAGCAAATATTTAATAATATTAATAATTTTTTATGGAGTCCGATTCTAATTACGTTTTGTGTATTGGTTGGATTATATTTTACGTTAAGATCTAGATTTCTCCAAGTCCGTCATATTAAAGATATGGTTGGACTGTTATTTAAAGGGAAAAGCTCCGATGAAGGGGTTTCCTCATTCCAGGCCTTATCTTTAGCTTTATCAGGACGGATGGGGGTAGGAAATATATCAGGTACAGCAACGGCAATTGCATTTGGCGGACCTGGAGCTGTATTTTGGATGTGGGTCATTGCTTTTTTTGGATCTGCATCAGCATTTATTGAATCTACACTTGCACAAATATATAAAGAAAAACAAAATGGGCAATATCGCGGTGGACCAGCCTATTACATTGAAAAAGGGCTCGGTATTAAATGGTATGCAATTATTTTTGCAATAGCTACGTTAATAGCAATGGCACTGCTCATGCCGGGTGTTCAGTCCAATTCGATTGCCATATCTCTCGATAATGCGTTTGGAGCGAGCACTGTAGTAACAGGACTTGTCCTCGTTGCGGTTCTAGGGTTAATAATATTTGGCGGAATCAAACGAATCGTAAATGTTGCGCAATTTATCGTACCGTTTATGGCTGTTGGGTACATATTAGTAGCAATCCTGACGATAGTGATGAACGCAGAGAAAATACCAGCTGTATTTTCGTTGATTTTCTCTAGTGCATTTGGGGGAGACTCGGTATTTGGTGGTATTCTAGGAGCGGCAATTGCTTGGGGTGTAAAGCGTGGGCTCTATGCGAGTGAAGCCGGGCAGGGGACTGGTGCACATGCTGCAGCAGCGGCTGAAGTTTCACATCCTGTGAAGCAAGGACTCGTCCAATCCTTCTCTATTTATTTGGATGTTTTCCTAGTATGTACTGCAACAGCATTTATGATTTTATTTACTGGGCAATACAATACAATTGATGAAAATACTGGCGAATATATCGTTCAAAATATTTCTGGAGTGGAGGAAGGTCCAGGGTATACGCAAGTAGCTGTTGATAGTATTTTACCTGGGTTCGGTTCTGGATTTGTTGCTATCGCATTATTATTCTTCGCCTTCACGACGATCATGTCCTATTACTATATCGCAGAAACGAATCTAGCTTATTTGATAAAAGGAAAATACAGCCGAATTGCATCGAGTATATTAAAAATATTGCTGCTAGCTGCGACCTTTTATGGGGCAGTGAAGGAATCAAAGCTTGCGTGGATCTTCGGCGATATTGGACTTGGTGTTATGGTCTGGTTGAATTATATCGCAATCGTATTATTAGCGAAGCCAGCAATTATCGCGTTAAAAGACTATGAACGGCAAAAAAGGAAAGGATTGGATCCTACCTTTAATTCCACCAAGCTTGGGATTAAAAATGCTGATTTTTGGGCGGATGGATATAAGGTACTAAAAGATGACACTTTAAAAGATGAGAAAATTTTATAGCATAAGCTAGTCATATATATTTAGAGTATTAGTTAACGGTCACACGAAATTATCCGTTTTGTGTGACCGTTTCTTTTTTAATACCACCCTAGAAAAGTGAATGGCTAAGTATCATTCATGTTATACTAAGCTTTAAATAAGGCTCGATTTGTATCGGTTGAGTTCATATCGACTTATAATTACCATCCATTATTTCTAGAACGAGAGCCTTAAATAAGAAGCAGTACTAGTAAAAAGATAAAATATAAAAGAGGTTAAAATATGACGCAAGAACGCTTCACTGATTATAAATTAAGTACGGAAATAGAAAAAGCATTAAAGGATTTAGGATACGATAAACCAACAGAGGTTCAACGTATGGTTATTCCACATGTATTAAAGAAGCAGGATCTTGTAGCGAAGTCTCAAACAGGAAGTGGGAAGACAGCTTCTTATGGAATACCAATTTGTGAGCTAGTAGACTGGCTGGAAAATAAACCACAGGCACTTGTCTTAACCCCTACGAGAGAACTCGCTGTTCAAGTAAAGGAAGACATAACAAATATAGGAAGATTTAAGCGAATCAAAGTAACCGCTGTTTACGGGAAGCAGCCGATTGCCATTCAAAAGACAGAATTGAAACAAAAGACACATGTCGTTGCTGGTACACCGGGACGCGTATTGGATCATATTGAGAGAGACACACTTCCGTTAGATAAAATTCGCTATCTTGTCATTGACGAAGCCGATGAAATGTTAAATATGGGATTTATTGAACAAGTAGAAGCAATTATTAATAAGCTGCCTAAAGAAAGAGTAACCCTATTATTCTCTGCTACCCTGCCTGAAACAGTGAAGAACTTAGCAAGCAATTATATGAAAGACCCAATTGATATTGAAATAAAAGCTACTGGACTTACGACAGATAAAATCGAGCATTTTCTCTATGAAGTCACAGAGAAAGATAAATTCCAATTACTTACGAATGTCACGATTATTGAAAACCCAGATAGCTGCATCATATTTTGCCGAACAAAAGACAGAGTAGACACAGTATGTCAAGAATTAGATGATTTAGGGTATAGCTGTGATAAAATCCACGGTGGCATGGAACAAGATGATCGATTAGCAGTAATGAATGATTTTAAAAAGGGTGACTTCCGTTATTTAATTGCTACAGATGTGGCTGCAAGGGGAATTGATATTGAAAATATTACCCATGTCATTAATTATGATATCCCATTAGAAAAGGAAAGCTATGTCCATCGCACAGGAAGAACAGGGAGAGCAGGACTAAACGGAAAAGCCATCACTTTTGTAACACCGTTTGAAGATCGTTTCTTGAATGAAGTTGAGGAGTATATTGGCTTTAAGATTCCAGCTAGGCTTGCACCTGCTAAAGAAGAAGTTGCGATTAATAAAGCAGCCTTTGAGACAAAAATGAAAGAGCAACCAACCATTAAAAAGTCCAAAAGCGAGAATCTAAATAAACAAATCATGAAGTTATACTTTAATGGCGGAAAGAAAAAGAAGCTTAGAGCAGTTGACTTTGTAGGAACAATCGCAAAAATAGCTGGTGTATCAGTCGAGGATATTGGGATTATTACCATTCAGGATACTGTATCTTTTGTGGAGATATTGAATGGGAAAGGTCCACTCGTATTACAGACGATGAAAAATACGAAGGTAAAAGGGAAATTATTAAAAGTATATGAAGCGAATAAAAAATAATGTATAAGAGCAGACCAGGTGATGGTCTGCTCTTATACATAGATAAGAAAGTATAAAATTTTCTATTTTAATTCCCATGACAGGAAAGGCTACGTCCAGCTCCAGCGCCCGTGCTCCTAGCGAGACTTCCCTCGCCACCGTACACAGCACAAACGGGCACTTCCGCTTTTGTTTTATTATTCACCATGGTCAACGTTATGGTAGACCTGTTGAACGTCCTCTAATTCCTCTAATGCATCGATCATTTTATCGAATTGTTCTAACGCATCATCCGGGAGAGTGACGTCATTTTGCGCAAGCATTGTTAATTCAGCAACTGTGAATTCTGTAATGCCAACAGTTTTAAACGCTTCTTGTGCAGCATGGAATTGATCTGGTTCCGTATAGACGATTATTGTTCCATCTTCTTCTATGATGTCTCGAACCTCTACATCAGCTTCCATTAAAAGCTCAAGTATTTCTTCTTCTGTTTTTCCTTCAATGCCAAAGACGGCGACATGGTCAAACATATATGCCACAGAACCACTTACACCCATGTTTCCACCATTTTTACCGAATGCAGCGCGGACTTCAGATGCCGTACGGTTTACATTATTTGTTAATGTGTCGACAATAACCATCGATCCATTTGGTCCGAATCCTTCATAGCGATTTTCATCATAGTTTTCTTCGGATCCACCTTTTGCTTTCTCAATTGCCCGGTCGATAATATGTTTTGGTACACTATATGTCTTTGCACGCTCAAGCACGACTTTTAATGCTTGGTTTCCTTCTGGATCTGGTTCACCTTGCTTTGCTGCTACATATATTTCGCGACCAAATTTTGCATATATTCTACTTGTATTTGCATCCTTTGACGCTTTCTTTTCTTTAATATTATTCCATTTACGGCCCATGTTGTGCCCTCACTTTCAACTGAATCTATATAAAACTATAAAACTTTATGCGTAACATTTCCAGTTTTTTTTTAGAAAACTTGGCAGTCACCAAGTTTTTCGGTGTCTGCCTTAGTTGCACTTATGTAGTAGTAAGAAGTTTTTTATAATTTCCTAACACCGAAAAAGTTTTTCCTTCACGCTTCATTTGGTAAACTAAATATAAAGAGAAAGTTGTTTCTAATAGGAGTGAGATAAATGGATACTGCGATGCAGACAAATTTTAATAATTTGGAATCAGAAGATAAGAATCAACAATATGAGGCATTTATGAATATAATCGAAGCAACAAAGAAAGAAGTGGACTGGGCATATGAGGTGTGGGATGAGTTACTA
Organism: Oceanobacillus chungangensis; assembly: GCF_003369565.1. Classification (GTDB taxonomy): domain Bacteria; phylum Bacillota; class Bacilli; order Bacillales; family Amphibacillaceae; genus Oceanobacillus; species Oceanobacillus chungangensis. Next base: position 50,783 of record NZ_PIOD01000016.1, on the reverse strand, counting down.
GCAGGATTAACATCAACGGATAATCATAAACGCTCCCGCTATGCGCAGTTTCTTGCTAATTTAGCAATTAGTGATCCAGAAAAAAGAATGCTTACAGATTTTTCGGCGGTTTGGGAAGTAACGAAGGACAAGCGAACGGTCACTGCAAGGCATAGCCTGCAAGCCATTTGGCGGATTGCCTTAGCAGGTGAGGAGCAGAAGGAAATGGTTGTTAACCAGCTTGTCGAACGATTTGAGACATGTGAAGGTGGGAAGAATTATACTCTTGTGCGATTTGATATAATTCAGGACTTGAGAAATCTGTACGACGAAATAAAGGAACAGAAGGTTAAAGAGATTGCCCTTGGCTTAATTGAAAAGGAAGAAGACCCGAAGTATCAAAAGAAATATGCAAAAGTATGGAAGAATGCTTAACTTTTACCGACTGTAAAGATGTAAACAGCCCGCTTCGCATTATTGTGAAGTGGGCTGTTAAAAATGGAAATAAATTAATTCTTTATGTTCTGCGCGAATTCGCCGTCTACCTCGACGGTTTCATAAATATTAATAAACGCGTGTTCATCATGTTTCCTTATAATTTCCTTGATTTGCAATGTTTCATAACGTGTCACGACCATCATGATGATTTGTTTCGGTTCCTTTGTATAGCCACCATAACCATCCATAACAGTAATTCCCCGATAAATGGATGCAAGTAATTCATCACGAATTAGCTCGCCTTTTGTCGTAACGATTTGCATCGTTAATTTGATGTGATCTGTGTGCACTTTATCAATGATTTTTCCTGTTACATATATTGAGAAAAAGGTGTACAATGCAATATCCCAATTAAAGACAGCACCAGAAATCAGGACGATAATACCGTTCATTCCTGTTAGTAGCAGACCAACACTAAAATTACTTGTTCTTGAAACAATAATGGCAATGATATCGAGCCCACCTGAAGTACCAGAATACTTCATGACAATGCCAATCCCAATACCTCCGATAACTCCACCGAAGAGGGATGAAAGCAGTATATTGTCGGTAACTGAAATGACTGGTAAAACGTATAGGAAAATGGATAGTGATACAACACAAACCATTGTATTTATTGTAATTTTCTTTCCAAGCTTAAAATAACCCAATATGAGTAATGGCAGATTAAGCAGGAAATTTAGTAAACCCGTATCAAATGGAGTAATGATTCCAAGTAAGATGGCGATCCCGCTTATTCCACTACTTAAGATGCCATATGGTACGAGGAAGAAATTAAAGGCAAATGCTATTACAAGCGAGCCAGCAACGACGATTAAATTTTTCATATAAATAGTACCTCCTTAAGAAGCTGTACAGCGGATTTTAAAACGTATGTTATGGTACCATTTCAAATATTTTATCCGAAAAAAAAGCTGGTGTCAGCATTATACCATCGTTTTTATGGGCAGAAGTCGAATAGAATTTATTGAGAAAATTCAGCTACGGAAATGCGGGGGGTTAACGCTATAAACGTGCTCTATATCTACTGTGATTTCTATTTGTTCTCAAAAAATAAAAAGCTGAAACGACATGTCGTCACTTCAGCTTCCTTATTGCTATTGTTGCTTTTCTGCCAGTGCACTCTCGTATTCCTTTTTAATCCTGTGTAGCAGCTGGAAATCGGTTAATAAACGATACCCTGTTGATGCGAGTGCTTTTGCTCCGGTAATCAAAGCCTTATCACCCAATTCCGATTTAGCTGCTTCTCGGAATTCTACCGTATGACCAATCAAGTCATCTGGTCCAATTTTAATATATCCATGTGCGGTTGGTACTTCATAGCTAATATTTCCAGCATCCGTTGACCCTCTGCCCTGGGATCTTTCTGTATGGACGACTTCACCTAGTTGCTCGAGCTCTTCTTTCAATACATTATCCAATACAGCATTAAGCACAAGGTCCTTCACTTCATTCTGGAAACGTTCAATTGTTACGGACGCTCCAGTAGCAAGTGCTGCACCTTCTGCGATTGCACGAACTTTATCGGACGTTTCAATCGTTTTTGCCCATGTTTCCGCACGGATAAAGAAGCGTGCAGATGCATACTCAGGGATGATGTTCGGTGCATCGCCGCCATGCGTGATGATACCATGAATGCGTACATCAGAAGGCAGCTGTTGGCGTAATGCATTAATGCCATTGAATAATTGGATAACTGCATCGAGTGCGTTGATTCCTTTTTCAGGAGATCCAGCTGCATGTGCTGGTTTTCCGTAAAAATGGAAATCAAGTGGATCGACGGCGAGCGATTCGCTAGTTAGCGCTGTTTTCCCACTAGGATGAAGCATTAGTGCTACGTCGACATTCTTTAAATAACCATGTTTTACAAAGCTTCCCTTCGCACTGCCATTTGGGCCACCTTCTTCAGCAGGTGTACCTAGTACAACAACACGACCACCAGTTTCTGGTAATGTTTCAGCTAGTGCAATTCCAGCAGCAACACTTGTTGTACCAATAATGTTATGACCGCAAGCATGACCGATGCCAGGTAGTGCATCATATTCTGCCAGAAAAGCTACAGTAGGTCCTTCAACACCGCTTTCTTTAACGGCGTAGAAGGAAGTTTCATGTCCAGCGACTGCTGTTGCAACATCAAATCCGGCATTTCTTAGGTTTTCCACATGTTTTTTACTTGCATAAAATTCTTGATTGCCTATTTCAGGGTTCGCATGGATGTCCTGACTTGTATTAATGTAAAGCTCTTTATTCTCCTCAATTGATTGAAACAATACTTCTTTACGATCTTTTACAGTACTCATTTCAAACTCCCCCTATTTATATAAATATTTTCCTATTTTAATTCACCTGACAAGAGCAGCCACGTCCGGTTCCGGCACCCAGCGAGACTTCTTTCACCTAAGTACGATAAAGAAGACTTGTCGATTGGTTACAAATGAGGCTTAGTCGCACTTATCCCTTTGTGGTGGAAGTCAACATCGATTCTGGTACTTAAGGAAGGCCGACTAAAAGCGGGCTTTGCCAAACGTACAATACCGCAAAATTGCAAGGGCATGTTTCCTATATCCTACGAAGCAATGTTCGAAAAGTTGAACCTCCCTAAACAACGGAGCGCAGTCCGTACACAGCACAAATGGTCGCTTCCACTTTGCTCTTATTGTTGTGAGTCTTCCATTGCTTTATCCATTTCTTCTTGTGTTAATTTGATTAAGTATGAACCACCTTTGGTATCTTCTTCCACTGCTTTTTCAATATCTTCCTCTTGGTATAGTTCGACAATTCGTTTGTAGGTTTCATTATCTTTATCTTCGCCACGTGCAGCGATTAGGTTGACATAAGGATAAATGCTTTCATCTTCGGCAGATTCTTTATAAATTGGGTCCTCGCCTGGAGAGAATCCTGCTTGACCAGCAATTCCGTTATTAATAATGGCAGCTGCAACATCTGGTAATACACGTGGTGTTTGTTGTGCTGTCATCGGAATAATTTCTAGATTTAGTGGATTATCGGTAATTTTACTCGGGTCACCGAATAATCCGAAATCATCTGCAAGTGTTATTAAATCAGCACTTTCCAGAAGGCGAAGCGCTCGAGCTTGGTTAGAAGGATCATCTGGAATAGCAATCTTATCGCCTTCCTTCAACTCAGAAATATCTTCAATTTTTTCAGAATAAACGCCTAAAGGTGCGAACATGGTCGAGCCGATTGGGACAATGTCCTCTCCGCTTTCATTTACATATTGGGAAAGGAAAGAAAAATGCTGAAATGCATTTAGGTCAACTTCACCTTGTGCTAATGCATTATTTGGTAATGTGTAATCGGCAAATTCCACAAGTTCAATTTCAATTCCTTCTTCTGCAGCTTTTTCTTTTAGAATTGGCCACTGTGCACCATCAGACCCGTTAACACCGATTGTTACTTTAATTGATTTTCCGTCACTTGAATCATTGCTGCCACAAGCAGCAAGCACTAAAACTGTAATAAGCGCTAAGCCTAAAATCCATAACTTTTTCATCTTTAAATTGCTCCTTTTATTTGTATTTACAATAGGTTAATTACGTATATTTTGTTGCTAATTAGTTAAACTGCGAACTAGGCGCATGAGCTGATTGCGGCGAAGGACAGTCGTTATCCGTGGGTTCGAGCTGAACCAAGCAGGAGTCTCCTGTCTACACTACAATCAACGGCCGTAAGAGCGCAATACATTCCCTCTTATGAAGGAGTGGATAAACATTTTTGTAAATGCGCAATCCCAGCGTAGGAAATACACGAAGACTCCTGCGGGAGGAAAGGCCTCGGTGAGACTACGAAGTGCGTAGCACGAGGAGGCTCACCAGCCGCCCGCGGAAAGCGAAGTGTATTTCCAGAGCGAATGGCACGTGCGCTCTCATATCTGTTTGGTCTTTATCGACGCATGATTTTCCTTGATAGGGTGTTGCCGAGCCACTGTGCGAGCTGTACTAGCACGATTAGGATGATGACGGTAACGACCATGACACTTGTATCAAATCTTTGGTAACCGTATGTCATTGCGATATGCCCGAGTCCTCCTCCGCCGACAGTACCTGCAACAGCTGAGAAGTCGATGAGACTGATGGAAACAAACGTAAGTCCTAAAACAAGTGGACCAAGTGCTTCCGGAATTAGAACGGTAAAGATAATGCGTAATGGGCTTGCTCCCATTGCTTGTGCCGCTTCGATAACGCCGGGATCGATACTAACTAAGTTATTCTCAACGACACGGGCAACGGTAAAGCTTGCTACAATCGTCATTGGGAAAATAGCTGCCGCAGTTCCGATTGACGTCCCAACAACCATTCTCGTTAGTGGAGAGATGGCTACTAAGAAGATAATAAATGGTACCGGTCGAATGATATTTATAATGACGTTTAAGATTTGAAAGACAATCTTGTTTTCTAAAATGTTATTTTCTCTAGTTACATAGACTAATAGGCCAATGGTGATACCAATAATAGAGCCAAAAATGAGTGTGGCAACTACCATGATTAGTGTTTCCCCGGTTGCTTCTACTATTCGTGGCCAGAATGTGGACCAATCAACGTTCATTGACAATGACCTCCTCTATATCTACTAATGTTTTCAGTTCATTTCGTACGATATCAATCTGTTTCTGTTCGCCAATGAATGAGACGATTAAATTACCAAACAATCTTTCTTGTAATTCCCTTACAGAACCATAAACGATATTGAAATCAACATCATGCTTTCTTGTTACCGTTGATAAAACAGGGTTATTTGTGATTTCCCCTTTAAAAATGACGCGATACAATGTACCACCACCACTTGCATGCCATTCTTTTAATATTGTTTCAGATGGCAGATCTTGTTGAACCGAGCGAATGAAACGCTGTGTGGTTGTATGCTGTGGATCTGTGAATGTCTCGAAAACATTACCAGATTCGATTACTTCCCCATCCTCCATAACTGCCACTTTATCGCAAATAGACTGGATGACATGCATTTCATGGGTTATTAATAAAATTGTAATCCCTAAGTCTTTGTTAACCTTTTTTAATAGTTTTAGAATGTCGGCAGTAGTCTCCGGATCCAATGCAGAAGTTGCTTCGTCACAGATTAGAATATCTGGAGATGTTGCAAGTGCTCGGGCAATCCCAACACGCTGTTTTTGCCCACCGGATAATTGGTCTGGATAATCTTTTGCTTTCTCAGCTAATCCGACAAAATTTAGTAATTCCGTTACTCGTGCATTTATTTCCTTCTTAGATGCACCGGCTAATTTTAATGGATAGGCAATGTTTCCTGCAACGGTACGAGAATTGAATAGATTAAAGTTTTGAAAGATCATCCCAATATTCCTGCGCCTGGTTCGTAAATCCTTTGCTGATAATTTGCTTACATCAATATCTTGGATCAGCACAGAACCAGATGAAGGCCGTTCTAACATGTTTACGAGGCGTAACAAGGTACTTTTACCAGCACCACTAAAACCGATTATCCCAAAAATTTCTCCCTTATTGATCGTAAGGGAAACATTTTTAACCGCATGTACTTCTCGCTTGCCTAAAGTAAAGGTCTTGGATACATCCTTAAATTCAATCATTTGTTGTTCCCCCTGAATATTATTGAGATAAAACGAAAAAATCCCCTTTTCTTATGCAGATAAGAAAAGAGGGATTCTATTTATTAGAAGCCATCTTTTTCTCATCTTTCAAATGCCGAAGCATTTGTAGGAATTGGCACAGTATTCTAAAAAGAACCTGTTGCCGAGACGTCATCGGGCCTATCCCTCAGTCTCTCTTGATAAGAAATGATGTATTACTATGTAATTTTCTTAAGATTTAAATCTAATAATAGATTCAAAATTTGATTAAGTCAATGGAAAATTTTAAGTTGTGCAATTCTGATAATTCTGGTGTTGGGTTTAGTGAACTACAGCAAAGAAAAACGGCTATGTGAGCGGAAGTGCTATTTCAACTGTATAGTAAGATTTTCAATAAAAATTGTAAAATTTGCACCAGCCCCTAAGGTGCTTGAGGTGTATTTTCGGAGCGATAGGCTAGAGAGCACCTAACTAGTCCACATTTTATATCAATCGAGCAACATATACTGCAAAATTAAATGACAGAAATAGCTGGACTAACTATCTATTTAGATTTATAATATTATAAATTAATGAAATAATTAGTAAATGTTCTATTTTCAGATAATTAGTCAGAATAGTGCATAAATAGAGAAGCAGCATGATATGAATATCTGGAAAAGATAATGTAGGAGGGGGAATTTAGTCATGAATAAGAACGTAATAAATGTTCTTTTCGCCTTAAGTTTTCTTGGAATGATACTTGCTGCTTGTGGTACAGGAGGTTCAGGTGCTTCTGGTGATGGTGGCGGAGATACAGTTCATATTGGTGTGAATATGGAGCTGTCTGGGGCGGTTGCATCTTATGGGCAGTCAGATACAGAAGGGATCGAGCTAGCTGTTGAGGAGATAAACGAAGCTGGTGGAATTGATGGGAAACAAATAAAGGTGACTAAAGTTGATAATAAATCAGATGCAGCAGAAGCAACGAATGCGGCAATTAAATTAACGAGTCAAGATAAGGTTACTGCAATAATTGGTGCTGCAACGAGTGGGAATACATTAGCCCAGGCGCAAATTGCAAATGATACGGAGACGATACTGCTTTCTCCTTCTGGAACGAGTCCAAATGTGACGATTCAGGATGATGGAACATTGAATGAATTTGTTTTCCGTACATCCTATATTGATCCGTTCCAAGGAACCGTAGCAGCAAATTTTGCAATCGATGAGTTAGGGATTAAAAACGCTGCCATTTTAGCAGATAATGCGAGTGATTATGCGAAAGGATTAGGTACGGCTTTCAAGGAAACGTTTGAAGCAGCAGGTGGAACGATTGTGGCAGAAGAGGCTTATGTTGCCAAGGATACCGACTTTCGTTCGACGTTAACTCGTATTCAGTCTGCAGATCCAGAATTCATTTTTATTCCTGGATATTATGAAGAGGTAGGATTAATTATTAAACAAGCCCGGGAAATGGGAATTGAGGTTCCTCTTATGGGGGCAGATGGTTGGGACTCTCCTACACTTGTAGAGTTGGCTGGTGCTGATGCATTAAATAATACATTTATTACGAACCACTATTCATCAGAAGATCCAGATGAAACCATTCAAAATTTTGTAACTAGATATAAAGAAGAATATGATGGAGCATCCCCAAACGCCTTCCATGCACTTGGCTATGATTCTGTCTACTTATTAGCTGATGCAATCGAGCGTGCAGGAAGTACAGATTCTACTGCAATAAAAGACGCACTAGAAGAAACGAAGGATATTAAGCTAGTTTCAGGAGTTGTTACGATTGATAAGGATCATAATCCAATTAAATCGGCAACAATCCTAGAATATGTTGATGGGGAGCAAGTTTTTAAAACAAAAATTAATCCGTAATAAATGAAAAGTAAAAATGCTTGCATTTATTTAAGTTTAACAATAAATAATTTTTGTGAATGGGAGAAGGATGCTTCTCCCATTTTTAAACTCATGATTTATAGGGGTGAGAAACGATGGAATGGCTACAGCAGCTTTTTAATGGGATATCACTCGGCAGTATTTATGCATTAATTGCCCTTGGGTATACCATGGTATATGGAATTATTAAGCTAATTAATTTCGCCCATGGTGAAGTATTTATGATTGGCTCGTTTACAGGATTTTATGCAATTGCATTTTGGGGACTTGGATTTTTTCCAGCGCTTATCTTATCAATGGCGGTTTGTGCGGTGTTCGGTGTGTTGATTGAACGTATTGCGTATAAACGGCTGCGAAGCTCTACAAGAATTGCGGCTTTGATTACAGCAATTGGGGTCTCCTTATTAATTCAATATGTCGTTATCTATATTCGTGGTGCACAACCGGAGGCATATCCGAATGTATTGCCAAACCGATCATTTGATATATTTGGTGTACAAATTAGCAGTCAATCACTCCTCATTCTTTTGGTTTCTGTCGTACTTATGATAATCCTGCAATTTATTGTCCATCGAACGAAGATTGGCAAAGCAATGCGGGCTGTTTCATTTGATCCAGATGCAGCAAAATTAATGGGGATTAACGTAAATAATACGATTTCTGCTACGTTTGCAATTGGTTCTGCACTTGCAGGGGCTGCAGGGGTAATCTTTGGTGTTTACTATACAAAAATTGAACCTCTGATGGGAATCATTCCCGGACTAAAGGCTTTTATTGCCGCAGTTTTAGGTGGAATCGGCATTATTCCCGGAGCAGTTATTGGTGGATTTGTATTAGGAATTGTAGAAACGGTTGTAAGTGCGCTTGGACTTTCCTTATGGAGAGATGCAGCAGCATTTATTATTTTAATTTTAATCCTCATCTTTAGACCTTCAGGCATCTTTGGGAAAAATTCGAAGGAGAAAGTGTAGGTGCTATCATGTTGAAAAAAGTGAATACATTTTGGTTTTCTATCGTACTAGCATTTGTGTTCTACGGTATTATTCAACTGCTCATTTCGACCGCAATGTTAAATCCGTTTTATACAAATACCCTCATCTTTATTTGTATTAATATTATTCTAGCTGTGAGCCTGCATTTAGTAATTGGGATTACAGGGCAATTCTCAATTGGTCATGCAGGATTTCTAGCGCTTGGTGCATATATATCGGCGATAATGACGATGAAGCTTGGCATGCCTTTTTCCGTTGCGTTAATAGCTGGAGGAATTGTTGCAGCTTTAGCAGGATTAGTTGTTGGTGTTCCTAGCTTACGTCTGCGCGGGGATTATTTAGCAATTGCCACACTTGGTTTTGCTGAAATCATTCGGATCATTTTTTTAAATATTGATTATGTTGGTGGAGCGGCAGGAATGCAAGTTACTCATGCAACGACATGGACAACATCCTTTCTTTGCTTAATCCTCACGATTGTTGTCATCGCAAATTTTACAAATTCGAGACATGGTCGTGCGTGTATTTCCATTCGTGAAAATGAAATTGCTGCAGATGCAATGGGAATAAATACAACCTATTATAAAGTTGCAGCGTTTGTAATCGGATCCTTTTTTGCCGGGATTGCGGGAGGTTTATATGCGCATAATTTCTATATCATACAACCGGTGAACTTTGGTTTTTTGAAATCCTTTGATATTTTGATTTTTGTTGTATTGGGCGGGTTAGGAAGTTTATCTGGTGCAGTTGTTTCCGCAATTTTACTAACAATTGTATCCACTTTTCTCCAAGGGCTTCCCGAGACACGGATGATAATTTATAGCCTAGTACTTGTTATGGTCATGCTTTATCGTCCACAAGGATTGATGGGAACACGAGAAATAACGGATTACTTCGGAAAATGGGGAAGGGTAAAGGGAGGGAATCAGTATGGAGGCTAAGCCGATACTAAATGTCAGTCAAGTTGGGATTAGTTTCGGTGGATTAAAGGCAGTGGCTGGCTTTAATCTGGAGCTCTATCCGGGGGAGTTGATAGGGCTAATTGGACCAAATGGCGCTGGAAAAACAACGGTCTTCAATCTATTAACTGGGGTGTATACGCCAACAGAGGGTGAAATAACATTTAATGATGAAAGAATTAACGGACTTGCACCATATAAGGTGACACGCAAAGGGATAAGCCGTACCTTCCAAAATGTCCGTCTCTTCAATGAGCAGTCCGTATTAGATAATGTAAAGGTCGCATATCATTCGTTAGCAAGTCATTCTATACTAAGTTCTATTTTTCGTTTGCAAAAGCACTTTATCGGAGAGCAGGAGATGGAAGCGAAGGCAATTGATTTCCTCAAAATTTTTCAATTGGATAAGGTGAAGGATGAAAAGGCAAAGAATCTACCATATGGCGAGCAGAGAAGGTTAGAGATTGCGCGGGCACTTGCAGCTGGTCCGGAATTACTCTTACTCGATGAACCAGCGGCAGGTATGAATCCTAAGGAAACAAAAGAATTGATGGAGTTAATTTCCTTTATTCGAGAACAATTTAATTTGACCATTCTCCTAATCGAGCATGATATGAAGCTAGTAATGGGAATATGTGAGCGTATCTCGGTACTCGATCATGGTCTGCTTATTGCAGAAGGGACACCAAATGAAGTGCGAAATCATCCCAAGGTAATTGAAGCGTATCTCGGTGAGGAGGTCGTTAGCAATCATGCTTAAGGTCGAGGAAATCGATGTCTATTATGGAAGTATTAAAGCATTGAAAGGTGTTTCTTTAAACGTAAATGAAGGGGAGATTGTAACATTAATTGGTGCAAACGGAGCAGGTAAGAGTACATTATTAAAGACACTGTCTGGCTTACTAAAACCGAAGAAGGGGAAAATTGAATACCACAATAAATCAATTGCTGGAAAACAAGCTCAAACAATCGTAAAGGCAGGCATTTCCCATGTACCTGAGGGACGCCGTGTGTTTGCTAATATGACCGTAGAGGAAAATCTAGAGCTTGGAGCTTACTTACGAAAGGATACGAAGAGGATTCGCGTGGATTTTGAGAAAGTGTTTGAATTGTTTCCAAGATTATTTGAGCGGAAGAAGCAATTGTCTGGGACACTGTCTGGGGGAGAGCAACAAATGCTTGCAATGGGGAGAGCGCTGATGGCAAAACCAAAGCTGCTTCTTCTAGACGAACCATCAATGGGATTAGCACCATTGTTAGTAAAGACGATTTTCAATATTATTGAGGAAATTAATCGAGATGGAACAACCATATTATTAGTCGAACAAAATGCGCATATGGCGTTATCCATTGCGACAAGGGCATATGTAATTGAAACGGGATCTGTGATTACTTCAGGAACTGCAGAGAAGCTGCAGGCAAGTGAAGAAATCAGGCAAGCATATCTTGGAGGCATGTAAAAACTAAGGAGCAATCACGGATGGACTGCTCCTTATAAAAAGAGTTAGTAATAATAATACGGCGGGTACGGGTATGGTGGATAGTATCCGTATCCATATGGGGTAAAAAGTGTACTAGCTAATAAACCTCCTGCAAATCCACCAAGGAATGGCACGCCGAATCCACCGTGAAATCCGTAGAATGGTCTTCTGCCAAATCCGCCATGGAATCCTCCATGAAACGGTCTTCTATAGTATTCTTCATCCCAATATCCTTCCTGAGCCTCCATGTCAGTACCTTCTTGCATTCCAAAAGACTCTTGCGTTTGAAACGTATCCTGACCTTGTACTTGATTATCCACTAAGTAACCCTCATTTCTATTTTTAATTGTTTAAAGATATTTTTCCTTACCTGGTAAAGTGTTGATCTTTTAGAAAACAACTTTTGAATCGTAAATACTAAGAAGTTCGAAATGTCGTAATGATAAGACCTTTGAACATTCTTTATATGGTATGCAGATGCCTAGGGAAGTTACTGGGCGATTGTCTCATTTTAGTTGATACGAGTACTTTCCTTCGTCAAAAAACATTGACTGTTTGGCACTTTAAAGTAGTAGCCTGCTTTCTTATCAAAGGTTAAATTCTTTATATATTTGATGGTCCCCCCGATGTTCCCCCTGTAATATTTCGATCTGGTTTTTCGAAGATGCATCAATCTTCTTCCAATCATCGAAATCGGTGGTAACATCTGAATTAATCCATTATTGTTAAACAAGTACAACAATGATAAAAATAGATTGAGATGAGGGATTGTACCCAAAAATACACTTGGATAATAGTTAACTATAATATATAATTTATTCATGGTAGAAATATTTGAAAATTGGGAGTATGATGATTTTAGTGAGGGGGTTTGTAATGAATTTTATTAAACGAGGATTTTTAGGTATTACAAGAAAAAAAGGGAAATCATTAATTTTATTAGCGGTAATTTTTATCTTAGGAAATTTAATATCAGGTGCGTTTTCTATTCAACAAGCAACTGGTAATGTGGAATCGAGCATTAAAGAACGGCTGGGAACTGCCGCAACAGTAGAGATGGATCATGAAAAAATAAATGCACTGAGTGAAGAAGAATTGGGAGTAATGGAGTTCGAGGACATAGGCGTTGATTTGATTAAACAAATTGGTGAGCTTTCCTATGTGAAATATTTTGATTACAGTATGTCTACCTATCTGGGATCGGAGAGTATTGAGAGTTATCAGGGTGAAGGAATGGAAGATGAAGTTGCTATGACAGGTCCGAGCATGGACTATAGGCTGAAAGGAATTAACTATGCTCCTGTGATTGATTTTGAAGAACAGAAGGGAAAATTAGTTGATGGCCGCGTTTTCACCCAAGAAGAAGTCGATAATGGTACCTCTGTTGCCATTATTTCGAAAAAATTAGCAGATAAAAATAATCTTCATGTTGGAGATACCTTTACATTGACCAACGCGGTCTATACATATGATGAAGAGACCGGCGAAGAGGAACTTGCGACTTCTCGTGATGTCGTACTGGAAATCATTGGGTTATTTGAGCCCCAATCAATTAAAGAAGATCAGGGAGAAAGTTCAGATGGCGGTATGTTTGATTGGATGGACATTGAGTATCAAAATACGGTCTATGTTCCAAATGCGATTATTGCAAGTGAAAATAAATATAATATGGAAGAATACATGAAAACGGATGCGGAATTTGCAGCAGCGATGGAGGGGGAAGAGCAAACTTTTGAATATTACACACCATTGTTTGTCTTAAATAACCGGGAAGATAGTGAAGCATTTGAGGAAGAGGTAACTCCGTTGCTGCCGGAATTTTATACAGTAATCAATGCTTCGGATCAATATGACAGCATTGCAGGTCCGATAGAGTCGATGTCCAATTTATCAAAATATGTTCTGATAGCTGCAGTAATTGCAACCGTGCTGATTACTGGTTTAGTAGTTTTACTGTTCCTCCGGGATCGTAAACGTGAATTGGGTATTTACTTATCCTTAGGAGAACGACGGGGCCGTGTTGTCGGGCAAATACTAATCGAAGTAATGGTTGTTGCGGTAATTGGTATCACTTTATCCTTATTCAGCGGAAACTTATTGGCTGGACAGGTATCTGATACGCTGATGAAAGCGGATAGTAATATGTCTGATGAAGGTGTTATGTATTATAGTGAGATTCAGCAAACAAATTTAACGACAGAAGATGTCTTAGATTCCTATGAGGTAAACCTTAATTCAAGCTATATTCTAGGTTTCTATGGAATCGGTCTGTTAACGATTTTAATTTCAACGGTTATTCCGCTAATTTATATTGTAAGGCTTAATCCGAAGAAAATACTGATGTGATAGAGAGGAAGTTCAAAAAGTCCGGTGAAAATGACACATCGAATTTCTTCGTTGGCTCGTTTTTGCGCTGCTCACGTATTAACTGCATACGTTCCGCTGCTCAAAACTTCGCCGCCTCGAACTTCTCGGTCCTTTTCATCCTCCCTTTTGAACACGAAATAATAGAGAGGTGAGATTATGATATTAGAAGCGAAAGATTTAAATTATTATTATCAAGATGGCGAGCAGCGTCGTTATATCTTAAAAGATACATCTGTCTCGTTTGAGAAGGGTAAGTTTTATGCAATCTTAGGGCAGTCTGGTTCAGGGAAAACAACCTTGTTATCATTACTCAGTGCCTTGGATTCGCCACAAAGTGGAACAGTATCATTTAACGAAGAAGACATTAAGAAAATTGGCTATGAAAAGTACCGCCGTAATAATGTCGGTATTATTTTTCAAAGCTATAATTTAATCCCGACCTTTACAGCTGTGGAAAATGTACTCGTTCCGATGTCGATTACGGAAAATGAAATTCCGGAAGATTCAAAGACGGTGGCTTATAATTTACTAGATTTCATCGGTATTGGAAAAAGCAAAGCGGATCGTTTCGTTAATAAGCTTTCTGGGGGAGAGCAGCAGCGTGTGGCTATTGCCCGGGCGCTGGCAACTAATGTGGAGTTAATTCTTGCCGATGAGCCAACGGGAAACCTTGATGAAGAGATGGAGCAGGAAATCATTGATATCTTTAAAAAATTGGCACATGAACACGAGAAATGTGTCATTGTGGTGACGCACTCCAATGAAATTGCTTTACAGTCTGATCAGGCTTTCCATTTGAGAAAGGGTGTACTGTCTTCCTATGAGTGATTTTTTATCAAAATTCAACAAAGACAAGTACCATGACCTGGTGGATGAGCAAGAGGACAAAAAAATAAAAGATGGAAAAGATAAGAAAACGGAGAACAAGGAAGAAACAGAACCGCAGCAAAAGCAGGAGAGTCTTGCTTCTGCTGCGGAAATGGAAGAAATAGTACCTGAGCGTGATACCCCGCTTAAGTCAGATCCTATCTCCTCTAGAAGCAGTCGTCGACAGGATGCGGAAGAAGAAGTAGAGATTGATTTGGACTACCAGAGAAAAAAGAGACGCCGGATGTGGCTGATTATTTCAGGAGCCGTCTTAGCTTGTATGTTGATTTTCTTCATTTATTATATGCTTGTTCATGTTAAGCTTGAAGATTTTGTGGACAAGCCTGTTGCGGAAGCTCGCGCCTGGGCGAAGGAAAATGATGTAGAGGTTGAATTAGAACAAGAATATAATATGGAGCATGATGCAAATCAGATTATTTCTCAGGGTGTACCTGCTGGAGACAAAATACGCAAAGGGAAGACACTCCAATTAATGAGCAGTTTAGGTCCTGATCCAGAAGAAGTTATTCCACTTGCTGATTTTTCAGAGATGAGTCAAGTGGAAGCAGAAAGCTGGATAGATGAAAATAAAGCAGAGAACCTGCAGATGGTAACGGAGTACAGTGATGATATTGAAGAAGGTTCATTTATTAAGCTTACCATAAAGGACAGTGGAATTAATGAATCAGAATACCGACGTAAAGACAGTGCTGCTGTTTATTATTCAAAAGGGAAAGAAGTCTTCGAAAAGAATATCACGATACCTGACTTTACAGGAACTGCCAAAGCTGAAGTGGAGAAATGGGTAGAAACGAATGAAATTGAGATGACATATGAAGAGGCGGACTCTGACAGTATCGAAGCAGGAAATATTATTAGTCAAAGTGAAGCCGCAGACGGAAAAATCGCGAAAAGGGACAAAATGAAAGTTGTTGTATCTGTAGGTAAAGCCACAGTAGTTCCCAATTTTTGGGGACTGACTGCTGAGGAAGCTGCTACCAATTATCCGGATTTAAATGTGACAGTTAAACAGGTATATAGTGCGGAAACTTCTTATGGAACACTTATTTCACAATCTGTTGCAGCAGATACAAAGTTAACGGAAAAAGATAATAAGAATGTTACAGTTACTTATTCGTTAGGAAGACCGTATTTACAGGACTTTCGTGGACAATTAGAAGGTGAATTGCCAAGATTATTTTATGAGGAATATCAATCAAAAGGTGCTAATATTAAATATATTGTCAAGTTTGTTTATGCACCGGAAGTAAAGGGGACGGTGGTTGGTATGAGCACATTTAATGAATTTGTACCAATGACTTATACAGTAGAGGTTAGAATTAGCAATAATACTTCAGCACCGCCTAATCCACCAGCGTTTATTGAGGATGACCCAGAGGGACCTGTAGAAGTGGGAGAACCTGAGCAACCTTTGCAAGAAGAGGAAGATATTGAAGTTAATGAAAAATAAACATAATACCGGACGGCTGAAATACATTGTCCGGATGCACCGCTGATACGAATCTAGAAATCTCCTATTGACCATTTTATTGTTAATTGCTAAGATTATTCTATCTTTTTAATTAAATACGCGATGAACATTATGGATAAAACTATAATGGGAGCAGCTTCTGAAGAGATCGCAATTTTGCGGCGCCGAAGGATTCACAATCTCAGGCAAAAGGACGGAAGAGTAACGTATACATATTTTTTGTATGTTATTCTTGCATCTGCCGAGATTGGATCGATTCCAATCTCGGTTTTTAGTTTATCGGTTGTTTCTGTTGTTTGTTGGTATTTATATAAACTGCGAACTAGTTGCGATGATGACTCCCTACCTGAACAGCTTTTTTCACGGTTTGGGTTACTGTAAGAAAAAAGCTTTGGTGGTAATGCATCTTCGTTAGAGAATGTTGCTTTATTTTAAAGAGTCTACTGTCTTCCGCTCCAATAAACAGCTATGTGAATTAATAATATATTTTTCTCACTCCATTCTAGCGGAGAAAATACACGAAGACTCCTCGAAAATAAAGGGCTATTTGTCTGATTGCGATGTAACGTTACCAAAGCTTTCCCTGTCCTGCGAGAGGAAGGCTCACCAGCCCCCCGCGGAAAGCGTAATGTATTTTCGCTGCGGTAGGCCAGTAAGCAATTGTTATCCTATAGCTAATCCTCAGTATATATCAATGAAATTTAGAAACAGCCATTTTAAAAATCTTATATGAGGTGATCATGATGACGGAAAGACATGCAGTTGTT
Organism: Oceanobacillus chungangensis; assembly: GCF_003369565.1. Classification (GTDB taxonomy): domain Bacteria; phylum Bacillota; class Bacilli; order Bacillales; family Amphibacillaceae; genus Oceanobacillus; species Oceanobacillus chungangensis. The sequence goes on along the minus strand of NZ_PIOD01000016.1, from coordinate 33,910 downwards.
AGTGTAATTGGCAAGGACCAAGTAGGGATCATTGCAAAGGTAACAAATATATTGGCAGATAATCAGATTAATATTCTGGATATCAGCCAAACAATCCTTCAAGACTTCTTTACGATGATGATGCTTGTTGATGTTGCGGGAAGAGACAATCTCGACCGGTTGCAGGATCAGTTTAATCATTTAGGGGATGCACTTGGTTTAAAAATAAATATTCAACTTGAGGAAATTTTTCAAGCGATGCATCGTGTATAAGAATTAGGAGGGTTTAGAATGAATATTGCACATAATGAAATGATCGAAACAATAAGAATGATCCAGATGGAGAATTTAGATATTCGAACCGTTACAATGGGAATTAGTCTTTATGACTGTGCGGATGCGGATTTTGATAATCTTAATCAAAACATATATAACAAAATCACCCATTATGCAGGGGAATTAAAAGCTGTTGCGGAAGCGGTAGAACGAGAATATGGCATCCCGATTATTAATAAACGAATTTCGATAACACCAATTGCTGAAATTTTGGGAAAGGCTACAAAGGAACAAGCAATTGAAATAGCAAAAACACTTGATAAAGCGGCACTAGAACTAGGGGTAGATTTTATTGGCGGCTATTCTGCGCTCGTTCATAAAGGCATGACAAAGGGTGATGAAACATTACTCGATGCACTACCAGAAGCTTTAAGTGTTACGGAGCGTGTTTGTGCTTCGGTTTCAATTGGGACAACGAGAGCAGGTATTAACATGGATGCTGTTGCAAAAATGGGGATGATTATTAAAGAAGCGGCGGAAAGAACGAAGGATCAAAATGGTCTCGCTTGTGCAAAGCTAGTCGTCTTCTGTAATCCGGTAGAAGATAATCCATTTATGGCTGGGGCATTCCATGGTACTGGTGAAGGAGAAGCTGTCATTAATGTAGGTGTTAGTGGACCAGGAGTCGTGTTAAGCGCACTGAAACGACATGATGATGCTAATCTTAGCGACATATCCGAGATTATTAAGAAAACAGCTTTCAAGATTACTAGGGCAGGGGAACTAATTGGTCGTGTAGTAGCGGAACGCCTCAATCTTCCATTTGGAATTGTTGATTTATCTTTAGCACCAACAAATGCAATGAATGATAGTGTGGCAGAAATACTGGAAGAGATTGGTCTTGAGCGTGTCGGCACACATGGAACAATCGCTGCGCTAGCATTAATGAATGATGCAGTGAAAAAAGGTGGAGCAATGGCAAGCTCATTTGTCGGCGGATTAAGCGGGGCGTTTATTCCAGTTAGTGAGGATAATGGGATGATTCGAGGAATTATGGAAAACTCGTTAACCCTCCCGAAATTAGAGGCAATGACCTGTGTCTGCTCCGTTGGCTTGGATATGATTGCCCTGACTGGTGACGTTACTCCTGCAACCCTCTCTGGCATTATAGCGGACGAAGCAGCCATTGGCATGATTAATAAAAAGACAACCGCAGTACGAGTAATCCCTGTTCCTGGAAAGGAAGAGGGAGAAATGGTAGAGTTTGGTGGTCTGCTTGGCCGTGCACCTGTGATGGGTGTAAATCCATATAGCTCGGAAAAATTCATTAAACGAGGCGGGAGAATTGCTGCTCCTTTGCAAGCATTGATTAATTAATTTAGATACGTCTGACCCTTCCTTCTCTCATTTAGATAAATTATTCATTATTAAAGCCTCCACTTAGATTAGTGGAGGCTTCTAAATTCATAAATGATAATTATTAACCTTCAGTACCTTCTTCGTCCTCCGCACCATCTTCAGGCGCTTCTTCTTCCGTACCATCATCTGTGTTATCTTCTGTTGGTTCTCCTGATGCTGGTTCTTCAGTTGCGGGATCCTCTGTTTCTGGATCTTCTTCGTCAGCAGCACATCCAAACAATAGACCTGTAGAAAGGATTGCCCCCATTGTTGCAATTGTTAATTTTTTTAGTTTCAACATGATCACCTCTCCTAACATTTTTGGTACCCTTTTATTATAATCTATGTTCATTAATGCTAGATTACATTGGTGTAAAAGTTTTTTAATAAATCAAATAATTTGCGCTACCATTTTCCTAAACTATTTATAGAGTTAGGTATACTATCATTACTTTCACAAAGCTAGTAGTCAAAGCTAGTTAAAAAGTAGCAGGGGTTAATAAAATAAGTTTTTGCAAATCAATCTTTCAACAGATCGATTAACAGATCAGGTCTATCGGTCATAATACCATCTGCACCAAGATTAATTAATTCTTGCATCGTTTCTTTGTCATTGATGGTCCAGTAATGAACATCCATGCCACGATGCTCTGCACCACGAATTAATTTTCGATCTTGCAGGTTGATATTGCTATCCTCTGTTGGAATTTGCAGTGCATGTACGTTTTGCTTGTACAATCCATTAAGGAATAATTTATGAAAAACAACGAATTTCGTAATTTCCTGTCGTCCCCCACTAACAAGAGCCTTACCACCGGAGACATCGGTAACCATATCTACAATTTCCTGATCAAAGGATGCGATAATCACGTTTTCCTCTAATCCATAATCCTGAATAACGCTCCATAATGATTGACACATATCGCGGTAAAGCTTGGGATCATTGGAATCCTTAATTTCTATGGTGTATAGCATATCTGGGTCATTGATTATTGCAAAAATATCGTTGACAGTCGGTATATAAACACCTTTGCCACGGTAGCTATACTCGCCATCTAAGTTCTGAAAGTTTGCCGCTGCATCTAAGGATTGAATCTCCGCTAGTTTCATCTCATTGACTCTTCCAGTACCATTCGTCGTTCGATCAACCGTTGGATCATGGATCGATACTAAGTGGCCATCCTCTGTCATATGGATATCGAATTCAATGACATCGACTCCAAGTGCATAGGCATTTGTAAAAGCTGCCAATGTATTTGATGGTGCTAAATCATTTCCACCTCCATGAGCGATGACTAGCGGTTTATCGCGGTTAAATTTATGTAGTGCTTTATTTTCGGTAACAGGAAATAGATAGATAATAAGCCAGATAGCGATGATAGATCCAACAATCCAACCTGCTACTCTCCATTTTGATTTCTTTCCCTTTTCACTTTTTAAAGCAGAAGACAATCCATTCCCCTCCTCCTATTTCAATAATCTAATTATAATCGAATATTCTACCTGGATGTTAGTAAATAAAGAATAGGTGGATAGAGCCTTTTATGCTGAAGGAAAGGGAGCGGTTATTAGCATATGGAACGAAGCTTTATTAAACAGATATTAGGTATCGCTTCAGGAGCTAACGTAGCTTTCTAGGAGAAGCTGTGCACAACAGACAGGCGAACAGATTAGGAGCTGTTCACCTGTTTAAACCATTCAAATGAAAAAATTAAGAATGAATGTAGACATTTGTACCAAGTGGAACCATGTTTGATAATTCTACCACATCATCGTTATACATTCTGATACAGCCATGTGAAACAGATTTGCCGATTGAGGAAGGATCATTCGTACCGTGTATCCCGTAATGCTGCTTTGATAAACCCATCCACAATACACCAAATGGTCCTCCGGGATTTTCCTCCTTGTTAACAATCATGTAATTTCCTGTAGGTGTAACTGTCAATATTTTTCCAACTGCAATTGGATATGTTTTAAGCAGTGTACTTGCATCATAAAGCTTTAGTTGATGATTACTAACTGAAATGTCAATCCAAAGTGTCATCGTGTCACCCTTTTAGCATCATTTACCTCATTTATATGATAGTTGCCTAGTAATGACACTTCTTTATGAACAGATTAATTATTGCTTACAATTAGCATGTCATTCTCATCGAATGCCCAGTCTTCTCCAAATGCAACCTCCCAGTAGAATCCATTGGGATCCTGAAAGTATCCACTATAGCCACCCCAGAATACCGTTTCAGGTTTCTTAACGATTTTAGCACCAGCTTTTTCTGCTAACGCAAACACTTCATCGACTTCTTCTTTAGATTTGCCGTTATAGGCGAGTGCAATGCCACCAAATCCATCTGCAACAACTGGTGGATTTTCTTCACTGATGTCCTTAACTAAGTGTTCAATCGGAAACAGTGAAATTTTTGTACCATCATTATTGAAGAAAATAACATCTGGATTCGTTTCTTCTCCATGTACAACTACTTGAAATCTAAGCCCATCCCGGTAAAACTTAAGTGACTCTACCATGTCCTTTACCCCTAAAGTTATTAAATTTAATCGATTCATTTTCCCAGCTCCTCACCCCTCTGATATTCTTTCTTAATGTATATCATTCGCCCTAAGTTATTTATTTTCCTTTTTTTGGGCTTATGCAATGAGAAAATAAACTGTGAACTGACTTAAGATGATATTGCGTCTTTGACTGTGGCTGCAGAAATACACTACGCTTTCCCCGGTGAACTGGTGAGCCTTCTTGTGCTGTTGCGCTGCGAAGTCTCACCTAGGCTCTTCTTCCCGCAGGACAGGGAAAGCTTTGGTAACGTTACATCGCAATTAGACAAAAGGGACTTTATTTTCGAGGAGTCTTCGTGTATTTCTTCCGCTAGTGCGTTTGCTACTATTTATCTATCCCAATATAAGATGAGGCAGCAATACATCCCTTATGTCCGCAGTGGAAATCAACCTTGCGCCTACTTCGCAGCTTGAATCAATAGCGATAAATAATAACAAATGAGTCATGGGTCTTCTTACGCTTCGAGATAAATTTCGGTGTTGCTGTAGCGATGGGAGCAGCTGCAGGAGCAGGTGGAATTGGTTTTGAGTTATTCATGGCATCTGGATTCTATTTTGATCTGCGTGAAGTCGGCTTCATTACCTACGCAATTTTAATTCTTAGTTGTTCATTGATGCTGAGAAATAACGGTTCTTCAAGCGGGTTGAAATAATCTCTAATACTACTGCAATACAGCAAATCTGGTGTCACGCAGTAAGAATTTAACTGTGCTTTCAATTGTTAGATTACCGTCGGACAGTTGAAAGCACAGTTTTTATTATTACTTTTACTAAATTAAAACTTTTGTGTATTGGTTCCGCATAGAGGAACTGCCGTCTTTTTTCTAATATTTATTCTCATATAATGAGATTAAGTAAGGATCATTCAGCCATATAAATTCCACAGACGGATAACTCTGAAGTGAATTTATAGTGTGAAGAACATGTTATAGTTGTTGCTGGAAACCATCATAGATTAGTAACCCGTTTTCTAATGTAATTAGTACGGAATTATTAAATCGGTAATTAGCTTTAAAAGATAAAATGTAAGCGATTACGAAATGGTTTTGTAATTTATACAGGGGAGGAATTACAATGGAGAAAGAACAAATTTTTGATGTCGCGCAATTAGCACATGTGGAGATTTTTACACCGGAGCCTGACAAAACACTATGGTTCTTCAAAGAGTTACTGGGGATGAGTGAAACGAAAAGAGAAGGTCAATCTGTATACTTACGTGCGTATGAGGATTTTTATCATCATACTCTGAAGGTGACGGAAGGAAAACAACCAGGCTTAGGACATGTTGGCTGGCGGGCAAGCTCGAAGCAAGCTTTGGAACGTCGTGTTGAGGCTTTAACGAAATCGGGCTATGGCAAAGGATGGATTGATGGAGATCATGGTCATGGTGATGCATACCAATTTGTCACACCAGATGGACATAATATGGAGATTCTCTGGGATGTGGAGTATTATCAAGCACCTGAAGGACAAACGACAAAATTGAAGAACCGGCCACAAAAGCGTCCTTTAAATGGTGTTCCAGTACGTAGGCTGGATCACGTCAATTTACTTGCTAACGATCCAACGTCGAACAAGCAATTCATGATGGATGAACTTGGTTTTCGTTTACGTGAGCATTTAGTAAAGAAGGACGGGACAGATGGTGCTGCATGGTTGAGTGTAAGTCCACTAGTACATGAGCTTGCATTTCTGGGAGATGCAATGGGAGGTAAGGGCAGATTACACCATGTTTGCTATTGGTATGGCTATCCGCAACATTTAAATGATCTATCGGATCTATGTGTAGAAAATGGCATTCAAATCGAAGCAGGACCTGGAAAACACGGTATCAGTCAAGCAAATTTCCTTTATGTAATTGAGCCTGGCGGAAATCGTGTTGAATTGTTTGGTGATGCAGGATACTTAATTTTTGACCCGAATTGGGAGCCGGTTGCATGGACAGAAGAAGAAGTGGAAAAGGCAATTATTTGGTATGGTGCTCCACTTCCAGCAGAGTACTTTAGATATGGAACACCTCAAATAAAAGAGCCAGCTATTTTAGGGAAATAAGCTAGCCGTATAAGAGTGACACTCTAAAAGGCCTTCATGTAAAAGTAGAACAGATACGGGCTACTTTACATTAAGGCCTTTTTGTTTTCGAAAACTGTATCTTAATTTTCACGATCTGTAACATTAATATAAACAATAAGGATTATGTAAATTCAAATTGTCGAAAAAATGGCAGTCTGTACGGTATAAATCATTAACCCCATGTTATAATTAATATATTATTATTGATTATTGTCTTTAAGTTCATGCCGGAGAATCTAGCAATTCAATTTAGGGTATATGCATTTTGAAAAGATGGCATATATAGATTAAGCAGGATTATAGTGGATTAAACCTATTACTAAAGTATTAATTTTCAGTAAAAAATTGAGAAAATGATAGACATCTATTTCTAACATGGTAAAATTCTAGTAAGTGCTTACAAATAAAGGGGACTTTTAAAATGAAGCTATGGATGAGGAAAATTTTAGTAGCCCTAGTTACGGTTGCTACATTAGGCATATATGTTCCAACTGAATTATTGCAAGTTGATGCAGAAGAGAGTAAGGATAGTGTTGCATCAAAAGCAGAGGAAGCCGTTTCAACCTCCACTGCAGAGGTAAGGGAAGAAGCGGAAGTTGATTCTTGGCTTAATAAGGACAACCCTTATGATAGGGATTACTATATTCATAGCCTAATTGAAAAGGCAAAGGACCAAACGATTACTAAATTCGGACCTAGAATTGCAGATCATGTAGAGGATGATTTTACTGCATTTATCTTACCTAATATTGAAATGGCACTACAATCGATAATGCAAGATGCAGATGAAGATGTGTCTCGTTATTATGCAATTACCGAACAACCAACGAAAGGATACGGAGAAAAAATCTTTCACGTATACGATCATTTAAATGAACAGGATGTTGCAAGATTCCATGTTCGCCGTGATAATCGTCCATTGGATGGGTATTATTTTAATTTCCATTACCATTTAAGCAAGGACGGTTTCAAGGAACATCATGAAATTGGCGAGATATTCTGGGATAAAAATACACCACCAAAATGGATGGCATAGCTATTATAGATGAAAGAAAAGAATCTCTTATAACTAGGGGTTCTTTTCCATACCTGTACCGTCTTCTGTATATAATTTCAAGTACTACTTAGGTTCTTCACATCAAGGGATAAGGGAGAAGTGTAGAATGAAGTATAATGAAAAAGTGACTAACAGAATGAAGCGTATCGAAGGGCAAGTGAGAGGTGCTTTAAGAATGATGGAAGAGGAAAAGGAAGTTAAAGATGTGATTACACAGTTAACAGCGGCTAGAAATGCATTGGATCGTACCGCTGCGCTTATCGTCACTCAAAATTTAGAGCAAAGCATTCGTGATGAAGAAGAAAACGGAAAAAGTCCTGAAGATTTCGTGCAAGAAGCGGTTAATTTGTTAGTGAAAAGTAGATAGATTTTTTTAGCTTTAAGTTTATTTCAAAAGACCACTGCATTGATTAAGTCACAGCAGAGATAGAGTGTGGACTAATTTTAATTGTGATTTCTGATCTGGCCAGCAGTTGCTATTCACATATGAGTTACCAGTATTTTGCTGCAATCAACGTCGATAGTTAGTGGGTAAGTCATACTGTTTTCATTAGTTTTTGCACTAGCCTAGCGGAAGAAATACAGGGAGACTTCTGTGGGAAGAAGAGCCTAGGCTCACCAGCTCCCCGCGAAAAGCGTAGTGTATTCCTAGAGCGACTAGCCTGAGATTCCTAAACACTAAACTAGTCTGCACTTTATATAAAACCAATAAACATTTCGAAACAAATATAGTTTTACTATATAAATCAAGAAAAGATAACTGGAGGCAAGAAGTAATGCAAGAGATTACAGCAACAGAATTAGCAAAAAAATTAAATGACGGAGAGTCATTAAATATTATTGATGTTCGCGAAGATGAAGAAGTGGCACAAGGGAAAATCCCTGGGGCAACTCATATTCCTCTAGGAGAGTTACCTGATCGGTTAAATGAGCTAAGCAAAGAGAAGCAATATTACATGGTATGTCGTTCGGGAGCAAGAAGCGGCAGAGCAAGTGCGTTTCTAGAAGCTGAGGGCTATAATGTAACCAACATGGCAGGCGGAATGCTTGATTGGGAAGATGAAGTAGAGGTATAGGTTTCAAATATCCTTAAAAGAACTGGATTGGCAGATTAGCCATCCAGTTCTTTTAATAAGCTGCCAATCATTTTGTCATGAATAACAAGGTCTGCATACTGGTCCATTTCTGTTTTTTCCTGATTAACAATGACTAATTTCGCGCCATTTTCTTTAGCGATAAGCGGGAATTGATTTGCTGGTGTTACCGTTAGAGAAGAACCTAAAACAATAAATAAATCTGCTTTTTCCGTTTCAGTTAATGCAAATTGAAACGCTTCTTCTGGCAATGGAGCTTTTGTAATGTACCATGAAGCTCTGCCACTCGCTTACTTCCAGCCTGCTGATGAAAACCATCGACATTTTGTGTGATAATTGACTGGATAATCCCGCGCCTTTCCCAATCTGCTAAAATATAATGTCCTTCGTGAGCATTGTATTCCTTGACACCAAGCACTCGCTCACGGTAAAAATCAATAAATTCATTCACATTTTCATTGAGCGCATTTGTACTGGCGAGTTTACTCGGATCCTTTTTCCTCCATAACCCTTGGTTCGATGAACGGAAATCGGGTAACCCACTTTCGGTTGACATACCAGCACCTGTAAAGACCACTGCATAGTTGGCTTTATCTAAATACTTTTTTAACATCGCTTCTCCCACCTTTCTATTTCTAATGATACCCTGTTATTTCATTAATAGTTAATTTAATTGACACAGGAGCGATTATTATGGTATTTAAAGTATAGGGATTAGCACTCGAGATCTTAGAGTGCTAATGGAGAGTATCTTATTTGAAGGAGAGATAGCAGTGGCGAAAAAAGAGTTCCAAGCAGAATCGAAAAAATTACTAGATATGATGATTAATTCTATCTATACGCAACGTGAGGTATTCCTAAGAGAGCTTATCTCCAATGCAAGTGATGCAATCGACAAAATCTATTACCGAGCATTAACCGATGATAATTTAAGTTTTAATAAAGAGAATTACTACATAAAAGTGGTCCCAAATAAAGACGAACGTACACTAAAAATCATTGATACGGGAATTGGGATGACGAAAGAGGATTTAGAAAGTAATCTTGGCGTAATTGCGAAAAGTGGTTCCCATACATTTAAGAGTGAAAATGAAGTAAAAGATGGCCATGATATTATTGGTCAATTTGGTGTAGGTTTCTATGCGGCGTTCATGGTGTCTGATGTTGTAACGGTTGTAAGTAAATCAATCGATAGTGATGAAGCGTATAAATGGGAGTCTACTGGCTCAGACGGTTATACAATTGAATCTGCCGAGAAAAATGAAGTAGGAACAGAAATTACACTGAAAATTAAAGAAAGTACAGAAGACGATAACTATGATGAGTTTCTGGAAGAATATCGTTTGAAACAAATCATTAAGAAGTATTCCGATTTCATTCGCTACCCAATTAAAATGGACGTAACGGAAAGTAAGCTTAAAGAAGGTTCTGAAGACGAATATGAAGAGGTAGTCGAAGAACAAACCGTCAATACGATGGTTCCGATTTGGAAAAAGAACAAGAGTGAGCTTACAGATGAGGACTATGAGAATTTTTACAATGAAAAGCATTACGGTTTCGATAAGCCATTAAAACATATTCATCTAAGTGTTGATGGAACTGTACGATATAATGCAATTCTTTTCATCCCAGAGAGTGCACCATACAATTACTATTCACGTGAATATGAAAAAGGTCTAGAGCTTTATTCAAGTGGTGTGTTAATCATGGAGAAGAGTCCTGAATTGCTTCCAGATTATTTCAGCTTCGTTAAAGGGATGGTAGATTCAGAAGACTTGTCACTTAATATTTCTAGAGAAATGCTACAGCATGACAGACAACTACAGATTATTGCTAAAAACATCAGCAAGAAAATTAAGAGCCAATTGCTCAGCTTATTAAGAGATGATCGTGATAGCTATGAGAAGTTCTACAAATCATTTGGTCAACAGCTTAAATTCGGACTATACAGTGACTTTGGCCAACATAAAGAAGTATTACAAGACTTAATTCTCTTCTATTCTTCTACAGAAAAGAAAATGGTTACCTTAGAGGAATATGTATCAAGAATGCCTGAAGAGCAAAAGTATATTTATTATGCTACTGGTGATTCCAATGAGCGAATTGATAAGCTTCCACAAACAGAGGTTGTCGCAGATAAAGGCTATGAAATTTTGTATTTCACAGAGGAAATCGATGAGTTCGCAATTAAAATGCTAATGAGCTACAAAGAAAAAGAATTTAAATCTGTTTCAAGTGGCGACCTAGGCATTGAAGATGAGAATAAGGAAGAGAAAGAAGAAGCAGAAACAGAAAACAAAGACCTATTTGCAGAAATGAAAACTATTTTGGCTGACAAGGTAAAAGATGTACGAGCATCCAAACGATTAAAATCACATCCAGTTGTTATTACGGCTGATGGCGAAATATCAATCGAGATGGAGAAAGTCATTAACGCAATGCCAGACGATCAAAATATTAAGGCTGATAAAGTATTAGAAATCAACATCGACCATGAAGTATTTGGAGCATTAAAGGATGCCTTTGCAAATGATCAAGACAAATTGAAATTATATACAAACCTGCTGTACAACCAAGCACTTCTTATTGAAGGACTGCCAATCAATGATCCAGTAGAGTTTACGAATGATATTTGTAAAGTGATGGTTTGAAAAAAAGAATAAGAAGGGACAGAGCTCGGATAGCCATGCTATTCGGGCTTTTTCTTATAAGATGAAAATCGGCTGTAAATATCACTAGGGGAGTCATTATCAGCAGGAGCACAAGAATATCGCCAGTAGAAAAATAATATCAGCAGGAGCACAAGAATATCGCCAGGAGAAAAATAATATTAGCAGGAGCACAAAAACAACGCCAGTAGAAAAATTAAATCAGCAGGA
>NZ_PIOD01000016.1:0-22210 GCF_003369565.1 Oceanobacillus chungangensis | reverse complement strand
CAAGAATATCGCCAGGAGAAAAATAATATCAGCAGGAGCACAAGAATATCGCCAGGAGAAAAATAATATCAGCATGAGAGCAGGAATATCGCCAGGAGAAAAATAATATCAGCAGGAGCACAAAAAATAACGCCAAGGACACTCTACAGTCCTTGGCGCTTCAAATAGTATAGTTATTTCCGATACATCTTAAACTCTAAAAACAACTCATTATAATATGCTAAATTCTTCTTGCCTAGGTTATCATACACCTCAAGTTTATCTGTTAACTCTGGTGATGGATAGAAGCGTTCATCATTTACCATTTCTTCTGGCATGTACTTTAATGCTTCCTTGTTTGGTGTTGAATAACTAACATATTCTGTGTTTTGTGCTGCTACTTCAGCATCAAGCATGAAATTGATAAATTGATGAGCACCCTCGATATTTTTTGCTGTTTTAGGAATGACCATATTATCGAACCAGAGATTGGATCCCTCTTCAGGCACGGAGTAGTCCAAATCCTCATTCTCAAACATAATTTCGGATGCATCACCTGACCAAACAAGTGCGACAGGTGCTTCACCGTTAGCCATTAACAACTTGTTTTCATCGCCAACAATAGCCTTGATGTTCGGTGTTAATGTATTTAGTTTATCCTGTGCTTCCTGTAAGTGATCTTTATTTGTATCATTTAAGGAATAGCCTAGGCTGTTTAATCCCATGCCGATAACTTCGCGAGCACCATCAACTAATAAAATGTCATTTTTTAATTCAGGATGCCATAGATCTTCCCAGCTTTTGAAATCCATATCGGGAAGCATTTTTGTATTAAAGACAATACCAACAGTTCCCCAGAAGTATGGGACTGAGAATTTATTTCCTGGATCAAAGGAGAGATCCATAAATCGTTCGTCAATGTTTTTCAGATTTGGAAGTTTTGAATGATCCAATTCAATAAGTAAATCTTCTTCTATCATTTTTTGAATCATATACTCTGATGGTACGGCAACATCATAGGTTGTACCGCCTTGTTGGATTTTCGTCATCATTGCTTCATTTGAATCAAAGGTTTCATAAATGACAGTTATCCCTGTTTCTTCCTCGAACTGATCAATGACCTCCTCATCGATATAGTCACCCCAATTATAAACGGTTAATGTATTGGTACCTGAATATCCTGCAGAGGCATTTAATCGATTGATTGCAATTAAGCAAATAATAGAAACAACGAGAACTGCTAAAAATGCTTGAATAAGATTCTTCATCTTCTCATTCCTCCCATACCTTGATTCCCGGCACGTCTGCTAATGTAGTAATAAACAATCACAAGAACGACCGTAACTAAAAAGATAAGTGCAGACAAGGCATTAATATTAAGTGAGATACCTTGACGTGCTAAGGAATAGATTTCAACGGATAATGTAGAGAAGCCATTTCCTGTTACGAAGAATGTAACGGCAAAATCATCTAGAGAATACGTTAGTGCCATAAAGAATCCTGCAAAAATCCCCGGCGTAATGTATGGTAAGATAACCTTTGTTAATACATTCCAGCGACTTGCACCAAGATCATGAGCAGCATCAATTAAAGATGGGCTCATTTCCATTAATTTTGGCAGCACCATTAGGACGACAATTGGAATACTGAAGGCAATATGTGATAACAGTACAGAATAGAATCCAAGCTGTATTCCTGCCATCGTAAACAAAATCAGAAATGAAGCACCAATAATAACATCAGGACTAACAATTAGTACATTGTTCAATCCAAGGATTGAATTCTGATTCCTCTTCCGCTTCATCTCACGAATCCCAATCGCCCCAAATACACCGATAATCGTGGAAATTAATGCTGACAATAATGCAATCACAACGGTGTTCAAGACGATAATCAGCAGTCTTGTATCTGAGAAAAGTTCCTTATACCAATCGAGAGTAAAGCCCTCGAAGCCGCTCATCGTACCCCCGCTATTAAAGGAGTAAAAGATTAAATAGAAAATGGGTGCATAGAGAACGAAAAAGATAATAAATAAAAATAGATTTGCAAACGGTGATGATTTTCTGCTCAACTTATGCACCTCGCTTCCGTATGCCAGTCAGTGAAATAATGACAAACATAATGATGATTAAGAAAACCGCAATTGTTGAACCCATTCCCCAATCTTGTGTAACAAGAAAATGTTGTTCAATCGCTGTACCGAGCGTGATGACACGATTTCCAGCGATTAATCTTGTCAACATAAACAAGGAAAGTGCTGGAATAAACACGACCTGACAACCCGATTTCACGCCATCAATTGTTAGTGGGAAAACAACACGGCGAAATGTCGTCCATTTTGATGCACCTAAATCATTCGCAGCATCGAGTAGTGTTGGATTCAAGCTCTCTAATGCATTAAAGATTGGTAAAATCATAAATGGGATAAAAATGTATACTGAAACAAAAACAAAGCTAAAATCAGTAAAGAGTATTTGCTGCGAGCCAATTCCAAGAAATTCCAAGAAATTATTTGCAGCACCGTATGTGCCAAAAATCCCGATAAAAGCATAAGCTTTTAAAAGTAAATTAATCCATGATGGTACAATAATTAATAATAGCCAAAGCTGCTTATGCTTCGTCCTCGTTAAGAAAAGGGCGGTAGGATATGCAACTAAAAGAGAAATAGCTGTAATTAAAAATGCATACCAAAATGAACTCAACGTCATTTGTAAATAGGTAGACGTAAAGAAGTTCTGATAATTAACAAGTGAGAAGTTCCCCTCGATATCAAGAAAAGAATAATAGACAACAAGTAGTATCGGCGCTATAACAAAGAAGATGATCCAAAGTGCATATGGAATCATGTAGAGATTACGTGTTACTTTATTCTCCATCTGCCTCCCCCTCCGAATAAGATTCTAGACGACGGTCAAAGTCTTCTTCTGTCTCATTAAAACGCATAACATGAATTGCCTCTGGGTTAAAGTGCAGTCCAATCTTATCGCCGACCTTCGCCTTCTTCGTTGAATGGACAAGCCATTCGTTCCCATCGTGGTCGATTCCAGTAATCTCATAGTGAACGCCACGGAATAATTGTGAGGTTACTTCAATCTTCAGCATGCCACTATCGAATGAAGTGATTTCTAAATCCTCTGGGCGAATGACAATCTCAATTGGTTCATTTGGATTCATTCCTTGGTCGACACATTCGAATCGCTTTCCACCAAATTCTACTAAGAAGTCTTCAATCATCGTTCCTTTTACAATATTGGATTCACCGATAAAGTCAGCAACGAAACGGTTGATCGGTTCATCATAAATATCAATTGGCGTACCACTTTGTTGGATTTTCCCTTTGTTAAGGACAAATATTTCATCTGACATTGCAAGGGCCTCTTCTTGATCATGCGTAACGAAAATAAAGGTAATTCCAAGTCGGCGTTGCAGGTCTCGTAATTCCCCTTGCATTTGATAACGTAATTTTAAGTCAAGTGCAGATAATGGTTCATCGAGTAAAATTACTTCTGGTTCATTGACAATGGCACGTGCAATGGCAACACGCTGCCTTTGACCACCAGACATATCTCTTATTTCTCGTTGTTCATAACCAAGCAGGTTTACGAAGCTAAGAGCCTCCTTTACCTTTGCTTCAACTTCTTTGTTTTTCATTTTCTTGATTCTTAAGCCAAATGCAACATTTTCAAATACATTTAGATGAGGAAAAAGCGCATAATCCTGAAAAACCGTATTCACTTGGCGTTTATTAGCCGGAATATCATTTATCTTCTTATCATCAAAGTAAATCTCTCCTGAAGTTGCTTCCGTAAAGCCAGCGATTAATCTTAGAATCGTTGTCTTTCCACAGCCTGAAGGACCAAGCAAGGTGTAAAACTTCCCTCGTTCAATCTCAAAACTTACATTGTCCAGCACAACTGGATCATTATCGTATTGCTTTGTCACGTTATTAAACTGAATTATCGTGTTCGTCATCGCAGTACCTCCCCCGTGTTTATTGGATTATATACATAAATCCTTATTATTTTTTAGCTGCTAAAAGCTGATTATTTCTAACAAATTTCGTGCATATCGAAATAATTATACACGAATTGTTTTAAAATGGTATTACTTTTTTAATAAGTTAAGAAGGATTGTAATTATCCCTCTACAATTGTAGGAGAAAGCAGGCATCGGCTTGATTCATCAGTAAGGAGAGCGCAAAGCATTCCTCATTTCAGGACGTCTAAATTGACATCGATTCACATGAACTTAAATAAGTCTCTTCACCCCTAAGAATGCGGACGTAGTTTGGCAACTTTCTAAGGATCAGAATCACCCTTAACCATCGAGCCCCGGGGTGGAATATTTAACCAAATTGTGGTGTCATAGGACGATATAACATAAAATGATTCAACACCGTTTTTCCTTTCATCTCAGCAATAGCTTCTTTCAATATCTAGCTGTTATTCATTGATTTGCTTAATGGTTAGTAAAATAGGAGTTGCAACATTGACAGCCCCATACAATACTCTACTCTTGTACCCTGTAAGTTGAATACAAATCATTCTAATCAAAATTCCGAAAATAAGGAAACTACATACAAGCTTAATAACAGTTCTATGCTAAAATCTTTTCCATTTATTTGTATAAATAAGCTTAAATACAAATACAGCTATAAACAGTACGTTTCCAATGATAAATAACTCCTTGGACTCCAGTGCTAAACTAAGTATGAAAAATACCATGCTAAATGACATTGTAAACATCATTTTTCCATAAACTTACTTTAAGTTTTTTTGTCAATTTTTTGTTTTTCTTCATCCGATAATGTGTTAAAACAAGCAATTCAAAAAGAGGCTCTGCCAGTAGAGAGAATAATATCAAATAAAATAAAAACAACGAGGATTATTATAGTTGCAATCATTTTATCCGCGTCCCTCTGTTTGTAAAATAAGTAAATTAAAAATTTAATTTTAAACTATCCTATAGTTCAATAATATTAATTTCTCATATTAAACGTATTACTCATACGGCTCCTTCTCCTCTATCATCTTTCTAAAATTATTATTGACTTCACGCTTTATGTTTCTTTGAATGATAGTGAAAGCTATGTGTTTAATACCTGAAGATTGTAATACCATCGTATTGGTTGGAGAAGTTCCTAAGGGATGTTGTGTTAGCTTATATGTAGAAGTATATGAAAACAGATTTCCAATTGCCTCAAATGATAATCTGTTATCTTTGATATAATCTTTGGATTGTAATTACTTCACTATTCTGCAGACCTACCTCCCTAGATAATTTATACTGCGAACCCAACTTGTTGTCTTTTATACATAAATCTGTGATTTCTTTGACAGCATAATTCCACTTAGGAAAGTTTTCGGGCTTCTCCAGAATTCTAAAAACATTGGTTAAATCAGAATGGATATTAAATGATTACTAAATTGAACCATGAATTTCCTACCTTTTCATTAAATTTTAATAATACTGTCTCAATCCTTATTCTACATGACTACATGAGAGTTTTCATTAATCAACAGCATTAGCCTAATCTCAAGTCCTAAATAACAAAAGCAGTTATTCTGTGTGTGGCGCAGTTCAAACATTGAATACCCATAACTTAAAAATGAATGAACACGGATATCCTCCTTTCTATTAGGGTAAATTATTTTTGTACAGAGGATTTGCCGGGTCATTAGCTGAAGTGCCGTCTTTATTGCTCGATCTTTCTTGCTGTCAAAAATATAAATTATCTAATATTTTCCATAAACGTGCCACAATTATTTGATAATGTATAATTACCGGGTAGAAATAAAAAGTGACGGGGTGTCACTCGAAAAATTGACAAGTGACACTGTGTCATTTATTATAGAAATATAACAACATGACACAGTGTCACTTTGGATGGATATGGAGGATGGGCATTGCCGAAACAAACTTTTTTTAATCTACCTGAGAGTAAAAGGCATCATTTATTGGAAGCAGCAGAAAAGGAATTTGCTAGAGCCCCTTTATCTGAAGCATCGATTGCGAATATTGTAAAAGAGGCCTGTATTGCTAGAGGGAGTTTTTATCAATACTTTGAAGATAAAGAGGATGCCTACTTTTTCTTGTTAAATCAACAGATGAAAGAGTTAAATATGCGATTTATTTCTATCTTAAAGGAAAATAATGGAGACATTATTGATGCGATGATAGAAATGTACCATGAATTCCTTATTGTCCTCCCAGATGAGAATGAACATGACTTTTTCAAAAATGCACTACTGAATGTAACACATAAAATGGAGAATTCCTTTACATCGATTTTTGAAGGAAATCATAGTAGTGAACATATGAAAGAGGTCACCAAATTAATAAATGTAGACTGCCTAAATATTTCAGACGAGAAGGATATAATTTATATCATTAAAATCGTTGCAGCGGTGGCATTTCGTAACTTTGTTGAGAAATATTCCGGAGCACTATCTGATGAGGAAGCAATTAACATCTTTAAAATGGAAATGAATTTATTAAAAAATGGGCTTTATAAGAAAAAGTGAAAGCATCCAAGCGTAAAACATGTATTAAGAATAAAGTCTTCAAAAAACTATAGAATGGGGTTTGATAGATAAATGACAGTTACAATTTATGGAGCAGCTTGCTCATCTACCCGTAAAGCGAAGCAATGGTTTTCAAAGCACGGAGTCAAATATGTAGAAAGAAATATTATTAAAGAGCCATTAACTGTTAGTGAGCTTCAAGGAATACTTAGAATGACAGTTGATGGAACAGACGAGATTATCTCAACAAGATCAAAGATTTATAAAGATCTCGACTTAGATATCGAGACACTGCCATTACAGGAATTACTGGAATTAATTCATGAACATCCAAGATTATTACGTAGTCCGATTATGGTTGATGAGAAACGATTACAGGTCGGTTACCATGAAGAAGATATTCGTCAATTCCTTCCTAGAAAAACTCGAGAATATCAATGGCTGCAATGGCGCTTGAATAGATTACGGCTTGCAGAAGGTTAAGAATACCTGTATGTATCGCTAAAGCGAAATGGCTTTACTTTACATAGTAAGCGAATCAATATTCCCTCATCAATAATATTTATAATATATAGATTAATTTGGAGGGTTTAGATGTACTTGATTGCCGAACAGCAATATGTTAAGGTAGAACGAATTGTAAGCAGTATCAGTCAAATTGATACAGAGCATCAGCGTACAATGTATTTATATAATGAAAAACTTGTCACCAAACACCGTGAGTTTCCGATACAGGATGTTATTGATATGTCCTATCGTTCAATAGGTGGAAAAGGGGGACTCCTCTATGTGCACACTACAAACGGGGTATACTCGTACACTGTAAAATCATCTCCCCTTCCATTTTTGAATGCTTTTAAGAAATATGTAAAAAAATGAGCAAATTCATATTTACCTCGTAACAAACAAAGGATACTGTCTATTATCGGACAGTATCCTTTGTTGCTGTTTATATATAGATTAATTGCTAACTAGTTGCGATTCCACTAAGAAGAAAGCTTGGTAGTAATGCATCTCCGTTAGCAAATGTTTCTTCACTTATTAGATTCCTTTTGTCTTTCGCTATTAAACTGCTATGTGAGAGGGAAGTGCTAACCCATTTTTTAGAGAGATAGTAATTTATTTTTTCTCAACCATTCCAGCGAAGAAAATACACGAAGAATTATCGAGAAAAACTTCAAATTGTCTGATTGCGATGTAACGTTGCTGCCGAAGCTTTCATTGTCTTTGTCTTGCCGGAGGAGGGCTCACCAGCCCCCCAAGGTGCGCGTAGTGTAATTTCGAACCCTTATCACACCATAACCAGTTAAAAGTCCCAATATCGTTCAAGTTGCATAAGCTACATTAGGCGGTATGAAGGAGTGTTTATCAATGGGATTGTATATAAATCGGCATATCCATGAGGATATATATAAGAATAACAGCGACATCGAAGCACCGAATCAAGATTTTTTTATAAAAAATCACATGGCGGAAATGATTCACGAGCAGAAGAAAGTGAATGCTAGCCTGCATGAATCATTCCAAGAATTAAAGAATTTTTATGAAATACAGGAAAAACAGCAAACGACAAAATGGCTGGACATTGGCAGTAAATTAAATGAAATACAAACGATGAACGAGAAGTATACGGATTTAGAAAAACATGTTATGAAACAATTGGAGAAATTAGAAGAGGATAATGATGGATTGAAGCGTCTGCTTGAGAATCATCAGCTATCGGAAGAGCAATTCAATGAACAATTACAAAATATAACGATGTCATATGAGGAAATAGGACACAAGCTTTCTGAATACGGAGTAGCAAATGAACAGATTGCATTAAAAATCGATGAGCAAGTAGAGTTTCAAAAGCTGCTGGAAGAAAGGGTTTTATCTCAAGATGATACACAACAGAAAATGCTGAACCGATTGGAAAATCAAGAGGCATTAACAGAGAAAATCTCAAGACAGCTTAGCAATTTTAGATCAGCCCTTTATGAACGAACGAACTTTCTTTCGGATAAAATTGAACAGACATCCTCTTACGTAATGAATTTGATAACAGGATCAGATCAACTTACGAAAAGGTTCATGATGTTTGAAAAAGAGAAAGAGAGGGAGAAATAAGACCGAACTGTATTTCAATATTAATCAAGAGGAGGAAAGCGATACTAAGCATTAGTATCGCTTCTCTTTGGAGTGTAATAGTGCTTCTCTATTTCTTCCTGATCTTTCTTTAATTTTCCCATTCTAAGGGACGCGACGATAAGGACAATCATAAGCACAAGTCCAAGATTTCCGATTAATGGATAGAATAAAGCGACGAGTTCTGTAAAGCCGACGAAGCTTAATGAAAATGCGACAATTCCAGAAATGAGTGTAAAGATTTTGAATTTCTTTGTTCCTATTTCAGTAAATCTCGCACTAAAAGAGAAGAACATACTTGCAGCGGTATTAAATATCATTCCAAATAAAATTAAACAATAAATCACACCTAGAATAGGAGAAATATCATCTGCGAGCTTTAAGATAGGCATATCGAAGCTACCGATAACATCAATTTTTGAGAAGATCATAAAATGACTGACCATAATTAGAACCCCAATTGTAAGTCCACCAATTAGTCCGCCAATTGCGGCTACTTTCTCATTTTTTTCATCTCCGCCCATTACGATGGACATGGAAACACCAACTGCGATGTTAAAAGAAACATAGTTTATTGCTGAGAAAATCCAGTTTGAAAGTGCAGAGTCATGCTGCTTTGCAATTGGATTAAGCTCTGCAAAGGTAGCATCCATTGTCGTTATACTATAGATGAATAGTAAGATAATCGAGATGATTAGAAACGGTGTAATACTCCCAATTACTTTAACAACTCTACTAACGTTGAGCATTGCTGTAAGTATTACGAGAGCAATTAATAACATATTACCTACAAAAAGTGGTAAACCAAATTGTTGATTTAAAATGGAGCCGCCTCCAGCTATCATAACTACACCCACACCAAATAATGTAAAGATAATAATATAGTCTATAATGGTACCTAGAAATTTTCCGCTAATTTTATGAATTGCATTGCGATGAGAAGTTGCTTGCATTCTGCTTCCTATCCTAGTCATCGTCATTCCCATATAAGCAAATAATGCTGTAGAAATGATTGCCCCAACAATCCCGACTGTTCCAAAACTAGTAAAATACTGTAAAACTTCCTGGCCAGAAGCGAACCCAGCCCCCACGATAATACCTACAAGTGCACTGCCGATTTGTAATGTTTTCTTCATAGTATCCCCCGTGTCTTCTGTGATTTAATTCTTGTCCAGTTACCCAAATAAAAAGATTCCATCTATCATCTTGAACGGTTATGGAGATCTGTTTTATTATAAGAGAGTAAATGTTGGAATCCCTTACATTTACAAATTCCAACATTTAAAGGATGTATTCGTTATTAATACTATTATAACAGAAGATTGCAAGACAGTAATTTTTAAAATTGACAAATAATTGTCTGTATTATTTGTTAAATTTTACAATTCTAAATATAGTGAATCGGATTATGCTATAATTTAACTTAGGGAGGGGGACACACGATTGATTCATTCACAACTCCGTAATGATGAAGATATTTATGAAAAAATATTCAGAGATACTTTTGATTCCTCAGATATATTAGAAGAACGTATTGGTGAAGCGGTTGAATGCCCGACTACAATTGAAGACTCCAAACACCGCATGATATTCTTCAGTCTTCAGTAAGCATAAACTTCGATGAAGTAAGAATTGCGACATTCACGAGCAGGAAAGTTCCAGACAATATTATTAATAGACATTGGAAGAGTGGTATGATGACGAAACTATTCGAAACGATGAACCAGTAATTGTCCCTGCAATAAAAGAAGTCGGTCTCTATACGAAAAAATAATAAAATACTAGGATTTATTTGGGCGCATACTAGTGTTAGGTTTCTTGAAGAAGAGAAGTTATTTATCTAAAAAAGGTCTGCACCAATTGTTAAGAACCAGCTATCTCCAGAATACATTAAATTACTGGTTGAAGCGAATTAACGATATTACTGGCATCCACTTAAGAGATCCAAATCAAAAAGTAAGTTTATTTATTGATTTACAGTTGGAAAAGCTTAAGAAAAAGAGTTTGTAGTTTTATACAAATCGTTTGGCTATATTTTAGCTTTTTTGATAAACTAAAGTAAATATACTGGCGCTACAATATAAGTAAATTAAACATTGAGGAGATGTTGAGAATGATTATTGGGGTACCTAGAGAAATAAAGAACAACGAAAATCGTGTTGCAATGACTCCGGCTGGAGTGGTTAATCTTATTAGTGCAGGGCAAGAGGTTATTATTGAAAAGGGTGCCGGTCTAGGGAGTAACTTCACTGACGAAGAGTTCGAAAATTCGGGAGCAAAAATTATTGAAAACGCTTCAGAAGTTTGGGTGAAAGCAGACATGATTATGAAAGTGAAAGAACCACTTGAATCTGAATATCAATACTTCCGCAAAGGATTAATTTTATTTACTTATCTACATTTAGCGAATGAACCAGAGCTTGCAAAAGCATTAGTAGATCATGAAATTACTGCAATAGCATATGAAACAGTAGCGGTAGGGCGTACACTACCACTGCTTACACCGATGAGTGAAGTTGCTGGTCGAATGGCTGTACAACTGGGAGCACAGTACTTGGAGAAATCGCAAGGTGGTAAAGGTATTGTGTTAAGTGGTATTCCAGGTGTGGAGCGTGGAACGGTTACCATTATCGGTGGTGGAGTAGTTGGAGCAAATGCAGCGAAGATAGCACTAGGTTTAGGTGCTAATGTAAATATTATTGACTTAAACCCAGCTCGTTTACGTGAATTAGATGATATCTTTGGTGATAGGGTCCAAACATTGATGTCTAACCCATTAAATATTGCAAATGCTGTAAAGGACTCTGATTTAGTCATTGGATCTGTATTGATTCCAGGTGCAAAGGCTCCTAAACTTGTAACAGAAGAGATGGTTAAATCGATGCAGCCAGGATCTGTGATTGTTGACGTTGCAATTGACCAAGGTGGTAACTTCGAAACCGTTGACCATCCAACAACACATGATGATCCAATTTATGAAAAACACGGTGTATTACATTATGCCGTTGCTAATATTCCAGGTGCTGTACCGCGTACGGCAACAATTGGCTTAACGAATGTTACCGTTCCATATGCGGTACAAATTGCGAAAAAAGGACTCGAAGCAGCTGTTAAAGATAGTCAGCCATTAAAAGCAGGTGTCAACGTACTAAATGGTAAAGTTACATTCGAAGCAGTTGCAAAAGATTTAGGTTATGACTATGTATCTGTAGAAGATGCAATGTCAGCTCTTAGTCACTAAGAAGTAGCTTAAAAATACCTTTTCATTTTTACGAAAGGGTATTTTTACTTTTAACAGAACAATTGGAGGAACAGAAATGGAAGCAGGGAGTTATCGCGACACGTGGGTTGAAGTATCATTAGATAAAATTCAACATAACGTGACAACGTTTAAGAACTATATTCATAACAATGTAAAACTAATGGCAGTTGTAAAGGCTGATGGCTATGGTCACGGCGCTGTCGAAGTTGCACAAGCTGCAATGGAAGCCGGCGCTGACTATTTAGCGGTTGCCTTCCTCGATGAAGCCATTCAACTGCGTCAGGCAGGAATCAAGTCACCAATCTTAGTCCTTGGTTATACGAAATCATCCGCTGTTGAGGAAGCAATTAAGAATAATATTACTTTAACTGTATTCACTCCGGAGGCTATAGAGAAAATAATAGCAGTCGCGGAAGATATGAAGCAGGTCGTTCCAGTTCATGTGAAAATCGATAGTGGCATGAATCGGATTGGAATTAATAATAAGGAAGATGCACATGCTTTAGTTGAGTCAATAAATTCGGAATATGTTCGTTTAGAGGGTGTATTCACACACTTTGCTGATGCAGACAGCTTAGACCCGACCTATACAGAGCAGCAATTTTCAAGGTTTAATGAGATTGTTACTCATCTAGAGCAGCATGGGTTTGAAATCCCAATCAAACATTGCTGTAATAGTGCAGCAACCATTGCTTTTCCAAAGATGCATCTTGATATGGTGAGGGTAGGTATTAGTCTGTATGGCCTGTATCCAAGTGAACATTTGCGAGAAAAGATCTCATTAAAACAAGCAATGAGCTTTAAAACGAAAGCAATCTTTATTAAAAATGTAGCAGCAGATCAGCCGATAAGCTACGGTCTAACCTTTGCACCTCGGGAGGAGTCGACTATTGCTACAATGCCAATTGGCTATGCAGACGGTCTTTCGAGGTCATTATCCAGCAAGGGGGCTGTAACAATAAGAGGAGAGAGAGCACCAATTGTTGGTCGTGTATGCATGGACCAAACAATGATAGATGTGACTGCTTTTGATCAAATAAATCAAGAGGATATTATCACGATTTTCGGCGAACCGAGTGAAGGATATATTTCATTAGCCGAAGTTGCAGATCAAATGAATACGATTCACTATGAAACTGCATGCTTAATTGGTAAGCGGGTTCCGCGGGTATATGTTAATGATGGAAAGATAATCAAGGAACGGGGATTACTAAAAAGATGAAATTTTGATAAACAAGGCTGATATTTTACTTAGGCTGCTCTATTAAAGTAATAGGGCAGCCTGATACTATTCTCTAAAGAAGCTGATTTTCCTCAAGACCTTCTAAGTCGACAATTTGCTCGTGATCCATTGAATCAAGTGGAAAGATGGTTGCTGTTTCGTTTCCATCCTGTACGGATTTGATATAAACGGGGATTCCATGATAATTAACGTTAGTCATCGCAATTGATTCGACAATTTCTTGTGCACGCTGCCTATCCATATTGTCCTCCTTTTCCTATTTGCATATTATAGTTTGTGTATGAAAGATAGAACGATACGAGGATCATGTACCCATTTTTTACTATAGCAGGACTCATAAATGAAAAAGCTTGTAGAGAAATACATTCTCTACAAGCTAATACGGAGGGTTTACCAGTCGTCTCTGTGTCTGCGGCAACGGTGTCTGCGGCAACAGTGTCTGCGATCATCATCATCAATAATAACTCTATCAGCGCGGATAAATACATTATCGACATCAAAGAATCTTCTGCGTCTACGATCACTGCGTCTACAATCACTGCGTCTATGATCACTGCGTCTACAATCACTGCGTCTACAATCACTGCGTTTACGATCACTACGACGGCGGTCTTCTTCTACAAAAACTCTATCAGCGTCAATGAAAATATCACTTCTTCTGCGATCACTGCGTCGATCGCTTCTTTTGCGATCACTGCGTCGATTGCTTCTAAAAGTTGACATTTAGCATCCCTCCTTTTCACGTTATACTTTAAAATATGCTACGATTAAAACAGTGAATAGACTGGAGTATCACCTTTGTAGAAAATATACGAATGCCTGTCATTCAAATTTTCTATTTTCAATGCCCGTAGAAGAATAATCGTTAAATTCAGGTACCAATGATGCACTTTACATAAAAAAGATTAGAATATACCCAAGAAAATTTGACTCCATGGAAGCAAATAAATAATCCTAATGAAGAGGTAGAAGATAATGACTCCATTTACAAGAAGAGTAATTCACATATTAAAGCAAATACCAGCGGGGAAAGTCATGACTTATGGACAAGTAGCAAAAGCAGCACGAAGTCCTCGAGCAGCGAGGCAGGTTGTACGAATTCTACATTCTATGAGTAAAAAATATCACTTACCTTGGCATCGTGTCATCAATGCGAAAGGACAAATTGCCATCAAGGATGATGAAGCGAGGATGGAACAGAAATGGCTACTGGATTCAGAAGGGGTAGAGATTAGTTTGTCTGGTTATGTCAATTTAGAAAAGTATCAATTTCATTATGATATTCAGACGGATGAAAATGAATTTGACCAGTATTCAAACGAGGACTGATTTTTTTATAAAAAGGTTTGGGTCTCAGGGGGAATGAATCAATTCAAATCCGAGAGAAATACCGTATCTTTTAATATACTACTCGTGGGAGGGATCGTAGGCGTAGGATGATAGGACTAAGGCTATTATTCCACCTATCGACGGGATTAATGATACCGACTTCGTCTATACTTCAACGACCTTGTAACAATTGAAGGAGCTTACCGAACAGCTCGCAATCATTGGTGGGGGCTATATTGGTTTGGAATTTGCTTGATTTATGCCAATTTCGGTTCAGAGATTAAAGTAATTGATGGCTCAGGAAACGTTTTTACCTAGAGAAAATCGTGATATCGCGGAGGAAGTACAGAAAGTTCTTGAAAAAATTTGAATTTGGTGGTCGTGTCGAGTCCATAACGAATCGCGATGGGAAAGTATTTATTTCCTATAATAAAAAGTATTTGTTTTGAATAAATAGGTAAAAAGCTCTGCGATAGCAGAGCTTTTTACTATTTATTATCTAGATTCTTATTATGCCTTCCTGAATAACTTCTATTAGACTGCCTTGAGCGTTTTGTAGAAAATGGCTCTTGGTATAGAAAATTTTCCATTCCTGCAGCGATTACTTTTTCAACTGCACGGCGGATATCTTCTTCACTGTAGCCTTTCAAAATCAAATCCTCCTCAATACCTCATAGTGAAAAACTACAAAATTATCCCTTTTAAGGATTAGACGTTTTCCCGCTAATAGCATACGGGATTTAAGCAGGTTTTGATATGGACAATGGTCGATTTTATGAAAATACAGAAATCAGGACTGTCACCCAACAAATGTCTGTCATACGTTAATATAACGACTTGGTTAGGAGAGATGCATTTTGGGAGACGAAAATATTCCTATTTATAAGTTATTTATTAATCCAAAAAGTCTTATCGATTTAAAGAAGAATGTTTGGTCCAATAAATCTATTACGGGAAAAATAAACATTCATGGAAAAAAACATGACATTGATGTTAGGTTCCGAGGATATTATGTCCGAGAGTTTGAGAAGAAGTCATATCATATTCATTTTTACAAACCTAGAACATGGAATGGGGCAAAAGAACTGCATTTAAATGCAGAATATAAAGATCATTCATTCGTAAGAAACAAGCTTTCCTTTGATTTTTTCTCTAGTATCGGCGTCATGCCCCCCTCTGCTGACCATGTATTTTTAGTTTTAAATGGGAAAAAAGAAGGTGTTTATCTACAATTAGAATCTGTTGATGAGTACTTTTTCCAAAAGAGGAATATTCCGGTACATTCGATTTTCTATGCAGTGGATGGAGATGCTAATTTTTCATTAATTAGTGAATATGATAACGGTCCTAAGAGATCATTAGAAATGGGATATGAAATAAAATATGGATTGGACGATGAATATTTGATCTTACAGGAATTTATTTTTAAAGCAAATACACTCTTAAGAGAAGAATTTGAACAGGAGATAGGAAATTACATTGATGTTGAAAAGTATCTGCTTTGGCTCGCCGGTGCGGTTTGTACTCAAAATTATGATGGATTTGTACAGAACTATGCCTTATGCAGGAATGGGGAGGCAGGGTTATTTGAGATTCTCCCATGGGATTATGATGGAACTTGGGGGAGAGATGTTCATGGGGAGATTATGGAATATGATTATGTTCGAATAGATGGTTTTAATACTTTATCAGCAAGAATGCTCGATGTTCCTTCATTTAGGAATTTATATTATACAAACATCCTTCAAATCCTTAACCACCAATTTACAGTCGATTTTTTAGAACCTAGAATACAGGAATTGCATACCACTCTCCGCCCATTTGTTTTAAAAGATCCCTATAAAAAAGATTATATCGACCAATTTGATAGGGAACCGGAATTCATTTGTAAATTTATAACCGATAGGAACAACTATCTAAAGAGTGAGCTGAAAAAACTTGGATTCAACTAGTTTTAGAAGATGGCGTACGTTTTTATAGCCAAAAAAAATGAGCTCATTTAGAAAAATAGGTCAATGATATTAGCGGTTTGTCCATTCCAAATTTAAGCGAAAACATAGAGCTACGGAGCGATTATGTAAGGTGTAAAGTACCGTGGGGCCCAACCTTGCCCCAACAGAATTTTCTTTTCAGTTAGGCATCTAATTGGTTGGTGTGAATACGATATTGAACCGGAGTCATGCCAGCCAATCTTTGTTTTATACGCTAGTTATTATAATAACCGATATACGCTTCAATTTTTCTTTTTAATTCCTCAAACGAACACCTTGCTTCTCCACTCTTGTTTTAATAAACCAAAAAAATCCCCCATTGGTGAATTATCTATACAGTTTCCTTTTCGTGACATACTTTGGAATACCTTATTTTCCATTAGGGTTTTCAGCCACTTTTTATGCTGATATGCCATCCATGATTAGAATGAACAGTTGTCTTGTACTTTGAGTCTTTTACCAAACGCAACTACATGTTTCGTTACATCTCCTCCAGTTAGTTACTCATAGAAGTCTTCATATAACCTTATCGATTCCACTTTCTTGTATACGGTCTCTATGGATCAACATAGTAAATTGATTGATTCAAATAAGGGTGTGAAGTTAGTCTGTTTGAGGGGCGGATTCTATATTGATCCCAAAGTTTGATCGGCTTTTCTTCACTTCTACATCTTAGTATGTTTGGGGTGCAGTACATGACTAAGGGGGACTATAAAAAACTAAATTCGGTTGTTCCGAGTCCTTTGAATAAGAAAAGAAAGTATTTCCCCTTACATATGGCTGTTGATCTTCGTTGCCCGCAGCGGAAATCAACATTACTACTATATAGCGGTTTAAATCAGGCTACTAGTTACGGTCGTTTCTGGTACTAACAACATGTTATTCGTGAGTAGTGCGAATACAGTCCGAATCTTAAAAAAATAGTCTTATCTTAGAATCCTTTTCGGGGACTTTAATTTATCAATAGTATTTTAAGCTTATTTTTAAAAAAGGTTAGAATTGAGTACATTATACTTGTAAAATTACTTTAAGTAACTTTATAATAAAAAAGAATTAAATGTGTTGCAATAAGCAAATAACCATGCTATATTTATATTAAATTAAGGTATATTGAATTATAGATAACTGAAATGAGTCTATTTAGCTATGCATTGCGAAATAGTTCATCAGCAAAGCAAAATTTATTTGGCTGAAATCATTAATCCAATTTACCACAAATATTTTTTGAATTTGGGGAGGAATTAACTATGTTGAAAATAGGTATTATTAACGGAAGTGTTCGTCAAGGTCGTAACTCAGATGCGGTTGCTAACTGGGTGTTAGATTTCGCAACAAATCGTAACGATGCAGACGTAGAATATGAATTAGTAAATCTTGCTGATTATCAGTTGCCATTAATGGGTGCTGTTATTCCAGAAGCAATCCAAGTAGAATCAGAAGCTGCAATCAAAGCATGGTCTGAAAAGAATGCATCATTCGATGGTTATATCGTAATCGCACCTGAATACAATCATGCAGTAGGTGGAGCACTTAAAAATGCTACAGACTACTTGAAACCAGAAGTTGCAAACAAAGCAATTGGTTTTGTAGGATATGGTAGCTTAGGTGGCGCACGTGCAATTGAAAACCTTCGCTTAATCTGTGGTGAATTATCTCTTGCAGACGTACAAACAGCAACTACATTCTCATTAATGGCTGATTTCGAGAACATGAGTGTGTTCAAACCTGCTGACTATCATGCAGCAAATGCGAACGGTATGCTTGATCAAGTTATCGCATGGAGCCGTGTATTAAAAACTGTACGATAATCAATTCGAATGAATGAAGTATCGATAATAATATAGGTGGTGCAACAATGGGTTTTTTAGATAAATTATTTGGTAAGTCCAATAAGGAGGAACAAAAATTGTCAAACTTAAAAATCGGTATTGTTTTAGGTAGTGTTCGTGAAGGGCGTAACGCAGAAGCTGTTACAAACTATATCTATGATTTTGCAACAAAACGCAATGATAATGTAGATTATGAAATCGTTGATCTAGCTGAATATAAATTACCATTAATGGGTGCAGCATTATTAGAATCAGAGCAAGCAGATGCTGGGAATCGCATCAAAGCATGGTCAGATAAAATGGCTTCATTTGATGGCTACATCTTTGTGGCACCAGAATATAATCATGCAGTAGGTGGGGCACTTAAAAATGCAACAGATTACTTGAAACCAGAAGTAGCAAATAAAGTAGCTGGATTAGTAGGTTACGGTAGCTTAGGTGGTACTCGTGCACATGAGAACCTACGCCTAATCTTCGGTGAACTACAAGTTGCAGACGTACGTACTGCTGTTACATTCTCACTTATCACTGATTTCGAAAACATGAGTGTTTTCAAACCTGCAGCATACCATGAAGCAAATATTAACCAAATGCTTGATGAAGTTAAATCATGGGGAACTGCATTTAAATCATTAAGAGCATAATAACAAAGCTGGCGTTGGAGCTAGACACAGCCAATTCTTGTCACAAGAGTTGTGATAGGGGAATTATTATCCTTTCATATGTAATAAACGAAAGCTGTCAGGATTAATCCTGACAGCTTTTATTATTTCTTATTTAACATCTCATAAACTTGATCCACGTCTTTATCGCCCCTACCAGAAAGGTTGACAATGATAATATCATCACCTAAAAGTTCTTTTGCAAGCTTCATTGCATGTGCGACAGCATGTGCACTTTCTAATGCTGGGATTATTCCTTCCACTTTAGACAACTCCTGGAATGCTGCTAGCGCTTCTTCCCCAGTTGCCATTATATATTCGGCGCGTCCACTAGCTTTCAAATAGCTATGCTCTGGTCCAACCCCAGGGTAATCTAACCCTGCAGCAATGGAATTGGTTGGCAATGTTTCCCCGTCCTCATCAATTAATGTATAAGAACGATAACCATGAAGTATTGCAGGAACTCCTTTTGATAATGTCGGTGCTTCAGATGGCTCCACGCCGATCAATCGAACTGTTTCATCATCAATATAATTTGCAAATGCACCAATTGCGTTACTGCCACCACCAGTACAAGCAACAACAGCGGTAGGGAGCTTCCCTTCCTTTTCTAAAATCTGTCTTCTTGATTCTTCACTAATTATCGATTGGAAATGTCTGACAATCGATGGGTAAGGATAAGGTCCAACGGCAGATCCGATTAAGTAGAAGGTATCTGGATAATTTGCTAAGAGGTCTTCAAGTGCAACATCTACTGCGTCCTTTAATCTTCCTTCACCTTTATCGACTGCAACTACTTCTGCACCTAATAGCTCCATTCGGAATACATTTAGAGCTTGTCTCTCTGTGTCTACTTTACCCATATAGATTGTACATGGAAGATTGAACATTGCACATGCTGTAGCAGTTGCAACGCCATGTTGACCAGCACCAGTTTCAGCAATTATACGTTTTGCCCCTAGACGCTTCGCTAAAAGGATTTGACCGATGACATTATTGATTTTATGTGCACCTGTATGGTTTAAATCTTCACGTTTCAGGTAAATTTTTGCTCCACCAATCTTGTTAGTAAGATTCTCAGCAAGTGTTAAAGGATTTTCCCGACCAACATACTCCTTCAAATAGTATTGGTATTCTTCAATGAAGGCAGGATCATCTTTGGAGCGCTCAAACTCTTCGGCAATAATGGATAAAACTTTTTTCAAGTCCTCGGGAATATAACTTCCGCCAAATTCACCATAATATCCTTTCTCTTCTACATACTGTTTACTACTCATCTCTCAACTCAGCTCCTCTAAATATAGAACGTTTTTCATTATTCTAACACTTTTGCGGATTTATTCAATTATTTTGAAGAATACAATATGTACGAAATAATAATAAAAAATAACCATGAGTGCTTGTTATAATACAAGTACTCATGGCCTTAGTTGAAGAATATTATTTTTGGATAAACATTTGTGTCCAGTAGTGACCATTTTCTAAATAACCAATACCGATGTATGTATAGTTTTTGTTGAGGGTGTTTGCTCTATGACCTAGACTATTCATCCAAGCATTCACAACTTCTTTTGCAGTTCGCTGACCTTGCGCGATGTTTTCGCCTGCAGATTTGTATTTAATGCCATAATTTTGCATCATCGTAAATGGTGAACCATATGTTGTGCTCTTATGGCTAAAGTATCCTTTTTCTTGCATATCCTGAGATTTATGTTTAGTAACTCTTGCAAGCTCCCAGTCATATTTTAGTGCAAGTAAACCAGCATTTGCTCTTTCTACTTTTACTAGTCTAATAACCTCTTGCTCCATATTGTACACTTGATTTGTTGGGACCTGAATCTGTTGTCCAGGATAAATAAGATTAGGGTTTATAAGCTGTGGATTAGCCTTACTCCTGTTTGTGTTTTCACTGCAATTTTCCACATGGTGCCTCCACCTTTAACAGTATATGTGCTCGCTGCAAATGTCGAGACAGGTAGTAAAACTGTAATCGATACGACAGCTGCAATCGTTAATTTACTAATTTTCCTAAACATGTAAAACTCCCTTTCACTAGTTAATATTTAAAGAATAATTAGTTTCACAGAAAAATGCACTGAAGAAAATGGAAGGATTTTTACAGAATGATTACAAGAAAGGAAACACTGCGTATTGTGAATTGATAGCGCCTTACTAATAATATTAATGTAATAGTAGTCGACCATTTAGGATAAATTAATGAAAATAGTGAGTGAAAAGGGAATGTGTCTATGATGTAGTGGCTATTAATAATGTGAGGATTGAAAGAGAAAATGTATGCAAGTGGTCTTTTTCATTTATGTTATCATACAAAAATTATCTCTTTCTATATAAGTGGAATTTACAAGGGTTCCTTACGATGGAACTCTTATGTTATATAGCTTTTCGACATAATTATCGATGTCTATACTATAGTCGATTGATGGGGGAATTTGATATAAAAATAACTTTTTTCTCAAAAACACTTGACGAATGATAGGTTTATGATGTTTAATATAAATCTGTGATCAACACATTAAAAAAATATTTATTATATGAATTTGATGCCGGCCTAGCTCAATTGGTAGAGCAACTGACTTGTAATCAGTAGGTTGGGGGTTCAAGTCCTCTGGCCGGCACCATGTTAATTCATTTTCCACAGTAGCTCAGTGGTAGAGCAATCGGCTGTTAACCGATCGGTCGTAGGTTCGAATCCTACCTGTGGAGCCATTAAAACTGGCCCGTTGGTCAAGCGGTTAAGACACCGCCCTTTCACGGCGGTATCACGGGTTCGAATCCCGTACGGGTCACCATTTTAAAGGATGGCATGTTAAGTACGCGAGGTCCTATCGCAACACATGCACTAGCACATCCTGTGCGTTGGAGGATTAGCTCAGCTGGGAGAGCACCTGCCTTACAAGCAGGGGGTCGCAGGTTCGAGCCCTGCATCCTCCACCATAAAATTTATTATTTGTATCATCGCGGGGTGGAGCAGTCTGGTAGCTCGTTGGGCTCATAACCCAAAGGTCGTAGGTTCAAATCCTGCCCCCGCAACCAAATTATTTTCTAATTAAAATAGTGGTCCGGTAGTTCAGTTGGTTAGAATGCCTGCCTGTCACGCAGGAGGTCGCGGGTTCGAGTCCCGTCCGGACCGCCACTTATATATTGGAGGTATACCCAAGTTCGGCTGAAGGGATCGGTCTTGAAAACCGACAGGCGGGTCAAACCGCGCGGGGGTTCGAATCCCTCTACCTCCTCCATTTACAT
>NZ_PIOD01000015.1 GCF_003369565.1 Oceanobacillus chungangensis | reverse complement strand
TGGATTAAGTCCAGTCGAATACCGAACTCAATCCAGCCAATCAGCTGCATAATAAAACTCTAACTTTTAGGGGTAACCACC
Organism: Oceanobacillus chungangensis; assembly: GCF_003369565.1. Lineage (GTDB taxonomy): Bacteria > Bacillota > Bacilli > Bacillales > Amphibacillaceae > Oceanobacillus > Oceanobacillus chungangensis. Next base: position 29,163 of record NZ_PIOD01000015.1, on the reverse strand, counting down.
TTATTTAAAATGAAAGGGATTTTTTAATTATTATTTAGCGTCTTCTTTACGTTCCAAAATTTTATCGATTAAACCATATTCCACAGATCGTTGTGCAGTCATGAAGTTATCGCGCTCAGTGTCGCGTTCGATTACTTCTAGTGGTTGACCTGTCTTTTCAGACATAATTTCATTCATGCGTTTTTTGATTTCAATAATACGTTTTGCGTGGATTTCAATATCTGTTGCTTGTCCTTGAGTTCCGCCTAATGGTTGGTGAATCATGATTTCACTATTAGGAAGTGCGAATCGTTTGCCTTTTTCACCAGCAGTTAGAAGGAATGCACCCATTGATGCAGCCATACCGATACAGATTGTAGAAACATCAGATTTGATGAAATTCATTGTATCGTAAATTGCCATCCCAGCTGTAATAGAACCACCTGGTGAATTGATGTACAATGAAATGTCCTTGCCTGGATCTTCTGCTTCAAGGAATAATAATTGTGCTACAATAGAGTTTGCAACGTTGTCATCAATTGCACTTCCTAGTAAAATAATACGGTCTTTAAGTAAACGTGAGTAAATGTCATATGCGCGTTCGCCACGGTTAGTCTGTTCAATAACTGTAGGTACTAAGTTCATTTATAAATCCTCCTTATATAAAACAAGTTTCATCCAACTAGCTTAATGGATCTATTTTTATAATAGCTCAAAGGTCAATAAAGGTCAAACATAAACCTTTGAAAATATAAAAAAATTTCTTCTACATGATACCCTTATTTTAGGAGATTAAACGTTAAATAGAAAAAAGCGTGAGAAAACACTTGTAACTACAAGGGAACAGCGGTATAATAGCATATGTGTCATTTTTAAATAGCAACATGCGCCCATAGCTCAGCTGGATAGAGCACTGGTTTCCGGTACCAGGTTTGCCGGGGGTTCGAATCCCTCTGGGCGCGTCAGTGAAAAAAACTAGCAAAGGATAGATAGTAACCTATCCTTTGCTAGTTTTTTGTCCAAAAAGAACTGAAAACCATAATGATTCCAAATACATTTGTTAGTTTCCAATAAAATGAAACATAATACGCTACAAAGACGTATCAAAAAGAGAGCATATTTAATTAGCGAAGCATGTAGGTTATCCCAACTGTGACTGGCAGAAATACGCTCATTTTAAAATTTCGATTCAATGATAGTGCCTGTGGATGTCCGATTCTATTCAATTAACAATCAGTGTGGAGATAGATTAACTTCTGCTGAATGAAAATTCACCTTACAAGGAGCTGTAAAAATGTGGAGAATGACTAAGATTTCCATGCTGCCCTTACTGATACTGCTAATCTTAAATGGATGTAATGCGATTAATGCAAATGATAATGATATTTTCCAATATAAAGATTCCTATGTTGGAGATAATAGTGCGGTAGGAAACATTGTAAGTCAACTACCTGAGGGTAAACACCTTAATGGATTTGAATTAAAAACGAATGAAGAACCATATGGAATAATCTTAAATTATCAGGGTATCGCAACAGGTGATTACAAAAAAATTGCTATTAACAATGCTACGTTTATATTTACCTTGATTCACAATGTAGAGTGGGTAACCTTTAATTTTAATAACGAAGATAACGAAGAATACAACGTAACGAAGGAAAAATTGCAGAAATGGTATGAGAAAGATTTAAGTGAATTCACAAATGTGGATGATCTAAATAGCTTTATACAAGAATATTTACAAGATGACAGTAAAGTGAATCAGTATTTTGAGCAATGAACGATTTCATTTCTTGAGGAATACTAAAAATAAAGTCCTGTTAGTTGATATTTACGTAGGACAAGGAATGCCTTCAAAACGGGTGTAGTTAGATCTGTGAATAAATGGTAAATTGCACCATTCCAGCCTAGAAAATACACGTAGACTCCTGCGGAAGGAAGGCTCACCAGCCTCCCGCGGAAAGCGAAGTGTATTTTCGTAGCGACTGGCCAGTAAACAATCGTTTTTAAGCTATCAACCGGCATTCGGCTCATAAATATCCCATGCAGTCTTCAATGATTCAACAATATAATCCGCAACTTCATCGACGACCAAATTATCCGTCATGACCCTCGAATGGTGCTCTGAATAAATTGGTTGCCGTTCATTGAAGAGCTCTTCGATTTGTTTAATATTTTTGCCTTGTAAAACAGGGCGACTATCGATAAGTAGACTAATTCGATCTTTCCAGTTGTCCCAGGACATATCAAGGAAGAAAACGATACAATCTGATAAGCAAGCGTTTCTAATTTCCTCTTGAAGAAATGCACCGCCACCAACGGAAATGATTTTTAATTTTTGTTTGCAGGATTGGACTATTATTTCTTTCTCTGTTTCGCGGAATATCATTTCTCCATATAGTGTAAAAATATCAGAGGTTGGCATATTGAACTTCTTTTCAATTTCTTCATCAATGTCAATAAAGTCTCTATATAATCTTTTTGCTACTGCTTTACCAATGGTTGTTTTGCCAACACCCATAAAACCTATCATCACAATGCTTTTTTCTCGAAGTGAAACATCGTTCATGCTCTTCCCCCTAGTGATTATATTTATATTTTAAATTAGTATAAGCCAATTGTCAGTTATTTGCACGGCTATTGTTACACGAGAATAGGCAAAAGGAATTCCAGTATACTTGGAATTCCTTTTGCCTCGTGTTTATTCAGCTACGTTGATTTCGAATTCTTGATGCTCATGTAATCCATCTTCGTTTTCAACATGAATAACCATTTGATAGGTTCCTGCCTTTGGAAATGCGAAGTTTTCGGAATATTCTCCTGCAGTTGCTTCGCTCGCATCGACCCATTCATGGTTGTCTGGAGTTTCTTCATTCCAAATCTCAAATCGAATGCTTGCTTCCTCCAATGGTTGGTCATCAAGTTGGACATGTACTTTTAGAGATGTTTCTTCAGCAGCTGTCACTAATTCTGGTTCCACAAAGTGCATCGCAAAACCATCAGCGTGTTCACTGTGCTCATGTTCTTGGTCTTGATTACTGCTTGCTCCTTCGCCAATTGTAATCAACTTTTTCGGCATTGTGTGCATATCTTTTGCTGTTACATGTGCAAACATTTCATAAATGCCATCATGATCAAAAGTGGTTTCTGTAGTATACGTGCCGTCACCTTTATTTGTTGCTTCAATCATAGTGCTTTCATCTTCCATGCCCTGTTCCCATAGTTCGAATGTTACTTCATCTGCTTCTGTAACGGATTCTTCTCCATATGTAACGGTTGCTATAAGTTTTACTTCTTCATCTACTTCAGCTGTTTCTGGTACTGAAAATTCTACCTCAAGTGGAACAAGCTCTTCTGATCCGGTATTCTCATCCTTGGTCCCACATGCAGTTAAAACCGAAATAACTAACATGATAAAAAGGATATTAAAATGTCTCATTATTTCTCCTCCTTGAATATTTATCTGTAGTAATACTTCATTTAAAGAAGGGTTATTTATCCATAATTTATAGTATATCAAATATTATTTCTCTAGTGGTCTTTGAAAATGCTTGAATTTTGAATGTTTCGTGAAGGTTAAAGAAAAAGCTCGTGCTAAGGAAACTGCCTTGCTCAAAATACGATATATTTGATAAAATGGAAATTATATAATTATTCACCAATAGGGAGTGGGGAAATGAAACTCATAAGCTATCAACCAAAATCTAGTTCAAAAAATTATCGCATTGGTGCTATTCATGGTGAAAGTGTAATCGATATTCAAGCAGCATATCAGGCATTGCTAGTATCAAGGAATGAGGGATCTATAGCTGATGAATTAGAAACGATTTTACCAGCTGAACCAGCACGTTTTTTTGCGATTGGATTGCCAGCTATTGAAAAGGCTGAAGAAGCATATCAGCATATTTTGAAAAGTAAAGAAGAACTAGAGCGTTTAAATAGAGAGGATATTAAACTTGGTAATCCAATTTCTGCACCTGGAAAGGTTATCTGTGTCGGAAAAAACTATGAAGATCATGTTGCAGAAATGCAGGGAGATATCCCCGAATTTCCCGTTCTTTTTGCTAAATTTAATAATGCATTAATCGGACCAGAGGATGCGATTGAAACATCGGATGCAACTAAAAAGCTAGACTACGAGGTTGAACTAGCATTTGTTATCGGTAGGGAAGCTACAAAGGTGAAAAGAGAAGATGCGCTGTCCTATATTGCGGGGTATACAATCGTTAATGACACTTCTGCAAGAGATTTACAAAAGCGTACACCACAGTGGCTCCAAGGGAAAACATTAGATCGAAGTACACCAATAGGTCCATGGGTAGTTACCGCAGATGAAATAGATGATCCTGGAAGTTTATCAATCCGTTCTTTTGTGAATGGAGTAGAACGTCAGGCATCAAATACGAGTCATTTAATATTTGATATCCCTTTTCTTGTCGAATTTATCTCCAATTTAATCACATTAAATCCAGGGGATATTATTCTAACTGGGACACCAGATGGAGTAGGATTTGCGATGGATCCTCCACAGTTTCTCAAAGACGGGGATATTGTTACATTAGAAATCGAAAAAATTGGTCGGATGGAAAATAGAGTAGTTCATATAAAATAGAGGGAGATAGAAGGGGCAATTGTTGTTCCTTCTTTATTTCTAGTTCTATACTTTCTCACTATAGAAGTGCAACAAAGGTTTAACTACAAAATAACCTTCACACATAGCAGGGTGAAGGTTAACCAGATTCTTATAAACGACTAAAAAATGTATCTAACTCACGATTGAACTTGTCTGTCTCCTCTAAAAATAAAAGATGACTGCTATTTTCAAATGCTACTAGTGTTGATCCGGCTATTCTTTCCTGGATATACGCTCCAGCTTCAATTGTGAAAAAACCAACCGTGCCAAAGCAGATTAGTGTTGGAACATCTATATTGGATAGAGTCTCTCGATAATCAACGATTGATTGATTATAAACGATGGTACTTTCAATTGACGCTGGCAACTTATTCATTTCTGCTAAAATCCATTGGACATCCTCATCTGATGGTTTTTCCTTAAACATGCCATCAATGAAATTTCGATTGAATCCATGCTGGTCTTCCTGGATGATCTGCATTAGCCCTGTTAAAGCTGCAAAATCGAAGGCACCGTGCTCCCAGTTTGGCCAGAGGAAATCAGACGCAGATTGATCAACAATCGTTACTGCTTTAATATTTTCTGTGCCAAATTGATTTACATAATCCCAGACAACGAATGACCCCATCGACCAACCTACTAGAATTACATCCTTCAATTCTAGCTTTTCAATAAATGTCTGCAAATCTCTTGCATATTGTGCAACAGTATGACCATGCGCTACTTTGCTGGATTGTCCATGACCTCGAAGATCTAACGCTATTGTGCGATATTTTTTACTGAAAAATGGAATTTGCTTATAGAAAAATTTACTGCTCATCATCACTCCATGAATAAATATAATCGTCTGTCCGTTTCCTTTTTCTTCGTAAAATAGCTTCGTCTCCGAGTCAAGCTTAACATATGGCACGTAATCATCCTCCCTATTTATCTATTATGCTTATTATATATGTCCAACATGCTACATCATTCTCATTTATAATAAAAAGAATAAAACTTTTTTCGGATATAGTAGTCTAATCTATATAACTGCTGCTTATGAGATGGAGGAGAAGACTTGAGCGAGGATGCAAGGAAAGCAATCGCAGGTGACGATGAGGCCTTTCTGCGATTGATGCAAGCTTATAAAGTAGATTTATATAAAACGGCAATCGCGTATTTACGGAATCAGGACGATGCTATTGAAGCACTTCAAGAAGTCACCTATCGTGCGTATAAAAATATTCGTATGGTGAAGGAAGCAACTTATATTAAAACATGGCTTATTCGAATCATGATCAATTATTGTAATGACCAGTTAAAAAGGAATAAACAAATCGTTATAAATGATGAGATTATTGTTACCCATGGCATATTCGAAAATTATACAGAAATGGAATTAAGGGATGCGATGCAGGACCTTGATGAGCGCTCACGCGAAATATTAATGATGAAATATTTTCATGACCTAAAAATAAAAGAGATCGCATTGGTGCTGGAATGTCCAGAAGGAACAGTAAAAACATGGCTGAATAAAGCTTTAAAAGAACTTAGAAAAAGGATAGATGGAAGCGGGGAGGGGTGGACCAATCATGTATGAACGCGAAGAAGGAAGACTCATTGAATATAAAAAAAGCATTGATAACATTTCAGTTCCAGAAACTGCACTAAACACGGCAATTTTAACGGGCTTCCAGAAAGCTAAACATGAGGAGAGTAAAAAACGGCAATCAAAAAAGTGGATGTTTATGGCGGCGATGATTGCTGTTCTCCTTATTTCGTTTATTACTTCTATACGTGTCTCTCCCGTTTTTGCTTCATATATCGCAAACATTCCAGGGATGGAAGAAATCGTTGAATTGATTAGGCATGATAAAGGAATGGTAGCAGCAATCGAGAGTGATTACTATGAAGCACTCGGCGTTTCGAAACAGAAAAATGGCATGGAAGTTGTAATCGATGGAGTGATCGCGGATGAACAGGGGATTGTGTTATTTTATACAATCAATACAGAAGAAAAGAAACGGAGTGTCACGATAAATCAAGCGGAAATTAGAAATCAGGATGGTACAGAGTTAGAAATACCTACTAGCTCAAGTTACAATCCAGAGATAAATGAAGCGGAATTTGCGAATTCCTTTCATGGGCTAATCGAGTATTTCTTTCAATATCCATCAAACACAACGAAATTTATACTTCATTTAGAAGTTGGTGGTGAAACGTTTGAACTCCCATTTATACTGACAAAGGATCGAGAGGAAAACAAAACCTACGTACTAAACGAAACGGTTACTGTTGAAGGGCAGGAAATTACTTTTCTAGATGTAACGATAGCCCCGTTAAGAGTGGGCATACATGTGAAAATGAATCCGGATAATACGAAAAAGATCCTATCATTTGATGAATTGCAACTTATTGATGAGCAGGGTGAGGTATGGAGTAGACTTGAAAATGGAGTTACTTCAAGCAGTATTGCAGATGATGAATGGATGCTGTATTTACAAAGTAATTATTTTAAAGATCCAGAAGAATTGAATTTAGTCTTAGGGAAAATTCAGACCGTCGATAAAGAAGAAAGCATGGTTATTGTAGATGTCGAAAATGAAGTTATTTTAAATCAGCCGAAAAGAAATCTCTTTACAGGAGTAGTGAGGGAAGGGGATTATCTTGTATTTAAGTATAATGAAGAATTCCCTTATTCTTTTTTCAGTCAATCATACGATGCAGATGGGAATATACTTTATTCAGATAGTTCGTTTTCTACAGCTTCTGAAGGAAGAGGAACCAATGAGTTTGGATACCATATTGAGCATATACTTGGCCAGAAGTCACCAATTTCTCTAATAATTGATTTCTTCCCCGAATGGATTATTGGCAATGAAAAGATAAAAATTAAATAAAAAAGCGGACCCCATTCTTTTGATGGGGTCTGCTCTCTATCAATGCCCTGCTGATTTAAATCGTCCACCCTGAACTTCTTGTGTATCCATAATTGCGGTAAATGCAGTTGGGTCAATGTTGAATATTATAGCTTTCAGTTTGGCAACTTCTAATCGCGTAACAACAACGTAGAGCACATTTGTATCTGTACCTGTGTAATTGTTTTGCCCATATAATTTGGTTACGCCTCGCTTCAAGTCTTCTCCGATTACTTCAGCGATATCTTCTGACATGTTGGAAACAATTAATGCTGCTTTTGTTTCATTCAGAATTCCTTGCCCAATCGCATCGATGGTTTTTGATGCAATATAATAGGTGAGGATTGATAACATTGCTTGTTCCCAACCAAGGACAAATCCTGCCCATGCAAAAATGAATATATTGATGAACATGACAAATTCACCAACAGAGAAAGATAACCTTTTCGTAATAATGATCCCAAGTATTTCTGTACCATCCAACGCACCGGCATTTCGAATAACAATTCCCACACCAGCCCCAAGAATTAATCCGCCAAATACAGTTGCTAATAATGGTTCATCCGTAATTGGTGCAACACTATGCAATAGTGATTCCACAACAGATAAAGAAATAATACTAAATAATGATGAAAATAGAAAATCCTTTCCTAGCCTTTTAAATCCAGCAAATAAAAAAGGAATATTAATAATTAGGACAAGTATTCCAAAACTTATCCCTGTTAAATTATTTACCAGTAGGGATACACCAATAACCCCTCCGTCAATAATTTCGTTAGGTACGAGAAATAATTCCAAGGCTACTGCAGCAATCCCGGCACCAATAAACAGCATGATATAACGGCGAACCAGGTGTGCAATTGGCTCTTTATGTATTTTCTTTGTCATTTACTTGCTCCCTTCTATGAATACTAAAATTTTATATTTACATTAATCTAGCTGTCAATGTGCAAAACGAAAAAGTGACAATTATAATATGAAATGGCAGAATAAATAGGAGTGTGTCGAAAAAGAGTTTAATGGATGACGGGTGAATAAAATATCCAATCCATTCAAATTCTACCTGCAGGATTAGCAACATTAGCAGGTGTATTTTCAACGGGATAAACATATATTAAAAGCTTTGTAACTAATGATATATGTTAACTTTCCCTATAAACTTACTATCAATCATTGGTTTTGGAATCAATTTGTAAACTAGGTACTTATGTTATGCCATCTGAAGTCTTTGCATTTTCTCAATCATTAAATAGAAAAAGAGGAGGATAAGCTACATGTTTAAGATAACTTTATATACGAAGGAAAATTGTTCTTTATGTATAGAAGCTGAAACCTTATTATCATTATTTAAAAGTGATTATCCTTATGAGTTGGAAGAAAAGGATATATATGAAAACGATGAATTATTGGAACGGTATCAATTGCTGATTCCAGTAATTGAATTAAACGGAAAACAACTCGATTGTAGAGAAATTAATTATGAATCGATAGAAAGATTACTTAAAGGTAAATAATATTACGTCATTTGAAGATTAATCGATTGGGGACGGCGAGGATATACAACTGAAGATAGAATTAAATCACTTTGCTTTACAATACTTTTACATTTTTTTTACCGCAATAAATTTGTATTTTTATTCAAATATGCTATACTAAAATTGTAATCGGGACAATATCTAACAGCGTGGGACTTTATTCGTCCAGTATGAAGGAGTCTTAATATGGGAACATTTACTGATTTACAAAAAAAGCTCGTTCCAGACCTCTTGGAAATAATGCAACAACGGTATTCTATTTTACAAAGTATTGATTTGTTTGAGCCAATTGGACGAAGAGGTCTTGCTGAGAATACAAATTTAACGGAACGTCATATTCGTGGCGAGGTTGAATTTTTGCAAAAACAAGAACTCATTCAAGTAACCTCGAAAGGAATGTTTATTACAAAAGAGGGGAAATTAATTCTGGATCAATTAGCAAAATTTATGGGCGAATTGATGGGCTTGAATGTTTTAGAGGAACAACTAAAGGGAAAACTGGGGTTAAAGAAGGTACTCATAATTCCTGGGAATAGCGATGAAAATGATTGGGTGAAGCGAGAAATGGGTAAGGCTTGTGTTTCGTTTCTTCAAACAATTGTTAAAAAGCAAATGATAATCGCAGTAACAGGTGGAACGACAATGGCTGCTGTTGCAAATGCAATGACGCCACTTAATAAGAGCAAAGACTATTTGTTTCTTCCAGCACGAGGAGCAATCGGCGAGAAGGCAGAAAACCAATCGAATCGAATTGTTACAGAAATGGCAGAAAGGGCAAATGGTGATTACCGATTACTTAATGTTCCAGATCCTTTAAGTGAGACAGCATATCAAACGCTAGTGAAAGAACCATCGATTCAAGATGTATTAACTCACATAAAAAATGCAGATATTGTCATTCACGGTATTGGTGATGCGATTACGATGGCTAAACGAAGAAAGACTTCTGAGAAGGTAATTGAGAAGTTACAAACAAATGCTGCAGTAAGTGAAGCATTTGGTTATTATTTTGACGAGTTTGGGAATATTATCCATAAGGTTCGCACCTTAGGGATACAGCTGGAAGATCTTGTCACAATGGATCATGTATTAGCTATAGCTGGTGGTAAATCAAAGGCGAAAGCAATCGTATCCTATTTTCAACAAGGAAAAAGTGACTTACTAATAACAGATGAAGCAGCTGCAAAACAGATTTTAAGAGGGTAACCTCTTTTAATATATTTTTATTACATTTATCTAGGAGGAATAAGAATGGCAGTAAAAGTAGGTATTAATGGTTTTGGTAGAATTGGACGTAATGTATTCCGTCAAGCACTTAAAAATGACGAAGTTGAAATCGTAGCAGTTAATGACTTAACAGATGCAAATATGTTAGCTCATTTATTAAAATATGATTCAGTACATGGCAAATTAGAAGAAGAAGTTTCTGTTAACGGCAAGAATCTTGTTGTTGGTGGAAAAGAAATTAAAGTTCTTTCAGAGCGCGACCCTGCTAACTTAGGTTGGGGAGATCTTGGAGTAGAAATCGTAATCGAATCAACTGGTCGTTTCACTAATGGTGAAGACGCTAAGAAACATATTGAAGCTGGAGCTAAGAAAGTAATCATTTCTGCACCTGCAAACAATGAAGATTTAACAATCGTTATGGGTGTTAACGATGATAAATACGATCCAAGCAAACATAATATCGTTTCGAATGCATCATGTACTACTAACTGTTTAGCACCATTTGCTAAAGTGTTAAATGATTCATTCGGAATTAAACGTGGATTAATGACTACAATCCATTCTTATACAAATGATCAACAAATTCTTGATTTACCACATAAAGACTACCGTCGTGCACGTGCTGCTGCGGAGAACATTATCCCAACTACAACTGGAGCAGCAAAAGCAGTTGGTTTAGTATTACCAGAAATTCAAGGCAAACTTAATGGTATGGCTGTTCGTGTACCAACTCCAGATGGTTCATTAACAGATCTAGTTGCTGAATTAGAAACTAATGTAACTGCTGAGCAAGTAAACGAAGCATTCAAAGCAGCTGCTGAAGGTCCATTAAAAGGTGTATTAGAATACACAGAAGAACCAATTGTATCTTCTGACATCGTAGGTAACACACATTCATCTATCTTAGATGGTCTATCTACAATGGTAATGGAAGACAACATGGTTAAAGTTGTTTCTTGGTATGACAATGAAATGGGCTACTCTTCACGTTGTGTTGATTTAGCTGCATTCATGGCTAAAAAAGGTTTATAAGTTTTAGAATAAAAGGAGGAGGAGCAAGCTCTTCCTCCTTTTTCCATGTTTTATAACGAGCATGCTTACTTCATGTAGTATATAATGAATCGTGAGCGCAAATGATAGAGATGCTAGATGTTGCTCTATTACATAAACTTAGTACGGGAGGGTGTACAAATGAATAAGAAAACACTTCAAGACCTAGATGTTAAAGGCAAAAAAGTATTTTGCCGTGTAGACTTTAACGTTCCAATGAAAGACGGGGAAGTAACAGACGATACACGAATCAGAGCAGCATTGCCAACAATCAACTACTTAACAGAACAAGGCGCAATCGTTATTTTGGCAAGCCATCTTGGTCGACCAAAAGGCCAAGTAGTTGAGGAACTACGCTTAGACCCTGTTGCTAAGAAATTAAGTGAATTAGTTGGGAAAGATGTAACTAAAACAGATGCAGTTTATGGTGAAGAAGTTGAAAAAGCTGTAGCAGAACTTAACGAAGGCGATATCTTATTATTAGAAAACGTACGCTTTGAAGCTGGTGAAGAGAAGAATGATCCTGCTTTAGCAGAAGCATTAGCGAAACTTGCTGATGTATATGTAAATGACGCGTTTGGTGCAGCACACCGTGCACATGCTTCAACTGCTGGAATTGCAGAGAAGTTACCTTCAGCGGCTGGATTATTGATGCAAAAGGAACTTGATGTTCTAGGTAAAGCATTGGAAAACCCTGAGCGTCCATTCACTGCAATTATTGGTGGAGCTAAGGTTAAAGATAAAATTAATGTCATCGATAATTTCTTAGATAAAGTGGACAACCTAATTATTGGTGGTGGGCTTGCATACACGTTTATTAAAGCACAAGGCCATGAAATTGGTAAATCGTTATTAGAAGAAGATAAAATGGATTTAGCAAATGAGTTTATCGAAAAAGCAAAAGCAAAAGGTGTTAATTTCGTCCTTCCAGTCGATGTAATTGTAGCGGATGATTTTTCTGAAACAGCAAATACAAAAGCTGTAGCAATTGATCAAATTCCAGCTGAATGGGAAGCATTGGACATTGGACCTAAAACACGTGAAATATATAGCCAAATTGTCGCCGAGTCTAAATTAATCATTTGGAACGGACCAATGGGAGTATTCGAATTAGATGTATTTGCAAACGGAACGAAAGCTGTTGCAAATGCGTTGGCAGAAACCGCTGGTTATTCTGTTATTGGCGGTGGCGATTCAGCTGCAGCAGTTGAGAAATTCGGTCTAGCTGAAAAAATGGACCATGTTTCAACAGGTGGAGGAGCTTCCCTTGAATTTATGGAAGGTAAAGTACTTCCAGGCGTTGCAGCTCTAGACGATAAATAAAAGGAGAGGTGAACTTTGATGCGTAAAAATGTAATTGCAGGAAACTGGAAAATGAACAAAGTTTTATCAGAAGCAAATGAGTTTGTCGATGCAGTAATTGAAAAAGTACCAAACAGTGACAATGTAGAAGCAATTGTCTGTGCACCATTTGTTTATTTACCATCACTGGTAGAAAAAGCAAAAGGTACGAATTTGAAAGTTGCAGCACAGAACATGCACTTCGAAGAAAACGGTGCTTACACAGGTGAAGTTAGCCCGGTAATGTTGAAGGATCTTGGTGTAACACATGTAGTCCTTGGCCACTCAGAGCGTCGTGAATATTTTGCTGAAACAGACGAAACGGTAAACCAAAAAACGGTAGCAGCTTTCAAACACGGGTTAACTCCGATTGTATGTGTCGGTGAAACATTGGAGCAACGTGAAGCAAATGAAACAATGAGCTTAGTTGAAGACCAAGTGAAAAAAGCTTTAGCAGGATTATCAAATGAGCAAGTTGCAGCAACGATTATTGCTTATGAACCAATCTGGGCAATTGGCACAGGTAAAACTGCATCAAGTGAAGATGCGAATGAAGTTTGTAAACACATCCGTAACGTTGTAAAAGAAGTAACTTCTGCTGACACAGCGGACAAAGTTGTTATCCAATACGGTGGAAGTGTAAAACCAGCAAATGTTGAAGAATTACTAGCACAATCTGATATCGATGGTGCATTAGTTGGTGGCGCAAGTCTTGAAGCAGAATCCTTCTTACAGCTAGTGGAGGCTGGAGCTAAATGAGTCAAAACAATCTAGCTGCAATAATCATTTTAGACGGATTCGGAATTCGTAATGAAGTGATGGGAAATGCAGTCAAACAAGCAAAGAAACCGAACTTTGATCGTTACTGGAACCAGCATGCACATAACCAGTTAACAGCAAGTGGTGAAGCTGTTGGTTTACCAGAGGGTCAAATGGGTAATTCGGAAGTTGGGCATTTAAACATTGGTGCTGGACGTATCGTTTATCAAAGTTTAACTCGTGTGAATTTATCAATTAAAGAAGGCGACTTTTTTGAAAAAGAAGCATTCTTAAAAGTGATGAATCATGCAAAAGAAAACGGGAAAGCATTACATCTATTCGGACTATTGTCTGATGGTGGTGTACACAGCCATATCAATCATTTATTTGCTTTGTTGAAATTGGCGAAGCAAACAGATGTAGAAGAAGTATATGTTCATGCATTTTTAGATGGTCGAGATGTTGGTCCACAAACAGCAGAGCAGTATATATCTGCTACACAAAATAAAATGGATGAATTAGGTGTAGGTAAAATTGCGACAGTATCTGGTCGTTATTACTCAATGGACCGTGACAAACGTTGGGATCGTGTGAAAAAATCATATGATGCGATGGTTTATGGTGAAGGTCCAGCATACACAAATCCACTAGATGTCATTAAAGATTCTTATGCAAATGGAGTACATGATGAATTCGTAATTCCATCTGTAATCGTTGATGAAAATGGCGTTCCAGTTGGGAAAGTTCAGGATGAAGATTCAATTATTTTCTATAATTTCCGCCCTGACCGTGCAATTCAAATTTCTCGTACATTTGCTAATGAAGATTTCCAAGATTTTGATCGAGGAAATCAAGTTCCGAAAAACTTACAATTTGTTATGTTAACGGACTTTAGTGAAACAGTTAATGGCTATGTAGCATATGAGCCGATCAACTTGGATAACACAGTTGGTGAAGTACTTTCCCAACATAATTTAAGACAATTACGCATTGCCGAAACAGAAAAATATCCACATGTGACATTTTTCATGAGCGGTGGTCGTGAAAAGGAATTTCCTGGTGAAAAAAGAATTTTAATTAACTCACCTAAAGTTGCTACGTATGATTTGAAACCAGAAATGAGTGCCTATGAAGTAACGGACGCGTTGCTTAAGGAGCTTGATTCTGATGAACGTCCAAATGCGATCATCTTAAACTTTGCAAATCCGGATATGGTTGGACATTCAGGAATGCTGCAACCAACAATTGATGCAATTGAAGCGGTAGATGAATGCCTTGGCAAAATCGTTGACAAGATTATTGAACTTGGTGGAGATGCTATTATTACAGCAGACCATGGTAATTCAGATGAAGTAACAACATTAGCAGGCGAACCAATGACTGCACATACAACTAGCCCGGTACCGGTTATTGTAACGAAGGAAGGTATTACAGTAAGAGATGGTGGTATTCTAGCAGATTTAGCACCAACATTACTTGATTTATTAGATGTTGAAAAACCAACAGAAATGACTGGAAGCTCATTAATTGTTAAATAATAAACTATAAAAGTTAAAAGGAGAGATTTTCATGCCATACATTACAGATGTCTATGCACGCGAAGTATTAGATTCACGCGGTAACCCAACAATTGAGGTAGAAGTATTCACAGAATCAGGTGGATTCGGTAGAGCATTAGTTCCAAGTGGTGCTTCAACTGGTGAATATGAAGCAGTTGAGCTTCGTGACGGAGATAAAGATCGTTATTTAGGTAAAGGTGTTCTTCAAGCAGTTAAGAACGTAAACGAAGTAATTGCTCCAGAGTTAGTAGGATTAGATGTTACTCGCCAAAATATCATCGATGCACTAATGATTGAACTTGATGGTACAGAAAATAAAGGAAAATTAGGTGCAAACGCAATTCTTGGTGTTTCCATGGCAGTAGCACATGCAGCAGCAGACTTACTTGATGTACCTTTATACAACTACTTAGGCGGATTCAATGCGAAAGTATTGCCTACACCAATGATGAACATTGTTAATGGTGGAGAGCATGCTGATAATAATGTTGATATTCAAGAATTCATGGTTATGCCAGTTGGTGCTGATTCATTTAAAGAAGCACTACGTATGGGTACAGAAATTTTCCATTCATTGAAAAATGTATTGAAATCTAAAGGTTATAACACAGCTGTTGGTGACGAAGGTGGATTCGCTCCAAACCTTGGTTCTAACGAAGAAGCACTTCAAACAATTGTTGAAGCTATCGAAGCTGCTGGCTACAAACCAGGTGAAGAAGTTAAACTTGCAATGGACGTTGCTTCATCTGAAATTTACGAAGATGGTAAATACAACCTTAAAGGTGAAGGTGTTGTTCGTACTTCTGCTGAAATGGTTGACTGGTACGAAGAAATGGTTAATAAATACCCAATCATCTCAATTGAAGATGGTTTAGATGAGAATGACTGGGAAGGTCATAAACTTCTAACAGAACGTTTAGGGGATCGCGTACAATTAGTAGGGGATGACTTATTCGTAACAAACACGAAGAAACTTGCACAAGGTATTGAGCAAGGTGTTGGTAACTCTATCCTAGTTAAAGTTAACCAAATCGGTACGCTTACTGAAACATTCGAAGCAATTGAAATGGCGAAACGTGCAGGCTATACTGCAGTTATCTCTCACCGTTCTGGTGAAACTGAAGATGCAACAATCGCTGATATTGCAGTAGCAACAAATGCTGGTCAAATCAAAACAGGTGCACCGTCACGCACGGACCGTGTTGCGAAATACAACCAATTACTTCGCATTGAAGATGAACTTTCAGGCATGGGTGAATACGCTGGTCTTTCAGCATTCTACAACTTGAAAAAATAATCGTTGATGTTTGATTAAAAAGAGACAGAGTGATCTGTCTCTTTTTTTGTATGCTTCTTTTACATAAATAATAACGTATAATGAAAAATAGCGCATGCAGTAATAGAAACGGAGGAGAGCAGGGTGAGCATTCTCAAGACGATTAAAATGCGTCGTTCAACACATACTTTTAAAAACAAACCGGTTGATATTAAAATATTAACAGAAATCTTTACATACGGAAGTTATGCACCAACACATTATATGAAAGAACCGTGGAATATAAAGTTATACCAGGGAAAAGGTAGGAAAGAATTTGTTGATGCCATTATTGCAAGCTATGTACGTATTGGAATGATTAAAAATGATGATGACCCAAAATCCTTGAAATTGATAGATTCTATGAGTAACTTCCTTCTATCCGTTCCACATCATGCACTAATATATATGGAAAAGGAAGCAGATACGATACGCTATGAAGAGGATTACGCAGCAGTGTGCGCATTTATTCAGAATACACAGCTTGCAGGCTGGGAATATGGAGTTGGCATGCTATGGACGATTACACCTTATATGAATGATCCATTATTTTTAAAGGATATAGGTTTGGATAGTGAAGTATTCAAGATAGCTGCTGTATTGCAGATAGGCTACCCTGATAAAGTATCTTTAGTTAATAGGAGGACACCTATCGAGAAGAAGATGGAATTAATAGAGTAGTCTACATTTTTATTTTGGCTAGGGGACAGAGCGCAAAGCATGAAGCTAAGAAGTTTTAACCATTGGAGTCAGAGCGTAAAAGAGGAAGAGGTTTCGGGAACCGGGAGAATAATTCGAGGATCCAGTACATTAACGCATTCAAGTCATAATAAAAGCTGCCAGACATCAAAGTCTAGCAGCTTTACTATTTATTATTGTTCTGTTTTTTCTTTTACAAATGCGACAACTTCTTCTGCTGTTCCCATTGATAAAATGGTATCTTTATACGACGATAGGTCATGTTTAGATAATTCGCGAATTTGTGTGCGTGCAGGTAAGATTGATGTAGCGCTCATGCTGAATTCATCAAGTCCAAGTCCAAGAAGGAGCGGAATTGCGATTGGATCTCCAGCCATTTCACCACACATGCCAGCCCATTTCCCTTCACTATGTGCTGCTTCAATAACATTGTTTACTAAGTTTAAGATTGCTGGGTGGTATGGTTGGTACAAGTAAGACACTTCTTCATTCATACGGTCAGCTGCCATTGTATATTGAATTAGATCATTTGTACCGATACTGAAGAAGTCAACTTCTTTAGCGAATTGTTTAGCGATAACTGCTGTTGATGGAATTTCAACCATGATACCGATTTCGATATCATCAGAAACTTTAACACCTTCTGCAATTAAGTTTTCTTTTTCATCTAATAAAATTGCTTTAGCTTTACGGAATTCTTCAAGCGTTGCAATCATCGGGAACATGATTTTTAAATTACCGTAAGCACTCGCACGAAGTAATGCACGAAGCTGTGGACGGAATACATGTTCATTTTCCAAACAGAAACGAATCGCACGGAATCCTAAGAATGGATTCATTTCTTTTGGTAAATCTAAATAACTTAACTCTTTGTCTCCACCAACATCTAGTGTACGAACAACAACAGGCTTGTCTCCCATTTGTTCAAGGACAGATTTATATGCTTCAAATTGCTCATCTTCTGTTGGAAGTTCATTTTTACCCATGTATAAAAATTCTGTACGATAAAGACCAACACCTTCACCGCCATTATTAATAACACCAGCTACATCTTCAGGTGTACCGATATTCGCTACTAGTTCAACTTGTTCACCGTCTTTTGAGAATGTTGGTTCATCTTTTAGTTTTG
Source organism: Oceanobacillus chungangensis (assembly GCF_003369565.1). Taxonomy (GTDB): domain Bacteria; phylum Bacillota; class Bacilli; order Bacillales; family Amphibacillaceae; genus Oceanobacillus; species Oceanobacillus chungangensis. The sequence continues at coordinate 11,040 of NZ_PIOD01000015.1, read as the reverse complement.
CCCATTCTGCTTGTTGCTCAGCGAATGCAGCTTGTTTCCCACGGTAAGTTGCTAGTTCATCCTCGGTAGGATTGATAATTACATTACCCTCTAAACCGTCGATAATGATTAAATCATTTTGTTTTACGATCGATGTGATTTCTTTCGTTCCTACGATAGCGGGAATTTCCAATGAGCGAGCCATAATTGCAGAATGTGATGTACGCCCACCGATATCGGTTGCAAAACCCTTAACAAATTGGCGATTTAATTGTGCTGTGTCTGAAGGTGTTAAATCGTTAGCAATAACAATAACTTCTTCATCAATTAACGCAGGATCTGGGAATGTTACTCCTAATAGATGCGCCATTACACGTTTAGAAACGTCTTTAATATCTGCAGCACGTTCTCGCATGTATTCATTGTCCATATTATTAAACATATCGATGAACATGTTGGAAACTTCTTCCAGTGCTGTTTCAGCTCTTGCATTGTCAGAAGTAATTTTATCTTTCATCGGGTTAATTAATTCAGGATCAGCTAAAATGAGTAAATGAGCAGAGAAAATTTCTGCATGCTCCTCGCCAATTGCTTCTAATGTATGTGCTTTAATTTTTTCTAATTCTTGTTTAGAAATCTCTAAAGCTGCATTTAAACGATCCACTTCTTCTTCAGGGTTATCGATTTTAACCTTTTCAAATGATAGATCTGGTGTCACTAGTTGATATGCTTTTGCTATCGCTATGCCAGATGAAGCGGCAATACCTTGTATATTTGTCATGATTATTTGTGCCAACCTTTCAGTAAGAATAATATTTAGAATGAAATGATTATTAATCACATTATATGATACCACGTGAAATCGTTAACAATCAAGTGATTAACTATATATCTAATTGGCAAATGGTTCCTACAATTTTTTCTATTGAGAAAACGTATCTTAATTGCAATAAAAAGTTAGTAGAATTATATTTTAGAGAGATGTCTTGTGACCCACTGATGGATGAACAGATAATTATCCTCTTTTTTTAATTCGTTGAGGATTTCGTGACGAGCCTGATGAATAATCATGGTCGTGATGTTCTTTAATCCGGCTTTCTCATAGAGATGTGCCATTCGCCAAACACCTTTACCGTAGTTACCTACAGGGTCTGCATCGCCACTAATAATCAGCATTGGAAGGTCTTTTCGTATTGTTTGATTTCTTTTTTTATTTTGCATGTGATTCAAACCAGTCATTAAATCATAAAAAAATCTTGCAGTAGGGATATAGCCGGAAAGAGGGTCTTGAATATATTGCTTTACTACATTTTCATCTCTCGTTAGCCAGTCGAATTCTGTTTGCAGTGGTTTTATTCTTCTATTAAAACTACCAAATGCAAGCCTATTCATAAATTTAGATGGTTCTTTAGGAGGAAGGAGTGATGCGACTGATTTCCCAGCAATTGTAGTTAATGAAGGGAAATAACCACTACCAGATAAAATAACTGCATCAATTACCTCACTATAAGTTTGAATATAATTTCGTACAAGAAATGACCCCATACTATGTCCGAATAGGAAGAGTGGGACATGTGGGTATGCTAGTTTAATTTTCTTTGAAATAGCATGAAGATCGTCTACTGTTGTGAAAAATCCATCCTGATTGGATAAGTATCCGAGTAATCCTTGTTTCTCACCTGTTTTTCCGTGACCGCGGTGGTCGTTTCCATACACAATGAATCCTTTCTCAACTAAAAAGTTGGCAAAATCATTATAGCGATTTATATGTTCTACCATTCCATGAGAAAGCTGAATTATTGCTTTTGGTTGTTCTATTTCTGTGCCCCACTGCTTTACATAAATTTCTATTCCATCTTCCATTTCTAACCAAAAGGAAGCTTCCATCTGTTTTCCCTCCTTATTTGTTTTTTACCTCTATCTTCTAATCTTAAATTGATTTGCAAGTTACGTCCAAGATTAGTTAATAAATAGCTTGCCTTCCAATCGATAACTATGCTAAAGTATCTTATAGAAGATTGTCCGTTATAGGAGGTATCGTGGTCACATGGAGAATTTATTAGTTATTTTGTTAGTGATTGATGCGATTGTATTAATCACATTTGTCTTACTACAATCAGGTAAGAGTGCTGGACTTTCTGGTGCAATCTCTGGTGGTGCAGAACAATTATTTGGTAAACAAAAAGCACGCGGAATGGATTTAGTGTTACAGCGTGGAACAGTCATCACAGGTGTTCTGTTTTTCTTATTAGCATTTACAACTGGATATGTATTATAATTAAACTACCCTTGTCACCATTAAAGTGATAAGGGTTTTTACATAGTGAAATGACGATGCAGATAAAACGAATCTGTTAGCAAATGATTACTTTTAGAAATGGAGAATAGAAATGAAGATAAAACAACCACAACCCTTTACGTTCGAGGCTGGTCCTCGTGCAGTGTTGTTATTACATGGATTTACTGGCCATACGGCGGATGTACGTATGTTAGCGCGATATCTCGAGAAAAAAGGATATACCAGTCATGGACCGATTTACCGTGGGCACGGGTTACCACCAGAGGAATTAATTAAAACAAACCCAGATCAATACTGGGAGGATGTGCAAGCAAGCTTGCAGCATCTACGTGATTTAGGATACGAGGAAATAGCTGTTGCTGGATTATCACTTGGTGGGGTTTATGCATTAAAGCTTGCATATACAACACAAATTAAAGCAGTAATTCCTATGTGTGCTCCGATGTTTTATTTAGATGAAGCAAGCTTAGCGAGAGGATTCAAAAGCTTTACAAAACAATACAAGCAATTAGATGGATTGAATGAGGATCAAATCGAAAAGGAAGTAAATGAATTGTATGAGAAGGGGAAAGGACTCTTTTCATTAATGGGCCATACTATAACAGATGTAAGGGAAAATATCGATACGATTTACACACCTACATTTGTTGTACAAGCAAGAAACGATGAAATGATTAATACGGATAGTGCTGATTATATTTATGACCATGTGGAAGCAGATAATAAGAAGATCAAATGGTATGAAGAATCTGGTCATGTGATTACACTAGATAAGGAAAAAGAACAGCTGCATGAGGATATATATCAATTCCTTGAGACATTAGATTGGAAAGAATGATTATAGTTTCACAATAAAAGGTATATAATATGAAGGAAGAAGGTGAGCAAATGAAAGAAAGAGTATTAACATTATTTAATGAAACGCGTACGAAACCATTAGCAGTAGATGAAATTGAACAAGAACTGGAAATTACAGATTCAGAGGAGTTCAAGGAATTAGTAAAAACTTTAAATGAGTTAGAAGATGCTGGAGAATTGGTACGAACGCGAAAAAATCGTTTTGGACTTCCAGAGAAAATGAATTTAGTTCGAGGGAAAATTCAGATGCATGCGAAAGGATTTGCATTCTTAATTCCAGATGAAGAGAACGGGCGAGATGTATATATCCATCATTCTGATTTAGGCTCTGCAATGAATAATGATAAAGTTTTAGTGCGTTTAGAGAAAACCGAGGAAGACGGAAATCGTCCAGAGGGACAAGTCATTCGAATTCTTGAGCGTGCAGTCCTTCAAGTCGTTGGTACGTATGAAGATAATCGCGCGTTCGGCTTTGTCATTGCAGATGATAAACGAATACCCAATGATATATTCATTCCAAAAGGCAGTACGAATGGTGCGGTAAGTGGTCATAAAGTCATTGCCCATATTACGAAATATCCAGAAGGAAGAATGAGTGCAGAGGGCGAGATTATTCATATTCTTGGCCATAAGAATGATCCAGGAATCGATATTTTATCGATTATTTATAAACATGGGATTACCATTGATTTTCCCGAAGAGGTGTTAGAGCAGGCCGCTAATACACCAGAGACGATTGACACGAAGGAGCTTGAAGGTCGCCGGGACTTACGCGAAGAAGTAATCGTTACAATCGATGGTGCAGATGCAAAGGACTTAGATGATGCTGTTACCGTCAAAAGACTGGAAAATGGAAATTATAAACTTGGTGTCTACATTGCTGATGTTAGTTATTATATTGAAGAAGGATCACCAATGGATAATGAGGCACTCGACCGTGGGACAAGTGTATATTTGGTCGACCGAGTAATCCCGATGATACCACATCGTTTATCAAATGGGATTTGCTCGTTAAATCCACAGGTGGACAGATTAACCCTCGGCTGTGAAATGGAAATTACAACAACTGGTGAAGTGGTGAACCATGAGATTTTCCAAAGCGTAATTAAAACAACGGAAAGAATGACATATACCGATGTAAATAAAATTTTAGTAGATAAAGATATGTCCCTAAGAGGGCGATATGAGCCACTTGTTCCTATGTTTGAAGAAATGGAAGAGCTTGCTGCGATTTTACGCAAGAAAAGGATGACACGTGGTGCCATTGACTTCGATTTTAAAGAGGCACAAGTTCTTGTCGATGATAAGGGGAAAGCAGTAGATGTTGTCTTACGAGAACGCTCTGTTGCAGAACGTCTTATTGAAGAGTTTATGTTAGCAGCAAATGAAACAGTTGCCGAGCATTTCCACTGGATGGACGTGCCATTCATTCACCGGATTCATGAAGACCCGGATGAAGGGAAACTACAAAACTTTTTTGAATTCTTAAGTGGGTTAGGAATTAAAGTTAAAGGTACAGCGAATGATATTCATCCAAAAGGCTTACAGAAGGTAATTGATGATATCAAAGGTAAACCAGAGGAAATGATAGTTTCGAAGCTAATGCTTCGTTCGATGAAGCAGGCAAAGTACGATCCACAGGGGATTGGGCACTTTGGTCTTGCTACGGAATTCTATACGCATTTCACATCTCCGATTAGAAGGTATCCCGATTTAACGGTTCATCGCTTAATTCGCAGCTATCTCGTAAATAAACAGCTGAATAAGGAAAATCTAAATCACTGGAAGGATAGGTTACCAGAGATTGCCAAACATTCCTCAGAAATGGAGCGTAGAGCTGTTGATGCAGAAAGAGATACAGACGATCTGAAGAAAGCGGAATATATGAAGGACAAAATCGGTGAAGAATATACTGGCTTAATAAGCTCGATTACCAATTTCGGTATGTTCGTTGAACTTGAAAATACGGTAGAAGGACTTATCCATGTCAGCTATTTGACTGATGATTATTACCATTATGATGAACGCAGCCATGCATTGATTGGTGAACGAACAGCAAATGTTTATCGAATTGGTGAGGAAGTAAGGGTTAAAGTAGTAGCAGTAAACACTGATGAATATAATATTGACTTTGAATTGGCTAATACAAGTGGCGGAAAGTCAAGAAATCGTAAGCCAAGAACCGAAAGAAACTCTAATGAACCATCGTTTAAAAAGAAGTCAAGTGAACCAATGTATAAGAAAAGGTCAAAGAATAAGAAGAAGAGACAAAGAAAGTGAGCCGCTGAAATGGCTCGCTTTTTGTTTTTCCTAAGATATGTATCATCAAAAAGATCACCAGCATAATATATTTTGGAAGTATAATGTTGCATGAGGGAAAACTTATTGTTGACATCTAATTAATTGTTACTTACACTACTTAATAAGAAGATCTGCAAAGAATAAGCAACTAACAGGAGGGTAAATAATTTTATGAGTGATATCTTATTGGCGTTTATTTTTACGCTGTTTGCAGGTCTAGCAACGGGTGTCGGAAGTATGCTTGCTTTTTTCGCAAAAACAACGAATACTAAATTCTTATCCTTTGCTCTAGGATTGTCTGCAGGGGTAATGATTTATGTATCCATGATTGAGATATTTTTCAAAGCAAAGGATTCGTTAACGGGTGCATTAGGTCAAACAGAAGGGTATTGGTTAACTGTCATTAGCTTTTTTGCTGGGATGCTAGTTATCGGCTTAATTGATAAACTAATACCAAAGTATACAAATCCACATGAAATTAAAAAAGTCGAGGATATGGAAAAATCGGGTACACAAGTACAAAATCCAGAATTAATGAAGATGGGTGTTTTTACTGCGTTAGCATTAGGCATTCATAATTTTCCTGAAGGAATTGCAACGTTCGTTTCTACATTGCAAGACCCAGCGGTTGGTTTAGCAATTGCTATCGCAGTAGCGATTCATAATATCCCAGAAGGTATTGCTGTGTCTGTGCCAATCTATTATGCTACGGGTGATAAGAAAAAGGCTTTTCGTTTGTCATTTTTATCGGGATTAGCTGAACCAGTTGGTGCGCTTGTTGCCTTTCTATTCCTTATGCCGTTTCTAAGTGATGTGATGTTTGGCGTCATCTTCGCAATGGTAGCAGGAATCATGATATTTATTTCACTGGATGAGTTATTACCAGCAGCAAAGAAATACGATGAAGCACATCTTTCTATCTACGGAGTAATGACAGGAATGGCCGTAATGGCTGTAAGTTTATTATTACTTGCGTAAGTAAGTGGGATTGTTGTTCCTTGGAATTTTCATTAAACTTTGGTAAAATAGAAGTCCATGTTAGCAGTAGGAGGAATTCTTATGCCAAAGGGTCAAGGAAAAACACTCGCACAAAATAAAAAGGCATCACATGATTATTTTATTGAAGATACGTATGAAGCAGGAATTGTACTACAAGGAACAGAAATTAAATCCCTTCGTAATGGGCGTGCTAACATTAAAGATGCACATGCTAGAATTGATCGACGGGGTGAGGTGCAGCTGATTAATCTGCATATTGCAGAATATGAACAAGGAAATCGGTATAACCATAATCCTACACGTACGCGAAAACTGCTTTTACATCGGAAGCAAATTGATAAATTAATCGGTTTAACCCAACAACAAGGCTATGCACTTGTACCACTTAAAATTTATATAAAAAATGGCTATGCCAAGGTTTTGATTGGGCTAGGAAAAGGGAAGAAGAAATATGACAAGCGCGATGATTTGAAGCAAAAACAAATGAAGCGTGACGTTGATCGGGCATTGAAGGAATATAACAAGTAATTACTTTGCAGATAATAAAGAATAGAAACTTAATGTGTAATTGCAAGTAAGGCTACAGGCATTTGCCGAGTTTTCTAGTAAATCCTTCCATGCCTTGATAAAAACGTGATTTATGCTATAATAGAGTTAGTCGCTAATAGACAAATCATTAATGCTCGTATTTACCCGAGCGTTTCTCCTAATTTGGGGACGTTACGGATTCGACAGGGGTAGTTCGAGCTCAGGTTGCGCGTCGAGGTTACGGCTCGTAAAACGTTACTCGCCTAAATATAACTGGCAAAGAAAACAATTACTCTTTAGCAGCTGCGTAAGTAGCACTAAAGGATCCTTCCTGCTATCGCCCGTGTGGCAGATTGAAGGGTCTCAACTTTAAGCGGGCTATTACGGTCATCCACCGTCTGAGGATGTCCGTTGAATTCAATCAGACTAGCTTTCACAACGCCTGTTGGTAGGCAGAGTGAAAAGCGAAATACGAATATACCAACTACACGTGTAGAAGCCTGAGTGGCGTTGCCTCTGGACGTGGGTTCGATTAGTAATTTAGTCGCCTTTTGTGGTAACACAAAAGTGATAACTCGGCTTTATCGGTGAAACCTAAGTTGCATTTAATAAGTGTTCATAATAGGCAAATTAGAAGCAAGCAGTTTGAGGCAGCGAAGTTTTGAGGACCGGAATGTACAACAGTACATGAGGACCGGAAAAACAAGCCAACGAAGAAATGCGCAGCTTATCATTTGATGATATTTTGAACTTCCTCTAATGCAATAAGGCAATACCGAGTGGTATGTGGAGCAATCCAACAGCCATCTATCGACTTATAGGCTGCCAATTTGGCAGTACTAGGATACGAAATTCTACCAAGTATGGTAAATTTACATTTCGTATAATACGCCGAGAGACCTTAAGATTTGAGGTCTAAGATATAGTCAGTGCCATGACGAAAGCATGGAAGAGCATGTCCCACCGTCTCCACCAATACATAATGTTGGTGGTTTTTTTGCGTGTGTGTCACTTTACCCATAAACTTACCGTTTTGGCAACTTTATGGGTAGATTACTTTCGGTAATTTTATAGGTTAATTATTGAGCTAATAAGAAGGTGAGTAATCTGTCAAAAGGATTATTCGCTTTTTTGATTTCAAAAAATTCCTATTGAACGATTTCACCATATAGCTTCACACCCAATTTTGGCGGTTTATATATTTCAGTATCTTTGAATTGTAAGTTTAAAGATGCGACATTTATTCCTTTTGTGACAAGGATATTATTGAGTTTCCTGAAGATTACTAATATATGGTATAATGACTTTGTGAAATATTGTACTTAAACTACCATGAAAATAAACTTCTGTAATGTAGTGAAAAAGGCAATACTAAATAAGACGCGGCTCATTCAAATTTTAAAAAGGGGAGAGCGCCTGATTCATTAATCTATTATAGGAATATGGACTGGATTAAGATGCTTCTGGTTCTTGTAATGATACTGTGTATCCTAAACTTTCAAGTCTACGTAGTGAGTGTCGTACAATAGATTGTTGCCTCTGTTTATCAAAGTAGTCTTCGCCTAAGTCTACATACATTTCTTTTCGGGTTAAGAGGTAATAAGCAATCCTCAACATGGCATGAGCTACTACTATTCCTGCTCGTTTCTTACCTTTTCGCTATGCTGTACGCCTATACAGTGCCCCGAGATAGTTTTTAGATCCTCTTACAGAATGGGCTGCTTCTGTTAATGCTGATCTTAAATATTTATTACCTTTTTTCGTTTTAGCTGATTTCCTTTTTCCAGCGCTTTCGTTTTGTCCAGGAACCAGACCTGCCCAGGAACACATATGAGCTGCACTTGGAAATTGATTCTTAACATCTGTTCCGATTTCAGATAATATTTGCTCAGCCATTCTTGTAGCTATGCCAGGAATGGAATCAAGTCGGTCGATATCTTCTTGATGGAAGCTAACTCTTTTAGCGACCTCTTGGTCGAGCATCTCGATTTGCTCAGTTAAAAAATCAATATGCTTCAAAATTGTTTTTAACATTAGGCGTTGATGCGAATTGATATAGCCTTTAAGAGCTAGCATCAGTTCATCTTTTTTCTTTTTCATTGTACGACGGGCGAAGTTTGCTAGTTTTTCAGGATCTTCTTCGCCTTCGGCAATAGCGTTAAGCATATCCCTAGCTGAAACGCCCATAACGTCCGAAACAACAGAGCCCAGCTTTATATTCGCACCTTCTAATACTTTTTGAATGCGATTATGTTGCCTAGCACGTTCTTCAATAATACTCCTGCGATATCGAACTAGTTCACGTAGTTCTCGTTGATTTCGATCTGGGATATAACTAGCTTTTAAGAGTCCATGACGAAGAAGTTTGGCAATCCATTCTGCATCTTTGACATCTGTTTTACGTCCTGGAACTGCCTTCATATGTTGGGCATTCACAACTAGAAACTCAATATCTTCAGCCTCTAGTAAATTCACAATAGGTTTCCAGTAAACACTCGTGCTTTCCATGGCAACATGGGTGCAGTTATGCAGCTTAATCCAGTCAACTAATTGTATTAGAAAAACAGTTTTAGTTGAAAAAGTTTGAATCTCCTTTCCTTCTGGTGTCATAATACATGCAGTAATATTGTCTTTATGAACATCCATACCACATGCTCTTTCAATGACTACGTCCATTGAAAACATCCTTTCTACGGCTCGCATTATTATTGGAGGCTGGTGCAGCAACCAGAATGGGATTAATCTACCATGTGTGCTTCCCGTAAGGGAGCGACAGTCAGTGGTGCACCTTGGTCGTTGGAGTCAGACTAACGGATGGGCTCTAACGCACCATAGTTCATCGACCTTCCTCTCCCAGCCGTAGAATCAGTATTCTCTGTGGTGAAGCGCTGATTTTGCGCTTCATGAATGGCTAACGGGGCAGGATAGTTGAATAAGATAATTATAAAAAAAGAGGGATGATTATGGGGAATCTTAACAGATTAGAACCAGTAAAAGCAGCACGGAAATTTATCGAAAATTACTTTCCATATTGCGATGGTGCTTTATTGGCAGGAAGTATTGTTCGTGGAGAAGCGACAGAAACATCAGACCTCGATATAGTAATCTTTGATAAAACATACAGATCTTCTTATAGGGAGTCAGTAATTGAGTATGATTGGCCGATTGAAGTATTTGCACATAATCTGAATTCTTATCAAGATTATTTTGAAAGTGATTATAAACGAGCTAGACCGTCACTGCCTAGAATGGTAACTGAAGGTATAATTCTAAAAGATAATGGAGTGCTTTTGTAAAATAACGTTTGTCAGATTTTCACTAAGAAGTATTATTAAATATGATTGGTGGTATTCATAGAGAGGGAGGGTGTCAAATTAGAAGTAAAACGGATTATAAGAAACTGGAGTTAAAAGTTGCAATAATTTATTCCTTGATATTAATAATAACTGTCTTCTTCTTAATGAGTCTTTTTTCCTTTTGTTAAAAATAATAGTTTTGATTGCTTTAGCTGTTTTTTCTTGGTGGGTAGGATACTTTTTAAGAAAGAAGAAAAGTGAAGTTGAATACGCTGAACTGAATGCTAATAAAAAGTAGCTATCTATATTTCTTCTTCAACTATTTGGTGCGTTAATTCAAGAAGGATTAACGCTATTTTACGTAGAAGTTATTGTACTAAAGGGGCAGGATAGTGAAAGAAGTATGAAAAAATGAATAATAAGAACTATAATAAATTTGATGAATTTAATTTTGTTATTCTAAGTAGGTGAAATGATATGTCAAAATATATTAGTGTTTTCTTTTTATCTGTATTTGTAAGTTTTATTCTCTTTTTTATATTTGGTTCGATATTTTTAAACGATGGCAATCCCGCAGAGGAAGCAGTTTACACAGTGGGAGCGATAATTATCTTTCTTCTTTCCTTTTTAATTGCACAAATTTACTATGTAATAAATTTGATTAAGAAAAAGATGTAATTTATCATTTTTCACTAACTGGTACCGACCCCCAAAAGTTAGAGTTAAAAAATGACTTTTGGGGGTGTTTTTATGGCCAAATATAGTGAGGAATTTAAAATA
>NZ_PIOD01000014.1 GCF_003369565.1 Oceanobacillus chungangensis | reverse complement strand
AAGATTGTTGTGAATGCACCCAAAAGTCATTATAGACATAGAAACAAACTTTCATTCCTTGTGGTGTAGCGCTGATTTTGCGATACATGGTGACTAACGGGGAATGTGGAAGCAGAACTTAATGCAAATAATCAATAGAAAGAGGAGGGAGAAAAGTATATGTTGGGTTATTATAGCAAACTATCCTCAGAAGTATATGATATAGACAAATACATTGGCCTTTCATTTGGAGATGTGGAATTTTATAGCGAAAGATTAGCTTCTTGTAAAGGGGAGATTCTCGAACCAGGAGTTGGAACTGGTCGTATTCTAATTCCACTACTAGAAAAAGACTTGAAAGTTGTTGGTTTTGATGTTTCAGATGAAATGTTAAAAATATGCAGTAATAATTGCGAAAAGAGAGGACTAAATCCAAGATTATTTAAAGGAGAAATGGAATCGATTTCACTAGAAACAAAATATGAGGCGATTATTATACCAACTGGAACGATGCTACTGTTACATAGGAGAGAAGATTCTATTAAGGCGTTAATAAATTTCTATCATCACATTTCTAATGGAGGTAGGCTAATTTTAGATATCTTTTTACAAACAGATCTATTGACTGACAAAGTATCAACAAGATCTTGGGAATCAAATAGTGGGGATATAATTACATTAGAAAGTAAAATAGTCGAGGTAGACTATATCAACCAGTACACAATATCTCATCACAGGTACGAAAAATGGCAGAATGGCAAACTATTACAAACAGAATTAGAACGTTTTCCACTTCGCTGGTATGGAGTTGAAGAATTTAAAATGATCCTGGAGCAAATAGGGTTTGAAGATATAGTTATCTCATCAGATTATAACTATGGACAATATCCAAATAAATCAAGCCAAATCATTACATTTGAAGCTGTTGTTAATAAGGATTAACATTCTTTTGGTGCAAAGGTTGAAGTAGAGATCGAACGGAAGCTATCCTTTTCTTATTGTACTAATGTCTCAGTTTAGTAAATTTAAGATTTATAACTTGGAGTGATAATATGGAAATAAAGGTATACAGAAAAAATGAGTCCTTATATATTAAATGGCTTTTAAGTAAATTTGAGATAAAATTGTCTGATATTACTGGTGTTCTAAATGATGATACTTATAGCGGAGACGAAAAATCAGCAATAAGGATTGGCTTTCCCTATGGAAATACGGATAGAGTAGTAATAAAAACAAAAACAGAATCTTATATTATATATTCAAGTATAGATGGCTTAAAAGAGAAGATTCTCTCTTATTTGAATTAGTTTCTTCAATTAATGTTGCGTTAAGTGAAGAATTAATACATATTTTATATGGGGGTTAGTGTACTAGCTGGGCAGGATAACTTAATAAAGTTATAGGATAGGACGGGGATTTAGAATGAAGTATTTTAAAATCAGTACGGTTTTATTTTTGATAAGTTTATGTCTATTACTAGTTGGTTTATTTTCGGAAAAAATGAAATTTGGATATATTGTTGTAGGTTTAATTGTCAATTATATAGGAATAGCTATGTTAATGGTTGGGGCTTTTAAAAGGTATAAAACAAATAATAAAAAAGATATGTGAATATAGTCTGAAAACCTTCCAGTTGTTTATAAGTTATTTGCACCAGCCAGTTTTATTTATCCTAATATTAATATATGACAATGAAAGATTGTGAAAGATTGTAAAAGATATAATCTTTCATAAAATCAATGATAGATTATCAAATTCTTATGAACAGAGGTGAGAAAATGATTGAGTCACTTTTAAAGCAGATTCCTGTAATAAGCAATTATAAGGACGTTATCCAAATTAAAAAGGGATTTTCATCGGATGAAAAATATCTAGTACATATGGATAATGGTAACAAGTTACTTCTTAAAACTTTTAAGTTAGAAGAGCTCGAACCAAAAAAGAAAGAATATTTTATTCTCGAAAAGATGCAGGATTATAACGTTACTTGTACACAGCCTATTTCTATAGGGAAGGTTGGAAGTCGTGGGTACATGATTACATCATACATCGAAGGAAAAGACGTCGAGGTCGAAATCCAAAAGTATTCGGTACAAGAGCAGTTCAATATTGGTTTTGAAGCTGGGGGCGAATTAAGGAAAATCCATCAGTTTGCTGCTCCAATTCATGTCTCTTCGTGGTATTCAAGGAAAGAAGAAAAACATAAGAAATATATTGACGCTTATTTAGCGTGTGGAATTAAAGTTGAAAATGACCAAAAAATAATAAATTTTATTGAAGAAAATATTCACCTCATGAAAGAACGTCCGAACGTGCTTCAGCATGATGATTTTCATGTTGGAAATATCATTGTGAATAATAATAAATTCGCTGGAGTTATAGACTTTAACAGATATGATTGGGGCGATCCTATTCATGAATTTCTTAAAATTGGTATCTTCAGTCGAAATGTAAGCATTCCTTTTTCAATAGGACAAATAAGAGGTTATTTTAATAACACAAAACCGGATGAATATTTTTGGAGGCTATATTCACTTTATCTAGCAATGTGTGTCTTCTCTACTGTAGTATGGACCTTAAAAACTATTCCAGACAATATAAATGATATGTTAGGTAAAGTTTACACTTTTTTAGAAGATCACGATTACTTTAGTCAATTAAAACCTAAGTGGTATACAGAAGAGATGTATGTTTGAATTGTGAAGGATTGTACTAAATGCTAACCAATGGAGAGAAAGATATTAAATAGCAGTCGCTTTAAATGACCAATACCAAACTAAAAATCATCGATTTACTTGGAATGTTACGGTTTTGATATGAATTTCAAAGGGAGATTAAAAAATGGGAAATAACCGAAAAATTTTATTGATAATGTTGACAGTAGTATTAGCTGCTATTTTGGCTGCTTGTGGAAATTCATCTGCTAAGTCAAATGCTAAATCAGACAACGAGTCAGCAAATAATAGTTCTACTCAGGATGCGAACGATGACTCATTAAATAAAGTCATAACAAATGAAGATAAAAATATAACGGAAAATGCTTCAGAAGGGGCTAATCACACCGAGCTAGAAAATCAAGAGAATCCTGCAAATCATACTGTTACCAACTCAAATGATGAGGATGATACTGCTGATAGTACAGCTACAAATTCAAATAATGAAGAGTCTTCGAAGTCCAGTAATAGTGACATTGAAATTACGGAAAGTAAAAAGGAAGCGTTTCAAAAAAAATTAAATGATACTAAAATGAAAGCAGATGGAATGGAAGCAACAGATACATCAACATTCGCATTGAAAAAATTGGAAAACGATAGATGGGATGTTTGGGATGATTTGCTGAATGAAGTGTATGGAGTCCTAGAAAATCAACTTTCTGCAGAAGACATGGACCATTTGAGAGATGAACAACGAAATTGGATCGAATATAGAGATAATAGTGCACTAGAGGCATCCCTCAAATATAAAGGTGGTACGCAAGAACATTTAGAATATGTGTCTGTGTTAGCAAATCTCACAGAAGAAAGATGTTATGAATTAGTAGAAGGTTATATGAAATAAATCTTCATTTTTGAGCGGGTAAACTTTTAAGTGAACATTTTGTTTGCTTGGTAACTTCTGAGCGTAAACAGATTCTCAAGCTATTAAAAAGGGGTGGTGGATTAAGGAAGCCTCTTCTATTAACTTTGTAATTACCCAACAATCTGTTAGTTTCTCAGTTTGCATCTTTATTCTCTACTCCAACTCTCCAAAAATAATCCCCAATGAAAATGGGGGATTATTTTTTTGGTCGTGATTTATGGTGAAATGGACATTTGCCTTGAATTGGTTCAATATCATCACCAATAAAGAATTGCTTCCATTCATTATGCGTTGGGTCTCCAAAGTGGCCGATATCTGGATGTTTAGGAAGCTGATCCCAGGCTTCTACACGCTTACGAACTCTTTCACGTGACATGATACCACCTTTTTCAGTTCCTTCTAATCCTTTAAATATTTTTCGAGGCTGGAATCCTAGAACCATCGCGTTTCCTAGATGACGCGTCTTGCGTTTCTTATATGCAGGGGCATTTCCGAAGACGAAGATTGGCTCACCATTGAATTGGAAATCCCATAAATAGTGCTCAGGATCGCGAGGTTTATCTTCCGTCCATTCAACTTCATCTGCTTCATGTAAATATTGGAGAATATCCCAAAATTGCCTTCGGTAATCCTCGAGAGCACCCTCTTGCTTAAAAGGTTCTACAAATACAAAGAGACCGTGTCGCTTGTAGTTTGGTAATTTAAATAGATCTAGAAAGCCTTTTACTGCAGATGGTAGATTACTCCAGTCGTCTTGATTGATATAAGCATAGCGAAGTTCGCCTTTCAGTTCAGCGCCCATTCCAAAATAGCATGGAAAAGTTTTATCCGTTACGGTGTTATGAAAAGTTTCGTATTCTTTATATAGCCAACTCGGCAAGTCTGGTCTATTATGAAAATCGTCTTTAGTTAATAAAGCTTTTTCCTTCGTAATCATACAATCTCCTCCACTAACTTTATATACACATCTCTTTGTCTAGTCTTTACCCCATCCTAAATTTCCCAAAACTGCGATATTTAAATGAAAATCGACTTCGCAAATAGGATATGAAATGAAATAACAAGGGAATAGAAAAGGAATGAATAGAGAAATTGGAGGATGACTTATGTCAAAAATAATTAAAAATCAACCTCAAATAGATTGTCAAAGTGAATATGGAGTATTACATAAAGTCGTCTTATGTGAACCCCAATACATGGAAATTAAAGAAGTGATAAATGATGTTCAAAAAAATACATAAAAGATAATATTGATCGTTCACTTGCAATTTCGCAGCATCAGCTATTTGAACAAGCATTACGTAATGAGGGTGTGGAAATAATTAAATTACGACCAAGTAAAGATCATCCAGAACAAGTCTTCACTAGAGATATTGGTTTTACTTTGGGTAATCGCTTATTTATCTCCGAAATGGCGAATCCGATTCGTCAAGGCGAAGAGAAAGTATTAGCCTATTGGATGAATAAACATGACATTTCATATAAGAAGCTTTTAACACATTCCATTGAAGGTGGCGATGTAATTGTAGATGGCAGACATGTGTTTATTGGAATTAGCCATCGTACATGTATGGACGCTGTTCAAGCCTTGCAAAGAGAATTACCAGATTTTGAGATTCTACCTATTCCTTTTAATCCAAAATATTTGCATTTAGATTGTGTGTTTAATATTCTTTCCTCAAAAGATGCATTGATTTATCCAGGTGCACTAGACAGCGAAATTCTGGACCGATTGTCGAAAATATACCACTTAATCGAAGTGAGCGAAAGTGAGCAGTTCTCAATGGGGACGAATGTGTTGTCTATTGGTCATAATCGAGTGTTTAGTTTGCCGATTAATCATGAAGTTAATCATCAGCTTAGACAGCATGGATATCAAGTGTTGGAGGTAGATTTTTCGGAAATCATTAAATCAGGTGGATCTTTCAGATGTTGTTCAATGCCAATTATGCGCCATTAAGAGAAGAGTCAATAGCATCATATTAGGAGAAACTGTTATTTATGCATAAAAAAGCATAAAAAAGTAAAAACAATGATGTTAGATTTAAATCCCCACTGCTTTAAAGAGAGTAGCAGTGGGGATCTATTTCCGATAATGCCAGTTAACAACAATTGATTGGATACATTCTATTTCGTTAGGAAATTCTCTGTATAAAATGGTTGGGCATCAGTACTAAATGAAACACCAACAGCAAGGGTTTCAAAATCCCCATTTAATATATTTTCCCGGTGACCGAGCGAGTTCATTAAACCTTCATGGGCAAAAATGCTGCTTTGCTGACCAGTGGCAAGGTTCTCACCAGCAGTTCGAAAGGCAATATTATCTTCTGCCATTCTATCAAATGGTGATTGTCCTTCCAGGTTTGTATGACTGAAATAGTTGTTTTCAGCCATATCTGTACTATGGTTACGAGCTGTTGCTATCAGCGGTTCATTCAATTCAAGAACAGAAAGACCGTGATTTACTCTTGCAGCATTTGTCAGATCGAACAATTGATATTCGAATCCTTCTTTCAACGCTTCACTTGGATCCACATAATATGCGTCCTTCTGTTGTTCAAACTTACCACTGATGATCTGAATCGCTGTAACCGTACTATTTTCATGCTTGTCATAAAAGATGGTCACATAATTAGTATCGATAAGAAATGTATTATATTCCTGATTGTCTTGAATCTGGTAATTGACGAGTCCTTTTCTGATTGCTTTTAGCGGCTCATTAAGCGTTGATAGTACAGACTCTCTCGAACTATCAAAAGTAATTCCATCTGTAGAGCTCAACAAGTCCTGATTGGTATATAACCCAGCAACCCGGTCTTGCTCATCATATGCTGCCATGAAAAAATTATGATAATTTTCATGATAGGTCACCCATTCGACCCCATATTCATTTAATGACGAACGCTTTGGCTCTCCCACATGCTGTTCGATCTCGGAACGATTATCACCAATTTCTACATTATGGATTGAGAAGGATTGCCCGGTTGGCTCCTCTAATTGCGGTTTCTCAGCGGCAGGTTGTGCTGTCTCTCCATCATCTGGCGAGACATCTGTTAACCGACCGACTAATAGTTGAATCTCTTGATTAATCGTATCAATTGTTGCAATGACATTTGGATTTTCTCTGATTTCATTAACATTCGTTTTGATATCTTCATATACGCCTGTAAAGCCAGTTTGCTGGAATGTATCGCCATAAAAATGCCAAAAAATTCCTGCAATGACCAACAAGACGATAATATTTCTTAATTTTGGCATAAGCTCACCCTAACTAGTATTTCTATTTTTCTATTTTATCATATCTTCAGTATGAACAAATGTCAGAGCGATTAGTAATTATTTACATATAAACTAGAAAAAAATTTTCAGTAAAGTTATATGTTATAAGTTTTTGATTAGCTTTCTTCTCACAAGGGTATATAAACTATTAGGACATATTTCTGCTGCTTATCCACTTAATTTTAAGTATCAGTTATAGATACGATGATTCAATGCACATGGAAAAGCGGCTACATCAAGTTAGACAGGAGATGACACCCAACATGAAAATGAAGAAGAAAATGAAAATATTAATATTTACCCTTGCTATTGTAGCGATACTTGGGATAATTTATATGCTGACCGTCGTTGGTGAAAGTCAAACGATGGAGGGAGAGGAGAGACAGGATATTGAGCAAGTGGCCTATGAATATAGTACACACATAAGCTGACTAAAACGGCAGATTCCGGAAATTCTAATCTAATCAATAATCTTTCCTCCTTTCATCAGGATGTATATACCATTATTAATTCTAAAGTTAATCTTATAACAAATATTATTCCAATGATGAAGCTTGACCAAGCTATGTATTTTTGAATAGTGGGATTTGGCAAAAAGTTTAGGAAGACAGATCGTAATAGTTATCTTAAGTCCCTTGCTAAAAATTCCGTTCCAACTATAGTTAGTTTTCAATTGGCAAGCAGCGGACGAGTTTTCAATCGCTGTTTGATGGCAAAATCAATATAAAATTCTGGCTGGATCCAATCGTGGTCCGGTCTTTTTTTGTTCAAAAGTTTATTTTAGGAAATTGTGGGTATCTTTCCTTTTGTTTTTCCTACTCCCTTACAGGTTATTCTATTTTATGTAACTATAAACGGAGTGAATAAAAATAAAATTAAAAATGGGTTTGACATGTTAACTACTTTGTAATACTATATAGTGGTACTGAGTAATACTAAGTAGATTGCAAGGAGGATATATGAAGGATTTAACTGAAATGCTTAAAGGTGTGCTTGAAGGGGTGGTGCTTCAAAAAATCCATGCTGGAGAAACCTATGGCTATGAAATAACTAAGTACCTAAATGAGTTGGGTTTTGAGGATATTGTGGAAGGAACAGTCTATACCATTCTTGTTCGTATCGAGAAAAAAGGGCTTGTGGATATTGAGAAGAAGAAATCTGAGCTTGGACCAGCAAGGAAGTTTTACAAGTTAAATGTGAAGGGAGAAGAAGAATTAAAAGGTTTTTGGAAACGCTGGGCATTTATAGAAGAAAAAATGAATGTGATAAGGGAGCAAAAAGATGTTTAAAAAGATGATGCAAGAAAAACGAGAATATCGCGCATATCGTAAAAGAGTGAATGAACTACCGGAAGAATTTAGAATAGCCATGGTCTCAATCGAGGAATATATGTGGAATTTTGCAAAGGGTTCGGGGATGTTCGCCCTCTTAAAAAATATTTTAGAGATGTTCGAAAGTAGTGCCAGTGATGGTTTAAGCGTTAGAGATGTCGTTGGAAGCGACATAGCAGAATTTGCTGATTCGCTCTTAGCAGAGTTTCCAGAAGAAACATGGATAGACAAAATGAGGAAAAAATTGAGAGATTCTATTGAGTAAGGAGAGGGCCATGAATACAACAATCCTTGAAATAAAAAATGTCAGAAAGAGCTTTAAAGACAAAGAAGTATTAAAGGATGTAAATATTACGGTGAAAAAAGGTTCTGTTTATGCTTTACTAGGTGCCAACGGAGCGGGAAAAAGTACGCTCCTAAAAATTGTTACTGGGTTACTGAATTGCGATAATGGCAAGGTTACAATCAAGAATATTGACGTTGCTGACAATCCAGTCTTAGCACAAAAACTGTTTAGTTTTAGTTCACAAACCACTACTGTAGACGGTGTGCTGACTGGATATGAAAACCTTCATCTAATTGCAAAATTACGGCAGGAACGCAATCCTAGAAAAGTGGCTGAGAATCTGTTAGATAAGTTTGAACTGACAGAGGCCAAAGATAAAGCTGTCTCCACTTATTCAGGAGGAATGCGTCGCCGTCTGGACTTAGCGATGAGTTTAGTTGGGAGTCCAGAAATCATTTTTCTTGATGAGCCTACTACTGGATTGGACCCGAAAAGCAGGCAGGAGCTTTGGGATACGATTAAAGAAATGAAGTCCCAAGGAAAGACCATCTTATTAACAACTCAATATTTAGAGGAAGCAGATTATTTAGCAGATCAGATCGGCTTTTTACGTGAAGGCGAAATTGTTGCTAATGGTACTCCAGATGAAATGAAACGTTTGGCTGGGGCAGATAAATTACTTCTCGTATTTAATAATCATCATAATACTGAAAGGGCTTTAAAACTTTTTGAATTTTATTATCCTATCAAAAGAGCAGATTGTGAGATTTCCATAGATTTAGATGAAGAGATAGAAACGACCTTGACCGTCTTAAACGCCCTAACAACTGAAAAAATTGAACTGAAGACGTTCAAAATGATTACTCCAACTCTTGATGATGTATTTATGACACTTACGAAAGGGTGAAAATAATGAATGCTTTTCAAAATATAAGTGACACATTAACACTTGCGAATCGGATTATTAAACATAATCTCCGTAGTATTGACACTCTGATTAAGGTTGTTGCAATGCCAGTTATGATGTTATTGCTTATGGTTTTCATATTTGGTGGAGCCTTCCAAATTCCTGGTGTATCTGAAGATGAGTATATTAATTATGTTCTTCCCGGAATACTATTAATGACGATTGCTACAGGGTCTGCCTACACCTCGTTAAGAATAAACTTAGACAAAACGACTGGAATGTTTGACCGACTTAAATCAATGCCTATAGCTAAGTCATCTATACTAGGTGGTCAGGTAGTTGCTTCAGTAATTTTTATGTTAGTTTCGATTATTGTTGTATTTATAGTAGGGTTTATAGCGGGATTTAGAAGTGATGCGACATTTTTGGAATGGCTACTTTTAATGTTATTGATTCTTCTTTTTTCTCTTGCATTAACATGGATTTCAGTTCCTTTTGGTTTAGCTGCAGAAAGTATAGAAGGAGCTAGTTCTTTTTCTTATATCTTATTGATGCTACTGTTTATCAGTTCTGCATTTGTTCCTGTCGAAGGAATGCCAAAGGTAGTTCGAATTTTTGCAGAAAATCAACCAATGACACCAATTATTCAAACTCTTAGAAATCTATTAGACTCGCAGGCTGTTGGAAATGATCTTTGGATATCGTTCGGTTGGATGGTGTTAATTATATTGATTTCATATATTTTTGGATTGAAGGTATATAGAAGAGTCTAAGGGGTATTGTAGATAATTCTACATGCATCTCCTCCTTTTCGCTGCTAAAGAGACTGTATTTACACCTTGAAGAAGTTGGAGCGGCGTATAAGATGATTAATGAAATAGTTGTTTTCCAACACCAAGGAAGAGGGGAAGAGCAGTGAACAGGCCAATATGTTTTCAATTATCATTCGATCGGCTTCATCAATACAAAATCAATACAATTCGAGCGGGATTCCATAGTGGGTCCAGTTCTTTTTTTTCAAAACTCCTTCAACTCCATGTCCAATAAGGGTTTGAATCGTCCTATCTTCGATTAATTCTAGTTCCAATCCAGTTACAGGAAATTGTATCTTCACCACTAGATTTGTGTTAAATGAAATAAAGACCGACCCTATTCAGGGGAGATAAGGTCAATCCAGTTCAATTATTTACTTTTGGTAATTGCATTTATAATTTAAGTAAGTGCCTCATTGATTGGCGTTGCTGGAGGAACAAGAACTTTTTTGAAATCATTTCTCTCTAAATCTAAAGAGCTCTCTCGAATGCTTCTTTGAATGTCAACAAGTATAGGAATAACAAAATCTTGTATGCCGGCAGCCTTCATACTATCAAGCATAAGCATCATCATCTATTTTCTTTCAAGGTACTTCTTTGCCTAATCTTTAATTTATGTCTTGATAATAGTAAGGCTATAACTTCTTATTATGCCTTTTAATTAGAAATTAGTATTTTCATTATTCCTATATATATATTAAACTAACATTGATTCAGTATTAGGAAAATTAATGAAAATGGGGTGGTTAGTAATGGAAATAAAACGATTAACACTTCAAACAAATACTATTAAGGAAATGAGAGAATTTTATGTAGACATGTTCGGGTTCCCATTAATAATAGAGGATGAGAATAGTTTTCGTATTGGTATTGGTTCAAGTGAATTAGAATTCGCATCAGAAAATGTAGAAGGTCACCCTTATTACCATTTTGCTTTTAACATTTTTGCAAATAAATTTGAAGAGGCTAAATCATGGGTAAAAGAAAGAGTACAGTTAAACGTATGGGATGGAGAAGATGAAGTATATTTTTCACATTTTCAAGCTCATGCTTTATATTTCTACGATCCAGCTGGTAATATAGTGGAATTCATTGCGAGACATACTATTTCTGAAAATGGAGAGGGGCCTTTCTCTATAGAAGGTGTATTAAACATTAGTGAAATAGGACTTACGGTAGCTAATGCGATAAGTGATGGGGAAAAGTTAATTGCAGCTGGAATAAATAAACGGGATAATTCCCCTTTAAGTTCAACATCGCTAAATTTTATGGGAGAAAAATCAAAAGGCATTTTTATAATACTTAATCAGCCGGGGAGAGACTGGATATTTTCTGATAAGATATCCGCCATATACCCCATGGAAATTATTACAACAGGTAATAGTAAAATTGTTGTGAATTCAGAACACATTTTAAAAGTTTACTAGAACTAAAAAAATGTACTATAAACTGTTACTAAGCTGTAAGTGTTAAAGATTAATATAACTTTGTATTGTCGGGGCAGGATGATTATTTAAGACGACTAAAAACGGTCAAGAATAGGGTACAAATATAAATCATTAGGTTACCAAATGTTATATATTAATATTGAGTTTGGAATTGACTTATAATCATTAAAGCATAAAAATAGAATGATTTTGATTACTTATCTAAACTGGTGAAAAACCAGAGGTAAACCATTCAGGTATATATTGTGAATATATTTACTTCATCTAAAGCAAATGGTGCTATATCAAAACAAAAAGATCGTCGCTATGGCGGTCTTTTTTGAATTGAGATGAATTTTATGGAAAAATTTGGATAACACCAGATTTATGGTAATATTATAAAAAAAATGGAGGAGAAACATAATGAAGAAATTTGTTCTGGCCATCATTACAATAGGTACAATTCTTATAGCTAATTGGGGTATAGCTGCATTATTTTATAACCATTTTATAGATTGGTCATTTTTAACAGGACTTGCTGTAACAATTTGCATTGGATTTTTCAATTCGTCTGGTGGATTTATGTCTGATTTGACTGATTCAAAGCTACAAAGCAGTAATTATGGGCATTGGACCGCAACTGAAGTACGGACAAAGATTGATAGACAAAAACGGAGCTTCCGAACTTCAATTTCATTTTATGTTGCTTTAAGCTACACATTGATTGCTGGATTATTATCATTAATTTACTACAATGTTTAATTTATGGCAGTTAAGTAAAATTAAATGAAACAAAATAATTATCTGAAACGTAAATTATTTAGACTGTATATTGATCAAATAAGGAGGGTTTTTGTGAATAAAAATTTTTGGATTCCGTTAATTGCCTCACTTGGAACGATGATTATACTTTATTTGATAGGTAATATTTTCAATGTTGATTTTCTTATATTTGACATTTCGTTACCATATTCAGAGATTTCTCTAATACCAATTGTTGTAGGAATATTAGTGGGATTTATTAGTGAACGCATTATTAAAATGAAATATCAATAAGTTAACTCTGTTGCATTAATTCTTGAATGATTAAAGCTATTCGCTGCTTTTTGGAGGTTTCAAATGAAGTTTCCATAGTATAGAGTAACTTTAATATTCTTTAGTCAAGAAGGGGCTATTCCCAATAGTCAATGTTGACAATGGTGCAGCCCCAGTTTGTTATGGTTTATCCGTTCGTAAGCTCGCACGCTTCACTCTGTATGTTTATTTCTTTTTCGCTTCTATTGCGACAGTTTTCCTGCTCCCAAACAGATACAATAACAAAATAACAATCATAGTAGCTGCAGAATAACTAAATGTCATGCCGTATCCAACTCTTTGTGCTAAGAATCCGAGTCCGACTGATCCAACGGCCAAACCAAAATCAATAAAAATCAGAAGCATGGAATTGGCTGTTGCTTTTTTCTCAGGTGGAACAAGGGTTAATGCCCAAGCTTGGATAATTGGATGGATTATGGCAAAAGCGATTCCGAATAATACACCTGATACCCAAACCATCCACATACTAGTGGAGAAGCCTAAAAGAATTAAACCTATAGCCCCGGAAATAGCAGCTGGAATAATCAGGATTCTGTGACCGAATTTATCGAAAATCTTACCAGAGATCATTCGAACTACTACCATTGCAATACCTTGTGCGATAAAAAACTGTGAAATACTAGCACCTACATTAATCTCTTTCCCAAAGGCCCCAATAAAGTTGACAGTTCCAGCAATTGCAATATAATTTAACGCTACCAATATACATGGAAGAAGGACACGTTTATCGAACATGTACTTATAGAATGGTTCATTATTTGTCGTCTCTGGACTTTCATTTTCTTTTTTAACCGTCGTATTTTTTGTGAAAAAGCTGCACACTAATGAAAAAGACATAAGACCCAGAGTTAACATCATCATCGACTGGAATGAATAATTTGCAAGATAAGAAATAGCGATTAGTGGCCCCATGGTCGTCCCAACACTTGTAGACATTGCAAAAAACACAATACCCTCACCTAGCCGAGATTTAGGAACAATATTACTTGATATCGTAAATACTAAAATTGTAAGCATACTAAATCCAATACCTTGCAGTGCTCTAATGAATATTAAAAATCCGACAGAATCGTTTACAAGAGTAAGACCGATTGTACCCAAAAAATAAAGGAGAGAAATAATGAGGAGCAATTTCATATTAACTTTTTGGATAATTACACTTGCAAAGAAGCGCGTAATTAGTGAAGCTAACATTAAGGTCGTTGTCATGATTCCTGCAATCGCAGGATTATCACTAATAGTTGATACAAATATGGGGAAACCTGCTGTGATCATATAAAAAGAAGCGAACATAACCAAGGATAATAATATTATAATTAAATATTGGTTTGTCCATAGTTTAACTTTTCTTTTACCCATGGTAAGACCGCCTTTCAAAGCTATTTCTAAAGTACTGATGATTTATACATGAAAAACGTTTTTTAAATCATGACAAATCTATTTTCCCCTTATTTTGAAAAAATATTTAGAGCTGTTTTAAATAAAAGCAATTAATTATAAAAACTATCCAGGAGGTGGAAGAGCACTGTCAAAAGTCATTTACTCATCCAGAAAAAAGCGGAGTTTCTTCAAGAAGATATCTATTTCATGTGGTAAATAAATTAACCAAGAGAAGAAAGGTGCATGATCAACATACTGATGCAAGAGTTAAAACAAGGCGATCAATCATCTTTTTCTTTTAGTAAATATTTTTTGAACATTATGTTAATATGGAGGGTGAGTTATTCAACTAACGTCATTGAGTTACTTGAATAAAGAAATGAGGGAGAAAAATGTCTAAATGATTAAAAATAATGCTATTTTGGTCGCTTTTATTTCCCATAATTATCACCATTCTTCGTTTCATAACAGATTATTTTTTAGGAAATGAGGTTGAATGTTTCTCATATACAGCCGTTTTCTTAGGTATAGGTTCTGGAGGATTATTCTTCGCTGGACCATTAATGTATCTTATATCAAAATCTAATGAGGAAGATGGAGACCAAAATGCAAAATTACAATTTGCTGGCTATCTTAATTTCATCCGAAACGTTTTAATAATGTTAAAGAAACGAACAAGTTGGATAAAGGTTTTGCAATAAACTACTTTAAACTATCTTATAGAAGAAAGATGATTAGAACACTATTTAGTTTCCCCATCGTAATTCTTATTCTCATTGTTATTTATTTGTTCTGTGACTGGAGTATGAAAGTTAATATTTTGATTGGATTCACATTAATTTTGTTCATTGTAATCCAATTAGTTTATAACGTTAATATGTGGAAGAAGAATGAAAGGTAACAATATACTATTTCAACAAGGTGTGTTACCGAATCAACGCTGTTACCTACTTTACTTTCCATTTATGGATTAGTTAGCTATTACAACTTTTGGGGGAGACGATATGAAAATTCAGCCAATAAAACTTCACTATAAAAATTCTAATTAGAATATAAAAGCGATAGAAATATCATAAAGTAAATAGAGAAATATCGGGGGCTAATATGCATACTTATATATATGGTGAGACACGGTGATTCACCAAAAGTCGGAAATGAAAGAACAAGAGGGTTAACTGATAAAGGTTATATGGATACTCAGCAAATAACTAATATCTTAAAAGAGGAAGGGATTAACGCTGTTATCTCCAGTCCATACAAGCGTTCAATCTTAACTGTTCAGGAACTAGCAGATCAATTGGGACAAAGAGTATTAGTATTCGAAGACCTGAAGGAGCGAATCTTTACCAGAGGGGATAAACGAATATCTGATAAGGAATTATTCCCGTTATTAAACAAGTCATTTTCTGAACCAAACTTTACCTTACCTGGAGGAGAATCGAATGCAGATTGTCAAACAAGAGCTATAAAAATCTTAAAGGGAATATTAAATACTTATCGAGGACAGAAAGTAGTTATAGGTACTCACGGAGCGGTAATGACTTTAATGATGGGTCATTATGATAGTAAATATGATTTGGAGTTTTTACTCCATACATCAAAACCAGATGTATACAGAATGGAGTTTAATGGAGAAGAATTGCTGAAAGTTAATAGATTATGGAGATTTACATAGCGGTATACGTAGATATTAAAAGGAATGGGGGAGATAAATAATATGGAAAATTGGTGGAATATCTTTTATTTTGTGGTTATAGCAATAATTTCTATCTTTACAGGCGAAATAGTAACTTTTATAATGTTAGGTTTTATTCTATTAACATTGAATAATATCAACTCGACACTAAAAAAGATTTATAAACAAAATAATGAAAAGAACAATAATGAATAAAATCAGATTTAAATGTTTGGTACGCTTACTTAAAGTAAAAAAGAAAAACAAGTAAATTCTAGCTAACTTTATATTATAAATTTGTGCAGGATTTAAACCTATCGGGGTGGAAAATATGGATTTTATTATGTCAATAACACCGTTAATAATACTCCCAGCAACTGGGGCAACATTTGATATCAATAATGGTGGATATTTAAAGTGATTTTTCTTAATGGAGGGTTTTACTTGAAAAGAGGAGAAATTAGACCAATTGTAATTTGTATATTTATTAATAATGATTCTATTCTTGTTGCCGAAGGGTATGACGCCGTAAAGAAAGAATACTATTATCGACCGATTGGTGGAGGTATTGAATTTGGAGAGTCAAGCTCCAGTGCCTTAATTAGAGAAGTTAAAGAGGAAATTAAAGCTGACATAAATGAATTAAAATATTTAGGGGCAGTTGAAAATATTTTTACATACAACGGTGATACAGGTCACGAAATAGTTATGGTGTACGATGCTTCCTTTGTCGATAAATCCTTATATAAATTAGATTATTTTGAAGGCGTTGAAGATGATGGAACAGTATTTAAGCTCTTCTGGAAGCCTTTAAGTAATTTTCAAGATGAGGAACTACGACTTGTACCAGAGAAATTATTGGGGATTATTTATGGAATGTAATTATGAAGAAACATACTTAGACTTATGGTGTTTTAATATAACAACCTCTTGGAGGCGACAGTCTCTTCTTCTAAATTCACAGGTTTGTTGAAGATGATAAAGGGGAGTGATTTTTTGCTGAAAATTTTACGTTATGTTTTTTCACTAATAGGTATTTTATTTGCTGCATATGGACTAATCACTAAAAATTTTGAGTTTCAGTCATATATGATTTTATTCTTAGGCCTAATGATGTTGGTTATGGGGTTAGAAGAATTTCAAAAAGAGAGAAAAGCGTATGGTTGGTTGTTTGTTGTTGTCTGTGTATTTTCATTATTTGTATCAATTCAAGGATTTTTATTGAGTTAACGGGAAGCTTTAACGAAAGAAGGAATTTCCCTCTATTCAATTATCGGAGTAGAAAAGTTTAGTATATTAGTGGAATAAGATAGGGGGATTTTCAATGTCAAAGGGTTTATTACATCATATTGAAATATATGTATCAGATTTAAAAAGGACAGTAGATTTTTGGGGCTGGTTTCTTGAAGAATTAGGGTACACTCCTTTTCAAGAATGGGTAAGTGGACGAAGTTGGAAAATAGCTGATACATACATTGTTTTTGTACAAACAGAGGACAATTATTTAGACGTTCCATATCATAGATGCCGAGTAGGTCTTAATCATTTAGCGTTTCACGCAAGTTCACGCCAACATGTTGATGAAATGACAAATAAATTAATAGATAGAGGAATAAATATTCTTTATTCAAACAAGCATCCTTTTGCTGGGGGAGAAAATCATTATGCTGTTTATTTTGAAGACACAGATAGAATAAAAGTAGAACTTGTAGCCACTAAATAGTTATTCAATTAATTGGTGCAATAATTAACCAAGAAGATCGTCATGTATGTACGATCTTTTTCTTATATCTACACTAACTGAAAATTATGTTATCTTGACTTGAGTTCTTGAACTCTAGGGGTATGAGGGAATTATTACTTTAATAATAATAGGGAATTTATTACCGAAAAAAATTATTATGGATTAGGTGGTTTCTTGAACAAAACAATACAAAGAATACATATTATTGGATCCGTTGGAAGTGGCAAAACAACTTTAGCTAAAGAAATATCTTTAACGTTAGGTATACCAGATTACGAATTAGATAATGTGGTCTGGAAGAGAGATAAGTCTGGGGATATAAGAAGAAATGAACAAGAGAGAGAAGCGTATCTAAATAGTATTATACAATCTGAAAGTTGGATAATCGAAGGGGTTCACAATGAGGATTGGGTAAGCAATTGTTTTCATAGTGCAGACTTGATTATTTTTTTAGATACAAGATATACCATAAGATCTTATCGCATCATAAAGAGGTATTTTAAACAAATGCTTCGAGTAGAGAAATCCAATTACAAACCAACATTACAAATATTTTTGAAAATGTTTAAGTGGAATCGGTATTTTGAAGAAGTTGGAAAGGTAAATTTTTTCAATAAGTATGGCATATATAAAGACAAGATAGTAGTTATAAACAACAAGAAATGTATTAAGGATTACTTCAACAAAATAGTGCAATAGCTCAACAAGGCGATATGGTGTCATAATATATTATGTCTAAAATGATGTACAAGAATATTGAAGTGCAGGTTATTGGATAATAGTTTAACAAAATAAGGGGGATTTATTTTGGAGAGCGGAGAAACAGTGAGAAAATTTTATGACGAAACTGTAAAAGATGAGTGGGAACGACTTGATCGCCACAAAGTAGAATTTGAAATTACTAAACGCTATTTAAACCGTTATATAAAGCCTAAGGACAAAGTGTTGGATCTTGGTGGTGGACCGGGAAAGTATTCATTATATCTTGCCAATCTTGGTTGTGATGTAACGTTAGCTGATCTGTCAGATAAAAATGTGGCGTTTGCTTTGAATAAGGCAAATGAACAAGGGGTTACTATCAAAGGGTTACAGGTCGATGGACGAGATTTATCTGCTATTAGAGATGGACAATTTGATTATGTATTATGCATGGGACCAATGTATCACCTTAAAAGTGAAGAAGATAGAGCTAAAACGATAAGAGAATGTCTAAAAAAATTAAAGCCAAACGGAATTATTTTTGTAGCGTTTATTTCTTCATATTCATTTGTATGGGATTATCTTATTCGGAACCCAGATTTTATTCTGAATAGTGATAGGAAGTCAGAATTAAATAAAATAGTGGACGGTAAAGATTTTGCGGGGGAAGGATTTTCAGATAACTTTTATATATCACCTAAAAATGTACTTCCGTTTTTCATTCAATTTAATCTTGAAAAACTTCATTTACTGAATAATGAAAGCTTCTTATATCTTCGTGAACCAGAATTAATCGGGCGGAAACCTGAAGTAATAAATGCTTGGTTAGATTTGGCAGAGCAGGTATGTGGAAGAGAAGATTTACTTAGTATGGCTGAGCACTTAATGTATATTGGCAGAAAAACTGAATAAATCTCAAGTTACTGCTGCAATAGTTCAACAAGGCGATTCAGAACTTATTTGGCACTAAGATGGAATTCAAATCAAAAAAAAATGGGGGGGATCCGATGTTTGAAGAGTTTAATTTTGACCTGATTTATCGTGAACGGGATGATATCACACCTCTAGTGGTAATGATGTGTGGTGTGGCTGGTTCTGGGAAAACTACATTCTCACAACAATTAGAAAAAGGAGGTTTTGTACGTCTTTCTATTGATGAAGAAATATGGGCTACGAATGGTCGTTATGGGATTGATTTCCCAACTGAAAAGATTGAGGAATACAAGAAAGATGCAGAAAGGAAATTGCGTAATCATTTAATAAAGTTAATTCACGATAAACAACAGGTGGTAATAGACTTCAGTTTTTGGGATCGAGTAAGAAGGGATCAATACAAACAACTTATTGAAAAGTCCGGAGGTAAATGGAAACTTATATATTTAAAAGTTCATCCTGATGATTTGCGTGAACGGCTTAAAATTCGAAACAAACGTTTTGATGCGAATGCTTTTCCTATTACAGAAGAAATTTTAACATCCTACCTTAATGGTTTCGAAACACCAAAAGGTGAAGGAGAAATTGTAATTGAACATTAGGATAATCAAATAATAACATTTAGACTTACTTCTACTTCAGCTAAATGGTGCAGAGTTTAACAAGGCAATCATCAAATTGGTCGTCTTATCTTATAACATATTCAAAAATTGCAAACACGATTCCTTATCTTCCCCCTCAAATGGTTATAGAAAATTTCAATGTGATCTCTGGCATCAAAAAAATAATTGTAAATAATTAACAGTAATCTTTCAAAGTAACTAGTTTATTGAGCTAACTTATTCAATAAACGGATGCCTTTCTTAAATTGCACCTTGTTCTATTATTGTCGCAGTTTTGTTTAAAATTAATTTGGGAAGGTGACGGCCTTGAAAATACTTGAAACAGAGCGATTATATTTAAGAGAATTAGTTTTGGAAGATGCACAAGCGTTATCAAAGGTTCTTTCTGACCCAGAATCGATGCAATACTATACCGAGCCATTTAATATGGAAAAGGTGGAAAGCTGGATTCAATGGAACATTGATAATTATAAAAGATATAATCATGGG
Source organism: Oceanobacillus chungangensis (assembly GCF_003369565.1). GTDB lineage: Bacteria > Bacillota > Bacilli > Bacillales > Amphibacillaceae > Oceanobacillus > Oceanobacillus chungangensis. The sequence continues at coordinate 110,018 of NZ_PIOD01000014.1, read as the reverse complement.
TTATGGGCAGTAATCTTAAAAGATGGAGGGAAATTTCTTGGTGATTGTGGTATTACAATGCAATTAATTGATAAAGAAACAGTACCAGAGATTGGATTTCATATTATAAAGAACTACTGTAATAGGGGGTATGCAACGGAAGCTGCAATCGCCTGTAAGGAGTACGCTTTTAAAGTTTTACATTATCCTAAAGTATTTTCATACTCAACCGTTAAAAATGTTCCATCACAGAAAGTAGCAGAGAAAATGGGGATGCAAAAATATAAGGTATTTGAAAAAAATGGAGATAAACAAATTGCCCTTGTGACGTATAATACTAATGTTTAACTTGTCAATTTCAATGGAAGTTATAGGGTTTGGATTGTTCAACTAAAAGTCAACAGGAATTTCTGGTTAGACTTGTAATATGATTCAGGTTAAACAAGGCGATCATTATCTTGATCGCTTTTCTGATGCGAAAATTTTAATTATGTTTTTGGAAAATTATGGTAGTATTGAATTGAATGCAGAGATATTAAGTTAAAGTGTTTGAGAAGTGAATAAGAAAAATCAAGAGGGGGATTTTGAGTGTGGTTATTTTTAGGCTTTATAGTACTAATTATTAGCGTTTTATCAATAGATGGACAGCTAAGAAAAGGTTATAAACAACAACAGGAAATAATTGAGTTACTAAAGCAAATAAATGAAAGGCATTGATTTGCTTCTTTAATAATCGGGTGCCATTCTTGCAACCGTAATTTTGCTGACTGATCTTTATGTTGATTGGTAACTATATTTAACTAACTAGTGCGAATATGAAACAAGACGTTTAGAATTAGCAACTCAGCATATTAATTGAATCCATTTATAATTCCTGCACCTTCAATGAATCGGCTCAAAGGAAAGAGACATAAAGGGTTATCGCTTTGGCACTGTTCGTTTTGGTTGCAGGTTAGTCATGGATGGGAGGCGAAGCTTTACGTGAGTTCGGTTATATTGAGAAAACTCATTTCAACATCAGTTTCTGGATTATTGTTTGCTATTATTGCTCGGTTTGATTGAACCAAATCCGTTTGGAGAAGATTTAAGTTCCATAACAGAGTATTTATTTGCTTTTGTCTTAGCAACTCCTGTTTATTTGATATACAGTTTCCCAGCTGGTGTGTTAACTTCAATTATTAGTGATAAAACAGGCGAGTTAGTATCGAGAAAAGTTAATAAAGAAAAAATGGAACTAATTATCTCAGACGTTTTACGCGTCTTGTTCGGTCTTATATTACTCTTTTACAGTTTGGGTGCAGCAATTTTGTTTTTTATTACAGATAGATTACTACAAAAAATAACAAAGAATATAATTGGATACATTCAATAAAAAGTTAGCCATAGCTTGCGCTGTATGGTTATCATGACGATTGCTCGTATCAAACGATACTTTTGTTAGTTAGTGTTACTGATTTATAAAATTCTTAGAAAAAGGTGTTCAAATTGAGTTATAAATGGTTAGAGTGGGCAAAGAGAATTCAATCCTTATCACAATCAGGGCTATCGTTTTCAGATGATATGTATGATATTGAAAGGTATGAAGAACTTAGAGAAATTAGTGCTGAGATAATGGAACAATATACAAGTTTAGAAATGGAAAAAATAAAAGAATTGTTTACAAATGAAACGGGTTATCAAACTCCTAAAGTAGATATTCGTGGAGCTGTCTTTAATGACGAAAAAATTTTAATGGTACGAGAGAAAATTGATGATAAGTGGTCGTTACCTGGTGGCTTTTGTGATATTGGTTTGTCACCTTCTGAGAATATCGTGAAAGAGGTAAAAGAGGAGTCGGGCTATGATGTAACTGCAAAAAAATTAGTTGCATTGTTAGATATGAATAAACATTCTCATCCACCTCAACCTTATCATTATTATAAAATATTTATTCAATGTGAATTAATAGGAGGACAAGCAAAGACTGGGTTAGAAACGAAAGATGTAAGGTTTTTTTCTGAAAATAATCTTCCTAAATTGTCAACTGGCAGAAATACTGAAGAACAGATACATATGCTTTTTGGCTTTCTGAGAAACCCGAATAAAGTATCAAAATTTGATTAATTCGAATAACAATTGCTGGTAACTAAATCCATCGTGGATGTAGTTATTATTATGATAAATATGTAATATATATTTGTAAAATGTAATTTATATGTTACAATAAAATTAGAATTATTAAGGGGGTGTAGAACGCACTTGAAAGAAATATCAGTAAAAAATAAAGTAAAGCTCGCCCGGATTGAAAAAGGTAATTTAACTCAAGGAGAATTGGCAAAATCAGTTGGAGTTACACGGCAGACAATGAGTTTAATCGAAGCACAGAAATATAATCCTACAATTAAAGTTTGTTTACTCATCAGTAAGTATTTAGAACGCCCCATAGATGAATTATTTTGGGCAGAGGAATAACCAATTAAAAGGAGTGAATGAAACCAATGCAAGTAAATTTTCTAACAGTAATAATTGGATCGGTTATTAGTTTTGCGGTTGTGTGTCTTATTACAGAACAAATTCAATGGGGGATAATAGTTGGGCTTCTTATTGGTGTAGGAAGTGCAAAATGGTTAAGAGTGAAGAAAAACAAAGCAAGTGATGAAATTGAGTATGATGAAAGAGTTAATAACAATATTAAAAAGTCATCATTCCAAACCTTCTCCATTGCAAATTTATTGTTATTAATTTACTTATTATATTCAGAGCTAATTTTAAACAATTACGCCATTAAGACCAGTTATTTAATTATTTATTTATCCATTATTTTCATTCTTTCTTACTATGTAGTCCCTTTAATAGTGAAAAGAAAATAAAAATTTCAGAGAGGTGTTAAGTATGAATCAGCCGTTAATGATTGCTGCAATTGTTCTTCTTATCTTTGCCTTCCTTATAGGTGTAAAAAAGCAAACGTGGATATTATCTGGATTTAATCAAGCACGTGTTAAAGAACAGGATAAACTAGCAAAATTAGTTGGTTTTTATTCCTTGATAATTGGAATTGTTATGTTGATTGGTGGGTTTATTAACTATCCCAATAGTGAAAAAGTATTATTTCCTATAATGTTAATTGGATACGTCATTTTAATTGGGTATGTAAACACAAAAATGGTCGAATAGAAAATTATTTAGAGAATCCATTTTAAATGGAGATTTCAAACTATTTAATGAACGTTTAATCTCTTTTATTGCATTAACTGGTGCGATTGTAAAAAGGCAGTCGCCCAATTACATAAAGTCAAAGTATTGTTGAGCAATGAATACATTTATTGATAAAATTGGAAATGGAGTTAAACATAATGCTTACAGAAAATACACTAGTACCAGAGTTATCAGTTTCAGATATAAAGATAAGCCTTAATTTTTATTTAAATATTCTTCCGTTCAAGATGGAGTATCAACGCCCAGAAGATAAGTTCGCTAAGCTATCACTAAATGGCTGTCAAATAATGATTGAAGAAATAAATGGCTATTGGCAGACAGGGGAGTTATCATATCCTTTTGGAAGGGGAATTAACTTTCAAATTAGGGTAAGTGACATTAACGAATTATATAAGAGTCTAAGAAAGCATAAGTATCCGATTAAGATGGACATCCAAGAGAATTGGTATAGGGCAAACGCTAAATGGTTAGGGCAGAAGGAGTTTTTAGTCATGGACCCAGATGGCTATTTATTACGATTTGTCCAAACATTGGGGGAAAGAGATAAGATAGAAATGAACGAATTGAAATAGTTGGAACTCCGTTTGCGGTGAATATCACACGTACATTGTGAACAGGCGAAAAGAGAGCGATAATCTCAAATCCTTAACAATCTGAATGAAAAGCAATACGGTGGATCATTATTATCCGCTATTTGTACTAAGTCGCAAAAGAGTTTACAAGAACAGATACATATAAAAGTACTAATTTATTAATAGAAAGTAGGTTTATATTTATGAGTAATGATTCCGTTATTCAAATGTGGGAAAACTATCAAAAAAGTAATCCGAATGCACCAAAAGATTATGAGGCTTGGGCATTTGGAAGCTCAAAGGAAATGGCTGATGAGCTAGCAAAATTAGTAGTAGAAGGGAAGAAAACAGCAACGGCATCGAACTATTCGTTATATGCATTGGAAAAGGAGCCTTTGCCTTATGTTGGTCTTCATAATATTATTCTCGACGGTCAGGGCGAAGCTGTTGCGATATTAGAAACTATCTCAGTAGAAGTTGTTCCATTTGATGAAGTAACAGAGGAGCACGCATATTTGGAAGGTGAAGGTGACCGTACACTGAATTATTGGCGCGAAGTTCACGAACCATTTTTTAAAGAAGAATTTGTGAATATAGACCAAGATTTTGATTATAAAATCCCCGTTGTTTGCGAGAGGTTTAAGCTGCAATATAAATAAAGTACGTATGTAAAATATGAAATCTAGAACTGATTTACATATATTACAATCATTTTCCTCTTAAATAACTAATTCACTATCTTTTGTTAAATAGTGCGACAGTATAACAAGGCGATTATCAAATTAATCGTCTATTTTTATATAAAAATATATACTTTATTTTTGGAATATTATGCTAGTATTAAAGTGTGATGCAAGTTTAACGATTAGGGATAGGGGCTTACAGGATGAAATATGAGTTTAGTATTATGACACAAGAACAAGCAGAAAATATCGCATTTAACTGGCATTATGAGAGTGAGTATTCATTCTATGATATGGAGGCTGATAAGGAAGATTTTGATGAATTTTTAAACCCAGGTACACGAGGAAATTCAATGTTTGCTGTTACAAGTGGTGATGAACTGATCGCTTTCTTTAGTATGATAAAAGTTTCTAATCATACTTTTGACATTGAATTAGGAATGAGACCAGATCTAACTGGAAGAGGTAAAGGGGGAGGATTTCTAAAGGCTGCTATGGAATTTGTTAAAGCTGAATATGAAGCAGGAAAATTAACTTTATCCGTAGCGAAATTTAATCAGAGAGCAATAAAAGCATATAGGAAAATGGGATTTATAGATGGTGAAACCTTCATGCAAGATACCAATGGCAGCACATTTGAATTTTTAAAAATGGAATATGAATATTAATAATACCAGTAAGATATTCCATTCGACAGTCTTATTGACTAAAGGTGCAGAACTAAAGTAGAAGGCTTATTAAGATAAACCTTGAATAAAGATTTTGGAGGAAGTTTATGAAGTTTGTAGTTATATTTGGGCCGCAAGCAGTAGAAAATGACAGTAGGGCAGGAAATAGAAAAGATAACCGATTTGAAGTTGTTCCACAACCATATGACGATTGAATTACTCGAACCGCTATTAGGATTTAGTCCAAAAATGTGGAAATTATCTAATCTATTTAGGGAAGAAATATTCAGGGCAGTAGCTGAGAGTGAACAGGCAGGTCTGATATTCACCTATGTATGGGCTTTTGATCAGCAAGAGGATTGGGACTATGTAGACAAAATCTGTGAAATTTTTGCATCCAAAGGTGCAAGTGTTTATTTTGTAGAATTAGAAGCTGATGTTGACGAGAGAATTGAACGAAATAAAACTCCACATCGACTTGAACATAAGCCAACAAAAAGAAATGTTGAATGGTCTGAAAATGAACTTAAGAAGACGATGGAAAAACATAGGTTGAATTCCTACGAGGGCGAAATTCAAAGAGAAAATTACATAAAAATTAATAATACTAATTTAAGTGCGATAGAAGCAGCTAAATTAATCACAGATAGATTTAATTTATAATTTTTCAGCTACATATGCATAAAATGGAGGGAATACGAATGAGTTACGAAAATAGGAATTTATACCCCGATTGTATAACTATCACTAGAACGGTCGAGGTGGGTGGCCTTACCAAACCGCAGCTTATCCAGAAAATGCAACAACACTCTATTTTTATGAACGAGCTTGGAGAAAAGCTATTCGCTGACGATAATTTTACGACCTCTGCAAAAAAATATACGTTGAAGACTGTGGAGCTAACCGTCCGTAACCTTGGTTTACCAGAGGGGGCTACTACAACTCAGATTTTTAATAGCGCGAATCAACTTGATTTGAACTTATGCCCGCTTGAACTGGGTCCTCACCTAAGAATGGCTTATATGGATCAGGCTGAAGGTTATTCAGGAAAACCATCCCGGCGGAATCAAGCTCCATACGGCTCCATCACAATAGCTTCAGAGATATTAAACGAAGACAAAAATTTTCCGAAAGGCTTCTATCTTAGACGAATCAAAGGTGTGCTATGGTTGCGTGGATACGTTGCTGATGAACAGCACGTTTGGTCAGCTGATGATCACTTTATATTTTGCATAAAAAAAGACTTTTAAGAAGTGAGAAGTTGTCAGATACGAAAAAAGGGGAGAATTTAATTTAGATGAGAAATATATCTCTAATTGAAAAGGAGCCTGTAAATGAAAGTTCGAAATGTTATTGAAGACGATTATTATAAAGTAATTGATGTTATCAATGATTGGTGGGGTGGGCGTGAAATGACGCATTTGCTGCCTCGATTATTTTTTGATCATTTTCAGCAATCTAGTTTTGTTGTTGAAGAAGATAATAATGAATTAGCAGCCTTTCTCATTGGGTTTGTCTCGCAAACACATCCAGATGAAGGATACATTCATTTTATTGGTGTTAATCCTGAACTTAGAAATAGGGGGATAGCAAGAGAATTATATCGACAATTTTTTCAAACTGTCCGTAACCTAGGATGTGAAAAGGTTAAATGTATTACCAGTCCAGTTAATGAGAGTTCTGTCTCATTTCATAAGTCATTAGGGTTTTCTGTTTCATTAGGAAGGGATTATGCTGGCCTAGGTCAAGATCGGATATTGTTCTCTAAGTTTATTGGTTCATAGAGAGCCTCTTAATCTTAAGAGGCCCTTAAAATAGATAATTATTTCTTTACAGCATGAATAAAATGAATTGTCTCGAATGCAGATAAATAATCCGTCCTATTTCTAAAGAAAAGCTCATTTATCGAAGCTGGTGTTAAATGTTCATAAATTAGTAAATCTGATTTTCCTAACATATGCTCTATTTCATTATAAGTGAAACTTGATTTCATAGGTTCCCCACTTGCTGAAGCCATTATTACCATGTTTTCAACTCTATTAGACCTTCCTTTTTCTTTAAAGAGTGTTTCGTCTGCATAATCAAAAACAATAGAACTGCCTGATGGAATGTTGGCAAATAAATGACTAATCAAGTTCGCGTTTTCCTCTTTAGTTAAATAATATGAAACACCCAAAAGGCTAAATAATGTTTTTTTGTTATCGAACCCATCATTTATTAATTTTTGCATTGAAAACTTGGTAGTAAAGTCCATAGAAATAAAATGAAGATTTGCAGGGATGTTAAGTTTAACATCATTTAATTTTTTCTTTTTTAGTTCTTGTGTAGCGGGATGATCAATTTCAAATATCTTTAGGCTATTGCTCATCTCTGGATAACGGAAGCTGAAAGTATCTAATCCAGCTCCAAGTATGACATATTGTTTTACTCCTAATTTAACTTCATTAAATAATACTTTTTCACAATACGCAGAGCGCGCTAAAGGAGTCGGGGAAAGTTGAACTTGTGTAATCCATTTTAAAATTTCCGCTGGATCATCTTTATACCTTTGCCCGATATCTTTGTTAAAGAATTGTATTCCATCAATCATATTCTTGCTGATAGCTGAAAACTCTTCTTCGGAAATTAAATCTTTTGCAATAAAATCATCAAAAATTTTTGGTGTGTCATATTTACTGTGAAACGCTCGACCGAAAGCTGATACTAAGGAAGTTAAGCTGGACTCATTTTGTTTCATACCATTTTCCTCCCATATAAAAGAATAAGATTCCCCTGGCCAGGAGAATCTTATTATATACAATAAAATGTTAACTGTAAATTATAGCACAAGTAAATTATTTTGTCAACCGATATAACTTTTAATTATAGTGAGAAGAATTCTAATTCAACTAACGGATACAAGAGTGAAAGAAATTAAAGAGTGTAGTTTGTATGCTAGTATTGTGTCTGGAGGTATTCATTAGAGAATACTCTATGAGGGAGGATACAGATGAGCATTAATTATTTTATTTTTAATTCAAAGCCAAATCGTGATGTTTTGGATGGGATTTTGTCATTGAATAAATATATTTTTGGAACTTCCAATGATTTGAACAATAAAGCGGAAAATAAACCTCAGTTGTTAGTAGTTACTGCAATGGAAGATAATAAAGTAATCGGATATAAGATTGGGTATGAACTGGAAAATAAGAAGTTTTACAGTTTGTTAGGTGGAGTGGATATAGACTTATTTGTTTCGAATTTAATTAATAGACGTATCAATACGATTCGTCAGATTGGGGAGTTTTATGGAAAAACTTGTTGAACTTAAAAATATAAATAAAGTCTATGCGAATAAGAATGTCCTAAATAATATTTCACTTACAATCAACAAAAATCAAATCTTGGCAATTCTAGGTGGAAATGGAACTGGAAAAAGCACTTTATTACGAATAATCTCAGGTATTGAACGACCAAGTTCAGGGGAAATTAATTACCCTAACAAAAATATTAAAATTGGATATGTACCCGAAAGATTTTCTAAAAACATTCGATTTACCCCAAGTGAATATTTATATTACATAGGGATGATGAGTGGAAGTGCAAAGGACTATCTAACAAAAAGAATTGATGATTTATTACTTCTCTTTGAACTAGACAAGATGAAAAATCATCGAATCATGGAACTATCGAAAGGTAATATTCAAAAAGTTGGACTTATCCAGGCGATACTAAATCGTCCTAATCTATTGATTTTAGACGAGCCTTTATCTGGTCTTGATTCTGAAGCACAGGAAGAATTAGTGAAGATCTTAGTGGAATTGAAACAGCAAGGTACCACGATATTGTTAACTTATCATGAATCCAATATTTTTGAATCAATAGTAGAAGACACTTTCTATTTACATGATGGAAGTATTTCTGAGACAGCTTCTAGTGAAAAAGAATCTATTAAATTATTGATAGTTAGAAATGTAAATAAGTCAATTTTTAAGGAGTGGGATGGGATATTTCACGTGGAAGAAAAGGGCAATCAACTATACCTTTATGTTACGGTAAAAAGCAGTGATGTTATTCTATCAAGAGTTCTTCAATTAGAAGGAAGTATTGAGGCTGTATCGACTGTAACTTTAGATGATATGGAGAGAATGTTATGAAGGCATTAATAAAATTCAGTTTACATGATTATCTGCGTTCTCATAAGTATTTTCCACCAATATCAACATTTATTATTTTAATTTTGATCTATTATTCTTATAGACCAAATCCGATTATTGATAGTTATGCTGTAACGGCAATGATATTATATATTATTTCTGCTTGGTTATGTATTAGTGTATTATCACTTGATCCACCTGTTCAAAGACAACTTATGGTTCTTCATATAGGTGGGGAGAATCGTTATTATCTATCTAAAATAATTTCTGTATTGTTAATTTCTATTATACTTACTGTTTATGCTTTTATCTATCCAATTATTTTTGGTATGTTTGATGAATCAGTAACTTTAACAATTGGTTTGGTTTCCCTTGTAAATCATGTTTTTCTATCAATATTAGGGATTAGTATTGCAAGTTTATTTAGCAAAATAATAACAGAAAATGCTATTAATTCTTATGGGGGATTAGCTCTTACTATCATCATCTCTTTTGCAGCTCTAGGAGTTTATGATGCCCTGCCATCATATCTTAAAAATATAGTTTGGATAATTCCTCCGGCAACCAGTACACAAACACCACTAATTAATTGGAATGGTGAAAATGTCTTGGATCTTTATTTATTTCCATTTATTTGGATTATCATTTATTCACTAATAGTTTTATATTTGTTTATAAAATTAGCTAAAAGGATTCAAAAGTAACAAAATCAATACAATCAATGTAGGGTGGACTCGATTAAATAGAAAAGTGTATAAATCTGAAAAACTATATCCACGTTTAATTGCGAGCGGCATAATCAACATAATGCTCGATTATATTTATATAAAATGGATTATTTGCAGGGACGTATCATTGAACGAAATCTTACAGTTTCAAGTCAAAAATAATGATTAGCAAGTAAAATAAAAAGCATCTAAAAGATGCTTTAGTAAAAAGACTAATAATATATTTTAATTTACGTACGCAAATATGATTTTTGATTGTTTAATTGTCTTTTTAGTTTTTCGTGTTCTGAAGTCAAATAATCAATTTGTTTTTGTAGTCTTTTGGTATCGTTATTATTATTTGCTTGTCTTTCTTCTTCTAAAGCCATAATTGCTGCTACGGTAGTTATTGCATCGCCAAATGTAGTGAGTGCTCCGCCTAGTATAGCAAGTTTTGCGGCTTGACTGTCTGTTTGAAAGTTTTGAGTTTCTTTTTCAGAACTATTATTGCTAATCAAACTAGTAGCCCCCCCTGTAATTAAATGATGTCTCCAGTTATTTTATGGAATGAGTATTATTTTGTGTAGGCTTGTTAAATTGCTTTTAGATAGCAGGATAGTTGATCGAGAATGAAGAATTAAGAAACACAAGGGCCGATTAAGTATGATTGGTTTACTTAATCTTTGTAGTCTCAATTGTGGAAAAGATGCTTGGATACTTCCTGCTATTAATCTGATGATATATGAAAATCATAATCAAAGATATTGGGTCGCTCTTTCCATTAGAATTGCAAATCAAACGTTGAAAATTAAGATGAAATGAATGGAGGAATAATATTGAAAGCTAATGCAATTCAAAAAATAGGACAAATCGGTGTGCCAATTAATAACGTAGAGAATGCAATTGAATTTTATAAAGAAGTATTAGAATTACCGCTTCTATTTAGTACAGACAGTATGGCATTCTTTGAATGTAATGGGCTACGACTTCTTCTTACTATTCCAGAAAAAAATGAATTTGCAAATTCAAGTTCCGTTATCTATTTTCAGGTAGAAGATATAATAAAATCCTTTGAAGAATTGATTAAAAAAGGAGTTTCCTTTATCGACCAACCACACGTCGTTGCGAAAATGGAGCATACAGAAACGTGGATGGCTTTCTTTAAAGATACTGAAGGAAATACGCACGCTTTAATGAGCGAATTACAAATTTAGCTCGTTTTGTCTTCTGATGTTACATTCGGAATATTAGATTGGAGTATGGTATTGGAGAGGGGGGGAGTATATGATTTCGGAACTACATAAATTTGAATTTTATAAATGCAAGGGTTTATTACATGAACAAGGACAAATAGAAGCAAAAGCAGTAATTGAAGGGATTAATCCTGGTCGTGTATTTGTAGATGATATTGGCTCGCCTACTGCTGGGCTTATTTGGTTAGGGAATAATGATGGATTTTTCTTTATTGGAAATGAAAATAATGATGAATTCAATAACGAATTAAACTATTTTATTGATAAGGTAATCATGCCAGAAGCAAAGAAAGTCAGTTTAGATTACTTTGAAGGAATTGGTGATCACCAGAAATGGGATTTGACGATTAAAAAACTGTTTGAGCATCGCAAATTAGAAAGTTGGAAACAGAGGGTTTATTTGTTGCAAAAAGAAGATTATAGAAGTAACTATGAGTCAGATATAGAACAAGGATATGAGGTTGTGAAAATCTGCAATAACTTTCTTGAAAACAGAGAAAACTCAATCAAAAATATTGAATTCTTGCACTCTAAAATTATGGAGTTTTGGTCTTCAATAGAGAATTTCCTTAATGATGGTATTGGTTATTGTATTGTCTATGAAAGTGAAATTGTGAGTATTTGTTTCTCAGGTTTTGTCGTGGGAAATGTACACTGTATAGGTATTGAAACATTTGAGGAACATCGTGGTAAAAAGTTAGCCAAAAAATTAGCCCATCGTTTTGTAAAAGATTGTTTGGAGAATGATAGTGTTCCATATTGGGATTGTATGGAATCGAATAAGCCATCGATTGCAGTGGCGGAAAATATAGGATTCAAAAATGTATCTAACTATAAAGGGTATTATTTTCCTTTTGAGTGATATTTTCTTCCGCTGAAGAGTCGTCCAGGTTTGTCTGTTTCTTACATTGATGACTGAGCTAGAAAGATTTAAAGTAGATTGTTGCTATTCTTGGGAATATATTGTAATATGTAAAAAACTCTAAAATAATTAAAAGCACGGATAAGGACATGAATTATTTTTACGGTTTACAGAGAGGGAAGAATTAGCTGGAATCTTCCTAGCTTAGGAAAATAATTTACCGCCTTTGAGCTGTATCAGTGAAATATTAGTATCTGATTTCGTCAATGCTACGTTACAGCACCAGAGCCATAAAGTTATTTTTTTGCCTTATGGAAATTTGGGTGGAACCACGGATAACACATTCGTCCCTTTTGCAGGGATAGATGTGTTTTTTATTTTACATGAAATTAATAGCAATAATTGTGATGACAAGGACATGAGTTACTTATTACGGTTTACAGAGAGGGAAGCTATGCTGAGATCTTCCTAACGCAGGAGTGTAATTTACCACCTCACGAGCCGCATTGAGGAATCGAGTATTCAATGCCGTCAATGCTACGTTACAGCACCAGAGCCATAAAGCTATTTTTGCCTTATGGGAATTTGGGTGGAACCACGGATTACACATTCGTCCCTATTGCAGGGATGGATGTGTTTTTTTATTTAACAAAATGAAAAGGAGTGTAATAACGATGAGTGAAAAAATGGTTAGTATTCAATTTCCAGATGGCAATGTAAAGGAATTTCCGCTAGGCACTACGGTAGCAGAGGTTGCAGGATCTATTAGCTCAAGTTTAAGAAAAAAAGCAGTAGTAGGAAAAGCAAATGATCAACTTGTAGATTTGAGCTATGGATTAAACAGGGACACTAGTCTATCCATTCTAACTTTGGATTCGGTTGAGGGGATATCAGTACTGCGTCATACTTCAGCACATGTATTAGCACAAGCAGTCAAAAGATTATATCGGAATGTGAAACTAGGGATAGGTCCTGTCATTGAGGATGGATTTTACTATGATATGAAATTAGAGCAGAGTTTAAATGCAGAAGATTTAGATGCCATCGAAAAAGAGATGAATAACATCTTTAATGAAAATTACGAGATCCAGCGAATCGAGGTTTCTTATGAGGAAGCCGAAAAATTATTTGAAGAAAACGATGAACCATATAAGATAGAAATACTAAAAGGTCTACCTAAAAATGAAAAAATTACGTTATATAAACAAGGTGAATTCATTGACCTTTGCCGTGGACCACATTTACCTTCTACAGGTTTTATTAAAGCATTTAAATTGACACGAGTCTCAGGTGCATATTGGCGAGGAGATAGTAATAATGATGTTCTACAGCGAGTCTATGGAGTTGCTTTTAAAAATAAGAAAGACTTGGCTGAACATTTGCGTTTTCTGGAAGAAGCAGAGAAACGAGACCATCGTAAGTTGGGAAAACAATTAGAACTATTTATGTTCTCAGAGGAAGCACCAGGAATGCCATTTTATTTGCCAAAAGGACAAATTGTAAGGAATGAGCTAGAAAAATTCTCCAGAGAAATACAGAACAGTGCAGCTTACGATGAAGTTCGTACACCGTTCATGATGAATCAAAAGCTATGGGAGAGTTCAGGACATTGGGATCATTATCATGAAAATATGTATTTTTCAGAGGTCGACAAAACAAAATTTGCGATGAAACCAATGAATTGTCCCGGGCATATGCTGATCTATAAAAACAATCTTTATTCTTATCGGGATTTACCTGTCCGTTTGGCAGAGTTTGGCCAAGTTCATCGTCATGAATATAGTGGTGCATTAAACGGTTTACTTAGGGTTCGTACATTTTGTCAAGATGATGCCCACATCTTTGTTCAAGAGGATCAAATTGAAAGTGAAGTTAAGAAAGTATTCCATTTAATTGATCAAGTGTATTGTGCATTCGGTTTTGATTACTCGGTGGAACTTTCCACTCGTCCAGAGGATTCATTAGGTGATAATACGCTTTGGGAAATCTCTGAAAGAGCATTAAGAAATGTGCTTGATAATCTAAAGATAGATTATCAATTAAATGAAGGAGACGGGGCATTTTATGGTCCGAAAATTGATTTTCACATTAAAGATGCTTTGAAACGAAGTCATCAATGTGGAACAATCCAGCTTGATTTTCAAATGCCAGAAAAATTCGACCTTACGTATATAAACGAGAAAAATGAGAAGGTTCGTCCAGTTGTCATACATCGTGCAATTTTTGGCTCAATTGATCGCTTCCTTGGGATTCTAATTGAACATTTTGCTGGAGCTTTTCCATTATGGTTAGCACCAGTACAAGTACAAATAATACCCGTCTCAAAAGATCATTTGGATTACTGCTTAATAATTCAAAAGGAACTGAAACAATTAGGCGTGAGAGTAAAAATTGACTTCCGTGATGAAAAACTTGGCTATAAAATAAGAGAAGCACAGATGCAAAAGATCCCTTACATGGCAGTCATAGGGGACAAAGAAGTAAAAGAAGAAACACTTAATGTAAGAAAATATGGAGAAGAAAAGTCAACAGGTGAGCTATTCAAAGATTTTAAAGAGAAGGTTGTGCAACAAATAGTAGAACGTAGCCTTTAATTTAATAGTTCCTTAAATAGTGTTGAATAACAAATAGGTAGTACCAAGGGGAAGGAGGAAAGAAATATAGAAGCTATTAGTGAGATGAGGGGCTATTACGTGGCAGGTATCAGCCGAACTTTTTAGTGAATACAACTGTGTATAGAATGAATCCTGTAATGGGTTCATTCTTTTTTGATATGCGAAGAAATTGTAAGTGCAGCAATGTAAACAACTAAAGCAGCACAAAATAAGAGCGATATCATATATACTGTCTTTTCCTTTGCGAACGGGTGCTTTTGAAAAATAGTATTAATAATATCTCTCCGGAAGGGAATAACAAACGTATTGAACCATTGAAAAAATGGTTCTAGTGGAGGTGACTATTATACGTTAAAAAAATGATGGTGTTCCATACATATGGATATATTTGATAAGTTGTCAGGAAACAAAAAGGAGATGGAAAATATGTCAAACGTAAAATTAGCTGTAATTTTTTATAGTATGGGTGGAACAAACTACCAATTAGCAAAATGGGCGGAAGAAGGAGCGAAAGAAGCGGGTGCAGAGGTAAAAGTTTTAAAAGTACAAGAATTAGCTCCAGATTCAGTTATCGAAGGAAATGAAGTGTGGAAATCTACCGTAGAAGCAACAAAAGAAGTGCCAGTAGCAACATCTGATGACCTTGAGTGGGCAGATGCTATTATATTTAGTACACCTACCCGTTTTGGAAATATTGCATCGCAAATGAAGCAATTTTTAGATATTCAAGGTGGGTTATGGGCTTCAGGGAAAACGGTTAATAAAGTGGTAAGTGCGATGACATCGGCACAAAATCCCCATGGTGGACAAGAAGCTACAATCCTGTCCCTCTATACCTCGATGATGCACTGGGGTGCGATTCTTGTACCTCCAGGATACACCGATCAAGTTTTGTTTGGTGCAGGTGGAAACCCTTATGGAACAAGTGTATCAGTGGACCAAAATGGTAAAATGGTAGAGGACGTGGAAGGTGCCGTGAAGCATCAGGCGAAACGTACTGTTACCGTTGCTGGATGGGTGATACAAGGAAATCAATAAGAAAATAATTTTAAATTAATCATTTAAATGAAAATAATATAGTCACTACGGAAAGTAAAAGATGGAGACATTAATTTGAATTTCTTCTTCTAACATGTCTAAGTTAAATCAATCTCTAAGCGAAACTAAAAAATCCCGGGTCTTCTCAATAAAAACCCGGGATTTTTTTCTTTCCAAAATTAGATGAAAGAAAAGTTGGAGAGGAATGATTAGGAGAAGTTTTGTTTGTATGTGACATCAGCAAAGTGAAATATAGTTGTCTGTAGACATTCATTTTAGTTTTATTTAATTTGTGCATAGGTAAAAATAAGTCCATTTTAGGCTATTAAGTCTCAGAACGTGAAGTAAGTATTCACTGTTTTCGTGAAAATAGCATTTCCGAAATCGGACGATTTTTTATGTAACTATAGAAATAGTAGTACAAATAGTATTAACAAACCTGTAAAATAACAATAAAGATATTTAATTACTAATAAATTGACTGGAAAATTCAATCCTCTTATTCCATTAATAAGCCGATTCGTGAATCAGTGGTGTACAATTAAATTAGGAAATCGGTACCTTTGATCAATGAGGAGTAGTTTGAGGAGGTTATAAAATGCATAGTGAAACAGCCAAGAACATCAGAGAAAGTTTAAAAGCGGATTGTTCTAAATGCTTTGGACTTTGTTGTACTGCGCTTAATATTGTAGCATCAAGTGACTTTGCGATAAATAAACCTGCTGGGACACCTTGTTCTAACTTACAGAGGGATTTTCGGTGTAAAATACATAAGAATTTAAGGGATAAAGGATTCAAGGGATGTACAGTGTTTGATTGTTTAGGTGCTGGACAAAAAGTTTCTCAAGATACTTTCAGTGGTCAAAATTGGCAAGAACATCCAGAAATCTCTAAAAAAATGTTTAGCGTATTTCCTATCATGGAACAGCTTTATGAAATGATTGCATTTATTGCGGAAGCTTTAACTTTTAATATCTCACCTTCATTGCAGGATAAATTAAATAAACAATTAGAGAAGTTACAAGGATTGAGTGATATGGAGGCAGATAGCATTTTGTCACTAGATATTACGACTTGTCGACTACCGGTAAACGAGCTACTTTTAGAAACAAGCGAATACATCCGAAATGAACTAAGTTCAAAAGATTCCTCGATTAGTATAGAAGAACAATGTAGAGGTGTTGATTGGATCGGTAAAAATTTACAAGGAAAAGATTTAAGAACGAGTGATTTAAGAGGAGCTTATTTAATTGCTGCAGATTTACGAAATTCAGATCTAAGAGGTGTTGATTTTATTGGAGCTGATTTGCGTGATGCAAACTTAAGTGGTGCGGATCTTTCTACAAGTATGTTTTTAACTCAAATGCAAATTAATTCAGCTAAAGGCAACGATAAAACGATATTACCCGATCACATTCAACCACCATCTCATTGGATTAACTAGGCAAACCTTAAAGAAAAATAGAAAATGTAAAAAGAAAAAATATATATTACA
Organism: Oceanobacillus chungangensis; assembly: GCF_003369565.1. GTDB lineage: Bacteria > Bacillota > Bacilli > Bacillales > Amphibacillaceae > Oceanobacillus > Oceanobacillus chungangensis. The sequence continues at coordinate 92,815 of NZ_PIOD01000014.1, read as the reverse complement.
TAGCGTTAAACATGGGGTGGTAGAATGAGAAAGCTTTGTGGGATAGTAATCATTATTTTTAGTTTGGTACTTGCCCTCGGATGTGCATTACTCTTTCAAGAGGATATTATTTTATCCAATATAATCTTATGGATTATTAGTCTTCCACTTTTTATCAGTGGTCAAATAATCAGAACATCAAAGTCTGAATTTAAATATAGAGGAAAGCGTTGGGTATCAATCTACATATTTTTCTTTTTTATTTTTCCGCTATTAATCTATTTATATGGATATTATAATGATCTTAAGGAAAATACATTTGTAGATGAACAGTTTATTATTTATCAACCTACATCAGGTTCACTAGGGGATTTGTCTCTCGTTGTTTTTATGATTCTTATCTCTCTATTTGCTGGTCGATTTCTTAATCCTGATTTAAAGCGAAAAGGATTATTAAATGTATTGATTATCGTAACCATTATTTTCTTAATTGGATTCAATTATTTCATGTTCTCTGATTATCGGGGAATACATGAAGAAAAGGGATTGGTTTGCAGCAACTGGAAAGGTGAAAGGCATATTATTTCTTATGAAGAGATTGAAAGTGTTTATGTGGAACCCTATGTCCATTATGCAAGATTATCCAGTACTAGCGATGAGACAAGGTTTGCTTGGAAAATGACCTTTCAAACTAATAATCAAAAAAATGAAGTGGTTTACCATTTTCCAATAATGTCAGTCTTTGGATTAGAGCAAACGATGGATATGGAGAAAGTATCGATGGAAAACGATATACCTTTTATTATTGGAGAAATGAGTCAAGAATCATTGAAGTGGTTTGATCTCGATTTGGAATTAGAAGGACTGGATAAAGAACGTTATTATGAGCTTTTTCATGTGAATAATTAATAAAATTGAACATGGATAGCTGTTTATACAATCAAAAATTATTATTTATAGGGACGAATCGAATACGATTGCGTCCTATTTTCTTTCAGTATGTTTTCTATCGCAGCACCAATAACCTTATCCATCGGTATTTGTCCTCAATAATAAGCGCGATTGATAGAGGTAAGGAAAAAAGGAAGAAAGTCTATTATAATCTATTCAATAAATCAGAAAAGACATTAACAAAAGTCATTTCAATACGAAATGTCTCTGTTGATGTCTTTAGAGATTTGTTTATTCTCTATCCAATCTAGGATAACTCAGTTTCCCCTTTTACCCATAGCTGTGACCATTTCTCGATGTCTCGTATGATGGGCTCCATGGACCGTCCTTTTTTTGTAAGTGAATACTCGATGATTACTGGTGTTTCAGGTATTACCTCACGTTTAACGATTCCTTGATTTTCTAAATCCTTTAAGCGATCGGATAGAACTTTCCCACTTATACCAATTGAAGATTGAATTTCATTAAAGCGATGTGTTCCTAATAACAACTGATAAATAACTAATGCAGTCCATTTTTGACTAATTAATGAGATGGCTTTCTCAAACTTTGGACAAATTGTTGGTTGCGTCACTTACCTCACCTCTTTATGATAGTATATCACAATATTTTATCTATTTATAAATAAAAAGTTACTTACTTGACAAAATATAATTACCATCATAAACTAAGTTACATAAAGTAATTAATAAATAAAAGGAGAGTTAAAGAAATGAATAAAAATGAAATTGGGAAAGCTATTTTAAGGGTAGTATTAGGTCTTACATTCTTCATTCACGGATTATCAAAATTCCAAGGTGGAATTTCAAATACAGTAGGATTTTTTGATAGCATTGGTATTCCTGGATTCCTTGCATATGTTATTGGTATAATAGAAGTAATAGGTGGAATTGCATTAGTTTTAGGAATTGGAACAAGAATCATTGCTATATTATTTGCACTGATTATGGTAGGAGCTATTATTACAGCAAAATTTTCAGCTGGCTTCCTTGGAAATGGTCAAATGGCAGGATATGAACTGGAACTTGCATTACTAGCTATGTCGATTTACTTTGTATTAGCTAATAAATCGGTATTATCTTTAGATCAAAAATTATTTAACTCAAATAACAACTAGGAGAAGGATTATGGAATTTCACAAAAAACCCTCGACTTTCGTTGGACATGTAAAAATTAAAGTAACCAACTTAGAGCAATCATTGAAATTTTATCAAGAAATTATTGGATTCGATATTTTAGAACGAACATCGTTAACAGCAAAGCTCACAACAGATGGAAAAACAAGTATCTTATCACTAGAACAACCTGAAAATGTCGTACCAAAACAAGGAAGAACAACTGGTTTGTATCATTTCGCACTACTGTTACCAAAAAAGTCAGACTTAGCGAATATCGTCGTTCATTTAACAAATAAGGGCATTCGCTTTGGATCATCGGACCATCTTGTCAGTGAAGCATTGTACTTACACGATCCTGATGGGAATGAAATTGAAATTTATATCGATCGAGATCCTTCTGAATGGAATTGGAATGGCGAAGAAGTGGCAATGGCAGTAGATCCATTGGATTTTGAAACTCTATTAAAAAATGTTGTTCCAGAAAATCATTGGAAGGGAATTCCAGAAAAGACAGTAATGGGGCATATTCATTTACATGTATCGGAATTAACTAAAACAGAGGAATTCTATGTGAAGGGCCTAGGGTTTGATGTGGTCAATCGCTATGGAGGACAGGCATTATTTCTCTCAACTGAGAAGTACCACCATCATATTGGGGTGAACACTTGGAATGGAGTAGGAGCACCACAGCCATCAGAAAATAGTGTAGGTATGGAATTTTACACACTCATTTATCCTAATGAAGAAGCAGTCAAGGAAACAATCGGTAACTTGCAAAACATTGGAGCACCCGTTACAGAAGAAGATGGAAGATATATCACTTATGATCCGTCTGGAAATCGTATTGAGTTAGCTGTTTAAGAGAGAAAAATAGCATTATTTACAATACAATAATACGGAAGTGTGAATTTAACTACAATAGACTTGATTCGACTTGATGAGAAATTAGGTAATCAATTAGTCTGAAAAGCAAACAAAACTGTGTAAGTAGAGAGTAATTGCTCTCACTTTGCAGTTTTGTTTTTTTATAAAAAAGCATGAAATCAAATCTGCATACAAGTCTGTGGTGCTTAGTTTGAGCTTCTTTTTCAAGTCGTAGATAAAGCATTTATAATGACATGAATGATTTAATAATGTACATTCATTTTAGGAAAAGCTTGCTCTGATAACAGGATTGATGGAGGAATTATCATGAAAAAGTGGACAAGGGATATAGAAATAAATGCTCCAATTGAACAGGTGTGGAGTTATTTTGGCGGATCGCTGGAAGAAATGCAAAAAATCATGCCCCAGGTCGTTGATCAGAAGCCATTAAAAATAACAGAAGAAGTTGTTGGTAGTGTCTATCATCAAAAATATAAGGAAGGTAAACGAATTGAAGAATATGATGTGGAAACACTGGAATATTTGAATAAACAAGACCATAAAAAGATGAAAATCGGTTTTACACTTGCCAATATGTTTGAGATTACTGCTTTTTATGAATTACAAAAGCTAAATGAAAACAAAACATACTTGAAATATACAACTACTAATCGTCCATTAAAATGGTTTGTGAAAGTCTTTTTAATCTTTGCATCTGATAAAGTGGTCGTTGAATTCCTGGAACGAGTCAAACATGTAGCTGAAACAGAAACAAGCAAATCACGATTGTAAGTAACTATTTATACAGAAAATAAATAATACGACTCAGTCATGTTCTGAGTCGTATTTTTATATTTATATTATTCTGTAAAATTTTATCAAGTGAATCATCTTCTTATGGATGGACGACACTGAGAATGGTAAACGATAGTGTGGTTGTTGTTTATTTTGCTATTTCCAATGCAGCATTTTCCGTTCTCGCGAGAGATTCCATGTAACGAGCAATTCGATTCATCGCGATCTCTATCTGTTCAATGGAAGCAGCATAGGAACAGCGGATATAGCCTTCACCAGATGCACCGAATGCATTGCCTGGAACAACCGCTACTTTTTCCTGCTGAAGCAGGCCATGTGCAAATTCCTCTGATGTCAACCCGGATTTTTTAATCGATGGAAAAACATAGAACGCTCCGCCTGGGGTATGGCACTCCAGCCCAATCTGATTAAGTGATTGAACGATATAATTCCGTCGTCTCCAGTAGTTCTGCCGCATTTTCTCAACTTGCTCGGAGCTGTTACGTAAAGCTTCAATTGCTCCCATTTGCAGCATGGTTGGTGCACACATCGTGGTATATTGATAAATTTTTACCATGACATTGATTAATTCCTGTGGTGCAGCAAGGAAACCTAAGCGCCAGCCTGTCATAGCAAATCCTTTAGAAAATCCATTAACTAATATAGTTCGTTCATACATATTAGGAATGGCCGCAAAACTGGTAAATTCCTGATCATATGTCAGTTCGGCATAGATTTCATCGGAAACAACTAGCAGGTCATGTTTTTCAACGACGGATGCAATTGCTGTCAGTTCGTCTCTATTCAGGCTTGTGCCTGTCGGATTATTTGGCGAACATAAAAGAATAGCCTTTGTTTTGTGAGTAATTACTTCTTCAATCTGCTCAGGTGTCACCTTAAAGCCATTATCTGCGCTTGTTTCGACTCTGATTGGAACTCCACCGGCCATTGTTACAAGTGCGGCATAGGAAACGAAGGCAGGTTCGATGATTAATACTTCATCTCCAGAATTTATGATTGCTCGGAATGCAAGATCTAAGGACTGGCTGGCTCCAACCGTAACAATTATCTGATTTTCCGGCTGATATTCAACGAGGAATCTCTTATATAAATAATTGGAGATTTCCTGACGAAGTTCCAGTAATCCTGCATTGGCTGTATAGGCTGTTTGGCCTTCCCGCAGAGCTTGAATCGCAAGCTCTCGAATATTCCATGGAGTAATAAAATCGGGTTCTCCAACCCCCAGTGAAATAACGTCATCCATAGTTGCTGCCAAATCAAAGAATTTGCGGATTCCAGATGGTTCAAGTCCAATTGCTGTTTTGGATAGGTACTGCTGATAATCGATACTCATGGAGAAACCACCATTCTCCGGTCTTTATCTTCATTCCCGTCAATAATGACTCCATCGTGTTTATATTTTTTTAGCATGAAATGAGTTGTCGTAGATACCACATTTTCAATGGTTGCTAATTTATTCGAAACAAACAGGGCGATTTCCTGCATGGTCTTTCCTTCAATTGTGACCGATAAATCATATGTGCCTGACATCAGATAAAGCGAACGTACTTCCGGATAGCGGTAAATTTGCTCTGCTATCTCATTAAAACCAACTCCGCGTTGTGGTGTCACTTTAACATCAATCATCGCAACAATCGTTTCTTTTCCTTCAATTTTGTTCCAGTCAATCAGTGTAGGGTAGCTTACAATGATTTTTTCCTCTTCTAATTTCTTAATCAATGTATATACGTTTTCTTCGGTCATTTCTAGCTGCATTGCAATGGACTTGGCAGAAACATTGTGATTTTCATCCAATATCGCTAGAATATTCAACTCTTGATTTGTCAGCTTCAAACAATACGCCTCCGATTGCACTTTATTTATTGACTTACATTCTTAGATATATTACATGAGAATGCAATGTGAAAATTATAACATCAATCGGTATGAAACTAAAATATATTAAGAGGAGAATTAATAATAAACAAAACAACAAATTCATGTCGGTAAAGTATTAGTAATATGCACCAATACCAATAGGACAGAATAGTTGAATAAATACATAAAAAGAATGGAATAATGTTCGCTTTATGTAAATACATTAAAATCTATATAGCATTTTTATCTTCAATTAGGACATGAATGAAAGTTTTATAACATACAATATTCTGGAGGTGAAAATATGGCAAGAGTACCGTACCGAGAGGCGGACGTTGATTTAATGGCAAGGATGATGAGAGCAGAGGCTGAAGGCGAAGGAGTACAAGGAATGCTGTATGTCGGAAATGTTATTGTTAATCGTGCTGTAGCTGACTGTATTGACTTTAAAGATGTGAGAACAATTGAAGATGTCATTTTTCAGGTACAAGGAGGAAATTACTCTTTTGAAGCGGTTCAAAAAGGCAATGTGTTTTATCAAAGAGCCAGAGATACTGAAAGAAGATTAGCAAGAAGGAATTTGGAATCTTGGCGAGAACACCCAGCGAAATATGCTCTTTGGTACTTTAATCCATATGGACCGTGTCCACCAACATGGTACGACCAGCCTTTTACTGGTCAATTCAAAAATCATTGTTTCTATGAACCATTGCCTGGTACATGTGATAGTGTTTATATGGGATAGGTTGTTCAGAAGCTTTTATTGATTTTGGAGTGAAATGTACTCTTGGCTGTTTTGTGTAGTTTTATCAAAAAAAGGGAACCTCTTGTTTTGAGAGTTCCCTTTTAAGCATGATTAACATCTTATGCGCCTGTGGTAAAAGTAAATCTTCCTTGCTTAAATAACATTTTGCAATTAGTTTCTGATTGTTTTCAATGCAGTAGACCAAGCTACGACCTCATTCAACATAGTTTGAACTGTTTCTTCATGGAAAGGTGCTGGTTTAAAGGTTGTCATATTTTCAAAGTCTGTGAAGAGACTTAGTGCCGGGTGAGTGCCTACTGTTGCAACTTTTGGTACAGTTAGAATTAGACGCAAATTATTAGCTGCTGTAACTCCAAGAGTAGAACCATAGCTTACGATTCCAGCTGCTTTATTATTCCACTCGACATATAAATAATCGATAGCATCTTTCAAACCTGAAGTAATACTTTTGTTATATTCCGGAGTGACAAAAATAAACCCATCAAGCTCACTGATTTTTTCTGACCAAGCTTTTGCTTCTGGAGTTTGATAATCTTGTGTCATAATAGCAGGTACAGACTCATTATATCTTGGCAGATTATAATCTTTAATATCCACCAATTCAAATTCAACATCTGTTCTTTGATCTGCGATTGATTTCACCCATTCTGCCACTTGTATATTCACTCGTGCATCTCTTGTGCTTCCAGTAATAATACCGATTTTAACCAATTTAATTCCCCCTGTAATGTGTATTACAAAGCATGCTTATCAAACATCGCTTTGAAATATAAATTATTTGCTTTACAATTAAATTCTAGTACATAATTAAGGTCATACATACCGATAGTTCATCAAATTTGTCGTTTATACAACATATTGAAGAAATTGTTTAAAAAAGTAGGAGGGACTTGTAATTGACTCAGCCAAAGACGGATCCACGAATTTTACGTACTCGTAAATTAATTATGGATTCATTTATGGAACTTTCAGGTGAAAAGGAATTCAAGGATATTACCGTTAAGGATATTACAACAGAAGCGATGATTAATCGCGCCACATTCTATTATCATTTTGAAGATATATATGACTTGCTGGAAAAGGTATTGTCAGAAGTATTGTTAGTCAACTTGGATTGTGAGTTTTATAAGAATGAAAAGTTAAATGAAGAAGTAATTGTTAGTATTTTCATGGCAATCACAAATTTCCAGAAGTCACTATCTAATCGTTGTCATAGGGGATACGAAGATACCATCGCCCGTATTATTAGGGAACAGCTTGAAATTGTCTTTTACAAGTTGTTATGTAATCAACATCCAACCAAAGATGAGCAATCTCTTAAGGTCACTGCTGTTATGTTAAGCTGGGGGATCTATGGAGCTTCTGTTGAATGGAGAAGAAGTGGTAAGAAGGTATCGCCAGAAGAATATATTAAATTGGCCATTCCATTTTTAATCTGAAATTATCATTTATTAATCTCAATTACTGAAAAAAATCGGTACTAGGATCAAGCTGCCTAATACCGATTTTTTAGTGAAGAATGAACTTAACATCAAGTTTTCAATAAGTTCAACTTTCAAGCAAAATATACCCCCTCACCACTATTTTCCCTTCTACATAACTTTCAATTGTTGTTCCTCTTCAACTTTGATTTTTTTCTCACGATTAAATATGCTATAAAGTACTGGTACAATAAAAAGAGTTAGTATTGTTGAAGTGGAAAGCCCACCAATAACTACAACTGCTAGTGATTTAGAAACGATCCCAGCTTCACTCGAAATTGCCATTGGAATTAAGGCACCAACTGTAGCAATTGCCGTCATTAATATTGGGCGTATTCGAACTACACCGGCTTCGATTAATGCTTGGTGCTTCGTCATTCCAATTTTTTCGTTTTTCTGTACCTTATCAACTAGAACAATTGCATTCGTTACTACAATTCCATTCAGCATGAGCAGCCCAATCATCGCGGGCATTCCGATTGGCTCTTGCATCACAAATAGTCCGAGTAGAGATCCGATAACAGAAAACGGAATAGCAAACAGGATGACAAATGGTGCTTTTCCTTCCCCAAATGCAATTACCATGACGAGATAAACTAGAAAAATACTGACGATGATTGCAAGCCCTAAGTCTCTAAAACCATCAGCCATGACTTCTGATGTACCTTCTTCGTAGTAGCTGACACTATCTGGTAAATCTAAATTAGAAATCGCTTCATCCACTCTGCCAGCAACATCACCAGTGTTTGAATCTGTAATCAGTCCAGTAATCATTACGTATTCATTTGTATTTAGATGGGAAACAGCAGTTGGATTATTAACCTCTTTCAGTTCACCAATTTCTTGTAATGCAACAGGTATACCCATGACATTGTTAATTTCTTGTTCACCCAGCTCCTCAAGGGAAGCTACTTCATCCATTTTTAAGCCGAGTACAACATCTGTAGTATTCTCTTCCAACGTCATCGTTGTAACGACGTCTCCATTAATTAGTGATCGCAGGCTCTGACCAACCATAGCAGGCATAAGACCATGATCCGCTAGTTTATCCTCATTTAAATCCATTTCAATCTCAGGCTCTTCTCCTTCTAGTGAAGAGGTTACATCCGCCATTCCATCGACTTCTTGTAATTTAGCAACAATTTGCTCGCTTGCCGTTTTAATATCTTCGGAGTTAGCGCCATTTACTACAAGTGCGTATTGATTCTCTGCTCCACCAATAAGCCCGCCTACACCAGTTAAAGAAATAGAAGCAACATCGGGAACCTTCTCAAATTTCTCACGTAAATCTTTCACAAAAACCTCTACATCACCAACCGATTCTTTAACAACAAATGAAATGGAAGCATTCTCGTTTTCTCCATGTACATTCGTATTAACTAGTTCCACTTCTTCACTTGTAAGTAATATTTCTTCCACAGTACTTGCCGCTTCATTTGTCAATTCTGGGGATGTTCCTTTTGCCATTGTAATTCCGACATCATAATTATTCGTCTTTTCCTGTGGTAAAAAGGTAGTACCTAGTCCGGGGGCAATGAGTACAACAGATCCAACTAACAGCACTAATGCTATTGTTAAAGTAACGAATCGATGTTTTAATACCCATTGTAAACTTTTCCGGTATCCTTTTTGTAATGTATTTTCTTTATGTTCCTTAGGTTTCATTTTTAATAGAAATGTTTTTGACATAAGCGGTACGACTGTAATTGCAACAACAAGAGAAATCAAAAGTGAAATTACGATTGTCCATGCAAGTGGTTTAAAGAATCCTCCTACGATTCCGGGTACAAATGCCATTGGTAAAAATACAGCAACTGTTGTAATTGTCGATGAAGTAATGGCAGATGCTACTTCCCTAGTAGCTTCTTCGACTAGTTCTTCATCTCGTTCCTTGGATGTTCTTACTCTTCGGAACACATTTTCAATGACCACTATTGAGTCATCTACAACCCTACCAACTGCAACAGCTATCCCTGCAAGTGTCATAATGTTTAAAGTATATCCTAAAGCATTCATTAACATTAAGGATGACAGTATGGATAAAGGAATGGAAATAACTGCAATAATAGTAGAGCGAATATTTCTTAAGAATAGTAATGTAACAACGACAGCCATCAATGCACCAAGTAATGCCTCGCGAAGCATTGAATATACCGATTCTTCAATTTCGATGGACTGGTCTCTAAGTATTTCAGCTTTATAGCCTTCTGGGAGCTTAATTGTTTCGATTTCCTCTCTTGCTTGCTCAACTATCTCTACAGTATTTGCGCCACCCTTTGCTATAATCCCGAAGCTGACTCCGGGTTCTCCATTAATACGTGTAATATTACTTGTGTTTTCATTTTCATAGGCAATGTTAGCAATATCGCCTAAACGAACGGTTTCAAGTTCTGGCGGTGCTGTTGGCGATGTTATCTTCTGTGTGAATAATTGAATGTTTTCAACATCCGCGACAGATTCCAACTCTTTACTCACACGAACTGGGAGTACTTCATCTCCAAAAGAAATATCTCCAGTTGGGATTGTCAAATTATTCGCAGATATTGCTGTTTTTACATCTTCAAGCGTAATTCCTTTTTCTTTAAGTTCATCTGGCAAAAGTCGGATCGAAACGGTTTGATCTCCTGTACCGCCTACTATAACTTCACTTACCCCTTCAATAACTTCAATTCTTGGAATAATTTCCTCTTCTACATACTGCTGAACATTCCCCTGATTTTCTTCAGCATATATACCCATTGAGAAAATGGTTGGATCGGGTTCAGGTCCTGATAGAAAATACAACGGATCTTCTGCTAATTCAGGTAATTGAATCTTATCGACACTTGCTCTTACTGTTTGCTCCGCTTCCTCCATATCTGTAGACATATCAAATTCGAGTGTTGCATATACTGCATTTGCTACTCCGTCTGTATATACATTTTCTACTCCATCTAGATTTAGAAGTTCTCTTTCAACAGGCTCACCAATCTCCTTCATGGACTGTCCAGGTGAAGCTCCTGGATACGGAATAACAATTGTTAAATATGGAATATCTACACTAGGATACTTCTCAATATTAATTTCCTTTAAAGCATAAATACCGCCAGCGACCATAAGTAAAACAACTAGTAATAAAGCCACTCCATTTTTCATACTGAATCGAATAATTGATTTCAACATTACCGCTCTTCTCCCATCTTTAACTGAATTTGTCAATTTAGCTTTCTAAGTATATCAATACTTATCTATCAATTCGCTATATTTACAAATTTATAATATATAATTTACTTATGATTGAAATCATGCGGCAGATATATTTTTCTCTAAGTCTTAAGGCGTAGAGAAAAATAAACAACTGTAAAATGTATACGTTCTATATCGCTAGTTTATTAAAGGATTTTTCACTGGTAGTGATAGCTGCTGTTATTTATCCTTCATGCAACTGCTTTTTATTACTTGTTAAAGATTTCTAGGATGACTTTTAATGTCCGATTCGTTAAATAATCAATCAGATTATTACTATCTGAAATATATGGTAAAATTTAGAAGGAACTATATAATGGAAATTATCAATTAGAAACATCTTGTATTAAAGTGACTACTTCAAGTGAATCCCGAGGTGAAATGAATGGATACCAGAATAAAAGAATTAATCGATTCTACAAAATTAAAATTTGGATTGGATAATTATTATTTAGCGAGACAGAGCCTTAAGAGAAATGTAAACATTTTTAATGAGACTACCTATACCTTAAATATGGAATGGTTTCCAAATCATGAAAAGCAGACGGAAGATGAGGATTCCAACCCAGAAGGTACAGCGGTTATTGATATTGAACTGAATAGTCTTATGATAGAAAGTGTTATTTTCGTAGGCGGTAAGTCATTTGCAAATGGGATTAAGTTTAACAAGTATGACAGGGAAGAGATAATAAAATGGATTGAACAGGAAGCTAGAATTACGTACGGCAAACAGTTCGAATTTCATAAAGAAGTGGAGGATGAATTGTACTTTAAAGAATGTATTGATGGGGTTGCTGTTTCTCCCTATGGTTTTATTGAGATAAGATCAGATCAAGAAGGCAGGCTCACATTGTTCGCGATACATGGTCAATTTCCTGCTAAAGAAATGATAAAAGGGGACGTTTTTTCTCTCACCCTTGGAGATGTAACCCCGATAGTGAAAGAACAATTAAAATTGATTGAAGTCCCTTCGCATGAACATCAGCGATTCATTCCTGTTTATGGAATAGAGGAAATTTACATCACGAATGATAATCAAGCATCTACAATACCCTTTGAGTTTATTGTAAATGCAAGGTCATATTTAAAAGTGAATGAATCTTTGTACTGGGATAATCCACTTGATAAACCGTTTGACGGATTAAAGATAAATTGGACGGAAGAAGTAACTGCAGCACAAGCAATTTCTAATGAACGAAGCCCTGATTCATTTCCGATAACAGAGCAAGAGCAAGAAAAATGTATAATCGCGGTCAACGATTTTTTACGTCGGGAATACGCGGATGACTCCGGAAAATGGAAGCTGAAAACATTACATCGTGATAAAGGCTATATACACGCCACTCTGAGAGCTGCTCATCAAAATAATCATATATTTCAAAGGAAAATAACAATCATAATTGATGCAAAGCGCTTCAAAGTATTGAATTATATTGATAATAAACCGATGTTGGCGATGTTTGAGGAATTTGAAGAAGCTGAGAAAGTGACAATAGTAAAAGAAGATGCATATGAAAAAATTCAACATCTGCTAGAGCTGAAACCTTATTATGTTTATGATTTTGAACAAAAACAATATGTATTATGTGGGAAATTAGATTGTCAATATGGTGTGGATGCGGCAAATGGAAAAGTTGTTCGATTAGGAGATTTATAGTTATACGATATGTAAGTTAGATATCGTATAATATTTGATAGAAAAGATTGATATTAAACTATCGTTTACTAGGAGGAAGCACCATGGAATTTGACTTTATTTGGCTTGCAATAGGCATGGCTATCGCTGGTTACTGTATTGGGGATGGATTAAGAAATTTTAAAAACTCAGATGGGAAAACGCTCCTCGATTCCTTGGATGTTGATGACGAGCATGAACTAATTAAGGAAAATGATGTACATTATTTTATGGGGATATCGAAGGAAGATGCAAAATCTTTAATCCAAGAGCATTCAGACATTCCGCACATAATGATTAACGGCAAGGTTTACTATCCGAAAGCTAAATTGCGTAAGTGGTTATTGGATTTAGGGGAGTAAATCTCCTAATGCGATAAAAATAAGGTTTCCGAGGATAGGTGGATAAGGTTGTGAGAACATTATTAGAATTACTTCGTGTCATTATTATCATCGGTATACTTGGTGGGTTAGGTTGGCTGGTAATCGGAAACATTTACTCAATGAATGAGAAGGTGGAATCGTATTCGTGGCTTGGTGCAATCGCTATATTCGTATCGATCTTCGTTTTATATCGGAATAATTTGCAATTTTCAGGGTGGTATAAAGGAAATGGCAGAAATAAATTATCAAAAAAGGTTTCTTTGACACTAGTACTAGTGTCTGTAATATTAATTTTTTTACCATTTGTTTTATCTTCTTTTTGAGCTAGGCAGAATTAGTTTTATAAGCCTTGTCTAACAAGCTAACGCTTTTTCACGCGAAAATATGTATTTCAATAGGTATAAGAAAATAGTGCAAAATTGCTGATGGAGAGAATTACCATAATAAGGCCTCTAAAAACTTCACTGCCATCGGTATTAGTCATAAAGAAAACCCCCATTGAGGTACAATCTAACGACATTCATTCGACTAACAATCCAAATTAGAGAATGGTTCATTGATTATTGGTAATGATCAATGAAGTGGGTACATGCTATAACTAATAGTTGTACCTTTATTCAGTATATTCCCTATTTGTTATTTGAAAATTCTGTGTTAACATTAAATTATAATAATTATGGAGGGTGGACGAGTGGAGAATATAGTACAGTTTGACCAAGTAACAAAAAAATTTGGCAAGAAAACAGCAGTTAATGGTGTCTCGCTTGCAATTGAAAAGGGAACGACAGTAGCTATTTTAGGTCCAAATGGTGCCGGGAAAACAACGACTATTTCCATGATGCTTGGCTTAATGGAACCAACCGGTGGAGCTGTTAAGGTTTTTGATAAAAGTCCCAAAGAAGTTGCCGTACGTAATCGAATTGGGGCAATGTTGCAGGAGACTAGTGTCCTAGATATGCTGAAGGTCCGGGAAGTCATTGAAATGTTTAGGAGTTACTATACTTCGCCACTTTCTATGGAAGAGCTTATAGCATTAACAGGATTTAAAGAGGATGAATTAAAAAAACGGGCGAATAAGTTATCAGGTGGGCAAAAAAGAAGATTGGGATTTGCACTTGCGCTTGCGGGTAATCCTGACTTAATATTTTTTGATGAACCAACTGTTGGACTTGATATTACTGCTAGAAGGAAATTCTGGGAAAGAGTTGAAACTTTAAAATTACAAGGGAAAACAATTATATTTACGACGCATTATCTTCAAGAGGCGGATGATTTTTCAGAACGAATTATTCTCTTTAATAACGGGGAAATAATTGCTGATGGGAAACCAGATGATATCAAGCGTAACATTGCTACTCGAAGTGTATCCTTTCAAACAGACGACAAAGAAGTTATCGTATTGCTGCAATCTTTTGATGACGTCATTAGATGCTATGAAAAAGACGACCGGATTTACGTTGTAACTAGCAACACGGATGCAGTACTAGCGGAAATTTTCCGTCAAGGGGTTGATGCAAAGGATATTGCTATTGAACAGGGTCGTTTAGAGGAAGTATTTGAACATTTAACAACGGAAAGCAAGGAGGCAATTTAAGATGAATGCGATCATGACCCAATGTAAGTTTGAGTTGTTGCGCATTTTCCGTAATCCATATTTTGTATTTTGGACATTATTCATGCCGATATTATTCTATTTTATATTTACGAATATCGTAAACACCGGTGTACCAGACCAAGACGAGTGGCAAGCGTATTACTTAATGTCTATGACGACGTTTAGTGTAATGGGCTCTGCTATTATGAACTTTGGCATTCGTATGGTACAAGAGCAGACAGAAGGCTGGTCTACATTCATGAAACTTACTCCATTTCCTTCTTGGGCATACTTCACATCAAAAATGTTTGGTCAACTCATGATGCACTTGCTGTCCATCGTCATTGTCTTTATCGCAGGCTTTCTCATTAATGGGGTTTCACTGACAATTGGTCAGTGGATATTCTCTGGATTATGGATACTAATCGCTTCCGTCCCTTTTTTAGCATTAGGCTCATTGGTAGGAACAATGAAAAAGGTCGAGACTGCTGGTGGTGTCAGTAATATTATTTATCTGGCATTAGCTATTTTAGGAGGGATGTGGATGCCAATCCAGACATTTCCTGAATTGCTGCAAAATGCCGCAGAGTGGTTGCCATCCTATCATTTTGCGAGTGGTGCTTGGGAAATCATATCTGGTAACGCTCCTGATTGGAAGAGCTTTGTCATTTTAATATGTTATTTAATTGTTTTTATGCTGCTTGCTACATATATCAGAGGAAAGCAGGAGAACTGAAAAAAATAACGTGAGTAACAGTTTATTAGTGATAAGTGATAATCTAAAAATAGGGATACTGAATCAATAAAGATTCGTATCCCTGTTCTTTCTATCGTGAAGTATAACCCGCATCGGCATGTATTGTTGTGCCTGTAACATAAGAAGATGCATCAGAAGCTAGCCATAGGCTTGCTTGAGCAATCTCTTTTGGATCACCGAAGCGGTTCAATAGGCTTAATTGTGGAGCATATTCTTCTGCTGTGAAACCAAATTGTTCTAATGCACCGCGAAGCATCGGAGTATCAATTGCTCCTGGAGCTACGGAGTTAACACGAATATTTTGTGGACCATATTCCATTGCTGCAACTTTCGTCATACCAACCACGCCATGTTTTGCCGCAACATATGCAATGTTTTTTGGTTGTGGGCGGAATCCGCTTACAGATGAAATGTTAATAATCGAACCACCATTACCTTGCTTTTCTAATTGCTTAATCTCATATTTCAAGCAAAGAGCAGTACCAGTTAAGTCCACAGATATTAAGCGGTTCCAGTAATCCTCATCAAATTCTGCCACTGGCTTGTCATCTGGAGTTAGTGCAGCATTATTTACTGCTACATCCAATCTGCCGAATGTATCAACTGCGAATTGCACCATTGCCTGTACGTCTGCAGATTTTGAGATATCTACTTTGACAAAAGCGGCTTGTCCACCTGAAGCTTTTATTGATTCTGCTACTTCATTCCCTTTTCCCTCGTTAAAATCTGCAATGACAACCTTTGCTTTTGCTTCTGCAAATAGTCTTGCTGTCGCTTCGCCCATACCCATAGCTGCACCTGTAACGATTGCAACCTTGTCTTCTAATATTGGAAATGTCATTATTTTACCTCCTTTAAAATAAAAGATACAATATAAGATAGTCTTATATATTTATTATATGAAAATTATTAACAATTCTTCAATCATCAAAAAAGTTAAAATGTTTATTACTAAACAAAATAGACTGTTTTGTTTAGTAAAATTTGTAACCAATATACATAATGAGGTGAATGGGGAGATGGAAGCATTTTATGATAAAAGGATTCAACGCTCCAAGACAGCTTTAAAACAAACATTTTTAACATTGCTTTCTCAAAAGTCCTTTGATCAAATTACGATTTCAGAAATTGCTGAACAGGCAAATTATAATCGTGGCACATTTTACGCTAATTTTGAAACCAAAGAAAATTTACTTAACGAGGTTATCCAAGACGTTTTGGATGACATGATTATTCAAATACGGAATCCATATAGGGCAATGAAAAGGGTAAACATAAAGGATCTCCAGACAGAGGATATCACGTTATTTACATATTTTATTGAGAATGAAGCACTTTTTAAATTACTGCTAAGTGATCATATCCGAGTAGATTTTCGCTATAAAATGGCTAAGGCGATTGAGGAATTATTTATAACGGAATATGAATACGAGTTAGAGGAAGGAAGTACAGTAGATCCAAAATGGTTATATATCTATCGTTCCCATGGGATTGCAGGATTAATTATTCGTTGGATTGAAGAGGGATTCTCAGCATCTCCAGAGTATATGGCGAAACAAATTGTCGAGTTGATGACGATATCTACGAAGGTTTTTACTGTTAGGGGAGAGCTGGGATTGCAATATAAATAGATGCACTAAATTAAAGTGCATCCCTATTTCCTTTTCGGTTTCGATGTGCTCCGTCTTAAAGACAAGCGCCCGAGAATCAATCTCAAGCGCTCCTGGATCTGTCCTAATACTTAACAATCGACAAAACGAGACGAAACTCGGGTGGGAGACAGGCACCCTAGCGTTCTTGCATTCTCTCTTCTGCAGGTAGCTTAGAGATATCGATTCCCTTCATTGCGCTTCCAAGTTCTTTTGAGAGTTTGGCGATCAAATCGTAGTCTTGATAATTTTCCGTAGCACGGACGATTGCGTTTGCGAACTTCTCAGGATCCTCAGATTTGAAGATACCAGAACCTACAAACACTCCATCAGCACCTAGCTCCATCATTAACGCGGCATCAGCTGGAGTTGCAACTCCACCAGCAGCAAAGTTTGTAACTGGCAGCTTGCCGTCACGTTTGATTTGTTTTAATATCTCATAAGGTGCACCGAGATTTTTTGCTTCGGTCATCAATTCATCATCACTCATTAATGTTACTTTACGAACCTGTGCATTTACTTTTCTGATGTGGCGTACGGCTTCAACAATATTCCCTGTCCCAGGCTCACCCTTCGTACGGAGCATGGAAGCTCCTTCCCCAATTCGGCGGGCAGCTTCCCCTAAATCACGGCAGCCGCAAACAAATGGAACAGAATATTGGCTTTTTAGCAAATGAAATTCTTCATCTGCTGGTGTTAATACTTCACTCTCATCGATATAATCAATACCCATTGCTTCAAGTACTCTTGCTTCAACAATATGACCGATTCGAGCCTTAGCCATTACTGGAATTGATACGGCATTTACTACTTCTTCAATAATCCTCGGGTTCGCCATGCGAGCAACTCCGCCTGCAGCACGAATATCAGAAGGTACTCTTTCTAATGCCATAACAGCTACCGCCCCAGCAGCCTCGGCGATTTTTGCTTGCTCTGCATTGATGACATCCATGATGACGCCGCCTTTTTTAATTTGAATGAATTCCTTACTTAATGTATCTGCTTCGATTGTATTTACCAATTTCTCCACTCCAATCTGAATTAATCATTGCATTTTTCTGAATATAACTTATTATAGTAAGTAAGTGACTTGGTTGGAAGTGTCAGATTTGTAATATTGATGAGGTCAGTAAGAGGTGATATTAATTGGAAATGCTTGCTTGTAATTTAAATCGAAAAAGTGATGTCCCTTTATATGAACAATTGTATCGGTACATTAAACTTGAAATTGCTGAGGGGCGCTTAGCATATAATTCAAAGTTACCATCGAAGCGGAGACTATCCGAATACCTAAAAATCAGTCAAAATACGGTGGAAACTGCGTATGATCAATTGATTGCGGAAGGCTATATTGAGGGGGTGGCTCGGAAAGGATATTACGTGCTTGCATATGAGGATTTAGAATACGTGCAAACGTCCACTACCATCTCGAATCAACAGCATGAAATTGACGAGGCATTTTCATATGATTTTCATCCTAGCAGAATTGATTCTGAGAATTTCCCATTTGCGAAGTGGCGCAAATATGCGAAAAGCGCGATTGACCGCGAACATCATCGCTTACTATTACTTGGTGATATGCAGGGGGAATATGGGCTGCGTCAAGAAATTGCAAACTATTTGTATCATGCAAGGGGAGTTCGCTGTTCGCCAGGTGAGATTATCATTGGTGCAGGAATAGAAATTCTTCTGCAGCAGCTCGTCCTATTATTTGGCAATGAAGCGATTTATGGTGTCGAGGATCCAGGGTACCATGTGATATCACAAATATTAGAAAGTTATCCGAATAAAATATATCCTTTAGAAGTGGATGAGGAAGGAGTGAAGGTGGAGCAAATTGAGAATTCAAAGATAAATATCGTTTATGCTACGCCGTCCCATCACTTCCCATACGGTTCAGTACTTTCTGTTAATCGCCGTGTCAAACTATTAAACTGGGCATTAGGTGCAGATAATCGATATATAATAGAAGATGATTATGATAGTGAATTTCGATATAGTGGCAAAACGATTCCATCATTACAAAGTATGGATCAGGCAGAAAAGGTAATTTACTTAGGAAGCTTCTCTAAATCGCTAATCCCTTCATTACGAATCAGCTATATGGTGCTGCCATACCGATTATTACGGACTTATAAGGAAAAGTTATCCTTTATCAATTGTTCCGTTTCAAGAATAGACCAGCATATATTAGCAACATTTATGAAGGAAGGCGACTTTGAACGGCATTTAAACCGAATGCGAAAAATCTATCGACGGAAATTAGATCGAACTGTTGATTTGTTAAAACCTTATCAAGAAAAGATTGCAGTAATAGGTGGGCAGTCTGGTTTACATATTGTCATTGTTGTTCGAAATGGTATGACAGAGCAAGAACTCGTTGAAAGGGCAGCAGACGGTAATATTAAAATTTATCCAATATCCTCTTATTCAATCGAGAAAGAAGTTGAAACTCCACCCAAAATAATTTTAGGTTTTGCAGGAATATCGGAAGATGAATTAGAAGGAGCAATCAATCATTTGCTCGAAAAATGGGGTATCTTCAGTCCTAATCGTCGTTCAAAATGAAGAAGGAATCGAGATGAAAATATGAATTTAAAGAATCGGGCGCTAGGAAGACATGTATTAATTGATTACTATGGCTGTACGACGGAAATTATTGAAAACAACGGATTAATCGAGCAATATATGCAGGAAGCTGCTGATTATGCTGGTGCGAGGGTTGTAGAATCTGTATTTCATCATTTCAATCCATATGGCGTTTCTGGTGCAGTCATAATTGCTGAGTCACATCTTACAATCCATACTTGGCCAGAATATGATTTTGCATCAGTAGACGTGTTCACATGTGGAGATGAGGTTGACCCAAAAAAGGCAGCCGATTATTTAACGATAAAATTACAGGCAAAGAAAACAGAGTTAACGGAATTGCCACGTGGAATAGCTAAGAATATTAAACAGTTTGCAAATCAGCGGGATAAGGACAAACAAGAGAAAATGGAGATGGAAAAAAGCGAAGGATAATCTTTGTAGCTCTTTGAGAATAATCGGGATTGACTCTGAATAGTCGGGGTCAATCCCGATTGTTTTTTCTTAAGATGTAAGAAAGTATATAAACTTTTAAGTAAAACAAATCTGTTACAAAAGGCTTAGCACAGAAAAGTTTTTCAACAATGAAAAAAAGTAGGTTATAGGAAGAGGAATTCGGGTAATAGTAAGTAAACCGCAATCTATAATTATAGCAAAAATCAAAAAGCTATTCTACATTTAATGTAAATTTTCTGTAAATAATATGTAAAGTTTTTGTATATTTTTTTGCTGATACCCCTTCTAT
The DNA here is from genome assembly GCF_003369565.1 of Oceanobacillus chungangensis. Classification (GTDB taxonomy): domain Bacteria; phylum Bacillota; class Bacilli; order Bacillales; family Amphibacillaceae; genus Oceanobacillus; species Oceanobacillus chungangensis. The sequence goes on along the minus strand of NZ_PIOD01000014.1, from coordinate 72,366 downwards.
TCTAGTCTAATATTCGATATAATAACTAAATTATTGTCATACATATATTGCGACTCGAAGTTAATGATAGTAATGAAAGTATAGTTTATAGGAGGATTCACATGGTTTTTAAATCAAAAAAAGATAAATTTGCTGTTGCGCTTCACGAGATGGCCGAGAATTTAAAAGAGAGCGCTGATTATTTTGCGGAATATAAAATAAGAGAAATTAGTGACCTAAAGATTTTCTCAGATAAAATGAAGGAATATGAACATCGAGGAGATGACATAGTTCACGGTATTAATACTGAATTGAACAATACATTTATTACACCAATTGAGCGTGAGGATATCATGTTCTTAACAAATAGTATGGATGATGTATTAGATGGTCTTGAGGAATGTGCAGCCTTATTTGAAATGTATTCAATCGTGAATATTGATAAATATATGTTGGATTTTGTAAAGAATATTCGCGAATGTACATATGAAATTACGAGAGCAGTAGAGCTGTTAACATTGAAAAAGTTAAAGGATATGCGTGATCATGCAATAAATATTAAACGAATAGAGTCTAACTGTGATGAACTCGAACGCCAATCTATTAAAAAACTATTTGAAATTGAAAAGGATCCAATCCGTATCATTCAATATAAGGAAATTTATGAAAGCTTTGAAGAAATTGCTGACCACTGTGAGAAAGTAGCAAACACACTTGAAGCAATCATCATGAAAAACGCGTAAGGGGTCCTCTAAAAATGGATAGTTTATTAATCATTACAATACTTATTGTTTTTTGTGCTCTTGCATTTGATTTTATCAATGGTTTCCATGATACAGCAAACGCAATTGCAACTTCTGTTTCGACAAAGGCGTTAAAACCAAGACACGCAATTATTCTTGCTGCAGTAATGAACTTCGTCGGGGCAATGACATTTACAGGTGTAGCAAAAACTATTACCAAGGATATTGTCGATCCATTTACATTACCAAATGGTTCTATGGTAATTCTTGCTGCACTGCTGGCTGCAATCGCCTGGAATCTAATTACTTGGTATTTTGGTATTCCAAGTAGTTCATCCCATGCATTGATCGGTTCAATCGCTGGGGCTGCCATTGCTGCAGCAGGATTTGCTGAAATTAAATGGAATGGTTTTTTAAATATTCTTACAGCCTTACTTGTTTCACCTGTTCTTGCGTTTACAGTTGGATTTATCGTTTACACAATTATTAAGTTTAGCTTTCGAAATCGTAACTTGGCAAAAACGAATAAACAGTTCCGAACAGTTCAAATTGCCACTGCAGCATTACAATCCTATTCTCATGGTACGAATGATGCACAAAAGGCAATGGGAATCATTACAATGGCATTAATGACCAATGGCTATGTGATGACAGATGATGTACCATTTTGGGTCCAATTTTCCTGTGCGTTAGCTATGGGATTAGGTACATCTGTTGGTGGTTGGAAAATTATTAAAACCGTTGGTGGAAAAATTATGAAAATCCGTCCAGTTAACGGTGTAGCTGCTGACTTAACTGGTGCAGCGATTATTTTCGGTGCCACATTGATTCATTTACCAGTTAGTACAACCCATGTAATCTCATCCTCTATTATGGGAGTGGGATCTGCACATCGCGTTAGAGGCGTGAAGTGGGGCACAGCACAGCGGATGATTGTAACCTGGGTCATCACATTGCCGATTTCGGCTACGCTTGCTGGTCTGTTTTATTTTATTTTGAATATGTTTTCTGGGTAAAGTGAATGTTGCTTGGCCTTTGCAACGTTTAACACACACATTACGTCATTAAATTAACATCAAAAAAGCAACTGAATGATTCAGTTGTTTTTTTAATACTTTTTAAGATAAAAGAGATTTATATATTTCTCCAATAATTCCTTCCATTTGATGTACACCCAATTCTGCATTTGTCATGATAACTGCACCTTTCTCTAAATAAGGAAAAGCTGCCATCATACATTGAAAACCTACTCCCCAACCGAGTGATGTAATTTCTAGTTGTTTTTCGGATTCTTCAAGGAACACACCTAATCCAGTCCAAGCCTTACCTCTTTGTGGGCTTATCATTTCTTTTGCTAAACTTTCCGAAATACCCAACTTGCTTTTTCCATTTATAGCATTTATTATCTCAAGAACTAACGCCGCCAAATCCAATGAAGTTGTCCATAGTCCAGAAGCTGCTGGATAAGGATATATAGGATATTTTCCATCTATTAAATTACCGTTTTTGTTATGACCGCAAGAAAAACTTTCTCTATTCATTTCCAACATTGTTGTATTAAATTGGCTATTTACCATCTCTAATGGCACAAATATTTGCTCCATCATCACTTGATGAAACGGTTTTGCAGTAACATCTTCTATCAGTTGCTGAATAATACAAAACCCTGCATCCGAGTAGTGGAACTCACTCTCAGGTTCACACTTCACATCAATGCGAACTTTACAGTAAGACGTTTTCCCCGCTAATAATTCAACCATCGAATGGACCCCTATTTTCGAATTTAGTTCAGGAAAACTACCTTCTGGGTCTTTAATTCCAGATTGATGACTTAATAAATTTCTCAATGTAACTTTTTTGTTTTTAGTAAAATCATTTTCTGGAACTTTCCACGATAAAAGGCTTTCATTTACATCATCATCTAAATCAAGAAGCCCTTCCTCTACTAACTTTATAGCAAGCATACCTGTTAAGAATTTGCTAATGGAACAAGCGCTAAAAATAGAATTATCATTTACTTTTCTATTACTATCTACTTCTAATAAGCCATGATTTTCTGTTCCGCTGATTTGACCGTTCTCGAGCGTTGTGATACTTAAACCTGGTACATTATAATGGGTCATTCGGTCTTCAAGGAATGTTCTTTAATTTCATCGGTATCCTCCTAAAATAGTAATATTTAGAATTATAGCACGAATATATGTTCTGGTATATATAAATCAATAAAAAGAATACGAATTAATAAAATTGAGACACTAATTCATAAACGGAATTAGTGTCTCTGCTTTATATCGATTTTAATAATAGTTTCTTAAGAAGTGGTGCGAAGTGTTCTGGTAGTTCTGAAACGCTTGGAATCATGAGACGCTCTTTTCCATAGATGTTTTTCATCGTCATGTCTTCTCGTTCTTTTACTTCACCATCTGCAAGGAACATACCGACAACATCGATATTTTTCTTACGTGCCTCCGATACAGCTAAATGTGTATCAATGATTCCATTTTGGTCATAATTGGCTGCAGCAGGTTCTCCGTCTGAGAACACGAGCAAAAATTTATGTTTTTCTCTTCTTGCAACTAAATCTTCAGTGATAACACGAATACTAAAACCGTCACGATTATCTTCTTGAGGTTCTAATTGCATAATCCTCGAGCCATTATTTTGATAGAAGGAATCAGTATAGGCATTCACAATATGGAAGTAGTTTGGCTGGTAACCTTCCTTCACATCATTTGCATCCTCCCAGAAACCAATGATTGAATGTGGTATTTTCAAATAGTTGAGTACCTCATGAAATAGGATAATCCCTTTTTTTGTTTCGGCCATTTTACCGTGCATTGAGGCAGAGCAATCAACTAATAACGTGAATACCGCATCGATCTCTTTGGATTCTTGGTTCTTTTTATAAAAGATTCGCGGATTCTCATCGATTACTATAGGAAGCAATTTTTTCGATAGGCGACCAAATACTAAATCCTTCCGTGGTGCATTTCGTTTATGCTCCAATGTTTTTTCAATCGTATTTGCGAGTTTTCGTTTATATGCTTCGATTTCCTGAACATATGTTTGATACATTTTTTCATCTTCATATGTTGGTGTTTCAGTATCCTTAATAATCTTGACGGCATCATTATTTTCTTCACCGTATTTACTCTCACTTTGGTTTCCTTGACTCGTATCTTTCTTTGCTAAAGATTCAAGTTTTGAATAGTCATTTTGTTTACTTTCACCTGACGTACCTTGGATTTGGGCCATTGCTTGGTCTGCATCCTGAGCTTCTCTTGCACCATCGCCAAGTAGGCTAGTCTTTGTCCCTTGATCGAGCTCAAATTGCAGAAAGGTTTGGTTCGATTCTCCGTTTTTATTCTCGCGATGCCAGGTAGAAAATTTCTCATCAATAGCTTCACCTTGATCATCGTCAACCTCTTCTTCTTCATCATTCACTAAATCATCTTTTCGAATGAGTTCATCGAATAATGTATTTCGTTTAAATTGCTCAATATGTGCGACTGGAAAAATAAAATATTCATTAATCGAGTCATCGTATTCTCTGCTTACTAGAAAGACGATTTGCTCACAAATATTCGTAATATCGCTTGTACTTTTCGCTTCAAATAACGTATATAACAGGGCTTTGATTCGCTCTAATTGGTCTAGTTGCCGGTCATTTGCTCTTGGAAAATATGGGTCTGGACTATTCGATTGTAAGAGTAAATAAATGAGGCAAAACAACTCGTCTGTCGCGAAGCTCCTTGTAACATTTGTATCTAATTGTGTTTCAAAATAATGCTTTAGAAAGTCTCTTCGGATTGTAAATAGCCTCGTTGTGCCAGGTCGCTCTTGCTTTATCTTTTCCTCCAGACGGATATCCTCGAGCAGCGTAAATAATTGTGCTGCAAACTTAGGGATGCCTGCTTCATCAATGGTACCTAAATACTGCTGCATCATTTGTACATTGGAATAGTGTAATGTGCCAATCGTTCGTAAGTACACATCCGATTTATGACCAGCTTCCTTTGCTGTTTCATTTGCTGTGTCCCAAAAGCGACTTGCAGTTACTTTATGATTGATAACATCAATAAACGATCCAAAGTTGTATTCGAAATTTATTTCAGGATCACCAGACAATACAGTAGATAAATCCTGTAGCTGTAAAAAAATATTCGTATCCACTCGTGAATTATCATGAAAACGATACATCTAGCATCCTCCTATCTAAGCATTTAGAAAATATAAAAACTTACTTACTACATAAGTGACTAAGGCAGTCACCGAAAGGCCTCGTGACTGCCAAGTTTTCTAAAATAGCGTTTCTGTCAAGTTCATTACAAATTCTCTTTCTCTCTCTTCATCTAACTTATCGACGATAGAGCGGAGAATAGCTCGTTTTGCTGGGATAATGGAGCTCAGATCACATGCATCTAATAGTGCACGAATGGATGCTGCATCCTCAGAAAGCTTTCCTTGTGAAACAGCTGTGACGAGATCGCTTGATAATTTGACAAATAATTCGATTGTTTTTTCGTTTGTAAGTTTTGTATTGGTTTGAATCAAATTCCGTAATTGATCGCCCTCAATGTATGGGACTTCAATCACAATAAATCGATTCTTCAATGCTTCATTAAGTGGTACGGTTCCAATATACCCTTCATTGATAGCTGCAATTACACCAAATTCTTCTTCAGCCGTAATAACTTCATTTGTAAATGGATTTGTTATCGTTCTTCGATAATCGAGTACTCCATTAATCAGTGGCAATGTTTCTGGTTTCGCCATATTAATTTCATCAATATATAATAAAGTCCCACTCGTCATTGCATTGATTACGGGACCTGGAATAAATTCAATCACTTGTTTCTCGCCTTCATATGCTAAGGTCTTAAACCCGAGCAAGCTTTCTGCGTCCAAATCTACGGAACAGTTGACACTGAACATTGGCTGATTGAACAGGTAGGATAGTGTCTCGGCAAACTTGGTTTTACCTGCGCCTGTTGGACCTTTTAATAGGATGTTTTTTCCCATACTTAAAATCGAAATTGCATCGATTAATAAGTCTATATGTGGCGGAACATAGCCACCTTGACGGATTAATTCTGCAAACTGTGGTTTTACTTCATTTCGTTTTGTATTTAATAGTTCTTCAATGTTCTCTGGCAGTTGATAATTTATGTTCATTGTAACGCTCCTTCCATGTCATATTGTAAGCTTTTTTGGCGAAAATCACAAAGAATCTTTATTGTTACATATTCTTCCTGATCAGCCGCTACGGAAATACACTACGCGCATCCTAAGGCGGCTGGTGAGCCTACTTGTGCTACGCACTTCGTAGTCTCGTCCTGAGGCCTTTCCTCCCACAGGACAAGAAAAACTTCGGCAGCGTTGCATCGCACGATGAAAATTGAACTTTATTTTCGGGGAGTCTCCGTGTATTTCCTCCGCTAGGGTGGTGCTGATAAATACACTCGTTTCTCCCTTTAGGATAAAAAGCCACTTCCCTTTCATGTGGCAGTTGATTTTAGCGAGGACAAGAAAATCCCGCGGAATGCGACTGTCCGCTTGCTGCAATAAACATAACTATTTCGACCTGTTTGCATGATGTCAGTTAAAATCCTTTCTAATCTAACTTTCTAAGAAAATTCAATGATATGTAAAAAAGCTCTTCTAAACATGAATTGAACATTGAGACGATTTTAAAAAAAGTGTAGTATGAAAATACAAAAGATAAACATCATGGAGGGGTTAAGAATGAACAAGCAAATAAGAATTGGAATAGTCGGCTACGGTAATCTTGGTCGAGGTACGGTTGAAGCGATTAAAAAATCAGCGGATATGGAGCTTATCGCTATTTTTACAAGAAGGGCCCCGGAGAGCTTAGAAATCGACGAGCCAAATGTTAAAGTTGTACATATTTCAAATGTTAGAGATTATCAGGAAAAAATTGATGTAATGATTTTATGTGGAGGATCTGCGACTGATTTACCTGAACAAGGACCAGAACTTGCGAAACTATTTAACACGATTGATAGCTATGATACACATGCGAAGATTCCTGAATATTTCAGTTCGGTTGATGCTGTGGCGAAAGCAAGTAATAAGGTCAGCATTATTTCTGTCGGCTGGGATCCAGGTTTATTCTCGATTAATCGCTTGATGGCTGAAGCAATTATCCCTCAAGGTGAAAATTACACATTTTGGGGCAAGGGCTTAAGTCAAGGACACTCGGATGCAGTACGAAGAGTGGACGGTGTGAAGGACGGCGTACAATACACAATCCCAGCTGATGCGGCAATTGAGAAAGTGAGAAGTGGAGTAAACCCAGAATTAACAACAGCTGAAAAACATCGACGCGTATGCTATATCGTCGCTGAAGAAGGTGCGGATCAAGCAAAAATTGAAAATGAAATTAAGACGATGCCAAACTATTTTGCTGATTATGATACAGAAGTAAACTTCATAACTGAAGAAGTATTAAAGGCAGAGCATTCAGCAGCACCACATGGTGGGTTCGTTATTCGTGGTGGGGAAACAGGTGCTGATCAGAACAAACAAATTATCGAATTCTCACTTAAGCTCGGTAGTAATCCGGAATTTACAGCTAGTGTTCTTGTGGCATATGCAAGAGCTGCATATCGCTTGCACAAAGAGGGACAAGCAGGAGCTAAAACAGTGTTCGATGTGCCACCGATTTATTTATCACCACGATCTGCAGAAGATTTGAGAAGGGATTTACTGTAAGAGTTTTTTAGGGGGAGATACGAATGCCAAGACCGAAGACAAAATCCGAACTGATAGCAGTTAATGAAGAAAAGTTCACGGATTTAATGGATTTAGTAAGCTCTATACCAGAAAGCTATCTAGAATCTGAATTTCCATTTGAAGACCGTAACCGTAATATTCGCGACGTTTTAACGCATCTGCACGAATGGCATCTAATGTTGGAGAAATGGTATAACGAGGGAATGGCAGGAGAGAAGCCAATTATGCCTGCCCCAGGATATACGTGGAGAACATTATCGGAATTGAATAACGTTATTTGGGAAAAGTATCAAACAACAAGTTTAAGTGATGCAATGATAAAATTAGCTGAGAGTCATATAAAAATGATGCAATTAATTAATGAGCATAATAATGACGAACTATATACGAAAAAATATTATCCTTGGACCAAAACCACCTCCTTAGGTACATATTTTATCGCGAATACTTCTAGTCATTATGAATGGGCGATGAAAAAGGTAAAGCGGTTTAAAAAGGAAATTAAAAAAGAGGAAATAGGAAATTAAGATCGTTAATGGTTATTATAAAATTCCTTAGTTATGAGGAAAGGTAGAGAGCAATTACCCTAAGTATCTCCGCTATAGAAGATGAGTATAACATAACAGATTAAGAGACCAAATTATTATGTAATTTGGTCTCTTAATATTCCCTTTTATTTATGTGAAATCGATAACCATATAGGATGGACTAGCTGAACCGGGAGTTGTCGATATGTGAACATTAGCGGGAATATTCCCGCTTCTGTTACCGTATAGGAACCAATATTTCGCATAAATGACTGTCAATCATTTGTGAAGTATATCTTTCTATAATTGGTTGTTCTCTTATTGATAGATTATTATTTTCAATTTCAGTAAAAATATTGCCCCAAAATTCACTGACTGCCTCTTTTGTATGATCAAGCAAAAAAACTGCATATTTTCCACCAGCAAATTTACCAACTTGAGCCGGTTCTGCTACATTAAAATCTTTATTTATTATAACGCAAACATCATAACGACAATCCTCTTTAGGAGTAAACTCAGGGTTATCCTGTGGTATACCTAAAATTGTCGAATTATCAAATATACCATTCGACTGTGCCCACTTTTTAAAGGACTGCATAAGTTCTTTGTTCTGCTTTTCACCATACTCTCCAACATTTCGAAAATAAGCAATCCTTGATTCAGGTATTTCTTCAATATTTATTTTCATATTTTTCTCCTCCCTTATTAGATAAGTTAATGCGATATAAAATGTTTTTCAAGCACTTTTTTAAAATATATGAAGTTAGTCTATCTTTTAGATTTACACTACGGATAACACTTTCCTAAATCTTGTATGAATGAAAAGTATGTAAAAAGTATTTGACACAAAAACCCTTGTATTTTATACTTTAGGTGTAAAAACTTTTTTACACCTATCTTATTATGAAGGTGGACGTCTAATGAAAAATCAAATCAAGGAGTATCGAGAAAAAAAAGACATCTCACAGGGGAAATTGGCAGACTTATGTAATGTGAGCAGACAGACAATTAATGCAATAGAAAACAATAAATATGACCCGAGTTTACAATTAGCATTTGATATTGCCAAAAATTTAGAAGTTAGAGTTGATGTATTGTTTTTAAATGAATGAAAAGGGGGAGTAAGGGTGAGTACTCGAAAAATTGGTTCTGTATTAATTAGTATAGCTACGCTGATTGTGGTAGGATTTACAATTTATCAGGTTATTGTTGGAAAAGATGTTGGTTTTAATGAGGTTGTTACTATTGGTGGTTTGCTGATGATGTTTTTTTCTTCCATTACTTGGGGAACAAAGGAAGAGAAAGATGGCATTTTACTAGAGGAAGAGTTAGGGCAAAGGATTACAGAAAAAAGTTCGAAAGTAAGTTATTTTCTTCTGACATTTTTTATTTTTGGTGCAGTAGCTGCTGACAATTTTATAAACGGCACAATTAATATCTTTCTATTGCTACTGTTAGGATTATCAATGATAATTTTACCTTTTATAGAGTTTTTAGTTGCAAAGAAATATCAGTAATAGCTATTACTTTTTTAATTAACATCAGAAATGCAGTCATAAAATTTAAAAAAAGGATAGATATGACAGTTGTATGCCATATCTATCCCTTTTTCTTAACTAATTTGTTCAAGTCACAGTATCCTCAACGTTATCATTATCGACTAATCCATACTGCTCCCACTTCCTGCTCCGCCATCTAAAGAACATAATAACCGCCCGGGTCCATTCATCCGCTGCGATTGCCAGCCAAATTCCGACTAACCCTAATTCTAGATGGAAAATGAGAAAATACCCAAGTGGTAAGCTCATCGCCACCATAGAGAAAGCACCAATTAATACCGGAAACTTCGCATCACCTGCTGCCCGCAGTGAATTGATTAACACAATATTAATCGTTCTTCCTGTTTCAAGAAGAAAACTAAGCAGTAACACGTCAGCACCTAGTTTGATAATCTCAGGATTATCGGTGAATAACTCCATTAATTGCACCCGAAAGAGCACAACGGTAATAACAACGATTAATGTTGCAACGCTTGCCAAGCGAACACTTTTCCACACGCTTTCATATGCTTCTGAACTACGACTAGCACCTATTAATCTACCAACAATGATCGCTGTTCCTAAGCCGATTGCCAATGCAAATAGGTAGATAAACATTGAAATGTTCGTTGCATACTGTCGTGCTGCTAATGAACTTGGACCAAGGAATGTTGCATAATAGAGAAAGACAATCTGGCAGGACTGGTACATTACCTGCTCAAAAGCGGATGGAATTCCGATCTTGAGGATTTTTTTAATATAGTTCTTTGACAATGAAAAATAATAGTTAAGCTTTACCTTTACTTCTGTAATCCGGTAAAAAAGCCAGAAGAATACGAGTAGTGCAAGGAAGCGACTAACGATCGTAGAAATCGCAGCACCTTCAACACCGAGTTCTGGGAAACCAAAATTACCAAAGATAAGTAAATAGTTACCGACTACATGGATAATGTTCATCCCAAGAGATACGAACATCGTAGCCTTAGTAAATCCATGTACACGGATAATTGCTGATAAAGAGTTGATTAATGCCTGTAAGAAAATTGCTCCACCAACAATGCCTAAATAGCTTTTCGCATATTCAAACACATTCCCTTGTAAATTGAGGGCTTGAAGCATATAACTGCCAAACACTAGAAAAATGATACTAATAATAATTCCAATTACTAGATTTAAAGAAATTGCGATTGCTGCAATCTTTGAAACCTCTGTAAACCTTCTAGAACCTATATATTGCGCCACAACGATGGAAGCCCCACTACCAATTACCTGTAAAATTAATATGGCAATTTGCAGAAACTGATTGGATGCACCGACACCTGAAACCGCATCATCGGATACAGCACTTAACATGAATGTGTCAGCAAGACCCATTAACATAAATAAGAAGATTTCAATAAAGATTGGCCATGTGAGAACAAATAAATTTAAATCTATCTTCGGTTTATTAACTTGTAATGTACTATTTGTTGTCAAACTTTCACCTTCTTAACGATAATCAATTATATTCAGATTGTATCTTATCATCTTTTATACGATATGGGTATGAATATATTCGCATTTCAATCATTTATTATTGAAAGCGCTTTTAATATTTTTAGAATAAAAAGATAATTGACACTATATAGGAATTGCTCTATCATTATGTCAATACTATCAGCTAAGAGGAATAATCATATAGAATAAAATGAGTGAATATTTCAAAGTAATCATATTGTTGTTATCTTATTATACTAAGGTCTGTAATATTCTCATTCCATTAGTCCACTTTTCGTAAAAAAAACGAGACGCTTAAGCATAATAAAGTTTAGCACCCATCCGTAATGGATGGCTTTTTATTCTCTTGGTAGATAAGAAAGTATAAAAACTTTTCAATACATATTTTTTGAATTAACAGAAAAATGTAATTTTTAATAATGGAGGACAGAAAATGAAGGAATCAACGAAGAGATACATCATCGACAGGATGCATAAAGCATCTATAGGACTAGCTAATGCCGTCCTAGTAACATTAGGGATTGGCCTTTTAATCGAAACATTTTCTACTTTTACTGGATGGGAAGGATTTGCGGCCGTAGGATTGACAGCTCAATTAATGCTGGCGCCAGCTATTGGTGCAGGAATGGCTTACCAGCTTGGAGGAAATACGCTCGTTATTTTCAGTGCAATGGCCGCAAGTACAGTTGGTGCAAATGCCTTAACAATGAATGCAGAAGGTGCTATGGTACTTACAACGGGCCAACCTATAAGTGCTGTATTAGCAGCAATTATTGCTATATGGGTCGGAAAGCGTGTAACAGGGAAGACGAAACTGGATATGCTTGCCATTCCGTTCACGGCTATTCTTGTCGGTGGGGTTGCTGGAGTAGGATTAGCCGCGGTTACGACACCATTACTCGAATCATTAAGTGCATTAATTGCGAATTCCGTTTCAGGATCGCCACTTATCGGATCGATAGTAATCGCCCTTATCTGGAGTATATTCCTTATGTCACCTGCATCATCAGCAGCAATTGCAATTGCGCTTCAGCTTGACCCAGTATCAAGTGCTGCAGCATTAATCGGTTGTACCGCTCAGTTTGCTGGCTGGACGGCAATGTCGTTTAGACAGAATGATTTGGGAGCAAACATTGCACAGTCATTCTTAACACCGAAAGTACAGGTGCCGAACCTAGTGAAAAATCCACGGCTTGTCGTGGGACCATTCTTATCTTCCGTAATTTGCGCACCGATTGCGATTATAGTATTTGATTTTGAGGTTCCGTACCAACTTGCTGGACTTGGACTAAATTCGTTTATCGCACCATTAAATATTCTTGCAAATCAGGGTGTGGGTGTACTTATCATGTATATTGTCATTGGGGTTGTTCTACCCGCAGTTATCTCTGTCGTTGTCTATCATTCCTTCATTTCAAAAGGATGGGCTAAAACAGGTGATTTACGAATGGAAGTGCAATAAAGTCAAACTATAGTAAAATTTTAGGAAACTATTATTAAGCTTGTTGAAAAATTCTAGTTCAGTAGATTTTTCGATAAGCTTTTTTGCATTTTATGCAATTGAAATTTCATTTTCCCACAGAAATAATTACTGCATGCTTTGCAATTTATTGTAAATAATAAGGAAAATTATTAGAGCAAGGTGAAAATATGGAGCAAGTTAAGTTATCAAAAGAAATGATTACAATCGGAGATGTAAGGATTTATTGTGAATACATACTGAACGGAAAACCGCCAATCGTATTAATTCATGGTTTTGTTTCATCAACCTATACCTTTTATCGACTTATTCCATTATTAGAAAAGCATTATTCGATTATTGCGATTGATCTGCCAGGTTTTGGCAGAAGTGAAAAATCAACTGCCTTTATTTATTCCTATTCTAATTATGCAGCAATCGTCGCTGAATGTATTCAGTATTTTAAGCTCCGAGAGGTTTGTATTATTGGACATTCAATGGGTGGGCAAATTGCCTTAAATACTGCAATAATGATTCCGAATAAGATAAGAAAATTAGTATTATTATGCAGCTCTGGCTATTTAAAAAGCGCCAATAAACTTTTAATTTATAGCTCGTATTTGCCATTATTTAATCGTTTGGTTGAACTGCATGTAAAACGAAAGAATGTAAAAGAGAACCTGCAAAATGTATTCTATAATCATGCCTTAATTACGGATGATCATATCCGTGAATTCAGCAGACCCTTAAAGGAGAAGGACTTTTATAAATCCATGGTTCGATTATTAAGGTATCGGGAAGGGGACTTAACGACAGGTCAGTTACAAGCGATTCAAACGCCAACATTACTGATTTGGGGGGAAGAGGATAGAGTAGTTCCTGTAAATATAGGCAAACGGTTAGTAAAGGATTTGCCCAATGCAGACCTAGTGATATATAAGGAAACAGGGCATTTCGTGTCCGAAGAAAGAACAACAAAGGTATATCATCAAGTGTTAAATTTTCTTGGTAATAATGCATGATTTTTCAAAGTAATTTGAATCTAAGATGAATATTGTATTCCTAGAAGAAAAATCCGCAATCCTTTTATCATTAGGATTGCGGATTTAATTTAGATCGGTAGCTCGACTAAGATTGCTTCATGTACAACGTCCACGTCCCTGAAAAAGAAAGGCACTTACTCTGCTTGCGATGTTTCTGAAGGAAGCTTTCCTTATCCTGTAAAGCAAAGTCCGTATCGCTTCCACTCTTCTTCAAAAACTATTAAATATGAAACATTTTCGTTATCCCCGATAGAGATTTCGACAAACCTGTTAGCTTCAATCCAATTTCATGAGTATTTTCCATTTGTTTATATTGATGCTCACTGCTAGAAAGCATTTCTTCAGCACTTGCCAAGGTTTCTTGGGAAATAGAAGCGAACTCTTCAGCTGTTACTTCTAGATTAGGCAGAAGTTCACCGAAATGATGCAGCTCGCCTTGCATACCTTTCAATTTCGCAGTTACTTCTGTTATTTCCTTCATCAATTCATCGAATGATTCTTTCGATTGATTTGCCGTGGAAATATTCGTGTTTGCTTTCTTCAGCATCTGCTCAAATTCCTTCGTAGCATTCGAAGTAATTTCCTCCATATTCGAAATGGAATTTGTAATATCATTGGCAGCGGACGACGATTGTTCTGCAAGTTTACCTACTTCATTTGCAACAACCGAAAAGCCTTTACCAGCTTCGCCGGCACGTGCAGCTTCGATTGCTGCATTTAATGATAATAATTTTGTTTGTTCGGATATTCCTTGAATTAATCCAACAAGTTTCGAAATTGATCTTGAGTAATCATTTACCTGTTTGATCGTTTTCGTTAGGTGCCCGAAATCTTTTTCGAATGAACGTATCGTAGTTATTAATTCAGAGATGTTCTTCTCACCATATATAGCAGAAGTTCCCATACTTTCTGAACTAGTAAAGACAACATTCATGCTATTCATCATATCTTCAATTCGATGTTTCATCGTCAAAGAATTACTAACACTATTTTCTGAGCTTGTCGCTGTTTGTTCTGCACCATTTTTGACGACATTTATCGATTCGATTAAATCATGACTTGATTGAAGTGCATTATCGGAAGACAATTTTAATTCTTCTCCTGTTTGATTCAATTCAACTGTTGTACTCTTAAGTTCATTTACCATTGTTCGCATATGGCTAATCATCGCATCGTAGCTCTTGTGAAGTGAGACGAATTCTGGAATCGTCGTCTTAAGTGTTACATTGGAATTGAGATTCCCGTTGCGCACTTCACGCATGGTTTTACTTAAGTTAGAGAGAGGTTTCGTCAAGGATCTAACAAATATAATAATCAATAGGGTAGAAATTACAATACTTATTACGATAATTCCAATTGAAAGATAGCCCATATCATTAATTGGTCCCATGAAAGAACTAGTCGGAACAATTACAGTATAAATTCCATTGATCTCTTTCATTTCCTGGAAGGAAACTGAATATTTTTCCCCATTAATTGTATGTTGTATTTGGCCATTTTTCTCTTCCATAACATGTTGTACTAATGAATCTGGTATCTCTGGTAATGTTTTTTCACTTATCGGAAAAGGAGTAACCGTCGAATCTGTGATATAGAAATAGTCTGATTCTATTCCATCCTTTTCTAGTTGGTTTTTTTGTGTTCTAATATTACCGTTCAGCTGTTGCAGGAAATAATCTTCTTGACCTACATATGTAAAGTTCAAGAGTTCTGCGATATAACCAATTAATTGTGTTTCACGGGCGAGTCTGTCCTCGACTGTAGTTGTTGTTATATTCTTAGCTTGTATGTATGAAGTAACACCCACAGCAACAACAGCGATTATCATCAAGGTTACGAATGGTATTAATAGTCTCGTTCGCAGTGTAGTCTTGTTTAGTAATCTATTAGAAAATCGTCTCATAGAGTTTAAATTCTCCTTATCATATGTAAATTCTAACTAGTACTTTTGGACTGTTTCTGGATAATTATAACAGATAAATATTAAGTTATTGTAAATAATTCATAAATAAATGAACAAAAAATCATAGAAATAGTAAAAATATGAGGTATACTATTAGAAGCATGCTTTATTTAATAGGAGGAACAATAATGACTACAATAAATAAAGGGGAAAATAAATTTTACATTGGAGATGATATTCGAAATCCAATTGCTGAAATGACGTTTGTGCAATCGGGGAGTGGCAGAATTGTCATTGATCATACCTATGTTTCAGAAGAACTCCGTGGTCAGGGTATCGCTGGTGAACTACTTGAGCAAGTGGTTTTATTTGCTAGAGAAGCAGAGAAGAAAATCCTTCCACTATGCCCTTATGCTAAGCATAAACTAGAAGGAAATGCTGCATACTTAGATGTACTAAATGTTTAAAGAGAGGTTCTAGGAAATATGTACCTAACTGTTCAGGAAACTGCTGAGTATTTATCTACAAGTGAAAAGAAAGTAGCAGCGCTAATCATGGAAGGGAAAATTCGAGCCGTTCATGATGGGAATGACTACCTAATAAATAAAGAGCAATTTTTTACTCATTTTGAGCAGGTTGAAAAATATCAACGAATGATTCAAGACTACTTAAATGAGCCGATTCCTGACGATATTGATGTCAAGGATGAAGACTAACATTTGCATATAAATATAATTATCTATAATGTTAAGTTAAACTACATGTAGAAGTAGTTCCAACTTAACATTTTTTTCTATAAAAAGTATATGTTCAATAGGAGGATAAATAGCGAGCCAACGAAGAAATTCGTAAGTGTCGTTTTGCCGGACTTATTGAACATCCTATAAAAGGAGTTTTCCAATGACAAATAAATATCGACATGATGCAAAATCATTCGTATATAAAGTAGAGGAAGAAGCAGAATTATTAGCCTTCCTATTAAAGGTAATGACTAATCGAAGCAGAAATTCAGTTAAATCAATTCTTGCACGTGGCCAGGTCACTGTCGATGACCATCTTGAAACAAAATATAATTATCCACTCTATCCAGGTCAAACGGTAAAAATCCTAAAAAACAAAGCAGCAATCAAGGAAAGTGTCTTAATTGGCATGACTATCTTACATGAAGATGACGATATTATTGTAATTAATAAAGAAGCAGGATTATTATCAATTGCAACGGCAAAGGAAAAGAAATCAACTGCACACCACCAATTGATGGAATATGTACGAAAAGAAGATCCTGAGAACCGAATCTTTGTCGTTCATCGTTTGGACAAGGATACTTCAGGTGTAATGCTATTCGCGAAAAATGAGCAGGCTAAGAAAACATTGCAAAATAATTGGAATACGATGGTTAAAGAACGGACTTATGTTGCGTTAGTTGAAGGAAAGGTCACCGAGGAAAAAGGGTATATGAAGTCATGGCTAAGGGAAAGCAAGACACACTTAGTATATTCAAGTCATACCCCGAATGACGGACTTCTAGCAGTTACACGCTATCGCTTAATTCAAGCGAATCAAGACTTTTCATTGCTAGAACTCCAGCTTGAAACAGGTAGAAAGAACCAAATTCGCGTGCATATGCAAGACTTGGGACACCCAGTCGTTGGCGATAAAAAATATGGTTCAAAGGAAAATCCTATTCGCAGACTCGGACTTCATGCGAAAATCTTGGCATTTACTCATCCGACGACAGGCAAGGTATTATCATTTGAAGCGGATGTGCCTAGGTCGTTTTTTGCTAAGACGAAATAATTTAGTTAGTTGTGGTGTAGGGCTGTAGTTCTAAATTAGGAGTACTTGGTTTGGAAATGGAGCTCTTAGTAAAGTAGCTTGAGCTCTTGATCTGAAAATGGAGCTCTTAGTAATATAAGTTGAGCTCAAGTTCTGAAACTGGATCTTTAAAATATAATGGTGGAGCTCTGGAACAAGAATAAGAGCTCCACTACCAACAACCTAGGTGAATAATATTCTAGGGAATCCCTACTCATGGATCAAATTCTTAATCGGTGCCCTCTCCACTAACCTTCCTTTTCTTCCCTTTGTTGTTTCGGAAAATGCTAACGAACGAATCACTGCTTCTTCTGTTGCTTCAATTACGGCTTGAAATAATTGATTCGTCATGGGATGATCATCACGAATAAATTCTATCGATTCTATCGGCTCAGTAGCATGATGGTCATATTTATTTGCAGTTGAAAATGCAATCGCAATATCGCCACTGCCATTATCGATATTGCTGCCCGTTCGGCCGATTCCGACTGCACAGCGTTTAGCAAGTCGCTTTAATTGTCGGTCAGAAAGTGGGGCATCTGTCGCAATAATCATCATGATAGAGCCATCTAGTGTATCATGAATATTCTGATCTAAATTGGCAAACAGTGCATGTTCACGTTTTCCAAAATTACTCAGCACAAGGCAGCCAACAGTATAATGATGTTCATCAAATTCAACAATTCGAGATGCAGTTCCAATCCCACCCTTGTATCCGAAACATACCATCCCTTTACCTGCACCAATCGCTCCCTCTTCAACAGGAGATTCTGTTGCACTCCGAATAGCTTCTATGGCATGCACAGGTTTTATTGCTTGAAGACGAATCGAATTTAAATAACCATCATTGCATTCACCAACCACAAGATTAATCGTACTCGTCGTGTCACCAATTTCTTCCGTCTGTTCAAGCATATACTGCAATGTACCTTGCATAACGGCGCCAACGCTAAATGTATTGGTCAGCATAATTGGTGATTCAAGTAATCCAAGCTCCTCAAGCTGGACAAGTCCAGCAGTTTTGCCAAATCCATTGATAACCGCACTTCCTGCATAGACTTTTTTTCGAAATGGATTATCTGCATGTGGGAGAATTGCTGTCACTCCAGTACAAATCGTTTTTTTATCATCGATTTCCTCGTATAAAGTGACATGGCCAACCTTAATACCATCAACATCAGTAATGCAATTTTCTTTCCCCTTTTGTAATCCCATTATTCTATCTCCTATATATAAGAATTTTTCGAATAAGATAAACAAAGTATAACAACGATTGATTAATATATTCAATAAAATACACTGCATGATTCAAAATGGTGATGGACAAACTATGTTTACGAAGGATAATGGAGGATTGTCATGGTAAAAAAACTAATTTTAATGATAATTTTTTCAACAATCATTTCATGGTTCGGATTTGCTGATATATCAAAAGCTGCTGACGAGGTAGGTACGGAAATAGGCAATGTTGCACCAGATTTTGAAATACAGACTTTAGATGGAGAAACAGTTAATCTTCAGCATTTTCGCGGAAAGCGTGTGATATTAAATTTCTGGGCAACATGGTGTCCACCTTGTCGAGTGGAAATGCCGGACATGCAGAAGCTCCATGAAAATGAAGACATAATAGTCCTGGCCGTTAATTTAACTGATTCGGAAATAAGCCAAAAGGACGTTAAGACATTTGTTAATGAGTTCGGATTAACATTTCCGATAGGGCTAGATAAGACAGGGGGAATCTCTGAATTATATAAAATTAATCCAATTCCAACCACCATTATGATTGATTCTGATGGAAAAATCCGTTTTAAGTTTTTCGGTGCGATGAGTTATGACACGATGACCGAAGAGCTTGAAAAGTTGGATTAAAGCACTTGGGAAGAGATGTTGTGGGTTTTTAATTTGTTTGATAACACAATTATAAAATGCGTTTTTAACAAAAAAAATTATACAAGGAACTGAACGATATTTTTTAGAAAATCTTACAAAAGTAAGTTATTAGAGGGTGTTTTCATGAACAGAGAAAATAATAATGAGCAATCTTAATAAAGCCATCTAAAATAGCATTGTATACCTATCTAGGTATACAATAATATAGAATTCATTTATAATATTTCTTCAGAGGTGTTTTTATTGGAAGAATTATTACTAGAAATTGACAACTACCTTCAAACCCTAAATTTAAAGCTAGACATTATAAAAGATGAAATTGAAGAAATAAAATCAGAGTGCAGGCGACTTGGTTGTAATGAATAAATAATATTATAGGTCTATTAGGAATAGTAGTCATTTTGCTTGAGAAGGTTTGGGATATTCAAAATATAATAGGCTCCCTTTGAAAAATGCAAGGACTTACTTTTTTGTCCTTGCATTTCAATTTAGAAAAAATCTAATTCTCTACATAAGATTTTAATTAACCGAATTTAGAAATAGGAGACAAATAACTTGCAGAATAAATGCATTTAAGTTATAACAAGAATACAAGTTCATAATTTAATTTCCTTCGGGGTCGGGTGAAATTCCCAATCGGCGGTAATGATACGATATCTAAGTCCGCGACCTGTATGGTTTTCCAACCGTATGGCTGATCTGGTGTAACTCCAGAACCGACAGTTAAAGTCTGGATGAGAGAAGGAATTTTAGGCATGCAATGATTTGATGATGAATTGTATTGCTTATTCGTATCTAAATTTAGTACGGATAAGGCAGTATTTTTCTGTTATTCAATTTATTTAAGTTACATGCTTACTAAAATTCTAAATCATTAAGCCCTTGAGAATTCTCAGGGGCTTTTCCTATTTTCAAAATACCCCTAGAAATGAATAGCTGAATAGGAAGGAGGACGAAGATGTTTACCGGAATTGTAGAAGAAAAAGGAACTGTAAAGCGTGTCCATCAAGTATCAATGCAGGCGGTGCAATTAACGATAGATTCAAATAAAGTAATTCAGGATGTGCAAATTGGCGATAGTATTGCAGTAAATGGCATCTGTTTAACAGTTACCAATTTTAATGGCATCAGCTTTCAAGTTGATGCGATGCCAGAAACACTGAAGGCAACTACATTGCATGCATTAAGGCCAGGATCAAAAGTGAATTTGGAACGGGCAATGGCAGCAAATGGCAGGTTTGGTGGTCATTTTGTTTCGGGGCATGTCGATGGCATCGGCGAAATTATAGCAAAATATAAGAAAGAAAACGCGATTTATTATGAAATAAAGATACAGGAAGAATTGGCGAAGTTTTTGTTGCATAAAGGTTCTATCACGGTTGATGGCATAAGTTTAACCCTTTTTGCAGTAAATAAGGATACATTTACGATATCGCTGATCCCACACACGGCATCGGAAACGATTTTAGGATCTAAGGGCAAGGGAGATATCGTCAATATTGAATGTGATATGCTCGCGAAATATGTGCAGAACATGCTGGGCAACGAATATTTGCAGCCAAAAGAAGACATAAATCAAGCATTTTTAATAAACAATGGATTCATGTAGGGAGGGATAACGATGATTCATACGATTGAAGAAGCACTCATTGATTTAAAAAATGGAAAACCGATTATCGTTGTTGATGATGAAAATAGAGAAAATGAAGGTGACTTTGTCGCATTGTCTGACAAAGCAACGCCGGAAGTGATTAATTTTATGATAACACATGGAAAAGGGCTTGTCTGTGTCCCAATCGAAGCAGACCATGCAGAAAACATTGGCCTACCAATGATGGTAGATAAAAGTACGGATCCGCTTGGGACTGCTTTTACAGTGTCTATCGATCATAATGATACAACGACAGGGATTAGTGCATATGAACGTTCAATAACGATTCAAGCTTTGGTAGACCCGAAAGCAAAGATATCCGATTTTAAACAACCCGGGCATATGTTTCCGCTTATTGCCAAAAAAGGCGGAGTGTTAACTCGACCAGGCCACACCGAGGCAGCTGTCGATTTGGCGAGATTAAGTGGTACATTTCCTTCAGGAGTCATTTGTGAAATTATTAATGAAGATGGGACAATGGCAAGATTGCCTGAATTAATCACGATGGCAAAGGAGTTCGATGTAAAAATAATTACAATTGCGGATCTCATAGAGTATCGGAAAAAAGTAGAAAACGAGACTGCTTTAAACAAGTATTAAAAAATAAATGATAAAGTAGAGGAGAATGGAAATGGGAAACGTATTTGTAGGGAATGTAGTTGGAACAGATTTAAAGGTTGGTATTGTTGTTGCTAGATTTAATGAATTCATTACGAATAAATTATTGGATGGGGCAATTGATACCCTTAAAAGACATGGTGTAAGTGAAGAAAACATTGATACAGCATGGGTGCCAGGTGCATTTGAAATTCCGTTAATTGCTGGGAAGATGGCAGCAAATGCGAATTATGATGCTGTAATTACGCTCGGAACAGTCATTCGTGGATCAACACCACATTTTGATTATGTATGTAATGAAGTTGCAAAGGGAGTAGCCAAAGTATCCACCGATACTGGCAAACCTGTTATTTTCGGAGTTTTAACAACAGAGACGATTGAACAAGCAATCGAGCGCGCAGGAACAAAGGCGGGAAATAAGGGAGCAGAAGCTGCTGCATCTGCAATTGAAATGGCAAATTTAGTAAAAGCATTCGAGAATTAATCAAAAGACGATGTACATAAAAAGGGCCGATTCGGCTCTTTTTTTGATGCAATACGTTATGATTTAAACGGTAGAATATTACAATAAGCAGTTTCATCCTGATCTTTTTTACTGTAACTGGACATTTATGAAGTATCACAAAATACAGCAGTTAAGAAATATATTAGCGGGGCCATTAGCCTAAGTGGAATTTTCGCTGAGACTAGGCTAAACTAAAAGGTAGAGCGTTTAATCACGGGGGAGAAAACATGAAACTATTACTTGGACAGCTTGTAATAATTGCACTGGTATGGCTAGGAATGGCATTTTATTTTCCAGATATGAATGAAGGCAGTAAAATAATCTTTTACTTAGTGACATCCTGGATGCTATTCTTAATCGTTGGGGTAGTAAAAACATGGTTACATAACCGCAAAGAACAATCGAAATAGTTGCTCGAATGAATTTCAAAAAAGAGGATAAAAAGGACCGAGAAGATCGAGGCGGCGTAGCGTTGAGTAGCGGAACGTATGCCCTTAATACGTGAGCAACGGAAAAGCAAGCCAACGGAGAAATTCGATGTGTCATTTTTACCGGACTTTTTGAAAAACCTTTTGGAATAAAGTGTGAGGAAGGAATACATATGCTTACAATAGAGAACTTAACTAAATCGTACGGTGATAAGGTATTATTTGATGATATTACATGTACGATTTCTGAATATGAACGAATTGGTGTTATTGGTGTCAATGGTACGGGCAAGTCAACTTTTTTGAAAGTAATTGCAGGTATTGAATCAGCTGAAAAAGGTACGATTAAGCATGCAAAGGATTATCGAATTGAATATTTGGCACAGGATCCAGAACTCGATCCTGATTTGACCGTAATTGAACAGATTTATTACGGGGAATCGATAATCATGAAGACATTACGTGCATATGAAGCGGCATTGCTCAAGCTTCAAAAGGATGCTACGAATGAGAATGCACAGCAGCAATTACTGAAAATGCAGGAACGAATGGATAAGGAAGAAGCATGGGAAGCAAGTACGACTGCAAAAACGGTATTAACAAAATTAGGAATTACCGATTTTGATAAAAAAGTTACCGAACTTTCTGGTGGGCAGCGGAAGCGAGTGGCGATTGCCAAGGCGCTCAATCAGCCAGCAGATTTATTAATATTGGACGAGCCGACAAACCATTTGGATAATGAAACCGTTGAGTGGCTGGAAAAATTCCTGCAAACATATAAAGGGTCACTATTACTAGTAACCCACGACCGCTACTTCTTAAATCGGGTAACGAATCGTATTTATGAGCTTGATAAAGGGAATCTGTATATTTATGAGGGGAACTATGAAATATTCCTTGAAAAAAAAGCTGAGCGAGAAGCATTGGAACTGAGCAGTGAACAGAAGCATGAAAATACACTGCGACGTGAGCTTGCATGGCTAAGACGCGGTGCCAAGGCACGGTCGACGAAACAGAAGGCAAGGATTGAGCGTGTAGAAGAAATGAAAGAAAAATCTTTCGACACGAATAAGCAAAATGTAGAATTTCAAGTAGGGTCGACAAGACTTGGGAAAAAAGTAATTGAACTTAAAAATCTTGAAAAGTCTTACGGAGATAAAATTTTGCTTCGTGATTTCAGTCATCTCGTTGTACCAGGAGACCGAATTGGGATTATTGGATCGAATGGCTCAGGAAAGACAACGTTATTAAATATGATAGCCCAGCGGATTTCACCAGATAAAGGTGAGATTGAAATTGGTGAAACAGTGAAGATTGGCTACTACACACAAGGTGATGAAGAACTAGATGGCAGCCAGCGGATTATCGACTATATCAAAGAAGTTGCTGAAGTAATCTATACAAAAGATGGCCAAACAATCACAGCCGAGCAAATGCTGGAGCGTTTTTTATTTAACAGATCGGAACAATATAATTATATTCGCAAGCTTTCTGGTGGAGAAAGACGTCGCCTTTATCTGCTAAAAGTGTTAATGACCGAGCCGAATGTTTTATTCCTCGATGAGCCGACAAATGACTTAGATACACAAACATTAAGTGTACTGGAAGAATACCTCGATCATTTTCCGGGTGTTGTAATTACAGTATCCCATGACCGATATTTCTTAGATCGTGTCGTGGATCATCTATTTGTATTTGTTGGCAACGGTAAGGTTAACCATTACTATGGGAATTATAGTGAGTATTTGGAAGAGAAACAGCGAAACGAAGTAAAACAGGAAAAACCAGTGAAAGTCCAAGTTCCTCAAAAGAAAATTCGAAAGAAGCTTTCTTATAATGACCAGCGAGAATGGGATAAGATTGAGGACGAAATTATGGAGCTGGAAGAAAAGATAGAGGCATTACAAGCAGGTATCGTTGATGCGGGGAGTGATGCTGAGAAGGTGCAAACATTATTTGCGGAACAGCAGGCAGTCGAAGCGGCACTTGAAGCAAAAATGGAACGCTGGGAAGAACTTTCGTTAATGATTGAGGAATTAGAGAAGAATTAATAATAAAGAAGGGCAGCCCGAATTTTCGGACTGCCCTTTTTAAGTATAAAAAATTGCCTATTTCAATTCACGTGACAAGAGAAGCCACGTCCAGCTCCAGCGCCCGTGCTGCTAGCGAGACTTCCCTCACCTCCGTACGATAAGTCAACATTGATTCGCTTTCGCTCATCGTGTTTCCTTTATCTCCTACGAAGGAATGTTCGACATGTCGAACCACCCCAAACTGGGGGGCGCAGTCCGTACGTCGCTAAACGGGCGCTTCCGCTTTTGTTCTTTTTACTCCGTTAATCCTTCAATTGTAAGTGACTCCACAATTGCTGTTCCATTATCTAAAACATTCGCCTCAAGCGTTACGCTATCTTCAGCTTGCATGAATACAGCAAGTGGTGCCTTCGAAGCATTTATTGTATAAATCGTTTGGTCGTCAGTTAGTAAAAATTGTATTAATTGCCCAGTTTCCTGTGTTGTAACAACTACACGATTTACTTCACCATTAATCGTTTCTAATGTGGAAGCTTCGCCTGTTGAGCCTACATTACTAGGGTCTTGAACAAGTGCAAGCCGATATGCATCAAGTGCTTGACTTGCAGTATCACCAAAGACAACAAAATCAGAATCGGCTGCTTTGATATAGGCATATTGTTTAAAGAGACCATTAGGATCTAGCACGTTGACTACCCAAGTTGGATTTCCGTCGATATTATATAAGATTGGCATAGAACCTTCCCAGTTCTTCTCTGGGAATTCCTTATCAACGATTTCTCTAGCCCCTTTACTATCCATTATTCCATTGTTTTGATCCCCGTTATAGTACACGAGTTCTCCAGTTCGGGCATTAATTAATGTGTAGCCTAGAGCTGAATCAATATTTTCCTTAGGTGAGGACATATCGGTAAAATAATGCATTTGTCCATCATTATCAAATATTGGTGTTACATTACTTTCAGTTCCGGATTCGTTAGGAATTTTAACGTCCTTCTTACCGAAGATGGAATTCAGCCAACCGTGGACAAATTTTCCGAAATACTCATTTTCATCAGATGCCATTTCCGAGCTAATGGACCCGTCAACGAATTCAGGTGCTTCTGCCGTATCGTAAAGGGATACATCACTTGTTACAGGGTCTACAACTGCAACATTCAGTTTTGACATATCTGGTTTATTTGTTAAGCCGATTGGTTTATAAAGTGTTTGTACATACCATGGCTTGCCATCTTCATCTACTTCT
Organism: Oceanobacillus chungangensis; assembly: GCF_003369565.1. Taxonomy (GTDB): domain Bacteria; phylum Bacillota; class Bacilli; order Bacillales; family Amphibacillaceae; genus Oceanobacillus; species Oceanobacillus chungangensis. The sequence continues at coordinate 46,735 of NZ_PIOD01000014.1, read as the reverse complement.
ATTTGTGCTTCACCACTTTGAATATAATTAGGATATGCATTATAGATCACTCGCTTAATATTGTGATTGAAAAAGCTTGAATTGGTATAACGCATCTTGCTTTCAACAAACTGTGGCTGTGCATTTATATCCGTTGCAGAAATAGTGAAATATCCTTCTGTTTCCTTTCCGCGGAAATAACGCCAGAAGTCTGTAAATTCAACAGGTGCAATGAAGACGACATCTTCTCCAATTTTTTGAACCTGAAGTTTTCCTAAATCATAGAATTGTGTGTTCGGTACGACACTCATAGACTTTTGTACTTTATTACGAGCCGACTCCGGTGAAACAACAATAGGTGTCGCGTTTTTATCTAGTGGTTTAGCCTCTGGTACTTCATTTTTTGCGATAGAATCATACGTATCATTTAAGGCGAAGATTCCAAGTACGAAAAATGTCGGTACTGCCAAAATTGCTACAATCACAATGACTGCCGTTACTGAGTCAAATTGTCTGCTCTCTTTAGTAAATGGCTGTGTCATTGTAATGCCATATAGAGACAGCATTCCAACAAATCCAATGATAAGGTTAGCGATCGTGATATTTGGTATCGTAACTGCAGGCATTGCAAAGTAAACAATGACTGCCTCTACAATAAATAAGATAATAAATACAATACCAATGCCTTTTAATGTTGTTGCTCGATCTTTATTTTTAAATACAAAATACAATGCTACAACAAAGAATAAAATAAATGAGAGCAATGTAGTTGTTAAAATTCCGATCATATATTCATCCCCAATCTTTCTTTAGATAATATTATTACGGTTTATTGTTAAAAAGGTTTCAAAATAAAGGACATTTCTTTAAAAAAGGATAATAATAGTATTGGAATAAATCTGAAATATGTGATAAAATTAGCGCGATTAGTGCGTGGAAATATTGGCCTTGTTTAAGTAATAGCTATATGTCGCATGAATTGCATTTAGAATACACTCCTTGAGATGCTGAATCCTGTGTAATGAAAAATATAGGAGGAGATACGTAAGTGACTAAAGGGTATAGAAAATTTAAGATAAGCTTCCATTTAATTATTTTTGTTTTTGCCATCGGTTTGATCCTATCATCTATTGTTGGGTTTAATGAGGTGGATAGAGCCTTGCTTTATTTAATATTGGGTATCTTGTTTGCACTTGAAAGTTCATTTGGGTTATATAAAAGTTTAAATAAGAAACATATATATTAATCAAAAAATGTTTTTTTCTTAGACTAATCTGCTGATCTAATTTAATGAGATACTAAGAATTACTTTTAGGAGGTTTGCAAAGTGACAAATAAATCTCGAACGATCATAACACTTGTATGTAGTTTACTTATTTTTACTGTTGGTATGTTTAGAATACTTACAGAATCACTTTCTTCAACACCACTGTTTGTAGCATACATCCTCGCAATAACCGGATTTATTGGAGTTATTGCAAATGGAGTAATACTAATAAAGAAGTTACAATCTAATTAAACAAATAAGAATCGCGATTCATTTTAGGAATCGCTTTTTACTTTTACAACAATCTTCCTAACCTTATATTCAAATAACGATTGATTGAGTAATTTAGGAGGTCAAAATATGGACAACGATAGAGAATCACCGGAAGAAAGAAGAGAGAGGTTAAGACAACAAGAATGGAAAAACAACCCAACTGGCAACTTGAATGATTCATTAAATAGGGGTGCTAATGGGAGCCTTGCTGACTTAGTAGGTGGTTTGGGTTGGAAGGGCACTGGAATACTTATTCTTGTAATAATATTTGGTTTTCTAATATATGCTATTTTCTTTCGCTAACTGGTACCATAGTTAATCTAAGGTATTACTAAAATTCATGATGATGGGGTAAAACATTTGAATCGGATCATATTACATTTCTTTATATTAATTTTCAGCTTTATTTATTATTAATTTAATTTTCAATGCCATTTTCAAATCTACTTTGGATATGATAACAGCATTTTCCACCGCATTAGGAGTTTCCGCGGGAAGCATTTTTATAGGGCATTTTGTAAGTAAGAAATTGCAGAAGAAGTAATATATATTTATGGTTTCATATGTTAAATAATTCCTGCATGAAGTTTGTTTGTCAATTGGAGGTATAGATAACTTAATGAGAATTACTGGTCTTATTCTTATCCTTATTTCAATCATTACTGTGTTTTTTAATTATAATATTGCTATTTTTATCTTAGGAATGGCGATGTTTTTCTTAGGGATTTATTATTTGCAATCGAGAAACAAAAATATGTCGTATATATATTTTGTTTCTAGTCTTATTTTTATAGTAGGTATCTGTATAAAAGGTTTTTAAGAACAAAAATACAGTTAAAGGCTTAGAGATAATATATCTCCTAAGCTTTAACTGTATTTATTTTTAACACTTCACAAGAGTACTTCGTTAGAACGACAACATGCTACCTCAATTTATAAAATCCCAACTGACCCTAAAAACACGAAAATAATTGTTATTGGAACAATCCAGCGCATTAATTGAAACCATACGTGATACATGCCGTTGGACAAGTTGTTTCCATATGAGAATTCTTGCCTAACAAGGGTCTTGTCCATTTTAAAGCCAATAAATAGGGCGATAAATAAACAACCACCAGGAAGTATAATGTTACTTACCAAGTAATCCGTTGCATCAAAGACCGTTAAACCGAAAATTTTAAAATCAGCGAGGATATTTGATGATAATGCAGCTGGAATACCAGCGAAAAAGACGAGGATTCCAGCAATACTCGCAACCTTTTTACGTGAACGATTTTTATTTTCTGTGAATGCTGCTGTAATGATTTCCAACATGCTGAAGGACGATGTTAAAACAGCGAATAAAAATAGTAAAAGAAATAGACTAAGGAATACTTCTCCGAATGGCATTTGCGCAAAGGCCTCTGGAAGGACGATAAATAATAGTCCAGGACCCTCGGTTGGCTCTAGCCCGAACGCAAACACTACTGGGAAAATCGCCAATCCAGCTAGTAGAGAAACAAAGATATTCATAACAGATACAGAACTTGCAGATAGTGGTAAACTGACATCCTTCTTTAAATATGAGCTATAGGTAACCATAACGGAAATACCAACAGCAAGCGCGAAGAAGGAATGACCAAGTGCATACAAGACATTTTCAGCATTAAGCTTGGAGAAGTCAGGCTGAAGGAAGAAACGAATTCCCTCAAGTGCACCCTCAAACGTTACCGAACGAATGACTAAGATAATGAAAAAGATAAAGAGTAATGGCATTAAAATTTTACTCGACTTTTCAATCCCATCTTGAATCCCAAATGAAACAACAATAATATTGATTAGTAAAAATAGTGCGAGCCCTAGAATTGTAATGAAAGGACTTCCTGTTATCGTTGCAAACAGCTCAGGATAGTTTGCATTCTCCTTTATAACTAGTCCAGGGATAGATAGTGCACTATAAACAAGTACCCACCCACCAACGACACTATAAAACGACATAAGTAAGAATGCACCAACAACGCCCCATTTACCAATAAAGGTCCAAAGTGAATTTGGCGCAAGTTTTTTATATGCACTGACAGCTTCCTTCTCAGCTCCTCTGCCAATAATGAATTCTGCAATTAATATCGGTAAACCAATAATGACGGTAAAGGCGATAAATAATAGGAAAAAGGCTCCTCCACCATTCATCCCCGTCATATATGGAAATTTCCATATCGCACCAAGGCCAATCGCGGCTCCAGAAGATGACAAAATAAAGCCGATTTTCGATGACCATTGTTCTTTTTTCTTTTGCATTTTTTCCCTTCTTTCCAGTTGATTCTAAGTTGAAAAATATCTTACCATTATAACACTACTTCATAGCATTTAATATTGTCATAAATTATAAATAAATTAAGGCTAATTTCGTATTATTTGTCGCTATATTAGAAATGTTGATTTCCACTACGGACAGTTGCTTGTTAGCCGCCAACACAGGGAACGACTGGCCACCGCTGCAATTTCTTTCCCGAGTCCGATGCTGTCACCTAAAGAAATGGCTAAACCATATTTTTTAAAAGCAGCAATTTTCTTAGCATAAATTCTTACTTAAAGAAACAGGAGTTCATTCTTTCCTGTATAAAAGAGATCTGGCAAAAATAGAATAAAGTATAAGAATAGAAAGGGGGATCTAATTCATGAATGTACTGTGCAGTCATCTAGCGAAGAAAACCTGAAAGTAAAATAGGATCGATAAAAAATGGGGGATAGCGATGGAAGGAACGATTTGGTCATTAGTGCCACCGTTATTAGCGATCGTGATGGTTTTACTAACGAAGCGGGTTTTAATATCATTAGGGATAGGAATTATTGCTGCAGCATTTTTTGTTGGTAGTTTTAACATTTCAGATTCATTAGGTTTGATATGGAATGAATTTCGTGGTGTGTTTTATGCTGACGGAGCGGTTAATACTTGGAATGTGTATATACTGCTATTCGTATTAATGCTTGGGATAATTACTGCTTTCATGAGTATGATGGGTGGAACAAGAGCGTTTGCTGAATGGATGATTCGACGGATAAAAACGCGTTCAGGTGCTCAGATTATGACATTAATTCTCGGAATTATTGTGTTCGTAGATGATTATTTTAATAGTTTAGCAGTAGGGCAAATAGCAAAACCAGTGACAGATAAGCATCGAGTATCTAGGGCAAAACTTGCATATATCGTCGATTCGACCGCAGCACCAGTATGTGTTGTTGCTCCGATATCAAGCTGGGGGGCATACATTGTTGGGATCATTGGAACGATTTTTGTAACGCAAAACATTACAGAATATACTGCACTAGGTGCATTTATTTACATGATCCCAATGAATTTCTATGTTTGGGCAGCGCTTGGGATGGTATTTATTATTGCTCTTAGTCGTGCAGATTTTGGACCGATGAAAATTCACGAGCAACATGCAATACAAACAGGGGAGGTCTCTCGCTCGGAAATAAAGGAAACAGCAGGTTCTGTCTCAATCTTGCCTACTAGTGACGCAGGCAGGGTGAGTGATTTACTAATTCCCATTGCTACTCTCTTTATTGCTACGATTGGCGCTATATATTTGAGTGGACTTAGTCTAGTTGAAGGTAAACGAACGATTATGAATATATTCGGTAGTGCGGATGTATCAGTTGCATTATTATGGGGTGGAATAATTGGTATTGTGGTAACCTTTTTATTATTTATTCGTCATTATCAAGGAAAACAATTATCGGCTAAACATTTTATTTCAGGGATAATAAAAGGTACAAAATCGATGTTGCCTGGATTCACGATTCTTATTTTTGCCTGGGTTATTGCAGCCTTAATTGACTCATTAGGAACAGGAACATATCTAGCGGGACTCGTGCAATCCTCCAATTTGAGTTTGATGATTCTTCCACTAATTGTATTTATCATTGCTGGGTTCATCGCTTTTGCAACTGGTACTTCTTGGGGCTCTTTTGGAATTCTTTTGCCAATTGCTGGTGAAATTGCCGCAGCAACTGATGTGACCTTACTTTTGCCGATGATGGCGGCCGTGCTAGCTGGAGCAGTATTTGGTGACCATTGTTCGCCAATCTCGGATACGACAATCCTCTCATCAACGGGTTCCAGCTGTAATCATATTGACCATGTGACAACCCAATTACCATATGCTTTTGTTGCAGCTGGAATTGCCGGGATGGGTTATTTAACGCTAGGCATTTCTGGTAGTGTTTGGGTAGGATTAGTCACTGTCATCCTCGGGCTACTTATTTTATACAGTCTGCTTAGGAAAATAGCAACTAATGAGGAGGCAACATTAGAGAAATAATAGCTTTTCACGTAATATTTTTTATGTTTATAATAATTGTAAAAATTTAGATATTCATTTATAATAACTGTGATTGTTTTTCTCAGTGAATCGAGGGAGAGATGGACTGGATATAAAATTAGTAAGGTCGGTAATTAATTGGTTAATATTAAGTAAGCGCTTGCATGAGTTCGGTTAAAAGTCCATTTCTCTCATTTTTAAAGTTTAGCAATGCTTTGGTCCAATGGTGTTACATATTGGCTAACTTGACTATTTGATGAATCTGCATGTAATGAGGAGGGGTTTTTTTGGCAGTGCAATTAGAGACGAAAAAATTATCTAACTTTATTAACGGTGAATGGGTGGAAGGTAGTACGTTTACTTCTGTAATGAACCCGGCTACGGGAGAGGAGATTGTCCAAGTTCCCTTATCCAGTTCAAATGATGTGAATGCAGCGGTTGCTGCAGCAAAAAAGGCACAAAAGGAATGGGCACTAGTTCCTGCACCACAACGGGCGGAAGTGCTATATCGCGTTGGCTATCTTTTGAAAGAAAGGAAGGAGAGACTTTCTCAGCTTTTGACACAAGAAAATGGCAAGGTGATTGAAGAAGCACGCGGTGAGGTGCAAGAAGGAATTGATATGGCATTTTATATGGCTGGTGAGGGCAGGCGCTTATTTGGGCAAACAACACCAGCTGAACTAAAGGAAAAATTTGCAATGAGCCAGCGTGCACCAGTAGGGGTAGTTGGTATTATTACCCCATGGAATTTTCCAATCGCAATTGCCACTTGGAAATCATTCCCGGCAATTGTTGCTGGAAATGCAGTCGTGTGGAAGCCGGCAACGGAAACGCCAATCATGGCATACGAATTGGCAAAAATATTTGAAGAGGCTGGTTTGCCAAAGGGAGTTATTAATGTCGTATTCGGTTCAGGTCGAACAGTGGGGGATGCAATGGTTCAGCACCCGGATATACGGGTCATATCTTTTACTGGATCAAATAATGTCGGGCGGAATATTGCGGCACAATGTGGGCGGCAATTAAAGAAGGTTTCCCTAGAAATGGGCGGGAAGAATGCAGTGATTGTCATGGATGATGCAGACTTGGATTTGGCAGTAGAGGGGATATTATGGAGTGCTTTTGGAACGAGTGGGCAGCGTTGTACCGCGTGCAGTCGAGTGATTGTTCACGAAAAAGTTAAAGGTGCATTGGAAGAACGTCTACGGAGCGCTATGGAAAAGCTGACAATTGGTAATGGATTGTATGAATCAATCAAGGTTGGGCCGATTATTAATCAGGCAGGTTTGGATAAAATCAAGCAATACATTGAGATAGGCAAAAACGAAGGTGCGACTTTACTTGAAGGCGGATATGAACTGACAGGCAATCAGCATGAGAAAGGACATTATTTTGCACCAACATTGTTTACCGATGTAAGTTCAGAGATGCGAATTGCACAAGAGGAAATATTCGGTCCGGTAGTTTCCTTAATTCCTGTAAAAAGCTTTGAAGAAGCAATCGAGGTAAATAATAGCGTGGAGTATGGTTTATCAAGCTCGATATATACGAATGATATTAATCGTGTGTTTAAAGCACAGCGTGATCTCGACACGGGAATTGTTTATGTCAATGCAGGAACAACAGGTGCGGAAATTCATTTGCCATTTGGTGGTACAAAAGGTACTGGGAATGGACATCGCGATTCTGGAATCCAAGCACTCGATGTGTTTACGGAATGGAAGGCAGTTTATGTGGATTACAGTGGCAAGCTGCAGCGTGCACAAATAGATGTAGAGTAAAGTTCGGGGGGGGATTTGATGAAAGTAGGGGTAATCGGTTCTGGTTTAATGGGAAAGGAAGCAGCACGTGATTTGGTCGGAAGTGCTGGTGTTACGGAAGTTGGCATCGCGGATATCGATTTCGAACGTGCACAAAAGGTCTGCGAGCATTTGAATTCACCAAAGCTAACAGCATATCAAGTGAATGCAAAGGATGAGCAGGATTTGGCGCAGTATATTCAGAAATTTGATGTCATCATCAATGCCTTATTCTATTCATTCAATGAAATCGTTGCACAAACTGCGATTAAAGAAGGAGTAAATTCCGTTGATCTTGGTGGACATATTGGTCATATGACAGATAGGGTTCTTGCACTAGGAAAAGAAGCGGAGAAGGCAGGGGTCACCTTAATCCCTGACCTTGGTGTTGCACCAGGAATGATCAATATTCTTGCCGGCTATGGTGCGGGGAAATTGGATAAAGTAGACGCAATTAGACTTTATGTTGGAGGAATACCATTGAAACCCCAGCCGCCATTAGAATATTATCACGTATTTTCAATGGAGGGTGTATTCGATCATTACACAGACCCGTCTTTAATTATTCGGAATGGAATGAAGCAGGAAGTTCCATCATTATCTGAAGTGGAACCCATTTATTTTGAAAAATTTGGTCCACTGGAAGCCTTCCATACCTCGGGCGGAACCTCAACATTGTCCCTGACCTATTCTAATCTACAAACATTAGAATATAAAACAATTCGCTATCCAGGTCATGCAGAGAAATTCAAATTACTCGTTGATTTGAATTTAATGAAGAAAGGCTATGAGGTAGAAGTAAATGGAGAACAAATTAGTCCGCGCGAGGTTTTCTTAAAAGTATTAGATCCAATTGTCGAACTCGGTGATAAAGATGATGTCGTATTATTACGAGTCATCGTATCGGGTGAGAAACAAGGAGAACACCGGACCTATGAATATGAAATGTCAACCCATAAAGATAGAAAGACGAATGTAACAGCAATGGCAAGAGCAACCGCAAATACGATTTCTGTCGTTGCCCAGATGATTGGTAATGGAACAATTTCAGACAAAGGGGTTCATCCGCCAGAGAAAGCCGTACCAGGGGATATCTATATTAATGAAATGGCAAAACGTGGTGTGATAATTAAGGAAAGCATCCTGTAATGAATGAAAATAACCGAAGCTTCCTAATAAGAATGTTATAAAAGGATCTGAGCAGAGATGAACACGATATTTATCGCTGGGCATGCACGCCTCCCATCTGGAATGGCTGCAAAAAGCGTCTATGAAACATTAACAATCACCGCAGAAATTGATAAAAAATACGGTGTAATTATTGCTGCTAGCTGTACTTTAGCAACAGAGCATGGCAGAGAATTTGTCGGGAGCTTGCTTAGAGGGTACAGTTTGCAAGATGGGATAGAAGAGCCAGTGAACCTCGTAAAGGAGCATTATTTAGGGAAAGCAGGAAATGCACTTGCATCTGCACTAAAGGATTTATATAAGCAATATGAGGGGATATACCAAAAAGAATAAGCACGCGCCACTTGAATAGAATATATCGGCGAGTTTCGGGCATATATCGGCGAGTTTATAGAATATATCGGCGAGTTTCGAACATATATCGGCGTAATTTAAAATATATCGGTATTTCCCCAAATTAGCCGCTGAAAAAATATACAACCCGCATGAAATTCGGTTGAAAAACCATTTCATGCGGGTTATTTATGATATTTCTTATTCAATCCCAATCGATACGAATTTTTTCTCTAAAAACTCATCCATGCCATGATGTCCGCCTTCTTTTCCTACACCTGATTGTTTGATACCGCCAAATGGTCCTTCAGCAATTGCTGGATATACATCATTGATACCAACAATACCATATTCTAGTTTTTCTGAAACACGAACGGCACGGTTTGTGTTTTCTGTGAATAGATAGGCAGCGAGTCCATAATCTGTATCATTTGCTTTATTAATAACTTCATCTTCATTATTAAAGGTTTGGATTGGAATCACTGGGCCAAACGTCTCTTCGTTCATTACTAACATATTATCTGTAGTATTTGCTAGAATAGTAGGGTTGTAGAAATATCCATCTAAATCGCAATCGGCAGTATCGCCACCATAAACGATTCTGGCTCCTTTATTAACCGCATCTTCGACATGTGATTTTACTTTTTCAGAAGCCTTCTCGTTAATTAATGGACCAATATCTACTCCTTCTTCTAATCCAGATCCGAGTTTCATTTGTTTTACTTTTTCAGTTAGTGCTGCAGTAAATTTTTCGGCGATTGATTCATGTACATATAATCGATTTGTACAGATGCACGTTTGACCGGCATTTCTAAATTTACTTCCTAATACAAGCGTAGCGGCTTTGTCGATATCGGCATCCTCAAAGACGCCACTTGGTGCGTGACCGCCGAGCTCCAATGAGATTTTCTTCACATGCTCTGCACTTTCACGCATTAAATATTTACCAACAGCTGTTGAGCCTGTAAAGGTAATTAATCGTACTTCTTTATTAGAAAGCATGCTTTCACCGATTGCTTTTGCGTGACCAGTTACTAAATTGACAACACCAGCAGGGATTCCGGCTTTCTCCATTACTTTCATAATCTCAATTGCCGACAACGGTGTTTCCGATGCTGGTTTAAGTACGACCGTACATCCGGCAGCTAATGCTGGACCGATTTTTCTCGTAATCATGGACGAAGGGAAATTCCATGGTGTAATAGCGCCGACAACGCCAACAGGCTGTGGAATCACAAGCAGTCGTTTCGATTTATTAGACGAAGGAATTACTTCGCCATAAGCTCGACTAGCTTCTTCCGCATACCATAATAAATAATTCGCACTAATTTTTATTTCACCGATTGCTTCGGCTAAAGGCTTTCCTTGCTCGATAGTTAAAATCTCCGCTAAACGTTCAGCGTCCTCTAACATCAGCTGTGAGGCTTTGTACAAAATACTGCCACGTTCTCGGCCTGTCATCGTACTCCATTCTTTAAATGCATTGGTGGCGGCCTTTATTGCTTCATCCGTTTCAGTTGCCCCACCTAGTGCCACTTCAGTGATTCGTTCAAGTGTTGCGGGATTATAAACTGTCTCTGTTTTTTGATCATCAACATTTTTCCATTCTCCATTAATAAAGATGCTTTTCGTTAATTTATCAAACATGTAGAAACCTCCCTTTTGTATTAAGCATATCGCATTTCCTTTGTTATTATCAATTAATTCGAATGGGGAAGAGTAGTAATCCTAATTTTCCCAAGCAGGGAGTGTTTTGTTCAACGGCTTATCTTGCCGATATCCGAGCACATACTCCGCTTGCATTATCGTGTGCACCTCGCGTGTACCTTCATAAATGACAGGTGCTTTGGAATTCCGCAAATACCGTTCGACCGGATATTCATCAGAATAACCATATGCTCCGTGGATTTGGACGGCGTCATTTGCGGCTGTATTGGCAAAATCACATGCCTGCCATTTGGCAAGCGATGTTTCCCTCGTATTCCGCTTCCCTTGATTTTTTAATTCACCTGCACGATATACGAGTAATCGGCTCATTTGAAATCCGGCTTCCATTTTGGCAATCATTTGTTGAACTAATTGATGCCTGCCAATTTCCTTTCCAAAAGTTTCCCGCTCATGGGCATATTTGATACTTGCCTCCAAGCAAGCCATAATTTGCCCTACAGCACCTGCTGCAACAGTGAAGCGACCGTTATCCAGTGCAGCCATTGCAATTTTAAATCCTTCACCTTCCTTGCCGAGAAGGTTTTCCTTTGGCACCTTTACATTCTCAAAAAATATCTCTCCAGTATTGCCCGAACGAATGCCATGCTTTCCTTTAATTGCTTTTGAAGAAAAACCGTCCCAACTCCGCTCAACAATAAATGCAGAGATTGCTTTATGCATTTCTGATTTCTCTCCCGTATATGCGAAAACTAAGAAATGATCTGCAATATCACACAGAGAAATCCATGTCTTTTGCCCATTTAATAAATAGTAATCACCCTGTCTACTCGCGGTTGCTTGCAGTGCCGCAACATCCGAACCAGCGCTCGGTTCTGTCAGTCCGAATGCACCGATTTTTTCGCCCTTTGCTTGCGGGACGAGGTATTTAAGCTTTTGCTCCTCGGATCCCCATTGCAATAATGTCATGCTATTCAATCCAGTATGAACGGAAACAGCAGTACGGAATGCAGTGTCGCCACGTTCTAATTCTTCGCAAACAATCGCAAGGGCATTATAATCCATGCCACTGCCGCCATATTTCTCAGGAATACAGACTCCCATTAATCCAAGGGCTGCTAGCTTAGGTAAAAGATTCGGATCGAACTTCCCTTGGCGGTCCCAATCTGCAATGTAGGGCATGATTTCTTTATCAGTAAAATCACGTACGGTTTTGCGCAGCATTGTTTGTTCTTCCGTGAATTCAAAATTCATTTCTCCATCTCCTCATCTTTTAACTTTGATAAAATTGCTTCATTATGTTCTCCTGCATTTGGTGGGTGATGCCTCATAGTTACAGGAGTCCGTGAGAGCTTTAATGGACTGCCAATCATTTTGATAGGTCCTGCCGTTGGATGCTCATAATCAATAAACATATTTCTCTTATTGAGCTGCGGATCCAGTGTTACTTCTTCGAGATTTTGAATTGGTCCACAAGGGATATTGTTTTCATGGCATTTTTCCAGCCAGTAAGCAGTTGTATTTGTTAGCAAGACTTGCTGCAGGACGGGAATTAATTGCTCCCGATGTTTCACCCTTTCAGGATTAGTAGCAAAACGTTCATTAATAGCGATTTGTGGTTGCTCTAAAATTGAACACAATGCCTTAAACTGCCGATTATTTCCAACGGCAATCACCATTTCTCCATCAAGTGTTTGAAACGTTTGATATGGGACGATATTCGCATGCTGATTTCCTAGTGCGGTAGGAATCTTCCCTGACATTAAATAGTTGCTGCCAATATTTACAAGTGAGCTCACAGCTGTGTCATATAAGGAAATATCGAGCTTTTGGCCGAGCTTCGAAGACTTTCGCTCTAGTAATGCAGCTTGAATTCCGATACAAGCGTAAAGACCAGTCAAAATATCAGTAATAGCAACACCAAGCTTTTGAGGTCCTGACTTTTCATCACCAGTAATACTCATCAATCCACTCATTGCTTGAATGATAAAATCATAGCCAGGCATATCTTTCTTTGGACCAGTTTCCCCAAATCCTGTAATAGAGCAATAAACGATGCTATGATTGATTGCCGACAGGGTATCGTAATCGATTCCCAGTTTCTCCATTGTCCCTGTTTTAAAATTATGAATGACAACATCACTTATTTTTACGAGCTGTTTAATAATCTTGATACCTTTTTCTGACTTCAGATCTAAGGTAATACTCTTTTTATTGCGGTTTGCCGATAAATAATAAGCGCTTGTATCATGCTGGAATGGTGGTCCCCATTTTCGAGTCTCATCACTGCCACCAGGAGCTTCCACCTTTATTACCTCAGCACCAAGATCGCCTAATATCATCGTACAGTAAGGTCCTGCTAGCACTCTAGATAAATCTAGTACTGTAATATTCTCTAATGCACCTGCCAATATTTTTCCTCCTTTCTGAATACAAAAAAGCCAGTTCAAAGAGATTACGTGTAAGTAATCGACATTGAACTGGCTTTTATCTGCTGTTAGCGTCTTTGTTAGAGACGCCTGGCAGAATAGGCAGCATCATAAATTTCGTTATTCAATTGAACGTGTGCTCTAAACGTGGAATTCGTTTTTACACGTTTCATTGATGCTATTATAAGCGATTTACAATATTTTGTAAACGCTTCCCGATGTTATTAACTTTGATATATGAAAAAAACTATCAACCAGTGCTCGGAGAATTTTTTCTGGTAAGTGAATTTATTGAGAATTATGGAGCAAATCCAAGTATAAATTAATAGTACACAGTAAATTAATATAAAAGGTTCGGAAAATTATGTTAAAATAATTCGGAGAGTTTGTTTCTTAAAGCAAAAGATAGGAATTTAAATCAGGGGTATTTCATACATCGGTTTTGTTGGAACTGCTTTAATTATACGTCCCCCATGTTAATAAAACAGAAAAGAAAAGCCCCATTAATGTTAAATAGAGAAAATGGAGTGTGAGATAAATGCTGTATTTAGGTGATAAACCATTTATTGTGGGAGAAAAGGTTCTTCTTAGACCTTTTAAGAATGATGATTTTCCATATTTAGAAGAATGCTTAAAGGATTCTGAAGTTATTAAACTTACAGGAAGCAATTCAGATTTTGATAGGGAATCGGTCAACGAATGGTATAACACTAGAAATGAACAAACCGATCGACTGGATCTTGCTATTGTTGACCAATCCCAAGCCATCTTAGTTGGGGAAGCAGTAGTAAACTTATATGACGAAAAAAAGCATAGTATGAACTTTAGGATACTTATTGGACCAAGGGGAAGGGATCGTGGATTAGGAACGGAAGCGAGCCGACTAATAATTGATTATGTATTTAATAACACTACACTTAATCAACTAACATTAAGTGTTTTTGAATTCAATCCAAGGGCTAAGAAAGTATATGAAAAAGTTGGTTTTGTTATAGATAGTATAGATGAGAACGAACTAGAATTTGAAGGAGAATGGATAGACTCTATCAATATGAAATTAACAAGAGAAAATTGGTTAAATAGGGAAAATTCTTATTGAACTAACAGGTTCAATGAAGTGCTTGTTGCTTGGGTAATGCGATTTTTATATAGTTCAGGAAAATGGATTTTAGGATTATTAATTTCTACCCAATGAATATTTATCTTGATTTAATTGATTTTGCGAGCGATAACGAACTACCCATTTCTAAAACAAAGGACTACTTAATTATAGAGAAATTAACATGATGTTATTGTTGCACTAACTGATACAAGGAGTTAAAAAGATAATCACAGAACTTGATTGCCTTTTCTTCTGTGAGAATCCTTAAAGACGCAGTTTGTTGTAGAAAAACATTTGAGAGAGAGGCGAATGTTATTGAAGCTGCCACTTATTATTTCCATTGCCGGTGTATCTGGTGGAGGGAAAACAATCATTGCGAAATATTTAACCGAGAGATTACATAATTCAAAAACACTATATTTTGATGACTACGAATTTGATGGTCCTGATGACATTATTGAATGGGTTGATAATGGAGCTAATTATGACGAATGGAACTTAGCTCCATTAATCAGGGATATAGAATCGTTACTTGCTGAACCCTTAGACTACATTGTAATTGATTTTCCTTTTGCTTATAAACATTCTAAGATTAGTACATTGATTGATCTAGCTGTTTATATTGATACTCCATTGGATATTGCAATGGCACGTCGAGTAATAAGGGATTTCAAAAATAGCCCAAATAAAAGTATCTTGATTGAAATGGAAAACTACGTATCGGCTGGAAGGCGGGGCTATCTTGAAATGCTAAAGTCGATTAAACCGAATTCGGATATTATTGTGGATGGTTCTCTAACGGTATCTAAAATTACAGATATTATTTACGAAGCAATTATAAGACTGTCAGACTAGTATTGTTATTGTCCTATTTGGTACAAGAGTAAAAATCAGAAACTACTATCTCTTTTTGCATTGAAGCAAATTAAACTAAAAGTGTGAGGAGGTATTAGCTAAAGTTCGATTAAATAAAGCATACGGCTATGATTGTATAATGATTACCGTCTTGCAAAAGGGAGGGGCTAATATGGGGTTGAAAAGATTATTTTTTGGATCGATTATAATAGTTTTATTTATACTCTGTGGATGCTCTAATTTGGGAGAAACAAACGAAGTAACCATTGATAGTATTGATGCTGAAGAAGTTTTAACATTAGATCCTGATGCTGATATATTTCAGTATGATGGAGTGATTTATGAGACTAACATTGAATGGGTTGAAGACTTATCATTAACAAAAGATGTTCAAATCGGCGAGATAAAAACGAAAAATGATATAAGTACAGATTTTGTAGATGAAATGTCGAATAAGCTACCTGTTGGTGCAAAGATTTTTTCAACCAAGGAAAGAGGAGATATTCTGATTGTTGAATCTGATGGAAAGATATTAAAATACCTTGCGATCGATGAAGGTTAATGTTTTTTTACAAACTGGTTAGAAACAAGAATCGTTATTTATGAGAGTAATTATTGGAACGGTAGGGGTGGAGTGCGAAGTTACTAATCTTAAAAGGGTGAGTTTGATATGAAATTAAAAAATGTAATAAAACCTAAATTAGAAGATATCGAAAATATTGTTGCAGTTGATAGAGAAGTAACTAGTAATAATAGTAGACGAGGTTATATAAGAAAAGCAGTTGAAGAAGATAGATGTATTGTAGTTAAAAATGACAATAGGATTGTTGGTTTTTTAATTTTTGATACCAATTTCTTTAATTGTAGTTTTATATCATTGATTATTGTATCACCAACAGCGAGACGTAAGGGTTATGCAACATCCTTAATAGATTATTTTGTTAAAATTGCATCTACGCAAAAAGTATTTTCATCAACCAATCTATCAAACAAAGATATGCAAAAAGTTTTTATAGCAAATGGTTTCGTACAAAGTGGAGTTGTTGAAAACTTGGATGAAGGAGACCCTGAAATAATTTACTTTAAATCGAAGTAAAACTGGTGCTTTTTTTATAATGTTTTGATCTAATTTTCAATGAAAGGAACAATTACTGAACTTAGGGGGAATGGGAAATGAAGTCGATAACGGTTCATCATTATGATGCGTTTAGTACAGAACCTAATAAAGGAAATCCAGCGGGAGTAGTGTTAAACGGTGATGAATTGACGGATGGAGAAATGCAAGAGATTGCTTTAAAAGTTGGCTTTAATGAGACTGCTTTTCCAATAAAATCGGATGTAGCGGATCTTAGAATTCGATTTTTTACACTAGGGCATGAAATGAATTTATGTGGTCATGCAACGATGGCAACTATTTATGCTTTAAAAAGTACAGGGATATTAGGAGACAAAACAGAGCTAACGATTGAAACGAATGCGGGTATTCTACCTATTAAAATTAACACATCTGTTGATAAGAAAATCACTATAACAATGAAACAGGCCGTTCCAGAGTTCAAGGAATTTACAGGTTCAAAAGAAGACTTAGCGAACGCAATCGGATTAAAAAAATCAGACCTTCAAGCTGATTTACCGATACTTTATGGTAGTACAGGTACTTGGACACTGCTAATACCGATAAAACAACTGGATGCTTTTCAAAAAATGGAACCGAATAATAAGCTGTTTCCTGGAATTTTAAAGGAAATACCAAAATCATCTGTTCATCCTTTTTGTCTGGAAACCTACGATTCTAATGCTGATATGCATGCCCGACACTTCTCCTCACCATATTCAGGAACGATTGAAGATGCAGTAACTGGTACTGCTTCAGGGGTAATGGGTGCCTATTATGCTAAATACATAAAAAACACTTTTAATGAACCTCTAAACCTTATTGTTGAGCAAGGACAAGAAATTGAAAAAGATGGGCGAGTGATAGTGCAGGTTTCAAAAAATAGTGGATCGTTAGATGTTCAAATTACTGGAAATGCAGTTTATGTTAAGGATTTTCAAGTTTTGATAGAAAAGTAATCGAATTGTAATAAAATTATGACGAGAGGAGGAATAGAAAGTGGAAAAAACTGATTTCATAGAGTTAAAACATTTTTCAATTGAACACAAAGAGCTGTTGAGCAATTTTCAGCTTCCTGAGGAGCAAGTACAGTTTACTTCATTACCAATAAATTATAAGAAGGTAATAGAAGGACAGCATCGTATTGTAATTCTTCATGATACTGAACCTGTTGGCTTCTTTTTATTACACGCAACCGAACGGGTAAGAGAGTATTCAGATAATCAGAAGGCTATGCTGTTAACTTCATTATCAATCAACTACTCGAAGCAAGGGAAAGGGTATGCAAAACTAGCTATGAATAGACTTAAGAAGTTTGTTTCTGATGAATTTCCAGACTGTAATGAAATTGTTTTAGCAGTTAATCACAAAAATATAGCTGCTCAGAAGTTATATTATAAAGTTGGTTTTCAAGATACAAGCAAGA
Source organism: Oceanobacillus chungangensis (assembly GCF_003369565.1). GTDB lineage: Bacteria > Bacillota > Bacilli > Bacillales > Amphibacillaceae > Oceanobacillus > Oceanobacillus chungangensis. The sequence continues at coordinate 28,998 of NZ_PIOD01000014.1, read as the reverse complement.
GAAAAATTGGACCTATTGGTGAACAGTTGATAATGAATGTATTGCTGTAAAATTACATAAATATTATTAAGCTTACTGCTGCGGATTCTTTATAACGGAATTACTCACTGCTTTAAGGTAAATGAGACTTAGTAGGAGGTATATCATGGAATTTTATAGTATTAATAAAGAAAATGGTAAAAGAATCTCAAAATTTAATTCAAATTTTATTATGTCTCGTATTATTCAAACGGATAAGCCTGCGAATATAGGCTATATGCACCTAGAAGATAATGGTGTTATAGGATATCACCAAGCAGTAGTACCTCAGCTTCTGATCATCATAAATGGGGAAGGGTACGTCCGTAATGAGAAAGAAGAATATTTCAAAGTCCAGTCTGGAGACGCTGTATATTGGGAAAAAGGCGAGTGGCATGAAACGAAATCAGAGAAAGGATTGACAGCTATCGTAATTGAAAGTGAAGAACTAAATCCTTCAACATTTATGCCTTTTAAGTAGATGTTCAACTGACTGATGCAATTTGTAAAGATAAGAATTATACTTTCATCATTTGCTAGTCATTAAAAATCAAATAGATAGGTGTTTAATATGGAGGCTCAAATGAATAAGATATTTATTTTGTTATTTTCCGTTTTAATCGTTTGTTCCGCTTGCTCAAGTCAAAATTATGATAGTTTAACAAGAGTAGATGTCAAAGCGGTCGACTTAGAGGGGAATTATGGGGAGACTGAAATAATTATTGATGAAGAAACGATTATTGAACTTAAGGGAATCTTTACTCAAGTTAAATGGGAACCTAATACAGAAGTATCAATGGCAAGATTGGAAGACGTACTAGTGACACTGTTTTTCACTTTGGATAAGAATGAACCGGAGCGACTTTATGAATATAGAGTCTGGTTTAGTGACAATAGTTATGCAGAAATAATTAGCGATCACAATGAAGAGGGATACGGGACTTTGAATAAAGAAGCTGCTGTAAAGCTAAAAAATATCTTATTGAACTAAAGGCTTCTTTAGGGGAATTGAGAGGTGGAGCTTGAGATTTCAAACTCCACCTCAAACACTAAGAGTGAGAAACCTTTTTATGCATGTATTGTTCCGTTACTAACACTTTATTTAGGAGACGAGCTTCAATCCAATTGCAGCACCTAAAACCATTGCAATAAAAACAAGCCTTTTCCAATCTTTTGATTCACCATACAATATCATACCTAATATGGCTCCGCCAGATGCACCGATACCTGTCCAAATTGCATAGGCAGTTCCCATAGGTAGTGATTTCATTGCATAAGCAAGAAATAGAAAACTTGCACCAAAGCCAATAATTAACAGTACGACTGACTGTAAATTACGATCTCTATGCAATTTATTTATCATTGATACTCCAAACATTTCAAATAAACCTGCTATAACCAAAGAAGCCCAAGCCATTATGATTCAACTCCTTCTTTAACATTGTCTTTAGTAACTAATTTCAAACCAATTACTCCTGCCAATAAGACCAAAATCAAGATGACCTTTGCTAATTTAAATGGTTCACCAAAGAATACGATATCTGCAAAGACAGTTCCAGCAGTACCTAATCCTACAAAAACCGCATAAACAGTTCCAACAGGTAGTTTTTTGCCAGCCATGATCATTAAATAAAAACTAATGATAATAGCAATAACCGTTCCAGTCCATGTCCAAAAGTTATCCGCGTGTTTTAATCCGATAACCCAAAAAACTTCGAAAAAAGCAGCGATAATTACTTTAACCCAGTTCATATTCATGCAAAATGCACCTCCGATTTTATACTTACCCAAAAAATAAAAAAGCCCTAGAGATAACTAAACTGATAAACAGTTTCTCCCAGGCTTTTATCCTTCCGTGACACAGCTAAGCTGTGAGTTTTCTCTCGGTCCAGGCCAATAACAGTAGTCATTGCGGAACCCTAGAAAACATTTACCATATGCAATTACCTTTATTATATACACTACTATCACTTAGTCAAGAATAGAATAATATACTTTAAATTATTGAGATAACTTGTCAGGTGAGTGAAATGATAGATGAAACCTTTTCTCCTATTAGTCGTAATGTTTATATGAAGATTTTAATTGATTTATTAAACCTTACTGTCTATCTTCTCTTTATAAAGGTAAATGAAGAAGATCTAGGTAGAAATATAGAACACATATAAAATCACCAACAGTTTCAAAACTATAAGCAAGCAGAAAACAGGAACCAATCATTCACGATAAAGATCCGTCAAGTTATCGGGAAATGTTATATCCGTAATGTCGATAAGCCCTAATTTAATGGCTAATTTAGAGAGGTGATATTTTGAAATTACTTTATATAATAAGTGTGATTTTTATGCAATGTGCTCTAGTAGGTTGCAGTATTTTTATTGAAACCAGTACAGAACAATATGATGCTTCAAGTGGTAATGAAGCATCCCAGGAAGATCATTGGACTTATAATGAGAAACCACCTTCATTAACAATTTCATTTGGCGAAGAAACAGTTAAAACAAGTCAAGGTGGCTACAGTTGGAGTTATTTGGATTCTAAAACAGGACAAATGATAAGTATAGAAGCAGATTCTATGCCAGCGACAGAATTAGTTAACATTGAAAATGCGGTGACTGTTAATCTAAGTAAAACTATCATACTAAACTTCGAAAAGGAACCACTTCATTATGAAATAAGAGTTTACGATCACAATGATAATATGGTAGCAACTTACAACGATTTTAAAGACGTAAAGAGAATAGGGAAGTCAGTATATGAAATATTGGCAACTTGGGAAGAAGGTACAGGCATTTATGCGGTTGCATTAGATGTTTACTAGTGTGGAATACTTATCTTATTTATTTGAGATTAGGAAGTAAATCCTGGGAAGCGTTTTTAATGTTGGAATCGCACGGAAGCTCCCCCAAATTATTTCGTAAGTGCAGAAAAATTGTTTTAGAACGCTGGTATTATTAACTTTGATCTCCTTGTGCAGTGCTTATTATTACGAAAGAAAAGGGAATCATATTTAGTTAAGCTGAACACATATAAAGCCCCTATACATCAACGATGCATAGGGGCTAAGATAGCATTCATTTATTTTGCTGCTTTTTGTAGTTTGTTCAACATCTTTAATGCACGTCCAGTACCGATTGCTACCGATTCTAGTGGATTTGGTGCCATGTGTACAGGGACACTGATTTCATTTGCAAGCCATTCTTGCATCCCATTTAGTAAACATCCGCCACCAGATAACACAATTCCGTGATCAACAATATCGCCACTTAGTTCAGGTGGGCAATCTTCCAATGTAGCGCGGACCGTTTCTAAAATTTGCTCAAGCGATTCTTTAATCGCCGCATATACTTCCGTTGATGATACGGTAATTGTCTTAGGTAGCCCTGTAACCATATCACGGCCACGAACTTCCATCGTTGCTTCCTTATGATTTGGATGAGCATAACCGATCTCTATTTTTATATTTTCCGCAGTTCGTTCACCGATAAGAATATTGTATTGTTTACGGATATTTTGAATAATCTCTTCGTCAATCTTATCTCCTCCGATACGGACAGAATTACATGAGACAACGCCACCAAATGAAATAATTCCTACCTCAGTTGTCCCACCGCCAATATCAATAACAACATTTGCAATTGGTTCATCAACTGGCAGATCAGAACCAATCGCAGCGGCAACGGGTTCTTCAATTATATGGACATGCTTTGCACCATAGCTTGTGACAGCATTATGAATTGCACGTCGTTCTACTGTTGTACTTCCGGAAGGAGTACAAACAACGACTGTGGGCTTCCGCATCGAGATACCAATCTTCTTGCTTACCTTCTTTAATAATGCCTTTAACATTTGTGACGTAACATCATAATCCGCGATAACGCCATCTCTTAATGGGCGAATTGGAATAATGTTTTGTGGTGTTTTTCCGATCATTTCTTTTGCTTCCACACCTACTGCAACAACTTGTTTTGTATTAATATCAATAGCCACAACAGATGGCTCGTTTAGAACAATTCCTTTAGTCTTAGAATAGACGAGAATATTCGCAGTACCTAAATCTATTCCAATTTCTGCATTTGAAAACATATTTGGTTCCTCCAATAATGACAGTTTCTTCTATATAATTACTACTTTAGACTATATTTTCTGGGGGTCCATGTTCGTTTGAAGCAAAATTCGCAACAACTACAATTTCCCTCATTGTATCTTTATATAAAAAGGATACTATTAAATTATCGCACCAAGCAGGTACAAATCAAGTGACATTTCCGTTACACTTTTCTCTGTTTTGTAATAAAAGAGCTGATTTTAAAAGGTGTCAACTGTAACTTTAATGAAGTTTATACCAAAAAACCAAGAATTTCCCATATTATTTTCATTCTATTAGATGCAAAATCTAGTATTTACAAGGGTTTAGGAAAATGATAATAAAGTCTCAAATCTAGTTATCTAGCATGGGAAAACCTGCCACAAATATTACAGAAAAACCGTGCTATGATAATTTTGCAAGACAGAAGCAAACAAAACAAAAGGAGAGTGTACGAAGATGCTTAAAAAGATAGGTGTCGTTACAGCATTATCAACAGCTTTATTTTTTGGAGGTGCTTTTACATCAACTGCAGATGCTCAAGCAAATGCTGATCAATCGAATGTTCAATATAAAATCTATTATTCTGTGAACGGGGAAAAAGGTAGTATCACAGATGCAAACATAAAAGAATTATTATCACAGGATAAAATTAACGATTTAGTAAATAAAGTAATTAATCGTTATAATATTCAGTTGCAACAAGGTAATGTAGAGAAGCAAGCAGAGCAAAAAGCAGAACAACCAGCTAAGGCAGAACAACCAAAACAAAAAGCAGAACAACCAGCTAAAGCAGAACAACCAAAACAAAAAGCAGAACAACCAGCTAAAGCAGAACAGCCAAAACAAAAAGCAGAACAACCTGCTAAGGCAGAACAACCAAAACAAAAAGCAGAACAACCAGCTAAGGCAGAGCAACCAAAAGCTCCAGCACAACAACCAGTTCAAGAACAACCAGCAGAGCAAAAAACTCAAAACAATAACCAAAACGCTGCATTAAGCCAATTTGAACAAGAGGTAGTAGAATTAACAAACCAAGAAAGAGCAAAACAAGGTTTATCTGCACTTCAAGTTGATACAGAATTAAGCAAAGTTGCACGTGAAAAATCAAAAGATATGGCTACAAACGGTTATTTCGATCATAATAGCCCAACATATGGTTCACCATTCGATATGATGAAGAGCTTCGGTATCACTTACCGTACTGCAGGTGAAAACATTGCAATGGGTCAACGTACTCCAGCAGAAGTAGTACAAGGTTGGATGAATAGTCCAGGTCACCGTGCTAACATCTTAAACGGCGAATACACACACATCGGTGTAGGATACGTGGAAAATGGCAACTACTGGACACAACAATTTATTGGAAAATAATTAATAGACTAAGAGACTAGCGTCGGCTAGTCTCTTTTTTTTATATTCATTTTTTGTATCGACTGTTTTCTAAAAGGTAGTACTTAATCGAGAAATTGTTAATGATGAATACTTGATATAAATTATGGACTGACTGTGAATGATAGTTGTTTCTTTGGCTGTCGCTCCAGAAATACACTACGCGCACCTTAGGGGAGCTGGTGAGCCTACTTGCGCTGTCGCACTTCATAGTCTCACTTAGGCTCTTCTTCCCGCAGGACAAGTAAAGCTTCGGCAGCGTTACATCGCACGAAGAAAATTGAACTTTATTTTCGAGGAGTCTCCGTGTATTTCTTCCGCTGGGGATTGGTTGGTTGCAATATTTATTATCTTACTCTACAAGATGTGAAGGTATTACCTCTCTTATAGCTATTGATAGTAGTGGGAGGCAGGTGACTCCTGCATGAATAGCGAAGATGTTGAGCCCATAGCGTTCTTTGCTAGAGACTCGACTCGCGGAAAGTGACTGTCCGGAGCGAAAACCACTTTGTTCCTAGTTAGTCCAAAGTTTATCTAAATAGCAACAAATGATAAGAAAAAAGTAATTATGAATGACTTCCGGCCAGCGAGCGGTTGTTTAAATAACTTTTACAACCCTCCCTTTTTGTAATTCAACCATTAGAAAGGTAAAATGAATTAATAGGTATTTCTCCATGATAATTACATTTATCAATACACATACTAAGCCAAAAAGGAGGATCTCATGGTACAGGGAATTGTAAATTGGAATACGCAGACGACACAAAAATGGCTGCAAAATTATGTTGATGACTGGGTGAATTTTTATCAGAAAAATACGAATGAGGGAGAGGTTGCTTCCTATATTCCGATTTTGCAAGAAGCGAATCAGCAGCATCTAGGAATTTCCATATTAGGGATTAACGGAATGGAAATAAGATCCGGGAATGTCGAAATTCCATTTACCATCCAAAGTATTTCTAAAGTATTTACATTCATTGTTGCCTGTATACAACGGGGAGTTTCTTACGTACTGTCTAAGGTTGATGTCGAACCTACAGGTGGAGCATTCAATTCAATTATGCATCTGGAGACAAGACAGGTGAAGAAGCCATTTAACCCCCTTGTCAACGCAGGTGCAATTACCATAACCTCTATGTTGATTGGCGATACTGCTGAACGAAAACTCGAAGGATTTTATCAATTGCTTGAGAAGATACTGGGTTATCGTCCACCATTAAATATTGATGTGTATCAATCAGAGAATGAATCCTCAGTGCGTAACAGGGCGATTGGCTATTATTTATTGGAAATGGGCTATTTAGAATCAGAGCTTGATCTCACGTTGGAAACCTATTTTAAACAATGTTCAATTGAAATAACGATTGATGATTTGGCAAGATTGGGTATGATTCTTGCAAATGATGGAGAAGATCCAAGTACTCAAGAAGAAATTATTCCGAGGCAAGTAGCAAGACTTGCGAAAGTTCTGATGCTGACATGCGGGATGTATGATGCTTCCGGGAAATTTGCCGCATATGTTGGCATACCAGCAAAAAGTGGGGTATCAGGTGGGATTGTCGCTGTTGCACCACCACGTGCAAGGGACCATCAGTTGCCATTTCTTGATGGTTGTGGAATCGGGGTATATGGTCCAGCCCTTGATAAACAGGGGAATAGCATTGCTGGCATTCGCTTATTGCGGCATATTGCGAATCAATGGGATTTGAGTATATTTTAAGTTAAGGGAGTGGGGAAAATGTGTGGACGCTATACATTGCTTGCAGATGAACTCGAAATTTTACAGGAATTTGATTTAGAATACCCAATCGAATCGTATCAAACAAGTTATAATATTGCACCAGGGCAGCAAGTTTTAGCAATTATTCATAATGGCAGGGAAAAGCGGGCAGGGTATTTACGTTGGGGACTCGTACCATCCTGGGCAAAAGATGAAAAAATTGGCTACAAAATGATCAATGCAAGAAGTGAAACTGCACATGAGAAACCGAGTTTTAAATCTTTAATGGCGCAAAAACGTTGTTTAATAGTTGCAGATAGTTTTTATGAGTGGAAGAAAACAGAGCGTGAGAAACAACCGAAGCGCATTGAGCTAAAGGATCGTAAATTATTTGCCTTTGCAGGACTTTGGGATAAATGGCTCCAAGATGATAAAACATTATTTACTTGTACTATCTTAACGAAGGACTCCAATGAATTTATGCAGGATATCCATCACCGGATGCCAATTATTTTACCTAAGGCTTTGGAAGATGAATGGATCCGTCCACAAAAGCTTCAGCCAGAGACGGCGAAGCAGTTCTTGCAATCAATTGGGATGGACGCGCTTACTGCATATGATGTTGGAAATTATGTAAATGCTGCTAAACATAATGATCCCCAGTGTATCGAGCCAATTGCATAAACAAAGGGAGGGCCATTTCATTTATAGGCCTTCCCTTTATTAATTATGCTGACTTGGCTTTGGCAGCTTTTGCCTCTTCTTTTTCCTTTTTCGCTATCTCCATAAATTTCTTCGTTTCATAAACGACAACACCGGACAGTCCCAAAAGTCCGATAAGATTCGGGATTGCCATCAATGCGTTCATAATATCAGCAAGTCCCCAAACAATATCCAAAGTTTCGATAGAGCCATAAAATACGGCTAGTACAAAAACAAATCGATAATATGGAATTGCTTTATCTGTAAAAAGATAACTAAAGCATTTTTCCCCATAGTATGACCAGCCAACAAGTGTTGAGTAGGCAAATAGGATAATAGCAAAAGTAACGATGTATCCCCCTGTTTCACCTAAGAATAGAGAAAATGATGCGTTGGTTAACGTATCTGCTGTAACTCCTGAACCAGTATATAATCCAGCCATTACAATTGTAATACCGGTAATTGAACAGACAATGATTGTATCGATAAAAACTTGCGTCATGGAAACAAGTGCTTGTCGCGCAGGATAATCTGTCTTTGCTGCTGCGGCTGCTATTGGAGCAGAACCAAGTCCAGCCTCATTAGAGAATACTCCTCGGGCAACCCCCCATCTAATGACCGAACCGAGTATACCGCCTCCAGCCGCCTGTGCAGTAAATGCATCAGTAAAGATAATGTTAATGATAGATGGGACAATATCTAAATTCATTCCGATAATAATAAGGCCGCCAATAACGTAAAATAAGGCCATAAAAGGTACGAAAAAAGCAGTTACTTTACCAATGCTTTTGATCCCGCCAATAATTACGATACCAGTTAATACGGTTAAGAATATTCCAGTAGCCCAAGTAGGAATGTTAAAGGACACTTTTAGTGCACTGGATACAGCGTTTGCTTGTACCATATTTCCAATTCCAAAAGCAGCACATGAACCAAAAATAGCGAAAAGTACTGCAAGCCATTTTTGTTTCAATCCTCTTTCTAAATAGTACATTGGTCCGCCAGACATTTGTCCCTTAGTATTTGTGACACGGTATTTTACAGCTAATAGGGCTTCGGAATACTTTGTGATCATTCCCACAAGCGCAGTAGCCCACATCCAGAATACAGCCCCGGGTCCCCCAAGTACGACTGCTGTAGCAACACCAATAATGTTACCGGTTCCAATTGTTGCGGCCATAGCGGTTGATAAGGCCTCATAGTGACTAATATCTCCCTTAGATTCCTTGTCTTGTCTTTTTGGGCTAAATGCGAGTTTTAAAGCATATGGCAATGTCCGAAATTGTAGAAAACCCAAACGGAAAGTGAAGTATAACCCTGTACCAACGATTAGAATAAGTGTTGGTGGTCCCCAAACAAAATCACTAATAGCTTTAATTATTTCTTCCATCCTGCCTACCTCCTTAGTTGAATATTTTTATATATCTAATATTTATGAAAATTCATTGAATGTCAAGAGGATTTTTTCTTAGGGTTTACATTTAGAGGTAAAATAAGCCATAATAATGGTGCATAGAGAAAACGACAAATTAGCATTTTTTTAACCAAATGATTGGTTTCAATTTTTGCTTAGACGGTCGTTTATTGCGTATAATGTAGTTATAGATAGAAAGGTGTTATGATAATGATACGTGTACTATTTGTTTGTCTTGGTAATATTTGCAGATCACCAATGGCAGAGGCAATTTTTCGTGATTTGATAATAAAGGGCAATCTAGCGGAAAGGATTGCTGTAGATTCTGGTGGAACTGGTGATTGGCATATCGGCAAAGGACCACATAAGGGTACAAGTCAGTTGTTAGATCGGGAAGGAATTTCCTATGAAGGAATCACTGCTCGTCAAGTAAATGAAAAGGACTGGGATGATTTTAATTATATTATTGCGATGGATGAGCAAAATATAGCAGACCTTCATCTGATTAGGGAGTCACAAGATGATCAGGTTGTAATTGCAAGGCTTATGGACTTTGTCAATCAACCTAAGGAAGAAAATGTTCCAGATCCATACTATACTGGAAATTTCGATTATACGTATCAGTTAGTTTCTGAGGGATGTACTCAGTTGCTTAACTATATAAAAGAAAAACATTCACTTACATAAAGGAGAGATATTAAAATGGGTAGACAAAAATTAATGTTAGGTGTAATTATTGGTGCGGTAGTAGGAGGATTGGCAACTTTAGCAGATAAAGAAACAAGGATTTACGCAAAGACAAAACTCAATGATGCAAAATCAGGAGCAACTTATGTATTGCAAAATCCAGCAGAAGCAGTTCAAAATGTAAGAAATACAGTTGATCAATTGAACCATAGCATTACTAACGGAGCTGAAAGTACAATTAACGCTCTTGAGCAAGTTGAAGGTACTTTAGATAAATTCGTGAATAAAAAAGAAGTTAAAGTCGTAAATTAATAATAAAGATATAAGTGTCTGGTTAGATGAACTTGAACTTTTCCCTAAAGATAAGGAAAGCTTCCATGCCTTATTAAAGGTGTGGGATGGTTCGACAATCGTCTTCGATGGACTTTCACCACTAGGGTATAAGTGCAGCTAAGCCTCATGAGTAACCACTCGTCAAGTCATCTTTTTCGTGACAACAGGTGAGAGAAGACTTGCTGGGAGATAAAGCAGAACAATCTTGTCATGAGAATTGTATTAGTAATTTTTATACTTTCTTATTTGGTACAAATTTAAAGTCGGCATTTCTATATGCCGGCTTTAATTATAGAAAAAACTTCTGGGAGCGGTTTAAGTGAAAAATATCATTGTGATTTGGAAGCAGCTATTCCAGCGGATGGAAGAAGTAGATGTATTTGGGATAGCTGCACAATTAGCATATTTTTTCTTGTTGTCCCTTTTTCCCTTTCTTTTGTTTCTGCTTAATCTTATTGCCTATTTGCCAATTAATGAACAGATGATTATCGATCTTATTGGCTATTACGCTCCAGATGATATCGTAAACTTCATAAATACAAATATTTCTCGGATACTTTATCAGCAAAATGGAGGATTATTATCGATTGGAATTATCGGTACGCTGTGGGCTGCATCAAATGCAGTGCATGCGATTGTAAAGGCATTTAATAAAGCCTATCATATTGATGAAAATCGCTCTTTTATCGTAACGAGGTTAATCGCGATAGTCTTAACGATCGCTATGATAATAGTGATTATTGTCTCCCTGTTGCTTCCTGTATTTGGAAGAGTGCTTGGCGAGCATATCTTCGCCTTTTTTAACTTAACGTCAAGCTTTCTTGCTATTTGGGATACCATTCGCTGGGGAATCTCAACTATTATTTTCTTTATTGTTCTACTTGCACTATATAAGCTAGCGCCAAATATGCCAATGTACATAAAAGATGCTGTTTGGGGAGCAGTCATTAGCACAATATTATGGCAAGCGATTTCCTATGGGTTCTCTTATTATATAAATATAATTGCTGATTACTCGGTGAATTATGGCAGCTTAGGAACTGTTATTGTCCTAATGATTTGGTTCTACTTGTTAGGTATCATCATTATTATTGGTGGGATTATTAATGTAATGGTGAGAGATTATCGATTAAGATAATGCTAGTCTTCACTTACTGTATAAACTGTGGAGATGACTGCTCACGGGCCAGTCGCTGCGGAAATACACTACGCTTTCCGCGGGCGGCTGGTGAGCCTCCCGCAGGAGTCTCCGTGTATTTCCTCCGCTAGGATAATGCTAATATTACCATTAATTAACAGATCTAACTATAACGGATAAGAGATGGTATTTTCACTCACATTGCCGTTGCCCTAAGGTTATGCGAATGTCCGAAGCAGAAATTGACTTTGCGCTTAGTTTAGATCGTATATCTGCTATTCATTACAAGCTATGACTTATTAATGCAATAAACAAATATGAAAAAAGCACTTACTTCAACAACCTTAACCCATTTAAGATAACTAATATTGTACTTCCTTCATGACCAATTACGCCTAAAGGTAAGTCCAATACTTGAAAATAGTTTGTGAGAATTAGGAAGAAAATAACGCTCAATGAGAAGATAACATTTTGTTTGATGATTCGATTCATCCGGCTTGATAATGTAATTGCATCGGTGATTTTTGCCAGATTATTTTTTATCAGTACAACGTCTGCTGTTTCTAATGCGACATCTGTTCCTTCTCCCATTGCAATTCCTACATTTGCACTTGCTAATGCAGGTGCATCATTAATACCATCCCCGACCATTGCAATATTTCCATATTTATTTTTTAAGCTTTTAACATGCTCTACTTTTTCTTGTGGCAGGCAATTGGCAATATACTGGTCAAGTTCAGCTTCCTCTGCGATAGCCTTTGCTGTTAATTCATTATCGCCAGTAAGCATTACCGTATGGATACCATGTTTCTTAAATTTGCTAATCGCATCCTTTGTTGTTTGGCGAATGTTATCCTTCAATGCAAATACGGCTACAATTGTCTCTTCAACTTTAGCAAATACGATTGTATTTCCTTCTGCTGCTAATGAATTGGCAATCCCATTGTGAAAAATCATTGCACTTTCTTTGCCGACGAAATCGGCCTTTCCAATCATCCAGCGTTTGTTATCCACTATTGCAGTAACGCCATTCCCACTTATATTTTTCATATTGATTACGTCAATGTTCTTTTTCTTTCGCTCGCTTAATTTATCAGCGCGATAGTTTGCAATTGCTTGTGCTAATGGGTGAGTGGATTCCATTTCAATTTCCTGAATAATATTCAGAATTTCTTCTGTATTTTGATTCTCATCAAAGTATACTGCGGTTACCTCTGGCTTACCATTAGTCAGGGTTCCTGTTTTATCAAGGGCTATTGCTTTAATATGACTTAGTTTTTCAACATGAACGCCGCCTTTAAATAAAATGCCTTTCTTAGCGCTATTAGAAATTGCTGATAATGTTGCCGGTGTGATTGAAGCGACTAATGCACACGGTGAAGCAACGACAAGTAACACCATTGCCCGGTAAATACTTTCAGACATCGTCCAGCCAAATGCAAGATAGGGGAGAAACATCATAACTGCAACCGTAATTAGAACAATATTTACATACTTGCTCTCAAAATTTTCAATAAATAGCTGTGAAGGGGATTTCTCATCCTGTGCGGTCTGTACGAGTTGAATTATTTTCTGGAATAAGGTTTCACTTGGTTTCGTAGTAATTTTTACTGTAATCGTGCCATCTAGTGCAACTGTACCAGCATAAACTTCATGACTGTTATACTTATTAATCGGCATTGATTCTCCGGTAATTGCACTTTCATCAATGGCGGTCGAACCTTTCATAATGATTCCATCAGCAGGAATTCGTTCTCCAGCGCGAATAATAATTCGATCGTCGATTTTTAAATCGGAAACTGGTGTCCTAATTTCTTGACCATCTTTTAATAGAAAAGCTACTTCTGGTTGAAGCTCCATCAAAGCTGAAATCTCCTTATTGCTTCGATTCATCGTATAGGTTTCTAATGCACCAGAAAGGGCGAAGATGAAGATGAGGATCGCTCCCTCTGTCCAGTATCCAATTGCCACAGATCCAATAGCAGCAAAGATCATGAGCATTTCAACGTTCAGTTTTTTTGATTTAATCGTTTCTGTAATTCCTTCTTTTGCTTTTGCATAACCACCAATTGCGAATGCTAATAGATGCAGTAAAATCCAGGGTGCTGTTGATAAATAGTTACTTAATGACCAAGTAACAAGGATAAGGAATCCGCTGAATAAAGCCGCAATTAATTCCTTATGCTCTTTAAATTTTGATAAGAATGTAAAACCTTGTAATGGGAAGAACCTATTCTGCTTTTTGCCGGATTTCAACAAATGATAATCTACTCCCATGTTCAATTACCTCCTAATTATTGATAATGATATTCATTGTTAATTATAATAATTATAATTTGATATTTAATATTATTATATACTTTACATTTTTTAAGTCAATGTTTATCAATAGGATAGGAATGATAATCATTATTAGTTCAAAATATAATAATGATTATTATTCTCAATTAGACTAAAACGAAGCATATTGCTAATGAAAGATATGCATCTTCAAAGTTGTATTATCTAATAATACTTATCTGAAATAACAGATTTTGGTATCTTGTAAAGGTAATATAAAACTGTTATAGTTCTAATATATATTTTATTAGAACAATAGGAGGGGTCAAGTTGAAGAAAGTTAGTTTATTATTAATTTCACTTGTACTTATTGCAATTCTTAGTGCTTGTGGAAATGCAAGTGAAAGTGAGAAAGAGACAAGCAATTCATCGACTGGAAACGTTGCAAAAGAGAATACTGAAGCTGAAACAGATGAGCGATGGGAGAAGATACAAGAAGCAGGGGAACTTGTAGTTGGAACCTCTGGTACATTAATTGCTGCATCCTATTATGACGATGCAGACGAGTTAACTGGTTATGATGTAGAAGTAATGAAAGAAATAGCAAAGCGTCTTGATTTAGATATTTCATTTGAAATTATGGGAATCGACAGTATGCTGCCAGCTATTCAAAGTGGTAGAATTGATGCAGCTGCTAATAATATTGACATAACTGATAAAAGAAAAGAAGAATTTAATTTCAGCGAGCCGTATAAATATTCTTATACTGTAATGGCTGTTCGTGAATCCGATAATTCAGGAATCGAATCATTAGAAGATTTAGAAGGAAAAAAAGCTGGCGGTGGAGCAACAACAGTTTATAGCCAAATCGCAGAGAAATATGGTGCAGAGGTTGTTACATATGGTAACGCACCGAATGAAGCTTATTTAAGTGATGTAAGTAATGCAAGAACAGATGTAGTAATTAATGATTATTTTCTAACAAAATTCGGTGTTGCAGCATTCCCGGACTTTGACTTGCATTTACATCCTACATTAAAGTTCCATCCAACAGAACAAGCTGTCGTGCTACCAAAAGGTGCTGATAAGCTAACAGATGAGATCAATAAAGTATTAGGGGAAATGCATGAAGATGGCACACTAACAGAATTAGCTATTCAGTTCTACGAAGAGGATGCTTCTAAAGAGTCAGAAGAGGAAGTTGAAGTTATTGAAGGTCTAGAGCTGTAGGAGGAAAATAGTGATGGACTTCAATGGTTTTGATTTTGGTGGCTTATTTGATATTGAATTGGCAATCGAGAGTTTACCTTTTGTTTTAGAAGGTCTACCAATGACATTACTTGTTTCGATAGCAGGAATGGCAATGGCGTTAGTGCTGGGATTGTTCCTTGCATTAGCAAGAAGTTCGAAGTCCTTTCTGCTTAGATGGCCAGCCAGAATATATATTTCCTTCATGCGAGGAACACCGATGCTCGTATTTCTCTTTATTCTTTACTTTGGGTTACCTGTCGTTGGGATTCAGCTCGAAGCAACTACTGCTGCCATATTAGGATTTGGCTTAATTAGTTCAGCCTTTGTTGCGGAGGTTGATCGTTCGGCATTAAATAGTGTGGATAAGGGACAGTGGGAAGCGGCTAAAGTGTTAAATTTTGGATACTGGCAATCATTAAGAAGAATTATCCTGCCCCAAGCGGTAAGAATTGCGCTACCACCGATGACCAATATTTTCATGGATGTCGTGAAAGCGACCTCGCTTGCTGCGGTAATAACCGTACCAGAGCTTTTCCAGAAGACGCAAATTGTAGCTGGAAGAGAGTTTGATGCAATGACAATGTATATATTAGTTGCACTCATATACTGGCCGTTATGTATCGCCATTGGTTGTTTGCAAGAGCAATTAGAAAAACACTATAGTAAGTTTGTATAAGAAAAGGTACTCATTCATTTGAGTACCTTTTTCTGATTATGGAGAGTAGCACTAGTTTAATCCTTTTTTCCTTTAATAAAAATAGCAGCTGCTATCAATAAAATGATAGTAGCAATTAAATAGAAATATGAAGTACTAGGGAAGAGATCAACGAAAATCCCTCCAAGGACTGGTCCACTGATGCTGCCGATACTAAAGGACATGCCAATCATAATATTTCCCGCTGGTAATAATGCGTGTGGCAATAAATCCGTCATATAGGATATACCTAGGGAATAAATTGAACCGACGAGCATTCCTGCTAATATAAAGAAAATGAATAAAGCTGTAACGGATGATTCCAGAAGTCCAGTTGCAGAAAAACAAATGAATCCACCTGAAAGTACGATAATTAACGTTCTTCTTCGACCAATCCTATCACTTAAAGCACCTAGTGGTATTTGAGTAATTAAACTTGCAGCCGCAAAGCAAGGAATAATTAAAGATAGGGTTGCGGTATCATGCCCGATTCGTATCCCATAAATAGGAAAGATACTATGCAATGAAGCCTCTAAAAATCCATAACCAAATGCTGGCAGGAGGGCGACCCAAGCAATTTTTCCAGCTTTTATAAATCTGCCAAAAGTGTTTGATGTATTGACGTTCGTTATTTCTTCGTCTTTTGGAAATTCATTGCGGACGAATAGCATCGAAGACCAGACAAGCATACTAAGTACTGCTGAAGCTAGGAATGGGAGGGTTTCATTAATAGAAAGAAGTCGTGTCATTAATGGACCGAGTGCAAACCCGAGGCTAAAGAACATACCATAAAAGGCAACCTGTCTCCCTCTGTTCTCCTTCGTCGCTGTTGTCGTTATCCATGTTTGCGTACCGAAGTGCAGCAACTGATCACCAATTCCAATAATCATTCGTAAAACAAACCAAAACCACAATGCTTGCCAAAAAGGAAATAATGCTATTGAAATAAAGACTAGGGCACCACCAACTAGTATGACAGGCTTATACCCAAATCTTCGTAGCGGCTTTTCCATAAAAGGAGATGCAATTAAAATTCCGATATAGAGCCCTGTAGCATGTAGTCCATTAATCGATGATGTAATACCGTTCTGCTCCAAGATGATGGCGATTAGTGGCATCAGCATCCCTTGTGAAAAACCAGAAATCATTACGAGTAAAATTAAAATTCTAAATCTATTTTTTGTTGATACCATGTTGTCCCTCACTCTTATGTATATAAGTTCACTTATAAATTTAAGTCTTTTTATCATAAATATCAATGGAATTGATTTGAGTAAATGATCCGTTCAGAGGACGTATAATTTCCCGGATTAATCAAAAACTATAATAGTAAAGCATAGATTTTCCTAGCTACTATAAAAGAGAGGGATCGAATTATGAAAAAATTAAACCATGTTCTCGCCATACTCATGACACTCCTTATTATAATGACATTGCCATTAACAATTTTTGCGGAAGAAAAAGAGAAAACGAAAGTAGATTCGTTCAAAATACCAAGTCATGTATTAAATATATCCAAGGAAAATACTTTTCCTAATTCGTCAGAAGATCAAGAAATAATGGAGCCTAGTGAGGAGGCGCAGGAATTATTAGATGGGATTAAAGTTTCCATCGAAAATCCCGATTTGATTAAACTACTTAATGAAACTTCCATAAAGCCTTCACCAGTAGGAATTGGTTATCGGGGTATGATCTATCTTGGACGTTGGCCATTAAATTACGCCTCCAAGGAGACGACCATAAATTGGGAATATCAACCAATAAATACAAATGAGTTAAATAATCTTGGTGGAAATGTGAATCAGGAAATGAACTATGTTCAACAAACTCAAAAAGAAATAAAGGGTGCGCTAACGAATAAGGTTTCTAATCCAGAGGAAGTTAAGAAAATGATGCTCTTAAAGTCATCGGAAAAAACAAAATTGCCACTTGCATATACTAGTACGATTGGCAGCAATACAAAGAAGAACAATAAATACGTCGTCCCAGTGAATAAATATGGTTATCTACATTCATTCGCACCAGCGGTAAATGAAAAAGGGCAGGTTACTTTTGGTGAAGTTTATATTGAATTAAAAGGTACGAAAAAACGTCTTGTCATTAAGAATGTAACAAAGCAAGGAATTGGTGCATGGATTCCAATTCAAGATTACGTATCATTTTCATACCTAATAAAGTAAAATACAGAACTCTGTAATTTGATTACAGAGTTTATTTTGTTTAATGGGGGATAATTTTCTGTTCATGTGGCGATGATTATTTTTTTGTCTGAAAGAAATATTCTCCTAGTGAGATACTATAGGACATGCTGGAATATATTACCTCCTGGCGAATCCCTAACTATATCATCTTCTAATATCCTCACCTTTCCAGGCCCAAATCTTATTTTAAAAAAAGAACTTGAAAAAAATACTTCATTGCTTTATTATAGTAAAGTATTAAAGTTATCATTTTTGGTAGTTAAGAAAGTATAAAGTACCTCTTACTACAAAATTGCAACTAAGGCTTAGGGAAGCCTTAGTTTACTAAACAGCATGAAAGGGGAAGCATGGAATGGAATGGGTTGTTGTAGTTTCCGTTTTAGTAATGA
Source organism: Oceanobacillus chungangensis (assembly GCF_003369565.1). Taxonomy (GTDB): domain Bacteria; phylum Bacillota; class Bacilli; order Bacillales; family Amphibacillaceae; genus Oceanobacillus; species Oceanobacillus chungangensis. The sequence continues at coordinate 10,692 of NZ_PIOD01000014.1, read as the reverse complement.
TTATACTTAGTTTACTTCGCGTAAACGTTATAATAGCAATTATTGCTGCAGCAATAGTTGCAGGTTTAATGTCAGGTTTATCAATCACAGAATCAATTGAAATGCTCGTTAGTGGAATGGGAGGTTCAGCTAATACAGCGCTGAGCTACATTTTATTAGGCGCATTCGCAGTTGCAATTAGTTATACAGGTATCATGACGATGTTAGTTAAATATTTGATTCGCGTCTTAACAGGGAAGAAAACGATGCTGCTACTCGTTATCGCAGGTGTTGCTTGCTTATCGCAAAACCTTGTGCCAATCCACATTGCATTTATTCCAATTTTAATTCCGCCATTATTAAAATTATTTGATAGAATGCGTATTGATCGTCGCGCAGTGGCAGTTGCACTAACTTTTGGCTTGAAGACGCCATACATTATGATTCCAGCAGGTTTTGGACTTATATTTTATGGAATTATTAAGGAAGGAATGGAAAGTAGTGGGGTAGCAATAACGATAGGAGAGATCACGAAGGCAATGTTTATTCCCGGCCTTGGGATGATCTTCGGTCTACTAGTTGCTATTTTTATCACTTATCGTAAGGAGCGCGATGCAATACCTGGCGCTGGTGGAGCAGTACCGACCAATATTAAAGAGGAAGATATAGAAGTTACTTTTAATAAGAAGCATTTATTCACGCTCTTCGCCATTCTTGGTTCCTTTATTGTTCAAATCATCACTGATAATCTAATTGCTGGTGCATTAACTGGTTTACTATTGCTATTCATATTGCTCGTCATTCCATTCCGTAAAGGGGATCAAGTGATGACAGAGGGAATCGGAATGATGGGGACCATTGCATTTGTTATGCTAGTCGCATCAGGTTATGGTATGATTTTGCAAGAAACTGGCGCTGTAACAGCACTTGTTGACGTATCGTCCGGCATTCTAGGTGACAATCAAGCCCTTATAGCTTTTATTCTATTATTAGTTGGGTTGCTTGTAACGCTTGGAATTGGCTCATCATTTGGAACGGTGCCAATTATTGCAGCGCTTTATGTGCCTATCTGTGCGGCGGCAGGTTTTTCGCCATTAGCAATTGCTGCCCTTATCGGTACTGCTGGAGCACTCGGAGATGCGGGTTCACCTGCGTCAGATAGTACACTTGGACCAACAGCAGGATTAAACGCTGACGGGAAGCATAACCATATTTGGGATACATGTGTCCCAACCTTTATTCATTATAATATTCCGTTGTTTATCTTTGGCTGGGTTGCAGCATTAATTTTATAGCATAATTTCGATTAAGATAGGACAAGGTAAGAAGAAAATATAGGTGGGTTGTTATGGGTAGAAAAAATAGTACACCGTTTATTTATCTTCTTATCTTCAGTCTTATTTTCCTTAGTCCTGTTCAAGTAGCGGCAGGTGGATTTGGCTGGGGATATATGAAAAATAACGAACATAAAATACCTGAAGTCGGTAAGTATCAAGAAATGCTAGCAAAATATGGAGCATATTTTGTGGATCATTCTGGAGAAAAGGATGTTTATCTAACCTTTGATAATGGGTATGAGAATGGATTTACTTCAGACATTTTAGATGTATTGAAAAAGGAATCTGTACCTGCAACGTTTTTTGTAACAGGACATTATGTAAAGAGTGAGCCGGATCTAGTTAAGCGAATGGTCAATGAAGGACATATAATAGGAAACCATTCGTATCACCATCCAGATCTCACGATTTTATCCAAAGATGCAATGAAAAAGGAACTAGAAACATTAGAAGAAGCTGTTTCCAACGTCTCCAAGCAAAAAGAAATAAAATTTCTCAGGCCGCCAAGAGGGACCTTTAGTGAACAAACGTTGCAATGGGCAAATGAGCTAGGGCTAATTCATGTTTTTTGGTCACTAGCATTTAATGACTGGAATGTAAAGGGACAAAAGGGCGCTCAATATGCATATGATCAGGTTATGGCACAGATCCACCCAGGTGCGATTATCCTTTTACACGCCATTTCTTCTGATAATGCTGCAGCGCTTGAGCAAATTATTCAAGAACTGAAGAAGCAAGGGTACACCTTTAAAAGCCTAGATGATCTACTATTCAAGGATCTTCTGCCAAAAGGGATTTATAATAATTAAATAAAAAATAGAGGCAGACTCGTATAGATAACTGAGTCTGCCTCTATTTTTTATTGAAAGGATAGTTATTAGAAGTTAATATAAACTGTTAACTAATAAAAATAATTTGAGATCTGGATAGTTGTTGCTACGCAAAGTCTTTATTTCTTCGCTAAATAAACGACAATAATTATTGGGTAAGTAGTTCTGATTTATTGATTCAGTCCTATCCCCAGCGGAAGAAATACAAGAAGACTCCTCGAAAATAAAGGTCTATTTTCTTCGTGCGATGTAACGCTGCCGAAGCTTTCCTTGTCCTGCGGGAAGAAGAGCCTAGGTGAGACTACGAAGTGCGTTAGCACGAGAAGGCTCACCAGCTCCCCGCGGAAAGCGAAGTGTATTTCTGGAGTTATTGTCCGAGAGCCCTTGTCACACTACACTAGTTCGACTATGTTTATAAAACACTAATTACGACCCTCATAAACACTTCTCAAAAATCAAAAAAGTGAATCAAAACACTTGAAAGTCAAAGAAGGTCAAGTTATAATATGTTCATAAGGTCAAAGATAGTCAAATTCAATAATTGACATCTGACTTTATAGTTCTTGATTCACTTGCTCAAAGATTACTATTCATTAATATAAGGAAATCAAAAAAATAAACAAAATACTTGAAAGTCAAAAAAGGTCAGAGTATAATGGATTTATAAGGTCAAAGATAGTCAAAGTCAAATATTAAAAACTTAACTTTAAATATATTTTTTCTAGGAGGAATGGAATATGCTATGTCAAAAATGTGGTGTCAATGAAGCCAACATTAACGCAGCAATGATGATGAATAATCAAAAAATGGAAATACACCTTTGTAATGATTGTTTCCGTGAACTCCAAGGTCAAATGATGAATTCAACTAGTTTCCCATTCGGTTTTGCTAATGATGCTTCGGATTTCTTTGCTCAAGGTAATGGAAATGGAGATGCTAAAGTGGGAGCAAAAACAAAGCAAAAACAAACTGCCAATAGAAATAGTTTACTTGATCAATTAGGAAGTAACCTTACCAATGGAGCAAGAGCTGGTAAAATTGATCCTGTAATTGGACGTGACAATGAAATTAAACGTGTAATCGAAACTTTAAATAGAAGAAACAAGAATAACCCAGTTCTAATTGGTGAACCTGGTGTTGGTAAAACAGCGATAGCTGAAGGACTTGCATTGAAGATTGTCGAAGGTAATGTGCCAACGAAACTACTGAATAAAGAAGTATATCTACTAGATGTTGCATCACTAGTTGCAAATACTGGTATTCGCGGACAATTCGAAGAACGCATGAAAAAATTAATTGATGAACTTAAATCACGTGATGATGTCATCCTATTTATTGATGAAATCCACTTGATTGTTGGAGCTGGAACAGCAGAAGGTTCACAAATGGATGCGGGAAATATATTAAAACCAGCGTTAGCACGTGGTGATTTACAATTAATTGGTGCAACAACATTAAAAGAATATCGTCAAATTGAAAAAGATGCTGCACTCGAAAGACGTTTACAACCAATAACGGTAAATGAGCCTACTCAAGAAGACACAGTGAAAATCTTGAATGGAATTAAAGACCGATATGAAAAATACCATGAGGTTCACTATTCAGATGAAGTGATCCAAGCATTCGTTAATTTGTCTAGCCGCTATATCCAAGATCGATTCTTACCAGATAAAGCCATTGATTTAATGGATGAGGTTGGTTCAAGATTAAATTTAAAAAATTCGTCTGTAGATTCTTCTTCAATTAAGCAGCGACTTGATGAGATTACAAAGGAAAAACATCAAGCAGCTGAGAAAGAAGATTATGAACGTGCAGCGAACTTGAGATATCAAGAAATTCAGCTACAAAAACAATTAGAAAAAGCATCAGATGATGAAAAAGTAATTGAAGTTGATGTCAGTGACATTCAATTGATTGTAGAAGAAAAAACAGGTATCCCTGTAACGAAAATGCAAGCAGATGAACAAGAAAAAATGAAAAACCTTGCGCAAGCATTAAGTGAAAAGGTTATTGGACAAGATGAGGCTGTAAATAAAGTAGCAAAAGCAGTCCGACGCAGTCGTGCAGGCTTGAAATCTAAAAATCGTCCAATCGGTACCTTCTTATTTGTAGGTCCAACTGGTGTTGGTAAGACGGAATTAACGAAAGTACTTGCTGATGAATTATTCGGTTCCCGTGATTCAATCATTCGTCTTGATATGAGTGAATATATGGAACAACATTCGGTGTCTAAACTTATTGGTTCACCTCCAGGCTATGTAGGACATGAAGAAGCAGGTCAATTAACTGAACGTGTTCGACGTAATCCATATTCCATTATTTTATTGGATGAGGTTGAAAAGGCACACCCAGACGTGTTGAATACCTTCTTACAAATTATGGAGGATGGACATTTAACAGATTCACAAGGACGTAAAGTTAGCTTTAAGGAAACGGTTATTATTATGACAAGTAATGCAGGTACAGGTGATAAACAAATTAGCGTTGGATTTAATCAAGGAAAACACGAATCTGTATCGACATTAGAAAGATTAAGTGCATACTTTAAACCTGAATTCCTAAATCGTTTTGATACAATCGTTAACTTCAATCAATTATCTGAAGAAAACTTGTTGAAGATTGTTGACCTTATGCTAGTTGAATTACAAGATAGACTTGAAGAGAATGATACGACCATTATGATTACAGACGAAGCAAAACAAGCATTAGTAAGAAGCGGTTATGATGAACGCTTCGGTGCAAGACCATTGCGACGTGTAATTCAAGATAAAATTGAAGATCAATTAACTGATTTAATTTTGGAACATGACAAAGTTGAAAAAGTTAATGTTGAAGTAGTCGACGACGAAATAGTTGTGAAAATGGTATAGTATTTGATAGAAAACCCCGCTGATAATATTCAGCGGGGTTTTTCTTAGTTAAGAAAGAATAAGAACTGGCTTAACGAATAAGTGCAACTTAAGATGTCATCGAAGGGCTTGGTGACAGCCACTTTTTTTAATATACATGGAGTCGCCTCGCACATTGAATATTCTTCTTGCCTTCTTTTTAACTTCGTTAGGATAAATTAAATCTCCTCGTGAAAAGCTAATATCGAACGTCATTTTAATTAAAGGATGGCTCCGATGAAAAATAAGATTACACTCATGCTACTATTACCTATTAGTTTTATTATTTTCTATCCGTCACATCAGTTATGTAGTGACAGCTTGTCAGAAATGCAAGTTCACTTTATCGATGTTGGCCAAGGCGACAGCATTCTAATCCAGACCCCAACAGAAAAAACGATTCTGATTGATGGCGGTCCACCTAAAGCAGGGAAAAAGGTTGTTGCCTATTTAAATAAACTAGGAATCAATAACATTGATCTGCTTATCGCTACCCATCCAGATGTCGATCATATTGGTGGGCTTAAAGAAGTCATGAAAGCAGTGAAAGTTAAACAAATACTAGATTCTGGTAAATTGCACTTCACTAATACTTACGCAAATTACGCATTGGAGATTCGTAAACAAGGGATACCAACAAAAGTCGCAAAGACAAATGATCGAATTCAGTTGGACCCAGAGTTACGGATAAAGGTTTTAAATTCAAATGGAAAAAACAAAAACAATAATCAATCGTCACTTGTCCTGAAAATCAGCTTTAAGAAAATGGATTTTTTACTAATGGGTGATGTAGAAATGGAGCAGGAGAAGAACTTATTAGAAAATCATAACCTTGAAGCTGAAATAATTAAAATTGCCCATCACGGATCAGATACGAGTAGTGCATTCCGTTTTCTGAATGAAGTAAATCCACAGATTGCCATACTTACATATCGAATCGGCAATGACTATGGACATCCAGTTAAAAGGGTTATTAACAATTTAGATCGGATCGATGCGCAGATTTATTCGACTGGAGTATTTGGTAGCTTGAGAATTATTACAAACGGAGAAAATTATATGATTATACCTGAAAAAAGTCCGATTGAAAACATAGCAAAGTAATCCTCCTTCAAAATTTACAATATGATTCCAAAGTGATATCATTATAGTATCAAATAGAGTTCATAATAAGTGAGGGGGATGTTTTATGATTCAGGAGAGAAAAGCTTGGTCATTGAATGGAATGTTAGGTATTTTAATCATTGCAATCCTTTTAGCAGCTACTGTATTCAGTTTTATTGGGCAGCAATTTATTATCGGCGGAATCTTATTAGTTGTGGTAATCACATTAGGAAGTGGTATTACAATTGTACAGCCTAATCAGTCGGTAGTCGTAATATTTCTAGGGAAATATATGGGAACAATCCGACATGAAGGGATTGTTGTGACTGTCCCATTTTCATTAAGAAGAACGATATCGCTTCGCGTTCGAAATTTTAATAGCAATAAGATGAAGGTAAATGATGTCAATGGAAATCCAATTGAAATCGCTGCTGTCATTGTTTTTAAAGTAATTGACTCGGCTAAAGCGGTATTTGATGTGGATCAATACGAGAAATTCGTTGAAATTCAAAGTGAAACGGCAATCAGAACGGTTGCAACGAAGTATCCTTACGATTCTTTTGGAGAAGAGCAGCTTACATTACGTGGAAATGCTGAAGAAGTTTCGAATGAATTAACGGTGGAATTGCAGGAACGATTGAAGGTTGCGGGTGTTGAAGTAATTGAAGCGAGATTAACCCATTTAGCTTATTCGACTGAAATTGCTCAAGCAATGTTACAACGCCAACAAGCAAGTGCGATAATTTCTGCAAGAAAGCAAATCGTTGATGGGGCAGTTGGTATGGTACAGGATGCGATTGAACGAATTGAGAAAGATGGAATTGTTGAGTTAGACGACGAACGTAAGGTTTCCATGATTAATAATCTACTTGTTTCTATTGTATCGGAGAAGGGAACACAACCAGTGGTAAATACTGGAACACTATATCAATAAAAGAGGGTTTTTATGGCTAAGAAAAAGAATTTTCCATTGCGTATAGACCCGAAGCTATATGATATCTTAGAGTCATGGGCAAAGGATGAATTTCGAAGCGTAAATAGTCACTTGGAGTTCTTATTAAGGGAGTCGATCAAAAAGGCTGGGCGACTGCCGAAAAACGAACCTAAGAAAACAGAAGAATAAGGTTCTGTACACTTTATTGTGTGCGGGACTTATTTCTTGTGAATATAATTATTTTTACATGTTTGGCTCGTCTAGTTTCCCCCTCTAGACGAGTCGAATCTGGAAAAATGGAAAAGCCCTGAGACATGATCCCGAGGCTAGATTAAACCAGTTTATTAAATTTATCACGTATGTAACAGGCAGTAAATCCCTCACCAAAGCTTTCGGAAAGGGATCAAACTGTCTGTTAAAATCTAATCTTCAACTACCACCGACTGAATGATGCTTCGCTTTATCTTTCCAACTTATCTGTGCCCGTCCGATATTTTTTGTCCTTACCAATTTTATCTTCAAGATCGATTCCGTATTCATCTGTTACGTCAACAAGCTCTTTCTTTACAGTATCTGCGACATGCTCAGTGTCAAGGTTTTTTGATTTATCAATCACAATTTCTTCTTTGACGACAGGCTTCTTCTTCACTTCAATTTCTTCTTCTACTATTGGAACACGGATTGATTCGTCATCCCCAATAGGCTTAGCTGATTCTTCATAATCTGTAACAGTTCTGCGTTCAACATGGACCTCATTTTTTTCAACAGGAACTTGGACATTCTGCAAATCTTCAGTTACCGTTTTATCAATATGAACCTCACCGCTCTGAACTTTATTTTTGTTGATTTGAAGTTCCTCTTCACGACGTTTCACTTTTTCAGTTTCTGAGTAAAGATCATTATTTCCGACCAATTCATCTTCAGGTGCTACATTGAATCCAGAAGCAGATAGCCCACTATCGGGTGTATCCGGGATAAAGCCTGTCCTCGTATCATCATCAACAATTACTAAGATATTCCCAGAAATTAAATCGTCCTGATATGCCGCTGCATCAGAGGACGATACGCCAAGATTTGTTAGTTGTTCATATGGATTTGCATCCGTAGTCTCATCTGTAAAGAATTTCTTAATGCTTTCCCAGAAAGATTCATCTTCTGCAGTATTTCCTCCTACTTTTACATCTACATCTGTATTGTTTTCAATTCTGTCGATATCTACACTGTGATTTGTAAGAATTGTAAGGTCTTCTGCCAGCATTCCGTTCTCTTTGAAATTGTTTACTGCTGCAATAGCTCCGGTTTCTGTACTATAACTTCCAATAATTTGTTTAGCCATTAAAAATACCTCCTTAACGGTTATGATGGTTATATTCCCATTAACACTTCTTCTAAACACGTAAGGATTGCTAGTGCGTCTAGTAAAAGAACCCATTTTAATGATTCATAAGCCAATCAGACAATTGGCATAAGCAACTGCAATTAACGTTACCAAAATATTTTTAATAAAAGATTGACAATTTAGATATGTTGTTATATGGTTAGTTACATAAGTAATTAACCATATAAGGAATGAACTAAAATGAAAAATTCATTAGATGAAAGCAAACCAATTTTCCTGCAAATTAAAGAGCAGCTAGAAGATTCCATTATCAATGGAACAATTAAAGCAGGAGAACGTGTACCATCGACGAATGAATTTGCTGCTTACTATAAGATCAACCCAGCTACTGCAGCAAAAGGAATTAATGAGCTTGTCGCGGAAGAGATTCTTTTTAAAAGAAGAGGTGTTGGCATGTTTGTAACAGATGATGCAAAGCAATTATTGATTGAAAGCAGGAAGAAAACGTTTTATGAAAACTATATGCTGCCATTAAAAAGTGAGGCCAATAAGTTACAAATTAGTCTAGAGGAACTCATGGACATGGTGAAAAGAGAGGATGAGTTTAATGAAAATTGAAGTTAAAGGTCTAAGTAAGAAATATGGAAATAAGCTTGCATTAAATAATATTTCATTTGCACTGGATGATCCAAAAATATATGGATTGCTTGGCAGGAATGGCGCTGGGAAAACGACTTTTATGGATATATTATCCGGGCATATCACAGCAAGCAGTGGAGAGATATTAATTGATGGAGAGGATCCATTCGATAATCAGCGCTTAACCGAATCGATATGCTTAATTAAAGAAGGGCAGAATTTTAAAAAGGATTTAAAAGTAAAGAATGTGCTTAAGATTTATTCCTTCTTTTACCCAAATTGGGATCAAGTGCTTGCGGATAGCTTAATTAAAGAATATAATCTTGATCCTAATTCAAAGGTCAAGACGCTTTCGAAGGGGATGGAATCGGCACTAGGAATTACAGTTGGCTTAGCAAGTAAGGCACCAATTACAATTTTTGATGAACCATATATTGGTCTCGATGCACCATCGAGAAAGAGATTCTATGAAATTATGCTTGAAGAATATCAGGAAGAACCGCGAATGATTATCTTCTCAACACATTTAATTGATGAAGTGAGCTTATTGTTTGAAGAGGTTCTGATTCTGCGGGAAGGAACCTTAGTTTTACAGGAGGAATCAGATATCCTTCGTAGTAACACAATTGCAGTTTCAGGAACGATTGATGAAGTTGAAGCATTCATCTCAGGTAAAGAAGTAATTGAGAAAAAGCAGCTTGCTGGCATGATGACGGCTTATGTTTATTGCACTGTCGAGGAAGCAAAAATGCATGGATTAAAAGTAGAAGGTGTACCTATTCAAGAGTTAATGATTTATTTAACGGAAAGAAAGAAGGGGGCATAAATAATGGTAAAACAAATAAATGGGTTACTATACTTTTTTATTACGGATATACGTTATTCGCTGACAATCTTTTGGACGATATTACTAAGTTGTTTAGTCGCTATATTAACAATTTCCTATTTTTTACTTGGTACTGGAGATACCATATTCTATTTTGGCATATCAGTCGGTATTTATATTTTTGCGGGTATTTCAGGATTCTTGATGGTAAAAGAGAATGTTCCGTCTTCACTAAAATTAGGAGCGACTCGAAAGAATATTTTTATTAGTTTTGGTTTGTTTTTCTTTGGCCTAGCGCTTGCTAAAGCAATACTAGCAAATACATTACAATCGATTATCGTCAAGTTTGTTAATGTGACAGAAATTTATTCGATTAATTTCTTTCATCCTGCTCAATTATTAGGAGATACATGGTTGAATCGTGTTGTCATTGATACGTCCATTCTATTTTTCTCATTCTCACTCTTGTTTGTCATTGGATTACTATTTTATAAATACGGATTATTAGGTGGGGGAATTGTAGTTGGCGGGCTAGTTGTAGTCTTACTTCTAGGACTTGCACAGGGATGGATTATCGACTTTGTTGTCGAATTATTCACAGATATTGAATTAACATTCTTCTATCAATTACTTGGTGTAGGGATAGTAGTATATTGTCTTTCCTTCCTATTTTTAAGAAGAATAACAACGTTAAAGGCTAAATAAAGAAGAAAGACTGGATTCTATTTAAGAGGATGGTGCTTACCCCTATAAGTTAGAGTTTTTATTATGCAGCTGATTGGGTTGATTGAGTTCGGTAATCGACTGGACTTAATC
>NZ_PIOD01000013.1 GCF_003369565.1 Oceanobacillus chungangensis | reverse complement strand
CCATCCCGAACACAGTAGTTAAGCTCTTCAGCGCCGATGGTAGTTGGGACTTTGTCCCTGCGAGAGTAGGACGCCGCCAGGCTATACAAAACACTAAGATTATGAATGCTCATATCCTTAGTGTTTTTTTGTAGTTATTATTAAAGTTGAACCAATTAGAACATACTTGGATAACCTTTGACCATGGCATCTGAAATAGCATCGGCCATCTCCCGAGCTTGCTTTTCAATTTTATCATATACGTCAATATCCTTTTGGTAATCCATATTTATCATGGCAACGGCTTCTTGCTTCGTTAGATCTAAATGGTGATAAAACATTTCTCGAACAGCCTTTTCTGTTAAAAACCGATTGATACTATTAAGAAAAACAGCAATTTCATCTGCATTCTCATGCCATCTTTTATCAGCTGCCATTACTGCCTGCTGATCACCTGCTAAGGCTGCTTTGACAAGATCTGCAGCAATCAAAAGATGACCTTTAATTAAAGAAGCATACGTTTCAGCTGCGACATCACCATATAATCGGCGAATCATATTCCCCATGTCTGTAGCGTTTTTTAGGAGACGAGCGATGACGAAATCTACATCAGGTAATTTAAAGACTAGGCTGATAATCGCCATTCTAGTCCATGCAACATGTTCTTCCCAAAGGCTGCGCAGATCGTTTCGGTAGTCGACTTCTGCTTGACTTATACAATGTTTCTCTTGCATAGGTCGGTATGCTTGTTTCGAGATTGGAATGGAAATTTGTTGCCCTATTGAAAGATAGTAAGGATTTACTCTAGGATTAACTGCGATAATTTCCTCAGTAGTTGTATGAAAGCGCTGTGCAAGCAACGAGTAATTATCTCCTGGTTGGATTATATAATTAAAATAGTTATTCACCTTATTAACTCACTCCTCTAAACGTATTGAATTTCAAACCAAATTGCTAATATCCTTTCATAATGTATTCGTAGAAAGGTGGTTGGGTGAATATCATTGGTATTTGATTTATTTCTTAATAGAGAATAAGCGAGCTATTATCTATGTTACTTCCTCTCCCTAGATCGATTGTTGCGACGGAAGCATATGTACCTAATGTGACAATCGCTAAAGCAAGACTTGAGCCACTAAGAGTTAAAGTTATTCAGATTGAGGATGATGAAGATACAAATCATCCATTTGAGGATGGACAGTTCGACTTAATAATAAATCGACATGAGTATTACCCACCTAAGGAGAATAATCTTTGTAATGGGCTTTTTATCACGCAACAGGTTGGTGGACTGGATTGTTCGTAGCTATATAGAGGGCTAGGAGCTTCCCAAAATTAGGAATATATTCATTGCAATCTACTAAAAAATTCATAAGAATAGCTATTTTGCTGTGAAATAGCATCTTTTTATGCTAGGTAGAGGAAGAAGGATGAACGAGAGAGTAATTCTCTTCATTCGTTCTCCTTTATTATTTTAATTCTAACCTTTGATCACAAATATCCAGCAATGGGCATTCTTTGCAAATTGGCTTTGACCTACAAAATTGTTTCGCATGCTCTACTAATAGTGCATGAAATTCATTATATAGGGTTAATTCTTCAGGTAATTCTTTTTCCACTAGCTTTCTAAATCCATCATAGGATGTAGGCATATTATAGCCGAGTCGGTAAAAGATTCTTCGTGCATACGCGTCTACTACAAATATTGGTTTTTCGAATGCATAAACGAGCATAACATCAGCTGTTTCCTTACCAATCCCATGAATGTTTATTAACGCCTTACGCAATTCCGTATTATTTATCGCTTTTATTCTCTTGGTATCATAATCATATTGTCTAAACCATTCCATGAATGCCTTAATACGCTTCGCTTTAATATTATAAAATCCACTTGATCGGATAAGTTGTGCAAGATCTTCAATTGGAAAGTGATCGATTATTTCTGGTTCAAAATACGGACCTAATTTTATTAATGCTTTGTCCACATTGCGCCAATTCGTATTTTGGACAAGAATCGAACCAATCATCATTTCAAACGGTGTCTCCGCGGGCCACCAGCTTTGTGGCCCATAATGCTCGAATAACTTGTCATAAATTAATTGATAGGCAGGTTGCATAAGTAATCCTCTCTTTTAAATCAATTTTATAATTACAGTTTCTAAGGGTTTGGCTTCAGGCTTCAGTAAAATCATAACGAAGTAGGGGACGGGAAAAAGAATTACGTAAGTTCTTACTTAGTTATTCATATCATCTCGCAGTACGATACATTTTTGCATACTCAGGGATATACAATACAAATGATAATGCTAGAAAAATCCCAGTAACAATCATTAGCACCGCAGCAATGTTGGGATGCAAGTCGGAAAACGTAATCAGCACACCCATTGCTATGTAAAATACTGCTGTAGAAACCTTTCCAAACCACTTCGCTCCATCTAATTTCTTACCTTTACGCAATAAAATGAGTCCATTAATTACCATGAATAGCTCTTTTACAATAAATAGAATAACGAGAACCCACATAAATTGGTAGCGAAGCATCAACGCAATTACAATTGCAATCTGCGTTAATTTGTCGGCAACAGGATCGACTATTTTTCCAAGCTCTGTAATCTGATTAAACTTCCTTGCAATTAATCCATCGAATAGATCGGTTAGTGCAGATAATATAATAATAAGTCCTACTACATAATAATCCTTGCTTTCTGTTGCATTTAAGTATAAGTATAAAAATATTGGAATGAATAGAATCCGAATGTAGGATAGGATGTTTGGAATCGAAAAAACTTCTCTTGCAGTGACCTTCACAATATTTTCCCCCTAATGCTTTATAAGTTGCTACGGTATTAATTATAGTAAAGAATGAGGTGAAAGTCTGCTAGTATGATTGCAGTGAATTCTACTTTAAATATGATCACCAAACAAGTCGTTCATTCCTCACAGAAATTGTCCCTAAGCTATGTGCGATAAGAAATTGTCCACTATAATAACTTAACATAATCAGTGATTCTGAATACCTTACGGGCGAAATGAATAGATTCCAGGAGTATCGAATCAGAAATAACAAATAGTATACTTCCTAATATCGCCCACGTATTTCCAGTCATGATTGCTGACCATGCCATGAAAGAAATGAAAATAATATAGAATTAGAATAAGCAACGTCTAATCCAGTAGAATGTAACGATCCAACCAGCATCTTTCCCAAGGAAAATCCATAAAGCGTAATTGGAACTAGCATCAAAAAGCGAAATTTGGAGAATTTCCAGTTTGTAAGAAAACCAATGCTATAAAACAAATGCCCAATTAAAAATGTAGAAAGTCCAAATAGAAACCACTGTAATGACCCAACACCAATTAGACAGAATGTAGCCCATTAAGAATTAGCCAATGTGTCAATATTTTCTTTCTTGGTAGCTTTCGAAATGCATAGATGATGATCATTACCATAGGAATTAATTTGAAAAATAGTTTAAAAATAAATGGTTCAGCAGGAACAATATATAAATAGACGAAAACCATCATGAGAATAAGAATTGGAAATCGATATACAATCAAGTTAATTCCTTCTTGATGAAGTCTTTATGTATGTATACCCTTATGAAATGGAAATTAGTGTTATTATATTAAATAATAGTATTAGCATTTTACAGGTTAGGAGGAAATCCATGCTGAATGACGAAAAGGCAATTGTCGTATTTAGTGGCGGCCAGGACAGTACAACCTGCTTGTTCTGGGCGTTAAAAACGTTTAAAGAGGTGGAAGTTGTCACCTTTGACTATAATCAGCGACATGCTGCGGAAATAAATTGTGCTAAGGAAATTGCGGATGAGCTAGGCGTAAAGCAACATATATTAGATATGGGGCTACTAAATCAATTGGCACCAAATGCTCTAACAAGAGAAACAATCGAAGTAGAGGACGGCGAGGATGGAGAATTACCGAACACCTTTGTTCCTGGGAGAAATCTAGTATTCTTAACGTTTGCAGGGATTTTAGGTTATCAGTTAGGTGCAAGACATATTATTACTGGCGTTTGCGAAACAGACTTCAGTGGCTATCCAGATTGCCGTGATGAATTTGTTAAATCATTAAATGTAACTTTAAATTTATCGATGGATCACAAATTTGTTATTCACACGCCATTAATGTGGCTGAATAAAGCGGAAACATGGAAGATGGCAGATGATTTGAATGCTCTTGAATATGTACGTACGAAAACACTGACATGCTATAACGGAATTAAGGGTGATGGCTGTGGGACATGTCCCTCCTGTAAATTACGGTTGAATGGCTATAAGGAATTTCTAAAAATGAATCACATGGCATAAATTAAATGCTCTTCACCAACATAGTGTTGATGAAGAGCATTTTGAATCCAGATTAATGAGCGTAATCTTCTTTTACAAATCTGGAAAATTGAAGTATTAGCACACCGAAAAATTGCATACAAACCTTGATAATAATTTGGCCTAAAATCGCCATCCATACGGCATCCCATGGAACAAATCCTGCACCAAGCGGAGACAGGCCAATAATAACGAAGAGAGTAGAATCCAATATTCCACCAATAGTTCCACTATACAACACGCGAACTAACATTGGTTTCTTAAGTCTGGAATAAATTTCAGTGTCAATTGTTTCCGAAACGAGGAAGCTGACCGCACTTGCAAATACAATCCACAGTGTATCTCCTAATAAGTGGCTTGAAATAGCAGATAAAATAAGTGCTAAACCAATAAACAGATACGTTTTCTTTTTCCCGTATTTATTCTGTACTAGATCTCGTAAAATAAATGTTGCTCCAATTAAAAATGAACCATAAGGAATAATAAAGACTCCCAATTGCAAAGGTGCAAACTTTGCAGTAATAACGTTTGCCAAAATAATGGCAATAAGATAGAAAAATATTCGCATCAAAAGCGCTCCTTTAAAATAATTTGCTGGGAACACCTGCATACGAATGAGAGGATCATGAACCGTGGCTCTTCTATGTCATGCTACATTACAGATTATTATAAATTAATTATTATCCACGACCATTTCCAAAAAAAAGCAAAAATAAAAACCATATCCTAAAGAAAGATACAGTTAATTCTTTAGTTTTTTATAGAGGGTTAGATCTAGAACCTCTCCTGCCGTTGCAGGTATTATGTTTGATATTATTGTAGCATAGATTGAGGTGGAGTAGTAGGGGTTAACCCTTTTTATGTTTAATGATTATTGGAATCTGGATTCTTAATACTTTATTATTAAAAGTACAACTTATTTTCTTTTGTTTGTAAAAAAGACGATGATGAAGGAGATGTTTTTTACTATTTTGCCAAGCTAGTTCAAATAAAGAGACTGTTCAGCAGGAAAATATGCTAGATAAGACAGTTAAGGTAATTCCTGTTGTTCGAATGAATATGGGAATGGAACAGATGGTTAAGGATAATTCTTCCTTTAATTATACTTTCAGAAGAACTGCGATTCCATATATTACCATTAATAGTAATATATGTTATTTCAAAAAATC
Organism: Oceanobacillus chungangensis; assembly: GCF_003369565.1. Taxonomy (GTDB): domain Bacteria; phylum Bacillota; class Bacilli; order Bacillales; family Amphibacillaceae; genus Oceanobacillus; species Oceanobacillus chungangensis. The sequence continues at coordinate 48,944 of NZ_PIOD01000013.1, read as the reverse complement.
TCGTTAAAAAAAATTAAAAAAATTTGGATAGCGCTATCATGTTGACATAGTCATGCATAAGCTTGTTTATATAGTGAATACTATCGATATCGTGGCTTTACATGTATTGAAAAATACTCTAAAATTATAAAGTATGTTTTTTGGCGGATAAGAAGGGATAATAACTTTCTCACTGCTTTAGGAGCAACTTCGGTTGTTGCTTAACGGCTCAGGTTAGCCGTAACTATATTCAGTTTTAAAATTAGAGGAGGATTTACACAAGATGGACTCACGAGAGAAGGAGGCCATGCTAAAAACCATTCCACAGAAGGGTTTTTTTGGTCATCCTAAAGGGTTATCAACACTCTTTTTCACAGAGTTTTGGGAACGATTTTCATACTATGGTATGCGTGCCATATTATTATTCTACATGTACTACGAATTAAATCATGGTGGATTAGGTCTGGATCAGACGCTAGCTAACTCCATTATGGCGATATATGGATCACTTGTTTATATGTCTGGAATCATCGGTGGATGGATCGCTGATAGAATTCTTGGGACTGGCCGTACGGTATTTTACGGTGGAGTCTTAATCATGATCGGTCATATAGTTCTATCACTTCCTGGGGGGGTAACTGCCTTATTCATTTCTATGGCGTTTATCGTTCTTGGTACAGGTCTGCTTAAACCAAACGTAGCGAGTATGGTAGGAGATCTATATAGCTCGAAAGATCCAAGACGTGATTCAGGATTTAGTATCTATTATATGGGAATTAACCTAGGTGGTTTTATTGCACCGTTAATTGTCGGAACAATTGGACAAACTTATAACTTCCATCTCGGCTTTGCGATAGCGGCTGTTGGTATGTTTGCAGGTTTGGTTGTATATGTTATTACACGTAAGAAATATTTAGGTCTTGCTGGATCGCATGTGCCTAATCCATTGACAAAAGAAGAGCGCGGGAAGACATTTAGAGTCGTTGGCTTAGTTGTTGTCATTCTTGCCATTGTTGGTTGGTTAGGAATTACGGGTGGATGGCTAACGATTGAGCGAGTTATCTTTTTCATTAGTATTCTCGGTATTATTATTCCTACGATTTACTTTATCTCGATGTATCGTAGTCCAAAAACAACCGCAGATGAACGCTCACATTTGCTTGCCTATATTCCGTTGTTTATTGCAGCAATGATGTTTTGGGCAATTCAGGAGCAAGGGTCGAATATTCTTGCTACCTATGCAAATGAACGGACACAATTAAGCTTTGCGGGAATTGAAATTCATTCCTCATGGTTTCAATCATTAAATCCGTTGTTTATTGTTGCTCTTGCGCCACTTTTCGCGTGGATGTGGGTTAGGTTGGGTGATCGTCAACCATCGACACCACAGAAGTTTTCTCTAGGATTAATATTTGCTGGTCTATCCTTTATTGTAATGATTATCCCAGCCTTTATTAATGGAACGGAAAGTTTAGTAAGTCCATTATGGCTTGTGCTTAGCTTCTTCCTTGTTGTACTTGGGGAACTATGTTTATCACCTGTTGGGTTATCTGCCACAACGAAGTTAGCTCCTGCAGCTTTTGCGGCGCAGATGATGAGTCTTTGGAATTTATCAAACGCTTCTGCACAAGCAATCAATGCACAGGTTGTTCGCTTTTATAATCCGGAAACAGAAATATTTTATTTTGGAGTGATTGGTGGAATTGCCATCGTTCTTGGAATAATATTGTTCCTATTTGCTCCGAAGCTTAAACGGTTTATGAAAGGCATCCATTAAGAAAAAATAAAAGAAAAGGTGGACTTAGAATGGTCATGTTTCAAGACTGTTTTCGGTTCACCTTTTTTCTTATAAATTAGGTTCTGGTTAAATGTTACTTATTTTTTCTAATATACGGAGCAAATAGACGTCCATCTGCTCTTCCATTCTCTTATTTGTAATACCTGTCACACCAAAAGCTTCCCACCCTGGATAAACTTCCATTGGATCAGATAGCACATCAATTAAGGAGCAAAGATCCCAGTATACATTATATGTAAATGCCTCCGCAGCATATTTTTGGTATGATGCAAGGAAAGCATCTGCAGCGTCGACACCAAATAACATCGCGAGATTCCACCTGCAATGTCCGATATCAATTCCGGCAGGACCTCGGCATGAATTTACCCAGTCTACTACACCGTTAATCGAGCCATTTTTCCACAATACATTCGCAGGGTGAAAATCACGGTGAATAAAGCATTCTTTGAATGGCGGATGAGGCTTCTTTACAAGTTCAATTGCAGTTCTCCAAATATTGGGTACAGTCGACCATGCTGGTATCGCAACAGTATCGATATTATGATAGCGAAAGTATTTCCAATGAAAACGGTCAACTTCAACACTATGAATTCTTGCCAGTTCTTTAGCGAGACCATTTATCCACTTCTGCATATGCATTGGTTTAATATCGACTTCACCTTCAATCTTTGACATTAGTACAAGGGGAACACCACAAGTATCTCCTGTATCATAGGCAATAATTTCAGGAGCGGCTAGCCCGCGACCTACAGCTAACCCTAGACTACTTGCTTCATGGACTGCTAAGTCTGGTTCATCCAGCAGCCAAACTTGATTAGTAAATTGACGTAGGACAACTTCCTTAATATCGCAATCCAAACGGAACTTTATCAAATGAAGGATTGAAGAAGTGCTCCCTTTTAATTCTTCAACCGATTCGATAGCAGCATTTTTATTTACTTGTTGATTGACCCATGCAAGAACTTGCTCGGTTATTTTCATTTTCTTCATCCTTTTATCTAATGATATTTTACTAAGACGGTTTTCTGAAAGATTGGAACTGCGGTCATCTATTACAATAAGAAATGTGTAGTATTATGATAATGACGAGTTAATATAAAGTGTGAACTAGTTTAATGTGCAAAGGGCTCTCTGACCAGTCGCTCCAGAAATTACACTTTGCGCACCTTAAGGGAGCTGGTGAGCCTTCTCGTGTTGACGCACTTCGTAGCCTCACCTAGGCTCTTCTTCCCGCAGAAGTCTTCGTGTATTCCTTCCGCTGGGATGGTGCGAGGAATTATTATTTAATGTCCCTTTATAAAATGAGATATCATTTCTCTCTCTTTCGGCTGTTGATTGTAGCGGAAGACAGGAGACTCCTGTGGGAACAGCGAAGATGTTGATACCATAGTGTTTTCTGCTAGGGGCTCAGCTCGAGCACGTGGAAAGCGACTAATAACACAAAAAGGTAAGATTGCAGGAATAATCGCTACAAGCTTACCAAATCGTTATATGCTGGTTTTCTTATTCATCCATCTCGCGCTTTTTATATACAATAGCGGTTGCAACCATAGCTACTAAAACCCAGACAAAGATAATAGCTAAATTTCCTACTACATCTGCAAACCCTGAACCAGATTCGACAGCAGCGGCAACCTCAATTAATTGGATGCTTGGCAAGTAATCGACAACGGAAAGGATAGGATATTCCTCTGCAAATGGCTGAAACATAGATGAAAATCCAAAGATAAAAATAACTGGCATAATGAGTACAGAAGCCTCAACCACGCTTCTAGAGAGTAATCCCATTAATGTTCCTAGCGCAATATAAAATAAGATAGAAATTATAATTGCAAGTGCTACTAAACTTAAGTTTACTGGTTCATAATCTGTTAGCATGGTACATATTAAAATTGTTCCAATCGTTAATATAAACGACACTAAGCTTTTGCCACCAAGTATTTCTGGTAAAGTTGCTGGAGAAAGCATCAAGCCACGTAATGTATTTTTTTCTTTCTCTTCAGCAATAATTGCACACTGAACAAAGGATGTAACTACTGCTAAAACCAAATTAATGACCATATAATGAACGTCAATTGTCAGGTTATCCATTCTTCCATAAAAGAATGCAAAGAATAAAGGTAGAATCAATGTTGATGTGATATATATATTTTTCGATAAATCCTTCATGTCCTTTTGGAAAATTGCCATTACACGCTTCATTGAAAATGTCATACTAATTCCCTCCCTGTAACTTCTACAAAAATATCACCTAATGTTGGTTCATTTGAATGAATGGAGACGACTTGACCAGTTGCCATATATTGATGAATTGCATCTGCACCTTTAGCATCGCCAGTTACAATTATTTCTCGCCCGTCTTTTAGCTCTAATGTTACAGAGGCATCTGAAAACTGTCTGCGAAGTGCTTTTGGTTCATCGAGTAGCTGAATTTTCCCTCTGTTTAGGAATGCAACGCGATTACATAATGACTCTGCTTCCGTCATATCATGTGTCGTTAAGAAAATCGTTGTTCCTTTTTCATTAAGCCTGCGTAATCCATCATGTATGTGCTTGGAGTTAGCAGGATCTAGTGCTGATGTTGGTTCATCTAAAAATAGCAGATCAGGTTCATGTAAGAATGCCCGTGCTAATGTTACGCGTTGCAGCATTCCTTTTGAAAGCTTCGATATAGGCTTTTTTGGTTCATCTGTTAAGTTGACCATTTGTAGAACTTCCTGTATTCGCTTCGTAGGTACGTCATATAGGTCGCAGTAAAGCTTTAGATTGTCGTAAATTGATAAACGACTATATAAACCGCTATTATCGGTAATGACACCAATTCTCTTTCGGTATGCTGGTTTATTTATGGAAGATGTTGGCGTTTGAAATACTTTTGCATCACCAGATGTTTGCGCTAATTGACCGGTTAATATTTTTATTGTTGTTGTTTTTCCTGAACCACTTGGTCCTAAAAATCCAAATGTTTCCCCTTTTTTTACATGGAAATTAACATCTTCCAATGCAGTTTGATTTCCAAAAATTTTAGCTAATGATTTCACTTCAATAACGTTCTCCAATTTTTCTCCCCCTGGCAAATCATTTTTGCTTACATCCATAGAATAAGATAAAAAAGGAGTAATCACATTATAATTCCCGTGAAAAGAGTAAATTTCGGGGTGAATGGAGCTTATTTTAGGCCCAATAAATCCTTTAACTCCGCCATTTTCGTCTTGGATAAGGGAATTTGTGTCTTTTCCCTGTCATCTAGAACCAAACTATAACTATTTCGTGTCCAAGTGATTACTTCTCGTACTTTTTGTAAATTGACGATATATGAACGATGGCATCTGAAAAATCCAACATACTGTAGCCGCTCTTCTAAATTCGCTAATGTTAGTGAACTTGTGAAGGCTTCTCCTTTTATGTAAATATTTGCTTGTCCGTCATTACTTTCAATGTAGTCAATTTCCGGTGGATCAAATAAAACGATTTTGTCATTTACTTTTGTAGGAATTTTATTAAATTGAATTGGTTGTGGTTCCTTATCCTTATTGTCCTCATTTGGTTCATCTTCTGATAATTCCATAGTTTGCTCTGCGTTCTCAGTCTGAATTAATCGCAAGCCATTTTCATCTAGTCGATAAACGTTATCGGCAATCGTGATCGCGGTTTCCATATTCCCGGTTAAAAGCAGAACCGCTTTTTTCTCTTCCTGCAATCGCTTTGTGATGCTAATAAAAATACGCTTCGTTTCCATATCAACATTCAAATCGGGTTCCTCGAAGATAAATAGAGGGGGGGACTGAATTAATAATTTTCCGTAATGCACCCGCTTTTTTTCCGAGAACGTTAGTTCCTTAATTTGTTTATTTCTTTTCTCATGTAGCTGCGTTATTCGGAAAATTGAATCATATTGTTGGTTGAATCCATATAAACGACCAATAAACATGAAATAATCCTTGATAGTGAGTCTCTCATATAGTCCATCTTCAAAATAACAGATTCCCACCTGTGAGAAGTAATCGCTCTTTTTATTAGCAAGTGTTACACCATTTATCATTATACTGCCATTAATGGAGGGTATGCTTCCGGTTAGCATGTCTAGAATTGTACTGCGAACATTTAATGTTGAGTAAACTGCGGTTATCTCACTTGCAGCAATCTCTAAATGAAAAGAAGGAAATAATATCGTATCCTTTTCATGTTTCTCTATATCTTTCATGATTAAAATAGCCATTTCATCCGCCTTTCATTTTCTACTGAACACTATTGGTTATTGATGTTTTTTTTATAAAATATTGAAGATTTGGTGCCTTTACTAGTATACAATTTCTTTTTATTTCAGGGTAGTAGATAATGAAGATTTATTCCTTTTGTTAGTCGACTTATTTATTGCCGTCTAACAAATTTCGTAGATAAACAGTTCTGTTGACTTTTATATGTTCAATATATAAAATTGCACGCATAAGCATTAAGGGAGGAGAAATGAATGGCTACATTGCCTACACCATATAAAATAAAGGGTTTAGAATTAAAAAATAGAATTGTGATGGCGCCGATGTGTCAGTATTCCGTTGATACAGAGGATGGGATGCCGAATGATTGGCATTTCGTTCATTATGTATCAAGGGCAATTGGCGGTACAGGGCTTATTATTGTGGAGATGACGGATGTTGATCCAGAGGGTCGAATTACAAACGGTGATTTAGGATTATGGTCAGATGAACATGTACCAGCTTATAGAAGAATTGTTGATGAGGTTCATAAGTATGGTGCAAAGATTGGTATTCAAATCGCCCATGCAGGTCGTAAAGCAGAGGATGCAGAACAGCCAGTAGGTGCATCTGATATTCCAGTCGAAGTTCTTGCTGAAGAAAGTATCAATGGAAAGCTAAAACGACCAAGAGCGTTAACAACAGAAGAAGTGAAAGAACTTGTCATTCAATTTAAAGATGCTGCGAGGCGTGCTGTTGAAGCTGGATTTGATACCATCGAACTTCATGGAGCACATGGATACTTGCTTCATCAATTTATGTCGCCAAGTATTAACAATCGTAAAGATGAGTATGGTGAGGACCTGGCAAGGTTTGGTTTAGAAGTAATTCAAGCAGTAAAAAGTGTGATTCCTGCTGATATGCCTTTGATCCTGAGACTGTCGGCAATTGAATATATTGATGGTGGCTACAAAATTGAACATGCGATTGAAATAGCGAAGCGTTTTAAAGAGGCTGGCGTTGATATGTTTCATATTTCTAGCGGTGGAGAGGGGCTACCAGGAGAGTTGAAACCTGCTAATCACCCGGCATATCAGGTGCCGTTCGCTCGGGCGTTTAAAGAAGCATTAAACGTGCCAGTAATTGCGGTAGGGAAATTAAGTGACCCACTAGTTGCCGAAGCGACTGTCGCTAATAGTGACGCAGATTTAATTGCAGTTGCGAGGGGGATGCTGAATGATCCATACTGGGCACTTCATGCAATAAAGGCTGTTACTGGAAAGGTAACACCACCTGTTCAATATAAACGTGGGATTCGTTAAGCAGACTAAAACTCGGGATCAGGACCCACTGATTCCGAGTTTTAGTTTTAAACAGGAAAAATATCATCAATAAACTGAATATCTTCTTTTGTGAGCTTCACTTCAGCAGCTTTTAAATTATCTTCAATTTGCTGTCTGTTTCTTGCTCCCGGAATAACGGAATCAATTGTTTCCCTTGTTAAATAGAATGCTAAGACAATATGCGCAACATCTACATTATGTTTATCCGCAATTGCTCTAAATTTATCAACCTTTTCTAAATAATTGAAGTAGACATCATCTTGAAATTGTGGTCGGGATTTTTGTCTTTCACTAAAAACGGTGTCGTGTCTGTATTTCCCTGCTAGAAGACCTGATGCTAATGGGTAATAGGGGATAAATGAGATATTGTTATCTAAGAAAAATGGGAATAATGCTGTTTCTGCTTTACGATTAATGAGATTATACTCGTCCTGGACCACATCAATGTATCCATCTTGATTTGCTTCTTTAAGCTGTTCAAATGAAAAATTTGAGACCCCGATGGACCTAATTTTCCCGGATTCTTTTAATCGCTGTAATGTACCGATTGCTTCATACTTCGGTGTTTCTATGTCAGGGAAGTGAATATAGAATAGATCAATTACATCTGTTTGCAGTCTTTTTAAACTCTCTTCTACTGTTTGTATAAGAAATGCGGGAGAATTATCGACAATCATTTTGTCCCCCTCGAACCGATGTGCCCCTTTTGTTGCTAATATAACGTTCTTTCTATTCCTATTCTCTTTCAATGTTTTACCGATAATTTCTTCTGAAAGACCTTTTCCATATATGTATGCTGTATCAATGAAATTGAGGCCACTTTCGATTGCAGCGTTAATGATCTTTCCTCCATAGTCGGTATTTGTTTCTTTATCCTCTTCGCCGATTTTGTTAGCCCCTAGTCCAATTGGATGGACATACAACCCCGTTTTTCCCAATTCTACTCTCTCAACCATGCTATCCCACCTTTATTCTTATTACCTCCTATCATAAATAAATTTAAATAATATTTCCAATATTAACACTTGAAAATGCCGTACCACTCAAAGAAGTGTGGCACGGCATGGCTTTAAGACGTTTTATTTAAATTGCTCAATATATTGAACGCGAAGAAATATATTGCAAGGACAGTTACAACGCCACCAATGGATAATAATGTAGTGAAAACTCCACCAGTACCCGTTACTACAAATGCGAGAGAGATCATCATAACAGGTAGACCAATGTTGTGTAACCAAAAGTGAACCTTCGCTGTTGCAGTTTGGGCAAGGTGAGGAAAAAGTTTATAAAAGATACCAGCAATCGCAAGAGACACCCAACCGAGTAAATTGATGTGAACATGAACTCCTGTTAATACATAATCATGCCCAATTGACATATAGAGCCCGAGTGTAATTCCGATAAGAAAGTAGATTACGGAGATTTTAATCAAGCTGTTTCCCATGTTTGTCACCTCCTACCTATTTGTTCATTAATTATATGAAGGAAGAGGGTGGAGGATACCTAGTTTAGAATTTTGTTGGAATTTCGCGTAGGACTTTCCTTGTCCATTATAGAATATAGTAACTAAGCAACGACCATTTTATATTTGGAGGGAATATTATGACGAAGAAGGTATTAATTCTTGCTGGTGATGCTGTAGAGTCTTTGGAAATTTACTATCCTTATTATCGTTGTTTGGAAGAGGGGTATGAGGTAACGATTGCTGCCCCGTCAGCTAAAAAGCTGCATACGGTAATCCACGATTTTATCGGTTGGGAGACGTATACGGAAAGTAAAGGGTATTTAATTGAGGCAACTGCTTCTTTTGCTGATGTCAATCCGGAGAACTATGATGGCTTAATTATCCCTGGAGGTCGTGCACCAGAGCATATTCGTCTTAACGAGCATGTTCCGGGAATTGTTAGTCACTTCTTTGAAGCAGACAAGCCTATTGCCGCTGTTTGTCATGCAAGTCTTGTATTGACAACGGTTAGGGAATATTTACAGGGAAGGAAATTAACGGCATACATTGCTTGCAAACCGGAAGTGGAAGCTGCTGGAGCGAAATACATCGAGGAATCCAATCATGTCGATGGGAACCTTATTTCAGGTCATGCATGGCCTGACTTACCTGGATTGCTTAAGGAATTCGTTAAGCAGGTGAATGGGAGTTATGTTGGAAGAAGATAAAGAGAAAAGGTATTAGCCGCTCATGCTGAGTAGAGTGGCTCTTTTTTATTATTATTAAAGCATTGATGACACAGTGAATAAATATTAGTTAAATAACCCATGTTAAAATTAGGAGGTGTTAACATGGGAAGAGATCGTCAAGAAAAGAAATTAAAGGAAAGTGGACGTGTAGAATCAGACCGAGATGTTGGTCTTCGTTTTAAAGGGAGAGCAAAAATGTCAAGTCCAGAAGAAGCTAGAAGATTAAACGATGGAAAAAAATAAAATTAGGGTTCGATGATCGAATATAGAATTTGTAAGAATAGAATTAGAATGAAAAGCAAAAAGAGCAGCTACCTTCTTAAGAAGATAACTGCTCTTAACTAATTAGACAAAACGCGGTAAGTGACTAGGAAACTATTCTGTTTCGGCTTCTTCTTTAACATAGAAATAGTCATTTACATCAACAGGTGTCCAATCTTTATTTGGTGTATAGAATCGTAATAAATCACCATACATTACTTTATCGGAAAGCTCTAATTCATGAAGAACAGTTTCTTTCATTGCTTTTATCTCTTCCGTTGGTTCTTCAATTACTTCTTTTGTTTCGTTGTCGTAATATACTCCTCTTATAGAGCTATATTTTTCAGTGATAAAGTCACCATTTCTGAAAGGTACAAACTCTTTATGATCCTCAGAGAACATATCAGTACCAAAAACAATATAGTCTAGAGAATCAATTCCAAGAATATGCAATAATGTCGGTACAACATCTACCATGCTGCTATATTCGTGATTCGTACCTTGACCATCTACTCCAGGAACGCGAATCATAAATGGTACACGTTGTAATTCTGCGTTCTTTAATGGTGTAATTTCTTCACCAATAATTTCAGACATTGCACGGTTATGATTATCAGAGATACCGTAATGGTCACCGTAAATCATAATAATCGAATCTTCATATAAACCTGCTTCTTTTAAATCATTAAAGAATTGTTCTAATGACTCATCTAAATAACGAGCAGTTTGGAAATACCTGTCAACAGATCCGTCGCCGGTCTCAGCTGGTGCAAGACTAGCTTCCTCTTCATCTATTAAATATGGATGATGGTTTGTTAGAGTCATCATATGTGCATAGAATGGTTGGGCCATTTCTTCTAAATATGGCATTGATTGCTCAAAGAAAGGTTTATCCTTTAAACCATAATTGATGACATTTTCTTCACTCATATCATAATAATCTTCGTGATAAAATTCATCTACGCCAAAGCTTTTGTATACTTCGTCGCGATTCCAGAATGATTTTCCATCACCATGGAATATCCCGCTTGTATATCCTTGTTGTTGACTCAAAATTGCAGGCAATGCCTGATAAGTGTTATTCCCTTTAGTTGAGAAGGCTGATCCTTGTGGTAGCCCATATAGAGAGTTATCCATAATTAATTCTGCATCGGCAGTTTTACCTTGCTCTGTTTGATGGAAGAAATTATCGAAATACGTGTAATCCAAGCTCTCGTCATGTACTAATGAATTTAGAAATGGAGTTACTTCTTCTCCGTGTAATTCATAATCAATTAGGAATGACTGAAAAGATTCAAGATGGATCTTAATAATATTCTTGCCTGCACCTTTACCAAAGAATTCGGCATTAGGTTTAGCATATTTAGATTTTGTGTAATTCTCTACTTCTGTAATATCATTACTATCAGCGAAAACCCGCTGTGTAGATGATTTTGTGCTTTGAATAGTATCATAAATTGTGAAGTTATATATTCCTAGATACTTCACTAAATAGTTTCGGTCAAAAGTACGTTCTAATAATTGTGGTCGATCGATTTCAGCAAGACCGAGATTGATTGTGAATATAAGAATACCAGCAGCTAAAACCGTAATCGGCTTGCGTGCTTTAGTACGAACAGCAGTCCAATTTATATTCAATTTCTTAAATAATACAATCAGTATGATAATATCAAGTGTGTATAAAAGATCACGCCATTCCATTAGACTGACGATACTACCACCAAGGCTGCCAAAGTTTTCTGTTTGCATTAGTACTGCAACGGTAATAAAATCACTATTAAAGCGATAAAAAACAACATTTGAATACATTAAAAAGCTTAATACTGCTTCTATTATGATAATCCATATTCCAACTTTCTTGCCTTTCGCGAACAAAGCTAGTCCTAGAAATATCAACCCTGAGCTTAGAGGATTTAAGAATAATAGAAATTGCTGCATTCCATTACTAACCCCTAAGTCAAACTCTATTAAATAAATGATATACGTTTTAATCCAAAAAAGAACTAGAGCGATCGCGAAGAATCCCATCTTTGATGATATAAATTTCTTCACTTTCTCACCTCATATTTTTTATTTCAATTTATTATTGTAGCGACCACTTATTATACACTAAACATAATATACGGTCAAACAATTAGACTTATAGATTCGCACAACATCTAAAAGGTATAAACCTGTGGGAATTCTCCTTACTACGGCATTTACAGCTCCTCATTTTAAAAAGGGAATTAAGGTATGCTTGTATCGTATTCTGTTTGTTTCGTTAATGTTATTGAATCGTAATATTTCAAAAGTATGGGGATTAGATTCTAAATATGTAAGCGCAAAAGAGCAATCCGACATAAGAGGGGGTGCTAGGAGCATGAGTGTTTGTGCGGAATGCGGAAATGATAATCCACACTTTCATATGTAATGAAAAAACCTTACTGCCTTTAGACAAAAAGGTTTTTTCACTTTTTAGATTTCAATAAACGCGTCTACGCCTGTATTCTCTATTGTATTCAAACGTTCTTCTGCATTCTTACGATTAGAAAATGCTCCAGCTTGTACACGATACCAGCGTTCATTTGAAATAGTTGCAGTAGTTACAAAAGCTTCAACTCCCTTTCCTTTAAGGAAGGTAACGCGCGCATCGGCATTCTTCTTTGATTTGAATGAGCCTGCAATAACCTTAAAGAGTGTATTAGGATTGCTGGGGTCACCCGGACTTGGATTTGTTGTTTTTCTATTTAATTTAAAGGCCTTAACCAAACCATTTACATGCCCTTCAGCAACTTTCTGGCGCCATGAGGTTTGTTTCATTAGAGCCGCATCTTTACTATTATCGATAAATCCATTTTCAGATAAAAATGCATCCATTGTTGATTCACGTAAAACATGGAAATTCGCCTTTTTTTGGCCGCGATTATTGAGCCTGTTAACTTTAATAATCTCGTCATGCAGAATATCTTGGTAGTTTGCTGTTCTAGATTGATCGGATAGCAGATTGTGTATATAGTCTTCATAACCATTAGCAACTCCATTAAATGAATTACAGTGAATAGACATATAAAAATCCGCTCTCCATCTGTTCGCTTCATTTGTTCGTTGTTGTAAGCTCTTCGTGCTATCGTTTGTACGGCTCATTCTTACTTGGACATTTTCATAATTTGTTGTCAGGAGGCTGCGAATTCGAAGTGCGATATCTATATTAATATCCTTTTCCTTTAAACCATTTCCACTAGCACCAGGATCAGAACCTCCATGGCCTGGATCTAAATAAAGTTTCATAGTTAAATTCCTCCATTCTTATTAATTTTCTTTACCTTTATCGTTTTAAACAAAAATATTTTAGATTTATATCTATTTTTACTAATATTCCACACTTGTCCTCCTTTTTGTTTCGGATATAACCCCATATTCATTGATGCTGATATTATAAACTGTCAACTGGATGAAATTTGATTTCCGCTGTTCTCCTGTCCTCTGCTACAAAACCAACTCCAGGAATGACGGAAATGTCTTCTCGTCTTATTTAGAGGTGATTAAATAATAGCTAGCTCACTCTTCAACGTAGTGTATTTTCGGAGCGATTGGTCCAAGGGCATTTGATTTCTTATAGTTACTCAGAAAACATCTATCATCTAATCAATGGTCACTATTACAATCGAATCGGAATTTGATTTTGGGGTGGATATATAATGATATTTTTGCAAGGTGGAAATGAAGTGTATAAATAATAATAATCTCCTTAAACTAAACCGAGTCAATAAGGAGGGATTGCATGACAAATAAAGAACAGAAAAACAGGCAGTTTAAAGAAAATGAAAATAGTGGAGAGCATCGGAATGGAAGAAAGAGCCAGTACAAGAATCATAATTCCGTTGGTGGAGATTTGCCGAATGAATTTGTATCTCACAAAACTAATGAAGATAAATGAACTTTTAAATTGAAATGTTAGTATAAACAGGGTGTGTAAGTAATAATACTGCCCTGTTTATGCAAAAAATGAGATAGTGTCTACACCAAAAATGTAATTATTCCGGGAGTAATTATTGAAACGGTTATCGCACTAATGACCATCGCTATAGAACTAACAGAACCCTGGATAAGGCTTTTTTCCATTGATGTAGCCGTGCCAATAGCATGCGATGCACTACCTAAAGCGATACCTTTGGCAATATAATGGTGGATTTTGAAGAGTTTGAAAAGCAAATCGTTCAGAACTGCCCCACTAATACCAGCAATAATAACTAGGATAGCTGCTAACGGACGAATACCGCCGATGGATTCCGTAATTGCCATTGAAACTGGTGTAGTAACAGACTTTGTGCTGATAGTAGCGATAATCTCATCACTGAATCCTGTCCATTTAGCGAGAAAAACACCAGACAGAACGCCAATAACTGCGCCGGCAATGATTCCACTTAAGATAGGAATTAACAGTTTTATAATTGTATGACGTTGCATGTAAAGTGGATAGGCAAGAGCAACAACTGCAGGCCCAAGAAATTCATTTATCCATCTTCCGCCAGTCATATATGCAGCATAGGGGATGTCTGAAATGAGCAAGATGATAACGATGCAAACAGTAGAGGTGAGCACTGGTATTGTATAGGGTTTAGCAAATCGATCATGAATTTTTGCGGATAGAATATAAAGGATTACAGTTCCTATGATTGCGATAGAACCGATATAAAGGTTAGTCATTTTTTATTTCCTTTCTCTGCACTAGCCATTGGCTCAAAAGACCAGAGCTAATCATAACGAGTAATGTACTAATAATTACGATGAAAACCAAAATAAGGCCATCACCTTTGAATAAGTTGAGATATTCAATAACACCTACCGTTACAGGTATGAAAAGCAAGGCTAAATGTCTAATAATAAACTTGGATCCTAAATCAATCCAAGACAGTTTGACTACATTTAATAGCAATAAAAGGAAGAGAATGATCATTCCGATTACACTTCCAGGGATAAATAGATGAAGTGACTGCTGAATCCACTCACCTAATAGAAAGAATAAATACAATATGACTATCTGAAACACGATTTTATAAAAGGTAAGCAACGTATTTCCACTCCTAATAGAAATTAATTAACAAATGTAAGTATAACAAATAAAATAGTGCAAATGATATAAGGACATGATAGTATTGCTGGTTAATTAGGGATAAATGACGCGTTTTTTTACAAAATTCTACGAAATTAGGGGGACTTTTTCTACATAAATTTACAAAACCTTTACATTCAGTACACACAATCTTAATATTTACCCACTATACTATCAATTGAGAGCAAAAAGCGGCTCGAAAATAAATAGTTCACAATAGGGAGGACATTTAGTCATGAATTTCAAAAAGTATCTTATGTTCCTAGTAGTAGCAGCACTTGCAATTGTGCTTGTAGCATGCGGAGGAGCGGACAAAGGCGAAACAGATACAGAGGATAAAGGAACTGAAGAAGGTACAGCATCAGAAGACGCTGGATCTGAAGAATTAGAAGGTAGCGTTGTAATTGATGGTTCAGGAACTGTTTTCCCATTAATGCAAAGAATTGCTGAAGAATATATGTCAGTTGACCAACCAGGTGTATCTGTAGAAGTAAGTCGTGCAGGTACAGGTGCTGGATTTGAAAAATTCCTAGCAGAAGATGGAACAGACTTTAATGATGCTTCTCGTGAAATTAAAGATGAAGAACAAGCGAAAGCTGATGATCTTGGAATCGAAGTAAAAGAACTTAAAGTAGCATTAGACGGTTTAACAATTGTAACTAACCCAGATAATGACTGGGCTAAAGAACTTACTGAACAACAAGTTAAAGATATTTTCCTTGGTACAGCAACAAACTGGTCTGACATTAATCCAGAATGGCCAGAAGAAAAGATTCAAACTTACGGACCAAATGAAAACCATGGTACTTATGAATTCTTCTATGAAAACATTCTTGAAGAACAAGATTTAGTTAGTGATATTGATCTTCAACAAGATTACTCAACACTTGTAACGCTTGTAGCAGAAGATAAAAATGCAATTGGATTCTTCGGATTTGGTTACTATAATAGCAACAAAGAAAAAATTAATGCAGTAGGTATTGACTTTGGTGAAGGTGCAGTTGTTCCATCACTTGATACTATTGGTGAAGAAGGTCCTTATGCTAACTTCACTCGTCCAGTATTTACTTACCTAAATGTAAATCATGCTAAAGATAAACCAGAAGTGCTTGATTATGCTAAATATGTAATGGAAAATACAAATACTTTCGCTGGAGAAACTGGTTTCGCACCAATTCCAGATGAAGAAGCAAAAGCATTACTAGAAGAATTAGAAGCAATTAAATAATCAATAGCATTTCATAGTAAATTAATATATAATCTAATAAGATGAGAGCTAACTAATGCGTTGCTCTCATCTTATTCTGAGTTTTTAAGCAATGTTGCGGAAGGAGTGCCACACAAAATATGGCAACAAACAGCGGTTTAAACAAGAAGAATGCTGTTGACGTCGGTGAAATGATTGCAAAAAATAAGCAAAAGAAAAGTTTCTCTAATTATTTAGAGAAGGCTATTCCAGCAATTCTATTTATTATTGCATTTATTTCAGTTCTTACGACAATAGGAATTGTTCTTACATTAATTAGTGAAGCAATTGAATTCTTTAAAATAGTTCCAATCTGGGAATTCTTTACTGGAACAGTATTGAAGCCTTTAAGTCAGAACCCTGAATTCGGAGTTCTACCATTAATAAATGGTACTATTATATCAACTATTATTGCGATGCTTGTAGCTGGTCCAATTGGGCTAATGTCTGCAATTTATTTAAGTGAATATGCATCCGAAAGAGTTAGAAGAGTAATCAAACCACTATTAGAAGTACTTGCAGGGATACCGACAATTGTGTACGGTTTTTTCGCATTCACCTTTGTAACACCTCTAATACGATCCATATTTCCTGGTGTCGAAGCTACGAATATACTCAGTCCTGGTCTTGTTATGGGTGTAATGATCATCCCAATGATTGCATCATTATCTGAAGATGCGATGACATCCGTTCCGAATGCAATGCGCGAAGGATCACTCGCTATGGGAGCAACTAAACTTGAAACAACAATTAAAGTAGTATTGCCTGCAGCGTTATCAGGAATTATTGCATCATTTGTTCTTGGTATTTCGCGTGCTATTGGTGAAACAATGATTGTTACGATTGCAAGTGGTAGTTCCAAAAACTTTACATTTGACATTACACAATCTATGCAGACGATGACTGCGTATATTGTTGAGGTCTCTGGTGGGGAAGCAGCTGCTGGGACGACAATATACTATAGCTTATATGCTGTTGCGTTAACACTATTTGTATTTACACTTATTATGAATTTACTTGCAAGATATGTCTCTCGTAAATTTAGGGAGGAATATTAATTATGAAACAAATTGATGCAACCAAATTAGAAGGTAGAATGAATGCCCGCGTTCGTAAAAATAATATTTGGAAAGTAATCTTTTTCCTCTCTACATTAGTTGGACTAGTTGTCCTTGCAATCCTGTTAATTCGAGTTCTTATGCAAGGAATTGGCTGGCTGGATTGGAATTTTTTAACGGCCAAACTATCTTCAAATCCTGATAGAGCTGGAATTATGGGAGCACTTCTCGGTACGACTTGGATGATGTTAGTAGTCATTCCTGTTACAATAATAATTGGGATAGGCTCAGCGATTTATTTGGAGTTATATGCTAAAAAAGGATGGTTTCAGAACTTCATCCAGACAAATATTTCTAATTTGGCTGGTGTACCTTCCATTGTATATGGTCTTTTAGGATTGACGGTATTTTCCAGATTTTTAGGACTAGGTAATGCTGTTCTAGCTGGTGGGCTAACATTATCACTGCTTGTATTACCAATCCTTATTGTTTCCGCTCAGGAAGCGCTCCGAGCAGTTCCACAGCATTTATCGGAAGCTTCATATGGAATGGGTGCTACAAAATGGCAAACAATCAGAACCGTTATTTTACCTGCAGCTCTACCGAGTATTTTAACAGGAACGATTTTATCCCTATCACGTGCGATCGGTGAAACTGCTCCATTAACTGTATTAGGTATACCTGCATTTTTAATTCCTTTCCCGAATGGTTTACTAGATACATTTACAGCACTTCCAATGCAAATTTATTACTGGACACTTGATGCGTCACTAGTTGCTGAATATGCAAACTTAGCAGCAGCAACGATTATAATATTACTTTTACTATTATTTATCCTAAATTCCATTGCTATCTTTATTCGAAATAAATTCCAACAAAGATATTAATGCGTGATACTAGCAAGTATAGATTATTCGTTTGTTATTAACGAAGCTGGATATAAGATATTAAGGAGTGGAAAACGATGAGTTCTTCATCAGAAAACAAGAAATCAACCGTAAAGCTGAAAGTTGATAATGTTGCAGTTGATACGGCAAACACTGAACGCAACATTGTTTATGATACGAAAGATCTAAACTTATGGTACTCGGATACTCATGCATTAAGAGATATCAATTTGTCCATATATGAGAAGGAAGTTACAGCAATTATTGGACCTTCTGGTTGTGGTAAGTCAACATATATCAAGACATTAAATCGTATGGTCGAACTTGTTCCTGGAGTGCGTACAACAGGTACAATCACATACCAATCGAAGAATATTTTAGATAAGTCATTTAAAGTAGAGGATTTAAGAACTAGAGTTGGAATGGTATTCCAAAAGCCAAATCCATTTCCTAAATCTATCTATGACAATATTGCTTACGGTCCAAAGATCCATGGTATCCGTAATAAGAAAATCTTAGACGAAGTGGTAGAGAAGAGTCTTCGTGGTGCTTACATTTGGGATGAAGTAAAAGATCGACTAAACGAAAATGCCTATGGACTTTCAGGTGGACAACAACAGCGTTTATGTATCGCTCGTTGTTTAGCGGTTCAGCCTGACGTTATCCTTATGGATGAGCCTACATCTGCACTTGATCCTAAATCTACACTTCGGATTGAAGAATTAATCCAGGAATTGAAGAAGGACTACTCAATCATTATCGTTACACATAATATGCAACAAGCAGCTCGTATTTCTGATAGAACTGCTTTCTTCCTTGATGGGAAAGTTGTTGAATACGATAATACAAATAATATTTTTACAAATCCATCTGACTCACGTACGGAAGATTACATTTCAGGTCGATTTGGTTAAGAACGAAAGACTGGCCAGCCAGTCTTTTTTTTGCTGTAACTTTTCTTTTCGTGTATTTTCTCTATTATTACTGGGATTGGCTTAGAACAATCAACTGAAATGGGGATTGCGATGGCATAATTATGTTACAAAGTTCGATTAAGCACATGCTTTGATTAAAATTCTATAATCTGAAACAATGAATAGAGTAAGTATTCTTATCGTAAAGGGGAGATTACAATGAAGATACTATTAATCGGTGCAAACGGGCAAATTGGCAAACATTTAGTAAGCCTAATACAAGAAAGTGAGGAACATTCACTTAAAGCAATGGTGCGAAGAGAGGAACAAGCCGATGCACTAAAGGAATCAGGTGTGGACGCAGTTGTTGCTAATTTAGAAGGTTCAGTTGAGCAACTAGCAGGTGCGATGGAAGGCAGTGATGCAATAATCTTCTCGGCTGGTTCTGGCGGAAATACTGGAGCAGATAAAACTCTATTAGTCGATTTAGATGGGGCAGTAAAATCGATAGAAGCTGCAGAACAGGTCGGTGCAAAACGTTTTGTGATGGTTAGTGCAATTAATGCTGACAATCGCGATGCTTGGGCAGATAGTCCAATTAAACCTTATATGGCCGCGAAACACTATGCGGATAAGGAGCTTATAGCGAGTGAATTAAATTATACGATCGTTCGCCCTGGCGGATTATTAAATGAACCAGGCACAGGAAAGGTAACTGTTGCAGAAAGTCTAACGCGGGGTTCAGTACCACGTGAAGATGTTGCGCGAACAATTATTGCGTCTCTAAATGAAGAAAAGACATATCGTCAGTCATTTGACCTCATTACTGGGGATACGCCTATTGCAGACGCATTAAACAATCTGTAAGACAATGTTCAATATTCAGGCATTCAAGGTAGTTAGTCTACTTTGAATGCCTGATTTTTTTGTTTGAAGGGCTCAATTTTTAGTTACTCTGCCAAATGCTCTCGGACCAGTCGCTCCGGAAATACACTAAGCTTCCCGCGGGTGGCTGGTGAGCCTCTTACAGGATAAGAAAAGCTTCGGCCAATGCATAATTACAAATAACTTTTGATAAATAAGTTAAATAAATTAAAATAGTTAAAAAACCACTTGAATTATTATGCATTATATTGCATAATAATTCATACAAAGTAAAAAGTGAGAGGGGAAAATAAAAATGGGGAAAGAAAAGATCGTTTTAGCATATTCTGGTGGGTTAGATACTTCAGTAGCAATTAATTGGCTGCAGGAAAAATATAATTATGACGTTATCGCTGTTGCGCTTGATGTTGGGGAAGGCAAGGACTTGGACTTTGTACAAAAGAAGGCACTTGATGTTGGTGCAATTAAATCGTATGTCATAGATGCAAAATCACTTTTTGCAAATGAATACGTGTTGCCCGCACTCCAAGCGAATCTTTTATATGAAGGAAAGTATCCGTTAATCTCTGCGCTATCACGTCCGTTAATCTCAAAGATTTTGGTAGATATTGCGGAGAAAGAAGGAGCAGCAGCTGTTGCACATGGCTGTACTGGAAAGGGAAATGACCAAGTAAGATTTGATGTTGCCTTTACTGCATTAAATCCGGATCTGCAAATCGTTGCACCTGTTCGTGAATGGGCGATGTCTAGAGAGGAAGAAATCGAATATGCAAAAGCACATGATATCCCAATTCCGATAGATTTAGATAATCCATTTAGTATTGATCAAAACTTATGGGGACGTAGTAATGAATGCGGAGTACTTGAGGATCCTTGGGCAGAGGCTCCAAAGGAAGCATTTGAATTAACGGTTGATCCAGTTGACGCTCCGAATGAACCGCAAATCATTCAACTTACTTTTGAACAAGGGAAGCCAGTTTCGATTGATGGAAAAGCACTTCCATTGGATGAACTTATCTTAGAATTGAATGAAATTGCTGGGAAGCATGGAGTGGGAAGAATTGATCATGTAGAAAATCGTTTAGTTGGGATTAAGTCTCGTGAAATTTATGAAGCGCCAGCTGCATTGACATTAATTGCTGCACATCAAGAGTTAGAGGCATTGACATTACCGAGAGAATTGGCAGAATTTAAACCTATCATTGAGCAGAAATTCGCACAAACGGTTTATTATGGCCTATGGTTCTCAGCGTTGACCGATTCATTAAAAGCATTTATCGAGCAGACACAAACCTATGTATCTGGTACGGTAAAAGTTAAATTATATAAAGGAAGCGCCCAAGTGGTTGGTCGTGAATCAGCGAACTCATTATATGACTTTGACCTTGCAACCTATAATAAAGAAGATGCATTTGATCACGAGGCGGCATTAGGCTTTATTAAATTATGGGGATTACCAACGAAGGTACATGCTGCTGTAAATGGCACTAACATCAAGAAAGACAATTCAATGGACAAAGTTAATCTTGGAGTAAAGGAAGCTGTTAAGAAGTGAAACTATGGGGTGGACGATTTACGAAGCCAACAAATCAATTAGTTGATGAATATACAGCATCTATCTACTTTGATAAGAAACTAGCAAAATATGATATCCAGGGTAGTATCGCACATGTAGAAATGCTGAAGGCCTGTGGCATTATCCCGGAAACGGATGCAGATACTATCGCTATGGGTTTACAAACAGTAGCTAAGAAAATAGAAGATGGAACAGCAGTATTAACAGCAGAGAATGAAGATATTCATATGAATGTAGAAAAATTGCTGATTGAAGAGATTGGTTCAGTCGGTGGAAAGCTGCATACGGGTAGAAGCAGGAATGATCAAGTAGCCTTGGATATGCGACTGTATTTACGTGAAGCGATTATTGAAATCACACAACTAATTGCAGGTGTCCAAGAATCTTTATTAAGTCAAGCGAAAGCAAATTTAGATACGGTCATGCCTGGTTATACGCATTTGCAACGGGCCCAGCCAGTACTATTCGGTCACCATATGATGGCATATGTATTTATGTTCCAGCGTGATGTGGAAAGGCTGATGGATAGCTTTAAGCGCGTAAATAAATCCCCACTTGGTGCGGGTGCTTTAGCTGGTACGACTTTTCCAATTGATCGGCAGCTTGTCGCTGATAAACTAGGCTTTTTTGGAATAAGTGAAAATAGTCTAGATGCAGTAAGTGACCGTGATTTCGTTGTTGAGTTTCTAGCAAATGCATCCTTGATTTCCACCCATTTATCAAGATTATGTGAGGAAATTGTTCAATGGTCGAGTGCAGAGTTCAATTTTGTTGAATTGGACGATGCATTCTCAACAGGTAGCAGTATGATGCCGCAGAAGAAAAACCCTGATGTTGCAGAGCTTGTCCGAGGGAAGACTGGACGTGTTTATGGACATTTAATGGGGATGCTGACAACTTTGAAAGGATTGCCGCTAGCATATAATAAAGACATGCAAGAAGACAAAGAAGGAATGTTTGATACAGTAGAAACGCTAAGAGGTGCATTGGTGCTCTTTGCGCCGATGATTAAGACAATGAAAGTGAAAAAGGAAGAGATGTATGCATCTGTTCGTGAGGATTTTTCAAATGCAACTGATCTAGCAGATTATTTAGTTGGCAAAGGGATGCCATTTCGTGAATCGCATGCCGTTGTTGGTCAGGTAGTGCTAGCTTGTATTAATGAAAATAAATATTTACTAGATATGTCATTAGAAGAATTTCAGTCGTATTCTAACTTAATTGATTCAGATATTTTTAATGTATTAACTCCAGAGACTGTCGTTAATGCAAGAGATGTTGCTGGTGGAACGGCAAAAAACCGGGTAGAGGAACAAATAACGACGGCAATTACAGCTTTGGATGAGAATAATAAGTGGAGTAAATTACAAATGAAAAAAATTCAAATTTAATTGAGGGAATCTTTAAAAACCTAGAGTAGATAGATACTCTAGGTTTTTAAATTCAATCATTATTCTATTATTTTAATAAATTCCCTTGCAAAATTAGAATATTTAGGTATAATTACTTACAAGTTTCTTTTTAATGGAAACAACGAAAATTTTCAGAAAAATAGAGGTAAGGGGGATTTACAATGAGAAATAAAAATTGGATGCTGCTACTAGTATTTGGATTATTGCTAAGTGTAGTAGTTGCATGTTCTGGCGGAGATACAGAAGATAAACCAAAGGCAGAAGGAGCAGGAGAGGATTCTGCTGCAGAAAACGGGGAACAAGTACTTAATTTAACAAATCCAGAAGTGATTCCATCGATGGATCCATCGCTTGCAACGGATGAATCTTCATTCATCTATTTGGCGGCGACAATGGAAGGATTATATCGATTAGATGAGAATGCAGCACCTGTAGATGGAATGGCGACTGACCATAAAGTAAGTGAAGATGGGCTGACATGGACATTTACGCTACGTGAAGACGGCAAGTGGGCAAACGGAGAACCTGTAACTGCACATGACTTCGTATACGCATGGCAACGTGCAGTAAACCCAGATACTGGTTCTGAATATGGTCCATATATGATGAATGATGTAATTAAAAATGCTACAGCAGTAAGTAGCGGAGAGCTACCAGTTGAAGAATTAGGAGTAAAAGCAGACGGCGATTTCACATTGGTTGTCGAGCTTGAAAATCCTACAGCATACTTTGAAACACTTACATCGTTTGGTACATTCTTTCCGTTGAATCAGAAATTCGTTGAAGAGCAAGGAGATAGCTTTGCTACGAGTTCCGAAACAGTATTAGGAAATGGTCCATTCACGATTGAAAACTGGAAAAGTACAAGTAACTCTTGGGAACTTGTGAAAAGTGAAGAATATTGGGATGCTGAAACAGTCCAATTGGATAAGCTAACATTTGAAGTGATTAAAGAACCACAAACTGCTGTTGATTTGTACGAAACTGGTAAAGTTGACCGTGTTGATTTAACATCGGATCTAGTCGATCAGTATGCATCACATGATGATTATGCTGTTGCAGCAGATACATTTGTTTACTTTATTAAATTCAATCAAAAAACAACAGAAGCACTTGCAAATGAAAATATTCGAGCTGCTATTAGTAGAGCGTTCGATAAACAAGCGTTAGTTGATGAAATTCTTAATAATGGTTCATTCGTTGCAAATGGTTTAATTCCAGCTGACTTCACACCACTACCAGATGGTGGCGAGGATTTCCGAGCAGTTAATGGAGACCTAATGACATACGACACAGAAGCTGCAGTAGAATTCTGGGACAAAGGCTTAGAAGAGCTAGGAACCGATGCAGTGGAACTTGAATTATTAGTTGATGATGATCAAACAACAAAAGTTATGACAGAATACATTGCGAATCAATTACAAAAGAATCTACCGGGTCTAACAATCAAGTTAAAACAAGTACCAAAAGAACAACGACTTGATTTGGATACAAACATGGATTATGAATTACAAATTTCTAGATGGGGTCCAGATTTCCTTGATCCATTTACTTACATGAATCTTTGGACAACAGATAGTGGTAACAATAACATGGGCTACTCAAATGCAGAGTATGATGAATTAGTGAAGGCGACAGCTTCAACGCTTGCAACAGATAATGCTGCACGCTACGAGAACTTCCTCAAAGCAGAGAAGATATTATTTGAAGATGCAGGAATCGCACCAATCTATCAAAGCTCACGTGCACAGTTAGTTTCACCTAAAGTAGAGGGTGTTTTCATCAACCCATTCGGAGCACCATATGAATACAAATGGGCTAGCGTTGGCTCAGCAGAATAATCATTAAAGAAGAGTATGTGCTACTTAAAAGTGGCATATACTCTTTTTTTAGGTTCAATTGTATTGTTTGTGTAATTTAGATAGACTGTGAACTAGTTTAGGGGTTCTCGGTCCAGTCGCTCCAAAAATACACTTCGCTTTCCGCGGGGAGCTGGCGAGCCTTCTTGTGCTGTCTCACCTAGGCTCTTCTTCCCGCAGGAGTCTTCGTGTATTTTCTCCGCTGGTATTTTGCAATTGCTGTCAACTTTCTATCTATGTAATAAGACGAGAGGGCTACTCCTCTATCATGGCCGTTGATTGTAGCGAAGGACAGGAGACTCCTGCGGGAATAGCAACGGCTGAAGATCCATCGGAAGTGGTCTTCTTCCGAAGGAGCAGACCGCGTTGCCCGTGGAAAGCGACTGTCCGTAGCGGAAAACAACGTAGCTCATAGTTCGCAGTTTGTATCAACTATTCATTATCATTCTCTCTCTTAAAGAGACTTTATGTATTAAGATTTCTTAATGTTCATAGTGTATCCTCTGAAAAAAAGGGGTAATCATAGTATAATGAAAAGTAGTATTCAATGAGAAATAAGGAAAGAATGAATAGTAAATAATTAAGGAGAAATAAAATGAAACTTATTGCATCAGATTTGGATGGTACTCTATTAAATGAAGATGGAGTTGTAAGTGAAGAAAATGCCGAAGCGATAAAAAAGGCGATCAACCAAGGGATTAAGTTTGTTGTTGCGACGGGTAGATCTTATGAGGCAGCAAGTAAACCACTTCAAGCTGTAGGCATCACGAGCCCGATAATTAGTTTGAATGGGGCTGTCTCCTATGGACAAGATCAGGGAATTATTCGTAAGGTAACGATGGATAAAGAGATTTCAAGAAAAATCCTTGCAAGTTGTCAGAAAAGGGATATGTATATTGAGTTTTTTACAAATGATGGAATTTATTCAGGGAGCAGAGAGTATTTCCTCCAAGTACTTGTTGATATTATGAAGTCAGCAAATCCAAATATCACAGATGAAGAGGTTCGAGAAAAGGCCGAGCTTCGCTTCCAAGCGGAGCCAGTGACGTTTATCGGTAATTATGAGGAAATATTTTCGATTGAAAGCGTTGAGATATATAAAATTTTATCTTTTTCCCATGATAAAGAAAAATTGGCTGCTGTTCGTGAGGAATTAGAAGCGGAAACAGGAATTGCGATTACCTCTTCAGGTGATATTAATCTAGAATTTAATCATCCAGAAGCGCAAAAAGGAATAGCATTGGATAGCTTTGCGGCTAGTATGGGCATCGAGATGAATGATGTTATGGCTTTAGGTGATAATTGGAATGACGCTAGCATGCTTCAGATGGCTGGTCGTGGAGTTGCAATGGAGAATGCTGCTGAAGGTATACAGGATCTTTGTGATTATACGACAAAATCCAATATTGAGCATGGTGTGGCTGCTGCGATAGAAGAGATGCTGCAGGAAGTGAAGGCATAATGTAATAAATCCCTAATAGGTTAGGGAGCGCGCACATTGAGCAAATGAAAGAGCAACCAGAGATGGTGTTGACTTACTGGTTTCGGTGTCATCAAGAGGAATATTGTTTGTAATTAGATAAGGAAAATCGCAGTGCTGAGGATAGCGCTGCGATTTTTTGCTGCCAAAACCGTATATAATAGAAATCTGAAGGAATGAATCCTTTTATTTCTACATGAGTGGGAAGATATTGTCCGGAGAAAGAAAAAATAGAATAAGTACGGGGAATCACTCGGTGAAGAATTAAATCATCACAAGCGCTGAAGATAGCGTTTGAAAAAACAAAATCGCATTTGATAAAATTTGCGATAGTGAGACTTATTTGTATTAAAAGAACCACAGGATAGCGCCAACGAAACTGATACTAAGTTTAGTTAGAAATCGCATTACTGTACCTCCCAAATTAATATTCTTAATGATATCTTTAGCATAACGAAAGACTGTTAAGTTAGTACTAACTGGATATTAAATTTAGGTAAATTTACAGAAAAAAGAGCGGACAGAATCACACACTGTCCGCTTCTCATTTAGAATTAGTAATTAATTATACGATCAAACGTTCCTCTATATACCCTTTAACTTCATCGACATTCGTTAATTCCCTTTTCGGCAGGATATAGGCACTTACGGAGCTATTGTATAGGTAGAAATAATCATTGTCCTCTTTAAATGCTTGAATGCCAGACCATTTCACTTTTGTTTCGTCAGTGGATGTGGATTCCGTTATTTCGTCTTTTGTAAATATCATATGATGCTCTCCAATTAGTCCGCCATTCTGACCTTCACGAATCATTTTCTTTACATTTCGGATTATTGTTTTGTAGAAAAACTTTGGATAAAAAATGATCCATAGTATGCTCATAATGAAAAAAGGTATAAATGCAAATAAGAATGGTGTTTCGGCAATCTTAGAAAATAAATAGGATATTAAGATAAAGAATACTGGGGTCAAAAATCTTTGGATATTTAGTGATCTCATAACAGATTTAGAGTTTTTCATATGGAACAGGTTAAATTTTAGGTAATCATCTTCAGTCAGGTTGTAATTAATCTTCACTGGTTTTCTCCTTAAGTGATATAAATGTGAATTTTACTTTGAGAAAGGAAAGGAATCTGAATGGAGATCTAGATTCCTTTCCAGTTCTTAATGACGTTTACTGAGCCATAATACGCCAGATTTCGCCAAGCGAGGCAAGAATCCAGTAAATGGTGTTTTCATCATGTTACCGAAGCCATCCGATTTTCCTAAAGAACCAAGCGTCCCTTTCAATTTGATCTCTTTAGGTGTTTTGAGCTTTTTACCGGTGAAAATCGATAGCAATACCTCTGCAATTCTTTCTCCTTGTAGTCCTGCTAACTGTGCACTCGGTGAATAGTAGGATGAAGCACAGTCACCTAATACATAGACATTTGGATTGGTTGGCACTTGATAATAGTCATTTACGATAATCTTTTCTTGGTTATCCTTTGCGAATGGTAATTCACGGACTAAATAATTTGGTCTGACTCCTGCAGTCCAGATTGTAACATCATTAAGGAAGCAAACACCATTGTTGCATACACCGTCTTTTTCAACGTATTCAACGTTTGAATGGTGAATTACCTCGACATTATTTTCCGCAAACCAATCTTCTACATAGGATTGAATTTTAGAATCAAATGCTTTCAGTACGGTAGCACCTCGGTCAAGCAAGCGGATATTCAAATCTGATCTACTTTCCCGTATTTCAGAGGCGACTTCGATTCCACTTAATCCGGCGCCAACGATGGATACATTTCCATAAGCCTTTAAATTGCCCACGGCTACGCCGGTATTACGTGCCTTTTGGAAGGTCTGTACACTTTCAGTGAATTCCTCCGCCCCAGGTGTCCCGTGATAATTATCCTCACATCCAAGACCAATAACTAAATAATCATAGGAAATCGTTTCTTCAGGATCTTGGAATATAATTTGTTGTTTTTCCGTGTCAATTTTTGTAATATCACGAAAAACGTACTGTACGCGTTTATCATCTGGAAAATCAACGCGTACATCCCTTTCCGCGACTGTTCCAGCCGCAATCGTAAAGAATTCTGTTTTTAACGAACGGAATGGATTTCGATCTACGACAGTGATATGTAAATCTTCAGGTAATTGATAATCAAGTAGGCCTGTTAATACTTTTATGCCACCATAACCCCCGCCTAATAGGACGAGTTTCTTCATGTAAATAACCCCCAACTATGTAATGAAACGTCTTCTCCTGTACATCTATAGATTAGCAAAGATTGGTCTGTCTGTCATTAAAGAATCGATTAATTGGACTTATCATTAATGCAAATTTCATTAGTCCAGAATATTCTAAAATAGATGATAAATGTTATACTCATTTTAATAAGGAGGGTGATTTTTAGGTGGATAATGTGATACATGCGGTTCAAGATGAGTATGCAGATGATTATGCTTGGTGCTATGGTTGTGGGAGATTAAATGAACATGGATTACATCTTAGAACGGGGTGGCAAGGAGAAGAAACGATAACGGTTTATACTCCACTTTTAGAACATACAGCAATACCTGGTTTTGTCTATGGCGGATTGATTGCTTCTTTAATAGATTGCCATAGTACCGGGTCTGCATCGCTTGCATTACACCGTAAAAATGGTCATGAACCAGGTGATGAAGTTGAACCACCGAGATTTGTTACGGCGTCACTTTCGATTGATTTTATGAAACCAACCCCACAGGGAGTACGGTTAAAAGCAGTTGGCAAGTTGGAAGAGGTTCATCCTAAACGTTGGAAAATACACACTGAAGTATTCGCGAAAGATTTGGTTTGTGCAAAAGGTATGGTTGATGCTGTTGTGATGCCGAAATCTTTCGGTTAAAACGTAGAGGAAGATAGAACAATGAGGAAATGAGGGACCATGAACTCTGTTATATAGTTTTGTTCATGAAACAAGAGGAGACACTATATTGGAGGCCAAGAATTTCTCTGAGAAAGGATATTCTTGGCCTTATTGACATTATTAAACGCTACTCATGCATACCACTTTTTCACCTTTTCGTCGGTTGGTAATAGGAATGTTGCAAATCCTAATAATGGTAATAGTGAAATCATAATCATCGTTGGTGTTAATCCAGAGAAATCGATTAGGGCACCAAGGGTAACGGAACCGATTGCTCCCATGCCAAATGCAAACCCGACAATTAAACCTGACATCGTACCAATTTTACCCGGTACGAGCTCCTGTGCATACACAACGGTGACAGAGAAGCTGGACATTAACATTAATCCGATTACTGCAAGTATAATGATAGCGATAATCGGTCCGACGTATGGAAGGGCTAATGCAAGCGGTGCAGATCCTAATAAGGAGAAAAGAATAATATTCCGTTTACCGAATCGATCAGCTAAAGGACCGCCAAGGAATGTTCCGACAGCTCCCATTGCTAGAAAAGTAAAGATGTAAACTTGTGCGTTTGCTATCGTGATCCCATAATTATCCATAACATAAAATGCATAGAAATTAGAGATTGCTGCACTATACCATGAACGTGCAAAGGTGACGAAGATAAGAATGATAATAGCGCCTTTAATTGCTTTGGAAACATTTTTACTAGGTTTTCTTATATTTTGTGTTTTTTTCTTGCTTTTGAATACCTTTATTTGCTGTGCATACCATTTTGCTATGTATGAGAGAAACATGACAGCTAATGCAGCAACTAAGGTGAACCAAATTGCTCCAAACTGACCGAGCGGAACGAGGATTAAGGCTGTGATTAACGGAGCAAGTGCTTGCCCAGCATTTCCTCCAACTTGGTAAATCGATTGGGATAGTCCCCGCTTCGTACCAGCAGCAAGATAGGCTACACGAGACCCCTCTGGGTGGAAAACAGCAGAACCAAGACCAATAAAGACAACACTTAAAAGAATCATCCAGAAATTAGGTGCTAGTGCGAGACCGAGCATACCGAACATGCTGCTCGTTAGTCCAATTGGCAATGCAAAGGGAATCGGTCGCTTATCCGTATACATTCCTACTAACGGCTGCATAACAGAGGAAATCATATTTAATGTAAACGCGATAAGTCCAAGCTGTGTAAATGTTAGCCCCAGTGATTTCTCCAAAATCGGAAACATTGCAGGAATCACGGCTTGCAAGGAATCATTTAATAGATGGCATATTCCAATAATGAATAAAATAGAATAGATTGGTTCACTATTCTTTAGTATCTGGGCCTTCTCTTTAGTGGTATTTTCCACAGCTTTCCCTTCTCTCAATTTAAATAGTATCAAGCTTTCTAGAACTTGATAGTGTAAGTTTCATCCTATTATGGCTATACTTAATATTGTACAATTGAAAAAATATTTAGCAATTATTTTTTCTTAATCAAGATGTATCCTATTATTGTTTGCGTTACAGTAATTTACTATGCTATTATATAAGTTTGCTTAGGAAATTTATCCCGCATTAACGGGCAGTAAGACTCTCACTTCAAGAATTAGAGAGAAGCCAAAGAAATGTAATTGGTATCTGCCTGCAAAAGCCCGATTCGTTAAACTAACATTGAGTGGGATGGAGAGAGACTCCCCGACTCAATGAAGGTTCACTTTATAAAGAGGAGTTTACTATGAATATGGACACAAAGCGTTCCCTTCCATTTACTGTTTCAAAAACAGAGAATTTCTTTGATCGTTTGGGTGATTATATTGGTGATGTTTTTTATGAAATCTTACCTGAACAAGGTTTTGAATTAAGAGATGAACAAATATACATGGCGTTTCAGTTAGAAAATGCTATTAAAAATAAACGTACGATTTTTGCGGAAGCGGGTGTAGGAACAGGAAAGACACTCGTTTATTTATTATATGCAATTTGCTATGCTCGTTATATAGGAAAGCCGGCGATAATATCTTGTGCGGATGAAACGCTCATTGAACAGCTTGTGAAAAAAGGTGGAGACATTGAAAAGTTAGAAGAAGCACTAGACTTACAAATTGATGTACGGCTAGCAAAGGCGCGTGAACAGTATGTTTGTGTGAAGAAGCTTGATCCGCTTGCAAATGTGACAGATGATGAGGATATTTTACGTGTGCATGATCAGATTCCTGATTTTGTCTACGATACGGGAACTTCAATGAAAACCTTTGAACGGTATGGCGACAGGAAAGAATATCCGTGGGTACCGAATGAAACGTGGGAGAAGATTGCTTGGGATCCATTGCAACAGTGCTCCACCTGTGAGTTCCGACACCGAAGTGGACAGACGTTAAACAGGGAATATTACCGACATGCGAAAGATATTATCATTTGTTCCCATGATTTCTACATGGAGCATATTTGGACGAAGGAATCACGCAAGCGTGAAGGGCAGATGCCACTCTTACCTGAAGCTAGTTCGGTAGTTTTTGATGAAGGCCATCTATTAGAGTTCGCTGCACAAAAGGGATTAACTTATCGTTATAATCTGGATACGTTGACGAATGTGTTAACTGGCTATATGGGTCAAGATATTCGTGAGCAATCCTTATTATTAGTAGAAGATATTCTAGAGTTAAATGATGCGTGGTTTGAACTTCTTGGAGATACTGCTACAGCTGTCGAAGGGTCGAATCGGAAGCAATTAGCCCCATCGAAAATGATGCTGGAAATGGCGAGGAATTTGGATGACAAAGTACAACAATTACTAGAACAGCTTGTTTTTGATTCTGAATTATTCACGATGGACGACTATTATATTAAAATTATTGAAGAGTATTTAGAGTTCTTCGATTATGGTTTATCCATCTTATTAAAAGATGATGAGGGAATATATTGGCTGGAAGAAAATGAGAGTACGACAAGCTTTGTAATTATGCCACGGTTAGTAGAGGATGTGCTAAAGCAGGAAGTATTTTCACAAAAGATTCCGTTCCTATTCTCTTCGGCAACATTAGCACAAAATGGAGACTTCAATTATCTAGCTAACAGTTTAGGGATCGAATCATATGAATCCTTCTCCGTTGCCTCGCCGTTTGATTATGACGAACAGATGAAAATCGAAGGTCATTTGGATACAGGTGATTTAGAAAAATGGCAAGGGATTTATGAGGAATTAATAGAAAATAATGGTCATTCACTCGTGTTATTCTCCACCGCTCGGGAGATGGAGCTTTTCAGATCGTGGGCTAATAATCAAACATGGCCATTCGTGTTAATGTATGAAGGTGATAAGGAAATAAGTACGATGGTTCGTGAATTCCAGTCAGGGGAATCGTCAGTATTGTGCGCACATCATCTCTGGGAAGGCTTAGATGTTCCGGGGGAACCATTGACTCAGGTCATCATTTCCTCTCTGCCATTCCCACCAAAGGATGCAGTATTTGAGGCGAAGCGCAAACACGCAGCAAATCCAGATCAAGAAGTGGATGCACCTTATATGCTCTTAAGAATGCGTCAAGGGATTGGTCGATTAGTTCGGACAAGCTCGGATCATGGAGTCATTCATATTTGGATGACGGAAGAGGAAAAGGATAAATACGGAAAATCAATAGCGGAAGTTATGCCTGTACGGATTGAGGGGTAGGACTTCTTTTGAAGTGGGCAACGGACTTTTGAGTTTGTTGCCTTTTTCCCTCTAATTATGAGGAACTTGATTATTGATAGCAGATCAGAGTTTTAGTCACGTATTTAATTTTGAAAAGCTCTATGTCTTTATCGTTATTTTTATTTGTGAAACATTGAACAATGTTATTGCCTTTATAAATAAATCGATGTATACTAAAAGTAATAAATGTTTGTGAAACATTTCACAATATAAAGTGGCTCCATCTATTAATAATTCCACTAGTTTTTGGGTATGGTAATGTATGGAGAAAATTCAGAAATTAATTTTGGAAGGAATGGTAAATCATGATGGAAAGAAATGACCAGATAAACAAAGTTGCATTGATTGGAACAGGATTTGTAGGCTCAAGCTATGCCTTTGCTTTAATGAATCAAGGTGTTGCTAATGAACTTCTGATGATTGATATTAATGAAAAAAAGGCAAAAGGTGATGTGAAAGATTTAAATCATGGAAAAGTATTCGCTCCAAATCCAATGCATATTCGCTTTGGCACTTATAAAGATTGTACGGACATGGACATCGTTGTAATCTGTGCTGGGGCTAATCAAAAACCTGGTGAAACTCGGCTTGATTTAGTAGAGAAGAACTTAAATATATTTAAAACGATTGTAGATCAAGTAATGGAAAGTGGGTTCGATGGGATATTTCTTGTTGCAACGAATCCAGTAGACATTTTAACCTATGCAACATGGAGATTTAGTGGACTTCCAAAAGAACGTGTAATCGGCTCAGGCACGATTTTAGATACTGCTCGCTTCCGCTATTCACTAGGAGAATATTTTAATGTTGCACCAAGAAATGTTCATGCTTATATTATCGGTGAACACGGCGATAGTGAACTTCCTGTATACAGTTCTGCGTCTATCGGTACCATCCCGATCAAAAAGTTGATTGAGAGAAATGAACAATATAATGTAGATGATTTAGAGATGATTTTTACCCAAACACGTGATGCTGCTTATGAAATTATCGAAAGCAAAGGTGCTACTTATTACGGGATTGCAATGGGTTTAGTTCGAATTACGAACGCCATTCTTACTAATGAAAATACGATATTAACTATTTCTGCACATCTGGATGGCGAATATGGAAATAATCATGTGTATGTAGGTGTACCAGCAGTTATTAACAGAAATGGAATAAGAGAAATCATCGAAATTGACTTAAACGATGAAGAAAAAATGCTTTTCAATAATAGTGTCAATGTTTTAAAAGGCATCCTTGCTCCGTATTTTGGTAGCTAAGAAAGTAAAAACTTTCTTAACTACATAAGTGCAACTAAGGCTGTCAACGAAAGGCTTGGTGACAACGAAGTTTTCTAAAAGAAGCGAAACCAAACTAATCAATAGGTTTCGCTTTATAAACATTTAGATTGGCAGGGGTGAAATTTTATGGAGTTGGAATCTCTTTTAAAGGTGGAACAATTAGCGCTCAAGAAATTTGGTATTTATCAGAAGAGCTCCTTTATCTATTTATTAAGATCGATGCTAGCAAGTATGTTTATTGGTTTTGGGGTCATTGTCGCATTTAAAACCGGCAACTTCTTTTACTTGGATCATTCTCCATTTGCATATCCAATGGCAGCTGTAACATTTGGTGCAGCAATCATTCTTATTGCATATGGTGGGGGTGATTTATTTACTGGTAATACTTTTTATTATACCTTTGCAGCATTAAAGAAAAAATTGCGCTGGAAAGATGTAGGTAGGTTATGGGCACTTAGTTATATCGGTAATTTGATAGGAGCTTTTGCTTTTGCATTATTAATTTATGCTACAGGACTTTTTGATGATCAATCAGTGAACGGATTTTTATTGGAAGTAGCGAAGAATAAAACACTAGCACCCACGAATGAATTGTTTTTCAGAGCGATTCTTTGTAACTGGCTCGTCTGTTTAGCATTTTTCATTCCGATGACACTTAAAGGTGATGGCCCTAAATTATTTACAATGGTTTTATTTGTCTTTTGTTTCTTTATTTCCGGATATGAGCATAGCATTGCTAATATGTGCACGTTCGCTGTGTCCTTCGTGCTTGGACATCCAGATTCAGTGACAGTCAGCGGTATGATTCACAATCTTATTCCAGTCACAATTGGAAACTTAATTGGCGGGAGTATCTTTATGGGATGGATGTATTATTATGTGAATAAACCTTTTGTGAATGATTAGTTTAGTCTTGAAATCACAAATAAGAAAATAACAATTACCTCTTAGATTTCTAAAACTACAAACAATCCATCCTAAATATTGTTCGAAAGGATGGATTGTTTTCTATTTCTCGTTCAGCAACTCTATAAAATGGGTTAAAATTCTCGCTGTTAATCCCCAAATTACTTTGTTTTCATATTTATAAAAAAGCTCTTCGACATGGTGTGTGCGCCAATTGTAATCCTCCCCGCCAACAATTAAGTCAAAAGGAAAATTCGAATCAGGAACTACTTGCAAGTTTACTTTATATCTTTCTGGATCTGTATTAACAAAATGGGCTAGTGGTACCGTGAATACCTCGCTAACCTCAGCAGGGTTTGGTTTCAATTCCGTTAGATTTGTTATTCTGCCGACAAATGGATAGATTAATCTGCCACGTTCCATTGCGATATAATCAAGTGGGAGAACATCTCTTATCGTTGATTCATTAATACCTAATTCTTCAGTCGTTTCGCGAACGGCAGAATATCTGGGGTCTGGGTCCTCTCGATCAATTCTGCCACCGGGGAAACAGATGTCACCAGGCTGATTGCGAAGTTCCATCGATCTAACCTCGAATAGAATATGTGTTTCATTCGCTATCTCAACTAAAGGAAGAAGTACAGCGGATTTTCGAAGTTGCTCATAACCGAGGATAGATGGTACTCGGTCTTTCAATTTATTAATAATATCTGATGCGTCCAACTAAGTCACCTCCTCATACTATTATACAAGTCAATGTATTAGAAAGACCACTTAATATATATTAGCAAAAAAGCGGAAAGTGACAGTCTATCTATTTTATGCAATAATTATGATATATTCCAGCGGGAGAGGTGCAAAGGATGAAGCAACTTTATACAGGTAAAACGAAAGATGTATATGAATTAGAGGAAGGGAATCTTCTACTGAAATTCAAGGACGATGTAACAGGGGAGAATGGTGTTTTTGATCCCGGAGCTAATACTGTTGGACTATCTATTGAAGGTGCTGGAAGAGCAGGTTTAAAATTGACCCAATTTTTCTTTGAGATTTTAAAAGAAAAGGGAATTCCAACACATTATATTGCTGCGGACATTGAAGAAGCTACGATGACAGTTGTGCCAGCATCCGTATTTGGTCAAGGTTTAGAAGTAATCTGCCGTTACCGTGCGGTTGGTAGTTTCTTTAGACGATATGGTAAATATGCAGAAGATGGTCAGACTTTAGATGCGTTTGTTGAAGTTACATTAAAGGATGATGAACGTCAAGACCCACCAATCTCGAAGGATGCTTTACATATGCTTGGGATTCTTACAAATGATGAATATGAAACACTGAAAACATTGACACAGCAAATTTCTCAAGTTGTTAAAGATGAACTAGCGAAGAAAGATATTGAATTATATGATATAAAACTAGAATTTGGAAGAGATGCGAACAATCAAATCCTCTTAATCGATGAAATCTCTGGTGGAAATATGCGAGCATATAAAAACGGCGAATATATTGAACCATTGGAATTGGAAAAAATGATGCTGCAATAATTTAGGCTATGGACTACTATCTAATTAATTGGATAGTGGTCTTTTATGTTTAGTTTATGGCTTTGACTTAAGCTTGTTAGCGTGCCTAGTCGCTTATACGTTGTGCGCTCCACTTGGTCCATGAAAGCTCGTGTGACCATTTGATAGCTAGACTGGACCTATAAGAACTCAGGAGTATGAATAATCCGCTCCGATAAAACATTTTGGAGCTCTTCCATATCATTAAAACGCTCTATCACCACCAACATCTTCTGACAAAATTTAGGGAGTTACAGGCACCCCCCTGTCTACACATGACATTTGTCATATGCAATCCTTGACATTTATGACTTATAAACCAGGTGGTTTTCCTCTATGCTAGATAGTAACAATATTCGGCATTAATAGGAGGATAATATGAGTAAACAAAAACAGGCACAATTAAGAAAAAGCGTTGCACCCTATGCGAGCTCAAATACAAAATTAAGTATAATACAATTAATAAATTCGATTGTTCCGTTCTTTCTACTTTGGTTTCTTGCATATCAGAGTTTAACCATTTCCACTTGGTTAAGTCTTCTATTCTCTATAGTCGCAGCGGGATTCGTCGTGCGGATCTTCATAATTTTTCATGATTGTACACATATGTCTTTTTTAAAAAATAGTAAAGCGAATCGAGTTGTCGGTACGATTACAGGAATCATTACCCATTTTGCCTTTGAGAAATGGAAAAGAAACCATGCAATCCACCATGCAACAAGTAGTAATTTAGACAAACGTGGGACTGGTGATGTATGGGTAATGACGGTGGATGAATATGCAGAAGCATCATTCTGGGGCAGACTAGCATATCGATTATACCGGAATCCATTTGTGTTATTTGGTTTAGGACCAATCTATCTGTTCTTTATTGAAAATAGAATCAATCGAAAAGGTGCGAAACAGAAGGAGCGTTTGAACACCTACTTAATTAATGCTTCAATTGCAGTCATTTATGCGCTTTTGATTTGGGCTATTGGCTGGCAGGCATTCTTAATTATCCAACTTCCAATCCTCATGATTGCTGGTTCTGCTGGAATATGGTTGTTCTATGTACAGCATCAGTTTGAAGATTCCTATTTTGAGAATGAAGATGAATGGGATTATGTAAAGGCTGCAGTAGATGGAAGCTCTTATTATAAGTTGCCGAAAGTATTAGAGTGGATTACTGGCAGTATTGGTTACCATCATGTCCATCATTTAGCGCCAAGGGTACCTAATTATAATTTGGAGAGAGCACATGAATCGACGCCGCCATTACATCAAGCAACGACGATTACGTTAGCATCAAGCCTAGCATCGATTCGTTTTCGTCTGTATGATCAGGCAAGTAGATCTTTTATTAGCTTTAAGGATTTCAAAGCACTTGAACGTAATAAAAAGACAACGCTACGGATGAAGGCAAGCCGCCCAAGTTTCCAAGAGAAATAAAAAGATTCCCTCAAGCTTCCATTTAGTTGAGGGTTATTTCTTATATACTTTGTTATACTGAAATAAATAATCGTAATTTTATTCATAGGGAGGAAGAACATGCAAACGTGGTATCATATTTTTCCGAAAAAAACTGGAATTAGTCTTTTTGCATGGATTGCATTTTGTCTACTTCCTTTCTATTTTATCTTTAAATCATCAACACCTGCAGAAATTATTATTGGTATCCTGATGATTCTTTTGTTCTTCATTACTTATCGATTAGCATTTATAAAAAAAGGCTGGACTGTTTATGTTTCGGTAGGAATAGAAATGGCAATAAGCATTGGCATGACCGTTTATTTTGGTTATGTCTATTTCTCCTTATTTCTAGCATTTTTCATTGGTAATATTCAAAATAGGGCGGGTTTTATAGCGTTGTATGTTGTCAATCTCGTTACAACAGTTGTTGCAGTAGGGTTTGGGTTTTTTACTCAGGAACAGCTCTTTTTCTCACAAATTCCATTCATTGTGCTTTGTATTATTGGAGTCATCCTGCTGCCATTCGAAATGTATAATAGAGTCAAACGCGAAAAGCTGGAAATTCAATTGGAAGATGCAAATGAGCGAATCTCAAAATTAATGATTATTGAAGAACGGCAGCGAATTGCACGGGATTTACATGATACATTGGGGCAGAAGCTTTCTTTGATTGGCTTAAAAAGCGATTTGGCGAGCAAGTTAGTAGTTAGAGATACGGAAAAGGCAAAACTTGAGCTATACGACATTAATCAAACCGCCAGAACTGCTTTAAAAGAAGTTCGTGAAATCGTCTCGACAATGAGAAGCACGAAATTAGTCGATGAGCTGATAAGCGTACAGCAGGTTTTAGAGGCCGCACAAGTTAAATATAAACTGGAGGGGGATCCTAAGCGTATAGGGATTCCAGTATTCGTAGAAAATGTACTCAGTATGTGTTTAAAGGAAGCAGCTACAAATGTTGTTAAACATAGCAAGGCTACGTTCTGCAAAATATCCCTTCGGCAGTCATCTAGCGAATTGACCATTATTGTCGAGGATAATGGTATTGGTATGCGTGATAAATTGGGTGCGTTTAAGGGGCATGGACTTGAAGGGATGAGGGAAAGACTGGAATTTGTCAATGGGACGTTACAAACCGAATCAATCGATGGAATGACCCTCACAATTAAAGTTCCGACTGTTATTAAGCAGGAATAGTTTGGTGTTGTTTATATAAACTGCGGACTAGGCTCAATGTTGATTTCCGCGGGCAACGCTTCAGTTCCTTCGAAAGAAAATCGTTCTTTATTTTCGAGAAGTCTCCTGTCCGCGGCTCCAATCAACACCCACAAGAGAGGAAAATTGGTCTCTATCTTATATTGGGATAGAAAATTATTTTTACTCGCACATCCCCAGCGGAAGAAATACACGAAGACTCCTGCGGGAAGAAGAGCCTAGGTGAGACTACGAAGTGCGCTAGCACGAGAAGGCTCACCAGCTCCCCGCGGAAAGCGAAGTGTATTTCTGAAGCGACTGGCCCGAGAGTCATTGACACATTAAACTAGTTAACGCTTTACATCGACTATTAATTACGTGAAAGAGCAGCTATATTATATAGAAAGCAGTCTTATTAATTCAGAGTAGAATAGGAGGGGCGCGCATGATTCGGATTGTAATTGCTGAAGATCAGCGGTTATTACTTGGTGCACTTGGGTCATTACTTGATTTGGAAGAGGATATGGAAGTTGTTGGTAAGGCAAGCAACGGAGCAGAAGCACTTGTCCTTGTGGAGCAACAGCAACCAGATATTTGTATAATGGATATTGAGATGCCGGTGAAAAGTGGACTAGATGTCGCAGAAGAATTGATAAATAACGCTTGCAAAATTATTATTTTAACCACCTTTGCTAGAACAGGATACTTTGACCGTGCCCGAAAAGCAAAGGTTAGTGGCTATTTGCTAAAGGATAGTCCAAGTGAGGAATTAGCAAACTCAATTAGAATTATTATGGAGGGGCGAAAGGTATATGCCCCAGAATTGATTGATATAGCCTATGAAGAGGAAAACCCGTTAACGGAGCGGGAGGAGCAAATAATCAAGCTTATTGCTGATGGGAAAAATACTAAGGAAATCGCCAGCGAACTATACCTAACGAATGGTACAGTAAGGAATTATGTTTCTGTTATTTTAGATAAATTAAATGTTAGCAATCGGATTGCAGCTATTTCAAGATTTAAAGAAAAAGGATGGTTTAAATAGGATGAATTATCCCAGATCAGTGGGGGTTTTTCATCGTTTAATTGTTAGTTGAACCAATCGGGTTAACTTTTGAAAGGAGATTTGCATATGAAGCAAGCTATTTTTCAAATGGATATTGTTGCGGGCAAACCTGAATTGAATCGATTGCGTGTGGGAAAATGGATAAAGGAGACGGTAGAGGCGGAGCACCCTGATATCGTTATCCTTCCTGAGATGTGGACGACAGCTTATACATTACCAGAGCTTGAACTCTATGCAGATAGAGACGGTGAACCAACAACTGGATTCTTGCAGGGACTTGCAAAGAATTACAAGATTAATATTATTGGTGGCTCTTTTGCCAATAAAAAGGAAGGGAAAGTTTATAATTCTAGCATTGTAGTTAATTGTAATGGGGACATTGTCTATCAATATGACAAAATTCATCTCGTACCAATGCTGAATGAACCGCAGTATTTAGCAGGTGGGACTGAGAAAGTAAAGGTGTTTGAGCTGGATGGAGTAAAAATGGGCGTTATTATTTGTTACGATCTAAGGTTTCCTGAACTGTCTAGAAGTCTAGCACTTCAAGGTGCCCAAATTCTCTATGTTGTTGCCGAATGGCCAAGTGTGAGACTGGGACATTGGCAGGCATTGCAAATTGCCCGAGCAATTGAAAATCAGTATTACGTAGTTTCTTGTAATCGGGTTGGTAGTTATGATGGAGAAACGTTTGCAGGAAGCTCCATGATCATTAATCCGTGGGGAAACAGCTTACGAATTGGTAGTGAGAAATTGGAAGAGACTATTACAGCGTCACTTTCGCTTAATCTTGTTACGAAGATTAGAAAGGATGTACCAGTATTTGATAGTAGGATGCCAGATCTCTATGAATAATGCACGCTCACAATTAGGAGGAAAGAATAACCCACGAATTGCAATTTGCTTTTCGTGGGTTATTTTACTAGCTAAATAAGAAAGTATTAAAATTTCCATCTTTCAACTCAAGTGACAAGAGAGGCTACGTCCAGCTCCAGCGCCCAACGACTAGCGAGACTACCCTCACCCCCGTACGTCGCTAAACGGGCGCTTGCGCTTGCTTTTGTTCTTATTTTGCTTTCACATTTGGAGGTTCTTTTATCTTTCCTGTTACAATATCCTCGGTAATGTGTACCTGACAGGTTTTGCCGGTATTATTAATGAATTTAAAAACACCATTATTAAAATCTGTTCCAATCTCTTTATAGAAAATACCTTCATAGAGGTTTTGCTTCGATCTTGTAAAGCTAAGTCG
The DNA here is from genome assembly GCF_003369565.1 of Oceanobacillus chungangensis. Taxonomy (GTDB): domain Bacteria; phylum Bacillota; class Bacilli; order Bacillales; family Amphibacillaceae; genus Oceanobacillus; species Oceanobacillus chungangensis. Next base: position 7,452 of record NZ_PIOD01000013.1, on the reverse strand, counting down.
ATAATTGTCTTCGTCCTTCCTTAAGAAGCCACGAACACCCTTTTCAAATAAAATGTCCTCTTCACTTTTAATGGTTCGATCAATAGAAACGAGATGAATATCGATAAAGGTCATTTCCCGTAATAATACATTAACAAAGGAACCTTTCGTAATCTCTTCCCATCGATTTTGTGGGCTTTGTCCAACAATGATTTGCGTAATATTATGATTATGTGCTACTTCTGCTATTGCTTTTACAGAAGAACGTTTCTCATTATCACGAATAATGAATTCTTCTACATCTAATTCATCACATAATTCTTTCCATCGTTCAATATACCCTGACTTTTCGGCATCGAATTCATCATAGGGTAATGAATCAACTGTTAACACATATAAAGGACAATCCATTATTTTAGCTAATTTATGACCGCGCCTAATTAGTCTTTCGCCGTTTGGACCATAGTAAACACAGACTAGGATGCTTTCATCCATCCGACCTTTTATTTTCCTCATGACGGTAAATTCACCTCTTGAATTTTCATATACTTATTTAAATATTATCTATTTTATGATCTTATCCATTAAACCGTATCATTTTAACATGTTATATTGATTTCGTGAACCCTTATTTTGAAAAAAATTTATCAAAAAAATACATAGTAAAATTACAAGTATTCCTTCATCTTCTATAGCATAAGCCATCTCTTAATTTAATGCCATAGATAATGATTAAATTAAGGGGAACCCCTAATTAATACGTTTCTAGCTTGGAACGAATTCCATTTATCAATTGTCAAATGTGCATTGAGAGATAATTTACGTTATAATTATTTATGTGTAAAAGTTTATTAAATAATAATGGTACCACTTTCAATAATATCGCATGTTCATTTTACACTCGATTTCGTCCACTGAACTAGAATCATTCAAAAATCCCTCTTACCACTCTTGGTTGGAGCGTTTTCTACTTTGTTAATCAACTAAAATGGTAATTCTACAATATTTATTGCAAATAGGTTTCTTTTACAATCTTAACCTTAAGGTTAACGCTGTATACCAATTAAGAAGTCGTCAGAAAGATTTAGTAGATAAGAAAGTATAACAACTTTCTGTAGTACATAACTGTGGTCACCTAAAGGCATGTGACAACCAAGTTATCTAATCTGGCTATAATATAAGAATAACTGGGGAAATATATAGGTAGGGTTTTCGTATTCGTATTCCTAAGTATGTTTATGCGAGGAATCCTAATATGTTAAACCTGTTTTACTATGTTTGATTACTATTTTAATCTGTAAAATTGTGTTCGGGTGAATCCACTAAATGCAAATTCTATCTCTTTTCATCTTTTAAAGCAAATTATTCTTGCTAAATGTGAAACATGCTCAAGATGCTACTTTATTACGTAAACTTAAACACTTAATAATACTTCACTATTAGAAATGGAGGTTTGATTTTGGTATCTGTGAACTTATTAATTATGATCCCCTTTTTAGCAGCTGCTCTAATTCCTTTCCTACATAAAAGGATATCAAGATTACATATCGGCTGGTACGTATTACTAATACCCATCATCTTATTTATTTTCCTAGCGCTGTATATTCCGAGCATTGCCAGTGGAGCGACGTATTTATTTATGGTTAATTGGCTTCCTACATATGGCATTAATTTTTCTACTTATTTAGATGGACTTAGTTTAATTTTTGGGCTTATTATTACAGGGGTAGGGGCCTTAGTAATTTTATACTCTATTTACTATTTAAATGAGAACGAATCGTTGGAACATTTTTATGCTTATTTAATGTTGTTCATGGGAGCGATGCTCGGTGTCATCTTCTCAGATAACATAATGGTCTTATATGTATTCTGGGAGTTAACGAGTATTTCATCTTTCCTTTTGATTGCTTTCTGGTTTCAACGAAAAAGATCAAGGGAAGGTGCACAAAAAGCATTACTTATTACGGTAAGTGGTGGATTCTCAATGCTTGCCGGCTTTATTATGATTGGAAGCATTACGGGTTCGTTTAGTTTTCGTGAAATTATCGAAATTATCCCGGATTTTTATGACCATCATTTATTCATTCCGGCAATGCTATTAGTTCTACTCGGTGCATTTACGAAGTCAGCACAATTTCCATTTCATATTTGGCTGCCAAGTGCGATGGAGGCACCAACACCTGTTAGTGCTTACTTACACTCGGCTACAATGGTAAATGCCGGTTTATACCTAGTTGCCAGGTTTACCCCAATATTTGGCGGAGAAGTAGCTTGGTTCTGGCTCGTTACCGGAATTGGTTTAGTTACAATGTTCTGGGGATCCTTTACCGCAGTTCGGCAAACTGATCTTAAAGCATTGCTGGCTTACTCGACGATTAGTCAGCTAGGTATGATTATGAGTATGTTCGGAATGAGTTCAGCAGCCCTTAATAATGGCTATTCAACAGATTCGGTTGTCTATACGCAGGCTGCCTTCGCTGGGTTATTCCATTTAATTAATCACGCAACATTTAAAAGTGCGCTATTCATGGTTGTTGGTATTATTGACCATGGTGTTGGAACACGTGATATCCGTCGGCTTGGCGGGCTGGCAACGTATATGCCAATCACGTTTACAATTGCCATGATTGGTAGCTTCTCGATGGCAGGATTACCACCATTCAATGGGTTTTTAAGTAAGGAAATGTTCTTTACTTCAGTATTAAATATTCGTGAACTCAACATTTATTCCCTAGAGACCTGGGGCACGATGCTGCCTGTAATAGCTTGGGTTGCTAGTGTATTTACCTTTATATATTGTATGATAATCGTATTTAAGACATTTCTTGGCAAATATCAAGAAGAAAGGTTGGAGCGACCAGCACATGAGGCGCCAGTTGGTATGCTCATTGCGCCCATCATCCTTGGGATACTCGTTATCGTAATTTTCTTCTTCCCGAATGTACTAGGAAATTATTTAATTGTCCCAGCAATGGCTAGTATTTTTCCAACGTTTGCTGCGGAGACAGATCTTGGCGTGACGATTTCTGCTTGGCATGGGTTTCAACCGGAATTATGGATGACGATAGGTGTTGTCGTCTTTGGTGTTTTACTATTTATTTCATTAAAGTACTGGAAGGGGATTTACGCACTTCTACCAGAAAGCTGGTCTTTTGATTCGTTATATAATGCTATTTTAGAAAAAACAGAAATAAACTCGAATAAAATAACAAATTACTATATGACTGGTTACCTGCGCGATTATCTCGTGTATATCTATATATTCTTTATAATCTTAGCTGGTGGTACATTGATTTACACTGGTGCACTCGACTTTAATATCGTGGATGATGCACCAATTGATCCTATTGACTGGGTAATTGCAATCACGATGAGTGTAGGAGCAATTGCAGTTATCTTTGCCAAATCACGTCTGACTGCGATTTTATTAAATGGTGTTATTGGTTATGGTGTGGCTCTTTTCTTCGTATTACTACGTGCACCAGATTTAGCGCTGACTCAATCAGTAGTTGAGACTGTGACAACGGTACTCTTCCTTGTAGCCTATAAATTCTTACCAGAATGGAAGAAAGAGGATTCCCCTAGACGAACAAAAAGTGTCAATTTATTGATCTCAATTTTAGTCGGGACAATCTTTGTTACCGTTGCGTTAGCAGTCCAAAATGGTAAACTGTTCGAATCAATCTCAAGCTACTTCGAAAATTCATATGAACTTGCAGGAGCGAAGAATATTGTAAATGCAATTTTAAGTGATTTCCGTGGATTTGATACGATGCTCGAAGTAATTGTACTCCTAATAGCTGGAATTGGTATCTTCACACTAATTAAACTAAAAGCTAGAAAGGGGGAGGAAGAGCTTGAAAATAAATAATGTTATTTTACGAACGGTCACTAGAATTGTTGTTTATATCATATTAACGCTAGCCGTGTATTTATTTTTAGCGGGACATAATAATCCAGGTGGCGGGTTTATCGGTGGGCTGGTCCTCTCATCTGCTTTTGTTCTGCTGTTTATTGTTTTTGATATTGAAACGATAGAAAAAGCGATACCTTTTGATTTCAAAAAAGTAGCGGCGCTTGGTGCGTTTCTAGCTGTTGGTACAGGATTTGGAGCATTCGTTTTTGATGTTCCTTTCTTAACACAGGCTTTTGGCTATTTTAATCTTCCTTTCTTTGGAGAAGTAGAATTAACGACAGTAACAATCTTTGAACTAGGTGTGGCATTAGTTGTTGTTGGTGTCGTCGTAACGATTATTTTAAGTATTAGTGAGGATGTGTAATATATGGAAACGTTAATCACCATCCTAGCAGGTGTTTTAGTGACAGTAGCTACTTATTTTCTCTTATCGAAGAGTGTGATACGCGTGATTTTAGGAACTGCTATTCTTTCACATGCTGCACATTTAATGATTATGACAATGGGTGGCTTAAAAGGGGGAGTGGTTCCGTTACTTGATGGAGAAGAACAGGGACCATATGTAGATGCGCTTCCACAGGCACTTATCCTAACTTCCATCGTAATAGGCTTTGCAGTAACGGCCTTATCTCTTGTATTAGCCTATCGAACATATCAAGAAACCGGTACGGATAACCTAGATGAACTGAGAGGGAATAAGCATGAATAATTTACTAGTATTACCAATGGCTCTCCCTGTTCTCGCTGGAATTATACTCATTTTCTTCCGTAATCAAATAAAGCTGCAACGAGGAATAAGTCTTGGTGTTAGCTTTGCGAATATTGGGATTGCTATTTATTTGTTAAATCGAATTCAAGAAGAGGGGATTCTTCGTTTAGACTTTGGAGGCTGGGAACCACCCTTTGGCATTCTATTTGTAGCAGACTCCTTTTCCGTTATTTTAGTGCTAATTACAAGCATTGTTGCTGCTATTTGTTTGCTCTATGCTTTTTCGTCAATTGGCAAATCACATGAAAAAATGCTCTTTTATTCGTTTGTTAACTTCTTAATTGCAGGAGTGAATGGTTCTTTCTTAACCGGAGATCTATTTAATCTATATGTAAACTTTGAAGTGATGTTATTAGCATCCTATGTATTAATTGCCCTTGGAGGGAAGAAGATTCAATTAAGAGAATCGATAAAATATGTCGTAATTAATGTGCTTTCATCTTGGTTCTTCTTAATCGCAATTGCCTATTTATATGGTTCTGTCGGAACGTTGAATATGGCACATATTTCTGAACGAATTGCAGAATCTGGCCAAACACCTTTATTGACTGGGATTAGTATGGTATTCCTAACTGTGTTTGCATTGAAATCTGGCCTCTTACTTTATTTCTGGCTACCAGGTTCATATAGTGTACCACCGACTGCGGTTGCTGCTTTATTCGGTGCATTACTTACAAAAGTAGGGATTTACGCTATTATCCGTGTATTTACATTATTCTTTTACCATGATCCAGACTTTACACATACGATTATCGGTATTCTAGCAGGAGTAAGCTTAATAGGCGGAAGTATAGGAGCTGTAGCCTATAAGGATATTCGACAAATCGTCTCCTATAATGTGGTTATTGGTGTTGGTTTTATTCTTATTGGATTATCTGTTGGTACACAGGCGGCGCTAGAGGGATCTATCTATTATCTAATGCATGATATGATCGTAAAGGCATTATTATTTTTGCTTGCCGGCACAATGATTAAGGTAGCGGGCTCGGCTAGTATGGATGAGATGAGTGGACTGATTCGAAATTACCCACTATTTGGTTGGCTATTTTTCATTGTTATGATATCACTTGCCGGAATGCCGCCACTAAGTGGATTTATTGGGAAGGTTTTAATCGGGCAGGGAACAGTTGAAACGGGTTCTTATGTGCTTCTTGCTCTTGCCTTTCTATCTAGTATTGTCGTACTTTATTCGCTTTTACGTATCTTCCTAAATTGCTTCTGGGGTGAAACAATGATTAGCTTTGAGGATGAAGTACCGATGAAAATGGGTTGGTTAATCCCCTGTGTGTTGCTTTCTGCAGCGACGATTGGTTTGGGACTAGGTACAGAAGTATTTGCACCATATGTTAGTGATGCAGCAAACACCTTATTAAATCCACAAATATATATTGATGCGATTTTATATGATAAATAATCGATTGATATTATAAGGGAGGAAGTGCTTTATGGCGGCTCAATTTTTTACCAATTTGTTTATCGCCTTTCTATGGACGCTTTTCCAGGATGAGGACTACTTTAAAATTACGACATTTGTTACAGGATATATAGTAGGGATCGGAATTGTGTATTTATTGCATCGGTTTTATGGAGAAAGATTTTATTTAGGTAGGTTCTATGCCTTTTTAAAATTAGTTCTGCTCTTTATTTCCGAATTAATTCAGTCTAGTTATCTTGTGCTGAAGCATATACTAAGCCCTAAAATTCATATTAAACCAGGAATATTCAAATATGAGACGATACTGGAAAGTGATGTAGAAGTTACTGCTCTTGCGATGCTCTTAACATTGACCCCCGGTTCTGTCGTTATGGAAGTAACACCTGAGGGCGACACCTTTTATATTCATGGTATGGATGTAAAAGAATCGAAGGAAATGTTATTACGATCATTAAGCAAGTTTGAAAAGGCAATTATGGAGGTGACAAGGTCATGATTAATATAATGTTAACTGCTGCACTTGTATTGTTCGGAATCGCTATTTTCATTTCGCTTTGCAGAATTATCATTGGTCCAAGTCTGCCAGATCGTGTCATTGCTTTAGATATGATAGGAGTTCACCTTGTATCTGCAATCGCCATTATTTCAGTATTATTTCACACGACGGCGTTTCTAGAGGTTATTCTAATCTTAGCTATATTATCATTTATAAGCACGATTGCATTCTCTAAATACATCGAGAGGGGTGTTATTATTGAACGCAAGCACGATAGCTGAGTTTATCGCTGCACTCCTCATATTAATAGGTGCTGCCATGGCTTTGATTAGTGCAATTGGGATTATTCGTTTTCCAGATATTTACACACGATCCCATGCTGCAACAAAGAGTTCAACTTTAGCAGTATTACTAACACTTCTAGGTGCCTTCCTATACTTTGTGACAACGACTGGGTTCATTAGTGTACGCCTTTTGCTAGGAATAATATTCGTATTTATCACATCTCCAGTAGCGGGTCACCTAATTACCCGAGCAGCATACCGTGCAAAGGTAAAGCTAGCGGATTCAACAATAGAGGACGAATTAGCAGATGTATTAAATGAAAAAGAACGGAGAGAGGGAAAGTAGACTACTTTTAGGTAGTTTGCTTTCTTTTTTTTTGTTGGGGATGGGAGTGGGAGTAGGGATATCATCAGGAGCGCGGGGATATTGGCGGGAGAAAACCTATATTAGCAGGAGCGTGGGGATATTGGCAGGAGAAAACTTAAATCAGCAGGAGCTCGGGGATATTGGCGGGAGAAAACTTAAATCATCAGGAGCGCGGGAATATTGGCATGAGAAAACTTAAATCATCA
>NZ_PIOD01000012.1 GCF_003369565.1 Oceanobacillus chungangensis | reverse complement strand
TATTTTAAATTCCTCACTATATTTGGCCATAAAAACACCCCCAAAAGTCATTTTTTAACTCTAACTTTTGGGGGTCGGTACCGATCCAGTCTTTCTTTTGCAATCTAAAGAAGAGAGGTTGGTTAAAAACGAGACCTCCTGGAACTGTGATCACTCACTCCAATGAAAGGCCTTTGTCGCAACAGCGAAATGATACATCCTGTAGTAGTCCCTCGGTTGGTGGCGACCCCAAAAAAGGGGCAGGATAGTTAAATAATAGAAATGGCCACATTATGTCTTAATTCAGTGAATTGAAATTTAAAGAAAAACAAGTTAAACAAATGATTTTTTTGAATATAATGTTTGAAACTGAAATAATTAAGGAGACGATGTAGTGAGCGAAGTAGATAAACGAAACAGATTAAGTGAAGAACCATTTGCTTATCAAACAACGAAAAAAGGAAAGGTAGTAATCTATTACAAAGGAAAACAAATTAAAATTATAAAGGGTAGTGAGGCTGAACTACTTATAGCAAGAATTAAAGAAGTTGAAGATAATATAACAGAAGTCCAGCTATTGTTAGCTAAAATTACGGGAAACTTTAAACGTGGTAACGAGAAAATTGGTAAAGAAAATAGTAAATAAACTAAGGTTTTACTAAATAGGTCGAACAAATGGAACAAAAGAAGAGAAGGTGCTAATTAAACTAATTGGTGCGATTGTTCAAATAGAGCAGTCGCTTTTTCACTAACGGGGCAGATAGTTGAGGAATGGTGTCTAGTATTCAGCAATCGGGCATATTCTTGAATAATTTATTAATATGTTGGATTTTCAGCCCTTAGTTTGTTCGAGATTCATCCCCCAGACTGAATAATTATGGAACAAGTAATAATATAATTTAACCATTGGTGATAAGGGGGAATTATTATTAAAAAGAAACAAGTATTAAAAAGTCCATTGATAAGTTTTGTTGTCTTTACATATGTAATATTTTTTGTGTTTTTTATGGTTATCGGTATAAGTATATTGTTAGGAGTACCAGAGAGTGTAACAAAAATTTTACAAATTATTGCTGCGTGGTCTTCAACCTTTGCATTTATAATCTTATTTAAAAAAATCTATCCAGGATTAAGACTAAAGGATTTTATAAAACAGCAGTTCGCTCCAAGACTTAGGTTTTCTGTTCTCAGCACCCTAGTGATTATTCAAGTTGTAATCATCGCTGTGACTATATTATTGCTATCGATTACAACCGATACTCAAGAATTAGCATTATCATTTACAGGACTTGGAACAATGTTGTTCGCATTTTCAGACAATTTAGTAAGGGGACCTCTGGGCGAAGAGTTAGGTTGGAGAGGGTATGCATTGAATGAGCTTCAAAAGAAGTATTCTCCTTTGAAATCAGCCTTATTAGTAGGTGTTTTATGGGGGGGTTGGCACACTCCACTATGGTTAGCTTCGGGTTACACCGGAATGAATTTAATCAAGTATATTGTGCTTTTTATGATAGGAATATTATCTTTTTCGATTATTGTAACGTTGTTCTACAACCTGAATAAGAACCTAGTGATACCAATTGTTATTCACCAATTATTTAATTTTTCCCTTATTATAGTTAAGGGAGATTTATTAGATATTTTAGTATATGTTATGCTTTCTTATTTTGTTGTCGCAATGATATTAATTGTTATAAATCCAAAGGAGATTCTATACAATAAAATTACTGAAAAATGATGATTATACATAAGGAAAGACAACGTTAGTTTGTGAAATAAGATACTTAAACTATGTGGTGGTTTAACACAACAATCCAGATTTTATGGCGATCCTTTTTACTAAAGGGCAGGATTTTATGTTGAATATGCCGAATATTTATTTTTTACTCGGAAAATATTGAATAAGTTTACAAAATATTAAAATAAAAATATGTTGAGTAAGCGAAATACAAAATGACAGAGTAAATGAGTTTTTAGACTCTTATGAATTAGATGATAATAGGTTGCGACTTTCCTAAATAAAAAGAGCTCAATGTTAAAATTTATGTTACAGTTAGAAAGAATATTAAAAGTGAGTAGGCGAACAACATGATTGAGATAAAAACATCTTCACTAAGTGATGGAGAATTCAATAGAGGGGTATTTGCTACATGTGATATCAAAAAAGGAGAACTTTTACATGAAGCACCTGTTATTTCTTATCCGAACGATCAGCATCAATACATTGAGCAAACCATACTAGCTGATTACGCTTTTGAGTATGGAATAAATCATTCTGCAATCCTTCTTGGTTATGGAATGCTGTTTAACCATTCTTATCAACCAAATGCAATTTATGAAATTAATTTTGGCAATCACACATTTGACTTCTATGCTTTCACAGATATAAAAGCAGGTGACGAGATTTTAATCAATTATAATGGTGATGTTGATGACAAAGATCCACTGTGGTTTAATCAAGAATAAAAAGGATAAAAAATACAATATGTATAAGAAAAGCATCAAATTTCCCCTAATATATTTTATAGCTTCAATTGTTTGGCAGTTAATTGCTAACAAAGAGATTAATTGGATTAATAATATAGGGGTATGTTTCGTAATATTCTTGATTATTCTGTTATATAATTGGTCAAAATCACCATATAACTGGAAGAAAGACAATACGGAATAAGTTTCGTTTAAGGGTATACGATTTGTTTATTAGTTTGAAGTTAAGTAGAACAATTTCCAAAAGAGGTTATTAATACTATTAAACCTAAATGGTGCAAAAGTCAAACAAGGCGATCATAAAAAACGATCGTCTTTTTCTTTAATAAGTGTTTTTTGAATATTGTACTAAAGGGGCAGATTTATCGAAGAGGAGTATAAGGAACTAATATATGTCTCATTAGGAGGGTGTTTTTAGTGAAATTACTATTTTCAATATTCTTCGTAGTTATTGTAATTGTTTCTGGTTGTAGTAACGTAATTGATGAAGAAAAGGCAGAAATTAAAACTATACAGCAAGCAACACTAGAAAGTAATATCCCGTCAGAAGATATTTTCTATACTAATGAAATGGATGATAGTGCATTCTCCCTTTTCCAATCTCCAAATGGATATGGCATCCTTAACTTTTCCAATACAGAAAATGGGTGGGTTTATCAAGGTAATTCGGGTTTTGAGTATACTATTGATATTGAAAAAACATCGTTTACCTTTAGCCAGTCTACTTGGCATAAAGGGGAAATTTCTTTAGAAAATGAAAGTATTTATACAACGGTATTCTTGGGCGAAATATTTGAACCTAAAATTAATCGTATTATTGTTGAATATGACAATTTAAAGGAGGAAGCAAACATTGTAAAAAATAAAGATAGAAGATATTGGAATCTTTTATCTAAGCAGGATAATGGTGATGAAACTTTATACAAAATTTCTGCTTACTCTTCGGATGGAAAATTACTTTATGAGAGAGAATAATGATTTATTAAACAAACAGATGCGTTAATTCAAAAAGGATTAACGCTAATTTAAGTAGAAGTTATTGTACTACGGGGGCAGTTCAAAGAAGGAGAAGTACCATTTTTGTTGAAGTCATTTAACTAAAGAGGCAGGATAATTTAATAAAGAAGATTGAAAGGAAAGAATTCACAAAAAGGGAGGTATAAAAGGTGGACTTATTACTCTGGATAACTATTGGTTTCATAATAATCGGATTTGTTGTTCTCGTTTCTATGAAAAAAGGTATGGAAAGTAAGGTCGCTTTTATAAAAGCAAATGTGGAAGATGAGGAAAGTTCAACAACAGCTAAATCCATAATTTGGTGGATTTGGAGTACCACTGCTTGGGGGATAGTGAGTATGTTTCTTGTTGTTTGGTGTTTTCATAATCACTTTGGATAACTCTTGGTTTCAAATGTACTTAAACAAACTGGTGCATTAGTTGAGGATGAGATCTAATAGCAGCTATTGTACTAATAGGGCAGATTAGTTTAAGAAGAAATTACTAATTATGGTAAAATTAAGAAAAAGTGGAGGGGCAAATGGACAATCACAAGTTTAATGAATTTATTAAAATTGCAAAAAAACTAAATGATATTGAAATTATTCCGTTGTTAATGGGTTCGGTTGGTTTAGAGGTCGTTACAGGTAATGGTTGGGATGCACAAGACTTAGACATTCATGTACCTGGTGATAAAAGAGGGTGGGAAGTACCGCCCGAATTTAATATTTATAACTGGAATGAAATAGTGAACATTATGAATTCAATGGAATATAGATTGATTGATTTGCATGAACATGAGTTCTTTAAAGAGGGATTATCAGTTGAGTTTGGTATTATTGATACTTTACCAAGTTTCGCAGGAGTACAATTAGAGGATTTAGAAATGCATCAAATGGGAGAGATAAAGTATTATCTACTAAATCCTGACCAGTATTTAAGTGTTTACGAATCTTCATCCAAGGATAGTTACCGAGCAGATAACAACAATAATAAAGATATTAGAAAAATAGATTTCTTAAAAAGAATGCTATATAGTGGCCAAAAATCATACTAAAGCTAATTGAGTTAATTGGTGCGATTCTTCAATAGGAGGAATCGCTATTTTACCTAGAAGTTATTGAACTAAAGGGACAGAATAGCTGAAGAAAATATTTTAGGGAGGAGAAAAATGATAAAGAAAATATTTAATTTTAAGGATAAACCATTAGTAAACATCACTTTGGACAATATCCAAAACAGGATGTATGAAATAGGCTTTAATAAAGAATTTGTTGAAGAAATAATGATTATTTTAGTAAAGAGATTTAACAAATCTGGTAAGAAAGAATTTCAAGAATGGTTCAACGGATTACATTATAGAATACCAGATGAATTTAACGATGAATTACTCGCTATTAAGATATATGAAAAACACTCGCTCTTAATTGAGGAACAGATAAAAGAGTTAGAAAAAGAAACTAAATTGTCTTGGGAAATACAAACAGAAGAATTAAAGAATATTAATGAAAAAGCAAGAAAAGTTCAGTTAGTAATAAGAGATAGGCTCTCAGGCATTGCTTTAGACTTGTTAAACTAAGCGGTGCTTTAGTTTAATAAAAAAATTGACCAGGATCTCTTAATAGAGATCCCTTGTGTTTCATAAGGGTTCTTACCCAATCTTGTAGCGGTGTTTGAGAAGGTATATTGTATTCTTCTCCAATAATCTAAATTCAAGGTATCTCCATACAAATATTCGGCAACAAGCTTCATTCATTTTAAACTTCTTACTATATTTGACCATAAAAAACACCCCCGAAAGTTAGAATTTATTACTCTATTTTTCGGGGGCAGTAACGTTTCCTTGGTCTCCTGCGAAGCGCAGTCTGTACACAGCATAAACGGGCACTTGCGCTTTTGTTTCTTAGTTAGCTAGCTCCTTTGTTCTCAAAGTTATAATTGCAGCGATTAATAGGCCAATTGAAATGATAATAGTCACAATCGCTGTCCATATAAGCTCTGATGGAATACTCTCGGTTTGCAGCATTTCCATAATATACAGCGTTAAGTTATTCGGGCTCCATTCAAGTATATGGCTAAATATTTGAGTCACAACACTCATGAAAATAATCGTTGCTATCGATAGAAAGGCGACAATACCGGGAGTCTTAAACAAAGTATTAAAAAAGATGGATACGGATACGACTAAAGTAAGCCAGAGTCCATAGAACAGTACGACCAATAACATGCTTTGAATTGATAGTTCCCCGTAGAGAATATTAATATAGTACCAGCTGCCAAGCATTCCTAATAGGAGTGATACCCAAACGAGAATGATTAATACAGTCCATTTTGCTGTTATATAATTTCGATATGCTACTGGCTTCACTAAGATGAGTTCCAATACACCACTTTTACGTTCACCAGCTATCGTCGCCATCGACATGAGTGTGACAACTAATACTCCTAAACTACTTAATTGGCCTAGACTCATCATCACGACTTCTGAAGGTGCAAAATCTGGAAGCTCGATAACAGTTCCTTCAGGTAATCCACCAACAGATTCGATAATTTGTGGTAAATAATAATTGGAAACCGGGTCCATACTTGCAAGGAGAATAAAAACGATAGGCACCCAAATCCATTTTTTATTCCGCCAATTTTCAATCATTTCTTTTCGAAATAATGTCATCCATTGCATTAGTTAGTCACCACTTTCATGAACATGTCTTCAAGTGAAGCACGGTTAAGTGTAAAGCTTGTTAATGGCCAGTTTTCTTTTACTGCGATTGCTAAAATCTCTTGTTTTGCCTCGGAGAAATCTGAGACTGAAACATGTAAAACATCACGTTCAATAAAACTATTTCTAACACTGGTTAACGTATTAACTTTGCCCTGATATTTCTCTACATCTTCAGTAAACTCGAGCATGATAATCGATGTTTGATATTTCTTTCTTAAATCGATTATCGATCCTTTTTCAACAATCTCACCTTTATTTAATAATAATAAATCGTCACTTATTTCTTCAGCATCACTTAAAATATGTGTAGAAAATAGAATGGTCATCTCTTCTTTTAATTCTTTCATCAATGTTAAAACCTCGCGGCGCCCAAATGGGTCAAGGGATGAGACAGGTTCATCTAAAATTAAAAGTTTTGGCTTGTGAATGATTGCTTGGGCGATACCTAAACGCTGCTTCATACCACCAGAATATTTCCCGATTCTGCGATTTTTTGCATCGATAATCCCAACTTTTTCAAGCAATGTTTCTGCACGTTTCTTAGATTCTGCTTCTGATAAATAGCTGAGTCGACCACTATAGACCATAAATTCCATTCCAGTCATCCACGTATGGAAAACTGGATATTGCGGCAGATACCCAATATATTTTCGGATATCATCACTTTCACTTATACCGGAAAATCGAATCATACCTGCTGAAGGCTTTAGAAGACCTGCAAGTGTACGCAATATTGTTGTCTTTCCTGCTCCATTAGGTCCAATTAGCGCAATACATTTTCCGCTCTGAAATTCAAAGCTTACGTCATTAACTACATTTTTCCCATCATAGCTTTTTGAAAGCTTACTAACTGTTAGTAATGTCATTTAGTCGCGGCTCCTTCCAATGATAAAGTAAATAATTGGACCAATGGTATTTGCTAAAACAATGATAAATACCCACATCCATTTGGACCCGTTTGTTGATTCAGCCTTTGCTAAATCAAGGAGGGCAACAAGGGCTAATAGCCCTTGAATAATTAATATCGGTGTAACGATAGCCCAATTTATCGAATCGATAATTTCCTGCATCGTAATCTCCTCCTCGGAATAATACTGTTAACCTGCTAATAACAATGGAATTCCAATTGCTAAACCGATAATAATGAGAATAATAATCCATGCTAACGGTCTTGCTAAATTTATTGTCCAGCCAATACCGAACCGCTTTTCTAACATAAAAGCAGGATCATTTTTATTGTAATAAAACTGACCAAGCTTCCAGTATTTGTCGTCATCACGATCGATCACATTGCCATTCTTTCCCATTTGGCTTTTTACACGACTCCCACCTTGACCGGTAGTGATAGAGAGAACGATTGCCCAGATAATCATGATAAAGCTAAATAGAAGCGGGACGATTGTTATTACTTGTTGATTGATTGGATAGATGAACGATAACTGAATAAAAGAGAACATGACTGTTAATAATGTCCCAGTGACAATGATATACAGAGACCATCTCCGTCTGAAAATGATGTTTTGGCGCATCGATTCTTCCGGTTTTTCTGCATTGATTTGCTGCTTTGATTTTGCAATCATCGTATTAACGAATAAGAATAACAGCATTAAATACAACTGCATGATTGGCATGGATAGAACGGAGCGATATGATTTATCCACCCAATTCGTAACTTCACCGGTAAAGTTATACTGCATTGGTATTTGTTCTGGTATTAGGTCATAGCGCTGGAACGTAATGATGATCACTGCGATGCTAATGACAAAAGAAATAAGGAACCAATAATTCGAGTGGGTTAGCCTTTGATTTCTGAAGCCTGTATTGATGAATACTTGCTGTGATTTATTGATTGCCCAATTTGAGTTTTTCTTTAAGACTTTCATGCGGCGATGGAATGTTAAATAAATGATAAAGCTAACAATAATATAAAAAACGATACCAATGGTTAGCAGGATACTAAATGATTGTTCGTCATTTACTACTGTCAGACCTAAGAAGCTGAACATCAACAATATAATGAAACTAAGCATGCCTGTTAAAAAAAGATAGTTTTTCCTCATAGATTTTAGTTGCTTACTGCTGTATATTTCCTCAGGGATAGTCACACCAAAGCTTTCGGTTTTTCTTGTTAAATAAGGTGTAAGCATCATCATCAGAAAAACAGGAATAAAAATGGCAAGTAATAATAGTAATGGCATTGTATTCATTTTTTCTCACCTTCCTCTTTAAATTCGTTAAATAATTCTTTACAAATCTGTAAAAACTCTTCCTCCTCTATGCCGCGACAAATCGAGGCAGCAATGAGGGGGCGGATGTTTGCTCTTAAACTTTGCTTGTATTCCTCATCAGCTTTTGGTGGACCTTCCGGGTTAATTACAACCCCTTTTTGACGATGAATTAAAATATATCCATCCTGTTTTAACAGCTGGTAAACCTTATTCACGGTATGAAGATTAATTCCGATATCAGATGCTAATGATCGAACAGACGGCAGCGGATCACCGGGGCTAATTCTACCTTTAGCGATTCCCTCAATAATTTGATGTTGTAATTGAATGTATATAGGCTCCGATGATTCAAGATTAATATTAAGAAACATTTCATTCACCTCCTTATATACTTATTCTATCTGTTATATTCATAATATAACAGATAGAATTGAAAAGCAATAGAAGAATTAGAAAATTTTTACGAATGATTTTCTAATAATCAGGTCATGGATTAATATGTTAATATACGATAATTATAAAAGGAGATGTATTCATGATTGCTCTAGAAAACATATATGACTTGTCTGTGCTCCTATTGGTTATATGCTCGCTCGTGTATTTTATGCACTTGCGGAAAATGAAGCGGGAAAGAGGGCTTACTTCGCTTGAATTTACGATGTATATCTTAACTTATCTCAGTTATTTTCTTTGGGCTGGAAGTAGTTTATTAATACTTCTTTCGAAATAATAAAAGTGAAACGCCATAAAGGAGTTTCACTTTTTTAAACTTATTATCCATATGTAATGGATACGATTGTTTATCAGGTTTAGCTGCGGCTGCCTCTTTGTGATAATTGTTCATAGATGCGATCTGCACGTTTAAATTCCTTTTGATAATTTACTTCCTGTGTTTTGGATAAGTATTTTAACCGGCGATTTTCTTTGAACTTGCTCATCTGATCATCCCTTCCATTTTAGAAATAGAATCTCCTAATTGAGTATTTTTATACGGTGAATTGGGAAGTTGCGAAAAACTACTTTATAAGGTTGAAGTTTGATCAGTGCAGTGGGAAAAGAGGGGGGCTTTAGATAGAGTACGACTAAGTTGGAGAGAAGAGAGCTCAGACCAGTCGCTCCGAAAATACACTACGCTTTCCGCGGGGAGCTGTTGAGCCTTCTTGTGCTGTCGCACATCGTAGTATCACCTAGGCTCTTCTTCCAGCAGGACAAGGAAAGCTTCGGCAGCGTTACATCGCACGAAGAAAATAGACCTTTATTTTCGAGGAGTCTTCGTGTATTTTCTCCGCTGGGTAAGTGCAAGATCTAACATAAAAGAGAGGCTTATCCTGCAGACTATAGACCTTGTTTGTAAAATAAAAGTTCTAAGTTGAATTATAACTTCCCTATAGCTCTACAGCCAACATTTTTACTAGTTCACACGCTACATCAACTTTAAGTATCAACTGCAATCAAAAAGACTGCCGAAAGTTTTCCGACAGTCTACAATATTTATTATTGATTACGATACTTCTTCATCAGTAGCAACTACTTGCTCAGCATTAAATTGCTGGTAGCTCAAGTATTGTTCTTTTGTAATGACGAATAGATCATAAATATCACCATTTGCATTAATCTCTTGATAAACTTCAGGATAGAATTCATTTCCAAGTGATACATATGGAAGTTTTAATACTGCTTTAAGTGAGCGAGTATTTGTCTTACGGATTTTCATAAAAATCCCTTCAATATCATGGGAAAAGAATAACTCATTGAAAAATTGATCCTTTGCAGGGCGATTGTATCCTTTGCCGAAATAAGGCTGGCCAATCCAGGTTGCTAAAAATCCGTGCTTATCCTGAATATCAAATAAATTAATCGTGCCAATCGGCTGCAAGTACTCGTCTAATATCGTACGTGAAATTAATTCGCCATTTGCCTCTGCTTCAATTGTCTTTTTTGTAAGGAAATAAAATTCATCTGTTGTTTCTGCTTTATGTCTAACATAGGGAAATACATCTGGATGCGTCATCAATTCAAATAGAACTGGCACCTCATGTAAGTCACGCATTTTTAGCATAAAAATACCCTCCTTATTTCCAGGCGGGTATTCTAAATTTCCAATTAGGAATTTAGTAAGTGACCCACCCACGAATTTTTATTATAGATTTCAACAAAAATTCGGGGTGGGAATCGAACCCACTAGAACCAGTACATACTGGTGGCGCACCATTTGCCTTCCCTATTTAATTCTTCGTTTTCTCTGATACGTTTCAATTCATCTCTTTCGTATTTTGATACTATCATTCTACAATTTTTTTTCCAAAAAGGGAATCATTTTTTTGTTAATTTTTATAGAATTTTTTTTACATACAAAATGCATTTGAGTCATCATTTAATTCAGACAAAATATTGTATGTTGAAGGTTTATCTGAGGTGATTAAATGTTTGAATTCATGTTACTTTCTAAGTAGACTATGAAAGTATTTTAACTATTATATACAAATTTGACTACGTCATGTTGAAGAACAGTGTTGCATCCGAGACAGGCGTTTGTACTTATTATCTGTTATATTATGAGAAAGGGGTGGAATAATTGCATAAGATCACTCGAATCACTACACAAAAGAAAAGTAAGGATCGCTATAATATATATTTGGATGATGGTAAAGGTGAAAAGTATGGCTTCAGTGTGGATGAAACGGTATTAATTGAATTCCATTTACGAAAGAATCTCGAGCTTGATGCTGAGATGATTGCATTGCTAATAAAGAAAGATACTTTACATAAATCGTATAACCAAGCAATCCATTTTTTAAGCTTCCGGATGCGAACGAAAAAAGAAGTTTATGATTATTTAGTTAAAAAAGAAACAGAAGCCGAGCATATTAAAGAAATTATTAATAAATTGCTTGAAAATAAACTAATTGACGATAAGTTATTTGCTGAGATGTTCGTTCGTACACGTATAAATACAACATCAAAAGGGCCGATGTTAATTAAGAAGGAGCTCATTGAAAAAGGGGTAGTGGCTAGTATTGCAAATGAGGCTGTACAAGCATACCCGTATGAGGTTCAATTTGAAAAGATTTCAAAATGGGCGGAGAAGAAACTAAATCTAAAGAAAAAGGAATCCTTCAAGAAGCAAATTCAGCAGCTGCAAGTGACATTAATTCAAAAAGGATTTACCCAGGATGTAATAAAAGATGCACTGGCGGAAATTCATGAAGAGAAGGATGAAGATGAGGAATGGAATGCAATCGTCTTTCAAGGTGAGAAATTAGTAAATAAGCATCGAAGGAAATTCGAGGGATTTGAACTCCGTAATAAAGTAAAGGAAAGCTTATATCGTAAGGGCTTCTCAATTGAACTGATTAATCGCTTCTTAGATGAAAGTATGGATGAGTCAATGAATAATTGATAAGATAGAAAGAGACAAGGGGGAAGGGAAATGAATTATCGATATAGTGATTATTCTATTGAGCAGTTATATCGGGAGATTGGGGTATTAAAAGAAAAAGCGCAGAAGGCCGAGCAGCTAGGAAATGTTTCGGAGGTTCAAATTAACGAACGAAAAATGCAAGTTGCAATGGCATATACGATGAATCCTGAAGGGTTCAAAGTTGAAGAAGTTTATGAATTAAAAATGGAAGCAGGATATACGTTTAAGATAAATTATATTAATGGTGTGTTCGCATGGGGTCAACGAATCAATTTACTTGGTGACGTATTTGAGAATGTTGAAGCACTACCAATATCATTACTTGGGAAGAAAATTAGTTAAGAACAAAAGCGCAAGCACCAGTATGACATGGATTCTCCTGTCAAAGGAACATAATGCTATAAAAAACCGGCAGACCTATTGATAGGTTTGCCGGTTTCACTTATATTTGGTAATCTTCAACGAATAATTTACGCTGTAATTTATGTTCGGAAAAAATCCAGCCTGTATAGGAGCTCATAATATTCATATGTTTATCGATTTTTACAACTGCAACAAATGGGTAGTATTCTTTTGAACGATATCGTAAATCAATGAAACGAACTTCTGTATAATGGTCATATTCATTGATTTCCCAACGATATACGGGGGAGAAGTTTAGAAATGATGCGATATTATTATCTTCCTTTGCGACATCCATTATTGTTAGGTCAGGTAATGGAACCTTAGAGTATTCATCAAGAATTTCAATATGTCCATTTATTGCCGTGCCAACATAGAATCGATCTTCTGTTGTTATTGCGACCCGCCAATAATTTTGTTTCAGTGTTGGTGATGTTGCAATGGCTAGTGTATTTGGATAGTACTCTTTGATTTTCTTAACGATTTCTCTTTTATCCATATATCGCTTGATGTAATATAGAACAATGACAGAATAAATCGTCATCCAAGTATAACCTGGATGAGCACCTAATACCCATGCAAAGATTCCAACAACATTCAGTAAGAAAATGTATGGATCAAACGTATTTATAAAGCCAAAGGCAATCCAATTATTTGAAAATGGACGGAAGGCCTGTGTCCCATAAGCATTAAATAAATCTACAAATACGTGGATAATAACTGCTAATGCAGTCCAAAGCCATAAATGTAGGAAGCTTGCCTCAGGTACGAATAAGTGAATAATTCCCGATATTAACAGTCCCCACAAAACAATTGCAGGAATGGAATGGGATATTCCACGATGATGCCTTATATAGGTGGCATTACTTTTTAATTTGAAAATAGTATCGAAGTCTGGGGCATGTGAACCTATGATTGTTCCAACTAATACTGCATGAAACAATGTTGGATCACTTTGTACAACTGGATCTATTGTTGCAAGTCCTCCTAGTGCAATACCCATTACAATATGTGTTCCGGTATCCATTCACAGGGTCCTCCTTGAACATGCCTTTACTGCCAGAACGGCAAAAGGCACAATATTTTCAGAAATAGTGTACAATGTTATATTGCTTATATTATCTGCTATTTTATTAAAGAATATTATACAGTATTTTATACCAGAAAAAAGTTTTATCTAATTGTATCATAAAGGAAGTGCAATTATGAATGAAGAAGTTCTAACTGAGTTTAATAAACAACAATTCCAGCAAGATTTACTTTCCTGGTATTATCAACATAAACGAGATCTCCCTTGGCGACAAGATCAAGATCCATATAAAGTCTGGGTGTCAGAGATTATGCTTCAACAAACAAAGGTCGACACCGTTATCCCTTATTTTTATCGGTTTATTGATAAGTATCCAACTGTGTACGATTTAGCAGCAGCAGATGAACAAGAAGTACTGAAAGCGTGGGAAGGGTTAGGATACTATTCCCGTGCTAAGAATTTACAAACAGCTGTAAGAGAAGTTGTGGCATCTTATGGTGGGGTAGTACCCGCAAACCCTAAGGAACTAGGGTCATTGAAGGGGATTGGCCCATATACTAGGGGAGCTATTCTATCAATCGCATATAATCAGCCAGAGCCTGCAGTAGATGGTAATGTCATGCGTGTAATCTCCCGGATATTAAAAATAGAAGAAGATATTGCCAAAGTGAAAACTAGAAATATAATTGAAAAAGAGGTTCGTGAAATCATTTCTAAGGACGATCCTGCCTCATTTAATCAAGCAATCATGGATCTCGGTTCATCCATCTGTACCCCTAAGGCACCAGCTTGTACGTTCTGTCCAATTCAGGAACATTGCAGGGCATATGCAGACGGGGTGCAGGATGAATTGCCAATTAAATCTAAAGCGAAAAAACAAAAGAAAATCCCTTATATTGCATTATTAATAAAGAACGAAAATAATGAATATGTTATTGAGCAACGGCAGGATAGTGGGTTATTAGCTAATCTCTGGCAGTTTCCGATGGTGCCAATTGATGAAGTTGGCAGGAAGGATTTAGAAAACTGGGTATTCAGTGAATATGGTCTAAAAGTAAAAATAAAGGAGCATAAAGGAAATCTGAAGCATGTATTTTCCCATATCATCTGGCAGCTGGAAATATATGAAGCAGAAACTATAAATGTTGCTTCAGAAGATCAGAGATTAAGGTTTGTGAATATTCATGAAATAAAGGGATATCCCTTTCCTGTATCTCATCAGAAAATGATGAAATATTTATCTGAATAATAATAGGAAACAAGGTTCTCAAATTTAATGAGGCCTTGTTTTTCGTTTATGGATATCTTTTTAAAAATAAAGGGATAACAAATTAATATTTGGATAAATTAATTATTGCGGAGGTGATATTGATGGCTAAAAAAGCTAACAAAACAGCTGCAGGTACGAGCGTACAACATGTGAAGCAACAAAACCAACAAGCAGCCCAAGGACAAGGACAGTACGGTACAGAGTTTGCTTCTGAGACAGACGCTCAAGAAGTAAGAAGACGAAACCAGCAATCTCAAGCAAAAAAGAAGTAAATACCTAGGTCTATATAATGAAAGAGAAAAGAGTTTCCCTAATTACAGGGAGGCTCTTTTCTCTTTAAATGAATATCTTCTATACAATTTAAAGTAGTTTCCCTTTATATTTCCAATCTTTGCCTATATAATAAATGCAAGATTATTATTGGGATTAATTATATAGAAAGGAAGATTGGATGGTTGCTCCAAAAGCGGGTTTGAATATGCAGATCCAAAGCTATAAGCATAATGGGCAACTTCATCGGATATGGGAAAATACAATAGTATTGAAAGGAACCGAAACGGTCGTGATTGGCGCGAATGACAAAACTCCAGTAATTGAGAGTGATGGAAGAACCTGGATAACTAGAGAACCGGCAATTTGCTATTTTCATTCTAAGTATTGGTTTAATATCATTGCGATGATTCGCGAGGACGGCATACATTATTACTGTAATATTAGTTCTCCCTTTGTGTATGATGAAGAGGCACTAAAATATATTGATTATGACTTAGATCTTAAAGTTTTTCCTGATATGACATATAAAATTTTAGATGAAGACGAATATGATAAACATAAGAGGGAAATGAACTACCCTCGAGTATTGGACAGGATTTTGCATAATAATATGGAACAATTAATTAAAGTTGTAAGGCAAAGAAAAGGACCATTTGCACCTGATTTTGTCGATAGCTGGTACGAGCGATTCCTGACCTATCGCTAAACCTAGGAAGCCTAATCCTTGTTATTAACAATAGCAGGGATTTTCTATATGATTGTTATTAGAGTGGTGAGATATATTATGGCCTGTCCACCGCTGCAATCACTATCGCAAAACCAGATTAGTTGTTAGTAATCATACTATACTAAAAGAAGAGATACGAGTCTAAAGTAATTTAAAAAGAGGAAGGTTATATTTGAGTAGTGTAAAGCAATATATGAAGTTCGTAAAACCGTATAAATGGCGGATTTTCTGGACAATTTTAGTAGGAATTATTAAGTTCGGAATACCACTGCTGATGCCGTTGATTTTAAAATATGTAATCGATAATATTATTAACGCAGATGCGATGACAGATTCTGAAAAGTTAAATGAATTGTTTTGGATAATGGGGATTTCGTTTCTAGTTTTTCTAGTACTACGACCACCGATTGAATATATACGACAGTATTTAGCACAGTGGGTGGGAAATAAAATCCTTTACGATATTAGGGATAGGTTGTTCGATCATATCCAAAAATTAAGCTTAAAATTCTATTCTTCGACAAAAACCGGCGAAATAATTTCCCGGGTAATAAATGATGTCGAACAAACGAAAAACTTCGTAATTACTGGCTTAATGAATATATGGTTGGATTTAGTGACAATTCTTATTGCAATTGGAATTATGCTAACAATGGATGTTAGCTTGACGATTGTTTCTATTATCTTATTCCCATTGTTTGGTTTTTCTATTAAGTACTTTTTTAGTAGATTACGTCGATTGACAAAGGAAAGATCGCAAGCTTTGGCGGAAGTGCAAGGGCATTTACATGAACGAGTACAAGGAATCCCTGTGACGAGAAGTTTTGCATTAGAAGAATATGAACAAGGTCAATTCAAAAAAAGGAATGATAAATTTTTACAGAAATCCGTCGAGCATACCGATTGGAACGCTAGGACGTTTGCAGTAACTAATACGATTACAGATTTAGCGCCGCTTCTTGTAATTGCCTTTGCTGCATATCAAGTAATTAATTTAAATGTCAGTATTGGTACAATGGTTGCATTTATCGGTTATTTGGAGAGAGTATACAGCCCACTAAGAAGGTTGATCAACTCTTCAACGACGCTTGTCCAATCGATTGCATCCATTGATCGTGTCATGGAATTTATGAACGAAAAATATGATGTTGTCGATAAGGAAAATGCAATAGAGCTTGGCCGTGTGGAAGGTGCTGTGAAAATAGAAAATGTTTCATTTAAATACACGGAAGATGAGGCGCTTATTCTGAAAGATGTCTCTCTCGATGTGAAAAAGGGCGAGACGATTGCCTTTGTCGGCATGAGCGGCGGAGGGAAATCAACATTAATAAGCTTACTCCCAAGGTTCTATGATGTAACGAGTGGTTCGATTAAGATCGATGGAGTGGATATTCGTGATGTTAAAGCTCGATCATTGCGAAGTAATATCGGCATGGTTCTTCAAGATAATATTTTATTCAGTGAGTCGATAGCGGTAAATATAAGAATGGGAAATCCAGAAGCAACAGATGAGGAAGTTATGGAGGCAGCAAAAGCTGCAAATGCGCATCAATTTATTGAAAAACTCGCCTTTGGATACGACACTCTAGTCGGTGAACGTGGTGTGAAGCTTTCAGGAGGACAAAAGCAACGAATTGCAATTGCTCGTGTGTTTTTGAAAAATCCACCTCTTATGATATTTGATGAAGCAACCTCTGCACTTGATTTAGAAAGTGAGCATAGTATTCAGCAAACATTAGAAAAGCTAGCATCCGATCGTACAACGTTTATTGTTGCCCACCGATTAGCAACAATTACCCATGCAGACCGAATTGTAGTCATTGAAAATGGGGAAATAACAGAGCTGGGTTCACATGAGGAATTAATGCAGAAACAGGGTAGCTATTATGATTTATATCAAGTTCAGAATCTTGATGGTGGAAAATAAAACTGGATTGATTATACAGACAAAAAGGGATCGTTCACATCATGGTGAACGATCCCTTTTATATCTAGTTTATTCAGCTGCCATTACTTCAAAAGCATGTCCGACTGCATCTATCGTTTGGTCGATATCTGCTTCGGTATGTTCGGTTGTTAAGAACCACGCTTCATATTTAGAAGGTGCTAAGTTAATGCCTTGGTTTAACATTAATTTGAAGAAGCGACCAAATGCTTCACCATCTGTTGCTTCTGCTTGCTCATAATTGGTGATTGTTCCTTCACCAAAGAATACGGTAAGTGCACCACGAAGGCGATTAACAGTAATGGAAATACCGTGCACTAATGCTTTTTCTAAAATACCCTTTTCTAATTTCTCCCCGAGACGATCTAGTTTTTCATAGACGCCTTCCCCGGCAAGTACTTCTAAGCAAGCGATACCTGCTGCCATGGAAGCAGGATTTCCTGCCATTGTACCAGCTTGGTATGCAGGCCCTAATGGTGCAACCTGTTCCATGATTTCCTTACGACCACCATATGCGCCAATTGGTAAGCCGCCGCCAATAATTTTACCCATTGCTGTCATATCGGGCTCAACGCCATAAAGCTGTTGAGCACTTCCGTATGTGAAGCGGAAAGCCGTAATAACTTCATCATAAATAACGAGTGCACCAGCTTGGTGAGTTAAATCATTCACACCTTGAAGGAATCCTTCATGTGGCTCAACAATTCCGAAATTTCCTACAATAGGTTCAACTAATACTGCAGCAATTTGATCTCCCCATTTATCAAGAGCTTCTTTATATGCATCCAAATCGTTGAAAGGAACTGTGATCACATCAGCTGCAGTTGATGCTGGAACTCCAGCAGAATCCGGTGTACCTAAAGTGGAGGGACCAGAACCAGCTTGGACTAATACTGCATCGAAATGGCCGTGATAGCTTCCTGCAAATTTAATGATTTTCGTACGTCCAGTGTATGCACGTGCTACGCGAACAGTTGTCATTACTGCTTCTGTACCTGAGTTGTTGAAACGGACCTTTTCTAAAGAAGGGATTGCTTCTTTTAACATTTTCGCAAATTTGTTTTCTAATTGGGTAGGTGTACCATACAAAACACCATTTGTTGCAGCATGTTTAATCGCTTCTGCAATATGTGGATGATTAAATCCAGTAATAATTGGGCCATATGCTGCTAAGTAATCGATATATTTATTGCCATCGACATCATAAAAGTATGCTCCGTCTCCGCGTTCCATATATACAGGCGATCCACCGCCTACTGCTTTATATGCACGTGATGGTGAATTCACACCACCAACAATATGCTCAAGTGCTTCTTTATGTAGTTCTTCAGATTTTGAAAAATTCATCTGTTAAAAACCTCCTAGATTAATAAAACTCTACTACTTAATATAACAAAAATAGGAAAAAATTACGATGGATAGCTAATTGGGCTAATTTTTAAAATGTGTATATGAGGCTGTTTATAAGAGTGTGTTGTTTTGTTTTTCAGACTAAGGATGGTCATGAATAATTGGTGTAAACTGCGGATCAGAAAAAATTGTAATTAAAATCTGGATGGGAGTTCTATTTACAAGAGTCTCCATTCCTTCCGCCAAATCAATTACTATCATTATTAGGTTTACCATTTCTAGTTACCGCACAACACCAGCTCCTCGCGGAAAGCGAAGTGTATTTCTGGAGCGACCGGTCTGAGAGCCCTTAGCAGATTACACTAGTACGGAGTTTATATCTATATCGACAACCAATTATAATAAGCCCAGAAAAAAGAAAGACAAGCTTCAAGGAATAGTTGCATATAATGTATTTATCGGAGTTAAAAGGAGAATAGCGATGAATATTATTCCTTGGTTTGTCTTTGTTATCGTCTGTATACTTATTTATATTAGTATTCGTGCATTTATTCGAGGAGAAATATCCTCTGTACGTTTGGAAATGAGAGATAGCCGATTTTCTGGTGAACTATTTATCGTATTGTTAATTACGTATAGCCTTGTTATTTTGGGCTTTGGCATGATTTATTTTATCCTATCGTTCCAAGGAATCATTCTAGTAGAAGATGGAGAACTTCGGCAAGTTAGTATCCTTGGTTCAATCATCCATTCAATTTATTTCAGCGGAGTAACGATGCTTACTATCGGCTATGGTGATATTACGCCAATAGGTATTGGGAGATTGATAGCATTAATTGAAGCTTTGATTGGCTATATTTTACCAACTGCATTTGTGATGCGATTATTTCAAATTGGTTCACGAAGTAGAGACAAATGATACAAGTATGATAGACTGACGGTATTGACTAGATGGAGGGAATCAATATGACAGTAGAAGTTGGTAAACTAGTAAAAGATTTCACTTTACCGAATCAAGATGGTGAGAGTGTAAGCTTATCAGATTATAAAGGGAAAAATGTTGTACTCTATTTTTACCCGAAAGATATGACACCTGGA
Organism: Oceanobacillus chungangensis; assembly: GCF_003369565.1. Taxonomy (GTDB): domain Bacteria; phylum Bacillota; class Bacilli; order Bacillales; family Amphibacillaceae; genus Oceanobacillus; species Oceanobacillus chungangensis. The sequence continues at coordinate 13,238 of NZ_PIOD01000012.1, read as the reverse complement.
TGCACGACTGAGGCATGTGACTTCCGTGACCAGCATGAAAGCTTTCTGGGGCTTGATGCAGTAATTATTGGGATAAGTCCAGACCCAGCCGACAGTCATCAGAAGTTTATTGGAAAGTATGACTTGCCATTTTTGCTGCTAGCAGATGAAAATCATAAGGTTGCCGAAGAATTCGATGTATGGCAGCTGAAAAATAATTTTGGTAGAGAATACTATGGCGTCGTGCGTTCTACGTTTATTATCGATAAAGAAGGAAAGCTACAGAAGGAATATCGTAAAGTTAAAGTAGAAGGCCATGTTGAAGAAGCTCTTGCATTCATTCGCGAGAATCTAGCATAAGTATTGAAGGAAAAAACAGTCCAAATTGTAACGGGTCCGGTTTTGGAGTGCAAAAAGTAAATAAACATCAATAAAAGGGGTGCTATTAGCATCCCTTTTAGCATAGTAAATAACTATATAACCACACCTTTTTTGGTAGTAAGATTGTAGAAGAGTTCGGTTTTTAGTTACTTATGTTAAATTGGATATAGGTAATTATGAAATTTCAGTTATTAAATTAAAGGGGGGAGGTTAGTGCAATAAGCATTGTTTGTTTAACTCAGATGGGAAGAGGAGTAGAAATGAGGATCCTTTACTAACGATTTGTTCGTTGTTTTATCATCTGGCTTTGAAATAATGTTTGATTCTCTATAAGAAAGAACGATAATTTATATAAAAGTTTGATAAAATGTTATTATAAATTGAGATTGTGAACTATAAATGGTCGGGGTGGAGATTTAATGAATAACGATTCTTATAATATTGTCGTGCATGTTGTCAATTTAATCCTATTGGGGGCTATAGGTTTTCTCGTGTTTTTTTCTGTGGTAAATATTAGCCCAGCCCAAGACCCCATCGGTGACATGTTTAGATTCGGTCATACAGTTTTCCTGCTCGTCATGTGGGCAGTTAATTACTGGTTTCAATACAAGAAGAAAAAATGGATTCTACCATTAGCCGGAACCATCCTTTACGTCGCCATCGCTTTGTTAGTCATGGGGATTGTTTCGCCATTCCTACGCAACATGATAGAAGCTCAGTTCTAATTGCATTAACTGTGCGATCATCAAAGAAGGAGAAGCACCCTTTGTTGCAGATTTAATAGGAGGAATATAATGACTCAAAAATTAAGTAAATTAAAATTATGGATTCCATTGTTACTATTGCTCATTAATATAATCTTATTTTCCTTTACAGTGGAGGAGTTAATAGATGCCTCAGAACCAAACTACGGGGGAGGATTTAAGTTATTAACACCTGTATTTGGTTTGATTTCTTTCTTTTATATTAGAAAATATTTAGCAGATACGAATAGGGTTTTGATATGGGTTTTACAGGGTTTGAATTGGTTTTTTATTATACTTCCTGTAGCTGTCATTATTATTTTTATGTTAGCTTTTATTTAAGTAAATGGTGCATTCCTGAAAGAAAGGCGATGCATTCAATGATGTATTGTTTTTAAATATAAAGCTTTTAATTTTGGGCTTTCTTTGACTATAAGTGGGTTTGTAATGATATTTTTTGCTAGAATTATATCCGATGCAGCTTTTTTGGGAGTAGCAACTGATATAGGTATTTATGATAGTAGTGCTTATTATATACCTTTGCATTTTTAATTATTGGTTTGCCTTTTGTTATTATTATTCCATTCATTTGTTTTTCTAGAAGGAGTAAAAAATAAGGGTCGTATTTTGATTTTGACCATCAACTTCAACATCGATAAACCTTGAAAAAACGACCTAAACAAACTGGTGCAATAGTTATATTTACAGAAGCGAGGTGAAAAAATGACTCATTACTATTATTTAGCATCGGACAAGAAAATGGAGTTAGGTAATGGGTCAATTGATTACTTGGAAACAGACGAAATTATTCCTGGATTCGATTATCCAGTTCAATTAGAAATAATGAATGGTTTAGAAAAAGAATGTGAGTTACGAGAACTATTACAGTATATTCGTAATCACACTGTACCTTTTAAAGTTTGTACTGTGCAAATAGCTAACTTAATAAATTCGAATAAAGTTGAACTGAAAGTACGAGAAGAATCCAAAATATTGCTTCACGAGATTGTCAATCCAAAACAGCTTTTATTAGAGGAAGGGCATTTGTTGACAATTAAAAAGGTGCCATATTTTAAGTGAAAATCTTAAACTCTTATATCGCTAACTGGTGCGATTATTAAACAAGGTAATCATTAAATTTGATTGCCTTTTTATTCTGGAAAAATTCTACTTAAAGAGCGAAATGGATAGTTATTAAACAAACGGGTGGTTCAATAGAGCAGTCGCTTTTTGTGGTAATACAGCAGTAGAGTGGAAAAATGTTGAAACTTTTTTAAAGTAATTTCACTCTAATAAGCAGAAAGGAGGTCAATTTGATGAATGAACTTAAACTGATTAAAAAGGCGATAAAGGGAAACAAGGAATGTTTAGAGGAACTTCTTGTTTTACACAGGGACCAATTGTACCGTAGCGCCTACTTATATGTTCGTAATCGTGAAGATGCTCTGGATGTTGTCCAAGAGACATCTTACAGAGCCTTTTTATCGATTGGACAATTAAAAAATGAAAAGTTCTTTTTAACTTGGCTAACAAAAATACTTATAAACTGTTCGTATGATGTGTTAAAAAAGAGAAAGAATGAATTACCTTTAAACAATATGGTCGAGTTTACAGGAGATAGAAGGGAGAAAAGAGTAGAGAACATAGACTTATTAGAGGGAATAAATAGGCTGAATGAAAAACATAAAAATGCAATTATTCTTTTTTATTTTCACGATCTACCTATAAGTGAAGTAGCTAAAGTAATGAACATACCTGAAAATACGGTGAAAACTTATTTGAGTAGAGGGAAAAAACGATTAAAAGAATTGTTAGGAGGATTGAACAATAATGGAGAGAAAATCACTGCGAGAAGTATATGAGGAGATTGAAGTACCTAAGGATGAAGTTTTAGATGCTATAAGGACTGGAAAGGAACGTGCTAGTCAAGATATACATAAAAATAAAATAGTTCCAATAAAGTTTGTATGGTCGACTGTTGCGGCTGCAGCTATCATTGTGTCTTCGAGTTTCATTTCTCCTTCACTATCCCATGTAATGGCAGAAGTACCCTTGTTAGGAAATGTGTATACTGCTTTTAATGATGCTGTAGGTAGAAGTTTACAGTCTCAAGATTTGATAACAGAGTTGAATAAAACTTCCAGTTATAAAGGTGTAGATGTAACGATTACAAATGCATATTATGATGGAGCTGTTGTAGGTGTTACTTTTTCTGTAAATGGAGATGTAAGAACAGATGAAGATGGTAGAATCCAAGGGTTTTATAAAATATTTGATGGTAAAGATAACATTTCTGACAGTAAAGAAGTAGTATACATGGAGCCGTCAGATAATGGCTATATAGGGCATATACAATTAAGCTATCCAAAAACAGAATTACCTCCAGAAACTTCTTTCCCACTTGAATTTAAGAGGATAGGTGAAAAGGAAGGAAGTTGGAGTTTTGATGTACCTATAAACCAATTACCATATGAGACAGTAAATGTTGATAAAGGAACTAAAAATGAGGATGCAGAAATAAATGTTCATTTCGATTCAGTTATAGAAGGTAAAGCATCAACTGCAATTAACTATTCAGCTACTTTTCCGATTGAAGGGAAATATGATCAAGTACGACTAGAGGCTTATGATGACCAAGGTAGAGAAATCCATATATCTACAGATGGAATGGACCTAGGAACTATCGAAGAAAATAATAAAGTTATTGTTAACGGCAGGAGTATTATTCCGGAGTCACTTAATGGGAAAACGAGTTATATAGAGGTTCTGCCTAAAGTAGTATTAAGTGAACCTGATTATTTTGTTAAATTAGATGATGCAACTCCTGTTGAAATTAATGCTGCAAGGCAAGATTTAGCTGTTGAAATCGAAAATATCACCGTTCAAGATAAGAGTGTTACATTTGATTTTCAAATAAATAATGGTAACAAAATGAACCAAGACTTCTTGTTTCTAAGCGAATTTGCTCGTAATAATTTCATACTGGTTAAAGAATCAGAAAAAGATATTTATAAGGAGTCGATAAAACATTCCATTGAAGTAATTAATAAAGATAACTTACGCTTTTCAAGCACATTTGATATTAGTAAAATTAATGATTTCAACTTAAAGGACTATGTAATAAGAATTAATATAGGAACATTGAGTTCGAATACTCCTGTTGAGTTTGAAAAAGTTAAAATTGATTTGAATTAAATAGAAAATCTTTAAAAGGCAACCATAATTCAATGATGGTTGCCATTCTTAGAATACAGTGTTTAAATTTAAGGGGGGTATCATTAATTAGCTAAAGTAAGGTTTAGTGGTTTTGTGAATGATTACACTGAAGCTAATTGGTGCGATATAAAAATGGGAAATAGGGGATGATTGAGTGAAATATTGGTTAATGTCTTTAGGCATATCTTTAACCATTATTTTTGGCGGAGGGTTTCTTATTCGTCTTTTTCGAGATGGGGATTTCTACATTGCGGAATTTACCGGAGGAATTATAGGCATTAATTTATTATTGATTAGGTTATTTATTACTAAGAAAAATAGTAAAACAGATGATGTCTTATTCAAGTAACGAGTGCTTTAGTTAAACTAGGCAATCATTGAATTGATTGTCTATTATTTTGGTAAAGGAATTGGAATGTTATGCTATTATGGATTTACAAAAGATCTTTAGCTAACACAGAATTAAGGTTTGGTTAATCAAATAAAAATAGAGTAGGTAATGCCTTTGGAATATATCACAACACAATTAATAATGATTGCATTATTTATCTTAATCATTCATTCAATCGAAACTTTAGCATATTCCGTACGTTTATCAGGTGCAAGGGTGAAACTATTAGCATCGGCTCTTTCCCTATTTAACGTGATGGTAATGGTTTCAAGATTAGCGAATATGATGCAACAGCCTTTTACAGGAAGTTTGATAGATAATGCACCAAAAGAAAATGCTTTAGAATTCGTTGCTGGTCAATATCGAATTCTAATTGCTTCTGCAACATTAGGAACAATTATTGGTCTACTTTTGTTACCGACATTTATTGCTATTTTTTCGAGGGCAATCATTCATTTAGCAGAAGAACGTGGGTCTATTCCTGCGTTATTAAAAAAAGGGCTTACTATACCTTTCTTAAAACGTGCAAAAAAGCATATTCATTTACCGAGGTATTCTTATTTAAAAGATATGAACTGGCGAGATATACCGATCAAATTATTTTGCACTAATATGCTGATTACAGCTATTTATACAATAGGAGTATTATCAGCACTATATGCAGCATTGCTTGCACCTGAGCGAGCGACAACAGCTGTAATGGCATCGGGTTTAATTAATGGTGTAGCCACAATCTTACTCATTGTCTTTATTGACCCTAAAATTTCAATCCTTGCAGATGATGTGATTAACCAAAAGGGAAGCTATGTTAGTTTAAAAAGTGCATCTATTATGATGGTGACATCAAGATTATTAGGAACATTGTTAGCACAAGTGTTATTCATTCCAGGTGCGAAGTATATTGCTTGGTTTACTCAGTACATTGTGTAGTTAAGAAAATACATATTTTAGCGAACCTAAGATAACTGAAGGGGACTTGTGAAGAAATGTACTTACACTAATTGGTGCGTTAGTTGAATCAGCAAAACAATAATGAATTAATAATAACTTGATTAACTAAGCTATAATTGTATCCTTTTTCTATCTAAATTGGCTGATCTTTATATTGCTAATTCCATTACCGATTACTTTTTAACCATGATAAATTAATAAAAATAGAGGTATTTATTCATTTACGAATAGTACCTCTATTTCATTTACCTTTTCATATTTTGTGATTCAAAACCGAACCTGTTATCCAAATTGGGCTGTTTTTTTATGAAAAGTAATATAGCGACTCATTGAAGAATAAGATGTAGTACTAGCATTACTACTTTCTAAAATGGGGTGATTTAATTGGAAATGCAAGAGCTTGTTCGTTCTAGAGTTGAAGCTAGATTATCTACTAGAAAACGTAAAGTTACGTATGTTGTGATCAAACGAGTTACTGATATTGTTATTAGCTTTTCCTTGCTATTACTATTTTCCCCTTTACTATGGTTTATCAGTTATCGATTACAAAAAAAAGAAGGGGCACCTATTTTTGATAGAAATACATGTATTGGCAAAGGAGGAGATTCTTTCATTATGTATAGCTTCCGAATAATGACGAATCCATCGATGGTCATTCGCTCAATACCTTTAAATCCCGAACTAGCAGTATATTCATCAAGAAGCACATCATCATGTATCCTCACACCAACTGGCATATGGCTAAAACGATATCATCTATATATGCTTCCACGACTATGGAATGTTTTAAAGGGAGAAATGAGTCTTGTTGGACCAACGCCTAATATAATAGAGGGGTATAAATCTAGTCTCAATCGGTTACAAGTAAAACCGGGTATTACAGGATATGCTCAAGTATTTGGAAATAAGGAGTCTAGTGAACAATTTAGGAAGAATGCAGATCAATTTTATATCGAAAACTGTTCGTATAAATTGGACTTGATCCTACTATTGCAAGCGCTTAAAAAATTTTTTAAGAATAATCCTAAATCTTTCTAGTTTTCAATTAGATAGAATTCCGATACTATTAGGATATTAGTAATAGGAGGGAATTCGATGATCTTATTTTCTGCAAAGATATCCGGGAAGTATCAAGATGCGCTAAAACAGCAATTTCCACATCAACAATTTGTTTTCAGTAATCCGGATGATATAACAAATTATATTAGTGATGCTGAAGTTTTCGTTACATACGGGGACGATGTAAATACAAATCTGATTACAGAAGCAATAAATCTTAAATGGGTTGCGAGTCTTTCAGCAGGTGTTGAAGGTTCACCTTTTCAATTGATGAAAGAAAAGGGAATTTTGTTTACAAACTCAAGGGGCATTCACAAGATTCAAATGGCTGAATATGCAATTTCCATGCTTTTACAAGTATATCGTCAAAGTAATGTGGTCCGTACAAATGAAATTAACCATAAGTGGGATAAGTCTGTTCGCATGCAAGAAATAACTGGAAAAACGATGTTGATTGCAGGTACGGGAGCAATTGGTGAAGAAGTTGCTCGACTTGCAAAAGCTTTTCAAATGAAAACCATCGGAATATCAAGAAGTGGTCGAAAGGTAGAAAACTTCGATGAAAATTATCCAATTGATGATTTAGACCAGCTGCTTCCTAATGTAGACTTTGTTGTATCGGTGCTTCCGAGTACAGACGATACAAAGGGGATTTTTGCGTCTAAGCAATTTAAAGCGCTACCGAATCATGCTGTCTTTTTAAATATGGGACGCGGCGATGCTGTTATTGACGAGGATTTATTGCAAGCGATTAAAGATAATGAAATTGCTCATGCTGTTTTAGATGTATTCAATGAAGAACCATTACCAACGGGTCATGCCTTCTGGGAAGAAGAGAAGATAACGATAACGCCACATATTTCAGCAATGTCGCCAAATTACGTACCTAGGGCATTGGAAATATTTACTACAAATTTACAAACATATGTAACAGGTCAAGGTGAGTATATTAATGTTATCGATCCTAATAGGGGGTATTAAAATTGCGGATTTATACTCGTTCAGGTGATAAAGGAAAAACATCACTAATTTATGGGGAACGTGTTCCGAAAAACGACTTGCGTGTAGAAGCATATGGTATATGTGATGAAGCAAATTCAATGATTGGCCTGGCATTAAGCTTTCTTGATGATGTAGATTGGGATGGAAAGGCGGAGTTTCAAGAGAAAATGCACCGCGTCCAGACGATTATTTTCCATGCAGGATCAGAACTCGCTACACCAAAAGATAAAGAAGTAACATGGAAACTCAAACAGGAGCATATACAAGAATTAGAAGATCAAATTGATGAATGGGATGCCCAATTAGAGCCATTAAAGAATTTTATTTTGCCATCGGGACATCGTGCGTCAAGTTCCCTTCATATGGCAAGGACAATAGTGAGGAGAGCCGAACGAACTGCGGTTTCTTTAGGGGAAGAGCTAGAGAATTCCCTTGTCTGTCCGTATTTAAATCGCTTGTCAGATTTTCTATTCGTTGCTGCAAGGTTTGTAAACAAAAATCTAAGTGGCGATGAAAAACCGTTAATCGTTGATATATAATTGCTGTTTACAACTTCTGGAAAAGTACTATTATTGACAGAATGCTACTAATGAAGGTACACTAATTATAAAGATTATAAACTGATAATATTGTTAGATTTGAATAAATATTGAAAGAGAGGTGGATGACCGTGTCTGAAAAGCGTTTACGTCAAGCGATTGATACATTAAAGGAATCAGGCGTTCGGATCACGCCACAACGTCATGCTGTTCTTGAATATCTTCTAACTTCTATGGTTCATCCAACTGCGGATGAAATATATAAAGCATTGGAAAGTAAATTCCCAAATATGAGTGTAGCTACAGTCTATAATAATCTACGTGTATTGCGGGAAGTAGGTCTTGTTCGTGAGTTAACATATGGTGATGCATCAAGCAGATTTGATTGTAATACGACAGAGCATTATCACATCATATGCAACGAATGCGGAAAGATTGTTGATTTCCAATATCCATCCTTACATGAAGTAGAGTCTTTAGCAGAGCAAGTGACAGGATTTAATGTCAGCCATCATCGCTTAGAAATTTATGGAACATGTGACGATTGTAAACATGTTGCAACAGCAAAACATTAAAAAATCCAAATGCAGAAAGTTGCATTTGGATTTTTTTGATAGGCTTATCAATAGTCTCACTTAGGAAAAGTCCTATTTATGTAATAATCTTCAGTTTCAATCTTATTTTATAGCATCCTTGCCTTTTGCATAGCGACGGGTATTATATTTCTCATCGAATTCCTTACCCTCTAAACTCTTATCCATCGTTAATGGCTGTTTACAATGCATACAAGCATCAACACGCCCTAGCATTTTCGTATGCTTATCGCAGCTTGGACAAATTACAGGCACAGCCTTTAAGGAAAGCGAGCCAATCCATACGTAAACAACACAACTAAGCAGTACCATCAATACTCCCAAAATAAAAAATATCACCATTAACCATTCCACTTTTCTAGTTAAGAGCCCTACGTACATTAACAGAATTCCAGCAAAAACTAAAATTAATGCAAAAGATCGTATTTTATTTATCTTACTCGAATAGACTAACCTCTGCTCAGCCATGTTCTTCCTCCTTATTATTCCCTTGTAGTATAGCATATTTCGCTAATATTTTGTTTATTTGCAATCAAATTTATCCCAGGATGTTTCAGTCAGCTGATTTCGTAAATATTTGCATCAATTGAGAAAATGTTGGGGAATTTTGTAAACAAATCACTCATTTATAAGAGTACTTATTCTATCAAAAGTTTAACACCTTTTTGTTTAGACTTTCTACACAAAAACTGTCGTCCTATCAGTAATAGAATCAATATACCCAAATCCAAACTGCCCTCTTTTCCAGTTAGCGCAGATAGGTTCAATGTTTATGAAAGAACAAAGCGGGGGAATACATACTATAACAACCAACTAGAAAGATTCCACAATTAAAGGAGAGGACATAAACATGGAAAAGAAAGTTCTATTCATCTCTGATCATGGCGACCCGCTTGCAAAGTTAGGTGGAAAACAATCAGGTGGTCAAAATAATTATGTAAAACAGCTTGCTCTCGCTCTTGAGAAAAGAGGAGTCAATATAGATGTAGTTACCCATTGGAGTAATCCGGAAGCCCCACATATCGAGAAATTCGGAAAAAATTGCCGAGTAATTCGAATTGCAGCTGGTCACAAAGGCTATATTGCAAAAAATGATATGTATCCTCTATTACCTGCATTCTTTCAAGAGATGAAAGATACATTACCACTTCACACATATAATATTATTCACTCTAATTACTGGCTCTCTGGTTTACTAGCTTTATTTGTTAAGAGAAGCTATAATATCCCGATTGTTCATACATCTCACTCACTAGGTATTGCCAAGAAGAAGGCAACAGGGAAAGAGGAGACGAAGCGTATGGAAGCTGAGAAGGCGATTCTTAGAAAGGCTGACTGCGTAATTGCAACAACCCAAAATGAAAAAGAATTAATTCATAGCTTTGCAGGTTCAAAAGCTAAAGTGGAAGTTGCCGCAATTGGAGTAGACAGTGCATTCCATCCATATGAAAAGAAAAGACGTCAATATCTCCCAACTTTCTCATTTGCAGGTAGACTTGAGGAGACAAAAGGAATTTATACACTGCTTGATGCTTTTAAATTACTTAGCAAGGAATCTGATAAGCAGGCAAGGTTAATTATTGCCGGTGGAGACGAAAGTGATTTTGATCCAGCTACCCACATGCCAGTTAAAGAGGAATTGAGAAAGGCTATTAATGGAATAGAGAACAATGTTGATTTCCTAGGACCGAAAACACAGGAGGAACTTGCAGAATTATTTAATGAATCCACTGCAGTTATTGTCCCATCTTATTATGAATCATTTGGAATGGTCGCTGCGGAGGCGCAGGCATGCGGAACGCCAGTGATTGCATCAAGTGTTGGTGGATTGAATGATGTAGTTGCAGATGGAATATCTGGTCTTCATACAGAACCAAAGAATGCTACAAAATTATTTAAAGTGATGAAGAAAATATCTCGTGATAAATTACTAGCAAGAAGGCTTGGTAAGCAGGCCGCTGAACGTGCAAATCATATATTTAATTGGACAACCATTGCTAAAGAAATTGATCAGGCGTACGAGGAGTTGATGCATGTTCATGATTACGCATTTGTTAGCGACAGATCTTGATGGAACGCTCGTTGGTGATCCAACCGCATTAAAAGAATTAATTGGTTATTATGAGGGATTGCCATATGAAGTAAATCTTGTTTATATAACTGGGAGGTATCGGAGTTCCGCATTATCACTTATCCAATCTGAAGGACTACCGAAACCAACGGTACTTGTGACAGATGTTGGGACAAGTATCTATACCGGAAGTGAGATGGATTTGGATAAAGAATGGGAAGGGATGATGAAGAGAAACTGGGAGCCCGAAGCTATTCGGGAGGTTGCATCACGATTTCCAAGCATTTCTTTGCAACAGTTGCCGGATGACAGACGTGTATCATTTGAAGTGAAAGATGATCCGGAAGCTGTAGAGGATTTTAAGCTAGCTTTGGATGAAGCTGGTATCACACATAAGTTCATCTATAGTTCAGGGCGTGACATTGATATCCTTCCAAAAGGGAGTGGTAAGGGGCAGGCGCTCCATTATGTTGTTGAGAAATATGCCGGAATAGAAACGAAAATACTCGTGGCAGGTGACTCTGGAAACGACTTGGATATGCTTACTTTAGGTTATCCTTCCGTTATCGTAGCAAATGCTCAAAAGGAACTCGCAGAATGTAAAGAGAATCCTAAAATATTTCATGCCACAAAGGATTGTGCGGGAGGTATTCACGAAGCATGGTTACATTTTTATGGGGAAATGGCAAAACAGTTTTAAAATATTTCAATACTAAATAATACAATATATAATTAGAGCAGAAGGAGCTAAATACTCTTTTCTGCTCTAAAATTATTTTGTGTGATAAAAAGGTATTTTGTATAAGTATATCGAAATGGTATTATTGTAAGAAACTTTATTGTAGCAGTAATGACAGGAATGGAGGAAATCGAGTAGTGGAAAATTTCCTAAGACCGATTTATCAAGAGCGTGCAAGCAATCAGAATACAAAAGGAATAGCGATGATAGAAAAAACATCACAACATAGCTCTTTAACGGATAGCTTTGATATCATTATGATAATCATTGTGACGGATGTAGATCAAGCTTGGCAAGTAAAGCACTATGAATTTGAAGGAAAGACAGCGGCATTACATATAGTAAGAGAAGACATATTAATGAATTGGATTGATACGAGCGGTTATCGAACAGCTGTTGAGTGGATTATCGAAGGACAAATCGTCTTTGACCGAAATGAATATATGAATAATTTAAGAAATCAGCTTAGAGAATTTCCAAATACAAAGAGGGACCTGCGAAAAGCAATTGAATTTGGCAAGCTAATCAAGAGTTATTCCGAGGCTAAAAATCTTTTTGAAGTGGGGGATTTTAAAGATGCCCATAGTAAAATTATGAATTCGCTCCTTCATTTAGCCAGATTAGCTGTAATTGAAAAAGGTTATTACCCGGAAGTAACCGTATGGAGTCAAGTGAAGAAAATAGATCTAGAGGTATATAAATTATATGAAGAATTTATCGAAAGCAATGAGGAGATTACTAAGAAGGTAGAATTAATGATACTTGCAATGGAGTACGTTATTAGCAACCGGGCGAAGGTTTCAGTAAATCATTTATTAAAGATTATGCAAACGAAAGATTCAGCATGGTCATTTGCAGAGTTAACGAACGAGGAAACGAGACCGTATAGGTTAGATTTAGCTGCAGTCATTTCTTACCTTGCTGAAAAAGAAATAATTGAAATTGTTCTCGAACCGACAAAAGGAATTGATATATATCAGCGTAAATATAAAATTAAGAACTAAATAATCACCATATTATATATCAGCATAAAGTACAATATAATATTTCAATCAAATACGGGCGCGATAATCCGATTTCAATTAAATTAATTAAACTGGATTATGCGCTTTATTGATTAATAAATTATTTTCGTTGTTACAGACTATATAATAAGAAGAAAAATTTCAAAGTGTTCCTTCAGAAAATAACTGTTTAATTTTTTTATAAAAATCGTTGACGAAATAAATTAACCATGGTACATTAATAAACGTCGCTGAAACGAAACAACTTAACGACAAAAAGCAAAAGAAAAAACTTGTTGACATTTTAATTACAAGTGTGTTACATTAATAAAGTCGCTGCTTTACGAAGTGACAATAAAATTTGCTCTTTGAAAACTGAACAAAACAACCAGTATGTCAATGAAGAGAAACTTGTTTTCTTTTCAACAAAAAAAGAAGTTAACACTTCTTAAAGCTTGAGACTTATGGAATTGATTGGTGTCAATTTTATTTCAAACACTTTATTGGAGAGTTTGATCTTGGCTCAGGACGAACGCTGGCGGCGTGCCTAATACATGCAAGTCGAGCGCA
>NZ_PIOD01000011.1 GCF_003369565.1 Oceanobacillus chungangensis | reverse complement strand
GGATTAAGTCCAGTCGATTACCGAACTCAATCAACCCAATCAGCTGCATAATAAAAACTCTAACTTATAGGGGTAAGCACCAAGCCATCCGTCTGTTTTTTGATTTCCAATTATGAAGCCTATGGATAAATGTTTTTACCAAAAGAAAAAAGGAAGTAAAACGAGGGAAGTAATAGCACCAATCGCAAATCCAGCAGCAAATCCACCATACCCGCCATATCCATAATTTCCACCGAAACCAAACCCGTATCCGCCTAAATTTCTATTTTGGCCTAATGGTTGTAAATATACATTTCTATTGTCAACACGTCGGATAATACCTCTGTGAATTCTCCCGTTACGCATTCTTATTTCAACAGCCCTTCCCGTATGTTTACGGCAAAGCGCGAGGTTTTGTTCAAAAGACATACTTTCACCTCCATAATTTGTTTATGACTACAGGATAGTATATGCAAGTACTTAATATATCTAAAGGACGGGTGTATCAGGGGTATGGCTGAATTATTGTGATAACTAAATTTGTAAATGACTGAATACTTCCCAGGAATTTGCTTATTGCTTACATTAATATTGCAAGACGTTGGGGGATAAACCATGGTTTGCATAGGTGGTAAGAAAGTTTTTCACATGTCATCGTTGGAATTATCCTTTGATATGATCAATTGCTAGTTAAGTTGATCTAAGATTTATATTCAATTATTATTGGAGAACCTTGTGCTATTCTAAACAGATAGCTTAAATTTCAGCATTATAATCATTCATTATGATTGGTATATGATGATTGCATATGTTTGTATTAGGGTAGAGAATAGTAATATTAGAGAAAGAGGTGCTTATTTTGAAGAAGTTAAAAGCATTAATTTTGAATTGCTCTCTGAAGCCGTCTAATGAAAAATCCAATACGGATGCTCTATTGCAGGACTTTATAGACGTGTTTGAAAAGAAACATGTGGAAACTGAAACAATTAGAGTTGTAGATTATGATGTAGCATTTGGTGTGGATGATGATATGGGAAATGGCGATCAATGGCCAGTTATTTCTGATAAGATTGAGCAGGCTGATATTTTACTAGTCGGTACACCAGTTTGGCTAGGTGAGAAAAGCAGTGTTGCCAAAATGGTTATGGAAAGAATTAGTGGGTCTGGTTCTAAAATGAATGAATTGGGTCAGCCAATTTATTATAATAAAGTGGCTGGTGCTGTAGTAACAGGAAATGAGGATGGTGCGAAACATGCAGCTAGGGATATTCTTTTTAGTTTAGGACACTATGGATTCTCACTCCCACCTAATCCATTATCTTATTGGGTTGGAGATGCTGGTCCCGGACCTTCCTATATCGAGGCAGAAGGTAATAACAATGAATTTACAAAGAATAATGCCCAAGTTGCTAGTCATAACCTTGTGCATTTAGCAACAATTTTAGCTAATCATCCAATCCCCACTGAAGGGAATGTGTTAGATTAGTTTAGCTTGGTTAGTGTATAAATAAACGGTTTGAATCCAAAACGTTCCCTAATTTTATAGATAGGGAACGTTTACTTATCTTATTAAACATTGAATACCAACAGAAAAATAAGTATTTAAAATTGTACTTAAAATCGGTTTGTCGAATAAAGTAGGTCTATTTGACTTATTTTGTAAATTTATATGTAAAAAATAGTTAATTTGTAATATATCGATTGATTAAATAGTTCGAATTAACTATAATTGATAATAGTTGCTGTTTCACTAGGAAAATTGGTTTTCTCAAAATGATATTTGTATTTATTTAAAAAACAAAAAAGAAATCTTTATTATCAACAATATGAGCAATTTTGATTTCTGGAAAAGGTGGGAGAGTGGGGATGGAGTTTAACAGTTATGAGGAAATAGTTTCGCAAAATCAGAAACGATATATGCAACATATTCAAAAATTAAGTATCAATAATTCAGGGAAAATTGTTTACTATGGGGGACCTAGTGAAATATGGCATCCACTTAAAATGAATGAGCCGGATAAAGGAAACCTTTCTACATACTTCAACTTCATCATTCGCAATCATCTGATTAATTTAATACAAAATCCATCAAAAGCACTGCAGATTAAAGCCATCCAAGAGACAATCAGAATCCAACCTAACAAGTCGACAAATCAATAATCGCGTTAACCGCATGAAGCATATTTCTTCAATTTACATAATGGTACCGTAAATAATTAAAATAGCGTAGCAAAATTTTTGGTTATGCTACGCTATTTATGAATTTATAATGTCCGTAACTTAATTAAATCGTCATTTTGATTAATGGCAGTTTCTTTGGACGTTTGCACATCTAAATATTCTTCAGAATTGGTGATAACAATAGGTGTGGTTGTCTTATAGCCAGCTTTTTTAATTTCTTCAATATCAAATTCAATCAGTAGATCTCCTTGTTTAATTTGATCACCTTGCTGAACATGAGTTTTGAAATACTTTCCTTCTAGTTTAATAGTATCTACACCAATGAAAATTAACATTTCAGCGCCAGCATTTGTTGTTATACCGATTGCATGTCCAGTTGGAAATAATGAGGTTATCTTCCCGTTAACTGGTGAAATAACTTCACCTACCTCTGGTTCGATTGCAACTCCTTTTCCGACAGTCTCCGTTGCAAATAACTGGTCTTCTACCTTATTTAGTTGCACTACTTTCCCTTGTATTGGACTTCCGATAGTTTCCGGTTTGACTCCGACTAAAAGATGGCTGTAATTATCCATCTGTTTCTGATTTTTTCCTTCAAATCCAAATACATAGGTTAAAATCATTCCTAATATGAAGGCTGTTCCAATACCAATGATATGACTTCCTATCGGTGAGAACGCAGGGATGGATAGTAAGCTTGGCAGTACAAATTCTATCATTTGCACACCAAGACCTCCATTAATTGCACCGCCGATCGCTCCAGCGATAATGACGTAAATCATTGTTCGTCTATAACGTAAAATGATTCCATAACTAATTGCCTCCGTTGTCCCAGCCAAACCTCCAGGAACTATACCGCTTGCAGCAAGGGCTTTCAAATCTTTGTCTTTTGTCTTCAATAATACAGCAATAGCAATCCCAACTTGCGCAAATGGTGCAGCCGCAGCCATTGCTATAATTGGGTCTGGTCCCGTAGCAAGATTAGCAATAGCGAGTGGAACGACAGTCCAATGTAGACCAGCAATAGTAAGGAATGTCCATGCACTTCCTAGTACCGCTCCAGCGAGAATCCCACTTTTAGCGCTTAAGAAATTAATGATGAAACCAAGACCTTCACCAAGCAATGTACCAAATGGTCCAAAAATAAGCAATGTCAATGGTACAAGTATGAGTAAGGAAATCATTGGATTAATAAACATTTGTATATCTTTATAAATGACTTTTTTCAAAACCTTTTCCACACCTGCATAAACAAGCATTGCGATAAATATTGGGAATACAGTTGAGGAATAATCTGCCAATAGGACAGGCATTCCTAAGAAGCTAATTGACTCAACTCCGCCATCTACAAGACCGACGATTTCTGGAGCGAGCAGAGATGCCCCGACAACTCCTCCAACATATCCATTCGCACCTAGTTTATTGGCGATAGAAATTCCTAGAAATACTGGAAGGAAATAAAAAACCGCTCCGCCAGCAGCAGACAAAACTAAATAGGTACCGCTTTCAGAAGATAGCCAACCTATCATCGATAAAACTGCTACAAGTGCTTTCAATAATCCAGCACCTGCAAGTAAACCAATGATCGGTGCAAAGCTGCCAGAAAGTACTTCTAATATTTTTGTAAAAAATGATTCTGTTTTTATATTCGATTGTTCTGTTTTTTTGATGTCAACTTGTTGTCGATTACTCATTGCAATTCTCCTAAAATTCATTTTTGTTCATGAAAGCGTTGTTATGTTACAATTATAATTAAGTTTAGAAAATATTGTTAGGACTTTTTTAACATAAATAGGATTAAAATATCAAATTTATCATTATTTTACTTTGGGGGAGTAACATGAAACAATCACGATTAATTACAACTGCATTGAAAATACAACAGATTACTAATTTAAATATATATGTATTGGATCAGTATAGCGATTTCATTTATTATCATGAATTATTAACGATTCCAGAATATGTACCAGGATATGATCAGGCAGATATATTAGATTTACATCATAATATGAAGCGAAATGGAAAAGCTTATTCATATATTAATGAATGGGGGCTGCATTACCTAGGATTCCGCTTTTTAAAAAAACGAGATGAGTATACAGTTATCATTGGTCCATATTTAGATACAACACCCAACGTATATAGCTTATCCAGAGAATATAATTTAAGTAGTATGAAGGGAGAAGAACTGCGAGGGATAATTGATGAAATTTATGTACTCACCACTGATCAAGCTAGCAGTTATGCTAGTATGCTGAGACTTTTTGACACAATGCTGGAAAATGAAATGGATCACACTATTATTGTTGCGGATAAAACAAAAGAAGCGGAATATAATCGGCAGACAAACACGAATTTAGATGAAGAAGCGGAGATAGTAGAACTCCGTTATAGTATTGAAAAGGATTTTATGTTTGCTGTTGAGCAGGGAAATAAAACAGAGGCATTAAAACTCATTAGCTCAGGTAATTTATTGTTTTCTTTTTCTGAACGCTTTCCGAATCAGCCAATAAGAAGAGTGAAAAATATTTTAATTGTAATGAATACTATGCTGCGAATTGCAGCAAGAAATAGTAATGTTCCTACGATATTAATTCATCGGATCTCCGAGAAGTATGCACTGCAAATCGAACACTCAAGTAAATTAGCAACGCTAAATCAATTACAAGATAATATGATTGCAGCATATTGTGACCTTGTTTCTGAAAATGCATTACGTCATTATTCAAAAATAATCCAAATTGCAATTGAGCATATCCAAATTTATTATGACCAGCAATTAAATCTGGAAGAAATTGCAAAAGCTTGTAATACGCATCCTAGCCATCTTTCTAGGAGTTTTAAAAAGGAAACAAACATGACCATTACAGCATACCAGCAGATGTTAAGAATGAATCGTGCGAAGTACTTGCTGGAAACAGAGCCATTAGCGATAGAAGAGATCGCATGGATTGTAGGCTATGAAGATTCTTCCTATTTTGCGCGAGTGTTTAAGAAAGAAATAGGTTGTACGCCTACTGTATATCGGAAGGGGAAATAAATAAAGCTGGTCTAAGCTTCAAAACCTGGACCAGCATTAATCTTTAAAGCGCGAGAGCGATTATTTCTTAAATTTGCCCATATTTGCTTTTACAGCTTCAATAATTGCGGAACGAAATCCGTTCTCTTCTAGACTAGCAATAGATTCGATTGTTGTTCCACCAGGCGAACAAACGTCATCCTTTAGTTTTCCAGGGTGTTCTTCAGATTCTAATACCATTTTAGCAGAACCTAGTACCGACTGGGCAGCGATTTTATATGCATTATTTCGGGGCATACCATGTAATACTGCAGCATCTGCTAGAGCTTCTATAAACAGGTATACGAAAGCAGGGGAGGAGCCGCCAACTGCACTTGCAATATTCATAAGACTTTCATCAATGAACTCTACTTTTCCGAAGCTTTCAAACAATGCTCGGATTTCTTCTTTTTCCTCATCAGTCACAAATCGATTAAAACTAATTGAAGTCATTCCTTCTCCAACAGTTACAGGTGTATTCGGCATTGCTTTCGCAATTTTGATACTTCTTTGGAAATGTTTTTCACTTTGTGCTATTGTTTGTCCTGCTGCAATATGGATGACAATCGCGTCTTCACGGATGCCATCTCTTATTTCTTCAATTACATCAGGATACACATCTGGAGTAACAGAAAGGAACACAATATCACAGTTTTCTGCAACAGAAAAATTATCCTCGTAAATATTAATCCCGTATTCTTCTTTAATATCAATTAATTTCGCAGTGGAGCGATTTGAAGCGTAGACATCATGCGCCTGCGTATAACCTGATTTTATAATTCCTCCAATTATTGCTTTTGCCATATTTCCAGTACCGATAAATCCAATATTTCTTTTCATATCAAAAATCCTTCCAAACGTAAATTAAATACGACTTATTTTACTGCAGTATTAGAAGGAAAGCAATTGACAGTAAAGGCAGAAAAATGTATATTTTTACGAATATGGAGAGTGCCACTCCTGGATTCAATTTAGTTGGAGGTATGATTAATCAACATTTAACATCAAAGGCCAAATATGATATATTAATATATTTAGTTACGGTAGGTAACTATATTGAGAGGAAGATGTTTATGAAACCTTATCAGTTATTTTTTCACCATTATCATAAGATGTACAGACCATTTGTAAGTAAATTAAATGTCCATTTAGCAAAGCACCAACTGCATAGCTCACAATGGTCTGCTTTAGTACTTTTAAAAAATGAAGGTCCTCTTACGATTGTAGAAATTGCTAGTCACCAAAATGTGGAGAAACCGACAATATCACGTACCGTTAAACGTTTGGTGGAGCTTGGGTTTGTAGAGCAGACACCAGGAAAGGACAAACGGGAAAAGCGAATAGAGATTACTAGATTAGGCGAAGCTGTTTGTACTGAAATAAGAGAAACTGTCGAACAATTTGAAGTCGATGCATTACAAGGAATCAGTGAGGAAGAACAAATAGCGGTTAGTAGAATATTAGCTACGGTTTACGAGAATTTAAGAAAGTAGGAAGAAATAGATGAGGAAAGAAAAACTATGGACAAAAGATTTTATCTCCGTTTCAGCAGTGAATTTTTTTATGATGCTGTCAATGTATCTATTATTAGTAACCATGGCAACATATGCAACGAACGAATATAATACTACTGCTAGCATGGCTGGTTTGGTTGCAAGTATTTTCATCATTGGTTCTTTAGTAGGGCGGTTATATGCAGGGAAACAAATAGAAAAATTAGGTACAAAGAAAATGTTACTTATTGGAATTGTCATTTTCTTAGTATTTACCTTACTTTACTTTATCCCAACAAATATTTATGGACTGATTGCCATTCGATTCTTTCATGGGGTAGGCTGTGGATTAGCAACAACTGCAACTGGAACTATTATTGGTTTGATTGTACCTTCAAGTAGAAGTGGCGAAGGAATTGGATACTTTAGTCTAAGTGCAGTATTATCAACTGCTATCGGGCCATTAATTGGGATCGCCCTAATTGATATTGCAGGTTATACGAGTATATTTGTATTTTCTTTCGTAATGGGGCTTGTTAGTTTAATTTTAGCATTTGGTGTGAGGGCACCACTAGTGAATTACGTCGAAAGCAAAGAAACAAAAGGGTTTAAGCTTACCAATTTCTTTGAACCGAAAGCATTACCAATTTCTATTGCAATGTTTGTCATGGCATTTGCTTACTCGGGTATTCTATCATTTATTACTACGTATGCTATTGAGATTAATTTAGTACAAGCAGGCAGTTTCTACTTCTTAGTTTATGCAATTGTGATTATACTTTCCAGACCTTTTACGGGGAAATTACTTGATTCAAAAGGTGGGAATGTAATTGCATATCCAACTCTTATACTCTTTTCAATAGGCATGCTGCTTCTTAGCGGAACTCATTCTAGTTTTGTCTTTATATTGGCTGCCGCAATTATTGGATTAGGATATGGGAATTATCAGTCAATCACACAGGCAATTGCGATTAAAGTTACACCACCACATCGAATGGGGCTTGCAAACTCAACGTATTTCATATTTCTTGATTTAGGACTTGGTATCGGACCCTTCGTATTAGGATATGTCATTCCTATATTTGGCTACAGAGGACTATACCTTTCATTAGTTGGATTAATTATAGTCGGTATTTTTATTTACTACTTGTTACATGGAAAAAAGGATAAACAGCTTATGCAAGGTAAACGTGATTCACAATAAAGTCCATTGTATGAATTCTAATTATATAACGTCAAATTAGGTGCACACTTTTCACCCTCCAGCATATATTAGCTACTGTGTGAGAAAAGTATGAGGGAGGAAGAAAAGTGATGAATAATGACCAATCAATCATGGGAGATAAAGAAGTAATCATTGAGGGAGGTTATAAAGTAATCGAAGTCAATATTTCTAATATAACCGACAACTTATATGCAGTATGTACGCCTATTGAAATGGATTAGGATGCATATTAAAAACCATCTCTTTTTGTACGATTACATAGAGGAGATGGTTTTTCAATTTATGAAATTCCAGAATAATTGCGATCTGTTTCAGTCAAAGCTAATTTTGCAACCTATACCAATAAAATTCAGCAAAGCGGGAATAATAATGACATTAGCAAAAAAAAAGGGGCATACATCTAAGGTGAATAAACTATTTATCATTCTCATTGTAATTGGGTTGCCTTTATCAATAATTGGTTCCATCTTCCATTGGTCAGCTGTTATGATGTTTCTTATTTATTGTTTGACTATTATTGCTTTGGCAGGGTTTATCGGGCGAGCGACTGAAAGTTTAGCAATCGTGATGGGACCAAGAATAGGTGGGCTGCTTAATGCGACATTTGGGAATGCTGTGGAACTGATTATTTCCATTTTCTCATTAAAAGCAGGATTGGTTGGAATTGTTTTGGCATCTCTGACAGGGTCAGTTTTAGGAAATTTATTGCTTGTTGCTGGATTATCATTCTTTGTAGGCGGTCTGAAATATAAGCGGCAATCCTTCAATGTAAATGATGCACGACATAATGCTGGACTGTTAATATTTGCAGTTATCGTTGCCTTTGTTATTCCGGAAGTTTTTACACATACAATGGATAATCAGAAAACGATGGGGCTAAGTATCGGTATTTCGATTGTTTTAATCCTTTTGTATCTATCCATGCTGCTCTTTAAGCTTGTTACTCACCGTGGTGTTTATCAAAATAATGATGAACGGGAAATAAGGGATCAAGAATCGGAAGAACCAGAATGGAGTAAAAAGAAAGCAGTAATCATCCTTGCATTAGCAACTATTGCAGTTGCTTATGTATCGGAAAATTTAGTTCACACATTTAGTGCAGTCGGAGAAACTTTTGGGTGGACGGAATTATTCATTGGGATTATTATTGTAGCGATCGTTGGAAATGCAGCAGAACACGCATCTGCTGTTATTATGGCATTTAAAAATAAAATGGATGTTGCTGTAGAAATTGCTGTTGGTTCTACACTGCAAGTCGCAATGTTTGTTGCGCCAGTACTTGTACTCGTTTCTTTATTTTTCCCTGTTTCGATGCCACTTGTTTTTACATGGCCTGAATTGATTAGTATGGTGACTGCTGTACTACTTGTAATCATGCTTACTGTTGACGGAGACTCAAATTGGTTTGATGGACTTGTATTATTTGCTGCATATGTGATTATGGCGATTGGATTTTATATGCTCTAAGAAAGTTTATGTTAATAATTTAGCAAGGAATAGTACTTATACCATTCCTTGCTGTTTCTAAAACTGTCCGATTATTTTCTAGAGAAATACTCCAAACTTAATTTATTATAGTAACATTCACCGTTCGAACGCCCCAATTAAATGCTTCTTGATTAGTTGGTACGTAAACATCAATTTTATTTCCATTAATTGCACCACCCGTATCACCTGCTATTGCGTAACCATATCCTTCCACATAAACCTCCGTACCAAGTGGAATAACATTAGGATCAACGGCAATTAATTTAATATTTGGATTGGCATTTAGGTTAATTCCTGTAGCGGTAACACCAGACCCACCAGCACTTTGCACCGTGTAGGCTGTCGCTTTAACCGAAATAGTGTGTCCTGAAATGTTTTCGTCTTCAACTGCTGTATTTTCATGTTGATCTGGTTCATTTGTTACCGGCGTTTCAACTTCCTGTACAGGTGGCGCTTCCTCGGTTTGAGTGTCTGTAGATATTTCATTTGAACTTGTTTCTGCTGGTATAGCCTCTATATTAGGTCCATGAATGGTTAGTTTTTGTCCGATAGAGATTATATCATTATCTAATTGATTCCAATTCTTGAGGTTTTCTACTGTTGCATTATGTTTTTGACCGATTTCCCATAGAGTGTCACCTTTTTCTACTATATGATTACTCTTTATGTCCTCTGTGTCTTCTGTAGTTAAGAGCACCTGTTGAGGATAAATAACAGTAGATGTGAGATTATTTATTTCTATCAACTTTTCAACAGTAATGTTCTCACTTTGAGCAATGTCCCATAGAGTTTCCCCTTTATGTACGACGATTTCTTCTGCAGAAACCTTAGAATTCCAAGCAATAAAACTTAAAATTATTAAAGCCAGAGCAATTACTATTTTTTTCATGAGTATTTCCCCCTTGTTTAACGTTAAATGCATACTAACACAAAACCCATAACAAATAGGTTTCGCTAAGATTACAAATTGTTTACAAAATAAAGTAAATTAAGAAAATTATAACTAATTGTCGAACATTGGATTTTCTAGGTGAAATTTAGGAACTTACAGAAATAGCCATTAGCTTTCACATGTTAAATGCTAGGGCAATTTATGTTAAAATATATCCAGCAAGAATTAATAGGAGATAATCAGCATGAAAACACAGAACTATTATCAATTTTTAGAACCATTAAATAAGGAACTCGCGCTAATTGCTTGCGAGTTGGAAAATAGTATATTTACTAGCCCAAGGACGATGCTTACACATGCACGTGTTTTTGTGGAAAATATATTGCAATTTGTAATGAAGATAGAAAAACTGCCAAATGAATCTTGGACAACTTTAGTTGAAAGAATAGATATTCTAAGTGACAATGGCTATATTACGTCTGAAATTTGTGATGCATTGCATACTGTACGAATGATGGGAAATCAGGCAGCACATGATACACGAAAGTTTCGTTATTCTGAAGCATTGTTATCATGGGAATCTGTCTATTTGATTGTAAGGTGGTATGTAGAAACGTATGGACCAGTTGAATTTGAATTTCCGGAGTATCAGGACCCAACTCCACAAGCGTCTGAATCCTATGATATATCGGAGATCGAGGTGAGATTAGGTGCACTTGAAGCGCTGTTAACGACAACGTTAAAAGAAGAACAACAACAAACAAGCGTGGAAGTGGAGAAAGTAATCAGGGCAGAAAACCTATCACAAGTTGCTTCCCCTGGATTTACTACTATTCGGAATCTCATCTATAAAGGAAAGGAACTAGAGGTTCCGTATTTTCTTCGGGATGCATTTTTACTACCACAGCGTTTTGAACGGTCAGAAACATTTTTAATTCGCTTAGGGGCTGAACAACAAGCTCGGATTATGAGTGAACTGCCAAATAATCTTGAAGGGCTATCCAAGCACGTCAAACGTTTTAGTGAAAAGAATGAGGAAATATTATTTGCCGAGCTTAAAAATTATATAGAAGAAGAGAAGGTACGTAGAAATATAATGGTTGAGAGACCAGGAGACTTACTTTTCTTCTTCAAAACTGATTATTTGATTATAACAGAAAAGATAGCAGCAACACCATTAACAGCAAAATTATTTGCTGGCTTTCCTAGTCTATTAAAACAGTTGCATGCGGATCAAATCGAAACGGTTGGACAATTGCCTAGAGAATTAGTTATTCTAGCAAAATATGATAACGTTGGAGTAGGTACAGTGAAAAGTTTGTTTGACCAGATAATCAGTATACAGGAGAAACCTTCCGTCACAATTGGTTGAGGCCGGAGAGAAGATCATATTTGCCATCTGCAAAAGGGAAATCATCATTTGATTTCCCTTTAAAATTACAGGTATATCAATTCGAAGCTATAAATCTATTGTTTTTTCTATAATACCTTTTTTCATATGGGAAGGACTATTCGCTGAAATAGATACTGTCATTACTGTATGATTTGATCCACTATCTATTGTTGCTTTAAAAACTTGCTCTAACCCCTCGAAAATTGTCAATGCATCTCCATCAAGACGAGTGGAGTAATTTGCAGCGCTCACGGTAACATATTTTCTCATTGCTTCAATTTGCTTGTGAATAATATCCATATAATTATCTCCACCAAATGGATATAATGAAAACTTCGCTGCAACATATTGTTCGATTCCTTTTACTAATTCTGCGTTGATAGGGTCCTCATAATCTTCCATATCATTTTCCACTTTGGAATCCCCTGGACATCCAAAGGAATAAGTAGCTTGAAAAGCAACATGTTCACCTGTTTTTGCAGCATGGAGAAACATTGCTTTCGTTACATCAAATATATGTACCAAATTTCCCTTAACTGTTGTCGTCACATCATCCGTTATCAAATTAACTTTACTTGTATCTACATCAGTTAGTGCGGATTTAATAATCTCAATGAAACGATTACTCATTGGATGAATAGAGAAGCTAGCTCCAGCAACATCACTTTCTGTACAAGTTTGATTTTGATAATCCATTATAAGTACCTCCCTGTTCTTTAAAAAAACTACATCCCAAAATGAAATGCAGTTACATGTTACTGCAATGCTGACTGCACTTCCTTACGCTAGAATTATCTAGTTCGAGTATAGGATCTGAACAAAGATCGCTGCCAGATTGACAGTTCCCCTAGTGCTTAGCAAGATAAGTTGCCCAAATCGTAACATCGTGGTCGGATATTGTAAAGCTAATCGTTTGCTTCTAACAATACACGAGATAATAA
Organism: Oceanobacillus chungangensis; assembly: GCF_003369565.1. GTDB lineage: Bacteria > Bacillota > Bacilli > Bacillales > Amphibacillaceae > Oceanobacillus > Oceanobacillus chungangensis. The sequence goes on along the minus strand of NZ_PIOD01000011.1, from coordinate 380,175 downwards.
ATGAAATGAAAAGTTCGAAATACCTAATTCCCCAGTGAAGAATGAACCTTTATGCCTAAAAAATGTAAACGCATTATTAACGATATTAATCTACTGTTAACTCGTTGTAATGAATCGGTAAATCAAAACTTTTAAAGATAAAAATATGATTAAATGGAACTTGCAAAAGAAAAAAAGGAGGTACGCTTATGGGACAGATTGATTTGATTAATATTTCAAAGTCATACGATAAGCAAAAAAGCGTATTGAATGAAATTAATCTTTCGATTGAAGAAGGTGAATTTTTTGTACTTGTTGGTCCATCAGGTTCCGGAAAAAGTACCTTACTTCGAATGATTGCAGGCCTAGAAGATATAACAGCGGGTAAATTAAAAATTAACGATAAAGTGGTGAACCATATACCACCTAAAGATAGAAATCTATCAATGGTCTTTCAAAATTATGCCTTATATCCGCATTTATCGGTCGAACAAAATATTTTGTTTGGTTTAAATGCTAAGAAAGTAGATAAGAAGGAACAGCGTAGAAGACTTACAGAGACTGCGAAAATGATGGGGTTAAGCGAACTATTAAAGAGGAAGCCCCGGGAGCTTTCTGGTGGCCAAAGACAACGAGTTGCGTTAGCGAGGTCTGTCGTAAGTGAGGCCCCGCTTTGCTTAATGGATGAACCGCTGTCTAATTTAGATGCAAAGCTTCGGGCACATATGCGAATTGAAATTCGCCGCCTGCAAAGAAGATTAGGTTTAACAATGGTATATGTAACACATGATCAGGTGGAGGCGATGACGATGGGGGATCGAATCATGGTTCTCAATGATGGTAAGATTCAGCAGGTGGGAAAACCGATCACGCTTTATAATGAACCAGCTAATTTATTTGTCGCTTCTTTTATTGGGACACCAAAAATGAATTTAGGTAAAGCAGTTTTCAATGGGAATCAGAGTCAACTAATAGTAGAAAATGTACTTAATATTCAAGTAGATCCGATACAGGATGATATACCAAGAAATGAAAATGTAACTATTGGAATAAGAGCAGAACATATTTTCCCAGGAACAAATAACTTTACAACCCATCATTTAGAGGTTGTAAATGTCGAGCACTTAGGAAATGAAACATCAATCGCATTTGATATTGGTTCAGAGTTATGGACAGCAAAGTGGCCAGGACAGTGGGATATTACTGTAGGGGATGTTGTACCGGTACATATAAATATTGAAAATCTATGTTTCTTTGATTCGAAAACGGGATTATTAATAAAATCTGCAAAAGCTGGAAAGAAACAAGAGGTCGTGCTGGTATGAGTTTAGAAAATATTGTTATTCAAGATGCACAAATAGGTCAGATTAATTTTGAACAAGTGAAAAAGAGACAAAGAGCGAAGAGTTTTATAAAAGGGATGCTGTTTTTACTGCCTTCGATAATTTTATTTAGTATATTTCTATTTTATCCACTCGGAAGAACCATTTATTTAAGTTTTTTCTTAACGAATGCGGCAGGTGAGACGACGGTTTTTATTGGTTGGCAAAACTATGTAAACCTATTTACCTCGCCAATCTTTATGCAGAGTATGAAATCAACATTTTTATTTGTCTTATATACGGTGCCATTTACGATAATTATTAGCTTGTTTTTAGCGATGATTGCTAACGAAAAATTGAAGGGAATTGGATTTTTTCGTACGGTTTATTCATCGACAATGGGAATATCGGTTGCAGCGGCTTCTGTATTTTGGTTGTATTTATTCCACCCGTCAATTGGCTTACTGAATATGATTTTAGAAACGCTAGGAATAGATGGGATAGGGTGGCTGACGGATCCTGACTGGGCACTTTTTGCAGTGTCAATTACGACGATTTGGATGAATATTGGCTTTACATTTCTTATATTATTAGGTGGATTACAGTCGATCGATTCTTATTTGTATGAAAGTGCAGACATTGATGGTGCGGGGTATTTTTATAAAGTAAGAAGGATTACCATCCCAATGCTTTCACCGACATTGTTTTTCGTCGTCACGGTTACAATTATAAATGCCTTTCAAACATTTGGGCAAATTGATATTTTGACACAGGGTGGTCCAGTTAATTCTACAAACCTAGTCGTATATTCCATTTACCGAGAAGCGTTTGTAAACTATAAATTTGGATCTGCAAGTGCACAAGCAGTTTTACTCTTTATTATTATTTTAATCATGACATTTTTACAGTTTAAATTTGGTGAAAGGAAGGTTCATTATCAATGACCATGCCAATCAGCAAAAGGATTATATTCTATGTATTACTTTTTATCACAGGATTTATCGTTTTCGCGCCAACGCTAATGGCCTTGGTGATGAGCTTCATGTCAAACAAAGATATTATGACTGGTAGCTTCCCAACTATGTTGTCATTTGATAACTATGTGAAAGCATTTGGGCAATTTCCTTTACTGAAATATTTATTTAATAGTTTTATCATTTCAGCTTTAATTATGCTTGGACAGTTGATTTTATCTAGTTTAGCAGCATATGCTTTTGTCTTCTTAGAATTTAAAGGAAGAGATCTATTATTTTATCTATTTATTGCAACGATGATGGTTCCATTTGAAGCATCTATCATTCCTAACTTTCATACGATTCGTGATTTAGGTTGGATTGATAAGTACGAGGGGTTATCCATTCCATTTTTTGCATTAGCATTTGGCACATTTTTGCTAAGACAGAATTTCAAACAAATCCCGAAAGAATTGCGAGAAGCAAGTCAAATTGCTGGTATGGGTGATTTCAAATTCTATCTATCTGTTGTTTTGCCAGTTTCAAGAACGAGTTTGTTAACGCTAGGTGTCTACGGGTTTTTAACATCTTGGAACATGTACTTATGGCCACTTCTAGCAACGACAAATGACAGTGTTCGCACCGTTCAGATTGGGTTAAAACAACTACAAACACAGGAGCAATTAAATGACTGGGGCGTCATTATGGCGGGTGCGATAATCGTTGTTATTCCTACTTTAATTCTCTTATTCATAAGCCAAAATAAGCTCCAAAAGGGCTTAACAGAAGGCGCTTTGAAATAGAAAAACTTAATCATGAGTCATACTGTCGATCAACGGCAGGATAACTATATAATTTTAATATAACAGGGGAGTGTAAAGAGAATGAAAAAGCTAATCGCAGTACTGATGTTAGGATTGGTGCTCTTCATTGCAGCATGTAGTGAAGAAGGAGATACGGAAGAACCGGAAACTAGTGGTGCAACTGATTCAGATACTGCTGAAGCTTCAGCAGAAACTAGTGAAGCAACTGGCGAGAAACAAACTGTAACATTTTGGCATTCAATGGGCGGGGCTGGCCAAGAAGCATTAAATGCAATTGTCGATAGCTACAATAACTCTCAGGATGCAGTGCAAGTTAATGCAGAATATCAAGGTACATATGATGAAGCATTAACAAAGTTTAATAGTGTTGCTGGTACAGATAGTGTACCAAATATGATTCAAACATTTGAAATTGGTACGATGTCAATGATCAATAGTGGGAGTATTGTACCTATCCAAGAGTTAATTAATGCAGATGGCTATGATATGAATGGGCTAGAGGAGAACATTGTAAATTACTACTCTTTAGATGGTACATTTTATTCAATGCCATTTAACTCTTCTACTCCTGTAATGTATTACAACAAAGATGCATTTGAAGCTGCTGGACTAGATCCAGAAGCACCCCCAGAAACGTTTGAAGAAGTAGAAGAAGCAAGTAAAGCAATTGTAGAATCAAACCCAGATATGAAAGGTTTTGCATTACAAGCATATGGTTGGTTATATGAGCAATTATTAGCAAACCAAGGTGCATTATTATTGAATAATGACAATGGACGAACAGATACGCCGACTGAAATTGGGTGGACAGAAGAAGAAGGTAAATCCATTTTTGAATGGGTAAAACGTATGGTTGATGATGAAACATTTGCAAACTATGGTACTAATGGTGATAACATGATGGCTGGTTTCCTCGCTGGTGATGTTTCGATGTTCTTGCAATCTTCTGCAAGTTCAAGAGATGTTATTGATCATGCACCATTTGAAGTTGGGATTGCATTTTTACCACATCCAGAAGCAAAAGAACGTGCTGGTGTTGTCATCGGTGGTGCAAGTCTATGGATGATCGATGGTAAATCCGTAGAAGAACAAAACGCTGCATGGGACTTCATGAAGTATTTACAAACACCTGAAATCCAAGCAGAATGGCATGTAGGAACCGGATATTTTGCCATTAATCCAGCTGCATATGATGAACAAGTTGTAAAAGATGCTTATGTAGAAATGCCACAACTACAAGTTACAGTAGACCAGTTACAAGCAACAGAAGCTTCATATGCTACACAAGGTGCTTTAATGGATATGATTCCAGAAGGTCGTAAAATTATGGAAACAGCATTGGAAACCGTATATAATGGCGGAGATGTAGACGATGCATATAATACTGCAGTAGATCAATTTAATGCTGCAATTGAGCAAGCTAACGCAGCTCGAGGGGAATAAGCTTAAAGTGTTTAATAAAGGTTGTTAAATAGAGAGAATAAAGCAATGCAAAATGCTTTATTCTCTCTTTGGTAGGTAAGAAAGTATAACGAATTTCTGAGCGAATAAGTGGGTCCTACAGGATGTAGGTCAGTTCGGTGTTGCGACAAAGATTTTCGGGTGGGGCGAGTAATCGCAGTCCCAGGACGTCGTGTCTTTAACCGAACTTCACCTAAGGCTGTCACCAAAAAGGATTGGTTAAACCTTAGTTTTCTAAGCAATAATGGTAATGAGAATTGGTCTGTATTCTAATTAACCTATTAGGAGGATGTTAAGATGACTGCGACAAAAATATATGGGCATCGAGGATGTATGGGAACTTATCCGGAAAATACATTATTAGGATTTCAAAAAGCAATTGAGCAAGGTGTCGATGGACTTGAATTAGATGTTCAGTTAACAAAAGATGGCGAAGTAGTCGTCATCCATGACGAAATTTTAGACAGAACGACTAATGGCAATGGGTATATTAAGGACTTCACATTATTAGAAGTAAAACAGTTTAGTGCTGGTGTTAATTATGCACATTTTCCTGAATATGATGAAGCATCGTGGGTAGCAGAACGTGTGCCAACCCTTAAGGAAGTATTAGAATTACTTGCACCATATGATATCGAATTAAATATTGAATTGAAAACTTATTTAATTAATTACGAGGGCATCGAAGAGAAAGTATTATCAATTGTGGAGCAGTTTGGAAATGGTCGGAAAATAATATTTTCTTCATTTCATCTACCAACTTTATTACGGATTAAAAAGCTGAATAAGTATGCTGAAATTGCCTGGTTACTTGATCAACGGATTTCACATCCACTGGATTACATTCAAGGTTTAGACTTAGAAGCATTACATATTTCAAAACATGTCGCTTTATCGGATGCTTACTATTTGAAAGAAATATTTGAAAAAATACGTGTTTGGACAGTGAATGATAAAGATGAAATAAAGCAATTATTGGATTTAAATGTAAATGCGATAATTACCGATTTCCCAGAAAGAGCATTATTTTACCGAAGTGAAAGAAAATCATTTGTCTAAAAAGGTTATAGGGTTTATTCTGTTTATTGGCATCACGAATTTGCTTATTTACTATGTATATAGTGAGCGTGAGGTAGAGCCGATGGTAGCTGACTTTCCAAAAATAATTGCCCATCGTGGTGCAATGGATCGTTTCAACGAAAGTACCATCAGTGCATATAAAATAGCTGCAGAAGATGGTGTCGACGCGCTTGAAATTGATTTACGTATGACAGAGGATGGCACACTAATAGCGATGCATGATAAGACAATTGATCGAACTACGAATAGTACTGGCGAAGTTTCTAACTATAAACTCAATGAAATAAAGGGAATTCTAACGATAGATGTTTTTAGTAATCAAGTTGAAGAGATACCGACGTTAAAAGAGATTCTTGATACATTTAGAGACAGTGAGCATTATTATATAGAAACAAGATTAGTACATGATGAACTAGCAATGGAAGAAACCTTGGTACAGATGCTAAATGAATATGATCTAATCGAGAAAGATCTCGTTACGATACAGTCTTTTTCACAGAAAAGTTTAGAAAAGATTGAAGAATTAGTGCCTGGAGTGCAGTTAACCTTATTATTTGGAAAAGAAAAGTTTAACTTAAAGCAAGCGATAAGGGAAGACTATCCGTTCATCGGGATGGAAGCTTCTGATGTCACTACAAAGAATGTCAATGCATTGCATCGCCAAGGGAAAGAAGTTCATGTGTTCTTCAATGATTTGGAGACGGAGAGAAAGGAACAAGAGAGAGTAAAGTTGCTCAATGTGGACGGTTATTTCACTAATGATATTCAATTTACGAAGGAATTACTGCAGGTCGAGTAGGGTAATTAATATAAGAGTGAACTTACAACTTACATTTCAGTAGGATGTAAGTTCTTTTTCATTTCTGCTCTGGAAAGAAAAGAAGTTTGTAGTTGTAGTTTAAATTACATTATTTGAATAGAATGATACCATAAAATATACAAGTAGAGCCTTCAGCGACTGCAGGTTTACTCGGTCCAATTATGGCATAGAGTTCGGATTATTTGGGGAAAAAAGGAATAAATGAGGAAAATGTGACACATATTGCTTGGTCGACTGGTGGTTGACTTTTGCCTGAACAGGAGAGAGAAGATGATTATAAACAAGGAAGTTTGTTATTAGCGGAATAAGAGGTGATATTTTACAGAGTTAAGTTTTAATAATGAACGTAAATGTATAGATTAACATTTTGATCGATAAAAAAAGTAATTCCAAGAGAAGGAGACTAACTTCCTAACTCTTGGAATTGTTATTTACTTAAAGCTCTTCACATGAATTTAAAATGCCCAGTCCCCATTACGGAAAATTGGCATGATTGTTCCATCTTGCTTGATTCCATCAATATCCATTTTGTCTGAACCAATCATAAAGTCAACGTGAACAGTAGATGTATTCATTCCATGCTCTTGCAATTCTTCTTGGCTCATTTTAGTACCGTCCTCAATTGTAGTTGGGTAGGCAGATCCAATTGCTAAATGGTTTGATGCATTTTCATCAAATAATGTGTTAAAGAAAGTAATTCCCGATTGTGAAATTGGAGATGGATCTGGCACAAGCGCAACCTCACCTAATCCTGTTCCACCTTCATTATCATTCACTAATTTCTTAATTGTTTCATCGCCTTTTTCTGCGGTAATATCAACGATTTTCCCATCCTTGAAGTGAACTTCAATTCCTTCAATGAGTGTACCAGCATAGCTAAGTGGCTTCGTACTTCTTACGACGCCATCCATCCGACGTGTATCTGGAGCAGTGAACACTTCTTCTGTCGGCATATTAGCAATAAATTCTTCACCTTTTGGATTATAACTTTCAGCACTAGCCCAAATATGGTTTTTCGGAAGTCCTAATGTTAAATCTGTTCCAGGTGCTGTATAGTGTAACGCATCGAATTGGATTTCGTTTAATTTTGCTGCTTTTTCATTCAATGTTTTTTTATGCTCATCCCATGTTGCAATTGGATCATCAGCATACACACGGCTTGTTTTAAAAATCTGATCCCATAATGCATCTACTTGTTCTTCGCTTGTTTCTAAGTCTGGGAATACTTTTGCAGCCCAGCCTGCTCCAGCTGCTGCAGCGACCGTCCATTTTAAATCATCGTTTTGAGTTGCAATTCTTGTTGCTTCAAAAGCTTTGCCGGCAACTCTTTGATATGCTGCTATTTTTTTTGGATCAACTCCATCTAGCAGGCCAGGGTCACTAGAAATAATAGAAAGGCGACTTACGCGATGATTCAATACATGATCTTCAGATTCTTCGATTTCATATTTAGGAATATCCGTTAATACCTCTGTAGACTGATTTAAGTAATGTTCTCGGCCAATTTCATCGTCAGCCCATTTGACGATAACTTTCTCAGCTTTTAGTGCATATGCCTCCTTAGTAATTAGTCGTGCTAATGGTGCTTGGTCAACGTTGATCGTCATTTTCACCCAATCACCGGGTTGAACATTAATTCCTTTGGCAACCAATAATTTCGCATATTTTTGTAAATTTTCTTCAAAGTTAGGCAGTACCATACTTTTACCCCCAGTTAATTAATTTGATTAAGTTCTAATACAGTTTACCAGAAATTTCAATATGTAAACACTTTGTAAACTGTATATAGCTATAATTTAAGTATCCGGACTAAAAAATTCTACATTAATCGGGAAGAGGCAGACACTCATTAATAAGCTGAATTATTTGAATTTCGCAACCTGTTAATGGTACGCTAAATGCATTGATGATAGGATTTTAATACTGATTAAAGGGGAGATTATTAGTGAGTAAAACGGTTGAAGAAATTACATTAAACGATGGGACTTCAGTTCCGGTTATTGGTCTTGGTACATATGGGCTTAACGGAAATGCGGGTGCGAGCGCGATAACAAGTGCTATTGAAATAGGTTATCGACTAATTGATACCGCTTATAATTATGAAAATGAAGGTACGGTAGGGGAGGCAATTCGCCGCAGCACTGTTCCAAGAGAGGAATTACGAATAACATCGAAACTACCTGGACGCTATCATGAGTACAATAAAGCAGTTACAACAATTCAGGAATCTTTATACCGTGCAAATCTAGATTACTATGATTTATATCTAATTCATTGGCCAAATCCGAAGCAGGATCATTATGTTGAAGCTTGGCAAGCATTAATTGATGCTAAAAAATGGGGACTCATTCGTTCAATCGGAGTTTGTAATTTCTTGCCAGAACATTTAGTTCGATTAGAGAAGGAGACTGGTGTATTACCAAGTATTAATCAAATCGAATTACATCCATTTTTCAATCAAGAAGAGCAAAGAAAATGGCATATGGAACATAACGTGAAAACAGAGTCTTGGAGTCCGCTCGCAAGAGCAAATGATGTATTACAAAACGATAAATTGCAGAAAATTGCTGATTCACATAATAAGACTATTTCACAGGTCATTTTACGCTGGCATCACCAACTTGGAGCAATTCCTATTCCTAAGTCTGCATCGCCTGTTCGCCAGCTGGAAAATATATCGATTTTTGATTTCTCACTAAGTGATGCAGAAATGGAACTGGTTGCAGAACTTACTCGTCCAGATGGTAGAAATAAAAACCAGGATCCGGCAGAATATGAAGAGTTTTAATACAAGATAAGAATAGCGGCGGAATACAGCGTTTCAGTTTGGAGAGTAGCATTTATATAAAAAGTGCTTTCACTACTATAAATTTAGGTGGAAGCTCCTTTTTTTCGTGTCGAGAATCATCATCCGTCCAGTTCCTATTCTATTATTGGATTTACTTAATTAGAATTATCCTATTTTACATGATGTTTTTTAGAGAGGGAAGAATCGATTTATGAATGGACTAGAAAATAAAGTTGAAAGCCAGCTGAAGCCAAATCGATTCAGTAAAGTGTGGATTGTCTTATTGCTAGGATTGCTCACCGCATTTGGACCATTATCAATGGATATGTATTTACCGGCACTTCCTATAGTAACCGTTGATTTACACACGACTGCATCTCTTGCCCAATTAAGTTTAACAGCCTGCTTGTTAGGACTTGCGACTGGACAGCTTATCTTTGGCCCATTAAGTGATATTCAGGGACGACGGCGTCCGCTAGTATCAACATTGATTATTTATTCTGTTGCATCACTCCTTTGTGTATTTGCCCCAAATATTTGGGTGTTCATTGGATTACGATTTATTCAAGGGGTATCGGGTGCAGCAGGAATTGTTATTGCTCGTGCATCTGCACGTGATATGTATACTGGAAAAGATTTGACGAAATTTATTGCACTGCTCTCCCTTGTTAATGGTGCTGCCCCAATTTTAGCACCGATATTTGGTGGAGCTGTATTAAATTGGGTTTCGTGGCCGGCAGTATTTGTTATTCTAAGCGTGATTGGACTCATCATGTTATTATCTGTAATCGTATCACTACCTGAAACGTTGCCAATTGAAAAAAGGTCTGAGGCAAGTATTGTTGCAGTATTAAAAACGTTTCGTGTTCTATTGAAAGATCATGTATTCATGGGGATTGCACTTGCCCAATCCTTTATATCGATGAGTATGTTTGCGTACATCGCTGGATCACCGTTTGTATTGCAAAATATTTATGGGGTAACACCACAGCAATTCTCACTAATATTTGCGGCGAACGGCGTGGGGATTATAATTGCAGCCCAATTAACAAGTAGGTTAGCTAATAAAATGGATGAATTGACCCTATTATTAATAGGTATTATGATCTCTGTTATTGGTAGTATCCTACTCTTAATAGCTGTGTTGTTTACACTTCCATTATGGGCTTTAATTCCTGCACTTTTCCTCGTTGTATCAAGTATGGGAATGGTTGGAACTGCTAGTTTTTCACTAGGGATGGAACGACAAGGGAAATCAGCAGGGAGTGCTTCCGCATTTTTAGGTATTCTTCCTTTTGGTGGTGGTGCGCTCGTTTCCCCGCTGGTTGGTCTTGGAGGGGAATACAATGCATTACCGATGGGAATTGTGATTATCATTTGTAGTATGATGTCGTTAGTTGTTTATTTTTCATTGGTGAAATATAAAATTTGAAGATATTTATTCCCAGAAATTAAAACTGAAATATTTCTAATTCAAGCAATACCACTGATGCCAGTGGTATTGCTATTCTCAGTTAATTGCCAGGGGGCCGGTTCCGTTTAAATTTATTTTTGTTCTTCATCTCGTTTAGCTCTTCCTTGTTTTTATTCTTCGTTTTTGTTTTCCCTTTTACCAATGCAATTACCTCCTTTATTAATTATTCTCTCTTATTTCCTAGAAATAATGTAAGATTGTATTTGCTTGATTACATCGCTCTTCGTTTTTCAAATCTTGAATGCCGTTCAAGGGTCTAGGTGATAAGTATTTTTGGATATTGATTGTTTTATTAATGGTTTCATTTATTCTGTGGTCCTGTGGAAATCTAAGTGAAAATGAAACAAGTAGTAATGATTCGAATAACACGGATTGTAAATGGGGAGAAAATCAAGAAGATGGAGAAATTGTTGTAAGAACTTCCGGTACGTTGTTTCCAGCTTCGTATTATGAAGATGGAAAAGGCAATGAAGATGAGCTTGCTGGCTATGGTGTAGAAGTAATGCGGGAAAGCAGATTGTCTAGAACTAGATATAACATTTGAGATTATGGGTATTGATAGCTCGATAGAGAGTGGGCGAATTGACGTTGAAATTATAACCAAGCATTACAAGGAATGCGTGATGATGGAAGTCTTTCTAAACTTGCCATTCAATTTTTTGAGAGGATGCTTCAACAAGTTCCATATGTAGATTTTTAAGGATAAAAGAAATGACCTACACTTTAAAAAGAGAGGTCATTTCTTTTTAATTTATTTAGACAATTGTAACTAAGGTCATTGCTAATTCGCGAAAGTAAAAAAGGGATGCAAAAGCATCCCAAATTAATTGATTTAATCAACCGCTATCCGATCGAGGAGGAAATATAGATAAGCTGATGATATGATGCTAGTTAAGACTTAATTATAAATAAAAGCAGTTCCAACAATAATTAACAAGATAAATAGAACAACAATCAATGCAAATCCACTGTTACCATAACTACCGCCACCGCCACCGTATTGTTCACTCATTTTGTCACCCCCATTCCAGTTTACCTTAGTATTATATGAAGAAAATGTTCCAAAGTAAGGGCAATGATACTATAAATTAAACTTTTTTTATAATAAGTAAAGGATTACAACATAAAATAGTTAGAAAATCCAATAGAGGAATCTGCTGATATCCTGTAGAAATAGGTTAACAGTGCATCACTAATTCTCAATCTATATACAAGGGGACAAATAATGAAGGAGCAAATTGATAACTATATTAAAAACGAAATAAAATTACGCGGTTCGTTAATTGGTGTTTGTATCCTCTCACAATCTTCAGGTGAAAAACTATATGAACATATGAGCTGTGTTCGTCTGCATCCAGCGTCAAATATGAAACTATTTACTAGTGCAGCTGCATTAGCTGTTCTTGGCAAGGATTATACATTTCCAACAGAGATAAGAATGACCGGGACTACTGTAGGAGCGACATTGAAGGGCAATTTATATTTTGTTGGAAAAGGTGACCCCACCTTAGTACCATCCGCTATTATTAGTCTTTCCAAACAATTACTCAGTAATGGAATCAATAAAATTGAAGGAGATATCATCGGTGATGATACTTGGTATGACAAGGACCGGATTTCTCCTGATCTAGTTTGGACGGATGAGCAATATTATTATGGTGCCCAAGTATCCGCATTAACAGCATCGCCGAACGAAGATTATGATACTGGTTCAATCATTGTTGAAGTGACAGCTGCTAATGTTATTGGCGACAAACCAGCTTATTCCATTTTTCCAAAAACTGATATTATTGAGATTGAAAATAATGCGGTGACAGCAGAAGAAGCATCAGAAGATGAGCTCGTTATTACAAGAGGCTATGGTTCAAATGTCATTTGTATCAATGGAAATTTAATGCTCGGTTCAGTGAAGCGAAAGGAATTTATGTCTGTCCCAGATCCGTCACTGTATGCATTGAATCTTTTTACTCGTGTATTGGAAAAAGAGGGGATAATCCATCGTGGAGCCTCAAGGCTAGGAAATACTCCTAAAGATAGCCAATTGATCGTATCACGTAATTCGATTCCATTAGTTGAATTACTGATTCCACTAATGAAACTTAGCAATAATGGCCATGCGGAGATTTTAGTTAAAGAAATGGGCAAGAAAGTTGATGGGGAAGGAAGCTGGAAGAATGGACTAGCAGTCGTGAAGCGGGAGATGGTTAAACTAGGTATTAATATGGAAACGATACAAATTAAAGATGGATCAGGTATATCCCATAATAATCTAATTCCAGCTAATGAAATAACGCATCTTCTATACGAAGTACAAAAAGCGGACTGGTTTCCTTCATTTCTAAATGCACTTCCTGCTGCAGGGGAGGATGATCGGATGGTTGGTGGAACGTTGCGAGAAAGAATGAAAGGTATACTCGTAAAGGCGAAAACGGGGACAATAGAAGGTGTGAGCACACTCTCAGGTTATATTACAACGAAAAATCACAATAACTTGATTTTCTCAATAATGATAAATAATTTATTAAATGAAGAGGATGGAAAGTTAATCGAGGATGAAATTGTCAATATTATCGACTTTTTCGGCTGAATATTAACAGATTTATCCATGTAGTTCATAGATTGAGAAAAAAACGAATGATAATATTTAGATCTGGGTATAGAGGGTACTAATAAACTAGTTTGCGGGGTGAAAAGATTGCACTGATAAAACGTAAACAATCATAATATCTATAGACCACTGCTAATTAATTGACATTTTTGTTTCTTGGGGTTAAAGTTTTTGCTGGGGTAAACATTTTAACGTAGTTGCATATTTTTGTAAATATTTTAAGTAAGGAGTCTTTTCATATGGTCGATTTTTTCTTAGAGCTTGATCCCCTTGTTCAAACGTTAATTGCGAGTTTATTCACTTGGGGTATGACTGCACTAGGTGCGGCAATTGTATTTACAACAAGAACAGTAAATCAAAAGTTTATGGATGCAATGCTAGGATTTGCAGGAGGTGTGATGATTGCGGCCAGCTTTTGGTCTTTATTATCACCCGCACTTGAAATAGGAGCAGGTGGTAGTAGTGCTCCAGCTTGGCTTCCGGCAGCAATTGGATTTATGTTAGGGGGGATTTTCTTATCAAGTCTTGATAAAATACTTCCACACTTACATCCGAATGCACCGATGCATGAAGCGGAAGGGATTCAACCTAAAAAAAGAAAACGCAGTACTTTGCTTGTTCTAGCAATCACCATGCATAATATACCTGAAGGTTTGGCCGTTGGTGTTGCATTCGGTGCCGTCGCCAGTGGTTCTAGTCAGGCATCATTAGCTGGGGCAATTGCACTTGCAATTGGGATGGGGGTTCAAAATCTACCAGAGGGAATGGCCGTATCAATGCCACTTCGCCGGGATGGGTATTCAAGGAGAAAGAGCTTTCTGTACGGACAGTTTTCGGGAATGGTTGAGCCAGTTGCAGCAGTAATAGGTGTCCTGTTGGTTACTCTAGTAGAGCCAATCATGCCATATGCACTAAGCTTTGCAGCAGGTGCGATGATCTTTGTTGTGACGGAAGAGGTGATTCCGGGGTCTCAAGAAGAAGGGAATAAGGATTTGGCATCGATGAGTTTAATGATTGGTTTTACAATTATGATGATCTTAGATGTAGCACTTGGTTAATATAGAGGAATCTTTATTTACTTTAAACTTAGATGGGCGTTTTGATTTGACTGTTTGTTTGTCAATTGTTTGAGCGCGGGATTAATACGAGCGCTTGAACAAGGGCTTTTTCCAGTATAAGGAACAATTCTAATGAAACAGCAGCCATACCGATAGCAAAAACATGACTTCGTGTATCTTCAAGTTCTTCAATTTTTTCTTCGACAACCTCTTCGTTCCTCTTCTTTAACTTGCATCGTTATCATAGTTTTTGAACCGTTCCAGTATCCATTTTTGATTGACTTTTTGCGATAAATCATCCAAACTGGTAAAAAGAATATACGTTCGTTTTTAAGGTTTAATATTATATATGGAGTCTTATATATAGTAAATGATGATAATGACTAGTTGAGATAAACTGCAAGCTATGCGTAAAGTTGAAGTGTATTTCTGGAGTAGTCATTAAGTAGAGCAATGGCCAACTTCGTTTAATGAACTGAACTGATTGCAACTATAAAAAAGATATATTACTAAGCTTTTCAACCGAAGAAAAAAATACAATATCTCAAACATAGAATAGGGAGGGAAACCTAAAAATGGGACTTGCATTAATTTTAGCAGAAAAACCATCCGTAGCAAAAAACATTGCCGATGCATTAAAAATAAAAACAAAAAAGGACGGCTATTTTGAAGGAAACGATTATCTTATTACTTGGGCTTTTGGTCATTTAGTAGAATTATATGATGCTAAGGACTACGATAGTAAGATGAAAAGTTGGAAGATGGATAATTTCCCGTTCATCCCTTCAACATTTAAATATAAGGTAAAAAGCAATCCAAGGAATCGTGCACAAACAGATGGTGGAGCAGCGAAGCAGTTAAAAATTGTTCAAACATTAATCAAACGCCAGGATGTAGATTTAATCGTATCTGCTTGTGATTATGATCGAGAAGGACAGCTCATTGGCGACAGCATTATCTACCGTGGACAGGTACCTTCAAAGCCAGTTTACCGATTATTATTAAACGAATGGACACCGAATGAAGTAATCCGTGGTCTTGAGAATATGCAGTCCAATCAAATGATGAAGCCATTGCGTGATGCTGGTATTAGCAGACAATGGGCAGATTGGATCATTGGCATTAACTTAACTTCCGTTGCAACTTTGAAATACCAAAAGGGCAAAGGAAAGGCTTTAAATATTGGTCGCGTACTTATGCCCACCTTAAAGATTATTTATGATCGAGATAAGGAAATCGAAAATTTTGTACCGGAGGATTACTATAAATTAATCGTGACATTCCAAACGAAGGATAATAAAGAATACAAGGGAACTTATGTGGAAGACAAAGAGCAGAAATTCAAGTCAAAAGAGACTTTAGAGCAGCTCCGTCAGTTGATTCAAGGGAAACAGGCACTGATTTTTGATAAACAGGTCGATAGGAAGAAAGAATTCCCTCCATTTTTATTCAATCTATCTAACTTGCAGGGATACATCACGAGCAAGTTTAAAGGATTTACATCGGATAAGGTGTTAAAAGTGGCACAATCTTTGTATGAGAAAAAGTTCATCACATATCCAAGAACATCAAGTACAGCATTAGAGGAGAGTCTAGTAGCTAAAACGGCAAATGTATTAAAAGCGCATGCAGAAGATTTACCATATAAAGAAGAAATTAAGTTTATGAAAACGAAGCGCGTGTTTAATAATGCGAAAGTGGAGAGTCATAGCGCAATTATTCCAACTTATTTAAAGCCGAAGCGCTTAACAAGTGACGAGCAGCTTGTGTATACTGCAATTAAAAATCGGTTTATTATGCAGTTTATGCCAATTGCAGAGTATGAGGAGACAAGTTTAAAGACAAAATTAGTGGACGTTGATCAAAAAGGTCTATTTGCTTCAAAAGGAAAGGTTCAGCTCATAGAAGGATGGAAGAAGGTAGAGAAAATCCAATCAAAGGATACGATTTTGCCCTTTGTACAAATCAATGATCCTGTAAGTCTAGTAAGCTCAGAGGTAACGTCACATGTTACAAAACCGCCGAAACTTCATACAGAAAAAACATTACTTCGTGTAATGGAAACATGTGGAAGAAGTTATAAGGAAGAGGAGAGTGAAGAACTGTTAGGCAGCATCTTAACTGGATTTAGCATTGGCACTCCAGCTACTAGGGCGGAAACAATTAAGAAATTAAAATATGTTGGCTATATTACTACAGAAAGTAAAAATCTACTCTGCACGGAACTAGGCAGAAATCTAGTTGAAACGTTTCCCGTTCAAAATCTGTTTGATTTGGAATTTACTGGACGACTTGAAAAAGGATTGGCCGATATTCAAAAAGGAAAAGCAAGCAAACAGGAATTTCTTAATATCGTTTTCAAATTCACCAATGATTCAGTAGCGACGATTAAACAGGCGGAAGATAGGATCATTAATGAAGTCACCTCACCAAAAATTTCAAAGGAAGTATTAGGAACATGTCCACAATGTGGTGGGAATATAATTGAAGGATACAAAGGGTTTGGTTGTAGTAATTGGAAAAATGGCTGTAAGTTTACGATTTGGAAGAATGATAAATATTTAGCTGCTATGAAGAAACAACCGACGAAAACAATGGTAAAACAGCTACTAGCTAAAAAGAAAGCATTTGTTAAGGGCCTAACGAGTAAAAAAGGAAAGAAGTTTAATGCCTATTTAAGCTATGAGAAGAATCCTGATAATGTGTACTACAGCTGGAAGATGGAGTTTAATGATTAAATACAAAGCTTTTCACCCTATTTCTAATAAAATCTACTAATAATGGTCTTTCTCAGCCTTTTTCATGATTAAGGTGTATACTAAAGGGAGAGGGTAATATTATATAGATGGAGGTATTATCCATTAGATGGGAAAATAACTTAATAATCCTCAAAAAAAGTAAAGGGTGATTGAGTGAAAAAGGTAACAGTTAGTGTTGCTGAAGATTTAGGGTATGGAACTCTATTGTGGATTTATGCCAATAATCATAAGGTATATCACAGCAACAAACGAGTTGATCGTGTTGAATCATTTGACGATATTGATTCTAACTTTTTAGGAAAAGTGGAAGAACTTGATTTAAACAAAGCGGATAAAAAAACGATACTAAATCTTATTCTTGAAAAAACAGACCGGATTTTTGGTGTATGTGTAAATAAGAAGAAAAATGATAAAAATAATCGTACAAATGATTATAGTGTCGTTTTTTTCCAAAGTTGGGAACAAGTAAAGACCTTTGCAGAGACTACATTTCAGGAATTGGCTCAAACAGAAGTGCAACGGAAAAAAGAGGCAAAAGAAAAGTGGCTTGAACGAGGCAGACTCTTTTCCCAAAAGAAAAACTCTAACAAAGAAAGAGTTAAGTAATAACGGTAAACATCTAACAAAGCTTGTATTCTTTATAAAAGGATACAAGCTTTTTTTAGATTAGATTAACATATAAAATATGAACTAGTTCCATGATGATTTCCTACACGAAAAATACCTTTTTCTAAGTGATTCTCCTGAAAAAGAAGCTTTGACAGTAATGCATCATCGTTAGATATTTTTGGTTAATTTTGAATAATATTCCTATCTCCTTTGAAAAACTATAGGAAAGAGAAGTGCAAACTCATTTTATGGATAGTAAATATTTTATTTTATCTTGCCCCTACTTTAGCGGAGGAAGTACATGAAGACTCCCCGAAAATAAAACTCAATTTGTCTGATTGCCATGTAACGCTGCCGAGGCTTTCTATTTCCTGTGGGAGGAAGGACTAGGTGAGACTGCGGCGTGCGTAAGAACAAGGAGGATCAGCAGCACCCTGCGGAAAGCGTAGTGTATTTTCGGAGCGATTAGTTAGTCTGAGAGCTTTGATATCGAAGGTAGTACTCAGTTTACATTAAGAATAGTTATTTTGTAATATTGACTTTCTACGAATATTGTCGAAAGATATAGATAAGTTTTACATAGATGGGGGAGAGAGTATGTCTAAAAGGGTATAGTAATTCTAGCAATACTTGTTAGCTTGCTTTCTGCATGTAGTAATGATAATGCAGAGGATACGAGCAAGCTCCAGGAGAAAGGTGAAGATTCGGCAGTCTCTGCTAATGCAAAAGAATCAGAACAGGAAAAAAGCATCGTGGAGCAATTAAAAGCGAGCAAACTGATTGACTCAAGACAAGCAATGAAGGAACAACAAAGTGGGATGCTTGTTGCAGATATTGAGATTGATAGAGAACAAACGGAGTCATTAGAAACTACTATTTTAGATGAGACAGCAGTTGAGAAATTGACCGATGAATTAAAACGTTTAACAAAGGAAACGAAGGAACCAACCACGATGTATAAAGGGCTTATCTATCTACTTGGATCTCCGAATTATAAGGAAGCGATAGAAGCAGCAGAGGCATTTGAGCCAGAGTTTGAAGAACCGTATTTACCTGAACCTGGAAAAACAGAAGAAGAAATTGCAAACGAACCTGAGAGTGGAAAGGCAATAATTTTGCTTGATGCAAGCTCCAGTATGTTACTTCCTGTTGACAATCAAATAAAAATGGATGTTGCAAAGGAAGCTGTGCTTCGGTTTGGTGAAACAATCGGTCAAGACAGTGATATCTCTTTAGTTGTATATGGGCATAAGGGATCTGAATCTGCTGCAGACAAGAAACTATCTTGTACTGGCATAGAAGAACTTTATCCGATGGGTGCATACGATGAAGCAGCATTCGAAAAGTCTTTGGCAACCTTTGATAGTAAAGGGTATACACCACTAGCAGGCGCAATCGAAAAAGCGATGGAAATGAGCAAGAATTTCACGGAAAACGTTACGGTATATATTGTAAGTGATGGTGTGGAAACATGTGATGGTGATCCTGTTCAAGTAGCAACAGATTTTGTTAAAGAATATGAAACAAGAACGGTTAATATAATTGGCTTTAATGTTGATCAAGATGCAGAGGCACAGCTAAAGCAAGTTTCCGATGCTGGGAATGGTGAATACTTTGCCGCAAATAATGCAGATGAATTAAAAACTACAATTGAGAAACAATGGTTACCATCCGATATTGATTTAGCTTGGGCATTTCTTAAGGCGCCAGACGGATGGGAAACACTTGCTGAATATGAACGATTTGATGAAAAACTAAATCCAATTAAAATAATGATTGAAAACGAAAAAAACCGTTATCGACAAGCATTACAAATAATGCAGGATGAGCAATTAGTAGATAATGATGTTTTACAAGGTCTGCAAAATGTAATAAATGAACAAGATCAATTGATAACTAATTTAATGAATGATTTTCGTTCCGAGAAGATAGAAGAAATAAAAGAACTGGCAACAGCAATTAGTGATAAGGTTTCGTCATGGACAGAGGAAATGAAACGTCTTAAAGATGCAGAATAAATGATAAATCCAATAGGAGATATTTGTCTATTGGATTTTTTTGTCCTTGGGTAGAAAAAATCCTAAATTTTGTCATAATACATTGACTGGTTCTGTGCTTCAACAATTTTTTCTATAAAATGAGAAGAAAATTAGCCTAAACGTAAAATATTTGATATTATTAATAGGTAAACTAAACATTTCTTATTGATATAAGCTATGATATGGACTATATTAATTTGTGAAGGTTATTACATGCAAACGCTTATTCAATCGGCAAAATAACTAATACATATAAAATGAAAGGTGGATGGTTTAAATGAGTAAACCAAAAATTGTTGTCCTTGGCGCAGGTTATGCAGGGATTACGACAACAAAACGACTAACAAAACAATTATCACCAGAACAAGCTGAAATTGTACTAATAAACAAACACAACTACCACTATGAAAGCACATGGTTACATGAAGTAGCTGCTGGTACAATTAATCCAAATCAAGCGCGATACATGATTAGTGATGTTATTAATCCTAATAGAGTACGATTAATTTATGATTCAGTAGTTGAAATTAAAAAAGATGAACAACGTATTGTATTAGAAAATAGTGAAGTAACGTACGATTATTTAGTAGTTGCACTTGGGTTCGTTACAAATACATTTGGTATTAAAGGAATGGACGAAAATGCTCTATTCATCCAAGATATTGATTCTGCTCGCTTAATTAGCGAACATATTGAATATCAATTTGCACAATATAGTGCAGGTGAAAATACTGACGAAGATAGCTTAAACATTATCGTTGGCGGCGGCGGATTTACTGGTATTGAATTCGTTGGAGAATTAGCTGACATCGTTCCTAAACTTTGCAAAAAATATGATATCCCAAGAAACAAAGTACGCATCATTAATGTGGAAGCAGCACCATCTGTATTACCTATGTTTGACAGAGATTTAGTATCTTATGCTCTACAATCACTTGAATCACGTGGTGTTGAGTTTAGAATGGGTACTGCAATTAAAGAATGTACTCCTGAAGGATTTATCGTTGGTGACGACGCTGAATTAATTAAAGGTGGAACAGTTGTCTGGACTGGTGGAGTAACAGGTAACCCTGTACTTGGTAAATCAGGCTTTGAATTAGTAAAAGGTAAAGTAAATGTAGATGCAGACCTTCGTGTACCAGGTGAAGAAAATCTCTTCATTCTTGGTGACTGTTCATGGGTAATGGACAAGCAAGCTGGTCGTCCATATGCACCAACAGGCCAATTAGCAATGCAAGAAGCTGATGTTGCAGCATATAACATCAAGGCATTGCTTACAAATCAACCATTAAAAGAATTCGCATTAGATGATAAAGGTACGGTTGCATCCTTAGGACTTTCTGATGGAATCGGTAGTATCTTCTCTGGTACTAAACTAAAAGGTAAAGCAGCGGCTGCAATGAAAAAAGTAGTTGATGACCGTTCACTATTTATCGTTGGTGGACCTAAGTTAGTCCTTAAAAAAGGTAAATTCCGTCCTTTCTAATCGTTATCAAATTCTAAAATAGCTCTAATAATTTGGCAAAAAATTGAGGAGGTACATTTTAAATGAGAAAATGTTTATATGGAGTATTACTTGTAGTTGCATCCGTTATTGGCTACAGAATTGCAAGTGATTGCTTAGAAGACTCAAGAGATTTTCGTTAAAATTAGAAGAGTAGGACCACCTAGGTTTGTCTAGGTGGTTTTTTTTGTATAGAAATTTGAGTACGCTGAATTTTAAAACTGATGTCACACAGGCATAAACCGTAATTAAATGCACAATGATTGTTTGAGTTTTAGCTAGTCTTTCTACATTTAATTCTACATGATTTCACTACTTCTACTAATACTAATAATAGAGGTGAAATTCATGATAATATCCAGTCTTTCTATCCTTTTATTTATGTTTCTTGCTCATACAACTGAGGACACAATGGGTGTCAGTAGCGAAGACATTATGCTGCAAAATATTGAAGTGGATCAGTATTCCCTTCCATATTTTGAGCCAATCTTCCTGGATGAAGGTAAAGTACAATTATTGATGGATCGGTTAGAAGAGACTATCTACAAAGAGCCCGTAAATGCTCGATTTTCAGCTAATGGACAAATAATGCCTGAAATACTTGGAGAAACATTGGACCGTAATCAATTTCAAATTTTATTTCGGGAGCATTTTTATAGCAATAGAAATAGTAATTTTGAAGTTCCCAAAAAGCCAATATATCCAAAAGTGGATAGGGGACTATTAAAAGAAATTAGTACAAAACAGCTTGGGACATATACAACATTTTTTAGGAAAAATAATGCGGAGCGCGCGCATAATATTGCCCTTGCAACAGAAGCAATTAATAATTACGTGCTTTTCCCTGGAGAGACCTTTTCTTTTAATGAGATTGTTGGTGAAAGAACGAGAGAAAGGGGATATAAACGAGCCCCAGTAATCGTTCGCGGCGAATTGTCTGAGGATATTGGTGGTGGGATATGTCAAGTATCATCCACACTTTATAACGCAGTAGACATTAATGGAATCCAAATTGTTGAGCGGTATGCACATAGTAGGAATGTGCCATATGTACCGAAAGGACGTGACGCCACGGTTAGTTGGTGGGGACCTGATTTTGTTTTTAAAAATATGTATAATGCGCCCATTTTAATAAGATCGGTCTCTGTGAATGGTACGATGTGGGTATCTATTTATTCATCCGATACAGCAGAGTACTTCACTGGTAAATAATAACACGCGCAGTCATGTTTGAACTGCGCGTGTTTGCTATCTAATTAAATTAATCTTGTTTGTGTAATTCTAATTCAAGGTGAATTGTAACCTCGTCACCAACTAGTACACCACCAGTTTCAACAGTTGCATTCCATACTAAACCAAATTCTTTACGGCTAATCTTAGTTTTTCCACTGAATCCAGCAACAGTATTTCCGCCCATTGGATCTTTACTTTGTCCTTCGAAAGTAATATCAAATGTTGCAGGTTTAGTTACTCCGCGAATTGTTAAATCACCAGTTACATCGTAAGTTGAATCTGATTTTTTCTTAATATCAGTAGCAATGAAAGTTAATTTTGGATGGTTTTCAGCATCAAAGAAATCAGCTGAACGCAAGTGATTGTCACGGTCTTCATTACGAGTATTAATACTTGCAGCATCAATAGTTACTTCAACTTTAGCATCTGTTAAATCTTCTACTTCTGCTTCAATCGTTGCATCGAAGTTTTCAAATACTCCTTTTGCTTTTGAAATCATCATATGTTTTACTGAAAATCCAATTTCACTGTGTACTGCATCTACTGTCCATGTTGCTTTTGTCATAATAATATCCCTCCAAAAATTATTTGAAATACGTTAGTTACTTTATGTCACTAAGTATAGAATAATACATTAAAGATGTCAACTATATGTAATTAAAAAATAATCGATTAAAAATATGTAAACATTTATTAACAAATGAAATGAACTAACAATAGTAGTTTTCCCGACAATGTAAATCTAAAACATTATTTATTTTCCCGTTCCATCTAACATGTAAATGAGCAAATGGAATCTGGCATGGATATCAGAGATGGAAATTAAGGGCGAAGTTACAATATTTAGAACCGAATATTGCTATATTCATAAAACGATTCCTTATATGAAACAAAATTAGTATTGACATGTAAGGAGAAAGGCTTGATACCGTATAATTGTGAAGTTGATAAACAATTCTAT
This sequence comes from Oceanobacillus chungangensis, assembly GCF_003369565.1. Taxonomy (GTDB): domain Bacteria; phylum Bacillota; class Bacilli; order Bacillales; family Amphibacillaceae; genus Oceanobacillus; species Oceanobacillus chungangensis. Next base: position 356,703 of record NZ_PIOD01000011.1, on the reverse strand, counting down.
ATGGGTACTCTAAATGTAGCGTCTTTCCTCATCGTAGCATAGGCTATAGGACTAAATAATGAAGGGAAGCGAACAGTTATGGAGTTAACGATTTCCCATGGTCTATATGGTTTATTTACTATTATTATCATTGTTACGATGATTTTCCGAAAAGGAGTTGTCTTGCCTACCTTACTTGGTACATTTATTATCGCCTGGGTATATCATGGTAATATTATCGAGGGATTCACAGCAATTTTTCATGCCAACTTAGTAGCTGCTCAAGAACTCTTCAGTATTTTCTTAATTATTACTTTCATGTTAGCGCTCTTACAATCTTTGCGTGATTTAGGAGCAGATAAGCGGATGATTCAACCTATCCAGAAACTGATGGTCAATGGCCATGTTTCATATTTTATATTAGTTGCTGTGACCTATACTATTTCTTTGTTTTTCTGGCCAACTCCTGCAGTCCCATTAATTTGTGCTTTGCTTGTACCAGCAGCAATTCGAGCAGGATTACCAGCAATGACAGCAGCAGTTGCCATTGCTATAGCGGGGCAAGGGATGGCGCTTTCTTCTGATTACATCGTACAGGTTGCTCCTAATTTATCAGCTGCAGCTGCAGGAATAGAGACTTCACTCGTCGCAGATAAAACGATGATTCTGTCCCTTATTACAGGTGGAATTGCAATTGTAACTGCTTACTTATTGTATCGTAAATCAATTCGTTCAAAAGATGATAATAGAAATGAAGCGGAGCTACAAGCAATTCAAGCAATAGATGAGTCTACAAATAAAGCAATAACAAAATATGTAACAACCTGGAGTAGGATTTTTGCAGTCTTAGTTCCGTTTTCGCTTTTAATCGTCGTCATCTATATGATGTATAGTAAATTATTTTCTGGTAGCACCGATTTAATTGGCGGTGATGGTGCTGCATTTGTTGGAGGTGTTGCAGTTATTATATTATTGCTTTCAACTGTTGCTTTTGGAAAGCATTACGCACTCGATTATGTTAGTAACCATATAACGGAGGGATTTGTATTTGCTTTTAAAGCAATGGGACCAGTTATACCAATTGCTGGATTTTTCTTTCTTGGGAGTCCAGATTTATCTGGAAGAATATTAGGGGTAGAAGAGGGTCCTGCATTATTATTTGATCTTGTACAATCTACGCAATCATTCCTTCCACAGAGTGCTCTCCTATCGGGAATTAGTATCTTGATTATCGGTATTATTACTGGACTAGATGGTTCTGGATTCTCTGGATTACCATTAACAGGGGCACTTGCAGCATCACTTTCAAACAGCTCTATTGATACAGAAACCCTTGCAGCGATTGGTCAAATGGGTGCAATTTGGACCGGTGGTGGAACAATTGTTGCCTGGTCATCTTTAATTGCAATTGCAGGATTTTGTGGTGTTTCGGTAATGGATCTCGTGCGAAAAAACTTTTGGCCGGTGATTATTGGGTTATTTATTTCAACACTCACCGCTATCTTCTTATTATAGAAACAGATTTCTAGTTTATCCCTAAACCTTTTGTTATACTTTGAATAATCAGGAATTAATAGGTGTATTTCAGTGGGCAATTATCTGCTCGCTGGAATGCTAGCTTGTTGCTAAAATACATGCTAATGGAAAGGGTGTTATGGTGAAAGCATTTGTACTGGAATATGGAGAATTAAAAATCAAAGAGATGGAAGCACCTATTGCAAACAAGGGAGAGGTAGTTGTTGCTTTACGTGTTGCAGGATTAAACCGACGTGACCTATATATACCAAACAGAATGGGGAAGGACAAGGAAGCATTAATCCTTGGTTCCGATGGTGCAGGATTAGTCGAAGCAATCGGTGAAGGTGTGACACGCTTTAAAGTTGGCGATGAAGTAATTATTAATCCTTCGTTACGTTGGTTTGATAATAGTGATGCTCCATCAAAGGAATTCGATTTACTCGGGATGCCTGACCATGGAACCTTCGCTGAGAAGATTGCGATATCAGAAGAACAACTAGAGATGAAGCCGGAAAATCTCTCGTGGGAGGAAGCTGGAGTTCTTGCATTATCAGCTCTAACAGGGTTCCGTGCATTATTTACAAAGGGTAATTTAAAAGAGGGCGATACCGTCTTTATTCCTGGGGCTGGAAGCGGTGTTGCAACATACCTTATTGCCTTTTCAAAAAATGCAGGAGCAAGGGTAATTGTCACTTCTCGAAGCAAAGAAAAGCAGAATTTAGCAAAAGAACTTGGTGCGGACGTTGTACTGGATACGAATAGTGACTGGCAGAAGGAATTGGCTAATGAAACAGTTGATTTAGTAATTGATAGTGTTGGACGAGCCACATTTAATCGTTCACTTGATATATTAAAGAAGGGAGGAAGAATGGTTACATTTGGTGCAACAACAGAAGATAAAATTGAATTTGATTTGAGAAAATTCTTTTATGGTCAATATCAATTATTTGGAACGACAATGGGCAGTAGGGACGAACTTCGTGCATTGCTCATTCATATTGAGAAATATAATCTACATCCTGTTGTTGATCGGGTATTTTCGCTTGAACAAGCACAGGAAGCATTCGACTATTTGAAAGAAAGCAAACAATTTGGGAAGATTGCATTACAAATAGAAGCTTAAAAGCAAAGCAGTCCTATTTCATATAAATGGGACTGCTATTTACTGTATTGAAGGAAAAATAAGGTCAATTGCTGCTTGTAACTTTTTACTATTCCGTTCATATAGTTGCTTGGACTCTTCGTTCTCGGTTGCTAAAGAAAATAATTCTAAGTCTGCTTGGCATTTTTTCATTGTTGCTAGTAATAGCGGTTTTTCTGTCGGTTCAGGAACAGCGATTTTATCATCGTACAAGTCAACCGTTAGCTGGGCATCACTATCTGCTTGACCTAGAAAAACATTTTCAATACTTACGTTTAATTTTGCAAGCTCTGTTTCTAACCAGTTTAAATTAAGGGATAGGTTTGCTAGCGGTTCTAGAATTACTTTTCCATCCATAATAACGGTTTGAGGCTCTTTTTTGGGTGCAAGCTTAATACCTAAGTCTTTTGCGGTTAACGGCATCTTATCTCGTTTCTGCAAAACACTAATCGAGCCTGTTGGTTCTAATAATGCGAATTCTACATCAGAGGCAAGAAAAATATCCTTTTCCCGCAACTTTTCTAGCAAATCATCCGTTGTATAACCACGTTTTTTAAGATTATCTTCCATTATTTTGCCGTCTTGTATAAATACGGTACTTTTTCCTTGGGTGAAATCTCTAAAGGTCTTACTTTTTAATGAGATCAGCTCAACACTAAATGGAACGATAAACCAAATAGCCATTGCAATGAGCGCGTAAAGAAAGTTGCTGGAAAGATCGACCGTATGGAGCGCAACAATTCCGCCTAATACAACACCAGTAATGGTTTCGAAAATATTTAGTTGGGATAACTGTTTTGCTCCGAGCCATTTGACCATAAAAAATAAGATGGCAATTAGTGTTATTGATCTAATTATTACGAAAATCCAGTCTGGCATGGACAACCTTTCCTTTCTTGCTAATTATTTGTATTGTGGCTCTTCCTTGGAAAGCTGAATGACTTGTTTTTGTAAATCATCTTTGACTTCTTTTATTAGCTGCTGTACTTGTAAGAAGGTTTCCTTCGTTTCTTCGTCCTGTGATTTATTTACGAATAATTGCAGGCTTGCTTCAATGCTTTTTACCGATGCAAAGCAGCCTTTTACTTGTGAACCTACTGTCATACTCGTTTCACACCTTTCATCCTTTAGCCTTAAAAATCAATGCACCAATGACACCGAAGATAATAGCAGCAGAGATTCCTGAGCTTGTTACTTCAAACATTCCTGTAATGACACCAATAATTCCGTGTTTTTCTGCCTCTGCCATGGCCCCATGAACCAATGAGTTACCAAAGCTTGTTATTGGAACAGTTGCACCAGCACCAGCAAAATCAATTAATGGTTCATAGAGACCAAGCCCGTCTAAAATAGCACCAGCAACAACTAGGCTTGTCAATGTGTGAGCTGGAGTCAGTTTGAAAACGTCGAACATAATTTGTCCGATAACACAAATGAGACCACCAATTACAAACGCCCAAAAGAATATCATTGTATATCACTTCCCGATTCTATGGAAACTGCATGTGCAATACATGGAATTGGATCTTTTTGAAAGATGCTAAGAGGGGAATGGAGTGCACCAGTCGCAATAACAAGTATCCGGTTGAATTCACCTTGCTTCAGCCGATTTAAAAAATGTCCAAAAGTAACGATAGCTGAACATGCTGGACCACTAGCTCCAGCTAAAACGGGCTGTCCTTCACGATAGATCGTCAGTCCACAATCAACATATTTTTCCGAGGGGATATCAATCCCACGTTTATGCAATAAATCTAAAGATACTTCTCTACCAATATGTGCTAAATCCCCGGTAATAATTAAATCATAATATGAGTGGTCAATATTTCTTTCTCTTAAATGGGTTTCAATCGTTTCAACTGCAGCAGGAGCCATGGCACCACCCATATTAAATGGATCTGTCATTCCCATATCCACTACTTTTCCAATTGTAGCAGATGTTATAACTGGTCCTTCACCTTCTTTACCAACCAATGCACAACCAGCCCCTGTAACAGTCCATTGCGCTGTTGGTGGCTTCTGTCCACCATATTCTGTTGGGTAACGAAATTGTCTTTCTGCTGAAGCGTTATGGCTCGAAACGCCACTCAAAATATGATTTGCACCACCACTATTAATAATGGCAGCAGAAAGTGCTAAGCTTTCCATTGAAGTAGCGCAAGCACTAAATAGTCCAAAGTACGGGGCACCTAATGTGTTTGCTGCAAAGCTTGTTGGAGTAATCTGATTGATTAAATCACCACCGATGAAAAACTGAACATTTTCTTTTTCGATATTGCTTTTTTTGATAGCGATTTGACACGCTTCCTCCATTAGTGTTTGCTGTGCTTTTTCAAATGATGCTTGCTCTAACCACATGTCATCATGTAATAAATCAAAATCATTTGGAATCATTCCGTTCGCTTCAAAAGGACCACCAACAGTACCGGTAGTTAGGATAACTGGTTTATTGTCAAAGACCCATGTTTGATGTCCAACTAACACTAAAATCCACCCCACTCAATAATAATGGTCTTAATTAATGCAACAATAAACGCAGAGAATACACCATAGACAATAACAGGTCCAGCTACTTTGAAAATATTCCCACCAACACCTAAAATGAATCCTTCTGTTTTATGTTCAATTGCAGCAGAAATGACAGCATTTCCGAAACCTGTTACAGGAACAGCAGATCCTGCTCCACCAAATTGGCCAATTCGGTCATAGACGCCAAATCCAGTTAAAAGCATTGTTAGAAAGATTAATGTGGCTGTGGTTGGGTTTCCAGCAGTTTGTTCGGTAAAATTAAAATAATAAATATAGAAGGTGGAAATTAGCTGACCGATAAGACAAATTAATCCACCAACAAAGAAGGCTTTCAGGCAGTTCTTTAACAGTGGTCGCTTTACTTCCCGTTGCTGTTGAAACGCTTGATACTCCTGTGCATTTGGTGGTAGGTTTTTCTTCTTTTTATCTGCCATGCTTCCATCACTCTTTTCATTAATCTCATCATAATTTATTCATCTTTTGCGGCAAAATCTTTTCTTTAAAATGCTCGCGCATCATTATTGCTTTCAGATTATCTATGTTTGTTTCTTGGACAACTTAATAATTTTGTCAAGCTCTTTATTAAGCTCTTTCTCAGTCAGGGAGCCAGTTTGCATCTTTTTTTTCAATTTATCTAGCTCAAGAAAGATTTTTAAGTCAGTTGAAAATTCCACATCTAATTTTGGGAATTCATCTTTTAATTTTTTCGTCATTTTTTTCTCTAGCGATTTTAGTGTAAAACGTTCGTCATGATTCACTTTAACTGCAACTACAAGTGTTTTGGTGTTATTAACAGACCTGATCTCTGTAATTCCTTCGTGTTCGTTTAAAGTTTTCTTTGCTTTAATCGAAGGTTCTTGGTCAATTTGGCTATTACTATTATCAATTGTAGAATCTTGTTTAGCTTGTTGTTCCTTACTAGTATCGGTTCCACAACCAAATAATAGAAAGAACATTCCAGCGATAATAATGACTATAATTCGTTGCATGATGTTCACTCATTTCTAAAAACAAGTAATGTACTGTAATACCCTTATTCCTACATCTATGATGCATTGGGTAAATTGTTAAGATTGAATCTCAACTATGTAGGAAGTTGGAATAACCAACTTCCAACGCTTACTGTTTATATTGTGGTTCTTCTTGTTCAATTTGCTGTACTCTTGGTTCAACATTTTGCAATATTGCCATCGTTTGTTGTGCAGCATCCTGATACATTTGTTTCGCCTGTTTATTTTCAGTTTGCAGTGCAAATTGTTCAAAACTCGCTTGAGCACTCTTAAGACCTGCAATAGTTTGCTTTACTTGACTTGATACTGTCATAATAGAACCTCCCTAAAGAATTTAATGTCACCTTTAAGGTTTGACAATTTATTTTATTTATACGGTCAAATTATTTCCTATATATTCCTATCAAAATGCGGAAGGATTTTGATAGTGATTAAAGTTCTTCATACATAGCAAATCTTAACCGGTTTTGTTTATGTATTTGTATTATAATGTGTGAATAATGCTGCTTTATGCTATGCAATCCTAAGAGAACCGTTTTTCGGAGCGATAACAAATAAATTAACTCTCAGCCACCGGTAAAATTATTTAGTTTTTACCGAAGAAAAAAGCACATTGCATGAATGTGCTTGATTTATTGAGTTTATCTTTTATTTAATTTTTGCTCTTTCACAAAGCTACTAACGTCCATGCGAATCGGATTTCGATATTTACGAATCATTTGTTCGGACCAAGTATCTACTTTAGTATTGCTCGAACGAGTTTGATAATACTCTAGAAGTTCCGCGTCATAAGAAGAGATGGCAGGTTGTTGGATTTCATCAGCTAGATATTTATTTTCATGATACACAACCTCGAAAGGTAAACGTGGTTTTAATTCCGGTTGTTGGGCGGGGGTGCCAACTGCCATACCAAAAAGTGGAACAACATAATCAGGAAGCCCTAATAATTCACTTACATGGTAAATATCATTTCTTAAACTTCCGAGATAACAAATACCGAGTCCAATTGATTCTGCTGCAATTGCTAAATTCTGTGCCGATAATGCCGCATCAATTATTGTGACAATGAATTGTTCTGTGCTTTCAATTGTTTCTTCCATTTCAATCCGCTCTTCCGGTGTGGAAAGTTGTGTTATCCGATGTAGATCTCCGCAAAATACGAATAAATGACCATTATGTTCAACATATGGTTGACCGGATATTTTTCTAAGCTCTTTTTTCAGTACAGGATCTGTCACACCAATAATTGTATATGCCATTACATTACTTGAAGTAGAGGCTTGTTGTGCGGCTTTAATAAGTATATGGATTTGTTCATCTGTTAATTTATCTTCCGTAAATTTTCGGATTGATCGATGATTTAATATCGTATCAATAGTATGATTCATAATAATTAATCCCCCTCAACAGAATTGTACATGTTTATTGTTAGAAATAAATTAGATTACGATGATATTATACAGGAGAATAATAAATTATTGTTGTAATACATATCAATTCCAGTTTCTTTTTGATACACTCTAGATATATTCATCACTTTCATTATTAGATTAAAAAACTTCTTGCAACTAAGACTGTCGCAATAATGCTTAGCTAAGTCAAACTTTTCGATAGGGGGATTATATGAAGACGTTTAAGCTTATGAAGCTAACTATTATAAATCAAAGAAATGGCAATATAGTCCAAAATAATATACCGCTATTAAATGGTCTTATTATTAATCGGGAGGATGATACGAACCGGTGGATAATTGAAGCCTACATTGAAAAAGCGAACAAAGTCTATTTTAATCAACTCTTAGAAAATAAAGAAGAAATTATGCTTCAAGTAAAAATCACGAAAGAAAGCAATGAACCAGCGACATTTATTACATCAATTCTAAGTGTAAATGAAATTGGTGAAAATATTAACGTACTATTTATGGGCACTATTATTGAGCGCAAGGAAAAAAATATTTTAAAGGAATTGACAGCTTTATTGAAAGAAGGTTACCGTGGCAAGGAACTGTTAAAAACTTTTGATGAACCAATAGGTAAAGATTCGATTTAAAATATCATGCGGAATCCTTTTCTAATATGAAATACAGTAAACCAATATACTTAGGAGTAAGACAATGAAATATCTTCACTTTAATCATAAGTGGTTAAATAAACGAACACCGGCACAATTATTACTATTATTCTATTTATTATCAATCATTATTTCAACAGCAGCACTTTCATTACCATTTGCATACCAGGACGGAGTTCAAATTGGATTTATAGATATTCTCTTTACTGCTGTGAGTGCTATAAGTGTTACAGGGCTTAGTACAATTTCAGTTGTTGATACACTAAGTACGTCAGGAATCATTATCCTAACAGTAATTTTACACTTTGGAACAATTGGCATCATGGCTTCAGGAACATTTATCTGGCTTTTAATCGGGAAAAAAATAGGACTGCGTGAACGGCGATTGATTATGACAGATCAAAATCAAACTAGTTTTCAAGGGATGGTTCGCTTAACAAAGCAGATTATTATTGTATTGCTAGTGATAGAAATAATCGCTTTTCTTATTTTAGGAACGTATCTATTAAATTATTATCCTACAGCAAGAGAAGCCTATTTCCATGGTTTTTTTGGCACAATTAGTGCACTTTCAAATGCAGGATTTGATATAACAGGGGCGTCATTGCTACCCTATAGTCATGATTATTTTGTACAATTTATTATCATGCTTTTAATTATATTTGGAGCGATTGGATTCCCAGTGTTAATTGAAGTTAAAGAGTATTTATTTTCAAAAAAGAGGAAAAACATACGTTTTAGTTTATTTACAAAAGTAACGACAACAACTTTCTTTATATTAATTTTTGTTGGTGCAGGGATAATATATGTACTTGACAGCAGTGATTTTTTTGCGGATAAATCTTGGCATGAAGCATTGTTTTATGCACTTTTTCAATCTGTTACAACAAGAAGTGGCGGGTTGTCCACCATGAATATCAACCTGTTATCAGAAGAAAACCATTTGTTTATTTCGTTCTTGATGTTTATCGGTGCATCTCCAAGTAGTGCTGGTGGAGGGATTCGAACGACTACTTTTGCTCTAGTAATTATTTTTATCTTTACTTACGCTCGAAGTGGAAGAAGCATTCGGCTTTTTAAACGAGAGGTTTATGAGGAAGATCTGTTAAAGGCTGTAATGGTAACTCTTGTTGCATTGGCCATGGTACTTGGTTCGGTTCTTTACATTTCTTCAATAGAACCATTCTCCTTAATGGAAGTAATCTTTGAAGTAACTTCAGCTTTTGGAACTGTTGGTCTCTCGTTAGGGATTACAAGTGATTTAAGTAATGCAAGTAAATTAATTCTAATGTTGTTAATGTTTATTGGAAGGTTAGGGCTATTCACCTTTATCTTGATGTTTAGAAAGAATAAACAAGATGGTAATTACCATTATCCCAAAGAAAAAATTATTATCGGTTAATAAAATGATGAAACAAACGTAAAATCTAATTCATAAATTAATAATAACCTGTGCTACTTAGATATAGCACAGGTTAATTTGTTAGCAGTAAAATGCTGCTCCTACAATGATTAAAAGGATAAAAAGCACAACAATCAATGCGAAATTATTACCATATCCGCCACCACAATCATATGAGGGACTTTGATATCCACCGCAGCCGCCAAATCCTCCGTAGCCATAACCCATGCTCTTTCACCTCCTGAATGTTACGTTATACTATATGTATAACTACTCAAGATGTATGGACGTTTGCACTAGTTCTACAGAAAATTTGGATATAATTGGAGTAAAATCATTTTAGCAAAGGAGTGGATAGTAATAATACCACAATTACTTCCAAAAGATTGAGAATATGGTAAAATAAAGAGTAATTAATGGAATAATTAATTTATGTTGCTGAAAGGGGTGTTTGTTCTTGGAAATCGCTTTTGGAATCGTTTGCTTTGTTATCCTTGCAATGAACGTAGGATTTTGTATATTAGATAATGAGTAAGCTATTAAAGTGTAAGCATCTATCAAACAACGTTACGCTGCTCCTTATTCTTTATTGCAATTCTTAAATAATTTATCGATTAAGAAAAGGGGCAGCATCATGCTCCCCCTCAATCGTATCTTTGAAGATTATTTTGTTAATTCCCACTCACTGAATGGATAAATGATAATTTCAGATTTTCCAATGATTTCTTCCTCATCAATAAATCCAAGTCCATTCCGACTATCTTTACTAATTGCGCGATTATCTCCTAGCACAAAGTAACTCTCCTCTGGAACTGTTATGGGTCCAAAATTTCCAGTGTGTTTAATGACTTCATCTGTAATAAAATCTTGGTCATATGGTTTCCCATCAATTAGAAGCTCACCAGCAATAATTTCTATTTTTTCACCTGGTAAACCTATTACTCTTTTCACATAATTCTTATATGGTCGTTGTATGATTACAATGTCACCTCTGTCGGGATCATTTATCAAATAGACCAATTTATTTAAAATTACTCTTTCTCCGTCTTCTAGTGTTGGTTCCATACTTTCACCTTCAACAATAGAAGTAGCAAATATAAAGGTTCGTAATAAAAGTGCTATAATGATTGCAATTACAATTGCTTTTCCCCACTCTAGCCATTCGTTCTTTTCTTTTGATTTAGTCAATGAGGACATTCCTTCCCAAAAAAAGTTTCAATACTATAGTAGCATAGTGCCTGCAAGTATTCGAATATAAACCCTTGCTAATCATAAACTTACTTAATGTCGCTACTTTAATTACTTGTCAAGGACTATTTACCTATGTTACGTTAAATTAAGAGCGATTAGGAGGTGTATAGAATGGATATGCATGAGTATCTTCAAAAACGAATTGAATACTTACGTAGAAAAATGATGCAAATAGCAACGCATAAAGGATTAACTGACACCGAATCTGTTAAAATCAGTCAAGAATTGGATATTGTTTTAAATCATTATGAAAAAATGAAGAAACAAGCAAATAAACATAGTATGTAACTTCAAAAATCACTTGCTATATGCATTTAATAACTTCTTCATACCTTACTTCTTTAAAAGCCCCAAACTTCTTCCATAACTTATATTACTATATTAATAATTTAAAAAGCTAATACTAGCAAAATCCAAAAAATCTGGAAACAAGCTAAATCTTATACATAAATATGTAAATTGTTAGTAAAATATACATATTTCTATTAATTTTGACAAAAATTTAATAAAATGTTCAAACAATTTCGATTTAATTTGATAATAATAGGGTATAATAGGATTAGTATATGATAAGGAGTGTAAATCCAGAATGAGACCTAGGGCATTGAATTTTGAACAATTAGTGAAGCAAAATAAACAAGAACTTTTAGACGATGAAAAAAAGATAAGACAAATAGAATTACGTCTGGAAAAGAAACATCGAGAGTTAGTTGGTTTTGAATCAAAAGAATTAGAATTAAAATAAGTGCATTGTTTTCATTATTCTTTGATAGATTAACAAATAGAAGCAGCAGGTCTAATTCCTGCTGCCTCTATTTGTTAATGCGGGTAATATGTATAATATTTCATTAAAACGTATAGAATGCTGCTAAGATGAAAATAAGAAGAGGGATAGGGAGTTGAGCACAGTGTTACTAACAAGTTTGGTTAATAACTTTCTCGAAACGTTCGAAATTGAAACGAATCTATACTACTTTATCATGCTATTCATAGCTACATTTACTTGTTATTTCATTATGAAGCCATTGATTACTTTAATTGTTTCACTAAAATCCACGAAACTTCTAACGTATTTAATGAGTAGTTTGTTAGTGATGCTCTGCTTATTTATTGTTTCCATGTTCATAGAACAGTTATTTGATCCCGCCTTGTTCAAAACATTATTACAAGCTATATCCTTATTTGGAATTGTATTAGCGCTGTATTATAGTTTTCTTAGGTTATCTAAAAGGATTTGATATTAAATCCTTGAAACATTGCTGCTTATTTTTCTTGAACCTGACAATCTAGAATAAAAAAGCATATGATTCATACGCTTTTAGTAGTTTAATGTCCCTTAGGCTGACAATTAAGAGTTAATTCAGCCTAAGTTTTTTTTATTCGTGTTGGAACTTAATATCGTTTTGATTTTGTTGGTGGCCATTCCATTTTTCCTAATGAGGAAGGGGTAAAGTAGGAAGAGGTATACCGTTGCTGCTTTATCGGCTGCTTCTTATCAGGCTTCCAATTAATATATTCATATACAATATTTTTTGCTTTTGATAGTGACATTTTCGTAGGTGGGTTCCGATAATTTTGGTCAAGGGAACCTAAATGTTCAAGTTCTTGGAAGTCTTGTTTAGTAGGAGGGATATGGAAATAATAATCCGCTACCTTTACAAGCAGTGTGGAGTGTTGATTACTGAACTTTGGGTGATCTGAGAAATGAAGTCCTATCTTACTAGCACGTTTTTCTTTTATTAATTTATTTATTGTTTCTTTCTTAATAGAATACAGATGCTTAGGCTCTGGTGCAGTTTTTGCATGACGATTAATTGTAAATAATGCTTGAGCTAATTCATGTATTGGAATCGTTTCTGACAAACAGATTTCCTCCTTTCAATCGAACATCTCTATCGTATCGCAAAGCTTGTCCTAGCGCAAGAGAAAGCGGAAGCAATTTATCATAAACTTTTTAAAATAATAGTTTAACTTTGAAATAGAAAACGAACGGATACAATGATTACCGTTCGTTGCTAACTCTATTATTGTACTTGCTTTAAGTCTTCTACGATTAGATCAACGGATTTAGCATCAACACCACTATAATTCTTAATTACTTTACCTTCTGGACTAACTAGGAAGAATAAAGTGCCATGGACTACTTGATCCTCACCAGTTGGTGGTGGTGCTACAATATTCTTAAAGGAAGTAATGGAGAATTCTTTAATTGTTTCGAAATCATAACCTGTTAAGAAGGACCAATTAGCGAAATCTGCATCATAGCCTTGACCATATTTTTTTAATACTTCTGGAGTATCTCTTTCTGGATCGATGCTGAACGATACTAATTGCGCATCGATTTCTTCTTCAGATAGTTTATCCTGTAATGTTGCCATATTATAGGTCATTGGCAGACATACGGTAGTACAGTTTGTAAAGATGAAATCCGCTACCCACCAATTTCCTTCTAAATCTTCAAGACTGAGTGTTTCATTATTCTGTGTAGTATATTCAAAGCTATCAATTTCCTCCGACATATTCGTTTCAATTGCATATCCGTCACATGCAGCGAGGAAAAGAAGAACAAATAAAATAAATAATTTCAAACGATTCAAGATTACCTTCCTTTCTACAATATTTACTAGAGGCAAGCATGAATTTATTATATCATCACAATGGATATTATTTTAAGAATTCTAATCAATTATGTGAAGTCTTTATGACAAAAAATCTTAATATTAGTAAGGTTAATAATAGCTATTTGGACAATATCCAAGGTCATAGTGTTATGGGGGCTGAATATGGATAGGGTGGATATGGGGAATAATCTCCTTTAATAGATGCACGATATAAAATTTGACCGAAAGCTAGTCCAGTTGAGAAAGAGATAACTGGCAATAGTCGTGCAGTGCTGCTATTTTCATGAAGCATTTATGTAGGATGAAGGAGAAGAATCGTTCATAAATAAACTCCTTTTCTGATAAGCATTGTTGAATTATCGTATGCTAATATTCTAGAAAAGGAGCCTGACTGTTTATTGCTTTTCTTTTTTTAAAATAAATTGTTTTACCATTTATCCCTTATTTTGAAGTGTATATACATGGAGTTCTGGTTTACAAAGAAATCTATAGGGCAGACGTGTTGTTCCAATGCCTTTATTTACATATACAATTAGCTTATCGTTTTTTAATGAATATTTGCCTTGGACAAACTTTTCAGCATATGCAGGTGTATATAAGTGTCCTATGAATGGAAATCGAACTTGCCCACCATGACTGTGTCCAGAAAGTTGAATATCAACAGGATACTTGACTGTAGTATCTGCATAATCTGGTGCATGTGCTAATAGTATAATGAATAATTCTGGATTGGCGGAATGTAAGGCTTGTTGTATATTAGGGTTTCCAAGCATCATATCATCAATACCGGCGATGATGATTCGATCATTTTCCTTTTGAATGGCCACATGGCTATTTTTCAATAAAGTAAAATTAGAGCGCTCCATGACATCATGAATGATATCTGTTCCATATCCACCGTGATCGTGATTTCCGTATATCCAATATTTGCCATATTCAGCGTTAATCGATGTTAATGCCTCAATTAAGTTTGGGTACCAGTTGTATTGATTTGGTGCATCTACTAAGTCTCCAGTGAAAACGATAAGATCAGGCTTTAGAGCGTTGATTTGTTGCATTAGTGCATTTATATCCTCCATTGAATAATGAAAACCAGCATGGGTATCAGAAAACTGAACAATTCTAAAATTATTAAATGCAGCAGAAAATTTATTGGAAAAAATAGTTTCTTGTTGTATATGAAGCATATTCGGTTCGATATTCCTAGCGTAATAATATGTTCCACTACTGAGACCGACTAGTCCTACTATGCTTCCAAGTCCCTTTTTAATAAAGGTACGTCGATTCATTTTAGCATGTCAAACCTTTCTAATGAGAAAAATATCATACGAGAATTATAGCATGGAAGTGAAATGAATAGTGGGACTTTATTAGGAAAGCTGTAATTTTAATTATCAGTATATTCATTGACTTCGTATAAAAATACGTTTAAAATTAAGTTAATGTAAATAATGTAATCGCTGTCATAGATGGGAGATAAGGATAAGTAAAGCAGGTGATATTCAAAGATTGTTGTTATCCCTAAAAATTAATGATAATTAGCTATTGTTATAGACTGTTTATTAAGAGAACCGGGATTCTGCAGCTGTGTTCCGGAAACACCTATAATACAAAATTCTCTGCTGAATTTAATCGAACAAACGTTGAGTAATGAGTCCAAAAAAAGACATCAGGAAATTATTCCTGATGAATTAATTGAGATATTTATTAGGCATGCTATAAATTGTATTCTCATGGACTAATTAATGACACTAACATATAAATAAAGTAATCAATTGAAGTATAGAAGACAACTTAGTCACATGAATTACAGTTTTTATGAATAATTGAATTTATTCCTTCTATTTGAATTGTGCAATGTGAGATATTGAAATGATGATGAATCAATTCCTTCGCTCGCTGAAGTATTTGATCACGATCTATCGACTCTTGTACGATTAAATGGCAACTAAGTGTTGGGAATTCAGAGGTGATTGACCAAACATGTAAGTCATGAACATCCTCAATGCCATCCATTTTTGAAAGGGATTCTTTAATCGATGCGATATTAATATTCTCTGGTTTTCCTTCCATTAATATGTTCAATGAATCCTTAGTAATTCGAATACCGGAGAAGACAATTAGTATCGCTACAATCACACTGGCAATTGGATCGGCAATATTCCAACCAAATAATAAGATGAGAGTACCAGCAATGATTGCTCCAACAGACCCTAATAAATCTCCAAATACATGAAGTAAAGCGCTTCTAAGATTTAAGTTTTCTTTAGAATCTCCGCGCATTAGCAACCAAGCTACGAAGATATTTATGATTAGTCCAATTACTGCGATAATCATCATACTACCACTTACATTTGGAGGTTCAACAAATCGCTGGATTGCTTCATAAAATATGAAGAATGCTATTAAAATGAGTGCTGCACCATTAATAAAGGCAGCGATTATTTCAAAACGTCGATAACCAAATGTTTTATCCATTGTTGCTTTTTTTTCACCGATTTTAAATGCGACTAGGCTAAGCCCCATAGCAGCAGCATCACTAAGCATATGCCCAGCATCTGAAATCAATGCAAGACTATTCGTTATAATACCGCCAATCGCCTCAACAATCATAAACAAGAAGATAATGATAAAGCTAAAGAAAAGTACCTTCATATTACTTGAATGGTGATGATGGTGGTTATGGTTATGCCCATCATGATGATGTCCCATTTGTGCATCCTCCTAATTCGTATGTTTAATATGTTCAAGAGTTTGTTCTAATAAGTTCATGACATGATTGTCATCGAGCGAATAATAATTCGTTGTTTTTTCTTTTCGATTTTTAACCAAACGTAGTTGTTTTAAATATTTTAATTGATGAGAAATCGTTGACTGATTCATTTCAAGTTGATTTGCTATTTCATTTACTGAACATTCCTTGAAAAATAATAGATGCAAAATCCTTATTCTTGTTGGATCAGACAATGCTTTAAATATTTGCGAAGACTGTTCGATTAATTCGTTTTCAATTGAATGATAGGGCAAATTTAAACACTCCAATACAATATGATCATATGCTCATATTGTAAAATATGTGCATTAAAATAGCAAGAATTTGATTGTAAACTATATCCGTCTAAGATGTTACTTCTAATTATCTATGATAAACTGATAAAGTAAAAAGCTTACCTTAGAAGTATAAGCTTTCTTATGCTGCACAAGTGCAACTAAGAAATGCGTAGAAAAGTGATTAAAAAAGGGGCGTTAGTTATGAGTATGACACAAGATAGGCAATTAGTTGATATAGCTGTTGCTGAATTAATGATATCTTCCGAGAAAGTTGCCCATGTACAATTAAATAATCCATTAGAACATGCATTATTAGTTTTAGTTAAATCTGGATATTCAGCTGTACCAGTTTTAGATGCATCCTATAAATTAGCAGGAATAATTAGCAAGACAGTAATATTAAATCAAATTTTAGGCCTTGAGCGGTTTGAAATAGAGAAGCTATCGGAAATGCGAGTTCAAGAGATCATGCATCATGATGTTATAACTATAACCAAGGAAAATAATTTACTAGATGGTTTAAATGCGATTATTGATAATAATTTTATTTGTGTTGTCGATGAGGAAGGATACTTTGATGGTATTTTAACAAGAAGGGCAATCTTAAAACAATTAAAAAAAGAAATTTATTCTTCTAAACAATATTCAAAGTAAGATTATAAATAGGTATCTTCCATGTTGCTGTATAACATAGACGTTTTCGGTCAAACTACAGATGTATATTTTTTATGTAGAGGAGGAAATACCTATGGCGCGTATTGGAGTCGAAGAAACATTATCAGATGTAAAAGCAGCATTAACTGAGCTTGGCCACGAGGTTGTAGATTTACGGTCTGAAGCTGATGCAGCAGGGTGTGATTGCTGTATCATTTCTGGTCAGGATAAAGATGTAATGGGAATATCAAACGCGGTTATTTCTGGACCGGTAATAAATGCACACGGATTTAATGCTGATGATGTTTGTGACATGGTAAATCAACGATTAAGCTAAGGTTTTTCTATTAACAAAGTATTCTAAAGAGTAAACAGATTTTCATTAAATGAGAGTCTGTTTACTTTTTGTGTTTTGGAATACGAATTAAGGCTGGAACATATATTGTGGATAGAGAATAGACAACAGTTCACATTAGGGGAGGGCATCAATATCAAACTAAGAGATTCATTGCCAGAGCTAACGGGAGCAACAGCTTGGCTTAATAGTAATTCATTATATAGGCAAGATTTGATTGGTGAGAAACCATTACTCATTCATTTTTGGTCGATTAACTGCCATCTTTGTAAGAAATCAATGCCATATGTTAATGAGTTAAGAGATACTTATCGAGAGCGCTTAAATATCATTGCAGTATATATGCCATTATCTAGGCAGGATACTGATATAGAAGAAATTACTAGGGTTGCAAAAGCGCATAATATTTCACAGCCTGTCTACATTGATAATGACTTAAAGTTAAGTGATAGATTTCGCACACGATATGTACCAACATATTATATTTTTGATAAAAATGGTGATCTTAGGCATTTTCAAACCGATGGAAAAATTAGCACAATCCGTAACCGAATAAATCGATTAATAGATAAGTAATCATAACGATTAAACGATACCCTTGCGACGATCTTTGCAAGGGTATTTTTAATGCTTGTGGATGATAATTCCCGATAAATAAGGGAGGGACAAGTCATTACCCATTCGAATGCATTTTATCCCGGAAAAATGAACCTTTTCAGCGAAAGCGGGTGGTAGAACTTACAAAAATTAGCACGACTTTTCTGTCGAAAAAATAATTATAAAAATAATGAGAAATATATGGCAATTTATTTCGGTAACCGTTATATTAGTACATACGGGAATTAAGACTTTAGGGGGGAAGTAAATTGAATACGTTTAATCGGTTAAAAAGCTTTTACTGGCCATATAAGAAATATTTGCTATGGTCATTATTTTTCTTGTTATTTGTAACAGTAATTACTGTTGTTTATCCTATCATTTTACAGATAACAATTGATGAAGTTGTCGCAAAAGACAGGTATGCTTTAATCCCTTATATTTGTAGCCTATTCCTTGTACTAATGATTATGAAAGGCTTATCCACCTTTGCATTTCAATACTTAGGTGATTTGTTTGGGATGACTTCTGTTTATAAATTGCGTGGATCAATCTATGATAAACTCCAATCATTATCATTCCGATATTATGATAATGCTAAAACAGGAGATATAATGTCTCGTTTAACTGCAGACGTTGAAGGATTCCGCTTTTTCTTATCTATTGGAATTGCAGAATTAATTCGTACAATCTTATTAATTGTCATTAGTTTAGCTGTGATGTTTTACTATTCTGTTCCATTAGCGTTTGTCACGATGGCTGCAATGCCTTTTCTAATTGTCGTTGTTTACCAATTTGATAAGCGTGTACATCCTGCGTTTCGAAAAATAAGAAAATCAATGGGTGTATTGAATACGAGAATCCAAGAAAACATTAGTGGAATTAATACGGTTAAATCATTATCTCGAGAAGATTTCGAGGTGAAACGTTTTTCTACAAGCAATGATGATTATCGTAACAATTATATAGATACATCTAATCTATGGGCGAAATACTTCCCACTGATGGAATTTATCGGCAATATTTGTGTTATTGCATTACTTGGTTATGGTGGTTATTTGGTTATAAATGGATCGCTTGCATTGGGAGAATTGGTCGCTTTCTTCAGTCTAGTATGGTATATTCTTGATCCATTAATGGGCCTTGGCTTTATTATTAATCAGTTTTCCCAAGCAAAAGCATCTGGTGAGAGATTAATTGAAATACTCGATGCAAAAGAAGATATTGTGGAAAAAGAGAATGCAGTTGATGTACTAATAAAAGGTCATATTACATTTAAAGACGTAACGTTAACCTATGTTAAGGATGATGATTCAGCACTTAAAAATATCAGTTTCGATGCACCCCCAGGGAAAATTATCGGCTTAATCGGGGCAACAGGTTCAGGAAAAACAAGTATAACCCAACTCATCACAAGATTTTATGAGCCTGAACAAGGGGAAGTACTTGTGGATGGTCGTCCTGTTTCAGATTATAAACTTAAAACCTTACGTAGTCATATCGGTTTTGTATTGCAGGAACCGTTTTTATTTTCAACAACTATTAGAGAGAACATTGCCTACGGGAACCCAAATGTAACGAATGAGCAAATTATTGATGCAGCGAAAAGAGCACAGGCACATGACTTCATCATGGAAATGCCAAAAGGTTACGATACAATGCTTGGGGAACGTGGAATGGGTCTATCAGGTGGTCAAAAACAACGGATTGCAATTGCACGAGCAATTTGTATTAATCCTAGTATCCTTGTACTAGATGATGCAACATCAGCCGTTGATATGGAGACAGAATTTAAAATACAACACGCGCTGAGGGAAGTGATGGAAGGGAGAACTTCCTTCATTATTGCTCACCGTATTTCTTCACTAAAACATGCAGACGAAATTTTAGTTTTAGATGATGGTGAGATTGTCGAGCGTGGTACCCATGATTATTTATTACAAAATAATGGACCGTATGAACGTATCTACAGTATCCAATATCAAGATCGGGAAACGGTTATGAATACAGTTAACTAATTAGGAGGTGATCAGGAAAATGGCAAAAGCAGCAAATAGGAAAAGGGAAAGCAGACATTTAAAGCGATTTCACTATACAGTAGACCAAGCGATTGATAAACCATTTAACTGGAGGCAAATGCTGAGACTGTTACAGTATGTTAAACCATACGCTAAAACATACCTTCCGGCCGCATTAATCGCTATGTTACTCTCTACAATTGTTCGTTTAACTGTACCAATATTAATTGGAAAGGTAGCAATCGATATTGCAATCGAGCATAAAGATTTTACATTGCTAACTTATCTTGTATTAGGGATAGGTGTTCTTTACTTAATAAGCTACACTGCGAACGTATTTAGGATCAAATGGGTAAACAAGCTAGGGCAAAATGTAATTTTTGATTTAAGGCAGCATTTATTCTCACATGTTGAACGTTTGTCCCATCGTTTTTTTGATAGTAGATCAGCTGGATCAATCTTAGTAAGAATATTAAATGACGTAAACTCATTACAGGAACTATTTTCGAACGGGATTATCAACTTATTGATGGATTTTGTAACACTAACTGCAATTGTTGTTATTTTATTTGCATTAAGTCCACAGCTTGCACTTGCAGTAATTATTGTTATTCCACTTATGTTTTTGATTTCAACAAGATTAAGGAAGATGATACGCAGGACATGGCAGGACGTAAGGGTGCACCAATCGCGATTAAATTCACATTTAAATGAAGGACTTCAAGGAATGCGCATTACCCAATCGTTTACACAGGAAAAAGAGAATGCTGAATTTTTTAATGGCGTAAATGAGGGATATTTTAATAGCTTTAGAATCGCTTCGAAGCGAAGTGCGATGTTTCGCCCCTTAGTTGAGATTTGCGATGCAATTGGAACAATTATTTTAATAGCATTTGGAGCCTATCTAATCTTAAATGATACGATTCAGGTTGGTACGTTTGTATCTTTCGCCTTTTTCCTTGGCATGTTCTGGGGACCGATTTCCAGATTAGGACAGATGTATAATCAACTACTCATGGCAATGGCATCTTCTGAACGGATATTTGAATTTTTGGATGAAGAGTCAAATGTAGAAGAGAAGAAAGATGCATATGTGTATACAGAGATGAAAGGTCATATTGAATTTGACCATGTAGAATTTTCATATGAGGAAGACAGAATAGCATTACATGAAATTTCTCTGGAAATGAAGGAAGGGGAGACGGTTGCTCTTGTTGGCCATACTGGTAGTGGGAAGTCAACAATTGCAAACTTAATTAGTCGTTTCTATGATCCAACTAAAGGGTCTGTAAAGATTGATGGCGTTGATTTAAGAGATGTAACCTTGGATAGTCTGCGAAGTCAAATAAGTGTTGTTCTGCAAGATACATTTATTTTCTCGGGAACAATCATAGATAATGTTCGCTTTGGCAGGCCAGATGCCACAGATGAAGAAGTAATAAATGCTGCTAAGGTAGTTGGTGCCGATGATTTCATTCAACGTTTATCAAATGGTTATTATACGGAAGTAGAGGAAAGAGGGAATATATTATCAGCGGGTGAGCGACAATTGCTCTCCTTTGCTAGAGCACTATTAGCTAATCCCAGAATAATCATTTTGGATGAAGCGACTGCAAGTATTGATACGGAAACAGAAGTAAGAATTCAAGAAGCAATGCGCACGTTATTAAAGGGAAGAACTTCGATTATCATTGCTCACCGATTATCTACGATTAGGGAATCTGACACTATTTTTGTTTTAGAGCAAGGTAAGATAATCGAGCAAGGGGATCATGAAGAATTAATGAGCCAATATGGTAAGTATTATCATTTGGTAAAATCACAGTTTCAAATGTTAGACGCAATTTAATTAATAAATTGTTCAAGGAAATATAAAACATTCCAATTTTAATTCACAGACTGAATTGGTCATGTCTAGCAAGCGCCCGTTTAGCGACACTTTCTTCACCTCCGTACGTTGCTAAACGGGTCCTTGCGCTTTTGTTCTAAAAATGTGGTATGATAATGCTAAAGTTAGACAGACATGGGGGAACTATGATGAAAAAGGAATTTGCTGTAATTGGGTTAGGTCGTTTCGGCGGGAGTATTTGTCGTGAATTGAGTTCAGAAGGAATGCAGGTACTTGCAATTGATAAAGATGAGGAAAAGGTAAATGAATTTAAAAATATTGCCTCCCATGCTGTAATATTAGACTCGACTGATGAGGTTTCTTTAAAAGAAATTGGAATTTCAAATTTTGAACATGTGATTGTAGCAATTGGCGAAAATATTCAGGCGAGTATATTAACAACGGTAATTCTATCAGAATTAGGAGTAGATCGAATAACAGTAAAGGCACAAAATGATTATCATGAAAAAATATTAAATAAGATTGGTGCACATCAAATTGTCCATCCAGAACGTGATATGGGAAGAAGAATAGCGCATAATCTTATCTCAAATAATATTCTAGATTATCTTGATTTATCGGACGAGCATAGCATTGTCGAGGTTAAGGCAGGGCTCAAGATGAAGGGCAGAACATTAATTGACCTTGATATTCGTGCAAATTACGGATGTAACGTTGTTGCTATCAAACAAGGGAAATCGATAAATGTTTCCCCAATGGCTGATGAAGTACTGCAAGAAGATGATGTTCTAATAGTTATCGGAGCAGATATTGATATTTCAAGATTTGAAAAGAATCTAGTAATTGATGATTAAGTAATGAATAGGAAATAGTCCTTTTGTGAAATAGCAAAAGGACTATTTTTTATGATGTATTATTCCTAGTTGATGTAAAGTTCGAACTAACTTAACAGATGTTCTTGGGCCAGTCGCTGCGAAAATACACTACGCTTTCCTCGGGGGGGCTGGTGAGCCTTCTTGTGCGTCTCACCGAAGCCCTTCCTCCCGCAGGAGTCTTCGTGTATTATCTCCGCTTGGGATGTGCGAGTTAATAATTTTCTAAAATAGATAGAAGTGCATTTTCCTCTCTCATGGCTGTTGATTGGAACCGAGGACAGGAGACTCGTCGAAAATAAAAATATTTTCATCGTGCGATGTAACGCTGTCGAGGCATTTTTTGTCCTGTGGGAAAAGCTACGGCTGAAGATACATCTAAAGTGATTTTCTTTAGAAGGAGCAGACCGCGTTGCCCTCCAGATGCGCGACTTTCCGGAGCGAAAATCAACTTTGCGTCTTCTTAGTCCACAGTTTATCTAAACTTTTCCTTACTATATCAAGTAATAGCAATAACAATATTAAATTAGCTTATCTTAAACAATGGAAAAAGACCCGAGTTGTATATAAACTCAGGTCTTTTAAATATTAAACTTCCATAATTATTGGTAATACCATTGGACGGCGTTTTGTTTTTTCATAAAGGAATGGTGCAATTGTATCAGTAATTTCATTCTTAATTTCTGACCATTGGGTTGTTCTTCTTTCCATTACTTTAGATAAATGACTTGAAACAAGCTTTTGTGCTTCATTTATTAAGTCCTCAGACTCTCTCATATAAACGAATCCGCGGGATATGATATCTGGACCTGCCGCAATTCTAAATTCTTTCATATTAATACTTACAACTACAATTACTAATCCTTCCTCAGATAGGATGCGACGATCGCGTAAAACAATATTTCCGATGTCACCAATACCACTGCCGTCAACATAGATGGAACCTGAAGGGATTTTACCTGCTATTTCACCTTGTTCTTTTCCTAAAGCCAGTACATCTCCATTGTCCATGATGAAGACATTATCAGGATCGACACCACAAGCTACAGCTAGTTTCTCATGCTCTTTAAACATGCGGTATTCTCCGTGAATTGGTAAGAAGAATTTAGGTTGAATTAATCGTAACATTAATTTTTGGTCTTCTTGTGCACCATGTCCTGATGTATGCACGTTGTTTAATTTACCATGTATCACTTCAGCACCAGCACGGTATAATTTATTGATGATTCTTGATACACTGACCGTATTTCCAGGGATTGGTGAAGATGAGAATACGACAGTGTCACCAGGTATTAATTGGATTTGTCTATGTGTGCCATTTGCAATTCTAGATAAAGCTGCCATCGATTCACCTTGTGAACCAGTACAAAGAATTGCCACTTCATTGGCTGGCAAGCGGTTAAGCTGCTGGGCATCAATAAAGGTTTCTTTTGGTGCCTGAATATAACCTAGTTCAAGACCAAGGGTGATAGCTGACTCCATGCTTCTGCCAAAGACTGCAACTTTACGATTATACTTTATTGCCGATTCTACAACTTGTTGAAGTCGATAAATATTAGAGGCGAATGTGGCAAAGATAAGTCTACCATCTGCACGGCTGAATATATCATTAATACTTTCACCTACAACTCTTTCTGACATTGTATAACCAGGGACTTCACTATTTGTACTGTCTGAAAGTAAGCAGAGAACACCATCTTTACCAATTTCAGCCATTTTTGCAAGATTAGCTGGCTCACCGACTGGAGTGAAGTCAAATTTGAAATCTCCAGTATGAACAATATTCCCTGGTGGTGTCTTAACGACGACACCATATGCATCTGGGATACTGTGTGTAGTACGGAAAAAGCTTACGGAAGTTTTACGGAATTTAATAATATCATCTTCTTGGATAACGTTTAATTTTGCAGTCCTTAATAAACCATGTTCATCTAATTTATTTCTAATTAATCCAATTGCGAGTTTCCCTGCATAAATTGGAATATTTACTTCACGTAAAAGGAATGGGATACCGCCAATGTGATCCTCATGTCCATGAGTAATGAACAACCCTTTAATTTTATCTTGGTTTTGTACGATGTAGGTATAATCTGGTATAACGTAGTCAATTCCAAGTAACTCATCCTCAGGGAACTTAACCCCTGCATCAATTAAAATAATCTCATCTTGGAATTGTACCCCATACGTATTTTTACCAATTTCACCTAGTCCACCAAGAGCGAATACTGCGGTTTGATCGTTTTTTACAAATTTCATAATTAAATGTTCTCCAATTCAAAATTTTCGGATTTTTGTTCATACTCCAGATGTGCAGCATCCAATTCTTGGATAAGCTCGATGTTATAGTTGCGATCGTTTAATTTTTGGCGAACTTCGCGTACTGAGTTTGCTTCCACATATATACTTTTTGTTTTTTCACGAACAGGGTTTTCGCCCATGAATTCTTGGAACAATACTTTATAAATCATTCTATCTCTCCTGACCTAATTCTAATACTTTTTTATTTTTGATTCTTTTAATAAAGCTAGCACTATTTGTGATAGCTAAAACACTTTTATTAATTAGATGTTATTTATTTTCCGTAGCCATACTAAAATAAGCTTATTATGCTTCCGTAACATAACCAGTTAAGCTTGCAATACTAAATTCGTTGTGATTGGTGACATCAATGATAGTCTTTTTCAAAAGTTGTAGGTACACGTCCTTCTTTGCCTAAAAATTCCTTCCAGCGTTTCTTTAGCTTTTCTTTTAGGCGCTTCAGCATAATCATGCACGTCTCCTTCCAAATATTTAAGAAAAGCAACATAAACATCTACCGATCCAATCCCTCTTAACTATAGTATAGTACGATTTGAGGAAATTTGAAATACAAATCCATTATTTATCTAAAAATAAGTTCTAAATTCTATGGAATTTGTTGATATGGTTATGCTTTACAGTAAAATAATAATTATTCATTTGTAGGAATGATGCCGTTAAAATGAAAAAAGTGCCCGCTGTTGGACACTTCTCGAAAGTGATTATTTGATTTGCCAAGTTCAGCGAAGTATATCAACTTGGTATCAGACAGTTAAATTTTCTTTATTCAATTACAGTCGAATTATCTGGTACGGCGAAGGGAACTTCTGTATTAATATGGTCGTAGAACATTACACCGTTTAAATGATCAATTTCATGTTGAAAAACAATTGCTGGATAACCTTTTAATCTAAGTTTTACAGGATTACCTTCTATATCTGTTGCTTTAACTGTAATTCTAGCATGACGTGGAACATATCCTTCGACGGGGCGATCAACAGAAAGGCAACCTTCACCACCAGCCAAATATGACTGTTCGACTGAATGGCTAACAATTTTAGGATTTACTAAACCGTAGTTATACAGTTTTCCATCTGAATCCTCAAAATAAACTGCAATTAATCGTTTCTCTATCCCTAACTGTGGTGCTGCTAAACCAACACCAGCACGCAAATCATATTTAGCTGCAATTTCATCATCTTGACTATTTTTCAAAAAGGTAATCATATCAAGTAGAAGCTGTCTATCTTCATCATGAAGCGGTAACTCCACTTCTTTTGCTACTTTTTCTAATGAAGGATGTCCTTCACGAACGATGTCTTTCATTGTAATCATGGTTCATACTCCTTTTTCAATGTTTCAGAAATTATTTAAAATAAGGGCTGTTGTAGCTTTTTAAGTAATACTCTTAACCAACTCCAGCGACTCGTAATACAAGCCTAAGGTAACAATCTCATTTGTCGCTAAATAGGTTTTTCATGTTTATTGTTACATATAGTTACAATCTATATCATATTATTCTAACATAGGTTACAGGTTTTAATCATTTATTTTCCATTACGGATATTTTTGGAAAAATAGTAAATCGTTTATGGATGTTTTATGGTATACTGTAGAACATATTATTGAAGCAACATGATGTAGGAGGGTATTTGAATGAAGTGGAACGGTTCAATACTAATTGGGTTTGCAATGATGCTATTTATTGTATTTCTATCAGCTTGTAGTGGTGAATCAACACAGGTGCAAATACATAATCATTTAGAAGAAGCGGTTAACTTAGAAGAAGTGTTTGAATCGCAACAAGAAAATATTACAGAGTTAGAAACACAAGAACAAGAAATCTATAGTCAAATTATCGATTTAGGAATGGATGAATTTGAGCAAATTGTAGAGCTTGCAAAAGAAGCAACTGGTATTATTGATGAGAGGGCAGACAAAATAAAGCTTGAAAAGGAAAGTATCGATGCATCCAGAGAAGAGTTTAATAAAATCCGTCCACTAATTGACGAACTAGAAGATGGTGAATTAAAGCAGGTTGCAGATAAAATGTATGCGATGATGGAGAAACGATACAATTCCTATGACAAGCTGCACGAGGCATACCTACAGTCACTTAAGCAAGAAAAGGAACTGTACTCATTGTTACAACAAGAGGATTTAGAGCAAGAGACATTGACAGAGCAAATTAACAAAATAAATGAAAGCTACCAAAAGATATTAGATGAGAATCAGAATTTTAATGAATTTACAACGGAGTATAATAAATTAAAGAAAGAGTTTTACACGCAGGCGAATATGAATGTATCTTATGAGAGTGAATAAAAGTAAGAGGGCTGAAAATAGTTTCAGCTCTCTTTTTATTATGCGATTAACTTGTATTATAACAAAAATGGTGTTGTGATATAACAACGGCTCGTATAATGTATAATCATGAACGAATGAAATATGTAACACCTTTCATTGTTGTAAAGTATACACAACATTAATATTGACGCCATAAAAAAAATAGTCTATCATGAGTTTGTATTCATGATTGTACCATTCAAACTCATACTTAATAATATAACAGTTTAGTGAAATTGCATAAGTGTTAAATAAGTTTATAAGGGTACATCAAATATAGACCTTTTTTTAGTGTTAGTTTTTGGTAGTTGGGAAAGCTATCAAAGAAAATATTTTTAAGGATAGAAAGGATAGGTGACTATTTTGAAACACGTATTAGAAAGTGTTGAAAATCAGTTTGAAACATTCCAGATTCTTAATGAAGATGGAAAAATTGTTAACAAAGCAGATATGCCTGAACTATCAGATGAGGAATTAAAAGAGTTAATGCGCCGCATGGTATATACTCGTGTACTAGATCAGCGTTCGATTGCACTTAACCGTCAAGGACGTTTAGGTTTCTACGCTCCAACAGCAGGACAAGAGGCTTCACAACTTGGTAGTCATTTTGCATTAGAAAAAGAAGATTACTTATTGCCAGGTTACCGTGATGTTCCACAATTAATTTGGCAAGGACTACCATTACATCAAGCATTCCTATGGTCAAGAGGCCATTTTGCTGGTGGACAATTCCCTGAAGATGTAAGAGCGTTATTCCCACAAATTATTATTGGTGCACAATATGTACAAGCAGCTGGGGTTGCACTAGGAATTAAGAAACGTGGTAAACAAGCTGTTGCAGTCACATGGACTGGTGATGGTGGTACATCACAAGGTGATTTCTACGAAGGTATGAACTTTGCAGGTGCGTATAAAGCTCCGGCAATTTTTATTGCACAAAATAACGGATTTGCTATTTCAGTACCAAGAGAAAAACAATCATCTGCTAAAACATTAGCTCAAAAAGCTATCGCAGCAGGTATTGAAGGAATTCAAGTTGACGGTATGGACGTGTTAGCTGTTTATGCGGCAACAAAACATGCTCGTAACCGTGCTATCAATGGTGAAGGACCAACATTAATTGAGACTTTAACTTACCGTTATGGTCCACATACAATGTCTGGTGATGACCCGACTCGTTATCGTTCAGATGAGCTAAACTCAGAATGGGAAAAGAAAGACCCACTTATTCGTTTCCGTAAATTCTTAGAAGGCAAGAAATTATGGTCTGAAGAAGAAGAAGCAAAAGTAATTGAGGATGCTAAGAACGATATTAAAGAAGCTATTAAAAAAGCTGACCAAGCTCCAAAACAAAAAGTAACTGATTTAATCGGATTTATGTACGAAGAACTTCCAGTGAACTTGCAAGCGCAAATGGAAGAGTACCAAGCGAAGGAGTCGAAATAACTCATGGCACAAATGACAATGATCCAAGCAATAACTGATGCAATGCGTAATGAACTTAAAAATGACGAAAACGTGCTAGTTTTTGGTGAAGACGTTGGTCAAAACGGCGGTGTATTCCGTGCTACCGAAGGATTACAAAAAGAATTCGGTGAAGATCGTGTATTCGATACTCCACTTGCTGAATCAGGAATTGGTGGTCTTGCAATTGGACTAGCGTTAGAAGGATATCGTCCAGTACCAGAAATCCAATTCTTCGGTTTCTTATTTGAAGTAATGGATTCTGTAGCTGGTCAAATGAACCGTATTCGTTTCCGTACTGGTGGTACAAAAAACCAACCAATTACGGTACGTGCGCCATTTGGTGGTGGGGTTCATACTCCAGAAATGCATGCTGACTCATTAGAAGGATTAATCGCTCAAACACCAGGAATTAAAGTAGTAATTCCTTCAACACCATACGAAGCGAAAGGTTTATTAATCTCATCTATTCGTGATAATGATCCAGTTGTATTTTTAGAGCATATGAAATTATACCGTTCATTCCGTGAAGAGGTACCGGAAGAAGAATATACAATTGAACTTGGTAAAGCAGCAGTTAAACGTGAAGGTAAAGATGTGACAGTTGTTGCTTACGGTGCAATGGTTCACTCTTCATTAAAAGCTGCAGAAGAATTGGAAAAAGAGGGTATTGATGTTGAAGTAATCGACCTTCGTACTGTTTCCCCAGTTGATTATGAAACAGTAATGGAATCTGTTAAGAAAACAGGTCGTGCAGTCGTTGTACAAGAAGCGCAACGTCAAGCAGGTATTGCAGCAAATATCGTTGCAGAAATTCAAGAAAGAGCAATTTTACATCTAGAAGCACCAGTACTAAGAGTTACAGCTGCAGATACGATTTATCCATTCTCAGAAGCAGAAGATGTATGGTTGCCAAACCATCAAGATATCGTTGAGAAAATTAAAGCTGTCGTAAACTTTTAATTTTAGATAGGAGGTAATAATAATGGCATTTGAATTTAAATTCCCAGATATTGGTGAAGGAATCACAGAAGGTGAAATTGTAAAGTGGTTCGTAAATGAAGGCGATGAAGTAAAAGAAGACGATACACTATGTGAGGTTCAAAACGATAAAGCTGTCGTTGAAATTCCTTCTCCAGTAGACGGTACAGTTAAGAAAATCCATGTTGCAGAAGGTGAAGTAGCAACTGTTGGAAATACATTTATTTCATTAGATGCTGAAGGATATGAATCAGAAGAACCAGCTGAAGAAGCTAAGGAAGAAGCACCTAAAGAAGAAGCAAAATCAGCAGAAAAACCAGCAGCAGAATCAGCACCAGCTGAAGAATCTGATGGCAAACGTGTTATTGCAATGCCTTCAGTTAGAAAATATGCTCGTGAAAACGATGTGAACATTCAAGCAGTTTCAGGTACTGGTAAAAATGGCCGTATTCTAAAAGAAGATATTGACAACTATCTAAATGGTGGACAACCTTCAGAAGCTGCTCAAGCAGAGGATTCTGCTGAGA
This sequence comes from Oceanobacillus chungangensis, assembly GCF_003369565.1. Lineage (GTDB taxonomy): Bacteria > Bacillota > Bacilli > Bacillales > Amphibacillaceae > Oceanobacillus > Oceanobacillus chungangensis. Next base: position 326,170 of record NZ_PIOD01000011.1, on the reverse strand, counting down.
AGAGTACAGAAACTAAACAAGCTCCTGTCGTTTCAGAAGGTCAATACCCTGAATCACGCGAGAAGATGACTAATATCCGTAAAGCTATTGCTAAAGCAATGGTTAACTCTAAATCTAAAGCACCACATGTTACATTAATGGACGATATAGAAGTGTCTGCACTAGTTGCACATCGTAAGAAATTCAAAGCTGTTGCTGCTGACCAAGGCATTAAATTAACATTCTTGCCATACGTTGTAAAAGCATTAGTTTCAGCTTCTAAGAAATATCCAATTTTAAATTCTTACATTGATGATGCTACTGACGAAATCGTTGAAAAACATTATTATAATGTAGGTATTGCTGCTGATACAGACCGCGGATTACTTGTACCAGTCGTTAATAATGCAGACCGCAAATCAATCTTTGAGATTTCTCAGGAGATAAATGAATTGGCAGTTAAGGCTCGTGATGGTAAACTTACACCAGATGAGATGAAAGGCGCTTCAAATACCATTTCAAACATTGGTTCTGCTGGTGGTCAATGGTTTACGCCAGTAATTAACTACCCTGAAGCATGTATTCTTGGTATTGGACGCATTGCTGAGAAGCCAATCGTTAAAGATGGCGAAATCGTAATTGCTCCTGTCCTAGCATTATCACTAAGCTTTGATCATCGTATCGTTGATGGTGCAACGGCGCAAAACGCTTTAAATCAAATCAAACGATTATTAAATGATCCACAATTAATTATGATGGAGGCGTAAAACAATGGTAGTAGGAGATTTCCCAATCGAAGTAGATACGTTAGTTGTTGGCGCTGGTCCTGGCGGCTATGTAGCAGCCATCCGTGCGGCACAACTAGGTCAAAAAGTAACAATTGTTGAAAAAGGTGCAATTGGCGGGGTATGCTTAAACGTAGGTTGTATCCCATCTAAAGCATTGATTTCAGCAGGGCATTCATTTGAAAGTGCAGCAGGCAATGAAGCATTAGGAATTAAATCTGAAAATGTAACTGTTGATTTCACAAAGGTTCAAGAGTGGAAAGGCAGCGTTGTTCAGAAGCTTACTTCAGGTGTTGAAGGTTTACTTAAAGGGAATAAAGTTGATATCGTAAGAGGCGAAGTATATTTCCATGATGCAAATACAGTAAAAGTAATGGATGAGAATTCTTCTCAAACATATAAGTTTAACAACTGTATTATTGCAACTGGTTCACGACCAATTGAAATCCCTACTTTCAAGTTCTCTGACCGTGTATTAGATTCAACTGGAGCTCTTAACTTGAAAGAAGTACCGAAGAAACTAGTAGTTATCGGTGCTGGATATGTTGGTAGTGAATTAGGATCTGCATATGCTAACTTCGGTACAGAAGTAACATTCCTTGAGGGCGCTAAAGATATCTTAGGTGGATTCGAGAAACAAATGACAGCATTAGTTAAAAAACGCCTTAAAGCTAAAGGTGCAACAATTGTTACTGAAGCAATGGCTAAAGGTGTAGAAGAGACTGCTGACGGTGTTAAAGTTACTTATGAAGTAAAAGGAAAAGAAGAAACTGTAGAAGCTGATTATGTATTAGTAACAGTTGGTCGTCGTCCAAATACTTCAGAACTTGGCCTTGAGCAAGTTGGTATCGAAATTGATGAGAAAGGTCTTATCAAAGTAGATAAGCAATCTCGTACAAATATCGGAAATATCTATGCAATTGGTGATATTGTACCAGGTCTTCCACTTGCACATAAAGCATCTTATGAAGGTAAAATTGCTGCTGAAGCAATTAGCGGTGAGAAATCAGAAGTTGATTATATCGGTATGCCTGCAGTTGCATTTACAGAGCCAGAACTTGCCCAAGTTGGCTTGACTGAGCAACAAGCAAAAGATGCTGGTTATGATGTTAAAGTTGGTAAATTCCCATTTGCGGCTAATGGACGTGCATTATCACTAAACAATAGCGATGGTTTCTTGAAACTTATTACTCGTAAGGAAGACGGATTAGTTCTTGGTGGACAAATCGCTGGACCTAATGCAAGTGATATGATTTCTGAACTTAGCTTAGCTGTTGAATCAGGTATGACTGCGGAAGATATCGCATTAACAATCCACGCACATCCAACATTGGGTGAAATTACAATGGAAGCTGCAGAAGTGGCACTTGGTAATCCAATCCATATTATGTAGGCATGATAATAAATTATTAAAGGGATAGCTATAATACTAGCTATCCCTTTTGTTTTTTATTTGCTGAAAAGGGTATATTAGAAAGGTATCAATTATGGAATATTCTTCCGCTAATACTTTATGAATCTATTAGGATTAAGCAATCTATGTTAAGATTCAAGTTAAAGATTAATAAAATTGCTGAATTATTTTAAACTGAAGGGGACTTTGCTTGTGAAAAAAGTTGTAATTACCATTTTAATTGTTATGTCAATGTTAATTTTAGCCGCATGTAATACTGAGTCAGCTTCACAACCATCCATGCCGAGTGAAGAAGGAAAGAATGAGTCGAGCAACAATGATGAAGGGCAAAGTAGTGAAAAAGATGAAGTTTTTGAGGAAAAGAAACCAGAAGTGGAAGAGGATGAACTGAAGGAGGAAGAAGAGGAAGTAAATGCGGCATACAAAGTTTCTGATGATTCATCCATTGTTCCATTAAATGATGAGATAAATGAAAATGTTGTGTTATTAACCTTTGATGATGCACCTGATAAATATTCATTGGAAATTGCTGAAACTTTGAAATCAATGGAAGCAAATGCAATATTCTTTGTTAATGGGCATTTCATTAATACACCAGATGGGGAAGAGAAATTAAGGGAAATCCATGACATGGGTTTTATGATTGGTAACCATACATATAATCACCCATTATTATCATCAATTTCTGAAGAAGAGCAAAAAGAAGAAATTGTTTCGTTGAATAATCGAATTGAAGAAATAATTGGTGAGCGACCGAAGTTTTTTCGTGCGCCAAATGGTGTTAATACGGATAACTCAAGACAGGTTGTACAGGATGAAAGTATGGTTTTAATGAATTGGACCTATGGTTATGATTATTTTGAGCCCTATATGGATAAGGGCAAGCTAACCACTGCAATGGTAACTGGTAAAGGTCCTGAGGTTGATGTACCCTATTCACTTCTAAAACCAGGAGCTAATCTATTGATGCATGATAGGGAATGGACGGCAGCAGCACTTAAAGATATTATCGATGGGTTGCGCAAAAGTGGATATGAAATGGTAGATCCAAATTTAATTCAAACGAATTAACAGGTATTTATATAAATAAAAAGCAGTTCATTTTGGGGCGCTATAACAGCTTGTTATAGCGCCTGTATTATTATTTATATCCCGTTATAATAGCTTATATATTTATATGTATGTCTAATATTATAATAAATATTTTAATATGTTATACTATTTAGGGTTGATTTATTAAATGTGTTATATTATAATGTGAATACGCTATCAAATAGATTATAAAGGGGATGGGCTAATGGGAACGATTATTTGTCAAGATTGTCAGCAAGTTATTGAAAACTATGACGATGAAAAAGTAACAACTCTTTATAGTACATGTCCTAGCTGTGAAAAATAACAAAAAGTACACAGCAAAATAAAAAGTTCAGGCAGATTTTTTCACTGAATTATACATTGTTTCAATTCAACTTAATAAATCGCGAATGACAACAGCTACTTACTATATTGTAGCTGTTTTTCTTTTTAAAGACGCCTTTAGAATTGCTCAATAAGTAGTTAGGATTACAAAGATATTATAAGTATTGACGAGATTCGTTCAATTACTAAACTAGAAATCCTAATATTCTTAGAAAAAGAGTTCTGAGGATGTCATTTTACATAGTACGAATATACAGGTTCAGCATGTTACTATTAATTAAGTCAAATTAAATAAGGGGGAGTTATTGTGAATCTTAATACGAGGGTTACAGCATTACTTAACATTAAGTATCCTATTATTCAGGGGGGGCTTGCTTATTTGGCATATTCTGACTTAGCTGCAGCAGTCTCAAATGCTGGCGGTTTAGGGCAGATTACAGCAATGAGCTTGCCAGGACCTGATCAATTAAGAAAAGAAATTAAACGTGTTAAAATCTTAACGAATAAACCATTCGGTGTAAATTTTGCGATAGGTCAACATGGTAGACCATTTGCTGACATGGTTAACGTAGCAATTGAAGAGAAAGTTCCAGTCATCTCTGTTACCGGGGGAAATCCGAAAGCGGTAATCGAAATGACGAAGGGTCATGATATAAAAACATTAGTACTTGTGGCTGCTAAACGACAGGCGATTAAGGCGGAGGAATTAGGTGCAGATGCAGTAATGGTAGTAGGGCAGGAAGGTGGAGGACATTTGGGAAGAAGTGATATGGGGACCTTTGTACTAACGCCAGAAGTTGTAGATTATCTGTCCATACCTGTAATTGCATCAGGAGGAATTGTCGATGGTCGGGGGTTAATGGCCGCTCTCAGTTTAGGTGCAGAAGGGATAGAGATGGGTACGAGATTTATCGCTACGAAGGAATGTATTGCTGCACATCCAGATTACAAGCAGGCAATTATAGATGCTGATGAAAATAGTACGGTTGTAATTAAACGTTCTATAGGAGCGCCTGCAAGAGCATTGAGAAATTCATGGACAGAGGAAATATTAGCAATTGAAAAATTAGCAAAAGGATATGAATCCATGAAAGAATACATTAGTGGTAATGCGAATAAACGATATATTTATGATGGAGATATTAATGGATTTGGCTGGGCAGGGCAATCCTCTGTTAGAATCCATGATATACCGACCGTTGAGGTGTTAATTCGTTCCATAGTTTCTGACGCAGAGGCGATTAGGAATGCTTGGAATTAAAGTAAAGCTATTGAAACAAAGTGAGGCAGATGATGGATCTGCCTCACTTTGTTATTCTCGACTGCAATGCAATACGATAGAGTGGAATCAATTTATCGTATGTATCTTTAACAGTTTGTATAAATTTTTCACCGTCTTTGATACGTGAATCGTTGAATGGAAGCTGCAGACCAATTAAAAATTCTGCTTTCTTCACATCTCGAAATCTCTCCAATTGTTTCATCTGCAAATCTTCTAGGTTAATAGAATCCTTCTTCATATGATCCATCGAAATGACGAAATTATCAGGAAGCTGCTTAATCTCATCATAATGCTTGATTAGTGATTCTGCAATTTCCTTCTTATAAGGTAGTTCATAAATAAGTGCCATCCAGACGAATACATGATCATCAAATAAACCAACCTGAAAATGTGGATGTTGTTTATACCCACGTTTATTATCAGCAATAGCTAACCAAGTATCGTTCGGTGGATTCACAGTTCTTCTAGCATGTCTAGCAATATGTAAATACACTTCGTTTCCTAATTGAGCGGATAGGTAATCTACTAATTCACTACCAATTTCTTGAAATTTGGGCTGAATTCTTGTTTGGATTGCTTCCATTCTTGTATCCAGTCCTTTGAGTTGAAACGTATCAAAATCACGTTCTGTAAAACCTGTAAAAGCCAAATTCTTCACCTTCCAATAGATTGAAAATGTAATGATAATTATTAGGTATTGATTAGGGGAAGTCAAGTAATATCAACCTGTATCCAGAGAATATAATTGAGCAATGTTTAAATATGGCCCAATTTGGGAAAAGATATAAAATAAATAGCGGATTTCTGAAAATTAGATGAACGAATCACAGTGTAAATCATAAAATATAAGAAAGTAAAATCGATGGCAAAGACCTAAATGAAAGGTTGTGAACAAAGTGAAATATGTAATGGAAGCAATAAAGAGAAAAGAAGCGGAAGAAAAGCTACCGGTTATTCGAATGGAAATTGATTATGAATTAGTTACATTGTTTGATGCAATGCAGCAGAAAGATAGTTTACAAATTATTAAAACAAAAGAGCGACTAGAATCACTGAGAAGCCAGATGCTTGAGATAGAAAATGAAGCATAGCTAAGATTCTAGATAGATTAATATGACGCACCCCATTCTATTTGATACAATATTAATATCAGGTAAATGGGGGTATATTGATGAATACAGAAGAACGAAAAGCAATATATAATCAAGCTAAGGAATGGGTATTAGAAGCAGGTAAAAATATAAGAGCAAAAATTGATGATCCATTAATAATCGATACAAAGTCAAATCCAAATGATCTTGTTACAACAATGGATAAAGAAACTGAAGCATATTTTGTTGGGAAAATAAATCAAATTTTTCCTGAACACCATATTATTGGTGAAGAAGGATATGGAGATAAGCTCACATCTTTAGATGGTACGGTATGGATTATTGATCCGATTGATGGGACGATGAATTTTGTCCACCAGAAGCGAAATTTTGCAATATCTGTAGGTATTTATCATGATGGAATCGGTGAAATTGGATTAATTTACGACGTAATGGAAGACAATTTATATCATGCAAAGAGAACGGAAGGCGCATATAAAAACGAGAATAAATTAGCACCATTAGCGCAGAATGTAAGATTTGATGAAGCAATCATTGGGTTAAATCATTATTGGTTATGTGAAAATCGTTTAGTAGATGAGTTGGTAATGCAACAGTTCGTTCGTAAGATAAGAGGAAGCAGAACATATGGATCGGCAGCACTTGAATTTGCATATGTAGCAGAAGGAATTATTAATGGGTATTTAACAATGAGTCTTGCTCCGTGGGATATCGCTGCGGGAATTGTTATTGTAAATGAAGTTGGCGGAGTGACAACTGATATTGATGGTGCTACCCTCGATATGTTGGAGAAGAATTCCGTACTGACTTGTAACCAAGGTTTGCAACAGGAGATTATTCAGTTTATTGAGAAAGGAAGAAAGTGACAATACATCATGTCACTTTCTTTTTTCTTGCTATGCCAATGGACATTAGTGAGAATCCTAAAATTAAAAATATCAAGATAAGCCAGATGTTACGTAATGCGATTGAAAGTCCTACTCCAAGAAACATTGCAATTACTAGCATAGATAGCAGCAACATTGGAACATTAACTCTTTTCACGTTTTATACACCTCTTTTAATGTATTTATTCTGTAATCAAATCCATTCCAATGCTAATAATTTAAGTATATAGTAAAATGTAAAGGGATTCAAAAATACAGCAGTCGAAATCATAAACATTAACTGGCAGGAAATGAGAAGATTTAGTATGATATACGAAGAGTTTGAATTGTTGCAAGTTAGATGAAAGGTTTTACTATTCTATATAAAGCGATAATTGTAGTTCGATAAACTAGAAAAGTGAATTGATTTTAGTAACAATTTATATGAAATGGGGGAAGAGATTGAGTATATTTTTTGATTTGATTTTAGAAAACAATGGTACAGATAATATTTTCTGGATATTCTATTTTATGAATCTTGTTCTTGCAGCAATTGCTTTTAAGTTAGGTTTTGCCAGAAAACTTTCACTATTAAAAAATATATTCGTTTACGCAATGCTCTTTGTTGGTACATATATTATAACGGTTTTCAGTGTTTTAAGGATGCCAATGACGGAAAGTTTGATTATTATCATAATCGTACTTGCAATCTATCGTATGAGGCTCCATTTTCAGCGTAAGGCTAATCATAATGCATAAAAAAATGCCAAGGTCCCTTGGCATTTTTATGTGTCTATATTTGTTCTAATGATTAAAAAAATCTTCCGGTTTCTTTTGTTCTCGATATAAATGGAAATTACCTGTATCGTGTCGTTTTGCTGTTTTATATTCTATTCTTTCATAACAAGGATTGCATAAATACATATAAATTCGGCGATTTCTTAATCGCTTAGCCTTCGGGGCATTATCATCAATGATTTCTACATGATCACAAAGCGAACATTTAACTTGCATGATTGTCACCTCAAACTACAAAAGTATGTTAATAAGTATAACATAAAGGATCGCCATCTATTAGTGGAAAGTTACTTTTCTTATACTGCTTTTTAAAGTTTGCTGCTATGTAGCCGAATTACCAATAATTACTTGGCTGCTAAGGAATTATAACACTTTCTTAACAAGTAAATGAAACGTAGGCTTTCTCCCAAACGATGGTATGCGCATGTTTTAAAATAAATCAGATGGGGAAGATAAATACAAATGCTCTTTCTAAAGAAGGGATGATTTGATGAATAAACGTTTACTTTCAAGTATTGGTGCAGTAAGTGCAATTGGAGCTTCCGTTGCAGGGTATTATTTAAAAGAGAAAGGAAATAGGCAAAAACTGAAACAGAATTTTCGAAATCTAAAAAATAAGTTATTCAATACAGAGAAACAATATTCAATTTTTGATAATGCGGGTGTACCAGACCAAGTGCCAAGTATCGAACACGAACAATTGGAAAATTCTAAAATGGTGTCAGAAGGATCGCAATTTGGTGTACAGTATTATAATGAAAAAAAGGAAGAAGACGAGCCGAAATAATGCAATTACGTAGCAGCTAGGCTAAAGATTGTCCTAGCTGCTACGTTCTTATGCTATTTATTATTGAATGATTAATGATTTATATGGTGGTTGGATTGTTCATCTTCCACATTTTTTAATCTGCTCTTATCCTCTTGTGGAATTGATTGCTTATTTTGATCTGGCTCGGTTGGCCGATTTTCATTAACTGGAAATTCAGGCATAAATCTGCCAACAATCTCAGCTAATTCATCTACAACGCCCTGGACTGGATATCCCTGCTGGACTTTATTTGCCATTCCACGAATTCTTTCCATTGCATCTGCATCAGCTACAACGACAGCGGTCTTGCCGTATGGATCATGATAAAGTGCTTCTGCTACAGAATATTTAATGGCCCCGACGCGTGTTCGATCAAGATCTTTATCCACATCTATACCTACGACAGCATATGGTCCAGCAACAACAGCAGAGGCACCATTTACATCTGGTACGCCAGCCGCAAGATCGGCTAAATGATTGGCAATCTCATTATTGGATAGTTCTTTTTGTTCTGTGGGCGAAGAATTCTTGACCTGCATCAATTGATTATCATTTTGTGATTCAGGTGCAAGGGAACTTTCATTTCTGTTTGTACAACCGGTAACAATCAGCACAATTATGATAAGAAAGACACTTAGATAGAATCTCATGATATATTTTCCCTCCTAATAACTTTCAATATTGTTATTTTGGTTGGAAAAGGAAAAAATATACCGTAAATCGAAGAACAAGAGTGGAATTACAAAAATAGCGAGATATATTGAGGGGATAAGTCTGGGAGGTACGCAACAGTACTGTGTCATATATTGAAATAACGTATCTTGGGATCTTTCTATTACAGATAAGGAAAGCTGCTACTATATTTAGTACCAGCTTAAAATAAGCATTAATTAATAATAATCTTTTTCACATTTCTAATTGGGTTATCTTTATTTGAGCCGTCATGATAGAAGAAATATGCAGGACCATCACTTTTCAATGGTTTGCCATTCAATGCAAATTGTAAATATCCTTCCTCTAATTCCTGCAACGTAATGGTAATATCATTTTCGGGATTCTCGCTGGTAACGAGAGTAGCATTGACAGCCTCTGGCTTGATTTCAGCATTTTTTATGAAATCTTTTATCGGCATAACGTAAGAATGCTTTAAAATTTCTTCACCTTCAACTCTTGTAATACCCTTGTTTACAGGTGGATTAATTGCTCGTTCCCATCTTTGTGAAGCTTTTTCAAGTTCATTTTTAGATTCTGAAAGAGGCACGGATTCGCTAAAGGCTTCTTCAATTTTGATTTTTCGATCATCAAAAATCCAAACAGATGGATCAAGTGTTATTGTATAACAAACGCTTCCAGTAATCGGAATGATCATTTTCTTTCCCCCTAATCTATGTATCTTTGTCAAGAATACCAGACCTAACGAAATATTTCACTTTATTTCATTTGCATTTTCTTTTATCTAACGATAATATAGTATAAAAGAGAGTGTTTTAGCGGAGGGGATGATCCAAATTGATGCCGGAGGTAACTATAAATCATCGTGAAAATGCCTATGCCCTTCTAAAGGCTGATGCAGATAAGATTTTACGACTTATAGAGGTTCAAATTCAAAACTTAACAATGCCACAGTGTCCTGTTTATGAAGATGTTTTGGATACGCAAATGTTTGGACTTTCTAGAGAAATAGATTTTGCAATTCGCTTGCAATTAATTGATGAGACTGAAGGTAAAGCCCTTCTTGATAATTTAGAGAAAAAGCTTAATATATTGCATGAGGCATCACAAGAAACTTTGTGAACACTCAACAATGCATTTCGGCGTTTAAATTTTTAACAAAAACTTTGCCCTAGAGGAACATGGCAAGGTTTTTTTGTCTAAAATACTTGTTTTTTTAAGCTATGATGAAGTAACTTTATTACCTCTATTATATCGTAATAAATGTAGTCTGGTCACATTTATCATAGGCAAAAGTTAAATTTGGAATGATGAAATTAGAATAATAAATTTAAAATATTACACTATTTAAATAAATGTGATATACTTATTAAAATTTCTAATTCATCTACACTTATCAAACTATTCTGGAAATTAGCGGAGGAAATCGAGATAATTGTTGCTTCAAGGATACGGGTTTTCAAATAAAATTTGTAACCATTAGACAATCGATTATTCACATTTGTGTGAACGATTAGAACTTCCTCTTGTAAATACATATTAAGTGGGGAGAAGTAGTAAGATGATTCAGAGATTAAAAGATTATGATTTTACATTAATAATTACACCATTACTTTTAACTGCTTTTGGACTTGTTATGATATACAGCGCGAGTATGGTATCAGCTGTAGTTGAAGGGTTAGAAAGTACTTACTACCTTAAGCGGCAAGCAATGTGGTTTGCTATCGGGTTAGTTGGATTTACTGTTACTAGCATATTTCCATACAAGCATTATCAGAAATTAATAAAACCGATTATTTTTGGGGTTATTCTATTGCTGCTTGGTGTTTTGATTTTTGGATCAGTGGTAAATAATGCAAAATCATGGTTTAGATTAGGGCCATTAAGTCTTCAACCAGCAGAATTTGCAAAATTAGCTTTGATTATGTATTTAGCCTCTGTATATTCAAAAAAACAATCCTACCTAGATAATTTTTCTAAAGGTGTTTTGCCCCCGCTAATCATGACTGGAATAGTCCTAGCTTTAGTCGTTTTGCAACCTGATATTGGTACAGCTTCGATTATCTTCCTAATCGCTTGTTCTGTTATTTTTAGCTCAGGTATAAGATTCAAGCATTTGTCACTCTTGATTGTATTAGGAGTTGGGCTTGTTATTTTAGCTATTCCATATATGGTAACAGATGAACGGCTGTCTAGATTTACCGGTGCATATCAGCCTTTTGAAACTCCGGATTCTGATGGCTATCAATTAATTCAGTCTTATTTAGCAATAGGGACTGGAGGAATTACTGGTGTGGGACTTGGACAAGGTGTACAGAAGCTCGGATACTTAACGCAAGCAGAATCTGATTTTATCATGGCAACAGTTGCTGAAGAATTAGGATTTATCGGTGTCATCATTGTGATAGGCTTAATTGCGATTATTGTGTTAAGGGGAATATTTATTGCTAGAAAAAGCGAAGATAGTTTTGGGGCGTTGCTAGCAATTGGAATATCCTCAATGGTGGGAATTCAAGCATGCATCAATTTAGGAGCAATAAGTGGTCTACTCCCAATAACTGGTGTTCCACTACCATTTGTTAGTAATGGGGGTTCATCATTATTCGTTTTACTTATTTCTATGGGAATAATAAATAACGTAGCAATGAATGTAAAGAGAAAAGAGCATGAACGCAGTTAATTTTATCTCACTTTATATAACTACAAATAATTCTAACAGGGGTGGATCAATATGACAGAAGTGAAAGAAATTAAAAAGGTTTTAGTCGCAAATCGTGGTGAAATTGCAATTCGTGTTTTTCGAGCATGTACAGAACTTAACATTCGTACAGTTGCAATTTATTCAAACGAAGATAATTCCTCATTCCACCGTTTTAAAGCGGATGAAGCTTATTTAATTGGTCAAGGATTGAAGCCTATTGATGCTTATTTGGACATTGAGGGAATTATTCGCTTAGCAAAAAGTGTAAATGTAGATGCAATCCATCCAGGTTATGGGTTCCTATCTGAGAACATTCAGTTTGCTAAACGATGTGAGGAAGAGGGACTTATTTTTATCGGTCCAACAAGTGAACATTTAAATATGTTTGGCGATAAGGTGAAGGCTAGAGAACAAGCGTTGGATGCAGGAATTCCAATCATTCCTGGAAGTGATGGACCGATTGAATCTGTTGAAGATGTAAAAGCATTTGGAAATAATTATGGCTACCCAATCATTATTAAAGCTTCTCTCGGCGGTGGGGGTAGAGGAATGCGAATTGTCGAAGATGAACAAAGTGTATCAGAAGCATATGATCGTGCAAAATCAGAGGCAAAAGCAGCATTTGGTAATGATGAGGTATACTTAGAAAAACTAATTGAAAATCCAAAACATATTGAAGTCCAGATTATTGGTGATAAAAACGGGAACATCGTGCATCTGTATGATCGTGATTGCTCCATCCAACGTCGACATCAAAAAGTTATCGAAATTGCTCCGAGTTTATCTTTGACAGACAAACTGCGTGAAGAAATCTGTGATGCTGCAGTGCAATTGATGTCAAAAGTGAATTACTTAAATGCAGGGACCGTTGAGTTTCTAGTAACAGATAAAGAGTTTTATTTTATCGAGGTTAACCCGCGTATTCAAGTAGAGCATACAATTACAGAAATGATTACAGGTGTGGATATTGTTCAAACACAAATTAAAGTAGCTGAGGGTAAGGGCTTACACGATGAGTCCATTAATATTCCCGAGCAAGAAAACATTCGAATTAGTGGATATGCGATTCAATCTCGAATTACGACTGAAGATCCATTAAATAATTTTATGCCTGATACAGGGAGGATTGTCGCATACCGTTCTGGCGGAGGCTTTGGTGTCCGATTAGATGCTGGGAATGCGTTCCAAGGTGCAGTCATTTCTCCACACTATGATTCATTATTAGTAAAAGTATCTATCTGGGCAATGAGTTTTGAACAAGCAGCAAGTAAGGCAATTAGAAATTTAAAGGAATTCAGAATCCGCGGTATTAAAACGAACATACCATTTTTAGAAAATGTGATTCAACACGAGCAATTTCTGACAGGAAAATGTGATACAACGTTTATCGATAAAACCCCTGAATTATTCATTTTTCCAACACGTAAGGACCGTGGAACGAAAATGCTTACATATATTGGGGATGCGACGATTAATGGTGTAGAGGGTACAATTAAAAAGAATAAACCACAATTTACTAAATTAAGTATACCCGTGGTCGATAGCTTTGAAGAGATGCCGCGTGGTACGAAACAAATTCTAGATGAAGAAGGACCAGAGGGATTGTCGAAATGGCTGCTCGGCGAACAAGAAGTTTTACTAACGGATACTACCTTCCGTGATGCACACCAGTCTTTATTTGCAACAAGGGTTAGAACGAAGGATATTTTACAAATTGCAGAACCAACAGCACGTCTGTTACCTAATCTGTTCTCAGTAGAAATGTGGGGCGGCGCAACATTTGATGTTGCCTATCGTTTCTTAAAAGAAGATCCATGGACAAGATTAATTAAGCTCAGGGAGCAAATGCCGAATATTCTGTTCCAAATGCTTCTGCGTTCGAGCAATGCGGTTGGCTATAAGAACTATCCAGATAACTTAATTCGTGAATTCGTTGAAAAGAGTGCTAATGCCGGTATTGATGTTTATCGAATTTTTGATAGTTTAAACTGGGTGGAAGGTATGCGGCTTGCGATTGATTCAGTAAGAGAAAATAACAAAATTGCAGAAGCTACGATGTGTTATACAGGAAATATCTTAGATGTTGGTCGCAAAAAATATGATCTGAATTATTATATTAACTTAGCTAAAGAGCTTGAAAATGCTGGTGCACATATTCTAGGTATTAAAGATATGGCAGGCTTATTAAAGCCAGAAGCAGCATATCAATTAATTTCTAGCTTGAAGGATACACTTAATATTCCAATTCATTTGCATATGCATGACACTAGTGGCAATGGAGTTGTAACCTATGCTCGTGCAATTGATGCGGGGGTTGATGTAGTCGATGTAGCAACAGGTGCAATGGCAGGACTTACGTCGCAACCTAGTGCACAATCGTTATATCATGCTCTAGAAGGAACAGACCGTCAGCCTAAGGTTAACATTGGTAACTATGAAAAAATTTCAAACTACTGGGAAGGTGTCCGTGAATATTATCAAGACTTCGAAAGTGGAATGAAGGCACCACATACCGAGATATACTTCCATGAAATGCCTGGCGGACAGTATAGTAATTTAAAGCAGCAAGCAAAGGCTGTTGGACTGGAAGAACGCTGGGATGAAGTCAAAAAGACGTACCATCAAGTGAATGAAATGTTTGGTGATATTATTAAGGTAACCCCATCTTCTAAGGTTATTGGAGATATGACACTCTTTATGGTACAGAATAATTTAACAGAAGAAGATGTTTATGAGCGTGGCGCAACAATTGATTTTCCAGATTCTGTTATTGAATTTGCGCAAGGATACATTGGACAACCATATCAAGGTTTCCCAGAAAAGTTACAAAAGATTATTTTGAAGGAAAAAGAGGCGATTACAGTTCGACCTGGTGAGTTATTAGAACCAGTTGACTTTAAACAAACGAGAGATTATTTGTTTAAAGAACTGAATCGACCAGTATCAAGCTTTGATGTGATTGCACACGCACTTTATCCAAAGGTATTTATGGAATACAATAAATTCATTGAATCCTATGGTGATGTGTCGGTACTGGATACACCAACATTCTTCTACGGGATGAATTTAGAAGAAGTTATTGAAGTAGAAATTGAAAAAGGGAAGACATTAATCGTTAAGCTAAATTCCATTTCTGAGCCAAAACCAGATGGAACACGTGTTGTTTATTTCGAATTAAACGGCCAATCTAGAGAAGTAAAAATCAAGGATAACAGTGTAGAATCGAAATTAACAACAAGACCAAAAGCAGAAAAAGGGAATGAAAAGCATATTGGTGGCACGATGCCGGGTACAGTTTTATCAGTAAATTGTGCACCAGGGGATCAAGTAACAAAAGGTGATTATATTATGACTACTGAAGCAATGAAAATGGAGACAACGGTTCAAGCCCCATTTACAGGAGTTATAAAAGCTATCTACGTATCAAATGGGGATGCGATTGAAGTGGGAGATTTACTAGTTGAATTAGAATAATCTAATAAACAGGAAGGAGAATCTGCAGATTCTCCTTCCTGTTTCCTTGTTATACTCACTAGCTTTTATGTGGTTAGTTAATCTGCTTATCTAACAGATCATTCTTATAGTCCGAATCTGCCAACATTTTCTCTTGTCTTGCGCTTCTGGCTGACAGAAGAATGAAGTAGCTTAACATTCCAAAATAACAAGATATTACAAGTGCATGCATTAAGGCGATTCCAAGATTGAGCATTGTAAAAATAATCATCGCGCCAAAGAATACTTGTAAGGTAATGAGCGCAAGCGTTATGCTCCATCCCCATCTCATTACTCTACTCGAACGGTAATGTTTAACCATCTTTACAACTATAAGAATGGTCCAAATAAATAAGATGCCTGCCAGTAATCGATGTCCCATTTGCACCCATTGCTGAAAGTTATAGTCTGTGAAACTAAGTGGTGCTCCATTATTACAGAATGGCCAGTCTCCACAAACCATATTTGAATTTGTGTGCCGCACTAATGCACCAGTATACACGACGATTAGTGTATAAATGGATAAGGCGAATATCTCTGTTCGATGTCTTTTTTCAATGAAGAGTGAATCTGCATCGAATTTCTTATCAATTTCAAAGATAAGTAGCATTAGTAAAAATACAGATGCAAATGAAAGTAATGATATACCAAAATGTGAAGCCAGAACAAAATCAGATTGGCCCCACATTACGGCTGCCGCACCAATTAAAGATTGTAAAACAATAAAGAAAACGGATAAAAATGATAACAGTTTTACTTCGCGGATATGTCCAATTAATCTCCATGAAAGAATGGAAAGTGCTAGAACAACAATCCCAACACCACCAGTAACTAAACGGTGACTGACTTCCACAACCATTTCAAAAGAAAATTCAGCATTACATAACGGCCAGCTATCTCCACAACCATCTTCAGAACCTGTTTTTGTTACAAGTGCGCCACCTAAGAGGATAAAGAGCATGCCAATCGTAGCAATTACAGATAACCACTTTAAGTATTTAATCATTATGTAGTCCTCACTTTTCAATCTCTAAGATAATATTAAATCCAGTTATTTTATATTAAACAAAATTACTTTGCATCTTAATAAAAGTATCTAGGATTTAAATACTATTCTAACATAATTAATAATATTCTCACGTTGTCTATTGTAAAAAACCGCTTGCATTATTGGAAAGAGTTTGCTAGAAATAGTATAGAAGGAAATATTATAAAACTCTTAAACACAATAATGGTAAGGAATTCACTACTTGTTTTGTTTTCTGCATACATATTGATATTTACAAGGAAGAAATAAAAAATTCAATATTTTGTCACAATTTGTTAGTAAGATATCTATAAATATAAAATATTATGAAGTAGTTACCTAGAATCAATTAACTATCCATGGTACAATTGAGTTATTAGTGATTTATAAAACGGATTCATTTCTATTATTCCACAATAAACGATACATTTCGTGTATTGGAAAGGGGGACAAGAATGGATAAAGTGGAAACGTCCTATTCTGAAATGGATCTACATACCTCGGATTCAAATAGTGCAAAGATAAAAAAACTATTTACGGAGTTAAAATCACTAATTAAAATAGGGATAATAAATTCAAATTTAATTACAGCCTTTACCGGATTTTGGTTAGCAATTTTCTTTACTAATACCTCCATCACGATGCATTGGGATACTTTTTTCCTGACGATGATTGGAAGTGTGTTAATAATCGCAGGTGGCTGTATTCTTAATAACTGGTATGATGTAGATATAGATCCAATAATGGCAAGGACGAAAAACAGACCAACTGTAACTGGTTACTTTACTTTAAGATCTGTCCTAATTATGGGGATTATTACTAGTTTTATTGGATTTATTTTATTATCTTTAACCACAATAATAGCAACAATATTTGGATTTATTGGTTGGTTTATTTATGTTGTGTTGTATACGATGTGGTCTAAAAGAAAGTATACGCTTAATACGATTGTTGGTAGCTTTTCAGGGGCAGTGCCTCCATTAATTGGCTGGACAGCTGTTAGTCCTGAATTACATATTGTACCAATTGCTTTATTTTTAATTATGTTTATTTGGCAAACACCACATTTTCTTTCGTTAGCAATGAAGAAGAGGGATGATTATAAAGCGGCGAATGTGCCAATGCTTCCCGTAGTCTATGGTTTCGAGTTTACTAAGCGACAGATTGTAATATACATTGCTTGCTTGTTACCGTTGCCATTATTATTAACTTCCTTGGGAACGACGTTTGTTGTAATCGCTACAATTCTTAATATAGCCTGGTTAATTATTGGTTTTAGAGGACTTTTCACTAAGGATAATCTGAAATGGGCAAATATGATTTTCTTTTATTCTCTTAATTATTTAACCGTGATGTTCTTATTGATGGTAATTGTCACATTACCAATATTCTAATCATAGTCCTTAATTTATTTATTAATATATAAGGAATCAACAAGGAGAAAGAGAGGTATAATTCATGAATGGTTGGATGGGGAAAATTAGAGCAGTTCTGATGTTGAGTATTCTATCCCTTGTGTTAGCGGCTTGTGGTAAAGAAAACTTAACGGCGCTTGATCCAAAGGGGTACGGTGCAGATACATCGATGGATATGATTATACTGACAACATTAATCATGGTAGTAGTATTTCTAGTAGTAATCATTGTTTATTCAATCGTATTAGTTCGATTCCGTCGAAAGAAGGGTCAAGAAAATTACATACCAAAACAAGTAGAAGGTAATCACACCCTTGAAATGGTATGGACAGCAATCCCGATTGTATTAGTTCTTATCATGGGAGTTCCAGCTGTAATGACTGTTTTTGATTTAGCGGATGAATCAGAGGCAAGTGATAGTATCAATATTGAAGTTACTGGTAATCAGTATTGGTGGCATTTCAACTATGCTGGCGAAGAAGTAGTAACGAGTCAGGATCTATACATTCCTACTGGCGAAAAAGTATATTTGAATATGCAATCCTCTGATGTGATCCACTCTTTCTGGGTGCCAAGTATTTCTGGGAAAATGGATGTAAATCCTGAAAACGTAAATACAATGTATATTGAAGCATATGAAGAAGGCGTATATTGGGGAAAATGTGCTGAATTATGTGGACCATCACATTCACTGATGGACTTTAAAGTAATTGCTGTAAGTCCAGAAGAATTTGATCAGTGGATTGCGGATATGCAAAGTGTTGATCCTGCTGACGAGCCACAGGATGCAGTTGCTCAGGAGGGTAAAGAATTATTTGAAGCGAACAATTGTATGGGATGTCATGCTATCGGATCATCACCATCAGCAGTAGGTCCTAACTTAACCAACTTTGGTGACCGTACGAAAATTGCTGGTTTCTTAGAGCCTACCGAAGAGAATTTAGTAGATTGGATTATGGATCCTGAATCTATTAAACCTGGTAATAAGATGACAGGAAAGTATCCGAATTTGTCTGAGGACGAGGCAAGTAGTATTGCGGCATATTTAATGCAATTGAAACCATCAGAAGTAACTCCTGAAAGCGTAGGAGGAATTAATTAAAGAAATTTAAGAAGCTAAAATGGGATGAGAGACAAAAGGGAGGTTTATAAGTTGAGTATAGCAACTACTCAAAAAAAGGGCTTTGGTGCTGTTTTATGGGATTATTTAACGACAGTAGACCATAAGAAAATTGGTAATATGTATATTGCCGCCGGCGCCTTCTTCTTCTTAATTGGGGGATTAGAAGCTCTAATAATACGAATTCAATTAATTAAACCTGAGAATGATTTTATTAGTGCAGGTTTGTATAATGAAATGATTACGATGCATGGAACTACAATGATATTCTTTGCAGCCACACCGATATTAATTGGGTTTATGAACGCAATTATGCCTTTACAAATTGGAGCGCGAGATGTTGCATTTCCGTTTTTAAACTCATTAGGTTTTTGGTTATTCTTCTTTGGAGGAGTTCTTCTAAACCTAAGTTGGATCTTTGGCGGAGGAGCTCCTGATGCAGGTTGGACTTCATATGCACCGTTATCGCTCCAATCACCAGGGCATGGGGTGGATTTTTATGTTATGGGTCTTCAGCTTTCGGGTGCGGGAACATTAATGGGTGGTATTAACTTCATTGTGACTATCGTAACGATGCGTGCTCCTGGTATGACCTATATGCGTATGCCATTATTTACATGGACAACATTTGTTACAAGTATTTTAATTTTATTTGCATTTCCAGCACTAACTGTAGGTTTGTTTTTACTAATGTTTGATAGAATGTTTGGATCGGCATTCTTTGATGTTGCTTTGGGCGGTAATGCAATTATTTGGCAGCATTTATTCTGGATATTTGGACATCCTGAAGTTTATATTTTGATTCTGCCAGCGTTTGGTATTTTTAGTGAAATTATTCCAGCGTTTTCTAAGAAGCGTTTATTTGGATATACATCCATGGTATTTGCAACATTCTTAATCGCATTCTTAGGATTTATGGTATGGGCTCACCATATGTTTACGGTTGGACTTGGACCTGTTGCAAACGCAATTTTTGCTGTTGCAACAATGGCAATTGCGGTGCCAACCGGAATTAAGATATTTAACTGGTTAGCAACAATGTGGGGCGGAAGTATAACGATTAACTCAGCAATGCTTTGGGCATTGGCATTTATTCCTTCATTTACGATTGGTGGTATGACAGGTGTAATGCTAGGTGCTGCATCAGCTGACTACCAATACCATGATACGTATTTCGTTGTCGCCCACTTCCACTATGTAATTGTTGGTGGGGTAGTGTTTGGTATATTTGCAGCAACACATTATTGGTATCCAAAAATGTTTGGAAGAATCTTACACGAAGGCCTTGGTAAGCTATCATTCTGGCTATTCTTTATAGGCTTCCATTTAACTTTCTTTATTCAGCATTTCCTAGGGTTAATGGGCATGCCACGTCGTTATTGGGTATTCTTGGAGAACCAGGGATTAGATACAGGAAACTTAATTAGTACGATTGGTGCCTTCTTGATGGGGCTTGGTACAATCGTCGTATTAATAAACGTAGTCTATACTGCTGTAAAAGGTAAAAAGGTTTCGGGGGATCCATGGGATGCACGTACATTAGAATGGGCAATACCTTCACCACCACCTGAATACAACTTTAAGCAGCTTCCTTTAGTTCGTGGTTTGGATCCATTGTGGATTGAAAAAACAGAAGGAAAAGGAAAAATGACACCAGCAGAACCTGTAGTTGATATTCATATGCCAAATGGATCAATATATCCATTTATTATGACAATTGGATTTTTCATTGCTTCTATTGGATTTATATTCCAAGTAGATAATAATGTATGGTTACTTGCGGTTTACTTTGGAATGGCACTTGCTCTTGGAACAATGGTTGTTAGATCACTAAAAGATGACCACGGTTATCATATACACAAAGAAGACCTTGAAAGGGAGGCTGACTGATATGAGTCAAGATCATTCCTTGAATCCAGAAACAATGCCACATGATCCGTCAAAGGCTACTACAGAGGGGAAACACAAGTTCCTTGGATTATGGTTTTTCCTAGGTGGAGAGACTGTTCTGTTCGCATGTTTCTTCGGAACATTTATTGCTCTAAGAAATTCAACAGCAGGCGGTCCAACCTCTCAGGAATTATTTGGGTTAGAATTAGTATTTCTTATGACAGTATTATTATTAACTAGTTCATTAACTAGTGTATATGCAATCTACCATATGAAGAACAATGATTTTAAAAAGATGCAATTATGGTTTGGAATTACTGCATTGCTTGGAATTGGATTTTTAGCTTGTGAGTTATATGAGTTTGCACATTATATAACAGAATATGGCTTTACATTCCGTTCCTCAGCATTTGGATCAGCGTTTTATACGTTAGTAGGCTTCCATGGTGGTCACGTTATATTCGGACTTAGCTGGTTAATTGCACTGATGGTTCGGAATGCTAAACGTGGACTTAATTTATATAACGCACCAAAGTACAACACTTTTAGTCTATACTGGCATTTTATTGATGTTGTTTGGGTGTTTATCTTTACGGTTGTATATTTGATGGGAGCGGTGAGTTAATTTATGAATAACGAGAATATGAATATTGATAAAATTAATTCTTTCCAAAAACAACAAAATAAAGAAGAAATGAAGAAACAAATTATTACATTTGTATTAATGATTGCCTTTACTGTTGTCGCTTTTGCAGTAGTTGCTAGTGGTTTAGAAGCAATCTATGCTGTTCCATTGATTTTAATATTAGCTGTAGTGCAAGTCGGCTTCCAATTTTACTATTTCATGCATATGAAGGATGAAGGCCATGAAGTTCCAGCTGCATTAATTTATGGCGGCATTTGGGTTGCTATTCTAGTCGCATTAACTATGGCAACAATAATATGGTGGTAATGATATGATCGGAGTTAAATACTCCGATCTTTTTTTACTAAAATCGTCACAATATTAGTCGTTTTAGTAGAAATGAACAGGTATAATATAAAGAAAGGCAATAATTCCAATAATTGGAGTGAGCTAACATGTGGTTAAATTTACAAATTTTTGGTTTTCGTGCGCTGTGGAGTCCTTATTTTTTGATCTTTCTAATACTCATTGTAGTAGCGTACGCATTAATTACAGGACCATACAGACATCGATTTGGTGGAGAGGATAAGCCAAGTTTAAAACAACAAATTTCATTTTATATTGCGATATTGTTAATTTATGCTGTAAAGGGTTCACCAGTTGATTTAATGTCGCATATTACACTAACAGCACATATGACACAAATGGCAATTTATATCCTAATCGTTCCAATTCTTATTATTAAAGGAATACCAGAATGGATTTGGCATAAATTTATTTATGCTCCATTTATAAGACCGATGTTAAAGGTACTTGCAAATCCAATCATATCTGTATTATTATTCTATAGTCTGTTTAGTTTTTATCATGTCCCATTTGTGTTTGATTTTTCGAAATCGTCACCGATCGCTCATACTTTAATTCATTTAGTTTTATTTATCGCAGCATTTAATATGTGGTTGCCAGTTCTTGCTCCTGTCATGGAACTGGATCGGTTAAAACCATTACTTAAAATTGCTTATGTATTTGTAAGTGCAGTGTTAATGACACCAGCTTGTGTAATTATCATATTTGCAGCAGAACCACTTTACGCTTCTTATTCGAGTGGTGGGGCATGGATAACGGCATTAAGTCTGTGTGTGCCGGGAGATGTGTTACAGGGCATATCCAGTAATTTAACTGGTCCAGGGTTATTTACTTCGATGGATGTCCTAGAGGACCAGCAATTAGGTGGAATCGTAATGAAGGTTATTCAAGAAATTACCTATGGATTTATTCTAGCAGGAATTTTCTTTAAATGGTTTTCAAAAGAAAGCTTGAGAGTTGATCCATTACCATCTGATTCTTAAAGAACATTCACTCGAGTTGCTGGATAGTTTAGGAGCTTGATGTGACCGTTCGAAGCCTTTAGTTAGGCCTTCATTTCTAATTATTTTTTTTGAAAGGAATAGTGTTCAAGATGCCTTTTTTACCAACTATTAGTACATTATTTATTATTATAAGTGCCGTTTTAATGGCATTTGGCTGGAATTTAATAATTAAAGGGAAGGCAAAAGCGCATAAAATAACGATGATTGCATCGGCTATTAGTGCATTGCTTTTTTTAATTATTTATATGTCACGGACAATTTTTATTGGAAACACGAGCTTTGGTGGACCCGAGGATTTAAAGATCTATTACACAATCTTTTTAATCTTCCATATTATTTTAGCAACGACTGGTGCGGTTTTTGTAGTTGTTACCCTTACGTTGGCTTTCAAACGAAAGATTAAATTACATAGAAAAGTTGGACCAGTGACTGCAGTGATTTGGTTCTTTACCGCGATAACTGGTGTGATGGTGTATTTATTCTTATATATCTTCTGGGATGTTGGTGAAACGACGAATCTATTCCGAGCAATCTGGGGATTCTAAGTAAAACAAAAAGTTGGAAGCTTTATCTCGATATGCTTCCAACTTTTTATTTAATTGTTTTCCGTTACTTCTTTCTTAAAGCTTGTAAGTTCGTCTGCTAGTTTCGAAGCTAAAGTATTTGCTCGTTCAACAAGACTTTCTGGGAAATTCTCTTCTTCTCCGTATTCAATTCCATGTGGATAGTAATGCTTGCCTAAAAGTGGTGGAAGTAATTTAATTACGGCATTTCTTCTATCGACATCACCTTCAAGAGCATATCCTTGGATACGAACATAATATGTAATGTTTTTTTCCTTGGAACCAATCTTATAATCATATGTTACTCGTTCATAATCCCACTGACCTGCGCGGATAAAGGCATGTTTTCCGGTAATGTGATCCAAAGGCTTTAAATCAACAACAATATCCTCGATACCTGTGTTTTCTAGTCTCATTATATACACCTCTTATGTTAATCATCTTCTATTAATCATATTACGAAAACGCTTAAGTTGCAATTAAAAACAATTTATTTAGGTAGTTAAGAAAGTTTGAAATTTTTCTCGATACAAGAGTGCACTTAGACTTAAGCAAAGTGTAGCTATATGTAATCCATTGTGTGGAATACATTTTTTCTATATTATTATAGGCGAAAATAGTATAAATACTTTTGTTCAACATAAACTCTATTAAATTGAATTCCAAAGAATTAGACCTGGAAGTTAATAATATAAATCTTTCTTCATAGATAAGCGCAACCAAATTTTTAAAAGAAGCATACGATTTGGCAGTCGAAAGCTCAAATACCGAAATCTATTTAGTTAATCAGAGTGATTAGTACAGCTAGTTGGATTATCACGTTGAGTCAAAAGGAGAATAAAGCATGAAATTTATTCGAAGTTTAATATTTATTACTATCATCGCCTTCATAGCCTTTTACATTTTAGAAGAAAAGAATCTGTTACCAAATGATGCAATCGATAGTGTTGGGAGTGTAGCCAAAGAAAAGACCAATACAATGCGGAATAAAGTTCCTCCTGAGTACGATGAAAAACAAAGTGAGCTTCCGATAGAAGGAGATTTATATGGATGGGTTGGTGGGTCGATCGAGCGGTTGATTGATAAATATGGTGAACCAATTAGAAGGGATACTAGTGCATACGGCTATGAATGGTGGGTGTATACCGATTATCAAACAAATTATATTCAATTTGGCATTAAAAACAATCAAATTGAAACGATATATGCAACAGGGAATAGTTTAACGGATGAGCGTGCTTCCGTTGGACAAAGCTTTACTTCTTTAGATGAAAAATTTTCTTTTAATAATGAAGTATCTTTTAATGAAGGGTTTTCAACGTATACGTTCAAACTAACGAATGACGAGCTGAAAATGCGGCCATTGGTGAAACTTAATGACAATGTATTTGCACAATTTTATTTTGATACTTTTACAAATCAATTATCATCAATTCGTGTATTAACTGCAGATATATTATTAAAGCATCGTCCATATCAATTACATTATCGTGGTGATTTACCTGAAGAGCCACATTTAACTGTGGGGGAATGGGAAAAGATCGAGGCTGGAATGGAACAGCAAGTATTTGATATTACGAATGTTTTTCGAGATCAACAAGGATTGGAGCCTTTACAATGGGATGTTCCAGTAGCTGAAGTAGCATTTTCACATAGTAAAGATATGGAGGAAAATAATTACTTTTCACATGATAGCTTAAATGGGGATGGACTTAAAGAAAGATTAGCCGTTGAAGAAGTGATTTACGTTGCAGCCGGGGAGAATATTGCTGCGGAATATACTGATGCACCAGCAGCGATGGAAGGTTGGTTAAATAGTGAAGGGCATCGTGAGGCATTGTTTAATAAAGAATACACGCATTTAGGTGTTGGTGTTTATAAACTTTATTACACACAGAACTTTCTGGCGAAACCGCTGTAAGTTCTTTTTTTCTTGCACGTAGTGTCAGTAGCCCGCATAAATTATTTAGTATAAGTGCGTGTTTAAAAAGGAGGATAAAAGGACCGAGAAGTTCGAGGCGGCGTAGCTTTGAGTAGCGGAACGTATGCTATTAATACGTGAGCGAACGATTCTGCACGCAGTAAAAGCTTTTTTTCTTTTCCAAGGAACGGAAAAGCGAGCCAACGAAGAAATTCGATGTGTCATTTTTACCGGACTTTTTGAAACATCCTCTATAAAAGAACGATTTATGTGGGGTGAATATTATGGAAGTAGAACATCTGAATCCAACGGTGCTTGCATTCAAAGAATTTATTAATGCACATCCATCTTTAATTAAAGAAGTAAGAAAAAGTGGAAAATCATGGCAAGAATATTATGAGAAGTGGGTTCTTCTTGGTGAAGATGATCCACATTGGGAACAATATAAGGAAGAGCCAACAAAAGAGAATGAAAAAAAAAGCGACGAGAAAAATTTTGAGCTAATGAGCCAACTTATGAAGCTTACCGAAAATTTCGATATAAACAAGGTACAAGGTCAGGTGCAGCAACTAAGCAACACAATTTCCACCATTCAAGAAGTCATTAGTCAATATCAACAATCAAAAAAGCCAAGTGAACAAACAAAGGATCCATTTAACTGGTTTCATGATTAAGGAGTGGTACGGTGGATCAATATAGTTATCAATATATTAGCGGAAATCGTCAATTAGCTAACTATATTCGTTATAATCCTATATGGTATCGCTACTTATCACGAGACCCGAATCGTGTTTTAGAAATGGAAAAAGAAGCAAAGAAATTTTACGGGAAAACATTTCCACAACGATTGGAAAAGATCAGCAATAATATTCAAATGGTCGGGATGCTAATGCAATTTGCGGATGCAATGAAAGATTAATGAGCCAAGTTATTTTCATTCACAACTTAAAATGGTAATATACTAATTGGGGGTGTTAATCTTGATTGCAACATTAGAATATGTTGATATTCTCGATCAATCAGAGCAACTTGGTAAGATGATCATGGATTCTGAAGTTATGGATGATTATAAGAACAGACAAGTTGCACTTTATGAAGATACTGAAGCACAAGAACTGATTCGTGCTTTTACAGATATGAAACAACATTATGATGATATTCAGAGGTTTGGAAGATATCATCCAGATTATAACGAAATAATGAAGAAGGTTCGTTCTGCCAAAAGGGAAATGGATATGAACGAGAAGGTTGCAATGTTTAAAGTTGCTGAACGTAACTTGCAAAATTTGCTAGATGAAATCAGTAGCTATGTTGCATTAAGTGTAAGTGAACAAATCAAAGCACCAAAGGACGGAGCAGCATTAACAGATAGTGGCTGTGGTCATGGCGGCGCATGTGGTTGCTCACATTAATGATTTAATCAACTATCTTATAGCTTAGATAGTTGATTGAATCTGACTATTAAAATAGAACGAACGTTTGAAGTACATAATATTGTTGAGAATCCTATTTGAAAAGTAATAGGGAGGGCAGGGTATGAGAACAGAACGGCAAGGGATTATCGTGTGGTTTCAACATACGAAGAATATTAAACAAATTAAGCGTTTTGGTAACTTGATCTATGTATCAAAGAAATTAAAATATGCTGTTATTTATGTTGACCAAGTAGAATTAGACAAAATCGAATATAAATTATTAAAACTACCATTTGTTTCTAAAGTAGAAAAGTCATATAAGCCATTCATTAAGACCGACTATGAAAATGCGAAACCTGATGAAGCAAAGCAATATGATTATGATTATAAAATGGGGATATAAAAGCCATTGTAGTGACTTTACCTACAATGGTTATTTTTTTTGCTTTTAAAAATAGAAGGTAGCGAATAGTTGATATAAAGTGCGACGTAACTTAAGAAGCTCAATGCTCATGGACCGACCGCTCCAGTAATACACTACGCTTTCCGCGGGGAGCTGGCGAGCCTTCTTGTGCTGCGCACTTCGAAGTCTCGCCGAGGCTCTACCTCCCGCAGGACAATGAAAGCTTCGGCAGCGTTACATCGCAATTAGACAAATCGTTCTTTATTTTCGAGGAGTCTCCGTGTATTTCTTCCGCTAGGGATTTTGCAATTACTGTCATCTTTCTATCTGTGATATAAGGCGAGAGGGCAATTCCTCTATCATGGCCGTTGATTTTAGCGTAGGACAGGAGACTCCTGCGGGAACAACGAAGATGTTGAGCCCTAAGGTTCACGACTGTCCGCAGTGAAAATCAACATTGCTCCTAGTTCGTAGTTAATATTAATGGTAAAAAATGATTAATTATGTCTAGAAAAAGAAAAATCCTGCAGAGATGACTCTGCAGGTCCTATATGTTTTTAGTATAAAAAACATATAGGTAAAGGGAGAGGAGAAACCGAAGAAGAACTTATGGGGAAGTATAAGTTCCTCTCCGTATTGAAACAACCAAGCTAACAGTTAGTTGAATCATTATGTTATTATGTACAAAGGGAAAAATAATATACCTAAACAGGTGAATTTTTCTTAGAGAAGTGTGAGCTAGGAAATCGTTCTACTGAACATAATTGTCGTTTGTGGTAATATTAATTTTGATTAGTAGGATATCGAGGTGATGACATGCGGGTTATAGCAGGTGAATTTAAAGGAAGACAATTAAAAGCTGTTCCTGGTAAATCAACAAGGCCGACAACCGATAAGGTAAAAGAGGCGGTATTTCAAGTCATGGGACCATTCTTTGAGGGTGGAGCAGTACTTGATCTATTTGCAGGAAGCGGCTCGTTAGGGATTGAAGCGATTAGTAGGGGAATGGATTCAGGTATATTTGTTGATAAAAACCCCAAAGCGATACATACTATTTCAGACAATGTAAAAACGGTAAAAATAGAGGACAAAGTAGAATTATTTCGAACAGACGCTGTTCGTGCACTAAAAGCGATAGCGAAACGTGATTTACAATTCGATTTAATCTTACTGGATCCGCCATATAAAAAAGTTGAATACGACAAGGTCTTAAAACAAATTATCGAATCTAACTTAATCAAAAAAAATGGAATTATATATTGTGAACATGATTTAGAAGATGAGCTAGCAGCAAGTTATGGCCCATTATCCCTTATTAAACATGAAAATTATGGAGGAACTATTGGGATAACAATTTATCAAAGGAATTGAAAAGGAGTTGGCATCATGGGAAAATTGGCGATTTGTCCGGGAAGCTTTGATCCAATAACGAATGGACATTTGGATATTATTACTAGAGGCGCAAAAATCTTTGAGAATGTAATAGTTACAGTTTTTAATAATCAATCTAAGTCACCATTGTTTACGGTAGAAGAAAGAATCCATTTAATGCGAGAGTCCACAAAGCATTTACCGAATGTTACGGTTGATTCCTCGGATCACCTGCTAATGGATTACGCTCGTGAAAACAAAGCGAACGCAGTAGTTCGTGGATTAAGAGCTGTAAGTGATTTTGAATATGAAATGCAAGTAACATCGATGAATCGAAAGCTTAATCAAGATGTGGAAACGTTTTTTATTATGACGAATAATCAATATTCCTTCCTAAGCTCAAGTATTGTGAAGGAAATTGCGAAGTATAATGGTGATATTTCAGGATTGGTACCAGATGTAGTTCTCGAAGCACTGAAAGAGAAATTTGGTCATCGCTAATGTAATAAACAACACTCTAGCTATCAGTTAGAGTGTTGTTTATTTATGCCTTCTATTGCTTCTTCATATTTCTCCGATAAAGAATGATGATTGCTATTCCTAGGGAGAAGAAAGTTAATAATGCACCGTTTTGCGTAACTAAATCCAATATATAATTCCCTATATTATTATCTGACGCTTGTGATGCGGGGACACTTGTCTGGGAAGTTTCTTTATTAAGATAGAGAGGCTTGTACAGAATAATTGTTAATATACTTGCGAGGGTTCCATGTAATAAACGTGCAAAGAAATACGGTAAGAAACGAATATCCGTTTTAGCTAATATACTAGCAACCTGGGCTTGTATAGAAAAACCGTTAAATCCAAGAATAAAGCTAATAAGGATTAATTGTGGCAATAATGATTCGGTTGTAATTTGGGTAATCATATTGGCACCGATTGTTATTTCGAATAATCCTGATAAAAAAGGAAGTGCAAATTCAATTGGCAGACTGAACAATGATAAGGCGACTTTGAATAATCCTGCTATTGCTGGAGTAACTCCAACTAAGAAGAGTAGTTTGATTAAGACAGAGAATAAGGTAATAAACCCGCCGACCATGATTAACGTTTTAATCGAATTTAGAACTGCATCTCCTAGAATTTCTCCAAATGGTCTTTTGTCTTTTAATCTTGTTCGGTGCATTGCTTTGAAAGCTGTTGTCAAGGAAACTCTCTCTCGCTTCTCCCGCAGTATTTTCTTCTTGCTCCTCCCGTGAAATCGCATGACAATACCTACGATTGCGTTACTTGTATAGTGGCAAACAGCGATTAAAACTCCTAAAGATGCATCGTGAAAAAAACCGACAGAAATAGCGCCGAAGATAAATAATGGACTCGAATTATTTGTAAATGCGACTAGTCTTTCTGCTTCAATTTGTGTAAGTTGGCCTTCTTCTCGTAGTCGAGCCGCAATTTTTGCACCTGTTGGATAGCCGCTAGCCATACCCATCATCCAGCCAAAACTTCCTACACCAGGGATATTAAATAACGGACGCATAATCGGCTCAAACAATACCCCTATGAAGTTTACAACCCCAAATGCTAGTAATAGCTCGGCCGTGATGAAAAATGGCAACAGCGATGGGAAAACTACTTCCCACCATAAATTTAATCCTCTAATACTAGCTTCCAGTGCCTGATCTGGAAACTGAATTAGTGAAATCATTATGAAAATAGTCATTCCTGAAAAGAGCAATGTTTTAATAATTTGTATCAATGGGAATCCCCCTACGTCTATAAAGTGGTGCCAATACGATTACGTGTATCAAGTGATTTTTTGAGCGGGCTTACCAACCCAAGTTCTGTACATCTAATTCGCTTAGTAGTAAAATAAATTTTAGCTTGTAATAATTTAAAACTTCATTTTGCTGAAGTCTTACTATTATCTACATTCAATGATAAATGAATTAGCTAAATCACTACGAATTGTTTCGTTTTCACATCCGTCCTATATCATCATTTTTACGCTTAGGGTATCATATAGGTCAAAAAGAAACATGTTATGTACAAGTTCTTTACTAATATACGCACATAGAGAGGTTGTTTATGACATACACTTTTTTCAGGCCCTGCTGATAATGTGTTTATCAATCGTATGAATTAGCAAATAATGTTTTATTTATAGTCGGCAAGTCATTTTGGTCGTTTACTTTGGAAGGAGCATTAGCGAAATAATGAATATTACGAAGAAAAATATTATTTACTTTGTCCTAATCATTGTAGTTGCTTATTTAATAGCAGGATATCAACTACCTTACTATATTCAAAAACCAGGTGGAGCAGATGCTCTAAACCCGATCATCAAAGTTACTGGTGGATTTGAAAGTGAGGGCGACATGCATCTAGTAACGGTCAGCGGACTACAAGCAACGCCATTGCAATATATATGGGCCAAAGTTACGCCTCACAATGAAATATTGCCAATCGACAAAGTATTTCCTAAAGGAACTTCACAGAACGAATACATGCAGGCGCAACTTCAAGTGATGGAAAACTCACAGGAAGCGGCGACTGTTGTTGCGTATCAAGCGGCAGGAGAGGACATAACAATTTCATATAACGGTGTTTATGTTGCTTCTGTTATCGAAGGAATGCCTGCAGAGGGGAAATTATTTGTTGGCGATTTGATAACTGGGGTTGATGGAGCAGGGATACAAGAATCTGAGCAATTAGTCCAGTATATAGAAGCGAAAAAAGCAGGAGACACGATTACAATAGATTTTGAACGTGAAAATAAAAAAATGACAACAGATGTAACGTTGAAAGCTTTTAATGAAATCGATAATAAAGTTGGAATTGGCATTAGCTTAGTGACTGACAGGAGTGTCTCAGTTGAGCCAGAAATAGAATTTTCAAGCGGTAATATTGGAGGACCTAGCGCAGGACTTATGTTTTCACTTGAAATATATGATCAACTAACAGAAGATGATTTGACGAAAGGATATCAAATTGCCGGTACGGGTGAAATCGATTATGATGGCAATGTACTAAGAATCGGTGGAATTGATAAGAAAATTGTTGCTGCTGACAAAGAAGGGATTGATATCTTCTTTGCTCCAAATGAAAATGGGGCAATTGATTCCAATTATCAACTTGCAAAACGAACGGCAGAGGAAATAGGCACAGATATGAAGATAGTACCGGTAGATACGTTTGCAGAGGCACTCGAATACTTAGAAAATCTATAATTTGTAAGTAGGGTGATTTCTGGAAGACTTTTACTCTTCCTACGATAGTTAGAAAGCAAAGCTTTAAATTAAGTTAAATTACAAATCATATACAAAGGGTTTATAAGTAAAAATAAAATCGACCTACTCTGTGGAGGGTCGATTTTATTTAATTTCCTTAATATACAACTGGACCTTTATACTCTTGCTTGATTGCCTGTATTCTTGCTTCAGGTGGGAGAATACTATAATAAGCATAACTTGCTCTTTCTTCTAACTTCATTAATGTTGGTGCATCACGCTTAATATTTGAAACAATTGGAACTTGTATTTCCTTTTTTCTTTTGTTTAGATAATGCTGCCCTGTTTTTGTTAATCCGAGTACTCGGACGTAGGGGACAGTCGGAAGGTTGATGATCGATGTAATCTCCGACCTTTTCGTATTGGTCAAGAGATGAACGAACAGTCGTTGAATTCTTGTCCACGTATAACGTTTCGTTTTAATCAATGTCACCCATTGTTCGAATGAAGTTGCCTGTTTTGCAGTTTTCTTTATCCGATGCTCTAATCCTTCATCAACACCGTGAATCATGCCTAATTCCTCTAAAGGCATTGTCATAACTCGATAATGCAGGAGCGGAAAGTAAAGTTCCCACGTATGCCAAAAGGATGCAATATTTTTATAAGATTGTAACTGAATTGCTGTTGCTTTAGGGATAGCTTGTTGAATTGCAATTGAAAGCTCATTTTGTTCGATTAACTGTTTTCGGATACTTGTTGCACTAGCGATATCACTAGTAATTAATTCGTCATGAAAATTATTATTTGTCCTTTTAATCGTAATCGGTTCAATAGGTAATTCATTATTCAATATTGATTTCACGTAGCTGAATCCAAGAATATTATTTGGTTTTGCAAGATCTATGTCACTTGATGCTAAGTTAATCTCTTGATATGCATCTCTACTTGCCTCTGGAAAAGATTTTCCCTCTGCTAGAGCATGTTTCAATGTGGTATTATAGATGTCTTCATTGTTCTTCATTGTTGTGTAGCTGTTTAGGAAAGGGGAGATACTTCCGGACTCACTACCGAAACATATGCTAGATACACCGATCTCGTTAAGGGTATGTACAGCACCATGTGCAAATATATCACTATTTTGAACTGCAAATGCATAAGGGAGCTCGAGGACAATATCAATGCCGGATTGGAGTGCAGCTTTCGTTCGATGGTATTTATCGATAATCGCCGGTTCTCCACGTTGTAGGAAATTACCGCTCATAACAGCGATGGTGCAATCCGCGTTCGTAGCAGTTTTTGATTCTTCTATATGATAGACATGTCCATTATGGAATGGATTATATTCAACAATTAGGCCAGTGGCTTTCATACATTCAGCTCCTATAGTATAATGAAATTATTGTATCAAAAAAGAGTGTTAAAAACATCTTTAATCGCAATATACATGCTAATTGGATAAATGTTAAGCTTATAATAAGTTTCATGCAAAAATAGCAGAAGTGTGATAAAGTATCTGTAAAGAAAATATGTTGACAAAAGTACATTTTTCTTTTAAAATTACTCTTGTTGCCTTGAGGTGATAATAATGAAATTTCCATTAAGCCAAATTAAAAAAAGTGCTTATAATGAACCTTTCAAATTTGATGATTATGTGGATGTTTCGGAACTGGAAACGATGAATAATGATATACGTAAAATACAACCTGTAAGAGTATACGGGAATTGTAGCGAACAAGGGGAACAAATTTTATGCTCCTTTACAATTGAAGGAGAAATGATTTTACCTTGTGCACGTACACTAGTGGATGTTCCTTATTCGTTTAAGATTAAAGCGACAGAGGTTTTCACCACATCATCTTATTATAGTGAAGAAGAGGAAGATGAAATTCATCCAGTAAATGGAGATGTGCTTGACTTAACTCCATATATAAAGGAAAATATTTTATTAGAAATTCCTTTTCGTGTATTTTCTGAAGAAGCAAACCCTGAAAACGCTGCTCCAATTAAAGGGCGGGACTGGGAATATGTTTTAGAAGAAAAGAAAGAAAAAACGATAGATCCACGTTTTCAAAAATTGGCGTCATTACTTGAAAATAAACAGAAAGACAAATAAGAATCAACATTCAAACTTTGCTTTCATTTGAAGGAGGTGTTTGTCGTGGCAGTACCTAAACAAAGAACGTCTAAAAAAGTTAAAAATCAACGTCGTACACACAAGAAATTACTTGTACCTGGCATGGTAGAATGTTCAAATTGTGGAGAATTAACTAAATCACACCACGTTTGCAAATCTTGCGGACATTACGATGGTAAAGAAGTAGTTGCTAACTAATCTTCTAAAATAATAATAAAAAGGCAGATCACTTTTGTGGTCTGTCTTTTTATTTTCGTCTCCGATTCATTTGCTGGTATTTAAATATAGTGCGGACTACATTAATGAAATAGGGGTTTTCGGGCCAATCGCTCCAGAAATACACTACGTTTTCCGCAGGGTGCTGGTGAGCCTCTTTGTGCCCTGGCACATCAGAGTCTCACCTAGGCTCATCTTCCCGCAGGACAAGGAAGACTTCGGCAGCGTTACATCGCAATCAGACAAGAACTTTATTTTCGAGGAGTCTCCGTGTATTTCTTCCGCGGGGATAGTGTAGAAGTTAACTACAATAGAATGCCTTAACCACTAGCAAACCGACGTAGTTTGTAGGGAAATACTGAGGTATCGCGAGTGAATAAAAATTGCTGTCTAAATCTGAAATCAATACTTGTCACTTGTTCGCACTTTATATCAACTTCAAACTACTATCCATCAATTGCCACATAAGGTTGCTTTAAAAATTCCTCGCTTTATCTGAAGAGTTGGGGCTGTTACTTCAAGTAATAGTGACATCTCAGTTTTTCCTGTAAAAAGCAATTTAATTTTAGAATACAGCCTATTTTTACATATAAATGTAAACATGTATTCTAGCTTTCCTACTTTTTGCATACATTGATACCAAAGTGATAAGGAGGGGTGTAATGAACGAGACGCGTCAGGATGCTTGGACGAAGGATGAAGATATTCTGTTGGCAGAGACGGTATTACGCTATATTAGAGAGGGAAAGACGCAGCTAGAGGCGTTTAAGGAAGTAGCGGAAGGGTTGTCGCGTACATCTGCAGCATGTGGATTTAGATGGAATGCAACAATCCGTAAACAATATCAAGATGCAATTCAGTTAGCGAAAGAGGAGAGGAAGCACGGAGGTAGAAAAGATATTTGGAAATTTGTGAAACCAGAGAATCCGGAGCTTGATACGATAGATTCTGCAATTTTATTATTAGAGAAGATGAGAACTAAGTACCCTGATGAACATAACATACTGCAAAAGGAGCAAGAAAAGGTAGTTACATTAGAATTAGAGAATAAGCAATTGAAGGAAGCACTACTAAGATATGATCATGCGTGGGAAGAAATGGGGAAACTCTGGGGCTGGGTAAAGCATACGGAAAATGACTAAACCGAAAAAAGACATGAATGCACATAATGGCTTCATGTCTTTTGTATAATTTCATAAGTACAAACCTATCTTCAAACCCATTCCTTCTCTAGAACACCTTCAGGCAGCCAAATTAACGGGTTCTCACCTAAGTCCCTTTCCAATTCGTAATGCGTTTTTTGAAACCCCATCTTTTTCCAAAAGGAATGAGAGTTAATTCTTGGTTTGGTTGAAAATGGCTTATTAAATGATTTAGCAAAATTTATTAATTTCTTTCCATCGCCATTCCTTTGAAAATTCGCTAACACTTCAAGCTTCCATAGTGTTAAATGTGTTTAGAAAAAAAGTATTGATTATACTTCGCTTTTACTTCATATAAACTCATTCTAGCAATGAGATTCTCACCATAGTAAATTCCATAAAAAGGAGATTTGCTATCATTTTCAACTAAATTATTCTGTAAATCCTCGATCATTGATGACCATATTCATTAAAATGCTTAAACTTCTCGAAGGTTTTATAATTAATCAGGAGGTTGTCTATCTTCACCTTGTTTCATCCCCTAACATATAACACATCGAAAGTAAGCGTTCTCTAAAGTGAGTGATTATAAAGGAGTTTATGTTTTATTTTATTATAATATAGAATCAATTATTTTGAAATTAAAGT
Source organism: Oceanobacillus chungangensis (assembly GCF_003369565.1). Classification (GTDB taxonomy): domain Bacteria; phylum Bacillota; class Bacilli; order Bacillales; family Amphibacillaceae; genus Oceanobacillus; species Oceanobacillus chungangensis. The sequence goes on along the minus strand of NZ_PIOD01000011.1, from coordinate 290,352 downwards.
CTATTATAGAAATTAGTTCAATATTTTTACCCTAAAGATAAATCTATTTGGTACAATATATTAGAATTGTAACAGCACTTTAGTATGAATAAATAGGACATAATCGATTCTCCTACTGTAGGAGTAAAGAGGATAAAGGAGTTAAATCAAAATAATGGTCGATGTTATCATCTATATAATCGCATTTTTAATGACAGTTCCAATGTTTCTAACAACAGTGATTTATTTTCTTTCTATTAAATTTCATCAACCAGTTTGGAAAGCAGTTCACGCTGCGGTGAATTGGTCAACCATTTTTTATATAATGGCTGTAATATTAATATTAGACATGACGTTTGATCTCCATGTTATCGGCATCGTTTTAGTCTTCTTTCTCCTTTTATTGGGATTGTTTATATATCTGCAATGGAAATTCAATACGGAAGTGAAAGTTACGAAGGCATTCAAACTAGTTTGGCGAATATGTTTTCTGCTTTTTCTAATCTTATATATTTGCCTCGTTATTATTGGAATCATTATAGAATTTATGTAATATTAAGCGATACAAAGTCAGATCAGGTTTATCCTTAAACAGAATACGTGAAATACTTTAGGAAACATTGTACAATACACTCAGTTGATAAATGTTACAAAAGGAGCAAGGAATTTATGTGGATTGACCCGATAAAGTTGACGAAACAAGCAAAACTTATAAATGATTACCGAAATAATAAACCAGAGATTATGCAGTTTTTTGATTATCACCCGTTTGATAATTATCAGCAGCGAATCCAGAATTTAACAGAGCGTACGTTTAATCGCAGTCGTTTAACCAGAGTCTTAAATAAAATCAATGAGGAATGGGGAGCGCCGGTCTCAACATTCAATAATATTGAAAGACTAAAGCAGGAAAACAGTGTAGTCGTAATTGGGGGACAGCAAGCTGGATTATTAACGGGTCCATTGTATACAATCAATAAGGTTATTTCGATCATTCAGCTTGCTAAACAACAGGAATCAGAATTAAATATTCCAGTTATCCCAGTGTTTTGGATTGCTGGTGAAGATCATGATTTTGAGGAAATGAACCATATTCATTTACCAGCAGCGAACCGATTGAAAAAGTATAAAGTGGCACAACAGAATATCGAGAAACGATCTGTTTCTAACATTTCGTTGGATGAAAAACTAATGAAGGAGTGGCTGGATAATCTATTTGTTCAATTAATGGAAAGCGAATATACAAAGGACTTGTACGACACGATGAATGCTTGTTTAGAAAAATCTACTACATATACGGATTTCTTTGCGCGTGTTATTTTCCAATTGTTTGATGATGAAGGGGTAGTGTTAGTTGACTCTGCTCATCCACTAGTTCGAGAAATTGAGAAAGAACACTTTGTTCATATGATTGAGGCACAACCGAAGATTAGTTCTGGTGTATTTCGGACGTCAGCGGAATTAAAGCAAGAACAATATCCTCTCGGACTGGATGTTACACTTGATGATGTGAATCTCTTTTACCATAAAAATAATGAACGGATTTTACTGACTCGAAATGAGAATCAGGAATGGATTGGAAAGCAAGAAGAGGTAACCTTTTCAACAGAGGAATTAATAGGTATAGCTAAAGATACACCGTCTTTATTAAGTAACAATGTTGTCACACGACCTTTAATGCAAGAATTATTATTTCCTTCCTTAGCATTTATTGGAGGTCCTGGAGAAATTAGTTACTGGGCGCAATTGAAGTCTGCTTTTCATGCACTTGGGATAACTATGCCGCCGGTAGTCCCGCGATTATCCCTAACCTATGTTGAGCGCAATTTAGAAAAAAGGATAGAAAAATATGATTTAGAGATTGAAGACATTGTAAATTATGGTCTAAACGATTTTAAAAATGATTGGCTAGCAGGGAAGGTTAATCCTCCTGTACAGAAATTAGCTGATGAATTAAAGGCCGTTATAGATCAAGCGCATAAACCATTAAGAGATATCGCTACTGAGTTACGGGCAGATCTAAGTGAATTAGCAAATAAGAATTTACTGCAAATACATCGTGATGTAGAGTTTTTAGAAAAAAGAATTGTAAGTGCAATAAAAGAAAAATATGCATTAGAGATTTCTGATCTGGATCAAATCAATTTAGCTTTACATCCTGAGGGCGGACTTCAGGAACGGATGTGGAATCCCTTACCATATCTTAATAAATATGGTAGAGGGTTTGTGAAGGAAACGTTGAAGCAATCCTATTCGTTTAAAGAAGATCATTATATCGTTTACATATAATCCGAAGAATTGTCTGCGGAAAAAGGCAGGCGGGAACGAAGATTAGTAAATGTATGGAGCGACTTATATCGACTAGTCACTGACATAAAATCTAATCCTATTTTAAATACGATTAAGTAGCATTTTGGGAAATTACCCCCACCATCCTCCACTTTGTAATAATATTTTAATAAAAAGCTGTCAAACCTTGGTTTGGCAGCTTTTTATATGGAAAAAATTAGGTGAATAAGTCTAGTATTAAATGTAAGATTACTATTTTTGAGAAATGGGTGGTGAAGAGTGGGGGGATGTGGTAATATAAAAAATAGAAAGTGGGGCGTACTATATGTTCATGGGAGAATACCAACATAACATTGATTTAAAAGGTCGAATAATCGTCCCTTCTAAGTTCCGTGATGAGCTTGGAGAATCTTTTGTTGTGACCCGTGGACTTGATAAGTGTCTATTTGCTTATCCAATGGATGAATGGAAAATTCTCGAGGATAAGTTAAAGAAACTCCCTTTAACAAAAAAAGATGCTAGAGCATTCACCCGGTTTTTCTTTTCTGGAGCAGTTGAATGCGAAGTCGATAAACAGGGAAGAATAAACATTCCGCAAACACTTAGAAATTATGCTGTTCTTGAAAAAGAGTGTGCAGTAATTGGAGTATCAAACCGAATTGAAATTTGGTCGAATGATAATTGGCAGGAATATGTTTCAACTTCTGAAGAATCATTTGCTGAGATAGCCGAGAATCTAATGGATTTTGATATTTAAGCTAAATGCGGAAGCTTATTAAAGAAAAGTGGGTGGATTATTTAAATGTTTGAACATTATAGTGTACTTAAAGAAGAAACAATTAACGGACTTGCTATTAAACCAAGTGGTACATATGTCGATTGCACAGTTGGCGGTGGCGGTCATTCAGAAGTAATTGCATCAAGATTAAATGAAGATGGACTATTAATTGCATTTGATCAAGATCTAGATGCACTTGCTGCAGCAAAAGAGAGACTGGAGAAGTATCAAGATAAAATTCTTTTCATCCACTCCAATTTCCGTGGATTGGAACAGAAACTCTCTGAGCATAATATTACGCATGTTGATGGAATATTATTTGATTTAGGCGTTTCATCTCCACAGCTAGATAGAGGAGAAAGAGGTTTTAGCTATCAGCATGATGCACACCTCGATATGAGAATGAATCAAAGGCAGGAATTGACGGCATTTGAAATTGTTAATACATGGTCGTACAATCAATTGGTTTCAATTTTCTTCAAATACGGAGAAGAGAAATTCTCTAAACAAATTGCTAGAAAAATTGAATCATACAGAGAAACGGCACCGATTAATTCGACACATGAATTAGTCGAAATTATTAAAGAGGGGATTCCTGCAGCAGCAAGAAGAACCGGTGGACATCCAGCAAAGCGTATTTTCCAAGCGTTGCGGATAGCTGTAAATGATGAGCTTGAGGCTTTTAATGATGCATTACACCAAGCGGCAAGAGTAATAAGCATCGAGGGGAGAATTGTAGTAATTACTTTCCATTCATTAGAAGACAGACTTTGTAAACAGGCATTTAAGAAATGGAGTACGGCGAAAGAAACTCCTAGAAATCTTCCTGTTCTACCAGACGATCATAAAGCTCCATTTAAATTGATTACGAAGAAACCGATTATTGCGGGAGATAATGAATTAGAAGACAATCGCAGATCTAGATCAGCAAAACTACGGATAACAGAAAAAGTAAATAACTGGCGAAATGAATTTGCTTATGAGGAAGGGTGGAAAAAATAATGAATACAAGTAATGCGCGTAGTTGGCAACAATCAAGTCCGCAGCAGGCGCCGAAAAAAGAACAAAAAGTAGCTGTAAAAGTAAAGAAACAAGGTTGGGTTACAAAAGGTGAAAAAGTTATTTATTCCATTTTTTCGGTAGCTCTAGTTGCAATATGCATTTTTATTGTATCTTTTTCTTCCTCTACTGATGCGCTAAATCGGGAGTTGCAAACATTAGAGAAAACAGCACAAAGTCTCGAACTTAAAAACGAAGCGCTTCAATTCGAGAAGAAAGAGCTAAGCAGACCCGAACGAATCATTGAAATCGCAAAGAAAAATGGTTTGAAAATCCAAGACGCTGAAGTGAAACAGGCACACGCATTCAACAATTAACAAGGGGCATTCATGATGAGGAAAAATAAAACAACGCACATAGTAGCGGGAATCTTGCTCCCATTATTCGTCATAGCCTTCATTGTTTTGACAGGAAGGTTCATGTATATACAAGCAACGGGTGTTGTTGACGGTGTTTCTTTAGATGAATGGGCTAAACAAAAACGTACTTCTTCATATCCATTGCATGCAGAACGTGGGAAAATCTACGATAATAATGGGATGACTTTAGCATACGATCGACCGATTTTTCGAATGTATGCAATTGTCGATAAAAAACACTCTGAAAAGTCGGATACACCCAGACATGTAACTAATCCAGAGAAAACAGCAGAATCAATCGCAAAAGTATTAGAAGTAGAAACGGATGATATATTAACGCCTTTACAGAATGGCATTGAAAATGAACGTTTCCAAGTTGAATTTGGAAGTATAGCGAATGAACTATCGCAACAACAGCGAGATGAAATCCTCGAATTAAAACTACCAGGTATTAATTTTGAAAAAGACTCCATCAGATATTATCCAAATGGAATGTTTGCGTCTCACATCATCGGTTTCGCTAGAGAGACTGAAGTGCAAAACGAAGAAGGAATAAAGAATGAAATAACAGGTATCGCGGGAATTGAAAATGAAATGAACGATATTTTAGGTGGGAAAAATGGATTTATCTCCTACCAACGTGATAAATATAATAACCGACTGCTAAATCCAAACGAGATTATCCAGGAACCAGAGAACGGAAATGATGTTTACTTAACATTAGATCAGAAGATCCAAACCCTTGTAGAGGATGTTCTTACAGAAGTAGACGAAGAATACAATCCTAAACGTTTAACGGCAGTAGTTATGAATCCAAAGACTGGAGAAGTACTAGCAATGAGCAGTCGACCGAGCTATAATCCAAACAATCCAGCGAATGTAGAAAATTGGTATAATGATGCCGTTTCAACACCATTTGAGCCTGGTTCAACGATGAAAATGTTTACTTGGGCGGCAGCAATCGAAGAAGGTGTCTATAATGGTAGTGAAGGCTTTCAATCTGGTAGCTATCGGGTAAACGAAAAAATAGTACCGATCCATGATCATAATAATGGAAAAGGCTGGGGAACGATTTCATATGACGAAGGATTTGAACGCTCATCGAACGTTGCTGCAGCGAAACTAGTTTGGGAAAAACTAGGGGCTGATAAATACCTTGAATATCTACATGCATTTGATTTTGATAAAAAAACAGGAATTGATTTACCAGGTGAAGTGGCAGGACATATTCTTTATAACTGGCCTCTCGAAAAAATTACAACATCATTCGGACAAGGTACAACATTGACACCTATTCAGCAGATGAAGGCTGCAACTGCAATTGCAAATAATGGTAAAATGCTGCAACCATATGTTATTCAAAAAATTGTTGATTCAACAAGTGGGGACATAATTGAAGAGAAGTCACCGAATGTTGTAGGGGAACCAATTTCTAAAGAGACAGCAAAGCAAGTCCTTTCATTACTCGAAGCAACGGTCACCTCTGAAGATGGAACATCTGGAAGGTACGAATTGCAGGATTATTCAGTTGGAGGGAAATCAGGTACTGCGCAAATTCCGAATCCTAAAGGTGGCTATTTAACTGGGAAGGAAAATTACATTTTTTCATTTCTAGGAATGGCACCAATTGATAATCCACAGCTTATGATGTATGTTTCTGTACAACAACCAGAACTAGAAGCGACAGAAACCGGATCAATGCCAGTATCATTTATCTTTACGAACGTAATGGAAAATGCCCTGCATTATCTTAATATCGACCCTGATAAGGATTCTGAGGATACTGTTAATTTAGTAGAAATCCCTACCTTAAAGAATCAAAAGGCGACAGATATTGCAAAAAACTTAACAGACCAAGGTGCAACTGTCACAACGATTGGTAATGGAAGTAAGATTGTTTCATCCAATGTTCAAGAGGGTGATAAAGTTCTACCACAAGAACGGATTATGCTTGTTACTGACAAGCCGACGATGCCTAATATCATCGGTTGGTCGGTACGTGATACGTTAGAATTAGCTGGCTTGTTAAAATTACAAACAGAAATATTAGGTAATGGTTTTGCGGTGACTCAGAACATTAAAGAAGGTACACCAATCAAGGAAAATGATTATCTTGGAATAGAATTCAAGATTCCTACTATACAAGATGAGAAACCGACGGATACAACAGAAAACCCAGAAGATGAGAATGGAAATGAGTAATATTAAAAGTTCCTGAAACATACCTATTTACTTTCTATGACAGGAGAAGCTACATCCAGCTCTAGCGTCCGTGCACATAGCGAGACTTCCCTCACTTCCGTACGGGCGCTTCCGCTTTTGTTACTGAAACAGTGTTCTATTCAGTTTTTGACATTCATATAGTGGATACAAGCCTACCTATGAAAAGAGGATGGAATATGAAACATGTATCTGCTATAGTCGTTAGAAAAAGAATAGTCACTGTTTTTCTTTTTGGATTAATAGTCTTAGCAATTATTTGTATACGTTTAGGCTATGTGCAATTCATTATTGGTGATCGTTTAATGGCACAGGCGAATGAATTGTGGACAAGGGATATCGTATTTGAGCCTGAACGAGGACTTATTTTAGATGAGGATGGGGAAATACTAGCAGAGAATGTAACTGCACCATCTATTGTAGTTGTTCCTAGACAAATTAAAGAACCAGAAGAGACAGCTAGTAAACTAGCAAGTGTGTTAGATGTATCTGCCGATAAGATTTATGAGCAGATTACAAAATCAAGGTCGAGTGTAAATATTCGCCCTGAAGGTATTAAAATATCTGAAGAACAAGAATTAGCAATCCGTACATTAAATATGGACGGGGTTTATCTTGCGAAAGATTCTAAACGACATTATCCTTATGGAAATTATTTATCCCATGTGCTGGGCTTCGCTGGAATTGATAATCAAGGACTGATGGGTCTTGAGCTATATTATGATAAGCAACTTAGCGGGGATAAAGGGAGTTTATCTTTTTACTCAGATGCAAAAGGACGGAGACTTGATGATTTAGCTGATAGTTATAGAGCGCCAAAAGATGGATTTAATTTAAAGACAACGATTAATTCAAAAGTCCAAACAATTATGGAAAGGGAACTTGATCTAGCTGTTTCGAAATTTAATCCAGATGGTGCAATTGCGATTGCTGTCAATCCTAAAACAGGTGGCGTACTCGGTATGTCAAGCCGACCTAATTTCAATCCGGAAAATTACCAGGAAGTGGATGCTGAAGTTTTTGACCGTAACTTACCAATTTGGAGTTCATATGAGCCAGGATCAACATTCAAGATTATTACACTTGCTGCAGCTTTAGAAGAAAATATTGTGGATTTAGAAAATGATCATTACTTTGATGATGGCGAGATAGCGGTTGGTGGTGCACATCTTCATTGCTGGAAACGTGGAGGTCATGGAAGTCAAACCTATTTGGAAGTTGTTCAGAACTCTTGTAATCCAGGGTTTGTAAATTTAGGATTGAACCTTGGTAAGGAGAAGCTATTTTCATATATTGATAAGTTCGGATTTGGTAAGAAAACAGGGATAGATTTACAAGGAGAAGGGTCTGGAATCCTATTTAAACTTGATAATGTTGGTCCTGTTGAGCTTGCAACGACAGCATTTGGTCAAGGAGTATCTGTAACTCCAATCCAGCAAGTAATGGCAGTAGCTGCGGCAGTGAATGGTGGTTACTTGTATGAACCACATATAGCGAAAGAATGGATTGATGCAAAAACAGAGCAGACAGTTGAGTCCGTAGAACCTGTTTTAAAAGAGAGGGTTATTTCAGAATCAACATCTAAAGAAATTCGTTATGCACTTGAAAGTGTAGTCGCACAAGGGACAGGTAGACCTGCATATGTTGAAGGGTACCGGGTAGGCGGAAAAACGGGGACTGCCCAAAAAGTGGGGCCAGACGGAAGGTATATGCAAAATAATCATATCGTTTCTTTTATCGGTTTCGCTCCCGCAGATGATCCAGAGATTGTTGTCTACGTTGCGATAGATAATCCGAAAAATACGGTTCAATTTGGTGGAACCGTTGCAGCGCCAATTGTTGGTTCCATCATTGGTGATAGTTTAAGGGCAATGGATGTCGAGCCAAGAACCGACGGATTGGAAAAAGAATACCTTTGGCCTGAACAGCCTAAAGTAGAGGTGCCAGATCTGATTGGCCATAAGAAGAGCGAAATTGCAGAGATGATGATTAATCTATCGATAGAGGCTAGCGGAACCGGAAATTATATTATCGATCAGGCTCCAAGTCCTGGCTCGAAACTGGAAGAAGGCGCACAAGTGAGAATTTATTTAGGGGATGAAAAGGTCCAGGGGACAGAATAGAGATTATTATCATTTAGCACGCCTGGATAAAGTCAATTAGTTGGTCATTAATGAATAAAGGATGTTTGTTATGAAATTAAAGGAATTGCTTTCGAGTCTATCTTTTTATAACAGAAATTCATTCTTTAAGGATGTAGAGATATCGGATATTGCAATCGATTCTCGTGAGGTAAAGCATGGATGTTTATTTATTTGTATCAACGGATTTACAGTGGATGGTCATCAATATGTTGATGAAGCAGTGAACAATGGAGCGGCAGCAATTGTAGCAGAGCAGCCAATTAATTGTTCAGTCCCAGTAATCAATGTGCAGGACACTAATAGGGCTTTAGCAATGCTTGCAGCGAAGTTCTATCAATACCCAACGGATAAGCTTCCGCTAATCGGTGTTACAGGAACAAACGGCAAGACAACGATTACCTATCTGCTTGAAAAAATATTCAATACTAATAATGTCAAAACTGGTATAATTGGAACGATACAAACAAAAATAGGTAATCAAGTATATCCAATTGAGAATACGACACCGAATGCGTTAATTTTGCAACGAACATTTCGTCAGATGATTGATGCCAACGTGGAACAAACAATCATGGAAGTCTCCTCGCACGCACTTGATTTAGGAAGGGTGTATGGTTGTGAATTTGACATTGCAATCTTTACGAACTTGTCACAGGATCATTTGGATTATCATAAAACTTTAGATGATTATTTACATGCTAAAAGTCTGCTGTTTGCCCAATTAGGGAATAGCTATCATAATAATAAAAAAAAGTTTGCTATAATTAATCAGGATGATTCAGCTTGTAGGATATTAAAGCGTAGTACAGCTCAGGAAATTATCACGTACGGATGTAAAAATCAAGCAGATGTTATGGCTAGCAATATAACATTGTCTGCTAAAGGAAGCCAATTCCGATTAATAACACCAATTGGCAATATCGTTGTAAATAGTAAACTAATTGGTATGTTTAATGTATATAATATGCTAGCTGCTACTGCCGCTGCAATTGCTGCAAATATTCCCTTAACTATCATAAATACTGCTATGGATAATATTCAAGGGGTAGATGGACGATTTGAAACAGTATCGCTAGGACAATCATTTGGTGTCATCGTCGATTACGCACACACACCAGACTCACTAGAAAATGTCCTGCAGACTAGCAAGGAAATAGCAAAGCGAAAAGTCTATGTTGTCGTCGGGTGTGGAGGGGATCGTGATCGCTCTAAGCGTCCATTAATGGCAGCAATTGCCATACAATATGCAGACTATGCAATTTTTACATCGGATAATCCTAGAACAGAGGACCCTAACTTGATTATAGAAGATATGATAATAGAGCTGACAGATACAGCGAAATTTGAAGTCATTGTTGACCGAAAAAAAGCAATAAATAAAGCTATTCAATATGCTAGTAACGATGATATTGTATTAATTGCAGGGAAAGGTCATGAAACCTATCAGCAAATTGGTCATGTAAAATATGACTTCGACGATCGCGAAATAGCAAGAGAAGCAATAAAAGCTAAGGAGAAATGAATATGTTATTTACTACTAACTGGTTATCTGAACAATTTACGGACTACCGTGGTGATGCAAAAATATTAATTGAAATTGAAGCAGTTAATACTGACAGTCGTGTACAATTAAAGAAATCTTTATTTGTACCGATTGTCGGTGATAATTTCGATGGGCATGATTATGTGAAACAGGCCATTAATAATGGAGCTGTTGCAGTTTTATGGGAGAAGGGAAGAAGCCTTCCAGCATTCATACCGACGGATTTCCCTGTTTTTTTTGTTGAGGATACACTTACCGGATTACAGCTGCTTGCAACCAATTACCGCGAGTATGTAAATCCAATTGTGATTGGCATCACTGGTTCGAACGGAAAGACAACAACGAAAGATTTAGTTGCTGCGATGATGAAATCTACATATATTACCCATTATACGGATGGTAATTTTAATAATCATATTGGTTTACCACTGACGATTTTATCAATGGAGAAAAACACAGAGGTGCTCGTACTTGAAATGGGGATGAGCGGTTTTGGAGAAATAGATTTATTATCAAAAATTGCTAAGCCAGATTATGCGATTATTACAAATATCGGCGAATCTCATATCGAATACCTTGGCTCAAGGGAAGGTATTGCCAAAGCAAAATTAGAGATAATTAATGGATTAAAGAATGATGGTGTCTTAATAATCGATGGCGACGAACCCTTGCTAACCCAACATAATAATTATCCAAATACGATAGCATGCGGATTTAATGTTGAAAACGACATTGTAATCAGCGATGTAAAGATTTCGTTAGAAGTAACGAGTTTTGTTTTATCTGATAGCACAGATTATGATGTTCCATTGTTAGGAAAACATCACGCAAAAAACGCAACATATGCTATTATATTAGGGGAGCAATTGGGAATAGATTTAAATAAACGAAAGAAAGCGTTGCTTGATTTAGAGCAGACCTCCATGCGTTTTGAATTGATGAACGGTAGACACGACGTATCCATCGTTAATGATGCATATAATGCATCGCCAACATCGATGAAAGCTGCGATAGAGGTAGTGAAGCAGATGAAAGGATTTAAGAACAAGATATTGGTTCTTGGTGACGTTCTGGAATTAGGGGAACATTCGGAACAAATGCATCAGTCAATCGCGGACGTGATACATTCACCAATAACTGCGGTCTATACGTATGGCAATTATTCTAAGGCCATATCGACAGCTGTATTGAAGAAAAATGAGAAAATTGAATGTAATCATTTTACAGAAAAAGATGCATTACTTCAGGCACTTGAACCATATTTAGAAAAAGAAACAATCCTTTTGTTCAAAGCATCTAGGGGATTGCAATTTGAAACATTAATTAAAGAAATACTGAACTAATCCACTATAAGTGCGTTTTCAAAAAGAGGATAAAAATGACCGCGTCGGCTAAGAACGCAACGTCCTGGGGCTGCGATTACTCGCCCCATCGAAAAGATTTGTTGCAATGCCGACACTAACCCGTTCTGGGCGTCGAAAGTTCGAGGCGGCGTAGCTCCCTTTAGCGGGCTTCCACAGGATGTGGTGACTTCTACGTTGTCCACAGGACGTGGACGTTTATAGTAAAAGTTCCTTGACTGTTTGAGCGTGAGCAAACGATCCTGCACGGAGGAAAAGCGTTTTTTCTATTCCAAGGAACGGAAAAGCAAGCCAAATAGAAACATCGATGTGTCATTTTTACCGGACTTTTTGAACATCCTTTATAACGGACGGTAAAGGTAAGAGGAGGAATAACAATGAATATAACTGTGTTACTAATTACTATAGCAATAGGATTTCTAATCACCGTCCTTTTGTCTCCGATTTTTATTCCATTTTTAAGACGATTAAAGTTTGGACAAAGCATCCGAGAAGAAGGACCCCAATCACATTTGAAAAAGACTGGTACACCAACAATGGGCGGGATTATGATAATTTTGAGTATTGTCATTACATCGCTCATTATGGTTAATCGAGTGTCAGAAGATTCCATTGGGTATGAGTTCTGGCTATTGTTATTTGTACTTGCGGGCTACGGCCTTTTAGGATTTTTAGATGATTATATTAAAGTAGCATTAAAAAGAAATTTAGGATTAACATCTTTGCAGAAATTTATTGGACAAATTATCATTGCTCTCATATTTTTCTTTATTTTACGAAGTCAGGATTTCCCTACATATATCCAAATACCTGGGACAGATATTCAGTGGGAACTTGGATGGGCATACGCATTATTAATTATTGTAATGCTTGTAGGTGCTTCTAATGCAGTAAATTTAACAGATGGATTAGATGGACTGCTTTCTGGAACCGCGGTAATTGCTTTCGGAGCATTTGGAATTATTGCCTGGTATCTTGGGGCACAGGCCGAAATAGGTATCTTTACATTAGCTGTTGTAGGCGCACTTTTAGGGTTTCTAGTGTTTAATGCACACCCTGCTAAAGTATTTATGGGGGATACAGGGTCATTGGCACTTGGAGGATCAATTGCAGCTGTTGCGATTTTAACAAAAACAGAAATACTTCTGGTTGTTATTGGCGGCGTGTTTGTAATTGAAACTCTTTCGGTTATTATTCAGGTCATTTCCTTTAAGACAACAGGAAAAAGAGTATTTAAAATGAGTCCGCTACATCATCATTATGAATTAGTAGGATGGTCAGAATGGCGTGTTGTCACTACATTTTGGGTCATTGGAATTATTTTTGCCGCGCTAGGCATTTTTATTGAGGTGGGCATAAATTGAAAAAATTAAATGATTTCCCGTTTTCCCATGCACTTGTGCTTGGTCTTGCAAAAAGTGGCACAGCAGCTGCTAAAGTGTTATTAGCAAACGATAAAAAAGTACGAGTGAATGATCGAAATGCAACGAAGGAAGATGAAGTTGTGATGCAACTTCAAGCCTTAGGTGCGGAAGTGATTGTTGGTGAACATCCACTTGAAGTTCTCGATGATATTGAAATTATCGTAAAAAATCCAGGCATTCCTTATGAAAATCCAATAATTGTCGAGGCTGAGAGACGTAATATTCCAATCATTACCGAAATAGAAATTGCATATAGCCTTGTAGAGGGTTCAATTATTGGCATTACAGGGTCAAATGGAAAAACAACAACGACAACTTTAGTGACCGAAATGTTAGAGAAGAGTAATCAGCCAGTTAAGGTAGCAGGTAATATTGGGATTGTTGCGATTGATGCAGCACAATCACTTAAAAAAGAAGAAACGCTTGTTTTAGAATTATCTTCCTTTCAGTTGCTAGGAATTAATAAGTTTAGGCCAAAAATTGCTGTCTTATTAAATATTTTTGAAGCACATTTAGATTATCACAAAACAATGGAACATTATGTACAAGCAAAATGCAATATCTTTAAGCAACAAACGAGTGATGATTATTTAGTATATAATGCGGATGATCCAGTCATTACTGATGCAGTGAGGCATGCAAAAGCATTATTAATTCCTTTCTCCACAAAGAGAAACTTAGAAAATGGTGCTTGGATTGATGATGAATGGATTTATTTTAAAGATGAAAAAGTGATGAAACTTAATGAAGTCGTATTAGTTGGTGATCATAACATTGAAAATATTCTTGCGGCAGTTGCAGCGGCTAAATTAGATGGAGCAACCAATGAAGGTATACGTAAGGTATTGACTACCTTTTCGGGTGTGAAGCATCGTTTACAATATATTGACACAATTGATGGCCGTTTATTTTATAATGATTCAAAGGCTACTAATTTGCTGGCAACACAAAAGGCATTAACAGCGTTCAAGCAGCCTACGATATTGTTAGCTGGTGGTCTTGATCGTGGGAATGAATTCACGGATTTATTGCCATATTTAAGCAGCGTAAAAGCGATGGTGTTATTCGGTCAAACAAAAGGAAAATTACAAGAACTTGGTCATCAAGCAGGCATCGAAACGATGGAATTAGTCGAAAATGTAGACGAGGCAGTTAAGAAGGCATATGCAATTTCCAATGCTGGCGATGTCATTCTACTATCTCCGTCCTGTGCTAGCTGGGATCAATATCGGACATTTGAAGAAAGAGGTGACATGTTTATACAAGCCGTGCATAAACTAGTATAGGGGCTTGTATTAATCAGTCGCAATTAAATATTAGTCATCGAGATACGATACTACCCCTATTCCAATTACAAGGAAAGGGGTATTTTTTTGTTACAAAAACTATTGAAGGACAAAAATAAACCGGATTTTCTTTTGTTAGCGATAATATTAACTTTACTCACGGTGGGTATGATAATGGTATTTAGTTCTTCCTATGTCTGGGCAGAATATAAGTTTGGTGATGCATTTTTTTATTTAAAACGGCAAATACTCTTTGGTGGTGTAGGTGTAATTGCGATGTTCTCAATCATGGTTATTCCGTATAGCAACTGGAAAAGGTATAGCAGAGTTATTTTGTTAATTTGTTTTATTATGCTAATACTAGTACTTATCCCTGGAGTAGGTCTGGTGCGTGGGGGAGCACAAAGTTGGATTGGTGTTGGCGCATTTAGTATTCAGCCTTCTGAATTTATGAAATTAGGATTAATTATTTTTCTGTCTAGTTTGTTAGCAACTAGTCAAAAATACATTACGTCTCTAAGAAAAGGATTTATCCCTTGTTTGTTACTAGTATTTACGGCATTCGGATTAATTATGCTGCAGCCAGATCTTGGCACGGGATTAGTTTTAGTTTTAACTTGTATCGTTATGATTTTTGTTGCTGGTGCAAGATTATCTCATTTTTTTGGACTAGCAGCACTTGGAGTTATTGGTTTTGTTCTATTAATCGCATCAGCACCATACAGAATTAAAAGAATTACTGCGTTTTTAGATCCATGGGAAGATCCATTAGGTGATGGTTTTCAAATTATCCAGTCTTTATATGCTATTGGACCTGGGGGATTAATGGGGCTTGGTTTAGGAAATAGCCTTCAGAAATATTTTTACTTACCAGAGCCTCAAACTGACTTTATCTTTGCAATACTTGCAGAGGAGCTAGGATATATCGGAGGTATTTTTATTATTGGCTTGTTTTTACTGCTTTTATGGAGAGGAATAAAGATTTCACTTGAGGCACCAGATTTATTCGGAAGATTTCTCGCATTAGGGATTGTCGTAATGTTAACGATTCAAGCGATGATTAATATAAGCGTTGTGATTGGATTAATCCCTGTTACAGGAATTACCTTACCATTCTTGAGCTACGGCGGATCCTCACTAACATTAACATTATGCTCTGTTGGTATCCTGTTGAATATCAGCATCCATTCCAAGATTTAGTAGTAATTGAATAGAATGGAAAAATAAATAGGCAAGAGGCACTCTGAAAAAAGCTTGGAATAATCGATTGCTGCGATGATAACAAGTTGATATAAACTGTGACGTGACTTAAGAACCTCAACGCTCATGGACCGACCGCTTCGGAAATACACCACGCTTTCCGCGGGGGCCTAGGTGAGCCTTCTTGTGCTGATGCACACGAAGTCTCACCTAGGCCCTTCCTCCCTCAGGAGTGCTCTTCTTCCGCTGGAGATGAAGATTTGCCCGCGGAAAGCGACTGTCAGCAGCGGAAATTAATATAGCTCATAGTTCGCACTTTATATGAATAGTGAAAAATGATGCAACGTAAGCTTGTTTTTTGAGTCAATTTAAGGTCGATTTTTACCAGATTAAAGGTAAGATTTGTAATTTTAACGTGTTCATATTTCTAAACGATAAAAAAAGCAAAACAAATCGTAGTAAACTACGTGTTTCACGATATTTTATGATATAATTCTAGTAACTAGATTGAAGCGGCAACAAATGCTGTCGTTTATTCTTTAAATAATGAAAAAAGGAAGAAATGGGGATGAGCAAAAAGAACATTGTCTCAATTGAGGATCGAATTCCGAAATTGAAACAAGCTCGCAAGAAAAAAGCAAATCGACGATTAATTTTTTATCTTTCTATTTTTTTCTTCTTAATCTCAATTATTGTCTATTTACAATCACCTTTAAGTAACATTAAAACTATTCAAGTCCATGGCAATACACATGTTTCCAATGAATCGATTATCGAACAAAGCGGTTTGACAATGGATACAAATATTTGGATGCTTAATCAAAAGCATACGGAAGATTTACTAACTAAAAATCCAATTATTGAATCTGTTGAAGTATCTAGGAAACTACCTTGGACAGTGGATATTAAAGTAAATGAATACAAAATTGTCGGTTACACGAAGGAAGAAACTAACTATTTTCCAATTTTAGGAAATGGTGTAATGATAAATCAGCTAGGCCAATCTTCATTTAACGGTAAATCTCCATTAATCTTAGGATTCACAGAAGAGGAATACTTACATAAAATGGCTGAAGAGCTTAATGAATTACCATCTACTATTTCTGCTCTTATCTCTGAAATTCACTGGCAGCCTACAGATGAAAATAAGAATAAAATTTTACTTTATATGAATGATGGTTATTTGGTTGATGCAACGATTCGTGATTTTTCGGATAAGATGGAAGTTTATCCATCAATTGTTGCTCAATTAGACCCAAAAAGCAAAGGGATTATTCATCTTGGAGTGGGCGTTTACTTTGAATCATTTGAAAAAAGACCAGCGAGTGATGAGGAAGAAATTGATAGGATAGAAGAAGATAATACAACGGAATAAATTCTTTTTTAAAGTCATATAAACATAACCATAATCGAATAACTATACGATGGCGGTACAATCGCCTGCTTTAGATAATAATTCAACCAGAACGAAACTTAAACGCCATGAAACGATGTGCGGACTGCCCCCAGGGATGTGGGCTGTTTTGGTGTTGCGATTAAACGGTGGCTATAGTCTAGTTATCCAAGTTATATAGAGCAACCTAAATGTAAAAGATAAAATCTGTACTTTATTATCTTAAAATAAAGGGAAATGCCGTCCGGATGTGGAATTAACTATGTATCATTTTCTTTTTCACTGAAATTCCTTTAAAATAATAGTTTATGAGTACCCAAGGTTTATTATTAGATTTTCCTTAATTAATAATTATATTTCTTAGTGAAAAGTGGGTAGGTATTGAACTATATGTGTATAGAGAATTTATATCGAATAGCAGAAAAAGATAAATTTTCCACTGTGAGTGGATCGATTTTTGTATAATAGTTTGAGGTATAGTTACTATTAAAGCAATTGTTTTTTGAAATTGGAGGTGCCTTTCATTGAAAAATAGTGAAATACTAGTAAGCCTTGATATAGGAACAGCAAAAATTAAAGTAATAATTGGAGAAGTATTAAATGATTCGCTAAATATTATTGGTGTTGGTACGGCCAAATCAAATGGGATGAAAAAAGGTGCGATTGTAGACATTGATCAAACCGTTCAATCAATAAGAAGTGCAATTGAACAAGCTGAGCGTATGGTTGGCATGCATATTGAAAGTGTGATAGTTGGTATTAATGGAAACCATATACAATTACAGCCTTGTCACGGTGTTGTTGCAGTTCAAAGTGAAAATCGCGAAATTGGCGACGAAGATATTAAGCGAGTAATTGATGGTGCGCAAGTAATCTCAATTCCACCAGAACGCGAAATAATCGATGTCATACCGAAGCAATTTATTGTTGATGGGTTGGATGAAATTACGGATCCTCGAGGTATGATTGGTGTACGCTTAGAAATGGAAGGTACGATTATTACTTGTTCAAAAACTGTCTTGCATAATATTTTAAAATGTGTTGAACGTGCGAACTTACAAGTATCTGATATTTGCTTGCAACCATTAGCAGCTGGAACCATTGCTTTGTCAAAAGATGAAAAGAATATGGGAGTAGCACTAATTGATATTGGTGGTGGCTGCTCAACAGTTTCCATCTTTGAAAATGATCATCTAGTATCTACTAGTGTTCTAAGCTTAGGCGGGGACAATATTACGAAGGATTTATCTATCGGACTCCGAACTTCAACAGAGGAAGCAGAGGCTGTCAAATTAAATTATGGTCATGCATTTTACGATGATGCCCAAGAAGATGAAACCTTTGAAATTTCAATTATTGGAAGCAATACAAAGCAAACGTATAATCAACTACAAATTGCTGATATGATTGAAGCGAGATTAGAAGAAATATATGCATTTGCTGAACGAGAAATCAGAAAAATGGGTTACCAAGAATTACCTGGTGGCTATGTATTGACAGGTGGTACAATGATGATGCCAGGAGTTTTAGAATTAGCTCAAGACTTATTCCGTTCGAATGTTCGCATCGCGATACCTGATTACATAGGTGTTCGAGAATCACAATTTACGGCTGGAGTAGGGATTTTGCAATTCGCACATCGAAATGCGAAAATACAAGGGAAAGAACTATATCCTTCTGTAACTGTTAGTTCAAATGAACCAAAACCAAAACGAAATCAAAAACAAGAAAAGACCAATGAACCGAAAGAAAAGAAGAAAAAAGAATCTGGAATGGCTAATCTTTTTAAATATTTCTTTGATTAATCTTTGAAAATAGTAATGACTTAGATTAATAGTTTTATTAAAATAAGTGATGTGCATTAGCTTCTGGTACTCTTGTTATTTTGCATATTAGGAGGAACAAATATGTTAGAGTTTGATACAAATCTTGATGAATTAGCGACGATAAAAGTTATAGGCGTCGGTGGCGGCGGAAACAATGCTGTTAACCGAATGATTGAACATGGGGTAGAAGGTGTAGAATTTATTGCTGTAAATACTGATTCACAGGCATTGAACTTATCCAAGGCTGAGCTTAAGATTCAAATTGGCGGAAAGTTAACACGTGGATTAGGTGCAGGTGCAAATCCAGAAGTTGGTAAAAAGGCTGCAGAGGAAAGTAAAGAACAAATTGAAGAAGTGTTGAAAGGTGCCGATATGGTCTTTGTAACAGCTGGTATGGGTGGCGGAACTGGAACAGGTGCGGCACCGGTTATTGCTCAAGTTGCAAAAGATTTAGGGGCATTAACTGTTGGTGTTGTAACACGACCATTCTCATTTGAAGGAAGAAGACGTTCGACACAAGCAATTTCGGGAATCGAAACATTAAAAGATAGTGTGGATACACTTATTGTTATTCCAAACGATCGTTTATTAGAGATAGTAGATAAAAATACACCAATGTTAGAAGCTTTCCGTGAAGCAGATAATGTTTTAAGACAAGGTGTACAAGGTATCTCAGACCTTATTGCAAAACCTGGGTTAATTAATGTTGACTTTGCCGATGTGAAGACTATCATGTACGACAAAGGATCTGCATTAATGGGAATTGGGATTGCAACTGGTGAATCACGGGCGATGGAAGCTGCTAAAAAAGCAATTTCATCCCCATTACTTGAGACATCTATCGATGGTGCACATGGTATTTTAATGAACATTACCGGTGGAACAAACTTAAGCTTGTATGAAGTACAGGAAGCTGCTGACTTAGTAACCTCTGCAGCAGACAAAGAAGTTAATGTTATCTTCGGTTCTGTAATTAATGAAGACTTAAATGATGAAATTGTTGTAACAGTTATTGCAACTGGTTTTGATGAATCAATCCAAAAGCCGGAAGCAAAAGTGAAACATCAACGTCCAGTCATTAATCATAGTCAACATGCAGCAACACAAGCAAATGAAGAAGCTGCACCACAGCAGCGTGAGCGCGAACGTGAAAGAGAACGTGAGCAAGCCCAAGCACAGCCTCAACGCCAGCGCCATGAAGAAGACGAACTGGATATTCCAACATTTTTAAGAAACCGTAATCGAAATCGCTAAATGATAGATAACAAAAATAGCAAGCAGGTAGCTACTTCTAGCTTCCTGCTTGCTATTTTTTGTTTTTCACAACTAATTATCTCTACAAACAATATACAATACCCCTTAGCCTCTGTACTTAACACATACTCAATTCCTTTTTTGTGAATGACAAACTTTTCAATAACTAGTTAAAATTAGCCCCAATCTGCTTACAAGAAGTGACAGACTTTGCTTATGAATATCGATATACTTCTCATTAACTCCTCTAATAAAAAAATAGTAATTGAAGTTGGGAAAATCATATAGGCAATCATAAACTCACGAGGGAAGGAAGAATTTGTTGACCATTTATCTTGATGCCGTTTGGGCTTTAAATTTTTTCTTAGATATGATGCTGCTCTTATTGACACAGGCTCTATCCCGAGAAAATTCGAGAAAGCGAAGCATTCTTTTAGGGGCTTTTATTGCTTCGTTGTTAGTACCCATTACGATATATTTTCCAGATTCATTTATTACAAGTGTATTTGGAAAAATACTCTATTCTGCACTTATCATATTTAGTACGTTCGGTTATCGATCAATTTATCGATTTTTTAGACTACTTTTGTTATTTTATTTTACTACCTTTGCTATTGGGGGTGGATTAATCGGTTTACATTTTCTCATACAAAACCCAATTGGGATGTCGGAGAATAGTTTGCTTACCTTTACAAGCGGATATGGGGACCCTGTTAGCTGGTTATTCGTTGTAGTAGGCTTTCCTATTGTGTGGTTGTTTACCAAGTCCCGTATGGACAAGCATGTGATGGAGAAAATTCGCTATGATCAACTTTATACGGTAACGATTCAGATTAGTAATCAAAGTTTTTCAACGACCGGCTATATTGATAGTGGTAATCAATTAGTCGATCCATTATCAAAGAAGCCAGTAATCATTTGTGACGAATTTTTCCTTAAACAGTGGTTTACTGATGAAGAATGGGAATTATTAAAAGCAGCACAGGATACGTTAGATTTCGAAATTCTTCCAAGAAATTGGGAAAATAAGATTCAAATCGTTCCATATCAAGATGTACAAGGAAAGAGTATGTTTCTAATCACCATCCGTCCTGAGCAGTTAATTGTCTATTATAATGAGCAAAAAATAGTGTCAACAAAGTTATTAATTGGTATCCAGTTTGCAGAATTAGTGAAGGACGGAAGTTATCATTGTTTGCTCCAACCGCAAATAATTAAGTTAGCAACTGTACATTCAGCATAGAGGAAAAAAGCTTAGAAAATAGCTCATTTACATTGTTTGTTGCTATTTGTATAAGCTGCGAACTAGTTTGGATTGAAGAGAGATCACGGGCCAGTCGCTCCAGAAATACACTACGCTTTCCGCGGGGAGCTGGTGAGCCTTCTAGTGCTGGCGCACTTCGAAGTCTCACCTAGGCTCTTCTTCTCGCAGGAGTCTCCGTGTATTTCTTCCGCTGAAGATAGAGTAGAATCTAGAAACAAAAGAATGGCAAATCCACTAACTATTAACGGTGACTGTAGTAACTTACTCGATACTCGTGTTAAATAGTAACGACTGTCTAGATATTAAAGAGACAATTGTCACTTGTTCGCAATTTATATCAACTGCTACTTATCATCCATTACTTTAAAAGGAATTTATCTTATTTATAATCAGCCAATCAAATATGATTATCAAAAGGGGAGATGTGACATGAAGGTGTGGTTTATTCGTTTACGTTTAAGATGGTATAAGCTATTAATTAAACTAGGGATAAAATCAGATGAAATATACTATATCGGTGGCAGCGAAGCACTCCCGCCACCCCTTTCAAAGCAAGAGGAGGCGGAATTACTCGTAAAACTGCCAAAAGGGGATAAAGCAGCGCGAGCAATTTTGATTGAACGTAATTTACGTTTGGTCGTTTACATCGCTCGTAAATTTGAAAATACTGGGATAAATATTGAGGATTTAATAAGTATTGGCACTATCGGTCTTATTAAAGCTGTAAACACGTTTAATCCTGAAAAGAATATTAAATTGGCGACATATGCATCAAGATGTATCGAAAACGAAATCTTAATGTATTTACGAAGAAATAATAAGCTTAAATCAGAAATATCCTTTGATGAACCGTTAAATATCGATTGGGATGGAAATGAATTATTATTATCAGATGTACTTGGGACAGATGATGATATTATTACAAAGAACTTAGAATCTAACGTTGATAAAAGTCTATTAAAAAGTGCATTATCCCAATTAAATGATCGTGAGAAACAAATAATGGAGCTACGGTTTGGACTAATTGGCGATGAAGAAAAAACACAAAAAGATGTAGCAGATATGTTAGGGATTTCACAATCTTACATATCCAGATTAGAAAAAAAGATTATACGTAGACTGCAAAAAGAATTTAATAAAATGGTTTAAGCTTTTCCTATCAAGTTTTGATATGATATGGCAATTTTTTCAAGCTATTGACGTTGCATAAAAACTTTTCCAGTTGGTGATAATGACCATGAACAGCATCACCATCTGGGAGGGTTAACAGAATGACTAGACATAAAGTTGTAATATGTGGTGTTGATACATCGAAGCTACCTGTGCTTAAGAATGACGAAATGAAGAAGCTGTTTGTTAGAATGCAGCAAGAAGGAGACATATCCGCACGAGAAGAGCTTGTAAATGGGAATCTTAGACTAGTATTAAGTGTTATTCAGCGTTTTAATAATCGTGGAGAATTCGTCGATGATCTATTTCAAGTGGGATGCATTGGCTTAATGAAATCCATTGATAACTTTGACCTAGGACATAATGTACGATTTTCTACTTATGCTGTACCAATGATTATTGGTGAAATTAGAAGGTATTTACGTGATAATAATCCAATCAGAGTATCGAGGTCATTAAGAGATATTGCATATAAGGCGATGCAAGTAAGGGAAAAACTAATTAATAAGACATCAAGAGAACCTACACCAGCAGAGATTGCAGAAGTAATGGAAATTCCGCACTCAGAAATTGTGTTTGCACTAGATGCTATCCAAGATCCTGTATCCTTATTTGAACCGATTTATAATGATGGTGGGGATCCAATCTTTGTTGTCGATCAAATAAGTGATGATAAAGACAAAGACTCAACCTGGGTTGATAAAATTTCCTTAAAAGAAGGAATGTATAATTTAAATGAACGGGAAAAAATGATCTTAAACAAGCGATTTTTTCAAGGAAAAACTCAAATGGAAGTGGCAGATGAGATTGGAATTTCTCAAGCCCAAGTTTCCCGCCTAGAAAAAGCAGCAATAAGCCAAATGAATAAACAAATGTTTGAATAAAAGAAAAGTATAGCGGGCTGTTCAGAGGGAAAAGCATAGACAAGGGACCGTAGAGCACATGATCTTCGTGCTCGGAGAGTCAATTGACTATGACTCGAGCCTCTAGCCCACGCTGTACTGGACAATGATATGCTGAAACGACTGTCCAGAGACGGACGCATAAGCAGGGGACCGAAAACGCGTGGTTTTCCGCGTTGAAGAGTCAACAGCTTATGACGGTAGTCTCTAGGAGTTGAAGCTGGACAAAGAAAAGTATAGCGGGCTGTTCAATATGTCTAAAACGATAGCTGATTTTGATGTGCGAATTAGTGGTACTTTTGATATCAGATCTTTAGAGAAGTAGATATTCACTCAAAAGGTTATATTGTTACTTCAAACAACATCGTTTGTCATGATAAGACGCTCTATAATATATGATTCTTTACTATTCCAGCGGAAGAAATACACGGAGACTTCTGCGGGAAAAAGAGCCTAGGTGAGACTATGAATCGCGATAGCTTGAGTAGGCTCACCAGCTCCCCGCGAAAAGTGTAGTGTATTTCTGGAGCGACTAGCCTGAGATCCCTAAGCACTATGCTAGTCTGCATTTTATTTTATTATCCTTAAGAAATAAGCTAAAAAATAGAAGAAATCGTATTTGCAATAAACGATTTCTTCTATTTTTTATTTCCATATGAAAAAAACCAAAACACCTGCATATAGTTAAATAAAGGCGGTGATTAGATTGGTAAAATTGTCAGAACTACAATTAAAAGAAGTGATAATTGTTGATGATGGACGGAGGTTAGGGCATATTTCTGATCTTGAAATCAATACGAATACAGGTAAAATAACGGCAATTATTCTAATGTCAAAAGACAAAAGAAACAGTTTATTTGGAAAGGTAGATGAGCTTGTTATCCGCTGGGATCAGATTATTCGAATTGGTTCCGATGTCGTCCTAGTCAAAGATGTTCATGATCAAACCCTTTCTTCAGAGCCACATTTTTCAAAAATAGATAAATAAATAGCAAAATATGATAAAATGGTACAAACATACTTTCAGGAGGCTAATGCATGGCGGAACCTTTTAAACAATCAAATGAATCCTATTTACATATAGAAAATTGGCAGAAACATAATCCCAACCTGAGAGCGGGCTTTACGACAAGGAATGGTGGGGTAAGTGTGGCACCATTTCACTCCTTTAATTGTGGTCTGCATGTAAACGATAGGACAGAAACAGTGATTGAAAATCGAACCCTTTTAGCAAGCGCATTAAATATCCCACTTGAAAATTGGGTTTCCGGTGAACAAGTACATGGGACGAATGTACAAATAATTGTTGACAGTGATAAAGGACGGGGTGCTACGTCCTATGATAGTGCAATTAAAGGGATAGATGGACTGATAACGAATAAAAAAGGGATACTTTGTACAGCTTTTTTTGCTGACTGTGTCCCTCTATATTTTTACGATCCAGTTACAGAATATATTGGAATAGCCCACGCAGGGTGGAAAGGAACAGTAAATCGAATCCAAGAACAAATGGTGCAAGCATTAACAGAAGTTGGAGTAGATGCAAAGAATTTACTAGTGGCTATCGGACCATCAATATCGCAATCAGAATATGAAGTCGATAATCGGGTTATAACGGCAATTTCTAAAGAAGAGAGACAAAAAACTGTTATTCCACTGGACAATGAGCGTTATTTATTAGATTTAAAGCAATTAAATGTAGAAATCCTTTTACAATCAGGAGTATTACGTCATAATATAGAGGTAACAAATTATTGCACACATCAGGATGAAACGTTGTTTTTTTCACATAGACGGGATAATGGAAAAACAGGAAGAATGTTAGGATTCCTAGGATTTCAAGAGTGATGATGCTGGGAAGGGGAATAAATAGTGGATGTAGTAACAAATTTAGAGAAGATTAAACGCAATATTAGTGAAGCATGTGGACGAAGTAATCGGAGATCAGATGAACTTACTATAATTGGGGTAACGAAATATGTTACAATAGAGCGAACGGTTGAGGCAATTGAAGCAGGTATTGAAAACATTGGTGAAAATCGAAATGAAGGATTTTTAGAGAAATATAGTGAAATTGGAACAAAGGCAAAATGGCATTTCATTGGGAGCCTGCAATCTAGAAAAGTTAAGGATATTATAGATAAGATAGATGTCCTCCATTCACTAGATCGCCTTTCCCTTGCTAAAGAAATAAATAAACGAGCAAGCAATCAAGTAGATTGTTTCATTCAAGTAAATGTAAGTGGAGAAGAGTCAAAGCATGGGCTTGCTCCTGAAGAGGTCATGCCATTTATTGAAAACCTTACAACATATGAAAAAGTTCATATTATCGGTTTAATGACGATGGCACCCCATATAGATGATGAGGAAAAGATTCGATCCGTATTTAGGCGTCTAGCCGAGCTAAGAGATTCAATTCAATCTAAGAATTATGATCATGCACCATGTTCGTTTTTATCAATGGGAATGAGTAATGACTATGAGATAGCAATTGAAGAAGGAGCAACCCATATTCGGATTGGTTCGAACTTAGTAGGAAACTAAACAAAATCAAATAATTGTGAGGTGTACCAATGAGCATTAAGAATAAATTAAAAAATTATTTTTCAATGGATGATGAGTATGAATATGAATATGTTGAAGAATCAGAATTACCAGAGGCAAGTAAAAATATAGCACCTAAGCCTAAAAATCAAAATGTCGTAAGTCTATCGAGTGTTCAACAACCATCTTCGAAAGTTGTATTATGTGAGCCGAGAAACTATAATGAAGCACAGGAGATAGCGGATAATATAGTCAATCGACGTGCGGTCGTTATTAACCTGCAACGGGTGGATCACGATCATGCGAAGCGAATTGTTGACTTTCTTAGTGGCACGGTATACGCCGTTAATGGTGATATTCAAAAACTTGGAGCAGAAACGTTTCTCTGTACGCCAGATAACGTAGATGTATCCGGAACTATCTCAGAAAATTATGCCGCTGAAGATGAATATAACAAAGGATGGTAGCACGCAATGTACGAACTGTATAGGATACTAAATTCAGCATTAACGATCTATAATTTTGCGATTATTATTTACATTTTCATGTCTTGGTTTCCAGGTGCACGTGAATCGTCATTTGGATTGATGCTTGGAAAAATTGTTGAACCATATCTTGATGTTTTCCGAAGAATTATTCCACCTCTTGGCATGATTGATTTTTCACCGATTGTAGCAATTTTTGTTTTGTACTTAGCAAGAATTGGATTACTGGAATTCTTTGAAATGTTCCTATTTTAATTGGTGATAACATGGATATCTATCAGCATTTTAGAAAAGAAGAACAGGGCTTTATCGATCAGGTTTTATCATGGAAGGAACAGGTAGAGCGTACGTTTGTACTGAAATTAACAGATTTCCTCGATCCTCGTGAACAACAGATAATCGAGATGTTAATTGGGACAAGCAATGATGAATTAAAGTTATACCAATTTGGTGGTGCAGAACAGAGCGAGCGTAAGCGAGTAGTAATTGCACCCTATTATGAAGTAATTACAAATAATAGTTTTCAGCTAACATTATTACAAGCAACATATCAGGATAAATTCGTCACATTGGAGCATCGAGATGTGATGGGTGCTTTTTTATCGCTGGGAATCATTCGAAAAAAGCTCGGAGATATTTATGTAAAGGATGGAACCATCCAAATCATTATGACGGATGACATCGCTTCTTACGTAATTACGAATCTTACATCGATTAAGAATGCTACGATTAGGTTTGAGGAAAAGACAAGTAATTCTTTATTAACTAATGCAGCGGATTGGGTTGAAGCTGAGAAAACCGTATCCTCTTTACGTTTAGATGCAGTAGTGAAGGAAATTTACCGGATATCTAGAAAAGATGCTTCAGACCTAATTACAAGGCAATATGTAAAGGTTAATCATCGGGTTGTCGAGGACGCAAAGTTTACCGTTGAACGTGGCGATCTTATTTCTGTACGAGGTAAGGGGAGAAGTAAGCTATTAACGATAAACGGTCAATCGAAAAAAGACAAATGGCGAATTACAACTGCAATGATGAAATAAATTATTGTGATCTTGCAGGAATTCACAGATTTTTGTCGAATGATAGTTAAAGCTGTATATAATAAGTTTAAAATTCAAGGAGGTGGCCATCGTGCCATTAACACCATTAGATATTCATAACAAAGCATTTACGAAAAGTTTACGTGGATTTGACCAAGATGAGGTAAATGAATTCCTGGATCAGGTAATCAAAGATTATGAAATGGCAATTAGAGAAAAGAAGGAATTAAAGGAAAAAGTAACACAGCTCGAAGAGAGACTTGGGCATTTTACTAATATAGAAGAAACGTTAAATAAATCGATTCTTGTTGCCCAGGAAACAGCTGAAGAAGTAAAAGGAAACGCAATGAAGGAATCGAAGTTGATCATTAAAGAAGCTGAGAAAAATGCGGATCGAATTATTAATGAAGCCCTGAGTAAATCACGCAGAATTTCGATGGATGTCGAAGAGTTGAAGAAGCAAGCGAAAGTATTCCGAACAAGATTAAAAATGCTAGTGGAAGCACAATTAGAAATGATTGTAACAGAAGATTGGGATCAATTATTCGATGCTGAACTAGGCGAAGATCTTGATTTAATTGAAAATAAATAGAAAGTCTTGACGAAAGCTTTAATTTTACATATAATTCATACTACAGAATTGTAACATAATAAATATATTATATACGATGATAGAGACAGTATATTAGTAATTACTGATAAGCGAATCAGGGATTGGTGAAAGCCTGATACAGTGATACTACTAGAAAATCACTCTTGAGTATCCATTAGGAAATTAAGTAATAATGGACGGTATTCCCCGTTACGGAATTCGAGTGAATTTAAAAATAAGAATGCAAGTAAAGTATTATAGCATTTGCTTATTTTAAATTTATAAGGGTGGTACCGCGAGTCTTCTCGTCCCTTTTTGGGATTAGAGGGCTTTTTCTATTTAAGTAGATAAGAAAGATAAAAACCTTCTTACTACATGCAACTAAGGTTGTCACCGAAAAGCTTGGCTAACCTTAGTTCTCTAAAAACAGAATTCGTAAGGAAATCAATTAAGGAGGAAGAAGCAATGGAATACAAAGACACATTATTAATGCCGAAAACTGCATTCCCAATGCGAGGAAATTTACCAAATAAAGAACCAGTTCGTCAACAAGCATGGAGAGAAGAGAATATTTACGAAAAGGATTTAGAACGTACAAAAGGAAGACCAACATTTATTTTGCATGATGGTCCTCCATATGCAAATGGTGATTTACACATTGGGCATGCGCTTAATAAAATCTTAAAAGATTTTATTACACGTTATCGCTCTATGACTGGATTCCACGCACCATATGTTCCAGGTTGGGATACACATGGTTTACCTATTGAAACAGCACTTACAAAAAACAAAAAAGTAAAACGTAAAGAAATGAGCGTTGCTGAATTTAGAAAGCTATGTGCAGAATATGCGCTTGGTCAAGTAAATAATCAACGTGATCAGTTTAAACAATTAGGTGTTCGTGCTGATTGGGATAATCCTTATATTACTTTAACAAAGGATTATGAAGCAGCACAAATTCAAGTTTTTGGTGAAATGGCGAAAAAAGGCTATATCTATAAAGGATTGAAGCCGGTTTATTGGTCCCCATCATCTGAATCTGCTTTGGCAGAAGCTGAAATTGAATATCAGGATAAACGCTCAGCATCGATTTATGTAGCGTTCAATGTTATCGATGGGAAGAATGTATTAGATGGTGATGAGAAGATTGTCATTTGGACGACAACACCATGGACACTTCCTGCAAACCTGGGAATTAGCATCCATCCTGACTTAGAATATGTTGTTGCAAAAGTAAATGATGATAAATATGTTGTGGCACAGGCATTATTAGAAACTGTTGCCGAAGAATTAGGCTGGGAAAATCCAGAAGTCGTGAAATCATTTAAAGGTAAAGAAGCAGACCATGTTGTTGCGAAGCATCCTTTCTATGATCGTGAATCTCTAGTAATGTTAGGAGAGCATGTAACTACAGATGCTGGTACTGGTTGTGTTCATACTGCACCTGGACATGGGGAAGACGACTTTTATGTATGTAAGAAATATGGAATTGATGCTTTCTGTCCAGTTGATGACAAAGGTGTCATGACAGCAGAAGCGCCAGGGTTTGAAGGATTGTTTTATGAGGACGCAAATAAAGTAGTTACAGAGAAATTGGAAGCAGAAGGTGCCTTGCTGAAACTATCATTTATCACGCACTCATACCCACATGACTGGCGTACGAAGAAGCCAACTATTTTCCGTGCGACAGCACAATGGTTTGCATCAATTAAAGATTTCCGTCATGATATTTTAGACGAAATCAAGAAAATCAATTGGTACCCGAACTGGGGAGAAACTAGATTATATAACATGGTGAGGGATCGTGAAGATTGGTGTATTTCCCGTCAGCGTGCATGGGGAGTTCCAATTCCAGTATTCTACGGTGAAGATGGTACACCAATAATTACAGATGAAACGATTGAACATGTTGCAAATCTATTTGCAGAATTTGGTTCTAATGTTTGGTTTGAACGTGAAGCAAAAGACTTGTTACCAGAAGGATTCACATCTGAGCATAGTCCGAATGGAGCATTTACGAAAGAAACAGATATTATGGACGTATGGTTTGATTCTGGTTCTTCACATCAGGCAGTATTACTTGGGCGTGAGGATCACAGAAGACCTGCCGATATTTATTTAGAAGGTAGTGACCAATATCGCGGGTGGTTTAACTCTTCTATTTCAACAGCTGTTGCAGTAACAGGGAAAGCACCATATAAAAATGTTATCAGCCATGGTTTTGTACTTGATGGTAATGGAAGAAAAATGAGTAAATCGCTAGGAAATGTTATTCTTCCATCGAAGGTTCAGAAGCAACTTGGTGCAGATATCTTGCGTCTATGGGTATCATCAGTAGACTATCAAGCAGACGTTCGAATTTCTGATGATATTCTAAAACAAGTTTCTGAATCATACCGTAAAATCCGTAACACATTCCGTTTTATGCTTGCAAACTTAGCTGACTTTGATCCTTCAAAAGATCGGATTCCAGAGCAAGAATTAGAAGAAGTGGATCGTTATATGCTTCATCGATTACAACAAGTAGTAAGTGATGTCCGTGAGAACTATGAGAAATATGAATTCTCACCAATTTTCCATCAAATTCATAATTTCTGTGCTATTGATCTAAGTTCGTTCTATTTAGATTTTGCGAAAGATATTCTATATATCGAGGCTGCAGATAATAAACGCCGCCGTAGTATTCAAACCGGTTATTATGAAATCTTAACTACCTTGGTTAAATTATTAACACCAATCATTCCACATACAACTGATGAAGTATGGGAATATATCCCAGGTGTAGAAGAAGAAAGTGTACAGTTAACAGATATCCCTGAGGCAAGAGAAGTTGCTGATTATGAGCAAATCGAAGCGAAATGGGAACACTTTATGGCTGTTCGTGATGATGTTATGAAAGCATTAGAAGAAGCAAGAAATGACAAGGTAATTGGTAAGTCATTAGAAGCTAAATTAACACTAGTGCCGAAAGATGAACAAACAAAAGAAGTATTACTTTCAATGGAGCATTTACATCAATATTTAATCGTATCAGAAGCAAATGTTGTGGACGCAGCTGAAAATGCGAAAGAATACAAATGTGTAGATGTAGTTGTTGAGAAGCATCCAAGTGAAAAATGTGAACGGTGCTGGGTTTCTGATAATTCAGTTGGCCATGATCATGATCACCCAGAATTATGTGAACGTTGTGCGACTGTAGTGAAAGAGCATTACACAGCTTAAATTAAGAAATACTCCTCTTAACAGGGGAGTATTTTTATCTTTAGGCATACTTTGACTAATTTTTAGTTCTTTAGATAAACTGCGGACTACTTGTGATGTTGATTCCCTTGGATCTTCAGCCATTGCTATTCCCACAGGAGTCTCCTGTCCTCCGCTACAATCAACGGCCATAAGAGAGGTAGACTCCATCCTCCCTTATAAGGAAATTCACACAATCCCAGCGGAGAAAATACACGAAGACTCCTGTGGGAGGAAGGGCATCGGTGAGACTTTGAAGTGCGACAGCACAAGAAGGCTCACCAACCCCCGCGGAAAGCGGAGTGTATTTTCGGAGCGAACGGCCTAAGAGTATTTGACATCCGTAGTTAGTTCGCAGTTTATATCACATTATAGTTAACAGGTTACCTAAAAATATATTCTTTTTGTTAAAGCCTATAAACAAAATCATGCAATGAAATAAAAGACTGTAGTAATTGTTGAAATTATTTGTTGTAAAGTATAAGATAAATAGGAATTAGGAAAGAATCGGGGGAAAGCAGATGTTTCTATACTACATTATCGCACTCATTATCATTGCAATAGATCAACTAACGAAATGGACCATTGTAAAAACGATGGAGCTCGGGGAATCTATTACAGTAATTCAAGATTTCTTTTATATTACTTCACATCGGAATTCAGGTGCAGCTTGGGGTATTTTAGAAGGGAAAATGCTGTTTTTTTATATTGTAACCATTGTTGTTGTAATCTGTGTAGTCTATTATATGCAAAAGCATGCTAAAAACGATAAAATTCTTGCAGTCGCTTTAAGCTTTATTTTAGGTGGTGCGATTGGTAACTTCATTGATCGTCTATTCCGCCAAGAAGTTGTAGACTTCTTTAACTTCTATATTTTTAATTACAACTTCCCAATATTTAATGTCGCAGATTCTGCATTAACGGTTGGTGTAATTCTAGTAATTATTGCAACAATACTTGATGAAAGAAAGAAAGGAAAAACAACGAAATGACTTCTTTTCAACATATAGTAACAGAGGAGCAAGCAAAAGTACGAATTGATAAACTTTTATCGGAATTGAATCCGGAAGAGTCGCGTTCACAGGTGCAAACCTGGATTGTTAAGGAGCATGTTAAAGTGAATGGCGTAATTGTAAAAGCGAACTATAAGGTTCAGACTGGTGATGAGGTGGAATGGTCGATTCCAGAAGTTGTTCCACTTGAATTAACAGCGGAAAACATCCCATTAACAATTGTCTATGAAGATAGTGATTTATTGGTAGTGAATAAACCAAAGGGGATGGTTGTTCATCCTTCAGCTGGACACCAAGGTGGTACACTAGTAAATGCATTGCTTTACCATTGTAAAGATTTGTCAGGAATTAATGGTGTCGAAAGACCTGGAATTGTGCACCGAATTGATAAGGATACAAGTGGACTATTAGTTGTTGCTAAAAATGACTTTACCCATGTAAATTTATCAGAACAATTGTCTGCCAAGGAAGTAAACCGTGTGTATGAGGCGATTGTACACGGAGAAATCCCACATTCAACAGGGATAATTGATGCACCAATCGGTAGGGATCCTAAGGACCGACAGAAAATGGGGATTGTTGATGATGGAAAACCTGCTGTTACTCATTTTAAAGTGATTAAAAGCTTCCCAGACTACACACATATAGAATGTAGACTGGAAACAGGCAGAACCCATCAAATTCGTGTACACATGAAATATATTGGCTATCCATTAGTTGGGGATCCTAAATATGGCCCTAGAAAAACAATGGACACAGATGGTCAAGCATTACATGCAAAAGTATTAGGTTTTACCCATCCACGTACAAAGGAATGGTTGGAATTTCAAGCGGAAGCCCCAGCGTATTTTGCAGAAGTACTTGATTATATTGAGAAATTGTATTGACAGAAACAAGATAGTCTGTAATAATGAATACAATTATAAATGACCTTTAATAATAGTCCTGTGAGGCTAAAAAGGAACGTGAAATATATGGTAAGACACATATATTGTAAAAACCCCTTTTCCTCATGGATAATGGGGTTTTTCTTGTTCTAAGGAAGAAAGGAAGAGACTTAAATGAAGAAAAAAACAGAGATATTAGATGCAGCAGCAATGAACCGTGCACTAACAAGAATGGCTCATGAAATTCTTGAGAAGAATAAGGGTGGAGAAGAGCTTGTATTAATTGGGATCAAGACTAGAGGTGTACCACTTACAAAACGGTTACAGGATAAAATCAAGCAAATTGAGTCGATTGACGTTCCTGCAGGTGAGCTTGATATTACTTTATATCGTGATGATTTAACAATAGCGAACAAAAATGAGGAACCAGAATTAAAATCCACCTCAGTTCATAATGATATTACTGGCAAGAAAGTTGTTCTAGTTGATGACGTTCTTTTTACTGGGCGAACAGTGCGAGCAGCAATGGATGCTGTAATGGACATCGGTAGACCTTCCCAAATTCAACTCGGTGTTCTAGTTGATCGGGGACATCGCGAATTGCCAATTCGTGCAGATTATGTAGGAAAAAATATACCAACTTCTGATAAAGAAGTGATCGTTGTCCAATTAAACGAAATTGACGACATTGATTCAGTATCTATATATGAATAATAAAATATTCAACTTTTAAATAAATCCAGAGAGATTTATAAGGTTGTTCTGAAGGAAATCTGTATACATTGATACAGGTGTACCTCTTTGCATCCTTATGCAAAGAGGTTTTTTTTTGGTAAAAAACATAAACAGAATTAATAATTTTCTGTTCTATACAAGTAGGAACGCATTTAATTCAAGTAATAAACCTTGAGCAAGACTTGCTTCATCTAAGAACAATAAATCAAAATCGATGTGCTAAAGTCCAACGTGTTTCCATTAACTCTTGCGATGATTTGTTCGGCAAGACCGTCATATCGTTTCGAACGCAGTATGTACCAACTTAAACAGTCGTTTATCATTTAGCTCTAGTCAAAATGGTTATAAAGAGGAGGTATTCTATAAATGAAACATTTTATTTCGATGAATCAACTAACAGTGGAAGATATTTATTCGATATTAAGCAATGCTGAGAAATACAGAGTAAAAGAAGCTAGTATACCGAAGCAGTTATTTGCTGGCAATCTATTCTTCGAGCCGAGTACAAGAACGAAAATGAGTTTCATTGTTGCAGAGAGAAAGCTTGGCCTTGAAGTGCTGGATTTTCATATGGAAAGTTCGAGCGTATTAAAAGGGGAGTCATTATATGATACGGCGAAGACCTTTGAAGCAATTGGGGCAAATTTATTAGTTATTCGTGATGCTTCTGATACATGGTTTGAAGAGCTTGATCAGAAACTGGCAATTCCAGTAATAAACGCTGGTGCTGGTAAAGAAGAACATCCGACCCAGTGCATGTTGGATTTACTTACGATTTATCAGGAGTATGGCAGATTCAGAGGGTTAAATATTGTCATTGTCGGCGACATCAAACATAGTCGTGTTGCTCACTCAAATGCCAATGCATTAAAAAAGCTAGGAGCAAAAGTATTCTTAAGTGCTGCACCAGAATTTATTGATGAAGAACTAGAATTTCCCTATATTACGATGGATCAGGCGGTCGAACTTGCAGATGTTGTCATGCTCTTAAGAATTCAGCATGAAAGACATGAAGATAAAGCAGAAACGAATAATTATTTACAGCAATATGGGTTAACAAAAGAACGGGAAAAGAAAATGAAACAGGCGGCAATTATTATGCATCCGGCACCAATCAATAGAGGGATAGAGATTGATACAGACCTTGTAGAATGCAGTCGTTCTCGAATTTTTAAACAGATGGAAAATGGTGTCTATATCCGCATGGCAATAATCAAGCATGTATTACAAGAATGGGGGATTATTAATGAAAATACGATTGAAAAACGCGAAACGACTATTAGAAACCAGTGGAATGGAGCCTTGCGAAGTATTAATTAACGATAAAAAAATAGAAAGGATAGACCACGATTTATCGGCAGAACAAGTAGATAAGACCATTGATCTCGACGGCAATTTGATTCTACCTGGGTTCATCGATGTACATATCCATCTAAGAGAACCAGGTGGTGAGCATAAGGAAACGATTAAAACTGGTACAGAGGCTGCTGCAAGAGGAGGATTTACGACGGTTTGTGCGATGCCAAATACAAATCCTGTACCTGATAATGCAGCAACCATCCGCGAGTTGTTTGCAAAAATTAGTGAAGATGCAGTCGTTCGTGTACTTCCATATGCTGCAATTACAAAAGGATTAAAAGGCAAGGAAATTACGGAAATTAATGCACTTGTTGAAATGGGGGTATTCGCCTTTACTGATGACGGGGTAGGAATTCAAACGGCAGATTTCATGCTTAAAGCGATGAAAGAAGCGGCAGCATGCGGTGCTTCAATTGTTGCCCATTGCGAGGATAATTCCATTGTCTACGATGGAGTCGTACATGATGGCAAGGTTAGTAATCGCTTAAACTTACCAGGTATCCCATCATTAAGTGAATCGGTACAAATTGCTAGAGATGTGCTATTAGCAGAAGCAACGGGCTGTCATTACCATGTTTGTCACGTAAGTACAAAGGAATCCGTTCGTATCATCCGTGATGCTAAGCGGGCAGGAATCAATGTTACTGCTGAAGTAACACCACATCATTTATTGATGAACGAAGATTCGATTATGACGAATGATGCAAACTATAAAATGAATCCACCACTACGCACAGCAGCAGACCAACAAGCACTACTTGCAGGTTTGCTGGATGGGACGATAGATTTTATTGCAACTGATCATGCGCCACATGCAGCAGATGAAAAGGACAAAGGTTTTCTGTATGCACCTTTCGGAATTGTTGGCTTAGAGACAGCTTTCCCACTACTGTACACATACTTAGTAAAACAGGGAAAGGTTACATTGCATCAGCTTGTAGAATGGCTGACAACGAAACCAGCTAAAGTGTTTAACTTGCCCTACGGATTATTAGAAGAAAATCAAGTAGCTGATATAACAGTAGTGAATTTAGAAAGGGAATCGATTATTCAAAAAGAGAATTTTTTATCGAAAGGGAAAAATACACCATTCGACAGTTGGAAGGTTGTAGGTTCTCCGATTTTAACAATCTCAGAGGGAAATGTAGCTTACATTAATGAGGAGGATATTCATGTACAAACGACAATTGGTTCTTGAGGATGGAACAGTTTTCATAGGTGAAGGATTCGGCAGTGATCGTTTATCAACAGGAGAAGTTGTATTTAATACAGGTATGACTGGTTATCAAGAAGTCATTACAGACCCATCATACTATGGACAAATTGTAACGATGACTTACCCGCTAGTTGGTAATTATGGAATAAACCGTGATGATTTTGAAACAGTAACACCATTTATTCAGGGATTAGTGGTGAAAGAAGTGAGTGAGCATCCTTCTAATTTTAGAAATGATGAAAGCTTGGACCATTTTCTAAAAGCGCATAATATCCCAGGTATTTCTGGAATAGATACTAGGAAACTAACGAAGATTATAAGAAAACATGGAACAATGAAAGCAATGATTGCGGATACCAGTCAGTCTGCTGAAGAAATTGTAAGTCAGTTGAAAGAAAAAGAGTTATCAAAAGACCAAGTTAAAATGACATCTACAGTAAAACCTTATGTTGTACCTGGAAGAGGTTTGCGGATTGTAATGGTTGACTTTGGTGCAAAACATGGGATACTTCGTGAACTGACTAAACGTGACTGTCATATTACAGTTGTTCCTTACAACTATAGTGCAGAAAAGATTTTACGCCTAAAACCAGATGGTATGATGCTTACAAATGGACCTGGAGATCCCAAAGATGTACCGGAAGCTATAGAAATGATTAAACAGGTAATTGGAAAGATTCCTATCTTCGGAATATGTCTCGGACATCAATTATTAGCACTTGCAAATGGTGCAGATACAGAGAAAATGAGATTTGGTCACAGAGGTGCGAATCATCCAGTAAAAGATATTCGCAAAAATATTACTTATTTAACTTCACAGAATCATAGTTATGCGGTAAGTAAAGCATCCCTTGAAAATACGGAATTAGAATTGACGCAACTGGCGCTAAATGATGACACAGTGGAGGGAATTGCACATAAGAAGCATCTTGCGTTTTCCGTGCAATATCATCCAGAAGCAGCACCAGGACCTGAAGATACGAATTATTTATTTGATCAATTTTTGCAAATGATTAAATCAAGTAAAAATGAGGAGGAAGCATATGCCTAAAAATACTGCAATTAATAAAATTCTTGTAATCGGGTCAGGTCCAATTGTAATTGGTCAAGCAGCTGAATTTGATTATTCAGGTACACAGGCATGTCAAACGCTGAAGGATGAAGGGTACACTGTCATCTTAGCAAATTCCAATCCAGCAACGATTATGACTGATCATACAGTAGCAGATAAAGTATATATGGAGCCATTAACAGTTGAATTTTTAACAAAGATTATTCGTAAAGAACGGCCGGATGCACTTTTAGCAACATTAGGAGGACAAACTGGATTAAACTTAGCAATTGAATTGGAGAATAATGGAATATTATCCAAGTATGATGTTGAATTATTAGGTACATCATTAGAAGCAATTCAAAAAGCAGAAGATCGAGAGAAATTCAGAAGTTTAATGCAGGAAATCAATGAGCCTGTACCTGATAGCAGAATAGTGCACACTGTAAATGAGGCAATTGATTTTTCAAAAGAGATTGGCTTTCCACTAATTGTACGCCCTGCATTTACATTAGGAGGAACTGGCGGTGGAATGTGTTATAACGAAACAGAATTACTGGAGATTACGAGGAATGGCCTTGCGTTATCCCCAGTAAATCAGTGTCTAATTGAGCGAAATATAGCTGGATTTAAAGAAATTGAATATGAAGTGATTCGTGATAAAAAGGATCAAGCGATTGTTGTTTGTAATATGGAAAATATTGATCCGGTGGGTATACATACTGGTGATTCGATTGTTGTTGCTCCTTCACAAACCTTAAGTGATCGTGAGCACCAGCTATTACGCAACGCTTCTCTTAAAATTATTCGTGCACTAGGGATTGAAGGTGGATGTAATGTCCAACTGGCAATCGACCCAAATAGTTTCAACTATTATATTATCGAAGTGAACCCAAGAGTAAGCAGGTCCTCTGCGCTGGCATCAAAAGCAACAGGATATCCAATTGCAAAAGTAGCAGCAAAAATAGCAGTAGGGTACACGATGGATGAGATTATCAATCCGATTACAGGAAATACATATGCATTATTTGAACCGACACTTGATTATATCGTTACGAAATTTCCACGCTTCCCATTTGATAAG
This sequence comes from Oceanobacillus chungangensis, assembly GCF_003369565.1. Lineage (GTDB taxonomy): Bacteria > Bacillota > Bacilli > Bacillales > Amphibacillaceae > Oceanobacillus > Oceanobacillus chungangensis. The sequence continues at coordinate 251,652 of NZ_PIOD01000011.1, read as the reverse complement.
TTTACAGCGGGTGACAGAAAGCTTGGAACCCAAATGAAGGCTACCGGTGAAATCATGGCGATTGGGAGAAGTTTCGAGGAGTCACTATTAAAGGGTATCCGTTCTCTTGACCATGGTTCGCAAGAGTTATGGCTGAAATCATTAGAAAAGGTAGCAACTAATGATTTGGAAAATCGGATGAAATCAGCGGATGATGAACGTATTTTTGTTATCGCAGAAGCATTTCGTCGTGGGGTATCAGTGGATACGATTTTTGATAATACAAAAATCGATCGTTTCTTCCTCGTAAAAATACAACAGTTAATTATGTTTGAAACAGAACTAGTAAATAATCGTTTATCTATGGAAATATTAAGGAAAGCAAAACGATTGGGGATTTCAGATACACAGATTGCTAGACTATGGAATGTATCCGTTGATTACGTGTATGAGCAGCGACTGAAGGAAAACATAGCACCTGTCTATAAAATGGTAGATACATGTGCAGCAGAATTTGAATCCAAGACTCCTTACTTTTATAGTTCGTATGAAGAGGAAAACGAATCGATTGCTTCGAACCGTAAGAAAATTCTCGTTCTCGGCTCAGGTCCAATTCGGATCGGTCAAGGAATTGAATTCGATTATGCTACCGTCCATTCCGTTCTTGCCATAAGGGAAATGGGATATGAATCGATAATTATGAACAATAATCCAGAAACGGTTTCAACCGATTTTAGTATCTCTGATAAGCTCTATTTTGAACCGCTAACCTTGGAAGATGTCATGCATGTCATTGCATTAGAAAATCCAGAAGGTGTAATCGTCCAGTTCGGTGGGCAAACCGCAATTAACTTAGCGGCAGGTCTTGAACGAAGAGGGGTAAATATTTTAGGAACAAGCTTGGAATCGATTGACCGTGCAGAGGATCGTGACAAATTCGAAGACTTACTGGATGAATTAGCAATACTAAGGCCGAAAGGTAAGGCAGTTCGTAATTTTGACCAAGCGATTGAAGTAGCAAATTGGGTCGGTTATCCGGTACTCGTAAGACCTTCTTATGTAATTGGTGGAAGCAAAATGGAAATTGTTTATGATGATCATGATCTGCAATTATATTTAAATAAAACAATAAATGCGAGTCCAGAGCATCCGCTGCTAATCGATAAATACATCACAGGTATGGAAGCAGAAGTTGATGCAATCAGCGATGGTGAGACAGTAATATTACCAGGAATAATGGAACATATTGAGCGAGCTGGCGTACATTCGGGCGATTCGATGGCAGTATACCCACCACAAAGAATGGGGGGAAATGTCAAACAAAAATGTATCGATGCAGCAATTAAAATTGCGCGCGCGCTGCAGGTAAAAGGTCTGATTAACATTCAATTCATTATTCGGGATGAAGATGTATATGTCCTTGAAGTTAATCCACGAGCAAGCAGAACGATTCCATTTTTAAGTAAAATTACGGGCGTACCAATGGCCAATCTTGCTACAAAATCAATTCTCGGTATGAAACTAGCAGATCTAGGCTATCAATCTGGGATTCTACCAGATATTGACAATGTCGCGGTTAAAATCCCTGTCTTCTCATTTGAAAAATTGCGCAGTGTTGATACGATTCTTGGACCAGAGATGAAATCAACAGGTGAAGCAATCGGTTATGATAAAAATTTAGAAAAAGCATTATTTAAAGGATTGCTCGCTGCTGGAGTTAAGGTTCCCCAAGAAGGTGGCGTATTATTAACGGTTGCGGATAAAGATAAAGAAGAAATGCTCGATATAGCAGAACGATTCCATGAGCTGGGATTTGAATTGTTTGCAACTGAAGGGACAGCTGCGTTTGTAAAACAAGCAGGAATTCCAATTACGGCTGTACAGAAGGTTGGAGCTGAACAACCAAATGTTCTATCTATCATTGAAAAGGGTCAAGTACAGTTTGTAGTGAATACTTTAAATTCTGGTAAGCAGCCACGCTCAGATGGATTTTTAATTCGACGACAGGCGGTAGAACATGGAATACCGTGTCTCACGAATTTAGATACAGCAAATGCAATCGTAAACGTAATTGATACTACAACATTTAGCGCTAAATCAATAACAAATAAAGAGGTAGTTCGCCCATGATTAAAAAGGAAAAGCTGCAGATAATTGGAACGAAACAGATTGCGAAAGATACGATCGAGATGAAGCTGGAGAATATCCATATTAGTGAAACAGCCGTGCCAGGTCAATTCCTCCATATTTTAATCGAAGGTCATACGTTGGGGAGACCAATTTCCATAGCTGATATAGATAAAGAAAATCATCTCGTCACGATTCTTTTTAAAGTAATTGGATCAGGTACGAAACGCCTAGCTGCATACAGTGTAGGACAACAGATTAATGCGCTTGGTCCAAGTGGTAATGGTTTTCCGCTTAGGCAAGAAGCGAAGGAAACTGTTCTTTTAATAGGTGGAGGGATTGGTGTACCACCGATGTATTATCTTGGTAAACAGCTAGCAGCGCAGAATGTCAATGCAATTGCAATACTTGGTTTTCAAACAGCAGAAAATGTTTTTTATGAAGATAAGTTTAAAGAGATTGCAGAAACGTATATTGTTACCGATGATGGTTCCTATGGGAATAAAGGGTTAGTAACAGATTTATTGGATAAGGTCGGTGACTTTGACTGCTATTATACTTGTGGTCCACTTCCAATGATTCAAGCAGTTACTAGTAAATTAAGTGGAAAACGTGGGTATATTTCTTTAGAAGAACGAATGGGCTGTGGGGTCGGTGCTTGTCTCGCCTGCATGATACCAGCAAATAATGAAAGTGGATATAAGAAAATATGCAGTGATGGACCAGTATTTCTTGCAGAGGAGGTAACAATATGAACGAGTTAGCGGTATCTTTACCAGGTTTGAAATTGAAAAATCCGATTATGCCTGCCTCAGGCTGTTTCGGATTTGGACATGAATATAGTAACTATTATGATCTAAGTGAACTTGGAGCAGTGATAATGAAGGCAGCAACGGGAAATGCTAGGCTAGGAAATCCCACACCACGTGTCGCTGAAACTGCTTCAGGAATGCTTAATGCCATCGGTTTACAAAATCCAGGTGTCGATAAAATTATCGAGTATGAAGTGCCATTTTTAGCTAATTTTGATACATCTATCATCGCTAATATTGCTGGTAGTACGATTGAGGAATACGAAATGGTGGCGGCAGCATTTAACTATACGGAAGATGTACATGCATTGGAACTAAATATTTCCTGTCCAAATGTAAAGGAAGGTGGCATTCAGTTCGGAACAGATCCAGTAATGGCTGCTAAAGTAACCGAGAGAGTAAAGAGAGTAAGCAAGTTACCAGTATATGTAAAACTCTCACCAAATGTAGCTGATATTGTTGAGATGGCAAAAGCAGTGGAAGCGGCTGGTGCTGACGGTCTATCGATGATTAACACATTAACTGGAATGCAAATCCACTTACCATCTAAGCGACCTTTGATTGCAAATAAAACTGGTGGTTTATCAGGTCCTGCAATTAAACCGATTGCGATTCGGATGATTTATGAAGTAAAGCAGAATGTAGATCTGCCAATTATCGGCATGGGCGGAATTTGCAGTGCAGAAGATGTACTTGAATTTTTATTAGCAGGGGCAAGTGCGGTTGCGGTTGGAACTGCTAATTTCGGCAATCCTTTGGTTTGTAAGGAAATTATTGATGAATTACCCGATGTGCTGAGCCGTTATGGTTTTGCTTCTGTCCAAGAGGCGATGGGAAAGGCGGTATTTGTATAATGAATAAAGCAATATATTTGGCTTTGGATTTTCCTACATGGGAAGTTACGGAACAATTTCTTAAAAACAATCAGCTTCATGGTGTCCCAGTCAAAGTAGGGATGGAACTATTTTTTCGTGAGGGCCCAGCTATCATTGAAAAGTTGAAAGCAAATAACCATCCGATTTTTTTAGATTTGAAATTGCATGATATTCCGACAACAGTAATGAAGGCAATGAAAAATCTTGCAGCACTTGAAGTGGATATTGTTAATGTTCACGCACTTGGTGGAAGTGACATGATAGAACATGCGAAAGAAGGATTATTAAAAGGTTCTTCTAAACATAAGACTAAATTAATTGCTGTTACTATCTTGACTTCACATGATAAAGAAACGATGAATAATCAACTACTAATTCCTGGTGAGCTTCGAGAAAACGCCGTACATTTAGCATATACTGCAAAGCAGAGTGGTGCAGATGGTGTTGTCTGCTCGGTTTACGAAGCGGGTTCAATTAAAGAAAAATGTGGTAATTCTTTTTTAACTGTAACACCTGGAATACGATTAGCTAATTCTAGTTTAGATGATCAAAAACGAGTTGCAACACTGAAAATTGCAAAAGAAAATGATGCAGATATCCTTGTGATTGGCAGAAGCATAACAAAAGCAGAAAATCCGTATCAAGCATACCAACAAGCAGTAGAGGAGTGGGGAAATGGCATTAAATGAAGAATTGGCAAGAGACCTATTAGAAATTAAAGCAGTGCAAATTAATCCAGATAATTATTTCACATGGACATCGGGAATAAAGTCACCTATTTATTGTGATAATCGTTTAACTATGTCATATCCTGAAATTCGCAAAAAGATCACCGATGCATTTATTACGATGATTGGTAAGCTAAATCAAAAACCCGATGTAATTGCCGGATGTGCCACCGCTGGGATTCCCCATGCAGCATGGTTAGCAGATTGTTTACAATTGCCAATGGTATACGTTCGCTCAAAGCCTAAGGGACATGGCAAAGGAAATCAAATCGAGGGACAAATATCAAAGGGGCAAAAGGTTCTTGTCATTGAAGACTTAATTTCAACAGGTGGTTCTGCAATTGAAGCTGCCAAAGCATTACAACAAGAAGATGTAGAAGTAATTAGTGTCTTTGCAATTTTTACATATGGATTAGGGAAGGCAGAATCACAGTTTGCCGCAGCAGAACTTCCATTTGCGACAATTACGAACTTTGATCAATTAGTTGAGGCGTTAGTTGTAGACCGGAAGCTGACTCAAAGTGAAAAAGAGAAGTTAATCGACTGGCGTGACAATTTGAAATAAGGAGTAGCGTTTCATTATTGGTTGTTGCTATTTAAATATTTGGATAAAAAACATAGTTGATATAAACTGCGAACTAGTGACAATCGTGTCTTCGAACCTAGACAGTCGTTGCAATTAAGACATGAGTCTCATGTATATTGCTACAATCAATGGTGATAGTTAGTGGGTTTGTCATTATTTTCTTTTGATTCTACTCTATCTTCAGCGGAAGAAATACACGAAGACTCCTCGAAAATAAAGGTCAATTTTCTTCGTGCGATGCATCGCTGCCGAAGCCTTCCTTGTCCTGCGGGAAGAAGAGCCTAGGTGAGACTTCGAAGTGCGGCAGCACAAGAAGGCTCACCAGCTCCCCGCGGAAAGCGTAGTGTATTTTTGGAGCGACGGCCAAGGATGCAAATATCATCCTAAGTTAGTTCGCAGTTTATCTAATAGGCGACTTTGTACATAAGACCATCCATTCATCAATTGTAAATTCTTTAATTTCTTCGTGCTCAATCTTGATTTGGAAATAATCTTTTATCTTCGTATTGGCAGCTAATATATACTGTTTTACTTCCTCGATTTTAGATTGTTTATCTAATGTTCGGTTAACCCATTCATTATATGGTAAGGTCTTTTTTCTCTTCTCTTGTTTCACCACGGTTAAATGGTTGCTGCTAAGTAGTTTTTCCCATTCAGTAATTTTCAATGACCTACCATGGCTATAATCCCGCATTTTCTCTAATGAATTAATGAATATATCTGCAGAAGGTTCCTCTGCTCCAACATTATCAATTAGTAAAAAACTGCCATTTGGTTTTAATACACGCTCAACTTCTTGAATAAATCTATCAGGATTAGGAAAATGGTGTGCAGCAATTCTACAAGTAATAATATCAAAGGAGTTATCTAGAAATGGCAGTGATTCAGCGTCTGCTATGACGTAATTAATATTAGGATAAGATTGCAAATGCATTGCGGTATTTTCTAACATTTCTTTCGTAATGTCTGTGGCAAAAACTTTTTTAACATTCGGGGCAAGCTTCTTGGCGGCATGACCACCACCAGTGGCTATATCAAGCGCTGACAAATCTTTATTTGGATTTAGCCAATGTATCAAAACTGACAAATCATTACCATTTGCATGTGTGCTACTCGTAAAATATGCTTCCTTATTTTTGGAGAAAACCTCTTGGACACTTTTCTTCTCATTCATTTTAACTCCTCCAATCATTCTTACTATTATCCTATGCTTTTGCGTGATATAAGTAAAATACTATTATATAATCAATTATAATAATAATTACTTATTAGGTTGGTGAAGCAATGAAAATTGAGGATTATGAATTACTCTTGAAACTCAACGAGATTGGTACGATTCGCGGTACGGCAAAGATTATACTGATTTCGCAACCAGCAGTTACACAGCGTTTGAAATATATTGAGGATTATTTTGGAGAAATATTATTTATCAGGACACCTAAAGGCTTAGTGCCAACTCCTAGTGGCGAAATTATCTTAAACCATGCAAAAGAGGTGGTAGAAAGAGAAGCAGGCTTAATAAACAAACTTGCAGAGTCAAGTAAAGAAATTCAAGGAACATTGTCAATTGCTTGTTCATCATTGATAAGTCAACGATTTCTTCCAGCTATTTTAGGAGAATTTACAACAAAATTTCCTAAGGTTGCAATTGATCTTGTGACAGGAATTAGTGAAGATATTCGACGTAATCATAAAAATTATCATGTCTGTATCATTCGTGGTGAAAAATTAAAGGAGAGTGTGTCGATTCGTTTATTTGATGATCCATTATACATTTTTGATACGGAACCTTTTCCGAAAGATGATATAAAGGAGCGTCCGCTAATCTCTTTTAAAAGTGATGATAGTATGCATGAGCTTGTAGACAACTGGCTCTATCATCATCAGGAACAAATCAAGCCTCAGAAAACAATGACTGTAGACCAAATTGAAACGTGTAAACAATTTATGAAGCAGGGAATTGGGATGGCAGTACTGCCAGAAAGTGTCTCAGATTCTATGAAAAATGAATATCCAAATGTTCCGTTGAAACTAAATGGGAAGCCAGTGACAAGGGATACGTGGGTATGTTATCAAGAGGGAATTCGCCAACTACCACAGGTCGATCATTTTATTACAGCACTAACAAGTACGAGTTTTCTTTAGGATGTTATTATAAGCTTGTTTTGTTTAACAGCTTATAATGAATCAAAACGAAAAGTTAAGATAAACAGTGAACTAGCTATTGAGAGCAATTGCTCTCTAGCCGATCGCTCCGAAAATACACTTCGCTTTCCGCGGGGGGCTGGTGAGCCATCTTGTGCTAACGCACTTCGAAGTCTCACCTAGGCCCTTCCTCCCGCAGGAGTCTTCGTGTATTTTCTGCGCTGGATTTTGCTATTGCTGGCATCTTTCTATGATATAAGACGAGAGGGCAATTCCTCTCTCATGGCCGTTGCCCTCCGGATGCGCGACTGTCCGCAGCTGAAATCAACGTAGCTCATAGTTCGCAGTTTATATCAACCGTAACAATTAATAGGAAACGAGTCTTATTAATGTTTAAAAGGGACCTTTAAGAGGAATACGAAGGTATAAGTAATAGTATAAGGAGTGAATAGAATGAGTAATGTAATTTTTACATCATTTGCAACGGCTAAGAATGGAAGAGCCGGTCATGTGAAGTCAGACGATGGACTGATTGATTTACAGTTAGTAAATCCAGCGACAGATAAGTCTGGCGAGAAAGGATCCAATCCAGAACAGCTATTTGCAGCAGGGTATGCAGCTTGCTATGATGGTGCACTCAATTTAGTAGCTTCGAAGCAAAAGAAAAAACTTGAATCAGAGACAACAGCTGAAGTTAGCTTTCTTAAAGATACAGCAGATGATGGTTTCAAAATAGGGGTTACGTTGAAGGTGAAAATTGAAGGTTTAAGTCCAGAAGAAGCAGTGGAGCTAACGGAATCTGCTCACCAATTTTGTCCGTATTCGAAAGCAACGAGAGGGAATATTGAAGTGACGATTATTCCGGAAGTAGTATAATAAATGAGGATTCCCAGAAAGGGAATCCTCATTGTAGGTAGATAATAAAGTGATTTTCTCACTATATTAGTCCATGGCAATCTTAAGTTTTATTATTTCTTAACCGCTCCACAGTTTCATTTGATGGGGTTACGAATAATGTTTTTTGATTATCATATGTAACGAATCCAGGCTTCGCACCGTTGGGCTTCTTTACATGACGTATTTTCGTATAGTCAACAGGTACTGCTGATGAGTTTTGTGACTTGCTGAAAAATGCAGCAAGCTCTGCTGCTTCGAGTAATGTTTCCTCACTTGGTTCTTTGGAACGGATAATTACGTGGGACCCAGGAATATCCTTTGTATGCAACCATGTATCGTCTCGATGCCCGAGCTTCATGGTGACATATTCGTTTTGCTTATTATTTTTACCGACAAGAATTTCAGTGCCATCAGCTGATATAAATTTCTCTGGTACTGGGTTCTTTGGTTTGTTTTTCTGTTTCCTTTGTTTCCCTTGTTTTTTTAAATATCCTTCTTCTCGTAGCTCTTCACGAATTTCTTCGATATCCTCAACGCTAGCAACATCAATTTGCTGTAATAATTGCTCCAAGTAATCAATTTCTTCTTGATTCTTAATGATTTCTTGTTCGATAATTTTTTTAGATGTTTTTAACTTTTGATACGTTTTAAAGAAACCCTGTGCGTTTTCGCTAGGAGTTTTATTTGGATTTAATTCAATCGTTATTTCCGATTGTTGTGGATCATAATAATCAATCACTGCTATGCTTTTATCTCCTTTGGAAACGAGGTGCATATTGGCTGTTAAAAGCTCACCTTTCTTTTGATAACGATCTGCTTCAGCAGCCTTTTTAATTGTTTGCAGATGCTTTTTCATTTTTCTTTCGTTTTTATTCTTTTCATTTTTTATGAAATGTGATAAATCTTTTGCCTGCTGCTTTACACGATCACGCTCTGCTTTTCCAGAATAAAAAGTATCGAGCATATTATTTACTGAATCAAATTTTATGATTTCACCATTAAAGCTTTGTAACGCAATGACGTGGAATTCTTCTTTCTTATTTCGATAAATTGCTGGTGTATAGTGATTTTCAATTAGCTGCGTTCTTATTTCCATATATTTTTCCGCATAGATGTTCCCACTACCTAAGCCTGCACGTGAAACGATTTCGCGCGCAATAAAAGGGGAAAATCCATCAAGATGAGTTACAATCTGACTGTCTAATTTCCCTGCATTAAAATCAAGCTTCTTAATTAAATCCTCACCATCTGTTAATAATGGATTTAATTTATTCTGTGCAGGTGGAAGGATGTACTGTTGGCCAGGTAAAATTGTTCGATAACGATTTTGAGCCATGGATACATGCTTTAGACTGTCGATGATATTACCCTTTTCTTCGTCTACCAGCATAACATTGCTATGTTTCCCCATCAATTCAATGACGAGTAGCTTTTGACCAATATCGCCAATTTCATTTCTTGTTCTAATTTTAAAAGTAACGATACGCTCCATGCCATTCTGCTCAATTTCTTCTATGGTCGCACCTGATAGATGCTTACGCAGTACCATGCAAAACATCGGTGCTTCTTGCGGGTTAACATATGTATCATCCGTTAAGTGGAATCTAGCATAGGTTGGGTGGATTGATAATAATAGTGTATGATTTTTCCCTTGGCTACGAATTGTTAAGATGATTTCGGTAGCGGTAGGCTGGTATATTTTATTTATTTTACCTGGGACTATTGTTTGCTTTAATTCATCTGTTACTGCTCTAGTTACAATACCATCGAATGGCATAGGATCACCTCTCATGACAATTATAGCATTTTTTAGGACAAGTATGCATAGATATTGAAGTATGAGCTTGGTAGTAAAGAAAGTATATCCGTATTTCTTTCTACATAAGTGCAACTATGGCATTCGCCCAAAGGCTTAGGCGTTTGCCAAGTTTTCTAATATTATTTAATAGCCCGGAGGAATGCAGATGAAATGGTATCAATTAGACGTAGACCGCATTGAAGAGAAGTTAGTAGTTTCCAGTAATAGAGGACTTACAGAAAAACAAGTGGGGGAACGGCAGAAACAGTATGGTTATAATGTGCTAGATGAGCAAAAGCATACATCAAAGTGGCTTGTTTTCTTAAAACAATTTCAGGATTTTATGGTTATTGTCTTACTTGCAGCAACTCTCATTGCGGGATTATTAGGGGAATTTGTTGATGCGATCGCAATCATGTTAATTGTTTTAGTAAATGGGTTTATTGGCTATTTTCAAGAACAAAAGGCTGAAAAGTCTCTTGAAAAATTGAAAGAACTATCAGCACCTATTGCACATGTGTTGCGCGACAATAAATGGGAAAGGGTAACATCAAGAGAAATTGTAGTTGGTGATATTGTAAAAGTCGATAGTGGCGATCGTATCCCGGCTGATATTCGAATCATTAAATCAACAAGCATGGAAACGGAAGAATCTGCACTTACTGGTGAATCTTTACCAGTAATGAAGCATGCTACGGCAATTGTAAAGGAAAACCTAGATGCACAGGATCAAGTAAATATGGGCTTTATGGGAACGCTTGTCACGAGAGGATCAGGAGTAGGCATTGTGGTGGGAACAGGGATGAATACCGTAATGGGACAAATTGCATCATTAATGGTTAATACGAAAAAAGCGATTACACCACTTGAGCGAAAATTAGCAGAGCTTGGTAAAATTTTAATTGTTGTTGCCTTACTTTTAACCGCACTTGTTGTTGTGCTAGGAGTACTACAAGGGAATCCAATGTATGAAATGTTTTTAGCGGGTGTTTCATTAGCGGTTGCCGCCATACCAGAAGGATTACCGGCGATTGTAACGGTCGCATTATCATTAGGTGTCCAGCGAATGATTAAGAAGAAGGCGATTGTTCGAAAACTGTCAGCAGTAGAAACCTTAGGTTGTGCTTCTGTCATATGTTCGGATAAAACCGGAACAATGACGGAAAACCAAATGACTGTTAAAGAGATTTATTTAAATGGCAAACATCTTTATGTGACAGGTGATGGCTATGATATTCGTGGAGATTTTTTTATTAATAAAACAAAAGTTGAGCAAGATTATCCAAACTTAGGATCGATGTTATTCTACGGAATGCTTTGCAACAATGCAATATTACAAACTAAGAAGGGAAAATATTCGATTGACGGCGACCCGACAGATGGGGCTTTATTAGTCGCTGCAAGAAAATTAGGTTTTACAGATGCAGACAAGAGTAAATACCAGATAATAAAAGAATTACCTTTTGATTCGGATCGCAAACGGATGAGTGTTATCGTTGAAGATGAAAATCAAATGCGTTTTCTTATCACCAAAGGTGCACCAGATGTACTTCTTCCAAGATCTACTTTTTGGCTAGATGGAAATAATAAAGCATTAATTAAAGCAGTGGATCGCACAAAAATTGATACTGCGATTAATTTGATGGCAAATAAAGCACTGCGAACGATAGCGATTGGGATAAGGTCATTATCAAAAAATGAGTCACTTGACGCTACCTTCCTAGAAAAAGATTTAACGTTTATCGGACTATATGGAATGATTGATCCACCGCGGAAAGAAGTGAAGTCGGCGATTGAAGAGTGTAGACAAGCAGGAATTAAGACCGTAATGATTACCGGAGATCATGTTAATACCGCACGTGCAATTGCGAAGAATCTCAATTTATTACCTGAAAACGGTCTCGTTCTTGAAGGATATCAATTAAATCAAATGTCGTTGGCGGATCTAGAGGAAGTTATCGAGGATACTTACGTATTCGCAAGGGTAACCCCTGAACATAAATTGAAAATCGTCAAGGCTTTTCAAGATAAAGGACATATCGTTGCCATGACGGGAGATGGTGTCAATGATGCCCCGGCGATTAAAGCAAGTGATATTGGGATAAGTATGGGCATTAGCGGGACAGACGTTACAAAAGAAGCCTCCTCCCTAGTATTAATGGATGACAACTTTGCGACAATTAAGGAAGCAATTCATGAAGGAAGAAACATTTATGAAAATATCCGTAAATTTATTCGATATTTACTAGCCTCAAATGTTGGTGAAATATTAGTCATGTTATTTGCGATGCTATTAGCACTACCGTTACCGCTCGTCCCCGTACAAATATTATGGGTAAACCTTGTAACAGATGGATTGCCGGCGATGGCACTTGGATTAGACAAACCAGAAAATGATGTAATGAAGCGAACGCCAAGAAATCCGAAAGAAGGTATATTTGCAAGAGGACTAGGTTATAAAATTATTAGTCGTGGGATATTAATTGGCCTTGTAACGTTAATTGCCTTTATGTTATCGTATCAATATAATCCGGATAACTTGATTTATGCCCAAACAGTTGCATTTACGACATTAGTTATGGCCCAGCTCATTCATGTGTTCGATTGTCGAAGTGACCATTCGGTATTTTCAAGAAATCCATTTGAAAATATTTACCTTGTCCTTGCGGTAATTTCATCATTATTACTGTTACTTGTTGTAATTTACTGGCCACCAATGCAGCCTGTTTTCCATACAACGGCATTATCGTTAAGAGACTGGATGTTTGTCGGAGCAATAAGCGCAATCCCAACCGTACTATTTGGCTTTAGGAAATAACCATGCTAACCCGAGCAAACTTGTTCGGGTTTTTAGCCTTTTTCACATTGAATGGTACAATCTTTATAAACTGGGGACTAACTTAGGATTATATTTGCTTACTTGGCCGTCGCTCCAGAAATACACTACGCTTTCCGCGGGGAGCTGGCGAGCCTTCTCGTGCTAAAGCACTTCATAGTCTCACCTAGGCTCTTCTTACCGCAGGAGTCTTCGTGTATTTCTTCCGCTAGGATGGTTCGAAAATAACCATTTACATGTTTATATTCCCTCTCACATGGCCGTTGATTGTAGCTGAGGACAAGAGCCTCCTATGGAAAAAGCACCGGCTGAAGATTCATCGAAAGTGGTCATCGTTTTCGGAGAAGCAGACTGCCTTGCTCCCGGAAATCTTTGCTGATTGTCCGTAGATTATCTACAACTATGTATTTACCCAATAAGGAAACGATGTCTTGGTAAACTGTCTTTTTTTTGATAAGATAAAAAGTATATTTGAAATCGGATGTGATAATGATGGCGATGAGTATGACTGGTTACGGAAGTAGCGTATTATATATTGAAGATGCAAGTATTACGGTTGAAATACGAACGGTGAATCACCGATTTTTGGATATTGCAATCAAGATGCCTTCATTCCTGCTTTTCCTAGAAGAAAAAATTAAAAAAATTATTCAATACCAATTTAAACGTGGAAGAATCGAAGTTATTATTGAAATCGCAGGAAGTTCACTTGCACAGAAAAAAGTAGAAATGGACTGGGAATTGTTGGATGAATATATGGAAAAGATAAATGCAGCAAAGGAGCGTTACAGTCTATCTGGCGAACTGCCAGTAACCATTTTAACAAGTCTTCCAAATATCCTTACAGTACAAGAAGGAAATCAAAAGGATGCATTTAAAGATGCTATTTTAGCAAGTGTAGAAAAAGCTTGTGAACAGGCAGTTGCAATGCGGCGAAAAGAGGGCGAATATTTATTTCAAGATTTAATGAAACGTGTATCCACAATAGAGGATATTGTGATATTATTACAAACAAGACGAACTTTAGTAATCGAAGAATATCGCAAGCGAATCAAGGAAAGAGTGGAAGATCAATTAGAAGGTCACACGCTAATTGATCCTGCAAGAATTCACCAGGAAATTGTCTTACTTGCTGAAAAAGGGGATATAACGGAAGAAGTCACGAGACTTATCAGTCATATTGAACATTTTCGGGCATCGATTCAGATGAATGATGCGATTGGAAGAAAGTTGGATTTTATTACGCAAGAAATGCATCGTGAAGTAAATACGATTGGCTCTAAGTCAACCGACGCTAAACTCAGTGAATGGACGATTTCGCTTAAAGGTGAAATTGAAAAGATTAAAGAACAAGTACAAAATATTGAGTGAAGCCTAGGTTTTTATTTGCATTTTATAGTATAATGATTGTTAGACGTAATTTAAATGTCACGATTTTTAAATAATGCGAGTCTTTCAACTGGATCATGGAGGGAAATTACTTGAATTTGCGACTTATTAATATAGGATTCGGAAATGTTGTTTCTGCCAATCGAATAATCTCGATTGTTTCACCAGAATCAGCTCCAATAAAAAGAATTATTACCGTGGCAAGAGATCATAATAAACTGATAGATGCTACATACGGACGCCGGACCAGAGCAGTGATCGTTACCGATAGTGATCATGTCGTACTATCAGCGGTACAACCTGAAACTGTTGGACAAAGGCTGTTAAGTCATGACGAGGATTCAGATGATTAAGGTTTGTGTTTTTTAGTTTAAATGTATTAGGAGGAAATATATTGGTTGCAGAGAAAGGTATATTATTTATTCTCTCTGGTCCGTCTGGAGTAGGGAAAGGCACAGTTCGGAAAAGACTTTTTGAAGAATCTACAGAATTACAGTATTCTATTTCGATGACAACAAGAAATAAACGTCCAGGTGAAGTCGATGGTGTGGATTATTTCTATAAGTCAAATGAAGAATTTGAAAGCCTAATTGAACAAAATCAACTTCTGGAATATGCGAAGTACGTAAATAATTATTATGGCACACCTAGGAAGTATGTTGAGGACACACTTGCAAAAGGACTGGATGTATTTTTGGAGATTGAAGTTCAAGGTGCTCTTCAAGTGAAAGAAAACTTTCCGCAGGGTGTATTTATTTTTCTATTCCCGCCGAGTCTAGTGGAATTGAAAAATCGAATTGTAAACCGTGGTACAGAATCTCAAGAACTCGTATTAAATCGATTGAAAGAAGCAAGAAAAGAAATCGAGATGATGGATGCATATGATTATGTCGTTGTAAATGACAATGTCGATCATGCGGTTGCAAAAGTAAAAGCCATTATCCAAAGTGAACACTTAAAACGTATTCGTGTTGCAAAACAATATAAGAAAATATTGGAGGATGAAATCCATTGATGTTAGAACCATCTATTGATAAATTGCAAGAAAGAATTAAATCAAAATATACCCTAGTTACATTATCATCTAGACGTGCCAGACAGCTTACAGTTACGAAGGATTTGCAAGTTGAAAATCCAAAATCATTTAAAAATGTAGGGATGGCGCTTGAAGAAATAGAAGCTGGAAAACTACATTTAGCAGAAGATTAATAAATCAGCCTAAGCCAAGCCCTAATTGCAATTAATATTTAAGGATTTCTTAAACACTACAGTTCGAATGCATAGAAATACTTATAAGTTATACCCTCGCTTATTACTTGCGGGGGTATTGTTGTTTTATTGGTAGTTAAGAAAGTATAAAATATATCTTACTACATAAGTGGGGCCTACAGGATGTAGGTCAGTTCGGTGTTGCGACAAAGGTCTTCGGTGGGGCGAGTAACCGCAGTCCCAAAGGTCTTCGGTGGGACGAGTAACCGCAGTCCCAGGACGTCGCGTTTCTAATCGAACTTCCCCTAAGGCTATCATCGAAAGACCTTGGTTAAACCCAAGTATTCTAACCTATTACAAGATTTAATACACGGGTTTATGGTATAAATAAACTATAGATAAGTATGAAATTGGAAATAATTGTTGAGAGGTGCTAGTGAATGGTATTTAATAAGAATATTCTATTAGGGGTTACTGGTGGTATTGCCGCTTATAAGGCATGCACATTAACAAGCAGATTAACACAGAAGGGTGCAAATGTTAAAGTCATAATGACGAAAAGCGCGGCAGAATTTGTCTCTCCCTTAACCTTTCAAGCATTATCACGGAACCCTGTTTATATAGATACATTTGATGAAAAGGATCCGAACAAAATTGCACATATAGATTTAGCCGATTGGGCAGACATTGTAATTATTGCACCAGCAACAGCCAATATTATTGGGAAAGTTGCAAATGGTGTTGCTGATGACATGCTTTCTACTACGCTGTTAGCGACGAAGGCGAGTATTTATGTTGCTCCAGCTATGAATGTTAATATGTATGGGCATCCTGCAGTTATGAGGAATATGCAGCAATTGGATGAATGGGGATACCATTTTATTGAACCCGGTGCTGGTTATTTAGCATGTGGCTGGATTGGAAAAGGACGCTTAGAGGAGCCAGAAACCATTATTGATGTAATTGAAAAGCATCAATCAATTGATCCGTTTTTACAAGGGAGGAAAGTACTTGTATCAGCAGGACCAACACGTGAAAAAATTGATCCTGTTCGTTTTTTTACCAACCATTCATCAGGAAAAATGGGCTTTGCATTAGCGGAAGCTGCGGCTAAATATGGTGCTGAAGTAACATTGGTTTCTGGACCAACTGCATTAACAGTTTCAAATAATAAAATTAACCGAATCAATGTAACATCTGCACAAGAAATGTATGAGGCGATGCATGATTATTTTGCAGATAGTGATATCGTTATTAAAGCAGCGGCAGTTGCAGATTATACACCGAAACTAGTCTATGATGAGAAAATGAAAAAACAACCTGGTGATTTACAGATTGAAATGAAAAGAACGAAGGATATTTTACTATCGCTTGGTGAGATAAAGTCGAATCAATATTTAGTTGGTTTTGCTGCAGAAACGAATAATTCAATCGAAAATGGATTAAAGAAGTTAGAGAAAAAGCATTTAGACGCAATTGTTATTAATGATATTTCAACAAAGGGTGCTGGTTTCGGTGGAGATACAAATATCGTTACCTATGTAAATAAAAAGCAGGAGCAAAAGGATATCGAGCTAGCTACTAAAATAGAAATAGCAGAAAAAATATTGCGTTTCATTGATCGAGATATGAAGGATGAAAAGCATTGAATATAGCAAAAGTAATTGTGGATGTACCTGCAAGCTCTATTAATCAAACATTTGACTATTATATTCCAGAGAGATTTCAAGAAATTCTGGAAAATGGTATGCGCGTAATTGTGCCGTTTGGACCGAGAAAGATTATGGGATTTGTTGTTGGACGTGTATCAGAGTCATCCTTTAAGCAATTAAAGGAAATTGTTGAAGTATTGGACTTAACTCCTGTTTTAACTGACGAGTTATTAGAATTAGGGAAATGGGTTGCAAATGAAACCCTTAGCCTGTCTATAACCGCATTACAAGCGATGCTACCACAAGTGCTAAAGGCACAATATGAAAAAGAGCTTGTAAGAATGACGGATGCCGATTTACCGGAACCGTTTGAAGCGCTTTTTGCAGGGCGGGATTTCATAAGTTTTGCTGAATTTGCAGGATCAACTTTGAGCTACTATCAACTGCAAAAAGTTGTGCAGGATGGTGATATTTCGATTGAATATCTAGTAAAATCAAAAATCACAAAAAAATATGTGACAAAGGTAAAAGCTGCACGTCCTATACATTTATTAGAAGAGGCACTGCTTGATCTATCGGCGAGTGCAAAGAAACAGAGACAATTATTACATTATTTTATAGAAAATGAAGCTCCAATTGAACAAAAAAAATTGCTTCAGCAAGTGAATACAACAACAAGTACTGTGAAATCATTGATTGATAAAGGCCTACTTGAAATATTCAAGGAAGAAGTATTTAGAAATCCATACAATGATGCAGAAATCGAACGAACGAGTGCATTAACTTTAAACGAGGAACAACAAATTGCGATTAACCCAATTAATGAAGCGATTGATTCTGGACACCATGATGTCTTTCTACTTCATGGTGTTACTGGAAGTGGAAAAACGGAGATCTATTTACAGGCAATCCAAAACGTGATTAATCAAGGAAAAGAAGCGATTGTCCTAGTACCAGAAATATCACTAACACCACAAATGGTGAAACGTTTCAAAGGAAGATTTGGCGCAAATGTTGCAGTGATGCATAGTGCATTGTCTGCTGGTGAGAAGTTCGATGAATGGCGGAAGATTCAACGAAAAGAAGTACAGGTTGTCGTTGGGGCAAGATCTGCAGTGTTTGCCCCATTTGAAAATCTTGGAATTATCATTATCGATGAAGAACATGAAACAACATATAAACAAGAAGATCAGCCCCGCTATCATGCAAGGGACGTATCGATACAACGGGGGGAGTATCATCAATGTCCGGTCATTTTGGGAAGTGCGACACCGACATTAGAGTCTTACGCAAGAGCTAGTAAAGGCGTATATAAATTAGCAACCCTTAATAAGAGAACCAATGATAAACCAATGCCTAAAGTAGATATCGTTGATATGCGAGAAGAACTTCATGCAGGAAATCGGACAATGTTTTCCAGAAAACTAAAAGAAAGCATCGAGCATTGTATTGAAAGAGGAGAACAGGTTGTTCTATTATTAAATCGACGTGGATACTCTACATTTGTGATGTGCAGAGATTGTGGGCATGTGAAAGAATGTCCACATTGTGATATTGCACTAACCTATCATAAGAATAGCAATCAATTAAAATGCCATTATTGCTCGCATGAAGAAGCAATGCCTACTGAGTGCCCTGAATGTCAAAGTAATTTAATTCGTTATTTTGGTACAGGAACCCAACGTGTCGAGGAAGCAATTACCCAGCTAATTCCCGAAGCAAAGGTTTTACGAATGGACGTAGATACGACAAGGCGGAAAGGCTCCCATGAGAAAATATTAAAGCAATTTGTTGAGAGAAGAGCTGATATATTATTAGGAACGCAAATGATTGCAAAAGGATTAGATTTTGAGAATGTCACATTAGTCGGTGTTCTAACCGCAGATTCTATGCTGCATTTACCAGACTTCCGCTCATCAGAAAAAACATTTCAACTATTGACCCAGGTTAGCGGCAGGGCTGGGAGACATGAATTAACTGGTGAAGTAATTGTCCAAACGTACACTCCTGAGCATTATAGTATCGTTCTTGCAAGTGAATATAACTTTCATGATTTTTATAATAAAGAGATGAACACGAGAAGGACTTTTCAATATCCACCATATTTTTATTTAGCACTTATTACAATTTCTCATAAAAACCGAGTGAAAGTGATTCAGACATCACAGCAGATCGCGCAATTGCTTATGAGACAGCTGCAGCAGGATACAGTGGTATTAGGTCCTACACCGTCACCTATCCCGCGGATCAAAGATAGATATCGCTATCAATGCATGATAAAATACAGAAATGAGCCAGATTTACGTATTCATATTAGAAAAATTATCGATCAATTTGCTGACGAGGTACGTAAGGATGATTTACAGATAACGGTAGATATGCAACCATATCATTTAATGTAAAGATGCTTATGATTAATAGAAATAGAAAGTAGGTAATGTTTTTGAAAAAAATCGTTTTTATGGGTACACCAGATTTTTCTGTGCCAGTTTTAGAGTCGCTTGTCCAATCGGAGTATGAAGTAGTTTTAGTTGTAACACAGCCAGATAGACCAAAGGGAAGAAAGCGGGTCATGACTCCTCCACCTGTTAAGGTAGAAGCAGAAAAACATAATATACCAGTATTTCAACCAGAGAAATTACGAAATGAATATGATGAAATTTTGAGTTACAATCCAGATTTAATTGTAACTGCAGCATATGGTCAAATTTTACCAAATGCATTATTAGATGCACCAGAGTTCGGTTGTATTAATGTACATGCATCATTACTTCCAGAATTACGAGGTGGAGCACCAATCCATTATGCAATCGTACAAGGTAAAAAAGAAACAGGGATTACGATTATGTATATGGTGGAAAAGTTAGATGCTGGAGATATCTTGACCCAAGTGAGTGTGCCGATTGAAGAAGAAGATAATGTAGGAACGATGCATGACAAGCTTTCAAAAGCAGGATCATCCTTATTATTAGAAACCTTGCCAAAACTATTTGCGAAACAATTGGAGCAGGTAAAGCAAGATGAAGCACAAGCGACATTTGCTTCCAACATTAAACGGGAACAGGAAAGAATCGATTGGAAGAAAGACAACCAAGCAGTCTACAATCAAATACGCGGACTACATCCATGGCCAGTAGCTTTTACAACTTATGAAGGAAATGTAATGAAAATCTGGTGGGGTGAAGTAGATTCGACTATCTACGAAGGAAAGCCTGGAGAAATCGTGAAGAAAATTGATGATGAAGCTTTCGTTGTTGTCTGTGGCAATCAAAAGGGAGTGAAGATCACCGAAATTCAACCAGCAGGTAAGAAAAGAATGTCTGTGAAAGATTATTTGCGCGGTTCAAGTGATCGAATAAAACTAGGTATCATAATGGGTGAGTAAATGAAAACATATCAATTGAGAAACGCAATATTAGATTTATTAATCCGTATTGAAAAAGATCAGAGCTTCAGTCATCTATTAATTGATCATGAAATAAAATCTGGTCAAATAAAACAGAAGGATGAAGGTCTATTAACAGAAGTTGTTTATGGGACGTTACAAAGAGAAATGACGTTGGATTATTATCTTGACAGCTTCATGGATTCTAAGAAAAAAATGGAACCATGGGTAAGAATACTTTTAAGGATGTCACTCTACCAAATGTTATTTTTAGATAAGGTTCCAGATCATGCGATTATCCACGAAGCAGTAGAAATCGCAAAACATCGTGGCCATAGAGGAATAGCGGGATTCGTTAATGGTGTATTGCGTAATGTGCAGCGAAATGGGGTTCCAGATACTGCATTAATCGAAGACCCAGTCAGCAGGATTAGCATTGAAACTAGTCATCCAAAATGGCTCGTTGCCAGGTGGACAGCACAATACGGAATAGAAACGACAAAAGCAATGTGTGAGGCAAATGTAAACAAGAAAAGCCAATCGATTAGAATACAGCCCTTAAAAATATCAAGAGAAGAAGCGATGGAGATTTTAAAAGAGCAGGGATATTCTGTGATTCCATCCCGTTTTTCTAGTCAAGGTATCATTATCGAAAAAGGGAATATTTTACACTCCAGTTTGTTTAAGGATGGGTTGATTACAATTCAAGATCAAAGTTCCATGCTTGTTGCTGAAATGCTTGATGCAAAACCGAGTATGGAAGTTTTAGATGCTTGTAGTGCACCAGGTGGAAAGGCAACACATATTGCTGAGAAGATGGAAAATCAAGGGAGTATTAAGGCTTACGATCTCCATAAAAAGAAAGTAAATCTAATCGCGAATAAGGCGAAGAGTCTTGGTTTAACAATTATCGATGCAAATGCGAATGATGCAAGAAAGCTACATGAAATTCATGCGGCAGAAAGCTTTGACCGAATTGTTGTCGATGCCCCATGCTCTGGGCTGGGTGTGATACGCGGCAAACCTGAAATTAAATACAATAAAAACGAAAATGATATTGAGCGCCTATCAGAGATTCAATTGGATATATTAGAGCGCGTTGCGCCACTTTTGAAGAAAGACGGTTTACTCGTCTATAGTACGTGCACGGTCGATAAGCAAGAAAACGAACAAGTGGTAAAGTCATTTATTGAAAGCAACCCAGACTTTGAAGTTGATTCGGTATTTTTCGAAAAACTACCAGATGAATTAAAAGCTTCTCAAGGGAAATCTGAATTTGGACTGCAATTATTTCCACAGAATTTTGATACAGACGGCTTCTTTCTTACTAGACTTAAGAGAAAAAAATAATCCTGTTTTACTCTAGCAGATAGGAGGTTTTTATTTGTACCTATCTGCTAGAGTATAATTTTCTGTTGCATTAATCCTAGTTTTCTAAGGGGAAATATGCAATACTTTAACTAAATTATTTATTGCAATTGCATCCTATATTTCAAATGAGGAGGGATATAAAATGAATGGGCAATTCTTAACGGATCGCGGTAGGGTTAGAAGTCACAATGAGGATTCTGGGGGAATATTTTATAATCTCGGAAATCAGTTTATGGCGATTATTGCTGATGGTATGGGTGGACATCAGTCAGGTGATGTCGCTAGTCAGATGGCGACATCATTAATGAAGGCTAAATGGGAGAGCACAAACGATTTTACTGCACCTCAAGATTTAGAGGCATGGTTAGTTAAGGCAATTTCGGAAATTAATGAATCAGTTTATAAACATGCCCAAGCTAATAGCGAATGTGAAGGAATGGGTACGACGATTGTCATTGCTATTTACATAGAAGAATTTCTGACAATAGCCCATATTGGCGACAGTAGGTGTTATTTACTAAATAGTAAAGGGTTTAGACAATTAACCGAGGATCATTCATTAGTAAATGCACTCGTTCAGTCTGGGCAAATCTCGAAAAACGATGCACAGCACCATCCAAGAAAAAATATTGTTTTAAAAGCTTTAGGTACGGATAGTAAAGTAGAACCAGAAATTAATACTGTTGGCATCGATGTAGGCGATAAAATACTATTATGTTCTGACGGGTTAACAGATAAACTAGAAGATCAAGAATTAATTGAAGTAATTAAACAGCCTATTGATATTCTCGAGGCGGGGCAGCAATTAATTGACTTGGCTAATGCTCGTGGTGGTGAAGATAATATTTCCATTATCCTAGCATCGCTTGACTCATCGGCGGAAGAAGGTGAAACAAGTGAATAAGGGCCATATGTTAAATGATCGCTACAAAATTGATAAAAAAATTGGTGGCGGCGGAATGGCCAATGTATTTCTAGCGAGGGATACGATATTGGATCGTGATGTCGCGGTAAAAGCACTGCGAATGGAGTATGCAAACGACCAGGAATTTATTGCTCGATTTGATCGGGAAGCACAGTCAGCCTCAAGCCTATCGCATCCAAATATAGTAAACATCTTTGATGTCGGTGGGGAAGACCATGTGATGTATATTGTGATGGAATATGTCGACGGTATGACATTAAAGGAATACATACAACTTCATGGGTCAATTGAGGTTAGTGAAGCACTTGATATCATGCGTCAGTTAACATCCGCAATAGCACACGCACATGACAATGATATCGTACATCGTGATATCAAACCTCAAAATATATTAATAGATAAGTTTGGTCAAATAAAAGTCACTGACTTTGGGATTGCTGTTGCTTTAAGTGCTACCTCGTTAACACATACCAATTCAATCTTAGGTTCAGTGCACTATCTATCTCCCGAACAAGCACGAGGTGGATTGGCGACAAAGAAATCAGATATTTATTCGATTGGTATCGTTTTATTTGAGTTACTGACTGGGAAGATTCCATTTTCTGGGCAATCACCAGTTTCAATAGCGTTGAAGCACTTGCAAAGCAATACGCCTTCTGTTAGAAGATTTAATCAGGATATTCCTCAAAGTGTTGAAAATATTGTGCTGAAAGCAACTGCAAAGGATCCATTTCATCGTTATCAATCAATTTATGAAATGGAAGAGGCATTAGCAACAGCGCTTGATCCTGATAAATTGAATGAGGAAATGTATGAACCGCCAGTTGAAGCTGGTGATGAAACAAAGGCAATCCCAATTATTACGGATCATCAAATTGCTAACAATCCTGAGCAACATACAATTGTTCATCAAACGAATGGAGCAACAAAGAATTATCCTGAAGAAAGCAATGCCAAAGAATCATTTAGTAAAGCGAAAAAAAAGGAAAAGAAACCGAAAAAGGGAAAGAAGAGAAAGAAATGGCCAATGATTCTAATTATTATCGTCGTCTTGCTTGCAGCCGGAGTTGCTTCATTTTTAATTCTTCCGGACTTACTCCAACCCAAAGATATTGTTGTTGAAAATGTCATTGGTAAGGAAAGCGATGAGGCCAGAGAAATATTAGAAGAAAAGAAATTCGTAGTAGAGGATGAACTAGTATACTCGGAGGATGTCGAAGAAGGACATGTCGTTAAGACAAACCCTGGTGCAGACCGAATTGCAAAAGAAGGATCAACCGTTACTTTATTTATTAGTCAAGGTAAAGAAAAAGTAAATTTTCATGATTATGTTGGCCGTGATTTCAGTCAGGTTAAACGAATTCTTGATGAAGCAGGCTACTCAGAGGTTATTAAGATTGACAAATATTCCAATCGTCCAGAAGGAGAAATAATAGACCAAATTCAACCAACTCCTGAAAGTGATGTTATTCCAAGTGAAACTAAGGTTATTTTTGAAGTAAGCATGGGGCCTGAGCTAATAAGCTTAAATAATTTAACCGGTATGACCCAGGAAGAAGCGGAAGCATATTTGAATTCTAAAAATCTCAAAATGAATGTGATTGAGACGAATTCTGAAACGGTACCAGCGGGTATGGTTATTAGACAGTCACCGACAATGGGGATGGAAGTGGAGGAAGGAACTACGGTTGATGTTTACATTTCCATTGGTCCTGTAGAGAAACCACATGCATCACATACGATTACTTACACTGTACCATACAAACCAATGCCACCGGAAAATCCAGAAGAGGTTGAGCAGGATAATCCAGAAGAAACACCGCAAGAACAAGTGGAGCCAGTCGAACAAAACGTGAAAATTTATATTGGCGATGCAAATAATGATATCACTAACGTATATCGAGAAGTATCGATTACGGAGGACACGCCAGTTACCTTTACATTATCAATTGCTCCTGGTAGTGAAGCAGAATATGTAATTACACGTGATGATGAAGAAATTGTTAGAGATACAGTATTATATGAGGATGGTGAATAATGGCCGAAGGGAGAATTATTAAAGCTTTAAGTGGTTTTTATTATGTACAGTCGGGTGATAATGTTTATCCATGTAAAGGAAGAGGGGTGTTTCGGAATCAGAAGATTTCCCCTTTAGTTGGTGATTTTGTCCAATATGATTTAGATGAAAATGATGAAGGCTATATCATGAAAATTAATAAAAGGACGAACGAGCTTGTTCGTCCTCCTATTGCTAATATTACGCAAGCAATTCTTATTAGCTCTGCAAATTCTCCTGTTTTTAGTACACTCTTACTTGATCGTTTTCTCGTATTAATCGAGGCTAAAGACATTAGACCAGTTATTTTCATTACAAAAATTGATATGCTTACCAATTCTGAACAATTGGAAATTGAACATTATAAGCAAGTATATGAGGGAATTGGTTATAGGGTAGAATTGCTCTCATCAAAAAAGCCAGAAAGCATTCCAGATCTTTCACATTATTTTAAAGACAATGTGTCGGTATTTGCAGGGCAGTCTGGGGTTGGAAAGACCTCATTACTCAATGCATTAAACCCTTCCTTAACATTAGAAACAGGAGAAATTTCCCAAAGTCTTGGGCGGGGGAGACACACTACTAGACATGTTGAGCTTATTCAGCTTTATGGAGGTTTAGTTGCAGATACGCCTGGATTCAGTGCGTTAGACTTTAGTGAGATTGAAGCAGATATGTTAGGCGATAGTTTTCCAGAAATACGCGAGCTTGGGCAGTACTGTAAATTTAGAGGCTGCATGCATCATAAAGAACCGAAATGCGCGGTAAAAGAAGCTGTTGAAAATAATAAAATCGAACAATTTAGATATGAGCATTATTTAAGTTTTTTAGAAGAAATACAATCGAGAAAGCAGAGGTATTAACTATGTTGAAAATTGCACCTTCGATCCTATCAGCAGACTTTGCAAAACTTGGGGACGAAATAAAAGATGTTGAAAAAGGTGGAGCGGACTATATCCATGTAGATGTTATGGATGGCCATTTTGTACCAAATATTACAATCGGACCATTGATAGTGGAAGCTATTAAGCCAGTAACAACCCTTCCGCTAGATGTCCATTTAATGATTGAAAATCCCGATCCTTATATCCCGATTTTTGCAAGCAGTGGTGCATCAATCATTACCGTTCATCAAGAAGCATGTACTCATTTACATCGAACCATTCAATTAATCAAGCAACATAATGTGAAGGCTGGTGTTGTGATCAATCCTGCGACCCCTGCTGAAGTATTGCTGCCAATTCTTGCTGATGTTGATTTAGTGCTACTAATGACTGTAAATCCCGGATTTGGCGGACAATCATTTATAGAGAGCGTATTAAAAAAGATTGAACTGGTTTCAGCATGGAGAAAAGAATTTGGTTTATCTTTCGAAATTGAAGTAGATGGCGGAGTTAATGCAGAGACAGCTAAATTATGTACAGATGCTGGTGCTGATGTACTTGTTGCCGGAAGTGCTATCTTTAATCGTGAAAATAGACAGGAAGCAATACAAGCAATACGTGTTGCTGCTAAAGGGTAAAACCTATGACAGTTGTTGCAATTGTTGGGAATGGCCCCGAGGAATTACTCGCAGATTTAGATTCCTATGTCGATAAAGTTGACTATTGGATTGGCGCAGATCGTGGAGCATTCGTATTAGCGCAAAACAAAATGCCGATTAAATATGCTGTTGGTGATTTCGATTCTATTGATGAGGAAGAAAAAGTATTAATCCAAAACTCAGCAGATAACTATGAGGAATATCAACCAGAAAAAGATGAAACAGATTTAGAAATAGCTTTATTGAAAGCTTTTGAACTAAATCCTAATGAAATATATTTATTCGGTGTCACTGGCGGCAGGATTGATCACGAGCTAGTCAATATTCAATTACTCTACTTGATTCGGAATAAGGGAATCAAGGGAGTAATTATCGATCATGTAAATTATCTCGAGCTTACGCTTCCAGGAACTTATGAAATAATAGAGGATGAACGTTATTCCAATATATCGTTTATTCCATACACCGAAAAGGTTGAAGGAATTACATTAACAGGGTTTTACTATCCATTAACAAATAAAACGATTACTTGGGGATCTACCCGTTGTATTTCAAACAAGCTTTCTTCAAATTCTGGTACTTTTTCCTATGACAAGGGCATATTATTATTAATAAAGAGTCGTGACGCGATTCCGAAGTAAGCCTGGATTGTAGGAATAGGAGGGGGCACTTATGAAATTTTATACTATTAAACTCCCAAGATTTATCGGTGGATTTGTTAAAATTGTAATTAATATTTTTAAAAAGGATAAATAACTTTCTAATCAGCTTTTGTCATTTGAATGGCAAAAGCTTGTTTTTTAGAAAGGTAGTTTTCAGAAGGCTTGTTATATTTATAAAGTTTATTGATTTTAAGTTGCAGTTGATATAAATTACGAACTAACTGAATCATATGCTCTTGAGCCAGTCGCTCCGAAAATACACTTCGCTTTCCGCGGGGGCTGGAGAGCCTTCTTGTGCTATAGCACTTCGAAGTCACTGAGGCCCTTCCTCCCGCAGGAGTCTTCGTGTATTTTCTCCGCTGGGGATGTGAGTAAAAAATCTATCCCTAAATTAGATAGAATCGCAGTTCCATCTCTCATGGCCGTTGATTGGAGTGGAGGATAGGAGCCTCCTTGAAAATATAAACGATTTTCATCGTGCGATGTAACCCTGCTGAAGCCATCCTTGTCCTGCAGGAATAGCAACGGCTGAAGATCCATCGCCAGTGGTTTTCTTTCGATGGAGCAGACCGTGTTGCTGTTGCCCCAAGGATGCACGACAGTCCTTCCGCAGTCTATCTAAATAGCGACGATGATACGGAATGAGATTTTAGAGAAAATATATGTGGAAATGAAAAAAAGCGCCTATTTATAATAAATAGGTGCTTTTAGTTACATTACCTGAACGGTATATTATACGCGCTCAACTTTACCTGATTTAAGGGCGCGTGCAGAAACATAAACTTTTTTAGGTTTTCCGTCTACCATAATACGCACTTTTTGTACATTAGCTTTCCAATTACGCTTGTTGGAATTCATAGCGTGAGAGCGTTGGTTACCACTGCGAGTTTTACGTCCAGTTACAACACATTTTCTAGCCATGTTATCCCTCCTTACTCGAGAACTCGTGTCTTTTAATACTTATACAATTTACCACAAGAATGACAAGAATGCAATCAAAATTTACATGTAATATAAAGAATAAATACTTGACAGATTAATTATAATCGTCCAAAGTAATAATAGAAATTTTCTACTATAGTTATTACAACTTTTATTCCGAAATGGATTTCAAGGTGGGTTTGTATTAGCACCTGCTTTTAAAAACGTTTAGTATGTAGTATAATTTGCTTAGATTATAAGCAGTTGTTTTGAGGAGGATAATTATGTCCATAGAATTAAATACGAAGGATGGCCTAGTAACCATTACAAATGACGTTATCGCTACGATTGCTGGTGGAACTGCTGTAGAATGTTATGGTATTGTTGGTATGGCTTCAAAAAGCCAAATCAGAGATGGAATCGCTGAAATTCTGAGAAAAGAAAATTACTCTCGTGGCATCATCGTACGTCAAGAAGATGATGAGTTACATATTGATATGTATATTATTGTTAGTTATGGAACGAAGATTTCTGAGGTTGCGAGCAATGTACAATCACAAGTTAAGTATACATTGAATAAATCATTAGGATTAAACATTGACTCCATAAATATTTATATTCAAGGAGTACGTGTAGCGAAAGACTAATTTTTTGCTAACGTTTGAGGAGGAAATATAGTGAGGGTTGAAAAAATTGATGGTGTAGTTCTAACTAGTATGATTCTTGCTGGTGCGCATCATTTAACAAATAATGCCAAAAAAATCGATGCATTGAATGTTTTCCCGGTGCCTGATGGAGATACAGGGACGAACATGAATTTATCGATGACTTCTGGAGCAAATGAAGTTAAAAAATTAAAAGGCGAACATGCCGCTGATGTAGCAAATGCTTTTTCAAAAGGACTTCTAATGGGAGCGAGAGGGAATTCAGGTGTAATCCTTTCACAGATATTCCGAGGATTTGCAAAAGGTATGGATAATAAAGAGTTGGTTACCGTTAAAGATTTAGCTATTTGTTTTGATGCAGGTGTAAAAACAGCGTATAAAGCAGTTATGAAGCCTGTAGAAGGAACGATTCTTACAGTTGCAAAAGACGCTGCTAAAGAAGCTGTAAAAGTGGCTGAAACGGAAAATGATTTAATTGGATTAATGGAAAAAGTATTAGCTGAAGCTAAGGCATCATTGAAACGTACACCAGATTTACTACCTGTTTTAAAAGAGGTCGGTGTTGTGGATTCTGGTGGACAAGGACTTGTAACAATTTACGAAGGATTTTTGGCAGCTCTTAAAGGTGAAGAACTACCTGAATCTTCTCTGGAATTCGAAATGGAAGAAATGGTGAATGCTGAACACCATCGTGTGACACAAGATTTCATGAATACTTCCGATATTGTTTTCGGTTATTGTACGGAATTCATGGTTAAATTCGAAGAAAATAAATTAGCTGAAAATCCATACAATGAAGAAGCTTTTCGACAAGAGTTAAGTGAGATTGGTGATTCTTTACTCGTTGTTTCCGATGAAGAAATTGTTAAAGTACATGTTCATTCTGAGACTCCGGGAACTTGTTTATCACTTGGACAACGCTATGGTAGCTTAATTAACATGAAGATTGAAAATATGCGCGAACAGCATATAGCATTAGTAGGGGAAAACGAAAAAGCAGTACAGAAAGAGATGAAAGAGTATGCAATTGTTACGGTAGTAATGGGTAAAGGTTTGAAAGCATTATTTGAAAGCCTTGGCGCATCTGTTGTTATTGAGGGTGGTCAAACGATGAATCCGAGTACGAAAGATATTACGGATGCTATCAAAGAAGCGAACGCTCGAAATGTAATTATTTTGCCTAATAATAAGAATATCCGTATGGCGGCAGATCAAGCGGCTGAATTAGCAGAAGTAGATGTAGTAGTTGTGCCGACAACAACCATTCCACAAGGGATTACAGCAATGCTAGCATTTCATCCAGAAGCAGATATTTTAGAGAATAAGGATGCAATGGATGAAGCCAGAAGACAAGTAAAAACTGGACAAGTAACATATGCTGTAAGGGATACACAAATTGAAGGCATCACAATTAAAAATGGTAATTTTATGGGAATTGAAGATGGCAAGATAAAGGCAACACATCAAGATAAAGCAGAAGCGACTAAACTATTATTAAAAGAGATGATTTCGGAAGATAGCGAGATCTTAACGATCCTATATGGTGAAGATGTTGATAAGCAAGAAATCGACGCGCTAGTAGCTTATATCGAAGAAGCTTATGAAGATGTGGAAATTGAAGTACATCATGGTGATCAACCAATTTATTCGTATATCTTTTCTGTTGAATAACAAAAAATTCGCCTTAATGAATCATTAAGGCGAATTTTTTGTGTTTGTTTTTCAACCTTTCCAATGTAATTGGCGTCTCAGCACTATTTATATAAACTGCAGATTAGTTTTTGCTCAAGGCTCTCAGGCTAGTCGCTCCAGAAATACACTACGCTTTTCGCGGCGAGCTGGTGAGCCTACTCACGCTATCGCGCTTCGTAGTCTCACCTAGGCTCTTCTTCCCGCAGAAGTCTCTGTGTATTTCTTCCGCTAGGGTTAAAAATCGCATATAAAAGAGTAACTTACCACTAAGAGTCACCGTTGATTAAAGTGAACGAATGGAAACTCATATGTGAATAACAACAACTGTCCGGATCTCAAATAATAATTTTCATTAGTTCACAGTTTATATCAACTTTTTTTCTATTATTAACTACAAAGTGATTAAAAGCACCTTTTTTGTTATAATTTATTTAGGATATTAATATTTCTAATGGAGAGGGGATGTGGTCTTTCATGAAATATAATTCAGTTTTTGATATTATTGGACCTGTTATGGTTGGACCATCGAGTTCACATACGGCCGGTGCTGCAAGAATTGGGCTTGCGGCAAGAAACTTATTTGGAGAAGAACCGAAATGGGCCAAAATACATTTGTATGAGTCATTCGCTAAAACTTATAGAGGACATGGAACAGATTTTGCTTTAGCGGGGGGGTTATTAGGCTTTGCAACAGATGATCCACGGATGAGTAAAGCGCTAGACATTGCCAAACAACGTGGAATTAATATTGAATATATTGAAGATAGTGCTTCGAGCGATCATCCAAACACTGCAAGATTGATTATTGGGAATGACGAGGAGTCTCTTGAACTTGTTGGAATATCTATCGGTGGTGGAAAAGTAGAGATTACTGAATTAAACGGGTTTGCATTGCGTTTATCTGGAAATCATCCGGCAATCCTTATTATGCATAGTGATCGCTTTGGTGCAATAGCATCAGTTACTAGAATACTAGCGAAATACGAAATAAACATCGGACATATGGAAGTAAATCGTAAAGACGTTGGAAAAGAGGCTTTAATGGTCATAGAAGTTGATCAAAATGTAGAAGATTTTATCTTAGAAGAATTAAAGAATGCAGAACATATTATTAGTATTGCCAAGATTGTCAGTTAAATATAGAAAGGAGCATGTAAATGTTTAGAACAGTTGCAGAGTTAGTAGAGCTAGCTGACAATGAACAATTATCTATTTCTGAAATAATGATACGCCAAGAAATGGATGTAAAAGAGAAAACTCGTGAAGAGGTACTCGATGAGATGGAAAGTAATCTTCAAGTGATGGAAAAAGCAATTGAGGACGGATTAAAAGGTGTACAATCTACTACTGGGCTAACAGGTGGCGACGCAGTACTTATTCAAAAATATATGAAAGAAAAGACTCCATTATCTGGCCCAGTGATGATGGATGCTGTGAGTAAAGCGATGGGGACAAATGAAGTAAATGCAGCGATGGGAATTATTTGTGCAACGCCAACAGCAGGTAGTGCTGGGTGTGTACCAGGTGCTTTATTTGCCGTGAAGGACCAGTTAAATGCAACGCGTGAACAAATGATTCGCTTTTTATTTACTGCGGGTGCATTCGGGATGGTAGTCGCGAATAATGCGTTTATTTCTGGTGCTGCTGGTGGATGTCAAGCAGAAGTAGGTTCTGCAGGTGCAATGGCATCTGCTGCAATTGTTGAGATGGCAGGTGGAACGCCCCAACAATCCGCAGAAGCATTTGCAATAACATTAAAAAATATGCTTGGACTCGTATGTGACCCTGTTGCAGGTCTTGTTGAAGTCCCTTGTGTAAAACGAAATGCACTCGGTTCTTCGCAAGCAATTGTCTCTGCAGATATGGCTTTGGCAGGTGTTGTTAGCCGAATCCCTTGTGATGAAGTAATTGGAGCAATGTACAGAATCGGTAGACAAATGCCTTCTTCTTTGAGAGAAACTGGTGAAGGTGGACTAGCGGATACACCAACGGGGCGATTATTAAAAGAAAAAATTTTTGGAATGTCCATATAGAAAGAGTGATCGATTGTGCTTAGTGATTCTGTATTGGAAATAAAAGGTGTAGGTGAAAAATTTGCAGAAGATCTAGCTGCATTAAATATTTATACCATATATGATTTATTACTTTATTTTCCTAGTCGATACAATGAATATGAAATCAAAGCCTTAAGTGATTTAATTCATGATGATAGAGTTACGATTGAGGGAAGGGTCGTTCACGAACCTTCTCTTACTTTTTTTGGAAGAAAGAAATCTCGGCTATCATTTACAGTCATTGTAGAAAATGTTGCAATAAAAGTAGTAATGTTTAATCGTGCATTTGCCAAAAAACAACTAAATGCGGATGATATTGTAACGCTAACTGGCAAGTGGGATGCGCATCGTTTACAAATAACCGTAGACCATTATAAAAAGGGGCCAGCGAGTACAGATGAGGAAATCCAAGGTTTATATGCTTTAAAAGGTGACATAACAAATGTGAAATTGAAGAAAACAATTAAGCAGGCACTGAATAGTTATGGAAATGAGATTGAAGAGCTATTGCCAGAACAGTATTTACAATCTTATAAAATACCAAATCGAAAAACAGCGATACGAACCATGCATTTTCCAGTTAATCGTATTGCTTTAAAGCATGCGAGACGCCGATTTATTTATGAAGAGTTTTTACTCTTTCAGCTAAAAATGCAGTTATTACGAAAGATTCATCGTGAAGCAACAAAAGGAAATGCCCAACTTTATGATCCACAAAAACTCCAGGAATTTATTCATGATTTCCCATTTTCATTAACGAATGCTCAAGAGAAATCTTTACAGCAAATACTGGCTGATATGAAATCTCCTTATCGAATGAATCGGCTACTACAGGGGGATGTAGGTTCAGGGAAAACAGCAGTAGCAGCTATTAGCTTATATGCGGCTCTCACAGCTGGTAAGCAAGGTGCATTAATGGTGCCCACGGAAATTTTGGCTGAACAACACTATCAATCCTTAACAGAATTATTTGGTGAACGTGCAAATATTGCCTTACTTACAGGTTCTGTAAAAGGCAAGAAACGTAAAGGGATTTTAGAACAAATGGTGAACCATGAAGTACATATCGTTGTTGGGACACATGCACTCATTCAAGATGATATTGTATTTGATGACTTAGGGTTTGTTATTGTAGATGAGCAGCATCGATTTGGGGTGGAACAGCGTCGCACATTAAGAGAGAAGGGGCTCGATCCTGATGTACTGTTTATGACAGCTACTCCTATTCCTAGGACGCTCGCAATTACAGCTTTCGGTGACATGGATGTATCGGTAATCGATGAGATGCCTGTTGGTCGAAAAGCAATCGAGACTCACTGGGCGAAGGAAAATATGCTCGATCGTGTCCTCACAATGATTGAAAAGCATGTCGGCTTCGGTGAACAAGCATATGTTATTTGTCCGCTTATCGAGGAATCAGATAAATTGGATATTCAAAATGCAGTTG
The DNA here is from genome assembly GCF_003369565.1 of Oceanobacillus chungangensis. Lineage (GTDB taxonomy): Bacteria > Bacillota > Bacilli > Bacillales > Amphibacillaceae > Oceanobacillus > Oceanobacillus chungangensis. The sequence goes on along the minus strand of NZ_PIOD01000011.1, from coordinate 217,898 downwards.
ATCTTCATAACCAACTACAAGCTTTTTATCCTCCTGAAATTAATGTTGGTCTGATGCATGGCAGGCTCAAAGCAACTGAAAAAGAAGAGATAATGAAGCAATTTGCTGCGAATGAAATTCAAGTCCTCGTTTCGACGACAGTGGTTGAGGTTGGAGTAAATGTCCCGAATGCAACAATCATGGTTATATATGATGCGGAACGTTTTGGTTTGTCGCAGTTGCACCAATTAAGAGGTAGAGTAGGCCGAGGAAGTAAACAAAGTTATTGCATCTTAATAGCTGATCCCAAAGGGCAAGTAGGGAAAGAACGGATGCGGATAATGACTGAAACATCGAATGGATTTGAACTATCTGAACAGGATTTGAAGCTGAGAGGACCAGGGGACTTCTTCGGAAAAAAACAAAGTGGTGTACCAGAATTTAAAGTAGCAGACATGATTCATGACTACCGTGCACTGGAAACTGCTCGTAATGATGCAGCGGAAATTATTGAGCAGAACTTATTGGAGCAAGATGCTGCATTTACTCCTCTGAGGAATTATTTAGAAAAAAATCATACATTTACAGATAAACTTGATTAAATCAATGCTTGCATAAATAGAGATGCTATTATATATTACTATTAGTACCAAGTCATAATACAACTCATTCACTGAAGTTTAATTATTTTATCCGTAATTTGGTAAGGAAGCAAACTTTAGAGATGAGCCTAAAAATAAAATAAAAGATTTAGATTCTCCTTTATGATTAAAGTGAGAATTATTACTCCATAACCTGTTACAAAAAATATGAAATGTAAATGCGGATGGTGCAATAATGAAACGAACAAAGACAGAGCGTCAATTATTGTTAAAGGAGAAAATAGAAGAGACTCCATTTATAACAGATGAACAGCTTGCAAAGTTTTTCACTGTAAGTATACAAACAATCCGGTTGGATCGAATGGAACTTTCTATCCCAGAACTTAGAGAAAGAATCAAATATGTTGCAACTAATCAATGGAATGAAACGTTAAAGGCATTACCATTAGAAGAAGTAATTGGTGATATTATTGATTTAGAGCTAGATAAACGTGCCATCTCTATTCTTGATATTACATCTGAGCTTGTCTTTTCGCGAAATAAAATCGCAAGGGGTCACCATTTATTTGCACAGGCAAACTCGCTTGCTGTTGCGGTAATTAACGATGAATTGGCACTTACTGCTAAATCTGAAATAAGGTTTACAAGACAAGTAAAGGCCGGTGAAAGAGTAATTGCGAAGGCAACTATTGAAGGAAAAGAAAAAGGTTTAACGATTGTAAACGTGAATAGCTATGTAGGGAAAGAAAAAGTATTTACAGGAATCTTTTATATGTACCAATCCAATGATCAAAAAGGGGAAATATCAAATGAGACTAGCAGTTGATGCAATGGGTGGCGACAATGCACCAAAGGAAATTGTTGAAGGTGCAATGGCGGCTGTGTCCCAATTAGACGATCTGCAGATAATATTAGTAGGCGATGAAAATAAGATAAACCCTTTTCTAACAAACTCAACTAATATAAATATTATCCATACGGAAGAAGTGATTACTGGTGATGATGAGCCAGTGAGAGCTGTCCGCCGCAAAAAAAATGCATCGCTCGTTCTTATGGCGAATGAAGTAAAAGAAGGGCGAGCAGATGCATGTATTTCTGCAGGCAATACTGGGGCATTAATGAGTGCTGGATTATTCGTTGTTGGCAGGATTCCTGGAATTGACCGTCCTGCTCTTAGTCCTACCTTACCTACGATTGATGGTAAGGGTGTTCTGATGCTTGATGTAGGTGCAAATGTTGATGCAAAGCCATCGCATTTGGTTCAATATGCGATAATGGGCTCTGTTTATGCAGAGAAAGTGAGAAACATTAAAAACCCAAGAATCGGCTTATTAAATGTCGGTACTGAAGATGGTAAAGGGAATGAGCTAACAAAAAAAGCATTTTCAGAATTACAAGCAGCGCCAATTAATTTTATTGGCAATGTAGAAGCACGTGATATTTTACATGGAGTTGCGGATGTTGTTGTTACTGACGGTTTTAGTGGCAATATAGCATTAAAAACGATTGAAGGCACTGCACAAACGATTTTTAAATTATTGAAGGAAACATTAATGTCGTCAATGAAAACAAAGCTTGCTGCAGGGATGCTAAAAAATGATTTACTTAGCTTAAAAGATAAACTGGATTATTCGGAATACGGTGGTGCTGGTTTATTTGGTTTAGCTGCCCCAGTCATTAAAGCGCATGGTTCGTCAAATGCACGTGCAATCGCAAGCGCAATTAAGCAGGCGAAACATATGGTCGATAATGATGTAACCAATACTATTAAAACGACGGTAGAAACAATTAAACTAGATAAGGAGTGAGCGTATGAAACGTGTAGCATTTATGTTCCCAGGACAAGGTTCCCAGGCTGTAGGAATGGGGAAAGAGTTCTATGATCAATTTCCAGAAGTTAAAGACCTGTTCAATCAAGCAAATGATTTGTTAAATAAGGATATTACTTCGTTGATGTTTGAAGGCCCTGCAGAAAGCTTAACGGATACAGAGAACGCACAACCAGCATTGTTATTAACGAGCATAGCGATACATAAATTACTTACAGGTGCAGAAATTAGTCCGATGATGACAGTTGGTCATAGTCTAGGTGAATATAGTGCATTAGTTGCAGCAGGAGCATTGTCAATTGAAAGTGCGTTACCGCTTGTTGCAACTAGAGGTAAATTAATGGAAGAGGCATTTCCTAAAGGGCAAGGTACAATGGCAGCTGTACTTGGACTATCACAAGAGGAAATTGTACAAGCTCTTAAGGGAATAACAGAAGAGATTGTTGACATAGCCAACTTAAATTGTCCTGGACAAGTTGTGATATCCGGATCTCAAGCAGGAATTGAAGAGGCATCAGCTCTACTAAAAGAGCATGGTGCAAAGCGTGTCCTGCCGTTAAACGTTAGTGGACCATTTCATTCAAGATTAATGAAATCGGCAAATGAAGAATTCGCTAACTATTTAAATGAAGTTGAAATTCATGATGCAGCTATTCCTGTGTATGCAAATGTTTCAGCGCAGCCAGTTGTTTCAAGCAATGAGATTAAAGAGCTATTAATCAAGCAATTGTACTCCCCGGTTCGTTTTGAAGAGTCCATTCGTCATATGCTGGAACAAGATGTGGATGCATTTGTTGAGGTCGGAAATGGAAAAGTACTTTCTGGATTATTAAGAAAAATTGATCGAAAAGCACAAACATTTGCAATCCAGGATATGAAATCAATGGATGAATTTATCGCATGGTACAAGGAGGATGCATGATGTTAAAAGGTAAAAGTGCATTAATTACTGGAGCATCCCGTGGAATTGGTCGGGCGATCGCTTTAGAACTAGCAAAAAACGGTGTGAACCTTGTGATTAACTACGCAGGAAATGAAGCAAAAGCACAGGCGGTTGTAGAAGAAGTAGAGCAGCTTGGAGTAAAAGCATTTAAGGTTCAAGCAGACGTAGCAAATGAGACAGAAGTAAAGGCAATGATTAAAGAAGCAATCAGCCAATTTGGAAGCCTTGATATTCTTGTGAATAATGCCGGTATAACCAGAGATAATTTGTTAATGCGAATGAAAGAGGAAGAATTTGATCAAGTAATCAATACGAACTTAAAGGGCGCCTTTATTTGTTCAAAAGCGGTAACGAGACAAATGATGAAGCAAAAGGCTGGTAGAATTATTAATGTTGCTTCCATTGTTGGCGTTAGTGGCAATCCAGGGCAAGCGAACTATGTTGCAGCGAAGGCTGGTGTGATTGGCTTAACAAAATCAACTGCAAAAGAACTCGCATCAAGAAATATTCTTGTGAATGCTGTTGCACCAGGATTTATTTCAACTGATATGACGGATGTGCTTACAGAAGAGCAGAGAGAGCAGATGCTAGCACTAATTCCATTAGCGAAGCTTGGAGCGCCTGAAGACGTGGCTAGGGTTGTTCGTTTCCTTGCATCAGAGGACGCAAATTATATTACTGGGCAAACCATCCATATCGATGGTGGGATGGTTATGTAACTCTAAAATTCTGGAAACTACTAGCAAATAATTCATGAGTTCGAGGAATGGCTGTTTGCTCAGAATAATAAGATTTTTATTATCATTTTTTGATAACTAGATTTTTTATTAAAAAATCTTTATACTACTTGGAGGGAGGTGAAGTAAATGGCAGAAGTATTTGATCGTATCAAAACAATTATTATCGATCGTCTTGATGTTGAAGAGTCTAAAGTAACGATGGAAGCATCTTTCAAAGATGACCTTGAAGCTGATTCTCTAGACGTTGTTGAGCTTGTAATGGAGCTTGAAGATGAATTCGATTTGGAGATTGCTGATGAGGAAGCTGAAAATATTAATACAGTAGGTGACGCTGTTAACTACATAAATAGCAAACAGTAATTAGTCCCAGTCTACATTAGATAACATGGTTGTCACCAAGCTTTTAGGTGATAGCCATAGTTGGCCTTATGTAGTGAGAAAGTTTTTATACTTTTTTACCTACCAAAAAATGAAGTCTCGCTATATGCGAGACTTTCTGCATATTACAGACTAGAGGTGACATTATGGATGTTGCACAATTAGAAAGACAGTTAAAGATGACCTTTAATAATCATGATTTGATTAAACAGGCTTTTACACATTCATCCTATGTTAATGAGCATCGGCACGAAGTTATTTCGGATAATGAACGCTTGGAATTTCTTGGTGATGCAGTTCTTGAATTAGGTGTATCACAATATTTATATCGGAAAAATAGCGATATGCCTGAGGGAGAATTGACAAAATTACGTGCTGCTATCGTTTGTGAGCCATCGCTAATGGATTTTGCACAGAATCTTGAATTTGGTAAATTTTTACTGCTAGGTAAGGGAGAAGAACAAACCGGTGGTAGAGAACGTCCAGCTATTTTAGCAGATGTATTTGAATCATTTCTTGGTGCTGTCTATTTAGATCAAGGCTTTGAACAAGCGTTACAGTTTCTAAAAGATCATGTTTTTCCGAAAATATCAACAGGTGCTTTTTCGCATGCGATGGATTATAAAAGCCAGCTGCAGGAATTAATACAAGCAGTTAAAAATCAAGGGATTGAATATAAGATTGTTGAAGAAAGAGGCCCATCCCATGATAAAGAATTTATATCCCAAGTATTAATTGGCAATGAATTAGCTGGAGAAGGACTCGGTAGAACTAAGAAAGAAGCTGAACAACGAGCTGCAAAACACGCATTAGACAAGTTCAGTGAAATAAATAGATAAAGAAATCATTTGAGTCGAACAAAGGCTGTGATTCGATATTGAATCACAGCCTTTGTTCGACTTTATTTAATTCTAACACCTGCTAATTCTTCAAGGAATGCTTGTGTTTCGAGTGTAGATAACTTTCCCTTCTTAACTACAATATCATAGAGAAATTTTATATCATCATATTTTTCTAGATCATAATCTTCCGCATCCAATAATGAAACATTAACGACCTGTAGCCTTACTGCTAAATCATTTAACAAATGTTTTAAATTTTCTTCTGAAGCAATTGATAAATCCATTTAATCCCTCCTCGTTATCCAAAATTAAAGTGACAATAAGTATAAGTAATGTGTAAGCTTCTTTTGTTTCTCATTTTATGATAAAATAAATGCGGTAAAAAGCCAACTGTTTAGTGTAGCAGTTTAAATTACAAGGATTATTCGTTTTTTATTAATTATTAGCGAGAGTGTACGATGATATTTCCGGAGTAGCGCATGAAGAGAAGACTATTTGTTAGCTTCATTAACTGGAGATAACAATACTAATAAATCCGCCTGAAATAAATAATGATAATAACGTGTATTTTAGAACAGAGATATACCACTTATTAAAATAAGTGATTATGGCCGTCGGATAATGGCTTGGGCGTTGCCCTAGTTTCTTAGCTTATATGTGCAACCAAGGTTGTCACCTAAAGGCTTGGCGACAAGTGAGTTTGTGAATAATAGGAGAATTTAGTATGTATTTAAAACGAATTGAGAGTGTAGGGTTTAAATCATTTGCCGAGCGGATAAATGTTGAATTTGTACCAGGAGTGACGGCGGTTGTTGGCCCGAATGGAAGTGGTAAAAGTAATATCATAGATGCAATCCGCTGGGTGCTTGGCGAGCAGTCAGCGAAAGCGCTGCGTGGTACGAAAATGGAGGATATTATTTTCCAAGGTAGTGATACGAGAAAGGCTTTGAATGTAGCAGAGGTTACGTTGGTGCTTGATAATGAGGACCATACCCTCCCATTAGATTATGATGAAGTGAGTGTAAGCCGCCGAGTTTACCGTAGTGGAGATAGTGAATTTTATATTAACAAGCAATCTTGTCGTTTAAAAGATATTATAGATTTGTTTATGGACTCTGGACTTGGTCGAGAAGCATTTTCCATCATTAGTCAAGGTAAAGTGGAAGAAATTCTCAGCTCTAAACCGGATGAACGTCGGACTATTTTTGAAGAAGCAGCAGGAGTATTGAAATATAAGCAACGGAAAAAGAAAGCGGAATATAAATTAGCGGAAACACAGGAAAACCTAAATCGAGTGGAAGATATCATTTATGAAATTGAACAACAAATAAATCCACTGAAGGAACAAGCGGAGACAGCAAAGAAGTATAAGGAATTAAAAGAAAAATTAAAGCATCAGGAAATTTCTTTTTTAATTGCAGAAATTGAAAAATTACATAATGGATGGCAAACACTTCTTGCTGACATTGAAGACCAAAAGTCAAAGGAGCAAGGTCTGCAATTATCAATCCAACAAAAAGAATCTGCAATCGAACAAGAAAAACAAAGAATTCAAGCGCTCGATGAAGAAATGGAAGCACAGCAGTCTCGATTATTAGCAACAACCGAGCATTTAGAAAAATATGAAGGTCGAAAACAACTGCTGCATGAGCGTACGAAACATTTTGATGAAAATAAACAAAAGCTTGGTATCCAAAAAAATGAAACTGCTGTAAAGATTGGGACGATGCACGAGGAACTCATAAGGGAACAAAAGAAGTTAAGTGATATACAGGCAGATCGTCAAAAAACAAAAGAAGCGATTAAAAACCTGCAAGCAAAATTAGAAATAAGTAAGGAAACGATTTTCGATCAAATTGAAGATTTAAAATCAGACTATATTGAGCTACTCAATAATCAAGCTGCAAAGCGAAATGAAAAGCAGTCGATCCATAGTCAATTAAAGCAAATTACTGGTAAAAAAGATAAACAGGCCGATAAATTCCAGGATTTATTAAAAGTGCGAGAAGAATTACATGAGAAAAAGGTAGAAACGGAAGCCGCATATAAAGTACAAAATAAGGAGTACTTAGAAACGGCAGCTGAGATTAAGAATCTGAAGTTTCGATTAGAAACGGCTAGGAATTCATTTCAAGAATCACAGTCGAAGCTTTATAAAGGTTATCAATATATTGAAAACTTGAAGTCCAAAAAGGAAATGTTAGATGAAATGAAAGAGGATTTCCAAGGATTCTTTCACGGTGTGAAGGCTGTTTTAAAAGCTCGAGAGGAAAATCAATTAGAACATATTGAGGGTGCGGTAATTGAACTGATTGATGTACCAAGTAAATATATTACGGCGATTGAAACAGTTTTAGGTGGACAAGCACAGCATATCGTCGTTAAAGACGACCAAGCTGCCCGAAATGCAATTATGTGGCTGAAGCGTACAAATAATGGGCGTGCAACCTTTCTACCTCTAAAATCCATCCAAGAACGGTTTATTACAATGGATATGGAGCAGAAAGTTAAATTACATCAAGGTTATATTGGTATAGCTGCAAGCCTAGTGAATACGAATGAACGATACGAAAGAGCTGTAAATCATTTGATGGGACATGTTATTATTGCAGAATCCTTGAAGGATGCAAACGATATTGCGAAAATTGTCGGGCGTAAGTATCGCGTCGTTACACTTGAAGGTGATGTTGTAAATCCAGGTGGATCGATGTCAGGTGGTGCGCAAAAGAAAACGAATCAATCGCTGTTTACACGAGAAAAGGATATTCAAGAAATAACAGAGAAATTAACTGCATTCCAAAAGAAAATCCTTTTATTTGAACAAAAAGTTCAGCGAGAAAAGCAAGAGATAGTTACTAGTGAAGAACAGCTTCAACAAGCTGAAGTGACATTATCAGTTAAACAGCAAGAAATTCAAGAATTACAAGCAACAGTAAGAGAAGTAACATTAAAGTTGGAATCATTGAATGATAATCTGTCTATCTATGATCAGGATAAAAACCAGTATATGCAGGACAGCAATACATTAAAAACACGCGACGAACAATTAACGAAAGAACTAGAAGTGATTGCGAATCGTTTGGAATCTATCCAAAAACAGATTGACGACTTATCAGAACAGGAATCTAAGTTCAAAGATAATCAGGAAAAACTGCAAAATGAATATTATCAACAACAAGTTATACTTGCCGAGCAGGATGAACGAGTGAAAAACCAAAGAGAAAAGGCAAGGATGGCACAAAATCAACTCGAGGATTTGCAGGAACAATATGATACGATGGCCGTTGAATTAACGAATTTAGCAGAAATGGAACAATCAACGGAGACAGCGGAGGAAATTGATCAAACAATTGAAACCAGCCGACTGGAAAAAGAAGAGATTACAGCATCCATTCAACAAAAGAGAGAGGAACGTACGAAACGAACAGAGCGTAATATAGGTCTTGAAACCGAATTAAAAGAAGAAAATAAAAAGCATCAAATTTTCGTACAAGCAATTCAGGAAAAGGAAGTTAAAGTAAATCGTTTAGATGTTGAGTTAGAGAATCGCTTAAACCATTTACAAACCGAATATACAATCACATATGAAAAAGCGAAGCAAATGTATGAAAAGGCAGAGGATATTGAGGACGCGAAGCAGATTGTCAAGGAACTGAAATTTAATATTGAACAGCTAGGTTCAGTTAATTTAGGAGCAGTTGATGAATATGAACGTATCTCGGAGCGATATACATTCTTATCCGATCAAAAAAATGATTTAGTCGAGGCAAAGCAAACACTCTACACGGTTATTAATGAAATGGACGAAGAGATGGAGAAACGATTTGATTTCACTTTTAACCAAATAAAAGATGAATTTACTGTCGTTTTCAAACAATTATTTAATGGTGGACATGCAGAACTAAAATTGACGGATCCGAAAAAATTATTGGATACAGGGGTTGATATTGTAGCCCAGCCGCCAGGGAAAAAACTCCAAAACTTAAGTCTATTATCAGGGGGAGAACGTGCGCTAACCGCAATAGCATTATTATTTGCGATATTACGGGTGCGCCCAGTTCCGTTTTGTATTCTTGATGAAGTAGAAGCAGCACTAGATGAAGCGAATGTCATTCGCTTTGCTAAATACGTGAAAACGTATAGTGAACAGACACAATTTATTGTTATTACTCATCGTCAAGGAACGATGGAGGAAGCCGATGTTTTATATGGGGTGACCATGCAGGAGTCTGGTGTCTCACGACTAGTTTCTGTTCGCTTAGAGGATACGAAGGAATTAATTAATTTATAGGGAGGTAATTTGAGATGGGATTCATGGATAAATTAAAAAATCGATTTAAGAAAAATACAGAAACAGAAGAGGTTTCCGAAAAATATAAAGAAGGCATGAAAAAAACGAGAAATTCGTTTTCCTCAAAATTGAATGATCTAATGGCAAGATATCGCAAAGTAGATGAGGATTTCTTTGAAGAATTAGAAGAGGTACTGATTACTGCCGATGTTGGTGTAATGACTGTTATGGATTTAATCGAGGAACTAAAGATGGAAGTGAAGCGTCAAAATATTAAAGACACAAAAGAAGTAAAAGACGTCATCTCCGAGAAACTAGTGGAAATATATTATGGTGATGATGAGGAACAAGTGGAATCTTTGAATATACAAGAGAAAGAATTAACTGTTATTTTAGTTGTTGGTGTAAATGGTGTTGGGAAAACAACTTCCATTGGTAAGCTAGCAAATCAATTGAAACAGAAAGGCAAACGGGTCGTATTAGCGGCGGGAGATACTTTCCGTGCTGGTGCGATTGAACAGCTTGAAGTGTGGGGAGAACGTGCAGGTGTCGATGTTGTGAAACAAAGTTCAGGCAGTGATCCGGCTGCAGTTATATTCGATGGGATTAAGGCTGCAAAATCACGAAATGCAGATGTATTATTATGTGACACAGCTGGAAGACTTCAAAATAAAGTAAATCTGATGAATGAATTATCCAAAGTAAAACGAGTGATAGAGCGAGAAGTGCCTGGAGCGCCACATGAAGTTTTACTCGTTCTTGATGCAACTACAGGACAAAATGCATTGAGTCAGGCGAAAACTTTCTCAGAAGCTGCCGATGTTACCGGAATTGTATTAACGAAATTAGATGGAACAGCAAAAGGTGGAATTGTCTTGGCGATACGTCATGAGCTAAACCTTCCAGTGAAATTTGTCGGGCTCGGTGAACAAATAAATGATCTCCAAGAGTTTGATGCAGAAGCCTTTGTATATGGGCTGTTTGCTGACATGCTCGAAGAAGAGTAGAAAGCAATATCCCTTGACAGAACGTCAAAATCCAGTATGATATAATGTAAAGGATTTTCACTTAACAAGGGGTGAATAGGATGCTAGAAAAAGCGAACAGAATAAATTATTTATTGGATTTTTATCAGGCATTGTTAACACCCAAGCAACGGAATTATATGGAATTATATTATTTAGAGGACTATTCCCTTGGGGAGATTTCCGAGTTATTTAATGTGTCGCGTCAAGCAGTATATGATAATATAAAACGTACAGAAGCAATGCTTGAAACCTATGAAGAAAAGCTTCGTTTATATGAGAAATTTAAACAACGTGTATCGCTTATTGCTGAAATTGAATCATCCATAACCGATACACATACGTTAGATTTGATAAAACAATTAAAAGAATTAGATTAGGAGGACACCTTCTATGGCATTTGAAGGATTGGCCGACCGCCTGCAAAGTACAATTAAAAAGATTACTGGTAAGGGGAAGGTTTCTGAACAAGATGTAAAAGAAATGACCCGTGAAGTACGCTTAGCATTACTGGAAGCAGATGTAAACTTTAAAGTGGTAAAAGATTTAATCAATCGAATTAAGGAACGTGCGGTTGGACAGGAAGTAATGGAAAGTCTAACACCTGGACAGCAAGTAATCAAAGTTGTAAAAGAAGAATTGACAGATTTAATGGGTGGAGAACAAAGTAAGATTGCTGTTAGCGATCGTCCACCAACAGTAATTATGATGGTAGGTCTTCAAGGTGCTGGTAAAACGACGACAACCGGTAAACTTGCTAACTTATTGCGCAAGAAATACAATCGTTCACCATTACTCGTTGCTTGTGATGTTTATCGTCCTGCAGCGATTAAGCAGTTGGAAACACTTGGCGAGCAATTAGATATGCCAGTATTTTCACTAGGGACAGAGGTTAGTCCGATAGATATCGCAAAGCAAGCAATTGATAAGGCTAAGAACGAGCATCATGACTATGTCATTATTGATACTGCAGGTCGACTTCATGTAGATACAGATTTAATGGATGAGTTACAACAAATCAAATCAACAGTAGTACCTGATGAAATTTTCCTTGTGGTTGACTCCATGACAGGGCAGGATGCAGTTAATGTTGCTGAGAGCTTTAATGAACAATTAGATATCTCAGGAGTTGTCTTAACGAAGCTTGATGGTGATACACGGGGCGGTGCAGCGCTTTCAATTAAGGCTGTTACTGGCAAGCCGATAAAATTTGCTGGGATGGGTGAAAAACTCGATCAGTTAGAAGCTTTCCATCCTGAACGTATGGCATCAAGAATTCTTGGTATGGGTGACGTTCTTTCTCTAATCGAAAAAGCGCAGACTAGTGTAAATGAGAAACAAGCAAAAGAACTAGAAGAGAAAATGAGAACCATGTCATTTACGTTTGATGATTTCCTAGAACAGATGGGGCAAGTAAGGAAAATGGGACCCCTCGATGAGTTAATATCGATGCTTCCAGGTGCAAACAAAATGAAAGGTCTTAAAAATGCACAAATAGATGAAAAACAAATTGTGCATGTCGAAGCGATTATTCAGTCGATGACCAAAAAGGAAAGACAAGATCCAAGTCTTATGAATGCAAGTCGTAAGAAAAGAATTGCCAAAGGCTCAGGGACAAATGTTTCCCAGGTCAATCGTTTGCTCAAACAATTTGATGATATGAAGAAAATGATGAAGCAAATGACCAACATGCAAAAGGGTAAAAAAGGCAAAGGAATGAAATTTCCATTCATGTAAAAAAATTAAAGCAAAGGCTATCGTCTAGTGTCGCCTGAGCTTGACGTGGCCTGTTCACGTGAAAAAATACTGACTGTATTTTATACTTTTTAATGTTGTAATGGAAAAATACTTTACAGACTAATAATTATCTGTTAGAATCTTAAATTGTGAATAACATTTTTATGGAGGTGCAAATAAATGGCAGTTAAAATTCGTTTAAAACGTATGGGTTCTAAAAGAAATCCATTTTATCGTATCGTTGTTGCTGATTCACGTTCTCCTCGTGACGGACGTTCTATTGAACAAATTGGAACATACAATCCAGTAGTTAATCCAGTTGAAGTTAAAATAGATGAAGAAAAAGCGCTTGATTGGATGACAAAAGGTGCAAAACCAAGTGATACAGTTCGCAATCTATTCTCAAACGAAGGCATCATGAAGAAATTCCACGAAATCAAAAACCAAAAGTAAAGTGGTGTGATATATCATGAAAGCCCTAATAGAATCAATTGTTACGCCGCTTGTTGATCATCCTGAAGACATTGTAATAACGGAATCAGAAGAGGAAACAAAAATAGTTTACCATCTAAAGGTTAACGGGGATGATGTTGGTAAGGTGATCGGCAAAAACGGCCGTATTGCAAAGGCGATTCGAACAGTGGTGTATGCAACAAAATCGGATAGTAAGAAGCGTATTTATTTAGATATTATGTAAAGGGAAAGGTGATACCTTTCCCTTTTACGTATCATTGCTGAATATTAAGGCGTTTTGTGAGAGTGAGGAGAAAAGATGAAAATAATCAAAAAGGTCCTAATCAAACAAATTGTCACAGAGAAAAGCAAAGAGAAAATAAATCGGAAATTTAATGAACAGAAAATGCGACTTGAACAAGAGTGTCAACAATTGCTTTTTGAAAAAAGAAAGTTACAAAATAAAGCAAGTATATCCAAACAAGAGATTACGCAACGATTTCAACAGGAAATCGATAATCGTAAAGAAAAAATTAAGTTGGTTGAGTTTAAAGTAGAACAACTGGACATGCTTGAAATAGGTAGTGAAATTATTGAAAAAGAAGTTGAAGCTCTTGTTGAAGTAACAGAAGGATCGCATTGGAATGATATTGATAGTGCAGCAATTATTATTAAAGATGATGTTGTAATTAGAATAGATGAGTAGTAGGTGAAAGAATGGAAGATAAAATGTTTAATATCGGTAAGATTGTGAATACACATGGTATACGTGGCGAAGTTAAGGTGCATCGTATTACTGATTTTGAAGAACGTTTTGCAGTCGGCAAAACAGTATATATTGAAAAAGAAAATGGAACATTATTAGAGTTGATCATTGTTGGACATCGAATGCATAAGGGATTCGATTTAATTCAATTTGAAGGATTGAATAATATTAATGATGTGGAGCAATTCAAAGGTTTAAAGCTAAAGATATCAGAAGAACAGCAATCGCAGCTGGATGAGCATGAATATTACTATCATGAAATTATTGGTTGTGAGGTTCATACTACTAGTGGTGATAAACTTGGTGTAATTAAAGAAATTTTGTCACCAGGTGCAAATGACGTATGGGTTGTAAAGCAAGAAAAGGGTAAAGATTTGCTTATTCCATATATCGAAGAAGTTGTAAAGGAAATTGATGTTGAAGCAAAGAAAATCGTAATTGAACCAATGGAAGGATTGCTAGAATAATGCATATTGATATTTTGACCCTTTTTCCTGAAATGTTTTCTGGAGTTTTTCAATCGTCTATATTGAATAAGGCGCGTGAGAAAGGAAAATACAGCTATAATCTTGTTGACTTTAGGGAATACTCAGATAGTAAGCATGCAAAAGTAGATGATTATCCATATGGTGGTGGTGCAGGAATGGTATTGCAGCCTCAACCTATTTTCGATGCAATCGAAGCAGTCGTAAACGTGAAGGCAACAAAGCCAAGAATTATTTTAATGTGCCCGCAAGGTGAGCCTTATAGCCAACAGAAAGCAGAAGAGCTAGCAAAGGAAGAGCATCTAGTGTTCATTTGTGGACATTATGAGGGCTATGACGAGCGAATTAGAGAGCATCTCGTAACAGATGAGATATCGATTGGCGATTATGTTTTAACAGGCGGGGAGCTTGGAGCAATGGTCGTTGTTGATAGCGTCGTGCGCTTACTTCCTGATGTACTTGGTAATGATCAGTCTGCACCAATGGATTCTTTCTCCACAGGATTATTAGAACACCCACATTATACTAGACCAGCAGATTTTAGAGGGATGAAGGTTCCAGAAGTACTACTCTCAGGTGACCACGCTAAGATTGAAGCTTGGCGTAGGAAACAGTCTTTGAAACGGACATATGAAAGAAGGAAGGATTTACTGGAGAATTTTTCATTAACTACAGAAGAGCAACAGATACTAGATGATATTAAGAAACAATAAAATTACTACTAGAAATTTTATTAAATATTGTTGAACTCCATGTTGTCTTATGATATATTTATTATTGTGCTTAAGTGTGCTTAAGTCACTAAAAACGATGTTCCGCTGTTCTGTAGTGAATGATGAACATTGGTTGGAAGGAGAATAAACAATGCAAAAACTTATTGCAGACATAACAAAAGATCAATTACGCACTGATCACCCTGAGTTTCGTGCAGGTGATTCTGTAAAGGTACACGTTAAAGTTGTTGAAGGAACTCGTGAACGTATACAGATATTCGAAGGTGTTGTTATTAAACGTCAAAATGGTGGAATTAGCGAAACTTTCACAGTAAGAAAAATCTCTTACGGTGTAGGTGTTGAGCGTACATTCCCAATCCATTCACCTCGAGTAGACAAAATCGAAGTTACTCGTCACGGTGTTGTACGTCGTGCGAAATTATACTATCTTCGTGAGCTACGTGGAAAAGCAGCGCGTATTAAAGAACGCCGCAAATAATTCACGAATCGAAAAAACAGAAAGGAGCTTGGCAATGTGCACAAGCTTCTTTTTTTACTTTAAAGACTGAACCAAAAGTGCAAGCGGCCGTTTAGCGACGTACAGAGGTGAGGGAAGTCTCGCTAGTCGCTGGAGCTGGACGTAGCCTATCTGGGAATTGGAATAGGAATTTTTATCCATTCATATTTCAATGAATGTGAAAATTGGGTGCTTGGAGGGATAGCGATGGCAAAGAAAAAGAATGAATGGTTAGACTGGATAAAGGCTTTATTAGTTGCACTTGGTTTGGCGCTTGTAATTCGGATGTTTCTATTTACCCCAATCATTGTTGATGGTCCATCCATGCAGCCTACGTTACATGATCGTGATCAAATGATTGTGAATAAATTTACGTACCGTTTTTGGGAACCCGAGCGTTTTGATATTATTGTCTTTCATGCTAACTCCGAGAAAGACTTTATTAAACGCGTTATCGGCCTACCAGGTGAGCATGTTGAAATGAAAGATGATGTATTATACATTAATGGCGAAGAAGTAGCTGAACCATTCTTACAGGACCAAAAGGACGAAATGGAATCTTATGAAACATTAACGAGTGATTTTACACTTGAGAATTTACCGGGAGAATTTGAGGTTATTCCTGATGGACATGTACTTGTTCTTGGAGATAATCGCCGGAATTCCACGGATAGTCGGATATTAGGTGTAATTCCAATGGATCAAGTTGTCGGTAAGACAGAATTTATTTACTGGCCATTTGATCGACTACAAATAGTAGGAGAGTAGGGTGAAATATGACAATACAATGGTTTCCAGGACATATGGCAAAGGCAAGGCGTCAAGTAGAAGAAAAATTAAAACTAGTTGATTTTGTAATGGAATTGGTTGACGCAAGAGCACCTCTATCCTCACAAAATCCAATGTTACAACAAGTATTGCAGAGTAAAACAAAAATGATTGTATTAATGAAAAGAGATTTGGCGGATCAGCGCATAACAGAGCAATGGATTAACTATTTTAAAGAGAAAGAAATTCCAGCTATTGCCGTAGATGTTAATGATAAAACAGATATTAAGAAAGTCATTCAGCTAGCTAAATCGCTTGGACAAGAAAAAATGGATAAGCTGATGAAGAAAGGAATACAGCCAAGACCAGCTCGAGCAATGATTGTTGGAATTCCTAACGTTGGTAAGTCTACATTGATTAATCGTTTAGCGAATAAGAAAATTGCACAAACAGGAGATCGACCGGGAATTACAAAGCATCAATTATGGATTAAAGTAAAGAAGGATTTTGAATTATTAGATACACCAGGTATTTTATGGCCAAAATTTGAAGATCAAATGGTTGGTTATCGTTTAGCGGCAATTGGTACGATAAAGGATCAATTATTATCCCTTCAAGATATTGTTGTCTTTGTAATCAAATACTTACAAGTTCATTATCCAGCATTGCTTAAAGAAAGATTTAATATTGACCATGATATGGAAGATATGTGGGAAATATTTAAGTTAATCGGCAAGCAAAGAGGTGCATTGGAAAGTGGCGGTAATATAAATCTTGATAAAGTATCAGAAATTGTACTGCAAGATCTTCGTTCAGGACGACTTGGTAATATTACACTTGAATCACCAGAATAAATAATATGACATGCATCTTAAATACGCGGATGGATGTCTGTTTTTTATCTTGACTGGTTGCTGATATAGATGCTTCATTGATATAGAGTGAGAACTAATGAAAATTGTGTTTTAAATCTGGACAGTTGTTAGTAGTTACACACTAACCTTCTGAAATTGATACAATCAACATCGTTAGTTAGTGGGTTTCTATTCTTTAGTTTCTAAATTCTGCTGCACTATCCTCAGCGGAAGAAATACACGAATACTCCTGCGGGAAGAAGAGCCTAGGTGAGACTTCGAAGTGCGACAACAAGAAGGCTAAACAGCTCCCCGCGGAAAGCGAAGTGTATTTCTGGACCGACAGCCAAGGTAGCAAATATCATCCAAAGTTTTGCCGCACTTTATATAAATGCTTGATAAACAATAAAGTTAGATTATTTTTTAACGATATAAAATAGAGAGAATGGTGTCATCATGGAGAAACAATCAATTTCAAATTTAAAAAAACTACTAGATAATAGAGAATTAAATGATACAATGCTTGAACAATTGAAGAAGGATGAACGGAAAGGTGTCCAGAAATTAATTTATACATACGAAAAACGTTTGGCAAAGCAAGCGGAGCTAGAGAAGAACTATCAAGAAATGTGCTGTTATGAACAATCAGCCTTCGCTAAAGGAAAGCAATATATTTCCGGAATTGATGAGGCAGGGCGAGGACCACTTGCGGGGCCAGTTGTGGCAGCAGCGGTAATATTACCAAGGGATTTTAAATTGCTTGGACTAAATGATTCGAAACAAATAAATGAAGTGACGAGAGAGAAGTTTTTTTCTATCATTAAAGAAGAAGCCATTAGTTATGGAATTTCGATCATTAGCAGTGAAACAATCGATGAAATGAATATTTTTGAAGCAACAAAATTAGCAATGCGAGAGGCTGTAAATCAGCTTGAACCAAAGCCAGATCATGTATTAATTGATGCAGTACAACTAAGTGGACTTCCATGCTCCTCAGAGTCAATTATCAAAGGAGATGCGAAAAGTATTTCGATTGCAGCAGCAAGTATCTTGGCCAAAGTATCCCGTGATCACCTAATGAAAGAAATACATCAGGAATATCCAAATTATAATTTTAGTTCAAATATGGGTTATGGTACGAAGCATCATATAGAGATGATAAAAGAATACGGAGCAACACCATATCATAGAAGATCATTTGCACCCATTCGAGATGTGTTAACGAAATCACGAGTAAGTTATTAAAGAGGTAAGGGAGTCAAGCTACGTGAGTATAAATAAAATCGTTGGAATACGAATGAATCAAGTAGTAGAACCTCAGCAAAAGTTTCGGGTTGGACAAATTGTGGAAGGGAAAATTTTGAAATTATATCCTAATAATAAAGCACAAATACTATTGGGAATGCAAAAAATGACCGCTCAACTAGAGGCTAATCTTTTGGTCGGTGAAAAATACCATTTCCAAGTGCAATCTACCGGAAATGTTATTCCGTTGAAGGTGATTGGTGAAGCATTAACAAGTCATACGAAGACGAATGCTATTCGTTTACTGAAGCATTTAAGCTTAAAAACAACAAAAGACAATGTAGCCTTTGTTCAGCAGCTTTTAGATAGTAACATTACCTTTAATAAAGCACAATTAATCGATGCTTTACAGTTATTGGACAGCAAAAAAAATGATGAAGAAGCTCAAAAAGTATTAACTGAAATGTTTTCTCGTAAATCACCAATTAATCGGTTTATATTCGAAGCATTGCAGACGGTTGATTCAATGAAACAAACTGACTTAATGAAAAATTTATTGAATCAGTTAAGGAAAAATAACGTGCACTCAGAACTCGTCAATCAATTAAGTCAATTGATTGAAAAGCCAACGGATATTAATGCATCTTTGGTCAAACAAATAAATACAAATAAACAACCGTTATTCCAATTATTTACATCATTAGGGTTAATAAATCAAAACACAGACTTCTTTGCTTGGGAATCGGCCTGGAAGTCATTATCTAACGGGATAGAGCAGCTTAATGTTAAACAGGGTATTGCTACTGATCTACCACGGATAGACACTAAGTTACCGTTTAATTTAAATTTTAACACGATTTTACAAAGTTTTACACAACTTAATATGAACCAAGCACCACTACTTAGTCAAGCTGACAGTATATTACAATCAATGGATACGAGACTAAACCATGCAATTTCCACTAGTTCGAGTCTACCTGAGGAGGATTTCAGAGTGTTAAAGCAAGCACTCGTTCAAGGAGTAGTACCGCTCTTAGGGAAGGAAACCGGTCAAGCAGTAATTGGATTAGAAAATGATTTCAAACAAATAGGACAGGTTCAAAAACTATTATATTTATTGAGCAATCTGCAGACATTTGAAATGCTAGAAGAAGTATTGTTTTCAATTAACAAGGATCACGCATTTCTTTCAGCAACCCCACAGAAGCAGTTTCAGCAGCAGCTAACACAAGCGCTCTTGCTTACTGGACTGTTTTATGAAAATCAAATTGCAAATGAGCAAGTTCAACAACAAGCAACAATCAAGGAAATGCTAATTCAATTATTGCAAACTGATGATGGCTCTCTAAGGGAATCTAGTTCGAAATTATTACATTTCATCAATGGTATGCAAATAAATTCAGTACAGGAGTCTGCTAATTTTATTCAAGCAAGCTTGCAAATTCCCGCTGAAAAACTAGGTCTAAATTATGATATAGAGTTAGAATTTGAAAGTAGAAAAACCGAAACTGGACAAATAAATCCAGAATTTTGTCGAATATTATTTTATCTAAATCTTGCTAAATTAAAAGAAACAGTTATCGACATGAATATTCAGAAACGGTCAGTTTCTATTACAGTATTCAATGATTATGACCAGATAAAGACGAACACAGATGCTTATCAACCACTGCTAAGAAAGGGATTAGAGGAATTGGATTATCATCTATCAAGCATATCCATAAAACCTTTATCAGAGAAAGAACAAGTTAAGACAAAGCTAGTTAGTTACAAAAAAGAGTCATTAAACGGAGGAGTTGATTACCGAATATGACGGAAAAACGAAAAAAATCGGTAGCACTCAAATATGAGGCTGAAACAGATTATGCTCCTAAAGTATCTGCAACAGGTAAAGGTATCATTGCTGAGGAAATCATTAAAAAGGCGAAAGAAAATAATGTGCCTATTATAGAAGATGCTTCACTAATAGAGTTATTAGCGGAGCTAAATATTAATGAAGTAATCCCGGAAGAGTTATACAAAGTCGTTGCAGAAGTATTTGCATTTATTTATAGAGTGGATCAGAATATGGAAGAGAGGGATGGAAAATGAGTCCATCCCTTTCAGGAATTATTAATCAATTCTATATTTCTTGTTTATTTTGCATATTTTTTATACAATGAAGTTGCAGTTAAATTGATAGGAGGATGAAAGATGAACATTCACGAATATCAAGGCAAAGAACTTTTGCGTGAGTTTGGTGTCAAGGTTCCTAATGGATTTGTTGCATTTACGGTGGACGAAGCTGTAGAAGCTGCTGAAAAATTAGGCACAAATGTAACCGTTGTAAAAGCGCAAATCCATGCAGGAGGACGAGGAAAAGCTGGTGGTGTTAAAGTCGCTAAAAGCTTGGACGAAGTTCGTACATATGCGAATGAAATATTAGGAAAGACGCTAGTAACCCATCAAACGGGCCCAGCAGGAAAAGAAGTTAAACGCTTACTTATTGAAGAAGGCTGTGACATACAAAAAGAATATTATGTGGGTGTTGTACTTGACCGCGCAACCTCACGTGTTGTCATGATGGCTTCTGAAGAGGGTGGAACTGAGATTGAAGAAGTAGCTGAAGAGACACCAGAGAAGATATTTAAGGAAGTAATTGATCCTGCTATCGGCCTCTCTCCTTATCAAGCTCGTAGACTAGCATTCAATATTAATATACCAAACGAATTAATTAATAAAGCAGTACAATTTATGACAAGTCTTTATCAAGCATTTGTCGAAAAAGATTGTTCCATTGCTGAAATAAATCCATTAGTTACAACTGGTGATGGTGAAGTTCTTGCACTTGATGCGAAGCTAAACTTTGATGATAACGCATTGTATCGTCACAAAGATATTCAAGAATTACGTGATTTAGAAGAGGAAGATGAAAAAGAAATTGAAGCATCAAAATATGACTTAAGCTATATTTCCTTAGATGGAAATATTGGATGTATGGTTAACGGTGCTGGTCTTGCGATGTCAACGATGGATATCATTAAGCATTATGGCGGTGACCCAGCGAACTTCCTCGATGTTGGGGGCGGTGCGACAGCAGAGAAAGTAACAGAAGCATTTAAGATTATCCTTTCTGACACTAATGTTAAAGGAATTTTTGTGAATATCTTTGGTGGAATTATGAAGTGTGATGTAATTGCAGAAGGTGTTGTCGAGGCAACAAAACAAGTAGGATTAGAAATTCCACTAGTTGTTCGATTAGAAGGAACAAATGTTGATTTAGGGAAGAATATCTTGAAAGAATCTGGTCTTAATATAACAGCTGCAGACTCAATGGCTGATGGTGCTGAAAAAATCGTTTCGTTAGTAAAATAGTAAATAATAGAAAGGACGGCATACAAATGGGTGTATATATTAATAAAGATACAAAAGTAATTGTCCAAGGAATTACAGGGTCTACAGCTACATTCCATACAAAACAAATGCTAGAATATGGGACCAAAATAGTTGGTGGGGTAACTCCTAAAAAAGGTGGGACAGAAGTAGAAGGTGTACCAGTATTTAATACATTACAAGAAGCAGTAGACCAAACAAGTGCAACGGTTTCTGTGATTTATGTACCAGCACCATTTGCAGCAGACGCAATTATCGAAGCCGTTGATGCGGAATTAGATTTAGTAATTTGTATTACCGAGCATATCCCTGTGTTAGATATGGTAAAAGTGAAGCGTTATATGGAAGGCAAAAAAACTCGACTCATTGGACCGAATTGCCCGGGAGTAATCACCGCAGATGAAACAAAAGTAGGGATTATGCCAGGTTACATCCATAAAAAAGGTCATATTGGTGTTGTATCGCGTTCAGGTACATTGACATATGAAGCAGTTCATCAATTAACACAAGCTGGTTTCGGCCAATCAACTGCAGTTGGTATTGGTGGAGACCCTGTAAATGGGACAAACTTTATTGATGTTTTAAAAGCATTCAATGAAGATGATCAAACAGAAGCGGTAATAATGATTGGCGAAATTGGTGGTACTGCTGAAGAAGAGGCTGCAGAATGGGTGAAAGCAAACATGAATAAACCTGTAGTTGGCTTCATTGGTGGAGCTACAGCGCCTCCAGGAAAACGGATGGGACATGCTGGCGCGATTATTTCTGGTGGTAAGGGCACTGCTGCAGAGAAAATCCGCGTGATGGAAGCTAGCGGGATTACTGTTGCAGAAACACCCGCTGTCATGGGAGAAACGATGATCAGAGTATTAGAGGAGACTGGACTAATAGAAAAATGTAAAACCCATTAAATTTGAGGATTTGCACTTATAGTACGAGTTCAAAAAGAGGTTAAAAAGGACCGATTCGGCTAGGAATGCAACGTTCTGGGACTGCGATTACTCGCCCCCTCGCAAAGATTTGTTGCAACGCCGACACTAGCCCGTCCTGGGCGTCGAAAGTTCGAGGCGGCGAGCTCTTTGAGTAGCGGTCTTTCACAGGAAGTGGTGATTTCTATGTTGTCCACAGAACGCGGACGGTTTTAGTAGAAGTTCCTTAACTGTTTTAGTTTGAGCAAACAATCCTGTACGCAGGAAAAGCAAGCCAACTAAAAACATGGATGTGTCATTTTTACCGGATTTTTGAACATCATCTTCATATAGTACGATAGATAAACTGGAACCTATTGGTTCCAGTTTTATAAATATGATAAGGAAGTGATAACTTGACCCAGCAACGAAAACGGCTAATACATATAAGTAGATGTCGCGGATTGACGAGAAGAATGATTAGAAAAATACTCCTTCAAGATTCCTCTTTATTACAAATCTATTCACTATCTCCCACACAAATTAGTCAACTATTTTCAGTACCAATAAAAAATGCAACATTATTCTATCAAGACCTTCATAATGTAGGTATACGCAAACAATTACATGCAGATTTGGTAAACTTCAAAACTATCACAATACTTGACGAGAACTATCCGCGTGTGTTAAATACAATTAAAGATGCGCCACTAGTTTTATATGCTATCGGTGATGTATCATTATTGTCGCTTACACCCTCATTAAGTGTAATTGGAACTAGAAGCCCAACGAATGAAGCAATGAGGAAAGTTGAGTATATTGTTAAACCATTAGTGAAATACCAATGGATAATTGTAAGCGGGATGGCAAAAGGAATTGATAGTTTTGCGCATCAGGTATCACTTGAAAATAATGGAAAAACCATTGCGGTATTGGGTGGTGGATTTCATCATGTTTATCCTAAACAAAATCTTCCATTGTTTCATCAAATTACTGAAATGGGTTTAATTATCTCGGAATACGCTCCAGATTGTCCGCCTGCTAAGTATCATTTTCCGGAAAGGAACCGTATAATAAGTGGACTTAGTTTTGGAACCTTAGTAATTGAAGCAACGGAAAGAAGTGGTACATTGATAACTGTTGATCAGGCTTTGGATCAAGGAAGGGAAGTATTTGCAGTACCTGGTTCACCATTAGTTCCTCAAACGAAGGGATGCCATCAATTGATTCAAGATGGGGCAAAATTAGTTACGGATGCAGAAGATATTATGGAAGATTGGGTTCGTATAAAAAATTATCAATTTATATAATATGTTTGGTAGTTAAGAAAGTATATAAACTTTCTTACTATATAAGTGTAACCAAGTATAAAAAATATTTTAGCAGATGAGAAGGTAATCACGCTTTCTCAATGAATAACTGCATTCAAGATTGTCAACGTAGTTAACTAAGAAAGATATATGAGTGTTAAATTAATAAGTGTAGTAAGATTGACAAAAACTGGTTCTATCCTTACTATTAGTGAAAGATTTTAAAATATTAATTGTCAACCTCATTTTGGGAGGATTTATTATGTCGGAATATCTAGTAATCGTAGAATCGCCAGCAAAAGCGAAAACAATCGAACGTTATTTAGGTAAAAAATATGAAGTAAAAGCATCAATGGGTCATATACGCGACCTGCCTAAAAGCCAGATGGGTGTTGATGTTGAGGATAGTTATAATCCAAAATATATTACCATCCGTGGAAAAGGTGAAGTATTAAAAGAACTTCGGAAATCAGCTAAAAAAGCTAAAAAAATATATCTCGCAGCCGACCCCGACAGAGAGGGAGAAGCAATCGCCTGGCATTTAGCACATATTTTGAATGTGGATGAAAATTCAGAATGTCGTGTAGTTTTTAATGAGATAACAAAAGATGCGATTAAGGAGTCCTTTAAACATCCAAGATCAATTGATCTTGATTTAGTTGATGCACAACAGGCAAGACGTATTCTTGATCGATTAGTTGGCTACAACATTAGTCCGTTACTTTGGAAAAAGGTTAAAAAAGGGCTTAGCGCCGGACGTGTACAGTCAGTTGCACTTAAGATGATTTTAGATCGTGAAAAGGAAATCGAAAACTTTAAACCAGAAGAATACTGGTCCATCGAGGGAACCTTCCTCAATAAAAAAGAACTGTTTGAAGGTTCATTCTATGGTGTTGATGGTGAAAAACAAGAACTGAAAACAGAGGCAGATGTAGAGGAAATTACCAAGAAATTAGCAAGTGACAAATTCAAAATCGAGAAAATTAATAAACGAGAACGAAAGCGGAATGCACCTAAACCATTTATTACATCTTCTTTACAACAAGAGGCAGCTCGTAAACTAAATTTTCGTGCGAGAAAAACAATGATGGTTGCACAGCAATTATATGAAGGAATAGACCTAGGTAGAAAAGCTGGTGGAATTACAGGGTTAATTACCTATATGCGTACTGATTCAACACGAATTTCTGATACAGCTAAAGAAGAAGCGAAGGGCTTTATTTTAGATAAACATGGTAAGGAATATCTTGGAACAAGTACGCCATCAAAAAATAAAGAAGGGGCACAGGATGCGCATGAGGCAATACGCCCCACCTCTGTATTAAGAGAGCCTAGCTCGCTTAAAGAGATCTTGTCTAATGATCAGCTTCGCTTATATAAACTAATTTGGGAACGATTCTTGGCTAGCCAAATGTCTCCGGCAGTAATGGATACAATGACTGTTCATTTAGTCAATAATGGCGTTGAGTTTCGTGCAACTGGATCTAAAATCAAATTTAAAGGTTTTATGAAGATCTATATCGAAGGAACAGATGATAATAAAAAAGTTGAAGATAAGCTACTTCCTGATTTAGAAGAAGGCATGGTTGTTGATACTAAAGAAATTATTCCAAACCAACATTTCACACAGCCACCTCCAAGATTTACTGAAGCAAGGCTTGTTCAGGTAATGGAAGAACTAGGAATTGGAAGACCATCAACCTATGCTCCAACTATTGATACGATACAACGTAGAGGATATGTATCGATTGATAATAAACGATTTATTCCAACAGAACTTGGAACAATCGTTAACGAATTAGTGGAAGAATTTTTCCCGGAAATAATTAATGTTGATTTTACAGTGAAAATGGAAGCTGATCTGGATTCAATTGAAGACGGAAAACGTGAATGGGTAACGATCATTGATGATTTCTATCAAGGGTTTAGTAAGCGGCTTGAAACTGCTGAAAAAGAAATGGAAAAAATTGAGATTAAAGATGAACCAGCAGGAATCGACTGTGAAAATTGTGGGCATGAAATGGTATATAAAATGGGAAGATATGGTAAATTCCTAGCTTGTTCTAATTTCCCCGAATGCCGGAACACGAAGCCAATTTTAAAAGAAATTGGGGTTAAATGTCCGACATGTAAAGAAGGAAATGTAGTTGAACGTAAATCTAAGAAACGCAGAACTTTCTATGGGTGTGATCGATTCCCTGAATGTGATTTTGTCTCGTGGGATAAACCAATTTCTAGACCATGCCCGAAATGTGATTCGCTTTTAGTCGAGAAGAAAAATAAAAAAGAAACACAAGTACAATGCACAAATTGTGACTATAAAGAAAAAGAACAAAGTTAAGCCGGTGCTGCCCATCTATTAAAGATGGGCAGTATTAATTTGGTAAAATTTACAAACTAGGCACAGATAGAAATTTCAAAAACACTGAAGTTGTATACAGCTTAGAATTCATAAGGTTAAGCGGAGCAAAGACATCGGTGATGAGATCTCTCTTCACAAGTGGGTCCCACCAGTTCTAAGATGGGTGAAGTGTATTTCTTGAGCAACTGACTTGTTATGGTGCCAAAATGGATGATACGACAACCAAAGCCATTCCAATTAAATAAATGTTTTTCCGGATAGATTGCAGAAAAAGTAAACTGGGACGATTTATATAAAGACATTGTTTAGAAAAGTTAACATAGAATAAATAAAAATGTATTAACTTATTTAATTTTAGGGAACAAAATAAAGATAATTATGAATAGATTCTTATAAAATTGGTAATACATTTAAATAGTGGGGATTCACAAAAAATTCACTA
Source organism: Oceanobacillus chungangensis (assembly GCF_003369565.1). GTDB lineage: Bacteria > Bacillota > Bacilli > Bacillales > Amphibacillaceae > Oceanobacillus > Oceanobacillus chungangensis. The sequence goes on along the minus strand of NZ_PIOD01000011.1, from coordinate 191,337 downwards.
AATCACTTTATCACCAGGTTAACCGCTGATATTTGTTGACTAATCACTGTCAAGGATTTATAATATCGCATTGGTAGGTTGATTTTAGTTTATTAGCTAAATTAATACAGCGTATGGAAACTACCATTAAAACAAAATGGCTACGATTCAGAATTTTGTTGCAATTTAGTCAAATTTATTGCATCGGCATGATTAGTGTGATATGATTTATTCGCAGTCCTTTTGAGGTGCTAAAATGGAAGAATTCTATACTCAGTATCGGTCATTTGTTGAATATTTACAGATTGAAAAGAACGCTTCTCCGTATACTGTAAAGTGTTATCAGAATGATCTGGATTCTTTTTTGGGTTTTCTTAATCAAGAAGGAATTCATCAATTGAATGATGTTAATCATCAAGTTGTTCGATTGTTTCTGACGAATTTATACGATCGAAAACTTAGTAGAAGATCTGTATCAAGAAAGATTTCTTCATTGCGCAGTTTTTTTAAATTCATAGAACGAGAGAAACAAGTTGAAACCAATCCGTTTATTCAAATAACTTTACCTAAAACGACGAAACCAATTCCAGGTTTTTTATATATGGAAGAGCTAGAGAAGCTGTTTGAAGTAAGTGATATGACGGAGCCTTTGGGGCAACGTAATCAGGCAATCTTGGAAACTTTATATGGTACTGGAATAAGGGTAAGTGAATGTCAAGGCATTAAGCTTGGGGATATTGATTTTTCAATTGGCACCATTTTTATTAAGGGAAAAGGTCGGAAAGAACGTTATGTTCCTTTTGGAAGGTATGCGGAAATTGCCTTGGAGACATACATACAGGAAGGCAGACAGAAGCTGCTGGAAAAATCAAACATAGAAACGGACACTCTATTTTTAAATGCACGCGGTAAAATACTAACTGCAAGAGGTATCCGACTTATTCTGAATAAAATGGTGGAAAATGCGGCATTAACTGTTCATGTACACCCACATAAATTACGGCATACGTTTGCAACCCATTTATTAAATGAGGGTGCTGATCTCCGTACTGTTCAAGAACTACTTGGGCATGATAATTTATCTTCCACTCAAATCTATACTCATGTAACAAAAGATCATTTACGAGATGTGTACATGAAGAGTCATCCAAGAGCAAATGATTAAATGCTACTAAAGAGGTGATCGTTTTTGACTAATGAGATGCATGCTACTACTATTTTTGCGATTCAACATAATGGACAATGCGCAATGTGTGGTGATGGTCAAGTTACATTAGGCAATGCAGTTGTGATGAAACACAAGGCGAAGAAGGTTAGGACGCTATTTGAAGGTCAAGTTTTAGCGGGATTTGCTGGTTCAGTAGCAGATGCTTTTACTTTATTTGAGAAATTCGAGGGAAAGTTAGAAGCCTTTAACGGTAATTTAACACGTGCCGCTGTTGATCTAGCACAAGAGTGGCGGAGTGATCGAGTACTTAGAAAGCTAGAAGCAATGTTGATTGTAATGAATAAGGAGCATATGTTTTTAGTTTCTGGAACTGGAGAAGTGATTGAGCCTGATGATGGAATTCTAGCAATTGGTTCAGGCGGTAATTATGCACTCAGTGCAGGAAGAGCCTTAGTAAGACATTCAAGCGGATTATCTGCTAAAGAAATAGCACAAACAGCGTTGGAAGTTGCTGGAGAAATTTGTGTATATACAAATGATTATATTACTTTAGAGGTACTTGAATAATAAAGGAGGTCTTTCTAAAGCATGGGTATTGATTACACTCCGAAGCAAATTGTAAGTCAGTTGGATAAGTATGTCATCGGACAAAAGAGTGCAAAGAGAGCTGTTGCCGTTGCTCTTAGAAATCGTTATCGCAGAATACAGCTTGACGATGCAATTAAAGAAGAGATTACACCTAAGAATATTTTAATGATTGGGCCTACAGGAGTCGGTAAGACCGAGATTGCTAGAAGATTAGCGAAGCTTGTTGGTGCGCCATTTGTAAAAGTAGAGGCAACTAAATTCACAGAAGTTGGTTACGTCGGGCGTGATGTCGAATCGATGGTACGTGACTTAGTTGAAATGGCTGTAAGAATGATTAAAGAAGAGAAAATGCATGAAGTGATGGATGAAGCGTTGCGAAAAGCGAACAAAAATCTAGTTAGTTTATTGGTCCCACAGACTAAGAAACAAGCAGGCATTAAAAATCCATTTGAAATGTTTTTTTCAAATCAAGATTCTGATCAAGTCGAAAATGATATAACAGATAAAGATGAAGAACTAAGGAACAAGCGAAAGCAAATTGAGCATAAACTTGCCTTGGGAGAACTTGAAGACCAAATGGTCACAGTAGAAATCGAAGAAGTTGCTCCTTCCATGTTTGATATGTTGCAAGGATCCGGAATGGAACATATGGGCATGAATATGCAAGATGCATTTGGACAGTTTATGCCAAATAAAAAAAAGAAACGTAGACTCCCGGTAACGGAAGCAAGAAAAGTACTAACACATCAAGAAGCACAGAAGCTTGTTGATATGGAAGAAGTAGCACAAATTTCGATAGAACGTGCAGAACAGTCAGGGATCATTTTTATTGATGAAATTGATAAAGTAGTCAGTAAGGGAGATAATACTGCGAATGTTTCACGAGAAGGCGTACAACGAGATATTCTACCCATAGTAGAAGGATCGACAGTAATTACGAAACATGGACCAGTAAAAACAGATCACATGTTATTTATTGCAGCGGGTGCATTCCATATGGTAAAACCTTCTAATTTAATCCCTGAGCTGCAGGGGAGATTTCCTATAAGAGTAGAGCTTGAGAAGTTGTCGGTAGAGGATTTTAAACTGATATTAACAGAGCCTTCAAATGCTTTAATTAAACAATATCAAGCATTACTAAAAACAGAAGGTATAGATGTTGTTTTTACAGACGAAGCTATAGATAGGCTTGCAGAGATTGCCTTTCAAGTTAATCAGGATACAGATAACATTGGTGCCAGAAGGCTTCACACGATAATGGAGAAACTGTTAGAAGATTTATCATTTGAGTCACCAGAAATAACAATGGAGAAAATTGATATAACTCCAAATTATGTTGATCAAAAACTACAAAACATTGTACAAAACAAGGACTTAAGTCAATTTATACTATAACCTGAAACAATTGAATGGAGGATTATCATGGAATTACTAGAACGCGCAAGAAAAATTAATGCAATGTTACAAAAAGCAACAGGAAAATCGGTGAATTTTAACGATATGTCTGCATCTTTAAGAGATGTAATTGAAGGAAATATTTACATTCTTAGCAGAAGAGGAAAGCTATTAGGGTTTGCAGTAACAAAAGAAGTAGAAAACGATCGTATGAAAAAAATGCTGGAAGAAAGACAATTCCCAGAAGAATACACACAAGGACTTTCTAGCATTTATGAAACAACAGCAAATCTTGATATTGATAGCACACATTCGGTATTCCCTGTTGAAAACAAAGATTTATTTAGAAATGGTTTAACAACAGTTGTTCCTATTATCGGCGGTGGGGAACGTTTAGGAACACTTGTACTTGGAAGAGTGAACGATACTTTTAACAACGATGATCTATTACTAGCAGAGTATGGCGCAACAGTTGTTGGTATGGAAATCTTGCATGAAAAGACAGAAGAAATTGAAATGGAAGCTAGAAGTAAAGCTGTAGTACAAATGGCAATTAGCTCACTATCTTATAGTGAATTAGAAGCAATCGATCACATCTTTGAAGAATTAAACGGTAATGAAGGACTTCTAGTAGCAAGTAAAATTGCAGATAGAGTAGGAATTACAAGATCTGTAATTGTTAATGCATTGCGTAAGCTGGAAAGTGCTGGTGTTATTGAGTCACGTTCATTAGGTATGAAGGGTACTTACATTAAAGTGCTAAACGATAAATTCTTAGTAGAACTTGAAAAATTACGTACAAGATAAAGAATTAAAAAAGCTAGGACTCAAATCGAGTCCTAGCTTTTTTTGTATCTACTTTGTATTCAGATTCTTCATGAGTTTTCTAATCAAGTATATTTCTAATTGGCCACTTGAATCGATGTTCACTAATAATGTTTGTTAATCCGCTCCATACATTTACTTCTAAGTAGATTTGACTAGGACTAAACGTATATATATCGGTGTAAGCGTTGGAAATTGCTAGTAAATTAGCGCAATTATCAGTTATCGGATGATGTTTATACAGTAAATAGAACTTAATACTCATGATAAAACCAGTCCTAAAGAACTAATTGTTTTCCAATCTGTAGATATTGTCGAAAATCAGTAGACTTTGTCACTTTTATAAACTACAATATTCGTATGAAAGAAGGTTTTTATGACCGTAAGTTTAAAATTAAATAGGAGGAGATTTTTATGGGGTTATTTAGTGGAACTATTCAAAAATTAGAACATTCACTAGATTATTCATCTACTAAAAATCGAGCTATTTCTACTAATTTAGCGAATATCGATACACCGAACTATAAATCAAAAGATGTAGTATTCAAAAACGTATTAAATGATACCCTTGAATCCTCGATCAAAGCAAAAACTACCCATTCTAAACACATTCCGTTTAATCAAACAACAATCACACCATATCAAGTAGTAACCAATAATAATACGACTTACAATAATAATGGTAATAATGTTGATGTAGATGTTGAAATGGCAGAATTGGCGAAGAATCAAATTTATTATAATAGTTTAGTGGACCGGATAAATGGAAAGTTCAGTAGTCTGCAAACGGTTTTAAGAGGAGGTAATTAATTGTGTCAATCTTTAATGCAATTAATGCAAGTGCTAGTGCATTAACAACCCAGCGATTGCGGATGGATGTCGTATCCTCAAACATCGCAAATGCACAAACTACAAGGGCAACTGTAAATGAGAATGGAGAGTATGAACCCTATCGAAGAAAGCTAGTAGTAATGGAATCTGGTGAGAATAATTTTAATTCTATTTTAAAATATGCAACGAATAAAAATGCCTCAACATCAAATGTAACGGTCTCGGAAATTAGGGAAGATGATGAGCCGTTTAAGGTTGTTTATAATCCGACACATCCAGATGCAGATGAAGCTGGGTATGTTCAAATGCCAAATGTAGACCCTTTACAAGAAATGGTAGATTTAATGAGTGCTACAAGATCATATGAAGCAAATATTACAGCACTAAATGCTAGTAAAAGTATGTTGATGAAGGCATTAGAAATTGGCAAATAAGAAGGGACCTAAATAATGAATACAATATTCAGCAATATAGCACAGCTGAATCCAACACAAGAATTAAGTCGAAATGTGTCGATTACGCCGAAAGTAGCTCAAACAAGTTTTGCTGATACATTAAAAGGTGCAATTGAAAATTTAAACGATGTTCAGATGGATTCAGATAAAGCTACAGAAGCATTGGCAACTGGAAATATTGATGATTTACATAATGTAATGATTACAGCACAAAAAGCAAGTATTACACTTGAAGCTACCGTGCAAATACAGAAAAAGGTTATCGATGCCTATAACGAAGTAATGCGAATGCAAGTATAGGTAGATAACGAATTTCAAGAAAGAGTATATCAAACTTAGATTGTGAACATATTGCACGTTGGTGGGGGAACATATGAATGAAATGATAACCAAATGGAGAGAAAATATCACTACTTTCTGGACGAAGCGAACAAAAAGCCAGAAAGGGATATTTATAGGGTCTGTCGCAATTGTTGTACTATTAATAATCGGAATATCCCTGTTTGTTAATAATACAAAATTTGTCACATTATATAATAACTTGTCATTGCAAGAAGTGGGACAAATCAAAACGGAATTAGATTCAAGAGGTGTGCCTTATGAGTTGGACGATGGTGGGACGACGATATCTGTACCGGAAGAACAGGTTGATACACTGCTAGTTGATTTAGCGGGTCAAGGCATACCAAGCAGTGGAAACATAGACTATTCTTTTTTTAGTGAGAATTCTTCCTTTGGAATAACTGATAATGAGTTTAATATAATGAAGCTCGATGCAATGCAGTCGGAGCTGGCCAACTTGATTACAGGCATTGATGGGATTGAAAATGCCCAAGTTATGATTAACATGCCTGAAAAGCCGGTTTTTGCAAATGAAACATCAGAGGAAGCAAGTGCATCTATTGTATTAACGACAGAGCAAGGATATCAGTTTAAAGGCAATCAGATTGAGTCACTGTATACGCTTGTCTCAAAAGCTGTGCCAAATTTGCCTGCAGATAATATCGTCATCATGAATCAGTATTTTGAATATTTTGATCGGATGTCAGATACAGGTCTTGCTGCACAGGATGTTTATAGCAGTCAACAAGCGGTAAAACAAGATATCGAACGTGACATTAGACAGAGACTGCAGCAAATGATTGGCATGATGGTAGGAATGGACAACGTAATTGTTTCCGTAACTGCTGATGTTGATTTCACTCAAGAAAATAGAGCAGAAGAGCTAGTGGAACCTGTGGATCTTGAGAATATGGAAGGACTTCCTGTAAGTTTAGAAACAATTCAGGAATCCTATACTGGCAATGCTGCAGAAGGTGGCGTTCCAGGAGCAGGTGAAGAGGATGTAACAAATTTCCAAGTCACTCAAAATGGTGATGGTAATGGTGATTATGAGCTTGATAAAGAAACAATCAATTATGAATTTAATCGTATTCGTAAAGAGATTGTAGAAAGCCCATATAAAATTAGGGATTTAGGTATTCAAGTTGCTGTTGATAGTGTCAGAGATTCCAAGGGTTCAGAGCTTGAATATTTATCTACGCAAGATCAAAATGCAGTCGAACAAGGTATTTCATCAATTTTAGATTCGATTATTGCAACATCAATCGATGATGAATTTGAAAATGTACCAACAACTGATAACACTTCAATTGTATTTCAAGAGTTCACTGGCAGTGTAACGACACCGCAAGCAACTACACCGTTTATCCAAACTTGGATGTATGTTGTAGGTGGAATATTATTAGCAATTATTATTTTATTAATCGTACTTCTTATTCGAAATCGAAATAAGGATGAGGTTGTTGAAGAAGAACTGATGGAAACTGAAACTGTTATTGCTGAGGTTCCAGACATTCAACATGCGGAACAAACAGAATCGGATATCAGAAGACAACAATTGGAAAAAATAGCAAAAGAAAAACCTGAAGAATTTGCTAAACTTTTAAGAAGTTGGATGGGACAGGATTAGGAGGATTGTTAGATGGCAAGACAAAAAGGTGCATTAAGCGGGAAACAAAAAGCAGCAATTCTTTTAATCTCTCTTGGTCCAGATGTTTCAGCTCAAGTATATAAACATTTAACGGAAGAGGAAATTGAAAAGCTTAGCTTAGAGATTTCCTCTGTGAAAAAAGTAGATTCTAGTTTAAAAGAAGATGTTATTGAGCAATTTCATCAAGTTGCTGTTGCACAGGACTATATTTCGCAAGGAGGTATTGGCTACGCTAAAACTGTATTAGAAAAAGCATTTGGAAAAACAGAAGCTTCTAATATTATTAATCGCCTTACTTCCTCGCTGCAAGTAAGACCCTTTGACTTTGCAAGGAAAGCTGATCCACAGCAGGTATTAAATTTCATACAAGGAGAACATCCTCAAACGATAGCACTTATACTTTCTTATCTTGATTCAGAACAAGCGGGGCAAATTCTTTCTTCCTTACCTCAGGAAATGCAAGCAGATATTGCTAAACGGATTGCGACGATGGATTCTACTTCACCAGAGATAATTAGTCAAGTTGAGCAGGTTTTAGAAAGAAATCTATCCTCCTCTATCACAGAAGACTTTACTCAAACGGGTGGAATTGCTGCAGTAGTCGAAGTATTAAATGGCGTTGATCGCAGTACAGAACGAACAATTCTTGATGCACTTGAAGTACAGGATCCAGAACTTGCTGAAGAAATCAAGAAGCGGATGTTTGTATTTGAAGATATCGTAATTCTAGATAATCGTGCGATCCAGCGTGTTATCCGTGAAGTAGAAAATGATGATTTACGTCTTGCTCTGAAAGTTGCTAGTGATGAAGTTAAGCAAATCGTCTTTACCAACATGTCACAACGGATGGCTGAGACGTTTAAGGAAGAAATGGAATATATGGGACCTGTTAGACTACGTGATGTGGAAGAAGCACAGACGAGAATTGTAGGGACTATTCGAAGATTAGAGGATATTGGTGAAATAGTTATTGCGCGTGGTGGAGGAGACGATATCATTGTCTAAATTTGGCCAATCACTGGATTCAAACCGTAGAATTATTGAAATTAAGCCAATCGAACTTAGAAGAGATGAACAACAGAACAGGCAATTGATCAAAGAGGAAGATGTAGCAACTATACATACAGAAGTTCAAAAGGCGAATGCTGAGCTTGCGGAGTTAAATGATAAAAAAGAATCATTGCTTGAAGCAACAAAGGTAGAAATAGAGAATGAAAAAAGTGCATGGAAACTGGAAAGATTAAAGTGGATTGAATCAGCAAAAGAAGAAGGCTATTCAGCCGGGTTTGAACTTGGAAAGTCTGAAATTCGTATTGAATATCAAGAAATCTTAAATAAGGCAAATGCCATTGTAGAAACAACAACGAAAGATTATCATGCAACACTTGAAAAAAGTGAGGAAATGATAGCACAATTGGCAGTTAAAGTAGCTGAAAAAATTATTAAATCGACGATTACCGGGAATCCTGATACCTTTTTAGAGCTGGTTAAAGCAGCTATTAAAGAAATAGAGGATCGATCGACAATTTCAATATTTTTACATCCAATGAATTATGAAACAGTCTTTGAGCAAAAACAGGAACTTGTTAATTTATTGGAAAATGAATCAAAATTATCACTTTATGTGAGAGAAGATTTATCTGAAAATGCATGCATAATTGAACATCCATTTGGGAGAGTTGATGCAGGCATTGATACTCAGCTAAACGAAATTCGTAATGTATTATTAGAACTATCGGGTGGAGAATAAGCGATGAAATTAATAGACTATGTCTCAGCCATAGAAAAGGCCGATACATATAAGTACTATGGAAAGGTGTTACGGGTTGTTGGCTTGATGATTGAATCACTAGGCCCTCAAGCCAATATCGGTGATGTTTGTTATATTCATACTTCCAATAATGGGAAAAAGCCGATACTCTCTGAAGTTGTCGGATTTAACAACGAGCGAATTATCCTTATGCCATATTCTGAGGTGACAGAAATTGGTCCCGGCAGCATTGTAGAATCTACTGGGAAATCTTTAAGTGTTAAAATTGGACGCGGTATGATAGGTAACGTTGTTGATTCTCTAGGAAAGCCGTTAGATGGATCCCCATTGCCTAAAGGCTTGACAAATTATTTGACAGAAAATGCTCCACCAAATCCAATGTTACGTCCACCAATTGCTGAGCCGATCCAAGTTGGTGTCAAAGCAATTGATTCGTTACTAACCGTCGGAAAAGGACAGCGAGTAGGGATTTTCGCTGGAAGTGGTGTAGGGAAAAGTACATTACTCGGAATGATCGCTCGTAATAGTGGGGCAGATATAAATATTATTGCTTTAATTGGTGAACGTGGTCGTGAGGTACGAGAGTTTATTGAAAAGGACCTTGGACCAGAAGGGTTGAAAAAGTCTATCGTCGTTGTTGCTACATCAGATCAACCAGCTTTAATGCGAATTAAGGGAGCATATACAGCAACAGCCTTTGCAGAATATTTTCGCGACTTGGGCTATCAAGTTAATTTGATGATGGATTCAGTAACACGTGTTGCAATGGCTCAACGAGAGATTGGTCTTGCGATTGGCGAACCACCGACAACAAAGGGTTATACACCGTCTGTATTCTCAATTTTACCAAAGCTTTTAGAACGAACTGGAACAAATGAGTATGGAACCATTACAGCTTTTTATACAGTATTAGTCGATGGTGACGATATGAATGAACCGATTGCCGATGCAGTACGAGGAATTTTAGATGGACACTTTGTAATGGACAGAAAGATAGCTGAGCGGGGACAATTTCCTGCTATTAATGTACTTAAATCCATTAGTCGTGTGATGAACCAAATTGTGGATAAGGAGCATAAGGAAGTAGCGGTAGAGCTTCGTACAATTCTTGCTACATATGAGGAAAATCGTGAGTTAATTAATATTGGTGCATATAAACGAGGTACAAATCAGGAAATTGATCGATCAATTTCTTATTATCCATCGATTCAAGCCTTTTTAAAACAAGATGTTTTTGAGTATAAAACATTAAGTGAATCAATTGAAACAATGAAAGTATTGTTAAATGGAGGCATCAATTAATGGCCGAAACGGTTGTTTTTTCGAAAATATTACATGTACGTGAGAATGAAAAAAAAGCTGCGCAAAAAATCTATTACCAAGCAATGGATGTATTCGAGAGAGCTGCATCAGAGCTATATATCTTGTTAAAGAAAAAAGAAGCGGCTGAGGAAACTTATGATCGGTATATCCAAACAACAACAGCATTAAATAAAATTATCGATCAAGTAAATTACATTGAACAGTTAAATAACCAAATTATTTTGGTTGAGAAAAATGTACAAAAAGCTAGAACTGATATGGAAGCAAAACAATTAAAACTAACCGATGCACATGTTGAAGTAAAGAAATTCGAGAAAATTATTGAATTACGAAAAGAAACAGAAGCAAATAAAGTTAAGCAATTGGAAAAATCATTTATGGATGAAATTTCCATGAATCAATATTTAAGCCACAAAAATGGGTGAGAAAATGGCAGGACAAGCGAATGGATCGAACCAAGTTAAGAAGGAACGAAAACCAATTATATGGTTTCTTTTTGCAATAATAATCCCTATTATCGTTGCTGCTACACTAATCATAGTTATTTTAGAAGTAGCGGGTGTGGGTGTGATGGATTGGACAAAGGAGAAAGTCGGTATCAACTCAGAAGTATCCGAACCAGATACTTCTGAAAGAGAAGGTCAAACGGATAATGTCCAGTCCACAATCGAAGCAAAAGATACCGAAATTGAAGTTTTAAATCAAGATATACGTATTCTTGAGTCTACGATTGATGAATTAGAACAAGAAATAGTAAAAAACGAAAATAGTCAAGAAGGTACATCAACTGCTACAAGTGAAGAAGAAGATGGATCGCAGCAAGAAAATGATTCAGTAGCGCTAGTTGCGAATGCCTATAAGGAAATGGATAGTAAACAATCTGCTGCAATATTAGAGAGTCTTGATAGAGAAACTGCGGTGGCAATTCTGTTAGCTGTTTCAAATAAAGTAAGAGGAAGTATTTTGCAAGAGATGGATCCAAAGATTGCAGCTGAACTGACAGAATTATTATTAGCGACAGAGAATTAAATTAATGTTCTTGAGGGGGAGGTGAATAAGTGAACACGCTAGATATGATTTTTCAACATAAACAATCAGCAAATAATATGATGAGTCAACATAATACAAGAAATTTAAGTAATGGGCACGATACCTTTCAAAATGTATTGACAAACGAACATAACACAGCAGAGTCAGAACTACCTCAAGCTCTAACAAATACTTCAGATCTTGAAATAGGTAGCATGTTTAACTTAAACAAAAATGAACTAGCATTGATTATGCGTGATCAAAACAAAGAAGGGTTAAAAGCAGTTACATCAACAAAGGATTTTGGTGTTGACATTGATTCATTGAAGCTTTGGAATGAAATAAAAGCAGAAGTAAAAGAATCAATGAACCTAAATAATTCCCTAGATAATAGGTTAGGTCAGGTGGATCAGCTAAATTCACAGGACGAGCCAAAAACGATATCAACGGATTTGATGGATGAATCTATTTCACTTTTTCCGGAAGATAAACAAGAAAATGCACTTTCGATGCCATCTACATCCACTGAAGATTATGGAGTAGAAAATACATCAATGAGTTTGGGAATAGAAGTGTTAGAAACTGATGAACAGCTTGATGATTACAATTTGGGGAATCTACATCCTGCATCATTAGTTTCCCGCATTAGGGAAACGGCAGAGCAGAACGATTTAGTTATGGAGAATCCCAATCAAAATGTGGAGAAAACTAAAATATTTGAAAATAATCTTGCTACAGCACCACAACCGAGGAATTCTTCATCAGCAGTTCAAGAGCAATTAGCAAAAGTATACACGGACGTACAAAACCTTTTATCTCAAGTTCAAAGTGAAAAGGACATTCCTAAAATTGCTCATAAGCTTCTAGAGCTACTGCAGCAATGGTCAGCAATAGAAAAACAGAATAATAAATCCAGTGATCCTTCAGCACCACAATTAATAGGGAAAAATGATGGGTCAAGAGAACAATTAATCTGGAAGAATTTAGTAGAAGTTTTTCAAAAAAGACAGGATATTGCTGCAAAGCAAATGTACGATATGGACTCTAAAGTTACTACCCAGGATGTTATAAAGTGGGCAGCAAAATCATTAGAAAATCAATCACAATCCGAACGAGTATTGAATCAAACAGTTGAATTTATGCCAGCAACATCAATGCAGAAATTGGAGCAACATGCAATTCACGTTAATCGAACTCTAACAAGCGATTTGCAATCCACTACTCAAGAAGTAATGGAAAAGTTTCAATCGATAGTAAAATCTAGTAAATTTTTAACAATGCCTAATGGTACAAATCAATTGTCAATTACATTGAATCCAGATAATTTGGGTGAAATGAGACTCCGTTTAATACAAATTGATGGTGAAATGACGGTTAAGATTATGGTAACAACTCAGGCAACGAAAGAAATACTAGAGTCCAATATTAATCAATTGAAGCATATGTTTGCGCCAAACCAGGTAGTAATTGAGAAGCAAGAATCAATGATGCAGCAAAATAGTGAGCAAATGAAAGAATCAAAAGAACAACAAATGAATCAGAAGGAAGAAAGTGAATCGAACCATCAAGAGCATCATGAACAACGTTATGCTGATGATGAGTTTGAAAGTCAATTTCGTGAGATGTTAATGAATGAGAAAGTTTAGGTGAATTAGATGAATACAATCGATCCGTCATTATATTTATCAAATCAGAAGGCAATGAGAGAGCCGAAACCAACATTGGATAAAGATGGTTTTCTTCAAATTTTGATGACACAAATGCAGAATCAAGATCCAACCCAACCAATGGACAGCCAGGCAATGATTGAACAAATGACATCATTAACATCACTTGAGCAAATGATGAATATCTCAAGTTCTATTGATAATCTTGTTCAAAGCCAATTAATATCTCCTGTTATCCAATACAGCCATATGATTGGGAAGGAAGTTACCTATCAAGCATATGACCCTATAACTGGTGAGTCTCTTGGTGAAAAAGCTAGTGCTGTTGTAGCAGTCAGTCAAAATGAAGGCTGGGCTATGTTAGAACTGGAAAATGGTGAAAAGATTTATGCTGATGCGGCATTAAAAGTTAGTACCCCGGATTCTGAGGAGGATGTTACAGAATAGGAGGTGAGATGTAAGTATGGACCATCGGATACATCAAGTAGCACAGCACTATGCATTACAATTACCTATTGCAAAAAAGGCGAGTAATCTTGGGCCAAAGTCCTCGTTTAAAGATGTATTAGCAGAGCAGCAGACATTAAAAATTAGTAAACATGCGAGCGAACGTATGAATGAAAGAAATATCCAATTAAATGAGAAACAATGGCAAACATTAGAAGTAAAAATGCTAGAAGCGAAACAAAAAGGAATTACAGATTCATTAGTAGTTATGAACAATGCAGCACTTTTAGTGAGTGCAAAGAATAATACCGTTGTAACAGCAATGGACCGGGAAGAAGCAACAGGTCGAATTTTTACTAATATTAATGGTACGATTTTAATTAATGACTAGGCTGGACCCAATTGGGAGGCCATTATAGCTGTTGACTGATTGATACAGCAAATTAAATTAAACCAATAAAGGGGAAATGAGAAATGTTACGTTCAATGTATGCAGGAATCTCAGGAATGAAAAACTTTCAAACGAAATTAGATGTTATCGGGAATAATATAGCCAATGTAAATACATCAGGTTTCAAAAAAGGACGAGTTACTTTCCAAGAAATGATGGCACAAACTACAAGTGGTGCACAAGGACCAACAAATACACGCGGAGGTATTAATCCCGCACAAGTAGGACTCGGTTCTCAATTAGGATCAATAGATAATATTCAAACACAAGGATTTCGTCAAACAACGAATAATCCTTTAGACTTTGCCCTAGAGGGTGATGGAATGTTTGTTGTTGCAAGTGACTTGCAACCTGTATTAACAGATTCTGATGTATCCTATACTCGGGCTGGAAACTTTTATTTAGATGAATCAGGCGATATTGTAAATCCTCAAGGTTTATATTTGATTGGATTTGAAGTTGACCCAAATGGGGAACCTGTCTTAAATCCCGATAATAGTTATAGATACACTACTATTACAATACCGACGGATGCACAAAGTTTTAATGTGCAGTCTAATGGCGTAGTAAACTATATTGATGCTGACGGAGATACTGGTATTGCAGGTAGGGTAGCATTAGCGAATTTTGCTAATCCAGCAGGACTACTTAAAGATGGTAGTAATCATTTTTTAGCAAGTGAAAACTCAGGAACACCGCAATTTGTAGTTCCGGAATCCGAAGGTGTAGCTTCCGTAATAAGTGGTTCCCTAGAAATGTCCAACGTTGACCTTGCTGAAGAATTTACTGAAATGATAACAGCACAACGTGGATTCCAAGCAAATACTAGAATTATTACAACTTCTGATGAAATCTTGCAGGAATTAGTAAACTTAAAACGATAATAAGGGGGTAGGGAGTGCCTACAATTCTAGTAGTGCGCTCCTGCCAATATTATGATTCAATTATTGCGTTTAAACGGAGAACCGTTTACATTAAATGCCGTTTTGATTGAACAAATTCAGTCTTTGCCAGATACAACAATAACTTTGCTTAATGGCAAAAAGCTAGTGGTAAAGAACCCTGAAAAAGAAGTGGTTCAATTAATAACAGCATATTATCAAACTATTGGATTACAAAGAATTCATATTGAAGCAGGTGAAGAAAGTGAGTAGGTCAATTAAAGCATTCATAATCTTTCTCGTAATATTACTAATCGCTGCTGTTGCTGCGCTAGTAGTAGTATTGAATTCTCCTAAAGAAAACGTTCAAGGTAAAGAGTTAACAATTGACGAAGTAGTTGAATATTCCTATGAATCTCCAGAAATTACCACCGACCTTGAAGATGGCAGCTTTGTACGGATTCAGTTTCAAATTTTAACTGATAGTGAAGAAGCAAAAGAGGAAGTAACCAAGAGAGAATTCCAGTTAAAAAACATTATTATTAAAGAACTGGCAGTAATGAATGAAGAAGATTTTAAATCAGGTCTTGGAAATCTAGAGGATATATTAAGAACGAAATTAAATGAAGTAATGAAGGATGGCAGCATAACAGCTGTCTATACGATAAATAAAATTCTGCAATAGTAGATAGATACTCCAATCTGGAGGTGAGTATTTGTAATGAACGAAATTCTTTCGCAAAATGAAATTGATGCATTGTTATCTGCTATAAGTTCAGGAGAAATGGATGCCGAAGAATTAAAAAAAGAAGAGCAGGAAAAAAGGGTTCGTGTCTATGATTTTAAACGAGCATTACGTTTTTCCAAAGATCAAATAAGAAGTATCTCAAGAATACATGAAAATTATGCACGATTATTAACGACATTCTTTTCAACACAATTTAGATCGTTTGTTAATATCTCAGTGACTTCAGTAGACCAAATACCGTTTGAAGAATTCATTCGTTCTGTTCCTAAAATGACGATATTAAATATATACAGCGTCGAGCCACTCGATGGTAGACTAATTATGGAAATTAACCCGAACATCGCATATGCAATTTTAGATCGGATTCTAGGTGGAAAAGGAAGTAGCACTTATAAAAATGAAGGATTAACGGAAATTGAAAAAATACTGTTAAGGCAAGTGTTTGAAAAAGCAGAAGAAAGTTTGACGGAAGCATGGTCATCAGTTACGGAGATACATCCGAGATTAGAGGATTTCGAGGAGAATCCACAATTTATACAAATGATTTCTCCTAATGAAACGGTTGTTGTAGTTTCATTATCAACGGCAATTGGTGAGACAAGTGGGATGATTAATATTTGTATACCACATATTTTACTCGAACCAATTATTTCGAAATTATCTGCCCATTATTGGATGCAATCTCCGAATAAAGAGCGAGATTCAGAAAGCTATAATAAATTAACAAAACATATTCAACAAACACAAATAGATGTAAAATCAATATTGGGTGAGACGACGATATCAATTCAAGAGTTCTTAAAGTTGAATAATCAAGATGTTATTGCGTTGAACCAACCAATAGATGATCCACTTACATTAGTAATTAATGATAAACCTAAATTTAAAGTACAGCCAGGAAAGTATAAAAACAAAATGTCTGTGCAAGTATTGGAAGAAATTAAAGGGGTGAATGAAGATAATGAATGACGGTATGCTGTCTCAGGACGAAATTGATGCATTATTAAACATAAGTTCTGATAACGATAACGTAGAGGAAAAAGAATCTGACTCACAAGGTTATCTATCCAGTATTGAAGTTGACACACTAGGTGAAATTGGAAATATTTCATTCGGTAGTTCTGCAACAACACTATCAACCTTGCTGAATCAAAAAGTGGAAATTACTACACCTCGTGTAGCTGTTATTGAAAATAGTGAACTGAAAGAAGCATTTTCATTTCAGCCCGTAAGTATCCAAGTGAATTACACAGACGGTTTTACAGGTAAAAGTGTATTCATTATTAAGGCAAATGATGCTGCGATTATCGCAGACATTATGCTTGGAGGAGACGGAACAAGTCCGGATACGGAATTGAATGAAATCCATTTAAGTGCTGTCCAAGAAGCAATGAATCAAATGATGGGTGCAGCAGCAACTAGCATGTCTACCATTTTTAGCAGGAAAGTAGACATTTCACCTCCATCCATTTTAGATGATTCCGTAACAAACGAAACTTTCTTTGATGAGGAGGCCTATGTTCGAGTTTCATTCCGATTAATGGTAGGAGATTTGATTGACTCGGATATGATGCAACTAATGCCAATGCAATTTGCTAAGCAGTTAGTTGATCAATTATTGAATGAAGATACAAATAGAGAATCAGAAAACTTAACTACTGAAGTTGCAGCTACAATAGAAACTTTGGAAAGAACTATAGATCCTAAAATAGAATCAGTTCCACAAACGGCATCAACTAATAAGCAATCTGCTGAACAACCAGTAGCTCAGGTACCGCAATTTTTAGGAAATCAGTTAGGTGCAGAACAGGCAACAATTCAAGAAGCATCATTTTCTAACTTTGAAAAAGTGGAATTAAATCAATCTGAACAAAGAAATTTGGATATGCTCCTTGATATTCCTTTAAAAATTACCGTTGAGCTTGGTCGGACGAAACGATCTATTAAGGATATTCTCGATCTCACATCAGGTTCAATTATTGAGCTAGACAAACTAGCAGGTGAACCAGTAGATATTCTTGTTAATGATAAATTAATCGCTGAGGGCGAAGTAGTGGTAATTGATGAGAACTTTGGTGTCCGGGTGACGGATATTATTAGTAAGCCAGATCGTTTATTGAAATTAAAATAACTAATTATGGGGGAATTATAATGGCACAACGAATTTTAGTAGTAGATGATGCAGCATTTATGCGTATGATGATTAAAGATATTTTAACTAAGAATGGCTTTGAAGTTGTTGGTGAAGCACAGGATGGGGCACAAGCTGTTGAAAAATATAAAGAACTCTCACCTGATCTAGTAACAATGGATATTACGATGCCTGAAATGGATGGAATCACTGCCTTAAAAAATATCAAAGCATTTAACCCTGAAGCAAAAATTATTATGTGCTCTGCGATGGGGCAGCAAGCAATGGTTATTGACGCAATACAAGCTGGAGCGAAGGATTTTATTGTAAAACCGTTTCAAGCTGATCGTGTAATTGAGGCAATCCAAAAAGCTTTAAATTAAGAAACGAGTGAGTATCTTGAAATTTAAAATCATTGTTTACTTATGTGTTGCCGTTGTTCTGTCACTATATGTATTTCCTAGTATTACAGTAGTGGCAGCAACATCGAACGCTAAGGATTGTATTGAGAAAGATATTGATTGTGATGAAATGAATGATAACTTACATAGTGATAGTAAAGAAGAAAATGAAGAACTTTTAACAGGCGGGGATAATACAGAAGCACTCGCACTGTCTATCGTGAGGATGTTTTTTGCCCTAGTATTAGTACTAGCTCTTATATACTTCCTATTAAGATTTTTAAATAAACGTAATAAATTATTAAATAATCAAGTAAAAGCATTAGAAAAATTAGGTGGCATATCTCTCGGGCAAAATAAAACGATTCAGCTGGTAAGGGTTGGCAATCAAGTTTTCCTACTAGGTGTTGGTGATAATATCGAGCTGTTAATGGAAATTACAGAGGAAGAAGTGAAAGAAGGTCTATTACATAAAGATGAGAATCTTACAAATGATTTCATTTCTAGTTCGCTTTTTAGCTCGATTTTCCAATTGAAAACAGATGACAATAAAGCTACAGATGGCAAGAAGTTCAAAAAGTTGTTTTCTAACGAACTTGATGAATTAAAGAAAAACAGAGAGAAATTGATTAAAACGCAAGAGCAGAAGGAAGATAATAATGAATGAATTTGTTGATATGTTTTCGAGCTCTGACCCCTCAAATGTAGCGACATCTGTTAAATTAATTTTATTACTAACAGTTTTATCATTAGCGCCAGGAATCTTAATTTTGATGACGAGCTTCACAAGGATCATTATTGTATTGTCATTTGTTCGAACATCACTCGGTACACAACAAATGCCGCCAAACCAAGTTTTAATTGGTCTTGCACTATTCTTGACCTTTTTCATCATGGCACCAATATTTAATCAAGTATATGAGGAAGCATTAGAACCTTTATTTGCAGAAGAAATAACATTGGACGAAGCATATGACAATGCCAGTACACCATTAAAAGATTTCATGGCTAGCCACACAAGACAAAAGGATTTAGCATTATTTTTAAATTACTCACAAATTGAACAGCCTGAAACAATCCAGGATATTCCGCTAACGACATTAGTTCCAGCTTTTGCGATTAGTGAATTAAAAACAGCATTTCAAATGGGCTTTATGATTTTCATACCGTTTTTGGTTATTGATATGGCTGTTGCTAGTATTCTCATGTCAATGGGGATGATGATGTTACCGCCAGTAATGATTTCATTACCATTTAAAATCTTATTATTTGTTTTAGTAGATGGCTGGTATTTAATTACACATTCGTTGTTAGATGGTTTTTAGCAGGATGAAAGGGGCTATAAGGTAAATGAGTAGTGAATACGTTTTGGCATTGGCAGAAAATGCAATATCAACACTGTTACTTGTAACAGGACCTTTATTAATTTTGGCCCTTGCTGTTGGTCTGCTTGTGAGTATTTTCCAAGCTACAACACAGATTCAAGAACAAACATTGGCCTTTGTCCCGAAGATTATTGCAGTATTAGTTGGACTAATATTTCTCGGTCCATGGATGTTAACAACGATGGTAGAGTTTACTGCATCAATATTTCAAAGCTTAAACCAGTTTGTGGGGTAAATTATGCTTGAATTAATAAATTTGAATAGTCTACCAGTATTTCTATTAATCTTTGTAAGGGTAATGGCCTTTTTTGTTACAATGCCTTTATTTTCTTATCGTACAATTCCAGTTCAATATAAAATTGGATTTAGCTTTTTCTTAGCATTAACAATGTTCTATACAGTTGATACGTCCTTGATTGCGATCGACGAGATGTTCCTCTTGCTGCTTATGAAAGAGATAATTGTCGGAATGTTAATTGGACTTATCGCGTTTATAATTCTTTCTGCTATTCAAGTAGCAGGGGGGTTAATTGATTTTCAAATGGGATTTGCGATTGCCAATGTAATGGATCCACAAACAGGGACTCAAAGTCCAATAAGTGGACAGTTTTTGAATATCACATCATTATTATTTCTCTTATCAATCGATGGTCATCATTTAATTATCGATGGAATTTATAATAGTTATCAATTCATTCCAATAGATACTTTTATTCCATTTGAAAATAAATCAATTGCTGATTTTGTTATCCATTCGTTTAATAATATGTTTATTATTGCTTTTCAAATTGCGCTGCCTATTGTTGGTTGTTTATTTTTAGTTGATATTGCGCTAGGTATAATTGCACGAACGGTTCCACAGCTGAATGTTTTTGTTGTTGGGCTGCCACTGAAAATAATCGTAGGCTTAGTCGCACTTTTAATATTTCTACCGCTTTATATGTCATTAGCACAGTATTTATTTGATACGATGTTTAAGACGATGCGTGGGTTAATGCAATTATTCGGAGGTGCTTAACTTGCAACTAAAAATGGAATTACAGTTTTTTGCAGGTGAGAAGACTGAGAAGGCAACTCCAAAGAAAAGACAAGATGAACGTAAAAAAGGTAAAGTGGCAAAAAGCCAAGATGTTAATGCGGCGATTTTATTATTAAGTTGTCTTGTTACCTTAATTCTGTTTAGTAATTATATATTAGGTCATATGACCACACTATATGAACAATTTTTTACAAATTATATAGATCAAGAAGTTACCGTCTCTAGTGTAATGCAAACTTTCTTAATAACAGTCTTTGAGCTTATGAAAATGGTAGCTCCTATATTTATAATTGCAATTATCGCAGCACTTGCTTCAAATTTTTTACAGATAGGTTTTTTATTTACAACCGAATCACTAAAGTTTGATTTGAAGCGAATTGATCCCATTCAAGGTGCCAAACGGATATTTTCAATCCGAGCTTTAGTAGAGTTATTAAAATCATTATTAAAAATTGTTTGTATCGGTGCAATCACATTCTTTATCATTTGGATATATAAGGATGAGATGCTAATGACCGCCTTTACGACGGCAGAGAATGCACTATCTTTTTTCGGTACGGTCACAACGACAATGGGTATTTCTGCGACGATTGCATTATTATTTTTAGCCATACTTGATTATGCGTACCAACGTTTTGATTATGAAAAAAACTTGAGAATGTCAAAACAAGATATCAAAGATGAGTATAAAAATATGGAAGGTGACCCATTAATTAAATCTAAGATTAAAGAGAAACAAAGGCAAGCAGCGACAAGACGAATGATGAGCGAAGTGCCAAATGCAGATGTAGTTATTACGAACCCGACGCATTACGCAATTGCAATAAAATATGATGAGCAAAAAGCAAGCGCACCATATGTTATTGCACTAGGTGTTGATCAAACGGCATTAAAGATTAAGGAAATTGCAAAAGAACATGATGTCGTCATGATTGAAAATCGGCCGCTAGCGCGGGCCTTATATAAAGCCGTTGAAATTGGTGATGTCATACCAGAGGAATTTTACAAGGCAGTTGCCGAAATTTTGGCATATGTTTACCGACTAGAGAAAAAAGCTTAAGCAATGAGGAGAGTCATCCATGAAAGTACGAGATTTATCCGTTCTTGTAGCGGTAATTGTAGTAATAATGATGCTAGTAATTCCATTACCGGGATGGCTATTAGACATACTTATTTTAGTGAATATAACCTTGTCCCTAATTGTTATTTTAGTATCAATGAATACGACGGAAGTGTTACAGTTTTCCGTATTTCCTACATTGATTTTATTATTAACGTTATTTCGCCTAGCACTAAATGTATCAACGACAAGAGCGATATTATCAGAAGGAGATGCTGGTGGTGTTGTAGATACGTTTGGATCATTCGTAATTGGTGATAATCCATTAGTTGGTTTTGTAGTATTTATCATACTAGTCATTATCAACTTCCTAGTCATTACGAAAGGTTCGGAGCGTGTATCTGAAGTAGCAGCAAGGTTCTCCCTTGATGCGATGCCAGGAAAGCAAATGGCTATTGATGCAGACTTAAATGCTGGTCTAGTTTCCGAAAAAGAAGCAAGAGAAAGACGTGAAAAAGTGGAAAGAGAAGCGGATTTTCATGGTTCCATGGATGGTGCCAGTAAGTTCGTTAAAGGCGATGCAATTGCTGGTATCATTATTGTTATTATTAATATCGTATTTGGAATTATCATTGGAATGATGCAAATGGGAATGCCAGTTGGCGAAGCTGTTACAACCTTTACTCGTCTAACTGTTGGTGATGGGTTAGTAAGTCAAATCCCAGCATTATTAGTATCAACTGCAACAGGTATTGTAGTGACTAGATCAAGTGGTTTAGGAAATTTGGGCACACAAGTAACAGGACAGCTAACGCAATACCCGAAATTATTATTTATTGCTGCTGGAACAATGTTTCTAATAGGAGTAATTACTCCTATTAATTTCTTATTAACTACAACACTTGCGGGATTATTAGCAATCAGCGGTTACATGTTGTTAAAACAGTCTAATGAACCAGAAATAGCAGATATTGAGGAAGATGTACAGGCTGAAAGTTCTGCGATGCGATCCCCGGAAAATGTAGTGAATCTATTAAGTATGGATCCTATAGAATTTGAGTTTGGTTATGCACTTATTCCATTAGCAGATGCAAATCAGGGTGGGGACTTATTGGATCGAATTGTGATGATTCGCAGGCAATTAGCGATAGAACTTGGAATCGTTATTCCAGTAGTGCGTATCCGTGACAATATTCAACTTAATCCGAATGAGTATCGGCTCAAGGTTAAAGGGAATGTCGTAGCTTCAGGTGAATTACTATTAGATCATTATTTAGCGATGGCTCCAGGTATTGATGACGACGAAATTGAAGGTATCGACACGAAAGAACCTGCATTTGGTTTGCCAGCTAAATGGATAAGCGAAGAAATAAAGGATGAAGCTGAATTGTCAGGTTATACAGTGGTGGATCCACCATCTGTTGTCTCGACACATATTACTGAGGTAATTAAGAATTATGCACATATTTTACTAGGAAGACAAGAAACGAAACAGTTAATTGACCACCTTAAAGAATCATATCCAATTTTAGTTGATGAGGTGACACCAGAGCCACTTGCAACTGGAGATATTCAAAAAGTCCTTGCAAAATTATTAAGAGAAAGTATTTCAATTCGCAATTTACCAATCATTTTCGAAACACTGGCTGATTTTTCGAAGTTAACTAACGATACCGAGCTATTAGGGGAATACGTAAGGCAAGCATTATCTGCTCAAATTACAAAGCAATATACAGCTGATGACCTGTCCTTAAAAGTGATCACAGTATCAGGAAAAGTAGAAAAAATAATTGCTGAAAATATTAAACAAACGGAGCATGGTAATTTTCTATCTTTAGACCCGGAATCTCAGCAATCGATAATTAAAACGGTTCATGCAGAAGTAGAAAAGCTAACGCTTCAAGAAGAAACAGCAATAATATTATGTTCCCCAGCAATTCGCATGTATTTAAAACAGTTACTAGACAGGTTCTTACCTCAGGTTGTCGTACTGTCATATAATGAGCTAGAACCAAATGTACAAGTTCAAAGTGTTGGAGTGGTGAATGTAGCATGAAGATGAAAAAGTATATAGCGCCAACAATGCTAGAAGCAATGAAAGAAATACGAAAAGAACTTGGACCAGATGCTGTTATATTAAATTCACAAGAAATACAGCAGGGTGGCATTTTGGGCTTATTTAAGAAAAAAAGAATTGAAGTAGTTGCTGCACTTGATTCTGTGCCAAAGCAACGTAAATTAGAAGAGAAGAGAATGGTGCAAGAAAAAAAGCTGGACCACTTTTTGCCGCAAAGAGCAAATAATGAAAGTGCAATTGTCTTAAGTGAGTTAAAGCAGCTTAAAAAAATGATGGAATATCAAGCCGAGAAAGTGAATCAATACCCGATACAATATCAAGAAATGTATCAGCATTTGCTCTATCATGAGATTAGTTCTACAATTGCACGACAAATTATCGATGCGCTAATTGCCAGGCATGAAGCAGCCGAAATTACTGCTGATATGGATACAGTGAAGCGAGATACGAAAGAGCTCATTAATGAAATGCTTCAGGATATACCATTTAACAGTATCGCATATGAGAAAAAAGTGATTCAATTTGTTGGTCCAACTGGGGTTGGAAAGACGACGACAATTGCTAAAATTGCTGCGAATATGATATTGAAGGATCATAAAAAAGTTGCATTCATAACAACAGATACATATCGGATAGCGGCAATTGATCAATTGAAAACATATGCGAAAATATTAAATATCCCTTTAGAAGTAGCATATTCTATTCCTGATTATAAACGGGCAGTGGAAAAATTCCACGATTATGATGTCATTCTCGTGGATACTGCAGGCAGAAACTTCCGAGATGAGAAATATGTACGTGAATTAGAAAAAAGTGTGGCCATGCAAGTTGCGATGGATACGTATGTTGTACTATCCTTAACGGCTAAACCACAAGATATTATAGAAATATATAAGCAATTCAGGCATCTTTCCGTAAAAGAAGTAATCTTTACGAAGCTTGATGAAACACGGCAGTATGGTAGTATGCTTAATGTTGTAATAGATAATCAGATAGGCGTTGCCTATGTTACAAATGGACAAGATGTACCTGATGATCTAATGAAAGTATCTACCG
The DNA here is from genome assembly GCF_003369565.1 of Oceanobacillus chungangensis. Taxonomy (GTDB): domain Bacteria; phylum Bacillota; class Bacilli; order Bacillales; family Amphibacillaceae; genus Oceanobacillus; species Oceanobacillus chungangensis. The sequence goes on along the minus strand of NZ_PIOD01000011.1, from coordinate 166,637 downwards.
AACGAATTGCAGAACTTCTTGTAGGTGATTTTGGTGATGCATGATCAGGCTGCAAGCTTACGTAGAAAGTTAGCAATATCAAGTGATTCAAAGCAAGCGAAGACACTATGTATTATTAGTGGTAAAGGTGGAGTCGGCAAATCCAATATTGCAGTTAATTTTTCGTTGGAATTAATAAATGAAGGAAAGAAAGTACTGCTGATTGATTTAGATGTTGGAATGGGAAACATTGATATATTATTAGGGTTGCATGCAAAGAAGTCAGTCTTTGATTTGTTCCATCACTATGAATCGATACACGATATTATTGAACTAGGACCTAAGAACCTGGGGTTTATAGCAGGAGGATCCGGTGTTAATGAATTCTTTTCGTTAGATGAAGGGAAGAAGGATCACTTTTATCAACAATACAATGATGTTGTTCAACTGTATGACTATATTCTTTTTGATATGGGTGCGGGAGTGACGAAGGAAAGTTTATTCTTTATTCTTGCAGCGGATGAATGTATCGTCGTTATGACACCAGAACCAACGTCGATTATGGATGCATACAGTGCGATAAAATTTGTTAATGGTAGTAACAGAGATATGCCTCTATCAGTTATCATGAATCGCTCTTCCTCACAAAAGGAAGGAGAACAATCATTGGAAAGATTTAAGCAAGTTGTATCGCAGTTTCTGCAAATCGAAATTGAGAAACTCGGTATTTTACCAGAGGATAAGAGCGTCACTAATTCCGTAATTAAACAGACCCCATTTATATTGTTTAATAGGCAGTCAAAAATATCAAAAGCGATGCAAGCACTGACTTATAACTATTTAAACATTACAAAAAATAGTAATACAAAAGAAACTTCATTTATCCAGAGGTTAAAACAAATGCTATTGGAGAGGTAAAATGATGAAACCGATTCGAGTTATCATAATTGATGATTCCGCATTTATGAGAAAAGTTATCACGGATATATTATCTAGTGATCCACGTATTGAAGTAGTTTCGACAGCACGTAATGGTGAAGATGGTCTGAAGAAAATCGAGATGTTTAACCCAGATGTTGTGACAATGGATATTCACATGCCTGTGATGGATGGGATAGATGCATTACAGGAAATTATGCTTAAGAATCCATTACCAGTCGTAATGTTATCTAGTGTCTCGGAAGAAGGAGCATCCAGTACAATTGAAGCTATCTCTAAAGGCGCCGTAGATTTTATTATGAAGCCTTCAGGACCTATTTCGCTAAATTTGACTTCGATCAAGGAAGAGATAATCCGAACAGTTATCACTGCTTGGCAAGTTAATTTTAATAAGTCTAAACAGTTAAGGAAATTCAATACTGTAACAACGAGGAAAACAGCGAAAAAGATTTTCGATAATACTATTATAGCAATTGGTACGTCAACGGGTGGACCTAGAGCATTACAGCAAGTATTGACAGATCTTCCCGGTGATTTTATTCCGCCAATATTAATTGTACAGCACATGCCTCAAGGGTTTACGAAGTCACTTGCTAATCGTTTAAATACCTTGACTAAAATAGAAGTGAAAGAAGCCGTAGATGGAGAGATAATTAAAAATAATACGGCATATATTGCACCAGGAAATTTCCATATGAAGGTAGTCAGAGTAGGGCAAATAATAAAAATTAAATTATCAAAAGAAGCCTTAAGAAATGGACATCGTCCTGCAGTAGATGAACTATTTGACTCCGTCGCTACGCTGACGAGCACAAATAAAATTGCTGTTGTACTAACTGGGATGGGGAATGATGGGTCAGAGGGTATCAAACGCTTAAATGAAATGGATCCACAAACAATCGTTTTGTCAGAAGCAAAAGAAACAGCAATCGTATTTGGAATGCCGAAAGCAGCTGCTGACACCAAATTAGTTGATCATGTTGTCCCACTGCATCATGTAGGGGAAATGCTAGTAAAATTAGAGAGAAATTTGAAGTAAACGCTAGGGAGGAAACCATGATGGAGAAAGATATTACAAATGATGGAAAAGTTATTGTTTTTCAATTAAAAGATGAAGAGTATGCATTACCAGTAGACCAGGTAGGGGCTATTGAGAAGATGCATACAATTACAAGGGTTCCACAAACTTCTGGATTTGTTAAAGGAGTAATAAACCTTCGAGGTGTTGTTACACCAATAATAGATTTACGATTACGTTTTGGTATGGAAGAAATTGCAGTCAGTGAATCGACACGCATTATCATTGTTACACTGCCTGAGATGGAAGTGGGATTAATTGTTGATGCTGCAAATGATATTATTGATGTGCCAGAAGAAATGATCGAACAACCGCCTGCTGCTATTGGTTCTATTGATATTGATTATATTGATGGTGTGACCAAATACAATAATCGTCTAATAGTACTGCTTAATTTACAAAAGGTATTAAAAATGGAAGCAAATGAATCTTTAGTATTCTTGGAAGACTGAGCAAATGGAATATTTTAACTTGACGGGTACTCAAAAGGACCTTTTACGAGAAATTGGAAATATTGGCGCAGGAAATGCTGCAACATCGATGGCAAAGTTAACGAATAGAAAGATTAATATGCAAGTTCCTTCTGTTAATATTCTCGATTTTGATCAGATGATGGAAATGATTGGTGGTCCCGAAGAGTTAGTTGTTGCGCTGCTCTTTCAAATTAACGGGGAAGTTCCTGGGACTGTTTATTTTATTTTGAAAGTAGAAGAAGCGGAAATGTTAGTCAGGAATTTAACTGATAACCACGACTTTTCATTGACAGATAATCATTCGGTGAATGAAGTGACGTTATCTGCACTGCAAGAAATTGGAAATATAGTAACGGGTTCATATCTTACTGCATTATCGGATTTTACGAATATTAATATGCAGCCATCTGTACCACATCTAAGCATCGATATGGCTGGTGCTGTTTTAACAATGGGAATAATTGAACTCTCACAGGTTTCTGATTATGCGATTATTATTGATACGAAGATTGAGAGTAGTAATCTTGAAGATGGCATCCATGGAAATTTCTTTTTTGTTCCACACCCAGAGGCATTATCAAAATTATTTACAGCGTTAGGAATAAGTGAACATCTATGAAAAATTCAAATCAAACAGTGATAAGAGTTGGCATTGCAGATTTGAAGTTTGTAAAAGCACCAGATACAATCCGGACACTAGGTCTCGGCTCTTGCGTTGGGGTCGTTGTTTATGACGATACGAAGAGAATTGCAGGATTGGCCCATGTACTACTTCCTGATTCATCACATACAAAGCAAACTAATTTAAATGCATTTAAATATGCTGACACTGCTATTCCGATCCTAGTGGATGAGTTAGTTCGAAATGGTGCAAGTAAACTGCGGTTAAAAGCAAAAATCGCCGGAGGAGCTCAAATGTTTCAGTTTACGTCAAACTCTGATACGATGCGAATCGGTGCTCGAAATGTTGATATGGTAAAAGAAATGTTAAAGGGATTTGAAATACCAATTGTATCCTCTGATGTGGGTGGTAATTCCGGTAGGACGATAGAGTTTGATCCGATAACAAGTGAATTAAAGATTCGAAAAGTACGAAGTGACGAATATGTTATTTAAGCTTGTTTCTATAATTTTAATGCTTCTTGTATCAATGTTCAGTTAAAAGCTTTGCTGATTTCATCGGTAAATGGTTGCATTTCGCAGTCACCGTCATTTTTACTACATAATTAGTTGCATGTTTATTCTAAGGGCGAAGGAGGAGCAATTTAATATGACAACTAATGATACTCCTATCGAACAAGAACATTGGGATAATTGGGTAAAGTATCGCAGCAATGATGCTGCAAACGAGCTAATTGTTAATTATATGTATTTGGTTAATTTTCATGTGGAGAGAATATCGAGCAATTTACCGAAAAGCGTGAATAAAGATGATGTAAAAAGTCTTGGTTTACTTGGATTGTATGATGCATTAAAAAAATTTGATCCTAGTCGGGACTTAAAATTTGATACCTATGCATCTTTTCGTATAAAGGGAGCAATTCTAGATGGTCTGAGAAAGTTAGATTGGCTACCTAGATCACTCAGAGAAAAGACGAAGAAGGTAAATCAAGTTTCAATTGAATTAGAGCAAGCACTAAAAAGACAGCCTAGCTCCAAGGAAATTGCAGAACAAATGGGCATATCAAGCAGGGAGGTTGAATCGATTGTTAGTGATTCACTTTATGCAAATGTCCTCTCTATCGAAGAGAAACCGAAAAACAATGCAGAAGAATTAAAAGAAGGAATTGGTTATTCAATCCCAGATGAGGCAACTTTGCCAGAGATGCAGTTGCTTCAGGGTGAATTAAAAGACGAACTAGTGATGGGGATTAAAGCTTTAAATAAGAATGAGCAAATGGTTGTAAGCCTATTCTATTATGATGAATTAACTTTTACAGAAATTGGTCAGATTTTAGGATTGACTACTTCAAGAATATCTCAAATTCATAAAAAATCGATCTTCAAACTGAAAAATACGTTAACTAAAATTCAAAAGTCATCGTAGCCTCCAAAGGTCAATACCGGTGATTTATTGCGCAAGAACCAAGTATACGTATTTCATGTTTAAGGCAAAGAAACGGTATTCGCTATGCTAAGCCTAAATTAGTGAATTTTGCAGAAGTAATTTAACAGCTTGATGAGCAAATCGATATAGGAGAGGAAGCAACACTGTGGGTTAGAAATAATATTCATGCCACTGTTATTGTTTCCTTTGGAAAATATAAGCGATTTAATTAAAGTAATTATTATTTTGTACCTATGAATTTAATTTAAAATAATATTGTCATCAATCTTTTTTAATTAAAAGTTGGTACTAATATTTTCGTTAAAATGGGTGGGAAGACGAACAAAATCCCCATGGCTGATTTGCTACGCACGGAGGGAAAGGAAGCTCGCTGCAGCTTTAGCACTAGAACTAAAAGTGGCCGACCATGCATGGCAACAAAATAAGTAATCTTTTATACTTTCCTATTCTTTTAGACAGGAGGAAAATCATGCAGTCACTATTACTTATAATTAGTTTTTTAATACATATTGTTGCATTATATGCAATCTATCGACTTTCTCAACAGTTACAATCATTTAAAAAAGCAGATACTGCAGAAATAACGGAATTATTCGAATTGTATTTACAAGAAATAAAGGAAGAGAATAATCGATTGCAAGATAAAATTAGTTCCAAAACACCTCCTCATATCAAGCCTGAGAAGACTCAAGTTGTGTCTAATAATCTAAAAAATGATAATCACCAGAAGGAAATCAATGTTGAACCTACAGCAAAGTATGCTGCGCCATTTATTGATGCAAAGGTTGATGATTTAATTGAAACTTCATTAGAAGCAAGAATATTACAGCTTCACCATCAAGGGATGTCGATTACAGAAATAGCACAAAAATTAGACCGCGGAAAAACGGAAGTAGAACTATTTATTAAATTGCATCAAAAATAATAAAAAAGCTTGATTACATTGTATCATTATGTTATAGTAACTTCTGGTGTAAATACTATGTTCAAACTAATTGAATAGGTAAATAAAACACACGTCTGGTGATTTATGTGAAGGGTGCCATTGATATCATTGGTCTTTACATGAAGATGATCTGGACGGAGGGAAATACAAAAACCAAATAGGAGGAATTTATCATGGCAGCAATTTCTATGAAGCAACTATTAGAAGCTGGTGTACATTTCGGACATCAGACTCGCCGTTGGAATCCAAAGATGAAAAAATACATCTTCACGGAACGTAACGGAATTTATATCATTGACCTACAAAAAACAGTTAAGAAGGTTGATGAAGCGTACAATTTTGTAAAGGAAATCGCATCAAATGGCGGTACAATCCTTTTCGTTGGTACGAAAAAACAAGCACAAGACTCAGTAAGAGACGAAGCAATTCGTTCTGGTATGTACTTTGTTAACCAACGTTGGTTAGGTGGTACACTTACAAACTTCCAAACAATCCGTAAACGTATCAATCGTCTAAAAGACATTGAGCGTATGGAAGAAGATGGAACATTTGATGTTTTACCTAAAAAAGAAGTTGTTAATTTATTAAAAGAAAAAGATCGTTTAGTTAAATTCTTAGGTGGAATTAAAGAAATGAAAAAGCTACCTGATGCTTTGTTCATCGTTGACCCACGTAAAGAACGTATCGCGATCGCTGAAGCTCATAAATTAAACATTCCGATTATCGGGATTGTAGATACAAACTGTGATCCAGATGAAATCGATTATGTTATTCCAGCAAATGATGATGCTATTCGTGCGGTTAAACTTTTGACATCTAAAATGGCAGATGCTATTTTAGAAGTGAAACAGGAAGAAGAAGTTGAAGAAGTTCCTGTAGAAGAAGCTGTTACTGAAGAAGCTGCAGAAGAATCAGAACAAGCGTAATCGCATTTTAAAACGAGGACCTAACGAAACCTTTAGGTATTAAGTAGCCTTCGTTGCACTAATATAGAAAGAAAAGCATGCTTTCCTTTCTACCAAAAAGGTTAGGGTGATAAGAGGAGAGGAACCTTTTATCACCTTTTTTTAAGAGTTTATTTTGAGAGACAAGCCTGATAATTTTAAAGGAGGACAAAAACATGAATATTACTGCAAAAATGGTAAAAGAACTACGTGAAAAAACTGGTGCAGGTATGATGGATTGTAAAAAAGCACTTCAAGAAACAGAAGGTAATATCGATAAAGCAATTGACTATCTTCGTGAAAAAGGAATTGCAAAAGCTTCTAAAAAAGCAGACCGAATTGCTGCTGAAGGTGCTACATTTGTAGATGTAGACAACAATACTGCAGTTCTTCTAGAAGTGAACTGTGAAACTGACTTTGTAACGAAAAACGACATGTTTAAAGACTTACTAGGTGAGTTAGGAAAACACTTAGTTAAAGAGCAACCTGCAAACGTGGAAGAAGCATTACAACAAAAACTTCATGGTGATGGAGAAACAGTAGAAACATTCATCAATGCAGCAATAGCTAAAATCGGTGAGAAGATTTCTTTACGTCGTTTCACAATCTTTAACAAAACAGATAATGATGTGTTTGGTGCTTACTTACATATGGGTGGAAGTATCGGTGTTCTATCTGTATTAGAAGGAACAAATGATGAGCAACTTGCAAAAGATATTGCAATGCATATCGCTGCTGCTAAACCTAAATACGTTTCACGTGATGCAGTTTCTGAAGAAGAGACAAATCATGAACGTGAAATTTTAAAGGCACAGGCGCTAAATGAAGGCAAACCTGAAAACATTGTTGAAAAAATGGTAGAAGGACGCCTAAATAAATTCTTTGAAGAAATTTGCCTACTTGACCAAAGCTTTATTAAAGATCCAGATCAAAAAGTGAAAAAATATGTAGCTGATAAAGGTGCTACTGTTACTTCATTTGTTCGTTATGAAGTTGGTGAAGGATTAGAAAAACGCGAAGAAAACTTTGCTGAAGAAGTAATGAGCCAAGTCAACAAAAAATAGTAATTTAAATATAGTTATATGTTGGGATAGGGGACAAATTTTGTTCCCTATTTCAACATAAACGCTAACATTTTTACAGAATATTTAAATTACATATAAAATATCAAGCTTCTATGGAGGTAATTATGACAACAGCAAAGTACCGTAGAATAGTGCTGAAATTGAGTGGAGAAGCCTTAAGTGGTGACCAGGATTTTGGTATTAATCCTAAAACGATTAAATCAATTGCAGAGCAAGTGAAAGAAGTAGTAGAATTAGGTGTTGAAGTAGCCATCGTAGTTGGTGGAGGAAATATCTGGCGTGGGAAAGTCGGTAGTGAAATGGGAATGGACCGTGCATCAGCGGATTATATGGGGATGTTGGCAACGGTAATGAATTCCTTAGCACTTCAAGATGGACTAGAAAATGTCGGAGTTGAGACTCGAGTACAAACATCAATAGAAATGCGTCAGGTTGCTGAACCATACATAAGAAGAAGAGCAATCAGACATTTAGAGAAGAATCGCGTTGTCATTTTCGCTGCTGGAACAGGGAATCCGTATTTCTCTACAGACACAACTGCGGCATTAAGAGCTGCTGAAATCGAAGCGGAAGTAATCCTAATGGCTAAAAATAATGTGGATGGCGTTTACACAGCGGATCCTAAATTAAATAAGGATGCGACGAAATACGAAAGCTTATCTTACATGGAAATGTTAAATGAAGGACTTGGCGTTATGGATGCAACAGCTTCATCACTAAGTATGGATAATGATATCCCATTAATTGTATTTTCTATCACAGAAGAAGGAAATATTAAAAAAGTTGTCGAAGGTGAAATAATCGGGACAACAATAAGGGGGAAATAAACATGTCAGATGTAATTATGAAAGAAATGAAAGATAAAATGGAACAAACTGTTCAAGCTTTTTCAAAAAGCTTAGCAACTGTAAGAGCTGGGCGTGCTAATCCAAGTCTTTTGGATGGTGTAAACGTGGATTATTATGGTGCTCCAACACCATTAAATCAAATAGCTTCTATTGCGGCTGCAGAAGCAAGATTATTAGTAATCACACCTTATGATAAAACAGCAATTAAAGATATTGAGAAAGCAATTCAAATTGCAGATCTTGGTCTCGCACCATCAAATGATGGAAATGTTATTCGTATTAGTATTCCTGCACTTACAGAAGAGAGACGAAAAGATTTAGTTAAAGTGGTAAGCAAGTATACGGAAGAATATCGTGTGCAAGTAAGAAATGTACGTCGTGATGCAAATGATCAATTGAAAAAAGAAGAGAAAAACGGTGAAATTACTGAGGATGAACTAAGAAGCTCACAAGAATCCGTTCAAAAAGAAACAGATAATTTCATTGCTAAAATCGAACAGTTAGCGAAAGAAAAAGAACAAGAAATTATGGAAGTGTAATAATATATAAAGGCCATTCTATTATTAAATAGAGTACTTTACCTTTATTTATACACCTTTTACGTGTAAAATAATATAAGAATCGCCCTCTTGTATAAGGGGGCTTTTGTATTTTTATCATCTCCTCGTTATAATAAAAGGAATTCGATGTTATAATAAGACAGAATAAATTGTGTAGTGTTTATCAGGAAAGTATAGGCAGTTGAAGTATGTACAATTTTCGAAAATGATATTGTCAATTCTCACATTTGAAATCACATTGATGGCATTGTTATATTAACTTTACGCGTAATATAATTCCTTATTCATTCATAATAATTATGTAAGAGGTAGACGTAATCTATCAACACATGCGGAGGACAAACGATGGCGATGAAAATTCCATTTTTAAAAAGTAAACAAATAGAGCAACATAAACAAGAATCTATAGAAAATATTCCAAATCACGTCGCAATTATTATGGATGGAAATGGGCGATGGGCGGAGAAGCGAGGATTACCTCGGATTGCTGGACATCAAGCAGGTGTTAAGACCGTGAATAAGATTGTGAAAACCGCTGTTGAAGCAAATATTCAAATTCTCACGTTATATGCTTTCTCAACCGAAAATTGGAATAGACCGAAATCAGAGATTGATTTTATAATGAAATTACCAAAGGAATTTTTGCATATTTATCTCCCAGGATTAATTGAAAATAATGTAAGAATCAACATCATAGGTGATATTTCAACACTACCAAAGCATACTCAAGAATCTGTCCAATATGCGATTGATAAAACGAAAGATAATGACGGTTTACTATTAAATTTTGCACTTAATTATGGAAGCAGATCAGAAATTATGCGCGCAATAAAGCAAATCATGACTGATATTGACGGCTCTAAGCTATCAATTGATTCAATTGACGAGAAGGTATTCTCTGAATATCTTTATACACATAATTTAACAGATCCAGATTTATTAATTCGAACTAGTGGTGAACAACGTTTAAGTAATTTCTTATTATGGCAATTAGCTTACACCGAATTTTGGTTTACAGATGTACTATGGCCAGACTTCGATGAAGCAGTATTTGGACAAGCGCTGGAAGAATATCAACACCGAAAAAGACGCTACGGAGGTATATAAGGAGAGGTCAGATTTATGAAGCAACGAACGATCACAGCACTATTAGCCCTAATTGTATTCGTTCCATTTGTTATTATCGGCGGATGGCCATTTAAAATATTGGTAGCTGGTTTAGCAACAATCAGCTTATTTGAGCTAATTCGAATGAGAAAAAACAATGGATATTGGGTCAGTTCTATTTTAGCAGCATTATTACTTTGGGTCATATTACTATATAACCAATCGGAAATATTTTCATTTCTCGTTTTATCTGAGCTGGAAATAATTACAATCATTATTTTACTATTATTATCCTATATCGTGCTTGTAAAGAATAAATTTACATTTGATGATGCTGGGTTTATCCTACTAGCAACCTTCTATGTTGGATTAGGATTCTATTATCTAATGGAGACAAGAGACGGTGCGAATGGCCTAAGCAATATATTTTATGCCTTCTTCATTATTTGGTCAACTGACACTGGAGCGTATCTATTTGGCCGCGCATTTGGAAAACGTAAACTTTGGCCAACGATTAGTCCAAATAAAACTGTTGAGGGAGCGATCGGTGGAATCGTACTTGCTTGTGTAATTGCGGTGATTTTCCATCTAATTCACCCATTCCCACATTCTTTACTTATCGTAATAGGGGTTACAATACTTGCGTCAATATTTGGGCAAATTGGTGATCTTGTAGAATCTGCATTAAAGCGGAATTATGGTGTAAAAGATTCAGGGAAAATTCTTCCTGGTCATGGTGGTATTTTGGATAGATTTGATAGCTTATTATTTGTTCTTCCTATACTACATATCATTCAATTTTTGTAAAAAAATATGACCTTAGAGTTGTACTATTCTTCAATTTAAGTTTAAATTTACTTAGAGTTTTAGTTCTAAAAGTACGGAATAATGCGCATCGAAATTCTCTCTTTGACTTGTCTATCAGTGCCAAGAAAATGATAGACACTTCCCCTGCTTACGCAGCGGTTCGGGAAAGAATTCCTTGTAGTCACGCTAAAATGGTCAGATCCTAAAGCGAAGTAGAAGTCATTATATTTAGTGAGGTCCGCTGCGTAGAAACACGCTTAGGACGGGCTAGTGTAGGCGGAAATACAAAGCTTTCAATTGGGCGAGTAATCTTCTCCCAGAATGATGCGAACTTAGCCGTCTCGGTCCTTTTTAGCCTCCTTTTGAACATAAACTCATATTTAAAGCTTATCTTATAAAAAATGATTCTCGCTAAGCCTGTTTTACGAAAGTCTTAATTGCACTTATATGGTTAGAAAGTTATCTATTCTTTCTTACCTATTAAAGAAATCCAATACCAATTGAAGGAAGGTGCTATATTTGACCACTGTTATTGCGTTTATATTGATGTTTGGTATATTAGTGTTTATTCACGAGTGGGGTCATATGATTTTTGCCAAGCGCGCCGGAATGCTTGTCCGTGAATTTGCAATTGGTTTTGGACCAAAGGTTTTTTCATTCACTAAAAACGAAACATTATACACGATTCGTTTAATCCCTGCTGGTGGTTATGTTCGTGTAGCTGGTGAAGATCCCGAAATCATTGAATTAAAACCAGGACACCATATCGGATTAGAATTTAATCAGGCAGGTAAAGTTAATAAAATTATTGTGAACAATAAATCGAAACATCCGAATGCAAGGGTAATCGAGGTGGAGCATGTTGATTTAGATCATCAGTTAATCATCAAAGGTTATGAAATTGATGAAGAAAATGAATTGCTGAGTTTCGATGTAGATGAAAAAGCATTCTTTATCATGGATGAAAAAGAAACACAAATAGCACCATATAATCGACAGTTTGCATCTAAAACAACAGGTCAACGAGCAATGCAATTGTTTGCCGGACCTATGATGAATTTCTTGCTTGCAATTGTAATCTTTATTATTTTAGGAATAATTCAAGGTGTGCCTGTCGATGAAGCACGCATGGGACAGATTCAGCCGAATACACCGGCAGAAGAAGCTGGATTACAACCTAATGATGAAGTCATCCAAATAGAAGATCAATCTGTTTCAACTTGGGAAGAATTTACTAGCATCGTAAGGGATAATCCAGGACAAGAAATGGAACTCGTCATATTAAGAAATGGGAATGAGGAAGTAATAACGATTGTGCCCAACGAGAAAGAGTCGGTTAATCAAAAAGGTGAACCAATTAGCATAGGGCAAATTGGTGTATATCAAGCAACCGAAAAATCTATTCTAGGTACGTTACAGTATGGGTTTATCCAAACCTATGACATAACAAAGCTAGTGTTAACTAACTTAATGATGCTAATTACCGGACAGGTTTCGCTTGATATGCTTTCAGGTCCTGTTGGGATTTATGATGCAACAGATCAAGTGGTCCAAACAGGATTCATGAATTTGCTGTTATGGACTGCAATGCTAAGCGTTAATCTAGGGATTGTTAATCTAGTACCTTTACCTGCACTTGATGGTGGTCGATTACTATTTATTGGAATTGAAGCGATTCGCGGAAAGCCAGTACCACCAGAAAAAGAAGGAATCTTTCATTTTGTAGGGTTTGCATTATTAATGCTCCTAATGATTGTCGTAACATGGAATGATATCCAACGTCTATTCCTGTAGAAGTACTAAAGCGCAAGTGCCCGTTTAGCGACGTACAGAGGTGAGGGAAGTCTCACTAGGAGCTGGGCGTGGCTAACCTTGTCACGGTAATTGAAATAGGAGATTTTATACGTTCCTATTCTAGTAGAAACCAAATCTGAAACCCTTGTCTTATTACTGGCAAGGGTTTCAGGTATTATGACGTTATATTGATGTAGATGAGTAGGAGGGCTATCAATGGATATTTCAAAAGTAGAAAAAATGCACTACTTACTTCAACAACTCCAAATACCAGAAGATTATTGTAAACAATATTTCAATGAGAGCTACTTAGAGAAACTAGAAGTATTTAAGAAAACAAAAACATGGCATTTTCACATTCATGTTGAAAAAGTATTGCCGGTTAATATGTACTTGTTATTACAAGCAAAGCTTAACGAATCCTTCCGTCAAATTGCTTCGGTAGACGTTACGATTACGACAGATAACAAAGCTTGTACGGAAGAAGATATAATCGGTTACTGGAAAAACTATATTACATCGATTACAAACCTTTCTCCGGCATATCGTGATTTGGTGCAAAATCAAGTACCGCAAGTCAACGGTAATAAGATTATGTTAACCGCAAGAAATGAAGCAGAAGGAAGTGCACTTAAAAAGCGACTTGAGGCAGATTTTAATATTTATTGTAAAAAAATTGGAACTTTATCTTATTCACTAGAAATTGATGTGAAAACAAATTTAGCAGATCTTGAGAAGTTCAAGGAACAGACGGCAAAGGAAGATCAGCAAATAGTACTAAAAACGGTTCAAGAAAAAGAAAAACGTGACCAAGCAAAGGCGACGAATGATAATCAGCCATTACAGCTTGGTCATAAGATTCAAGATGAACCAATACAAATGGAACAAATTCAAGATGAGGAACGCCGTGTAACGGTACAAGGATACATTTTCTCTGTTGAAGTTCGAGAATTGCGTTCAGGCAGAAGCTTATTAATTGTTAAAGCAACCGATTATACAGATTCACTGCAAATTAAGAAGTTTTCAAACAGTGACGACGATGTTGCACAATTTAAATCTGTTAAAGAAGGAATGTGGATTAAGGCGAGAGGAAGCATTCAGACAGATATGTATTCTAATGAGCTTGCGATGATGGCAAATGATATTCATGAGATTAAAGTAGAGCAACGTAGAGATGAAGCAGATGAAGATGAGAAACGTGTCGAATTACACGCACATACAACAATGAGTCAAATGGATGCGGTTGTCTCACCAAGTGCACTTGTTAGTCAGGCGGCAAAATGGGGACATAAAGCAGTTGCTATTACAGATCATGCTGGTGTTCAAGGATTTCCAGATGCACATGCAGCAGGTAAAAAGAATGGCATTAAAGTTTTATATGGTGTAGAAGCTAACTTAGTCGATGATGGTGTACCAATTGCATATAATGAAAGAGATTTAGATTTAGAAGAAGCTACTTATGTCGTATTTGACGTGGAAACTACAGGTTTGTCAGCGGTATACGATACGATAATTGAGCTTGCAGGGGTGAAAATTCACAAAGGGGAAATCATTGACCGGTTTGAAGCATTTGCTAACCCGCATCATCCATTATCAGAAACGACAATTGAATTAACAGGAATTACAGATGATATGGTTAAAGACGCTCCAGAGGTTGCTGAGGTAATTAAAGATTTTTATGACTGGATGGGAAGTGATGTTCTCGTCGCTCATAATGCAAGCTTTGATATGGGATTCTTGAATCAGGCACTAAATAGAATCAGCTATGATAAGGCGGACAATCCTGTTGTCGATACATTGGAATTAGCTCGTTTTCTTTTGCCAGAATTGAAAAATCATCGACTAAATACACTATGTAAGCATTTAGAGATTGAACTGACACAACATCACCGAGCAATATATGATGCAGAAGCAACAGGTTATTTACTTTGGAAGCTTGTACAAAGGCTGCTAAATCAAGAAATTGTAAATCATAATCAATTAAATAGTCATATGGGTGAAGGAAATGCATATCAACGCTCAAGGCCTTATCATTGTATTCTGCTTGCGAAAACAGAAGAAGGGTTAAAAAATCTGTATAAGTTAGTCTCCTATGCACATATTGACTATTTCTACCGTGTTCCAAGACTACCAAGGTCCGTTTTACAAAAGCATCGGCAAGGATTATTAGTTGGGACTGCATGTGATCGCGGGGAAGTTTTTGAAACGATGATGCAAAAGTCTGCTGAAGAGGCGGAGCATGTTGCTGAATTTTATGATTATATTGAAGTGCAGCCTCCGGCAAATTATGTTCATCTTATTGAGAAGGATCTTGTTCAAAATGAAGCACAGGTATTAGATATTATTTCAAAAATTGTTGATATGGGAAACAGGATGAATAAAATGGTTGTTGCTACAGGTAATGTCCATTATATTGATGAGCATGATAAGCAATACCGACAAATCCTGATTTCATCTCAAGCGGGCAACCCGTTAAGCCGACAAACATTGCCAGATACTCCTTTCCGTACGACAAACGAAATGCTAGATTGTTTTCATTTCTTAGGGAAAGAAAAGGCATATGAAATTGTCGTGACGAATCCAAATCAGCTTGCAGAAGAGATTGAGGAGCTTTCACCAGTAAAGGACGGTCTATACACACCGACCATAGATGGAGCAGATCAAGAAATGCGCGATCTCTGCTACTCAAATGCAAAACGAATTTATGGTGAACCAGTACCTAAAATTGTTGTAGATCGATTAGAAAAAGAGTTAGAAAGTATTATTGGTCATGGATTTGCAGTTATTTATTTAATTTCCCATAAGCTTGTTAAGAAGTCACTTGATGACGGATACCTCGTTGGTTCTCGTGGGTCGGTAGGTTCGTCTTTAGTTGCTACATTGTCAGAAATTACCGAAGTAAACCCACTTGTACCTCATTATGTTTGTCCTGAATGCCAATATAATGAGTTTATTACAGACGGTTCAGTCGGAAGTGGATTTGATTTACCAGATAAAAATTGTCCGAATTGTAATGCATCATTAAAAAAAGATGGACATGATATTCCGTTTGAAACATTCCTTGGCTTTAAGGGAGATAAAGTACCGGATATTGATTTGAACTTCTCAGGTGATTACCAACCACGGGCACATAACTATACTAAAGTGTTGTTTGGTGATGATAAAGTTTTTCGTGCAGGCACAATTGGTACGGTTGCAGAAAAAACAGCCTATGGCTATGTAAAAGGATATGCATCAGATAGGCAATTAGTATTTAAAAACGCGGAAATAGATCGTCTAGTTAAGGGAAGTACGGGTGTTAAGAGAACTACTGGACAGCATCCAGGAGGAATAATTGTTGTACCTGATGATAAGGAAATATATGATTTTACACCAATTCAGTTCCCTGCTGATGATCGAAATAGTGAATGGAAAACGACACATTTTGATTTCCATTCCATCCATGATAATTTATTGAAGCTAGATATTCTTGGTCATGATGATCCGACCGTGATACGTATGCTTCAAGACCTAAGTGGCATTGATCCAAAAACGATACCAACAGATGATCCAGATGTATTTAAACTATTTTCAGGAACAGAGGCACTTGGTGTTACATCAGAACAAATTAATAGTAAAACAGGTACATTTGGACTACCTGAATTTGGTACGAAATTTGTAAGGCAAATGCTAGAAGATACAAAGCCATCTACATTTGCTGAGCTTCTCATTATATCTGGATTATCTCATGGTACAGATGTATGGTTAGGTAATGCTCAAGACTTAATCAATGATGGTACTTGTGTATTAACAGAGGTTATCGGTTGTCGTGATGACATTATGGTATATCTAATCCATAAAGGGTTGGAAGCTTCGTTAGCATTTAAAATTATGGAATCTGTCCGTAAAGGTAAAGGATTGCAGGATGAATGGATAGTCGAAATGAGGAAAAACAATGTGCCTAATTGGTATATTGATTCCTGTAAAAAAATTAAATATATGTTCCCTAAAGCACATGCTGCTGCATATGCATTAAACGCAATCCGAATAGCATATTTCAAAGTACACTATCCAATTTACTTTTATGCTGCGTATTTCACGGTACGGGCTGATGATTTTGATCTAATTACGATGCATAAAGGTTCAGAGGCAATACGAAAACAAATTCAAGGGATTACTGCTAAAGGAAACGAGGCTTCACCGAAAGAGAAAAACTTATTAACTGTATTAGAACTCTCACTTGAGATGTGTGAACGTGGACTTTCATTTAAGAAGGTTGATTTATATAAATCAAGTGCAACGGAATTTATCGTAGACGGAGATAGCTTAATCCCTCCGTTTAATGCAGTTGATGGTTTAGGTACAAACGCTGCATTAAACATTGTTAAAGCACGTGAAGAAGGAGAATTCCTTTCTAAAGAAGATTTACGTGAACGCAGTAAGATTTCCAAAACTGTGTTAGAGTACCTTGATAATATTGGTTGTCTAGAAGGTATGGAAGAGAAAAATCAACTTTCCCTGTTTTAATAATGAGTCAATGTTTTGTTGAATTGGTAAATCTTGCATCACATATGCGGATGTGATATAATACTTTGTGGTAAGTAATGATACGGACAGTCAAAGAGTGGGTGAAAACCCACTCTTTCTTCATAGTTCTATTCCACATTGACAAAACTTTCCCTTGCCACACGTTCAGGCGGGGATTTTATTTTTACATGAGGGATAAATGAAGAAGCGTGGATTAGTCCATAATATATGTAAGACTACAATTGAATATAAAGGAGGATGAAAGTTGAGTTCTCAAGTAATAAAAACAGCAGAAGAATTAGTTCTACCCATTCTGGAAGAAAAGAATTTAGAACTTGTGGATATCGAATATGTCAAAGAAGGAAAAAATTGGTTTCTTCGTCTATATATCGATAAACCAGGCGGGATTGATATTACAGAATGTGGCGATGTATCTGAAGCGCTAAGTGAGAAGCTTGATGCAACAGATCCAATAAAAGACCCATATTTTTTAGAAGTCTCCTCACCAGGTGTTGAAAGACCACTTAAAACTACAGAAGACTTTAATAAAAATATATCAAAAAACATGTATATTAAACTATATGAGCCAATTGATAATGAAAAAGAGTTTGAAGGAATTTTAAAGAATTTTGAAGATAATATATTAACGATTGAATATAAACTTAAAAATCGAGTAAAACAAGTGGAGATTCCATACGACAAAATAGCAAAAGCTAGAATTGCTGTCACGTTTTAAGGGGGAAAAGATAGTGAGCAGTCAGTTGTTTGATGCAATTGATAATTTATCAAATGAAAAAGGTATTGACAAAGAAGTATTACTAGAGGCTTTGGAAGCAGCATTAATCTCAGCATATAAGAAGAATTTTCAATCTGCCTCAAATGTTAGAGTCGAACTAAATGAAACAACTGGAAAAATGAGTGTTTACTCAAGAAAAATTGTTGTTGAGGAAGTAGAGGATTCACAGTTAGAAGTTTCATTAGATGAAGCTAGAAAGCTTGATCCCAACTATGAATTAGAAGATACGATTGAATTAGAGGTAACACCGAAAGATTTCGGGCGAATTGCTGCACAGGCTGCTAAGCAAGTTGTAACACAACGAGTTCGAGAGGCAGAACGTGGCGTTATTTTCTCAGAATATATTGATCGTGAAGAAGATGTAATGACAGGGATTATTCAGCGTGAAGATCCGCGATTCGTATATGTAAATTTAGGGAAAATTGAAGCTAAGCTAGCGGAAGCTGAACAGATGCCAAATGAGGAATACAACATACATGACCGATTAAAAGTATTTGTTACAAAGGTTGAGAACACAAGTAAGGGACCGCAAATTTATGTCTCAAGATCTCACCCTGGACTGTTAAAACGGCTATTTGAAATGGAAGTTCCAGAAATTTTCGATGGTATTGTAGAAATTAAGTCTGTAGCAAGGGAAGCAGGCGATCGTTCGAAACTTTCCGTATACGCTGCAAACCCTGAAATCGATCCAGTTGGCTCTTGTGTAGGTCAAAGAGGACAACGCGTACAGGCAATCGTCGATGAATTAAAAGGTGAAAAAATCGATATTGTCGAGTGGTCAGAAGATCCGAAAGTATATGTTTCAAATGCATTAAGCCCTTCAAAAGTGGTTGATGTCATTGTAAATGAAGAGGAAAAGTCAACAACAGTAATAGTCCCCGACTATCAATTATCGTTAGCAATTGGTAAACGTGGTCAGAATGCAAGATTAGCTGCGAAGCTAACTGGCTGGAAAATTGATATTAAAAGCGAAACAGAAGCAAGAGAAGAAGGTATGTTAACTGGAGAAGATACGTATTCAGAGGAAGCAGAAGACTTGTTCGAATAAGGAGGGATACGTATGGTAAAACAGAGAAAGACACCAGAACGCAAATGTATTGTAACGAATGAAATGAAACCTAAGAAAGATCTTATCCGTGTTGTTCGCAACAAAGAGGGAGAGGTTTTTGTAGATCCTACAGGTAAGAAAAATGGACGTGGTGCTTACGTATCACGTGATTTGGATGTTATTACAAAAGCGGAGAAATCAAATGCACTAAATCGGCAGTTAAATGCGGAAGTAGATCCTTCTATTTATGAAGAATTAAGAATGCTTGTCGCAGGTAATGGCAATGAAAAATAGTTATTTAAACTTAATCGGACTTGCATATCGAGCTAGAAAATGCTCATTAGGTGAAGAATTGATTGTTAAAGATATTCAAAACCAACGAGCGAAATTAGTATTATTAGCAAGTGATATCGGTCCCCAAACGAAGAAGAAACTAATGGATAAATGTAGTTATTATAATGTGCCAGTTGTGATAGTAGATGATCGGGAAACGCTATCTAACGCAATTGGGAAATCCCAAAGAGTTGCAGTTGGTATTTTAGATGCTGGATTTGCGACTAAAATACAATCGTTGTTGGGTAATTAATCTCGGGGGTGAACGTATGAGCAAAATGCGTGTATATGAATATGCAAAACAAAATAATACGTCAAGTAAAGATGTAATTGACTATCTAAAGGAATTGGATGTGGACGTTTCGAATCATATGTCAACAATATCAGATGATACTAAAGAAAAATTAGATAAGAAGTTTGTTAGTCAGCCAAAGAATAGTGAGAAGAATGTACAACAAACGACTGTTAAAAATGAATCAAATAATAACGGGTCAAATCAAATGAAAAAGAAAGATAATCGTCCAGAGAAGAAAGCTAACACAACAACGCAAAACAATAAATCTGGTGGCCACCAAAAGAATAATAGAAATCAAAATAGACGTCCGAATCACTTTAATAAAGGCAGAGGTAATAAGCAAACTTCAACAAAACAATCAACTGTTGTAGAGACGCCTAAAAAGATTACTTACAGTGATACATTAACAGTAAGCGGGTTAGCTAGTAAGCTTTATAAAAAAGAAGCGGAAATTATTAAAAAGTTAATGTTCATGGGTGTAATGGCAACGAAAAATCAAGATTTAGACGATGATACAATCGAACTAATTTGTAACGATTATAATGTAGAAGTAGAGAAAGAAATTATTATTGAAGATACGAATTTTGACAAATATATCGTTGAAGAAAAACCAGAAGATCTTGTTGAACGACCTGCTGTTGTAACAATTATGGGGCATGTTGACCATGGTAAAACGACAACACTTGACTCGATTCGTAATACGAAGGTAACTGCAGGCGAAGCTGGTGGAATTACACAGCATATTGGTGCGTATCAAGTAGAAGTTAATGATAAGAAAATAACGTTCTTAGATACACCTGGACATGCTGCATTTACTAGCATGCGCTCACGTGGTGCACAAGTTACAGATATTGCTATACTTGTTGTTGCGGCAGATGACGGTGTTATGCCACAAACAATTGAAGCAATTAACCATGCGAAAGCAGCGGAAGTACCGATTATTGTAGCGGTGAACAAAGTGGATAAAGAAGCAGCAAACCCTGACCGAGTAATGCAAGAGTTAACTGAACATGGTCTTGTACCAGAAGACTGGGGCGGAGAAACAATTTTCGTGAAGATATCCGCGAAACAGCATACAGGTATTGATGATTTATTAGAAATGATTTTACTTGTAGCTGAAGTTGAGGAATTAAAAGCAAATCCAAATGCAAATGGATTTGGTACTGTTATTGAGGCAGAGCTTGATAAGGGTAGGGGATCTGTTGCAACGTTACTTGTACAAAATGGTACCTTAAATGTTGGGGATTCTGTAGTCGTCGGTAATACTTTTGGCCGTGTTCGTGCAATGGTAAATGATCTTGGCGAACGAGTTACAAGTGTTGGGCCATCGACTCCTGTTGCAATTACCGGATTACATGATGTACCACAAGCTGGTGATCAATTCTTAGTATTTAAAGATGAGAAGAAAGCTCGTCAAATTGGTGAAGCTCGTCAGCAAAAACACATTATGGAAAATCGTCATGAACAAACGAAAATTAGCCTAGATGATTTATTTGAGCAAATTAAACTAGGTGAAATGAAGGAATTAAATATTATCATTAAGGCAGATGTACAAGGTTCTGCTGAAGCACTTTCATCATCACTTCAAAAAATTGATGTGGAAGGCGTTAATATTAAAATCATCCATGCAGGTGTTGGAGCGATTACGGAGTCAGATATTATTCTAGCATCAGCTTCAAATGCGATTGTTATCGGCTTTAACGTTCGTCCAGATGTTAATGCGAAAAAAGCAGCAGAATCTGAAAAAGTTGATGTTCGCCTGCATCGTGTTATTTACAGTGCAATTGAAGAAATTGAATCAGCGATGAAAGGCTTGCTTGATCCAGAATTTGAAGAAAAAGTTATTGGCCAAGCGGAAGTTCGCGAAACATTTAAAGTTTCTAAAGTTGGTACAATTGCTGGAAGCTATGTAACGGATGGTAAAATAACAAGAGATTCCAGTATTCGTTTAATCCGTGATGGTATTGTGTTATTCGAAGGTGAAATTGATACGCTAAAACGTTTCAAAGATGATGTAAAAGAAGTAGCACAAAACTATGAATGTGGTATTACAATTGCAAACTTTAATGACCTTAAAGAAGGCGATGTAATTGAAGCATACAAAATGGTAGAAATCGAACGTAAATGATTGTACTTGCGGAGGTTGAATGTAAGTTATATGAAGGGAATTCACTCAAAGCAAAACGCTCTGTTGTAAAAAGATTATTAGCGAAGTTACGCAAGGATTATAATGTGTCTGTAACTGAACTGGATTATCATGATCTTTGGCAAAGGTCCAAGATAGGGATTGTCACGATTTCAATAGACTTATCTCATGCCGAACAAAGAATTCAAAAGACGTTGCAAGTTATTGATTCATTTCCAGAATTAGAACGTACGATTACAACTGTAGAACGCATATAAAAGTTCCTTTTCCCTGTTCTTTTTTCATAGAGCAGGTGAGAAGGATAATAGGTTTTTGATGAGGTGAAAGTATAATGTCTGAATTACGTGCAAATAGAATTGCAGAACAAATGAAAAAAGAGTTAGGTGAAATAATAACGCGCAAGATAAAAGATCCGCGAGTTGGATTCGTTACAGTAACGGATGTTGAAGTGACCGGTGACTTGCAGCAGGCA
Source organism: Oceanobacillus chungangensis (assembly GCF_003369565.1). Classification (GTDB taxonomy): domain Bacteria; phylum Bacillota; class Bacilli; order Bacillales; family Amphibacillaceae; genus Oceanobacillus; species Oceanobacillus chungangensis. The sequence continues at coordinate 144,413 of NZ_PIOD01000011.1, read as the reverse complement.
AAGATATTTATTTCCGTTTTAGGCGATGAGAAGCAAAAACAGGAAACACTTACTGGACTTGCGAAAGCGAAAGGGTTTATTCGCACAGAAATCGGTAGACGAATTCGTCTTCGTAAAACACCAGAACTAATTTTTGAATTTGATGAAGCATTTGAATATGGCAATCGCATCGATACGATTTTACGTGATCTAAATAAATAAACATATTAATCTGACTCGGTTATTCATTTAGCCGGTCAGATTTTTCCATGGATAAAACTTGACTTAAATTATGATGGTAATAGGCAATTTGTCACTTTCCTGTGACGGAAATGGTTGTTATTAGCAACCAGACAATACAGCCTGAGCCTAAGCGTATGAGAACTTCAATATTTTATGTTTTTGGAGCTGATTAAATGAATGGTATTTTACCATTATGGAAGCCAAAAGGAATGACATCACACGATTGCGTGATGAAGTGTAGAAGGCTGTTTAAAACTAAGAAAGTTGGCCACACTGGAACCCTAGATCCCGAGGTGGAAGGTGTATTGCCAATTTGTATTGGTGAAGCGACTAAAATTGTCTCGTTTTTAACCGATACGAAAAAAACGTATATTGCAGAAGTGAAATTGGGTACTTCGACTGAAACAGAAGATGCTGAGGGGAAAATAGTAGAAGAAAAGAAAGTATTAAATCCCCCTACAACAGAAAAGATTATGGAAGTACTGCAATCTTTCATGGGAACGATTACACAAATTCCTCCAATGTATTCTGCTGTTAAGGTCAATGGAAGAAAACTTTATGAATATGCAAGGGCAAATGAACCAGTGGACCGACCTCAACGTAAGATTACGATTTACGATATCCAATTATTATCAACGAAGACAGATAGTTTCAAAATCAAAGTGCTTTGTTCAAAAGGTACGTATATCCGTACATTATGTGTTGATATTGGTAAGGAATTAGGTTATCCTGCACATATGTCAAGTTTAGTTCGGACAGAAACAGGATCATTTTCCGAGAAAAATACAGTGACTTTTGCTAATATAGAAGAGGCTGCAGAAATTAATGAACAACAAAGATTACTAGTGCCTATCATTCATGGCGTGAATCATTTAGACCGCTTGGATGTTGATGAGGTGACGAAATTAAAAGTTATGAATGGACAGAAGCTGAAGTCGCCGACTCAAGTAATCAAAACAAATCCATTCTTAGTTGTTCACCAGCAGCAGTTATTAGCAATTTATCAAAACCACCCTGATAAACCCGAGGAAATTAAACCAGTTCGTGTTTTTAATGGGTGAGAAAGAAGTGAAAGAAATTGAGAACATTTGAATTAACATACCCACATGCCCTAGTTCTGGATGAATTACCGAATACAATAAGTGCGATTGGATTTTTTGATGGTATACATAAGGGTCATCAGAAAGTAATTCAAGCGGCAATCGATGAAGCTAAAGAGAAGCGTATGGAGAGTGCTGTTATTTCCTTTCATCCACACCCATCCGTAGTATTAAAAAAAGATACGCAACATGTGAAATACATTACACCGTTAAAAGAAAAAAAGGAACTGCTTAAGCAATTAAATGTAGATCGATTATATATTATTGAATTTAATCAAGAACTATCTAAATTATCACCACAGGAATTTATTGATCACTTCATAATCGGATTAAATATTAAACATTTAGTAGCTGGGTTTGATTATTCGTTTGGCCATAAGGGGAGTGGAAACATGAATAATATAGCTGACTATACGAGAGATAAGTTTACATTTACGACAATTGATAAATTCACTTTGGATGATGAGAAGGTCAGTTCAACAAGAATTAGAGAGCTTTTACAAACCGGAAAAGTAGAGGAAGCGAATCGTTTACTTGGAAGATTCTTTAAGCTAGATGGAATTGTAATAAAAGGCGACCAGCGTGGAAGAGTTCTAGGCTATCCAACTGCAAACTTAAGAGTCAATCCTGATGCATTGCTACCAAAACAAGGGATCTATGCTGTAAAAGTAATCTACAAGAATGAAACTTATGAAGGTATGGCTAGTATTGGAACAAACCCAACATTTACTGCTGAACGTGAGGACCTATCAGTCGAAGTAAATATATTTGACTATAATAATGATTTGTATGGGGAAGAATTATACATTGAGTGGTATAAGTACATCCGTGATGAAGAGAAATTTGCTAATGCTGAGGAGTTAATCGAACAATTAGCATTAGATGAGAAAAACATTCGTGCTTATTTTAGCAGATAACATGAATTCTAGCTTTCTCATTTCATAAGTGTAACTGTGGCTAATATCAAGCGAACTGGGCTAAACTAAAATAATTCAACACATGAATGCATTTCTTCTTGCATTTTATCTCAAAAAACGTTATGCTTATATTCGTAAAACCGTTGCTTGGCAAATCGTAACTCCGACGCTTGCTAGGGAACTGGGGATATAGAAATTATAGGAGGTGAGCCAGATGGCTATTACACAAGAGCGTAAGAATGAAATTATCAATGAATACAAAGTTCATGATACAGATACTGGTTCTCCAGAAGTACAAATCGCTGTACTAACTGAAGAAATCACAACTCTAAATGAACATTTACGTGTTCATAAAAAAGATCACCATTCACGTCGTGGTTTATTGAAAATGGTAGGTAAACGTCGTAATTTACTTAACTATCTTCGTAATAAAGATGTTACACGTTACCGCGAATTAATTAAACGACTTGGATTACGTCGATAATCTTAAAAAGCAGGAGAAATCCTGCTTTTTCTATTATTATAAGGTATAATACATAAGATAAGAAAACTTGGTTGTCACCAAGCCTTTCGGTGACAACCTTAGTTGCAATTATGTAGTAAGAAATATTTTTATACTTTCTTAACTACTAAAGAAAATCGAATTTACTTTTTTTCATTTAAAATATAAAATGGAAAATATATCGTGGTATTGAAAGGAGCACTTTAACTAATGGCAGAAGAAAAACACGTATTTTCTACAGAAATTGCTGGTAAAACATTTACTGTAGAAATTGGAGAATTAGCGAAGCAAGCAAATGGTGCTTGTATGGTCCATTATGGAGATACATCGGTACTTGCTGTTGCAACAGCTTCAAAAGAACCAAAAGATTTACCATTTTTTCCATTAACAGTTAACTATGAAGAACGTTTATATGCAGTAGGGAAAATCCCTGGAGGCTTCATCAAACGTGAGGGTAGACCAAGTGAAAAGGCAATCCTTAATTCACGATTGATTGATCGACCAATTCGCCCACTATTTCCAGATGGATTTAGAAATGAAGTTCAAGTAATTAGTATGGTCATGAGTGCTGACCAAGATTGTCCATCCGAAATTGCAGCAATGATTGGATCATCTATTGCATTAGGTGTTTCCGATATTCCATTCGCTGGTCCGATTGCAGGGGTACATGTTGGAAGAGTTGACGGCGAATTTGTCATTAATCCAACTGTTGAACAAGCTGAGAAAAGCGATATTGAATTAACGGTTGCAGGTACGAAAGATGCGATTAATATGGTTGAAGCGGGTGCATTTGAAGTACCTGAAGAAATCATGCTAGAAGCAATCCTTTTCGGTCACAAGGAAATTGTTCGTCTTGTTGAGTTCCAAGAGGAAATTGTAAAACAAATTGGTTTAGACAAATTTGAAGTTATCGTATCTGAATTCGATGAAGCGCTAGTTGCACGAGTAGAAGCAGAGGCAAAAGTTAAATTGCATGAAGCAATCCAAGTTCAAGAGAAGCATGCAAGAGACGATGCAATTAATCTTGTTAGAGAAGAAGTGCTAGCTTCATTTGAAGAGGATGAACAAGAGCTTATTAAAGAAGTTAAATCCATTTTAGATAAAATGGTGAAAGAAGAAGTGCGTCGATTAATAACGGTTGAGAAGATTCGTCCAGATGGAAGAAAAATTGATGAAATTCGCCCGTTATCATCTCGAGTACATTTACTTCCGAGAACACATGGTTCGGGATTATTTACACGTGGACAAACCCAAGCACTTAGTATTTGTACTCTAGGAGCATTAGGTGATGTTCAAATATTAGACGGGCTAGATTTAGAAGAGACAAAACGATTTATGCACCACTATAATTTCCCGCAATTCAGTGTTGGCGAAACAGGACCTATTAGAGGACCTGGTCGTCGTGAAATTGGACATGGGGCGCTTGGGGAACGAGCACTTGAAAAAGTAATCCCATCTGAAAAGGAATTTCCATATACGATTCGTTTAGTTTCAGAAGTATTAGAATCAAATGGCTCTACATCTCAAGCGAGTATTTGTGCTAGTACATTAGCGATGATGGATGCAGGGGTTCCTATCAAAGCTCCAGTTGCGGGAATTGCAATGGGTCTAGTAAAATCCGGCGATGACTATAGTATTCTAACGGATATTCAAGGTATGGAAGATGCGCTTGGTGACATGGACTTTAAAGTTGCTGGAACTGCAAAAGGTGTTACAGCATTGCAAATGGATATTAAGATCGATGGATTATCAAATGAGATTTTATCAGAGGCATTGGCGCAGGCTAAAAAAGGTCGTATGCAAATTTTAGATTCTATGTTAGCTACGATTAATGAGCCGAAATCAGAGCTTTCTGAGTATGCACCTAAAATCTTAACGATGGAAATTAATCCTGACAAAATTCGCGATGTTATTGGACCGGGCGGGAAGCAAATTAATAAAATCATTGATGAAACAGGCGTTAAGATTGATATCGAACAGGATGGTAAAGTCTTTATCTCCTCAACTAACTCATCAATGAATAAAGAAGCTCAGAAGATCATTGAGGATATTGTAAGAGAAGTCGAAGTTGGGCAAATGTACTTAGGAACTGTTAAGCGAATTGAGAAATTCGGGGCATTTGTTGAATTGTTTAAAGGTAAGGACGGACTCGTTCATATCTCTGAATTAGCAGAAGAAAGAACGAATAAAGTTGAAGACGCCGTATCAATTGGCGATCAAATCATGGTAAAAGTGAAAGAAATTGATCGACAAGGACGAATTAATCTTTCTCGCAAAGCTGTTTTAATTGAAGATAGAGAAAGAAAAGAGAAGGCTAATCAATAATTTAATAAAGTTTGAAAAAGGAAGCTGGAGAATCAGTTTCTTTTTTTATACCCATTTTTAGTGCAGTTTATATATAAAATGCGAACTAAGTAGGAGCAAAGTTGATTTTCGCCTCGGACAGTCGCGCATCCGGAGGGCTCGAGCTGAGCCCCTAGCAAAGACCGCTATGGTCTCAACATCTTCGCTGTTCCCGCAGGAGTCTCCTGTCCTCCGCTACAATCAACGGCGTTTAGAGAGGTAATACCGTAGCATCTTTTGAAGAAAATACTAAAAATTACAACCGCACAATCCTAGCGGAAGAAATACACGAAGACTCCTGCCGGAGGAAGGGCTTAGATGTGACTTCGAAGTGCGTCAGCACAAGATGGCTCACCAGCCCCCCGCGGAAAGCGAAGTGTATTTTTGGAGCGGTTGGCTAGAAGCACCTAACTAGTTCGCAATTTATATCGACTGTTCATTAATATCGATTTCCAGTAAATGAAGCAATCTTTAAGAAAACAGTATTGGAAAATGATTTGTATTGGTATAAACCTGTCCATCTTATGCATAAAGATGTATGGGAGGGATAAACCGATGAAACACTATCGTAAGTATGTTAATTTATTTATTTTTTCAATCCTAGTCATACTAACATTCAATTCGCAATATAATCCATTTCAAATAAGAGACGTTCCGATCTTCTCACAGAATAAAAAAGAAGATGCGCTGTATCAAGAAATTTTAGAAAAACAGTCAAATTATCATGAAGAACCGCAAGATGCTTATATTGATGACGTTTGGAAAAAAACACCGGGAAGAAATGGGCGAGCGGTTGATGTTGATAAATCGTATGAAAAAATGAAAGATGTAGGCGTGTTTGATGATTCCTTACTCGTTTATAAACAAATCGAACCAGAAATCTCGCTGTCTGACCTACCAGCTTCACCAATTTATCGTGGACATCCTGAAAAGAAAATGGTTTCATTAATGATAAATGTATCATGGGGAACAGAGTATATACCGACAATATTGAAAACATTACAAGAGAATAAAGTGAAGGCAACGTTTTTTATTGAAGGAAAGTGGGCGAAGGAAAATGCTGAGTTAGTGAAAATGATTGATGAGCAAGGTCATATTATTGGCAATCATGCATATAACCATCCCGACATGGCAAGAATATCCAATCAAAAAATCGTTGAGCAAATTGCACAAACGAATGATATACTAAGCGCGATTACTGGGAAAACACCAAAATGGTTCGCACCTCCGAGTGGAAGTTTCAATGAGCAGGTAGTACAATCGGCTTATAACCTAAAAATGGAAACGATACTTTGGACAGTAGATACCATTGATTGGAAGAAACCGTCTGTATCTGTTATGATGAATCGAGTAAATAGTAAACTACATCCAGGGGCTACAATATTAATGCATCCAACTCAGGTTATCGCTGAAGGACTTGATTTATTGATCAAAAGTATTAAAGAAAATGAATATCGAATCGGCACTATTGATAAACTATTAAGCAATGATAGATAATGGAAGTAATGATACACGATTATGATGTAGTGAAGCCTTGATTCAAACTATAGGAGGAACCGTATTGATAGAAAAACATAATTGTAAAAACGGTGTAAGGATTGTATTAGAAAATATACCTGCTGTACGCTCCGTAACCATTGGTATTTGGGTGTTAACAGGTTCACGAAATGAAAGTGAACAAAACAACGGGATTTCTCACTTTATCGAGCATATGCTTTTTAAAGGCACAAAGACACGAACAGCACAAGATATTGCGGAAGCATTTGATTCAATTGGAGGACAAATAAACGCGTTTACCTCAAAAGAATATACTTGTTTCTATGCAAAAGTATTGGATACTCATAAGGATCATGCATTAGAAATTTTGGCAGATATGTTCTTTAACTCTACTTTCGATGAAGAAGAGATGGAAAGAGAAAAGAAAGTTGTATTTGAAGAAATCAAAATGTATGAAGATACACCAGATGATATAGTCCATGATTTATTAGCTAAGGCATCTTTTGGAAAGCATCCACTTGGCTATTCTATCCTAGGTACAGAGGGACATTTGAAATCTTTTATACCAGATGATTTACGCAACTACATTAATGATCGCTACACACCTGAAAATGTCGTTATTTCTGTTGCAGGAAATGTTGAGAAATCTTTTGTAAACAGTATTGAAAATTATTTCGGTTCATATCAATCAAAGAACAGCCAATCATCCATTTTGAAACCAACTTTCTTAGCCAACAATATTGAACAATTTAAGGATACTGAGCAAGCACATTTATGCTTCGGATTTAGTGGGCTGCCAGTAGGTGATGAAAATGCGTATAGCTTAGTCATTATGAATAATGTATTAGGCGGCAGCATGAGTTCAAGACTATTTCAGGATGTAAGGGAAAAACGAGGGTTAGCATATTCCGTATTCTCTTATCACAGTTCATTTTTAGATAATGGTTTATTAACGATCTATGCTGGCACTGGGAAAGAACAATTACCATTACTTCGGGATACAATCAAACAGACTGTAGATACTCTGATTGATAAAGGATTAACAGATAAAGAATTACATAATAGTAAGGAGCAACTAAAAGGGAATCTCATGCTAGGCTTAGAAAGCACTAGTAGTCGAATGAACAGAAACGGCAGGAATGAATTATTATTACAGCGTCACCGTACATTGGATGAGATGATTCGTGAAATCGATGCAGTAGATCATCAATCGATTCAAAAGGTAATTGAGTCGACCTTTAATCAACCTGCATCAACCGCATTAATTGGACCAGATAAAATGAATTAATAAGACGACTATCTAACATAGCTGCTTATTTCTCGCATATATATGTATTACTTAGGTATAAATGGAGGTAATGTGATGCGTTTTAAGGAGATCAGTGGCAAGGAAATTGTCAATGTTAATGAAGGTACAAGATTAGGGATATTAGGACAAACCGATTTAGAGATTAATGAGCAGACAGGACAAATCGAAGCCTTTATTATTCCAAATTATAAGTGGTTTGGATTAAAAAAAGAGGGAGAAGAAACAAAAATTCGCTGGAAATCGATTAAAAAAATCGGTGAGGATATGATTATGGTGGAAACAGAAACACTTTAGTACTTTTCTTTAAAAATTGGCTGAGTTCAGCTATCATGCGATTTAGGCTAATATCACAAAGTTGTGATATTAGCCTTTTACATTTTTATTCCAAACTCCTTATCACTCTTGGGCACGATGAACATAAGCTATTAAGAAGTTATGTTAGGAATTTTAGGTTTGGGAGGGTATTAGATAATGAGTCAAATAATTGCGGTAATAGGTGGCGATGCCAGGTACTTGGAATTGATTCGACAATTACAAACGCTGCCAGATGCAATCATTATGCTAGTTGGCTATGATAAATTGGAACAGGGGTACATCGGATTAAAGCAGGTTGACTTTCACGAGCTTGAGTTAGATACACTTGATGCGATTGTTTTACCGATAACTGGAACAGATCCAGAAGGCTATGTTGAAACGATATTTTCAGATCAGACAATCCAATTAACGAAAGAATGGTTAGATCAAATTACAAAATCGACCATTGTTTTTACTGGAATCTCAAATGACTATTTAAATGCTATCTCGGCAAATCCCGCAATCTCACTAATTCCATTATTAGATCGAGATGATGTGGCAATTTATAATTCCATCCCAACTGCAGAAGGTGCGATAATGATGGCAATTGAAAATACGGATTACACAATTCATTCTTCGCGTGTCATTGTCACCGGTTTTGGCAGAGTTGGAAACACAGTTGCAAATAAATTCTCCGCACTTGGTGCGAAAGTTGCTGTTAGTGCGAGAAATATAAAAGATTTAGCTAGAATAAATGAGATGGGATTAACGGCGTTTCCTCTCGAAAAATTATACGATTATACAAGTGAATGTGATTTATTAATAAATACAATTCCAGCTCTTGTCGTGAACCAAAGAGCAATTCAACAACTGCAGTCAAGTGCTGTCATTATTGATCTTGCATCGAAACCAGGTGGAACTGATTTTGAATATGCGCGTAAACGTGGAATAAAAGCAATTTTAGCTAGAAGTCTACCAAGTATCGTTGCACCGAAAACAGCGGGGAAAATTCTGGGTGATGTGGTGAAACAAATTATGATGGAAGAAAGGAGTACATCATGAGCCTTGCAGGTAAACGAATTGGTTTTGGCTTGACAGGATCCCATCATACGTATAGCAAAGCATTTGAAGTGATGGAGAAACTAGTTGCTGAACAGGTTGATGTGGTTCCAATTGTTTCAGATACTGTAATGAATATGGATACTAAATTCGGTAAAGGCCCAGAACATATTGAGAAGATTGAAGCAATTGCAGGAAAAAAAGTGATTTCAACAATTCCAGATGCAGAACCGCTTGGTCCCGATTATCCACTTGATTGTATGATCATTGCCCCGCTAACAGGAAATTCATTAAGTAAGCTAGCGAATGCCCATACTGATAATGCAGTCCTGATGGCTGCGAAATCAACGATGCGGAATGAAAATCCTGTAGTTTTAGGAATTACAACAAATGATGCGCTAGGTTTAAATGGAGTGAACTTGATGAAATTAATGAATAGCAAGCATATTTACTTTATTCCATTTGGCCAAGATAATCCGTTCAAAAAACCGAACTCATTAGTAGCTGATTTGAATTATTTAGAAGCAGCTGTAACATATGCTCTCCAAGGTAAACAACTTCAACCTATAATTATTCCTTTTATTCGTTAAAGTATGATAAGATAGTTTAAATATTAGAAATACATTACAGGAGGAATTTTACAAATGACAGTAAAAACAACATATAATGTAGCAGTAGTCGGAGCAACAGGCGCTGTTGGACAAAAAATATTAAAATTATTAGCAGAAAAAGAATTTCCAATAAATGAAATAAAACTACTATCCTCTAAACGATCTGCAGGAAAAATTATATCTTTTAATGGTACAGATGTAACGATTGAAGAAGCTACTCCAGAAAGCTTTGAAGGAATAGACATCGCATTATTTTCTGCTGGTGGCTCAGTTTCGAAACAACTTGCACCAGAAGCGGTAAAACGTGGTGCAGTTGTTATAGATAATACGAGTGCATATCGAATGGCTGAAGATGTTCCATTAGTTGTGCCTGAAGTAAATAAAGAGGCAATTAAAGGTCATAATGGTATAATCGCAAATCCAAATTGTTCGACGATCCAAATGGTAACTGCACTTAAACCAATTAAAGAGCAATTTGGATTAAAACGTGTCATCGTATCAACATATCAAGCTGTTTCAGGGGCAGGAACCCAAGCAACAGTTGAATTACAGAAACAGGCAAAACAGTATCTTAATAACCAAGAATTAGAAGCAGATATTCTACCAGTAAAAGGCGATAAAAAACACTATCCAATAGCATTTAATGCATTGCCGCAAATCGACGTATTTGATGAAGATGGCTATACATTTGAGGAAATGAAAATGATTAATGAGACAAAGAAAATCTTGGATGATCAGGAGCTAGCTGTTGCTGCTACATGTGTACGTCTTCCATTCTTTACATCACATGCGGAAAGTGTCTATATCGAAGTAGAGAAATCCGGAGTAACAGTTAAAGATGTTTGGAAAGAGTTGGAAGCAGCTGATGGGGTAATCTTGGAAGACAATCCAGCAACACAAACGTATCCTACACCATTAAGTGCTGCGAATAAAGAAGCGGTATTTGTCGGACGCGTTCGTAAGGATATAGATAATGAAAAAGGATTCCATTTATGGGTTGTGTCAGATAATCTCTTAAAAGGTGCAGCACTTAATACAGTACAAATCGCAGAATCAATAATTAAAAATAATTGGCTGTAAGATTTTTTTATCTGTCATATAATGGATGGTAATGATAAGTAGATGTATAGAATAATTTGAGATGACGAGTAGCTCCCGTGCCAGTCGCTTCGGAAATACACCACGCGCACCTTAGGGAGGCTGGTGAGCCTCTCTTTTATTGCCTTGCCGCTGATTGGCAGAGGACGGAGGACACCAGTGGAAATATTTATGGCTGAGATCAATGGGGGAGGGAATCTCTTCAGTAGAAGCAGGCCGCATTGTCCGTGAAAGCGACTGGATGGAGTGAAAATCAACTTTACGCCTAATTCGGAATTTATTTATAAATAGCATCAAATTATTCGAAATGAGCCTTAGTGTTTGAACATCCCCCTTCATAAGGAGATAATGATAGAGGTGTTATGATGCAACTGCTAGTTCAAAAATATGGTGGTACTTCCGTGCAATCTAAGGAAAACAGACAACATGTTATCAAACACATCAAAGATGCATTAGTACAAGGGTATAAACTAGTTGTTGTTGTATCTGCACTGGGAAGAAAACCAGACCCATATGCAACAGATACATTGCTCGGATTAGTTGATTTTCCAGGAAATCAGAATGCAAATCGTGAGCTTGATTTGCTAATGTCTTGCGGTGAAATTATTTCATCGGTTGTATTAACTAGTGAATTAAAGAACCAACAAATAAATTCTTTAGCACTAACTGGTGCACAGGCAGGAATTATTACTACTAGGGATTATAATCATGCAAGAATAAAAAAAGTGGATACTAAAAGAATAATACATGAACTACAATATCATGATGTTGTGGTTGTTGCAGGATTTCAAGGGCAAACAGAATCAGGAGAAATTACTACCATAGGACGCGGCGGGAGTGATACCAGTGCAGCAGCCCTTGGAGCTGCACTACTTGCTGAGCAAATTGAAATATTTACAGATGTAAATGGTATCATGACTGCAGATCCTAGACTTGTAGAAAATGCAAGACATCTAGAGTCTGTCACATACACCGAGATTTGTAATTTAGCATATCAAGGTGCAAAGGTTGTTCATCCAAGAGCAGTTGAAATTGCGATGCAGGCAAATATTCCAATGCGTATAAGATCGACGTATACCGATTTACCTGGAACCTATGTCACTTCAGCTACAAGTATTGAAATCGAGATTCCTGATCGCTTGATTACAGGTATCGCTCATATTTCGTCAATTTCACAAATCAGAGTGCAAACTAAGGAATCGGCTTATCGGATTCAATCGGAAGTTTTTAAAGCAATGGCTGGGGCAGGGATATCCGTTGATTTCATAAATATGTCGCCAACAGGTGTTATTTATACGATTCCAGATTATGTAACGAATGAAGCGGTATCCATCTTGGAATCATTGGGTTTTCATCCAGAAATTACAGAGAACTGCGCGAAGGTCTCTGCAGTTGGTGCGGGTATGACTGGTCAACCAGGTGTTATTTCAAAAATTGTTCAAGCGCTAACAGAAGCTGGCATTGAGATTCTGCAATCAGCGGATAGTTATACGACTATTTGGGTACTTGTAATGCAAAAGGATTTACATTTAGCAGTAAATGCATTACATGAAGTGTTTGAACTTAGTTAATAGAGGGCGTTTTAAAAGTCTTATCCTCCTTTTTAAACATAAATTAATAAGAAATTGTGAGGTACGTCAAGCCAATAATACGGAAGGGTGGACATCGCATGAATTTTGGTAGACTTTTAACGGCAATGGTTACTCCGTTTGCTTCAGATAATAAAATTGATTTTGAACAAACAACAAAGCTAATTGAATACCTTCTTGATAATGGAACTGAGGGATTGATTGTCGCCGGAACTACAGGAGAGTCTCCTACATTAACACATGAAGAGAAAGTTGACTTGTTTAAACATGTTGTACAGGTGGTCGATAAACGTGTACCAGTGATTGCTGGAACAGGTGGGAATAATACTCAAGCTTCGATTTCTTTAACTAAAGAGGCGGAGTCCTGCGGTGTTGACGGTATTTTACTTGTTACTCCTTACTATAATAAGCCAAATCAACGGGGGTTATATGAGCATTTTAAAATGATAGCTAGTGAAACAGCATTACCAATCATGTTGTATAACATTCCAGGTCGATCCGTTATCAATATGAATGCAGAAACTGTGATTCAATTAAGTAAAATCGATAATATTGTTTCGTTAAAAGAAGCCGGGGTAGATCTTGATCAAGTAGCAACTATTATTGAGAAGACAGATGATAACTTTAGTGTGTATAGTGGGAATGACAGTATGACATTACCAATGCTTGCAATAGGTGCAAATGGCGTAGTTTCAGTTTCATCACATGTAATTGGTAATGAAATGAAAGAAATGATTGACCTATTTTTTGAAGGTAATGTAAAAGAATCTGCATCATTGCATCGTGAATTAGTTCCTGTTATGACTGGACTCTTTTCTTCACCATCACCAACACCAGTTAAAGCCGCGTTAGCAATAAATGGAATGTCGGTTGGTAGTGTCCGATTACCATTAGTTGACTTAACAGACAATGAGATAGCGAAATTAAATTCACTCCTAAATCGTTAAAGATATCGGCTTACAAGGCCGATTTTTTTTGTTCGCGGACAGGGATGTATAGGATTTAACGGGAATATTTCATTTCTTGTACTAGAACAGCTGAGTCGAGATTCAGCGCCCGAGCTCGTAGCATGACTACTCTCACCTCATAACAATCTAAACTGCCGATGGTGAAACCAGAAGCTTAGTCGCACTTGTACTCTTGTGGTTAAATTCAACATCGACTCTCCAACGCTCCCAAAGAGTTTCCTGTATCACCTACGAAGGAATATTCGGCAAGTCCACAACATCATGTGGCAAAGTCGAACCACTCCACGTCGGGAGAAACAAAAACACTTTTTCTTTTTACGATATTTTCAAGGAAGCTTATTTATCCTGTGGGGCACAGTCCGTACGTCTCCTAACCGGGTGCTTCCGCTTTTGCGTGCATGTATCCAATCAATTACGCCAATACTAAGCTTATAAATCAAAAGGAGTGTGCGTAAATGGAAAAGGAAGTAGAGAAAAAAGATGATCAGGCAACTGGTGGATCCTCTTTAGTTCAGAAAATCCAGGCATTAGGACAATCGACGATCCCACAAGCGCCTGACTCTAATATTCATGTATTATCAATTATCGGTCAGATAGAAGGTCATATGCAATTGCCTCCACAAAATAAAACGACGAAATATGAGCATTTACTCCCACAATTAATTGCCATTGAACAAAATCCTAAAATTGAAGGATTGATTATTCTACTAAATACTGTAGGGGGAGATGTTGAAGCAGGATTAGCACTTTCCGAGATGATTGCTTCCATTTCTAAACCAACCGTATCAATTGTGTTAGGTGGTGGGCATTCGATTGGTGTCCCAATAGCGGTCGCAACGAATTATTCCTATATTGTTCCAACTGCAACGATGACGATTCATCCAGTTAGATTAACAGGCCTAGTGATTGGGGTGCCACAAACATTTGAATACTTGGACAAAATGCAAGAAAGAGTGATTCAATTTGTTATTAACCATTCCAAAGTGAAGGAAGAAAAATTTAAGGACCTAATGTTTGCTAAAGGAAATTTAACTAGAGATATTGGTACAAATGTCATTGGCATTGAGGCGGTCGAATGTGGATTAATAGATGAAGTTGGTGGAGTTAAAGAAGCAATGCAGAAATTAAATGAGTTGATCAGTGATAATAAAATAGAAAATAAGGTGATACAATGATTCTGTATACCCCAGTAGCAATTACAGATATTTATCCGAATACATCCGATCTATTTGAAAATAGAACATTTATTGAGCATGAGGGAAAACTCATTGCGGTCGATAAAAATACTGACGGTTCTTACAAATTGATCCAGCTATTGTCGACAGATCCACAGGATTTCTTAAATGATAATTACTGTCCCGGTACGGTAATAAATTAACCAAAATATGTTATAATAGTTTTGACTGTATAATAGGACAGACCCTTGCCATGCTATTGGTAAGGGTTTACTATTTAGTGAAAAATGATATTGGATAGAAGTAAGATAGAGGTGGTAAAAATGGCGAAGAAACGGAGAAAACGAAGAAATAGTAAACAATCGAAACTATTAAAATATGAACTACTAGGATTATTATTTATCTTTTTAGCTATTTTTGGTAGTGGTGCAAGTGCAATTAGTGATGGTGCAATTCCAGGTGGACTTGAGCATCTATTTCGTTTCTTTTTAGGAATATGGTATTTTATTGCATCGGTCATTTTATTGGTTACAGGAATTAGCTTACTAGTGAGGAGAAAATACCCGGACTTTTTAACGAAAAAGATGGTTGGGTTTTATTTTCTATTAGCAGGGATTCTTCTTTTAACCCATATTCAAGTATTTGATAGATTACTTATATCGCCAAGCGATGTTTCAATTATCGGAACGACTTGGGATAATTTCTTTCTATTTTTAAACGGACAAGGTACTTCCATGCAAACGGGTGGAGGAATGATCGGTGCAATCATATTTGCATTTTGTAATTATTTATTTTCAATGGTAGGAGCAAAAATAGTTGCAGTCTTTTCTATGTTGCTAGGTGTAATCTTTATAACGAATCTATCAATTAGTGAGTTATCTATTAAGCTCTTTAAAAAATCGAAGGAATCCACATTTAGTTTCTATGAAAAATGGAAGACGAGAAGGATGGATAAGAAGAATCAAAAGGAAGAAAGGTTACTTCAATCCGAGTCAATGGATGATAAGGACACGCATGAAGAGCCAATAATTGGTGATTTTCCGGAGGTTGCATATTCAACATCAATGGTTGATGAAATGAAGACTAATGAGACAGAACAGCAATCTGAACCTGATTCGGAACTTGAAACAGACCCGCCGATGCAGATGGCGGAAACAGAGAATTTCGATTATATCTTGCCATCTGTTGATCTATTAGAGGAGCCACTTCCAAGTGGACAACATCAAGAAAAGTCTGAAGTACAAGCGACGGTTAGAAAGCTGGAGCGCACTTTCAAGAGCTTTTCTGTGAAAGCAAGAATTACCAAAGTACATGTTGGACCCGCTGTTACAAAATACGAAGTTTCACCTGAAGCAGGAGTAAAGGTTAGTAAAATCGTTAGTCTGCATGATGATTTGGCACTTGCACTTGCTGCAAAGGATTTAAGAATTGAAGCACCAATTCCAGGGAAGTCAGCAGTTGGGATTGAAGTTCCAAATAAAGAGATTTCAATGGTATCGCTTCGAGAGGTATTTGACAGTACGTGGAATAATAAAGCTTCGAAACTATTAGTGGCTCTTGGGCGAGACATTTCTGGTGAAGCAGTGTCCACGGAATTAAATAAAATGCCACATCTGCTAATTGCTGGCTCTACTGGAAGTGGGAAAAGTGTATGTGTCAATGGAATTATTACTACAATACTTATGCGTGCAAAGCCGCATGAAGTTAAAATGATGATGATTGATCCAAAAAAGGTAGAATTAAATGTGTATAATGGCATTCCACATTTACTTGCACCTGTTGTAACCGATCCGAAAAAAGCTTCTCGGGCATTAAAAAAAGTTGTTTCAGAGATGGAAAGAAGATACGATCTATTTTCTGATAGTGGAACACGTAATATCGAGGGCTACAATGAATATATTCGTAAATATAATTTAACTACAGAAGAAATCCAACCGAATCTGCCATATATTGTAGTTATTGTTGATGAATTAGCGGATCTAATGATGGTTGCTTCAAGTGATGTAGAGGATTCGATTACGAGACTTGCACAAATGGCAAGGGCAGCAGGAATACATTTAATTATTGCTACACAAAGACCATCTGTAGATGTTATTACAGGAGTGATTAAGGCGAATATACCATCTCGTATCGCCTTCAGTGTATCCTCACAAACAGACTCTCGGACGATTTTAGATTCTGGAGGGGCAGAGAAGCTCTTAGGGCGTGGAGATATGCTATTTCTCCCTGTTGGTCAATCGAAACCGACAAGAATTCAAGGTGCTTTTTTAACCGATGATGAGGTAGAACGAGTTGTCGATCATTGTATTGAACAACAAAAGGCATCTTACCAAGAAGATATGATCCCTGAAGACACGGAAGATATGGTAGAGGAAGTAGAAGATGAATTATATGACGACGCTGTTAAGTTAGTTTCAGAAATGCAAAGTGCAAGTGTATCCATGCTTCAGCGTCGCTTCAGAATCGGCTATAACCGAGCTGCCCGTCTAATTGATGCTATGGAAGCTAGAGGTGTCGTTGGACCATACGAAGGTAGTAAGCCAAGAACGGTATTAGTCTCGCAGCTAAGTGAAGAAATAACGTCTTAATATGCATATTATAATCATCAATAAGTAGCATCATTTATAAATAATGCAGTACAATTTATAATGTACTGCATTATTTGACTGGTGAAAAATAGAGTAACTCAATCGCTAGTAAATAGCTTAACAACGTGTGAATTTTTCGGGAAAGTAGACTATATTTTAATAATACTAATTTTCAATCAAACAGAATCCGGACGTTAAACAAAAATATTTATAAATCGTCCGATTTTTTATTGACATCCTCACTATGAATTTGATATGCTTATTACGAAAAAAATAATTAAATAGACTCATATATTTACTAAGAATATGGCTTAGAAGTTTCTACCTAGCACCGTAAATGCTAGACTATGAGAAAGATGAATCATTGTGGGGATACAATGATATGTTTTATGTTAAAGTTTATTCATCTTCTCTCATAGTATGAGGAAGTAGAATAGACTTTTTTTAGTATTTACTAACCAATATTTGATTTTATGTTTTTGGGAGGTGATTGTTTAGCAGGTGTGCTATGTTTTTTAAAGTAAATAGTATTTTATTAATAATAATATTGAATTATGGGGGTTCATTTATGATGAAAAAAAGCAAAATCTTCTTATTATTCGCATTGGTTTTAGGGTTAGGAATCTTTTTAGCGGCATGTGGTACTAGTTCAAGTGACAAAAACACAGATAAAAAAGATAGTGCAAGTGGCAGTGAAGCTGAAGTTAAGGATTTCGGCATCGCAATGGTAACAGACCAAGGTGGAGTTGATGATAAGTCATTTAACCAATCAGCATGGGAAGGTTTACAAGAATTTGGAGAAGCAAATGGATTGACAAAAGGTAATGGTATAGATTTTGCACAATCTAATGGACAAGCAGACTTTATGCCAAATATTACAAGATTAGTTCGTGATGAGTATGATGTAATTCTTGCTACAGGATTCTTATTGAAGGAAGATATACAAAAAGCAGCAAAACAGTTCCCGGATTCGAATTTCGCAATCGTCGATGAAACTGTTGACGCACCAAATGCTGCTAGTCTTGGATTTGCAGAACATCAAGGTTCATTCTTAGTAGGGGTTGCTGCAGCTCATAAATCAGAAACAGGAAAATTAGGTTTCGTCGGTGGAATTGACTCTCCACTAATCCAAAAGTTTGAAGCAGGTTTTATTGCTGGTGCTAAATCTGTTAATCCTGATATCACAGTCGATGTACAATATGCAGAACATTTTAGTGATGCTGCGAAGGGTAAATTAATTGCTTCAAACATGTACGATAACGGAATTGATGTAATCTATCATGCTGCAGGTGGTACTGGTAACGGAGTATTTAACCAAGCAAAAGATATTAAGCAAAATGATCCAGAGCGTCAAATATGGGTAATCGGTGTTGACCGTGACCAGCATGAGGAAGGGCAAATTGGTGATAATAATGTTACATTGACATCTATGGTTAAACGTGTGGATGTTGCAGTAAAAGAACTTGCTAATCTTGCGAAAGACGGTAAATTCCCTGGTGGAGAGAAATTAGAATTCGGCATTGAAGAAGATGGAATTGCTGTTACAACAACAAATGAAGAAGCAATGACAGAAGATATCATTAAATCAGTTGATGAATGGCAAGAGAAAATTCTTAACGGTGAAGTAGAAGTTCCTAAAACACGAGAAGAATTAGAAGCATTTGAGGAATCACTTTAATTTATGATGGAAGAAGGCTGAAAAAGCAGCCTTCTTCTCTCATGATTTGTGCTGTAGGTTAAAATCTTCAAATAAAAAAGAGTTAATGATTAGCCTTTTTTATTTGGTGATTTTGCTAGTAAAATCATTAGACAGTAAGGTTTTAAAAAGCCTTATGGTATATGTAGAGTCAGATAGTTTTTATACTTTCTTGATAACTAAAAAATATTCATATTTTAATAGAGGTGAACGCTGTGGAGTACGTGATTGAAATGTTAAACATCCGTAAAGAATTCCCTGGTATCATTGCAAATGATAACATTACGATTCAATTAAAAAAAGGTGAAATTCACGCTTTATTGGGTGAAAATGGAGCGGGGAAATCGACATTAATGAACGTGTTATTCGGTTTATACCAGCCTGAAAAGGGCGAAATTCGCGTTAATGGCAAGAAAGAAAATATTACGAGCCCGAATAAAGCGAATGATCTTGGGATTGGTATGGTGCATCAACACTTTATGCTAGTTGAATCGTTCACCGTAACGCAAAATATTGTTCTAGGCAAGGAGCCGAGAAAGAAAACTGGTACGATTGATATTGATAAAGCTAGAAAAGAAATTCAAGAGCTTTCCGATCGCTATGGATTGAGAGTGGATCCAGATGCGAAAATAAGTGATATTTCAGTTGGGATGCAGCAGCGTGTTGAAATTCTAAAAACGCTTTATCGTGGTGCAGAGGTTCTTATTTTTGACGAACCTACAGCAGTTTTAACACCTCAAGAGATAAAAGAGTTAATAGAAATACTAAAATCTCTAACACGTGAAGGGAAATCTATCATCTTAATCACGCATAAATTAAAAGAAATAATGGAAGTATGTGATACATGCACGATTATACGAAAAGGTAAAGGAATTGGAACGGTTAAAGTAGCTGAAACAAATCCAATCGAGCTAGCTTCCTTAATGGTAGGCAGAGAGGTTAACTTTAAAACAGAGAAAAAGGTTGCTGAACCAAAGGAGAATGTCCTTGAAATTGAGAATTTATATGTAAAGGATTCTCGGAAGGTAGATCTTGTAAAGGGATTAGATCTTAATATTCGTGCAGGTGAAATTGTTGGAATCGCTGGTGTCGATGGGAATGGTCAGTCCGAGTTGATTGAGTCAATTACAGGTTTAAGGAAAGCAAGATCTGGAGTAATCAAATTAAATAATAAAGATATTACCAATCTATCACCAAGAAAAATAACGGAAAGTGGTGTCGGACATATTCCAGAGGACAGACATCGTTTCGGGCTTGTGCTAGACTATTCGATTGGTGAAAATATTGTTTTACAAACATATTATAAAAAGCCTTATTCAAAAGTAAAAATACTAAACTATAAAGAGATATTTAATAAAGCTGAACAATTAATTAAAGAGTACGATGTTCGGACACCAAGTGTTTATACAAAAGCCCGGGCATTATCTGGTGGAAATCAGCAAAAAGCGATTATCGGTCGGGAAGTAGACCGTTCACCTGATTTATTAATCGCAGCACAGCCAACAAGAGGGCTTGATGTTGGAGCAATAGAATTTATTCATAAAAAATTGATTGAAGAGCGTGACAAAGGAAAAGCCGTTCTACTTGTTTCGTTTGAATTGGATGAAATTTTAAATGTGAGTGATCGAATTGCTGTCATGTTTGATGGTAAGGTAGTTGCCATTGTGAATCCCGAAGAAACGAATGAGCAAGAGCTAGGCATGCTAATGGCAGGTAGTAAGGTAAATGGGATGGGTGAAGCAAATGGCAAATAAACGATTAATTACATTTTTAATACCAATCATTTCAGTAATACTTGGTTTAATCGCTGGAGCAATTATTATGCTTGTATCGGGTTATAATCCAATTGTGGGATATACCGCACTTTGGAACGGTGCTTTCGGAGACTCATACACAATAGGTGAAACGGTAAGACGTACGACACCATATATATTGACTGGTCTTTCGATTGCCTTTGCCTTTAGGTCCGGTCTATTTAATATTGGTGCTGAGGGACAAGTAATTGTCGGCTGGCTTGCAGCGATATGGGTTGGACTGGCTGTTGATGCGCCAATGATTATCCATTTACCATTAGCAATCCTAGCTTCAGTGGCTGCTGGTGCACTTTGGTCATTTGTTCCAGGAATTTTAAAAGCAAAGTTAGGTGTACATGAAGTTATCGTAACGATTATGATGAACTATATTGCACTATTCAGTGCGAATGAAATTATTCGTAGTGTATTAACAGATGGTGCAACAACTACTGAGCCTATTTCTGCTACTGCATCACTTGCATCACCTTGGTTACAAAGTATAACCTTTTACTCAAGAATGCATTATGGAATTTTAATTGCATTATTTGCAGCTGTTATCATGTGGTTTATTATTGAAAGAACAACATTAGGTTATGAATTGAAAGCTGTTGGATATAACAAGCATGCCTCTAAGTATGCTGGTATGAATGTTAGTAAGAATATTGTACTGACTATGGTTATTTCTGGTGGGTTTGCAGGTTTAGCAGGAGCAATGGAAGGTTTAGGTACATATGGTACCATTTCTGTTATGTCTGGAAATATTAATATCGGTTTTGATGGGATTGCGGTCGCATTACTAGGTGCGAATAATCCATTTGCTGTGGTGTTTGCCGCTTTCTTATTTGGAGCATTAAAAGAAGGTGCTGGCGAAATGCCAACTGGTGCAGGTGTGCCTACAGAATTAGTTGATATTATTATAGCTTTAATTATTTTCTTTGTTGCATCAAGTTATATTATTCGTTGGGCATTACTTCGTTTTAAAAAGGGGGAGAAATAAATGTTTGATATTTTGCAATCAATAGTACCGACTGCATTATTTTATTCTGCTCCTCTTATATTTACTGCACTAGGTGGAGTATTTAGTGAGCGTTCTGGTGTAGTCAACATTGGTCTAGAAGGATTAATGGTTATGGGTGCTTTTGTAGGAATTGTATTTAACTTAACGTTTGCTGATGTATTAGGGGCTTGGACTCCTTGGGTTTCAATTATAGCAGCAACAGTAGTTGGTGCAATCTTCTCGATAGTCCATGCAGTTGCATCGATTACATTTCGATCGGATCAAACGATTAGTGGTGTGGCTATTAATATGCTTGCGTTGGGATTAGGAGTATATTTGACAAAATTATGGTATGGAAAAGGACAAACAGATATGGTTCAACAACCGTTCTATACTACAGACATCCCATTACTTTCTGAAATTCCAATCATTGGCCCAATCTTTTTTCAAGGTGTGTATGTAACATCCTATCTAGCAATCATTATAGCGTTTATTGCTTGGTATGTTCTTTATAAAACTTCATTTGGTCTACGTCTAAGAGCAGTTGGAGAGCATCCAATGGCAGCAGATACGAATGGTATAAACGTGTATAAAATGCGTTATATTGGTGTTATTCTCTCTGGTGCACTCGGAGGTCTAGGTGGTTCTGTATTCGCCTTAACTATTGTGTCTAACTTCTCACATTCTACGATTGTTGGGCAAGGTTTTATGGCGTTGGCTGCGGTTATTTTTGGTAAATGGCATCCGCTAGGTGCAATGGGAGCAGCACTTTTCTTCGGATTAGCACAAAGCTTAAGTGTTGTAAGTGCGGGAGTTCCATTACTTGCAGATGTACCGCAAGTATACTTACTAATAGCTCCATATGTATTAACTATCCTTGCTTTAGCAGGATTCATCGGTCGTGCTGAGGCACCAAAAGCAAGTGGAATTCCTTATATTAAAGGTAATCGATAACTATAATTACAGACCTGTCATTTAAACATGGCAGGTCTGTTTTTTGGGGGAGTTAAGAAAATATAATACCTTTCTTACTACAAAAGCGGGGCCTACAGGTTTAAAGGTTTTGGGGTGGTGCGAGTAATCGCAGTCCCAGGACGCCCTAGTTGTTAACCGAACGAACTTCCCCTAAAATTGTCCCTGAAAATCTTGGTGACAACAAAGTTTTCTAACCGTATAATGGATGACAGTTGGTAAAATTGTGCAGAATAGGAATATAAATGAATGCTGGGAGGAAAGTACATGTTACCTATAGAAGAAAAACGTAGAAATGTAAATGGATTACAGTTACATTTTATCCAAAGTAAAAAATATAAAACACTAAACATTGTTGCTAAATTAAGGGCTCCTTTGAATCGAGAAACGATAACAAAACGGGCATTACTTCCATATATATTAAACCAAGGTTCTAAACGTTATCCCAGCAAGCAAGAGCTGCAATTAAAATTAGATGATTTATATGGTGCAGTTCTTTCTGTTGATGGATCAAAAAAAGGGAATAATCATATTATTAGCATTCGCTTGGAGCTTGCAAACCCTAAATTTATTCCAGAAGAGACAGCAATTATTGATGATGGAATAAGCTTATTTAGTGAGTTATTACTGGATCCAAATATCTCTAATAATTCTTTTAATGAGGAGATTGTAAGCCGTGAAAAGAATACACTGAAGAGTCGGATCCAAGCGGTAAAAGATGATAAGATGAACTATGCAAATATGAGATTAATTGATGCGATGTGTGAGGGCGAAGCATACGAGCTGCATGCACACGGGTATGAAGAAGATTTACAAGCGATAACTGCAGTAAACCTCTATGGATATTATCAGACACTATTAGAAGAGGATAGCCTTGATATTTATGTATTAGGGGATTTTGATGAGGATGAAATGAGTACGAAAATCGCATCACTGTTCGAGCGTAAGGGTAATCACGTTTGGTCTGAAAATGAAAGCAATGACCCTATCAAGGACATTCAAGCGAAAGAAGTTATCGAATCAGAAGATATTCAACAAGCCAAACTACATATTGGTTATCGAACCAATACGACATTCAAAGATGAGGATTATGCTGCATTACAAGTATTTAATGGGATATTTGGTGGATTTCCGAATTCGAAGTTATTTATTAATGTAAGGGAGAAAAATAGTCTTGCATATTATGCATCTTCTCGAATCGAAAGCCACAAAGGTCTGCTATTTGTTTTTAGCGGGATTGCCCCAGAGGATTATGAGAAGGCGAGGGATATAATCCAGCTACAAATGGAAGCAATGAAAAAAGGAGATTACACTGAAACGGATTTACAGGAAACGAAGGAATTAATTATTAATCAGTTACTCGAAACGATGGACCATTCACAAGGATTGATCGAGTTATTATATCAGCAAGTAATCGGTGATAGAATAATTACTCCAGAGCAATTAATTGCTAATATCAAGCAGGTGACGAAGGAGCAAGTGACGATGCTTGCTAATAAAATTGAAGAGGACACTGTTTATCTACTAACAAGTA
This sequence comes from Oceanobacillus chungangensis, assembly GCF_003369565.1. GTDB lineage: Bacteria > Bacillota > Bacilli > Bacillales > Amphibacillaceae > Oceanobacillus > Oceanobacillus chungangensis. The sequence goes on along the minus strand of NZ_PIOD01000011.1, from coordinate 120,149 downwards.
AAGGAGGACAAACGAATGAATAAAGCAGTACACCAAGATATTGCTGAGACGATTTTTTCAGAGAAACTCGATAATGGATTAACCGTATACTTATTACCTAAAACAGAAATGGCAAAAACCTATGGAATTTTTTCTACGGATTATGGCTCAATTGATCAACGGTTCGTTCCTATTGGGCAGCAAGAGATGGTAACCGTTCCAGAAGGTGTTGCCCATTTCTTAGAACATAAATTATTTGAAAAAGAAGATCATGATGTTTTTGCTGATTTTGGTAAACAAGGAGCCTCAGCGAATGCTTATACATCGTTTACAAAAACAGCATATTTGTTTTCGGCGACGAGTAATATAGAAGAAAATGTTCAGACTTTAATTAACTTTGTTCAGGAACCATACTTTTCGAAAAGCTCTGTTGAGAAAGAAAAAGGGATTATCGGCCAAGAAATCAAAATGTACGATGACCAGGCGGATTGGCAATCGTTTATGGGAACAATCAAGAGTATGTTTAAAAGTCACCCCGTAAATATTGATATCGCTGGAACAGTTGAATCAATTACGGATATTACGAAGGACGATTTGTATACATGCTACAACACATTCTACCATCCAGAAAATATGACATTGTTTATTGCAGGAAACTTTGATGCTGAAAAAATGATGAAGCTTATCAAAGCTAATCAAGCAGAAAAGACATTTACAAAAATGGAACAGCTTGAGAGAGATTTTCCGGAAGAACCAAAAGAAGTAGCAATGAAAGAAAATAAACTGATTATGCCTGTGTCGATTCCGAAATGTACCATTGGTATTAAGGAATCTACAACTGCGTTAAGTAGTGAAGCATTTCTCCAAAAAGATTTGCTGCAGGCTATGGTTGTTGATCATTACTTTTCGAAAGGCTCATCCTTCTATCAAGAGTTATATCAAGCTGGGTTAATTGATGCTAGTTTTTATTTTGAAACAACGTTAGAAAAGAACTTTGGGTATACATTGATAGGTACGAATACTGATCAGCCTGAAAACTTTGCTGAAAAAGTAAAGGAATTACTACTTTCAACGAATAAAAAGTCATTAACATCAGAAGAATTTGCACGAATGAAAAAGAAAAAAATAGGGCAATTGCTTCGGTCAATGAATTCGCTTGAATTCATTGCAAATAAATATATCCATTATCATACAATGGGTATCGATTTCTTTAATGTCATTCCGGCTATACAAGCATTAAGTCTAGATGATGCGAATGATTTTATTCGAAACTGGATTGAAGAGGATCGCCTCGCAGTTTGTACGATTGCTGCAAAGTAAGGAGAAATTATGGGGAAAAATGTACTGATTATCGGTGCAAGTGGTGAAATTGGGATTAGCATCGCAGAGAGGCTTGCCGAGGATGGACACCAATTAATCCTGCACTATAATAAAAATGAAGAAATCATAAGTGATTTAAGAAAGAAGCTTAATAATAATTCGATTCTGACCGCGATTCATGCAGATTTAAGCAATGAATTAGAGATAGAGATTTTTTTGAAGAAGCTTGTGTTTTCAGTGGATATGATTGTATTTGCAAGCGGGCGTGCACAGTATGGTGTTTTTCACGAAACGTCAAACGCGACAATGGATGAAATGCTAACATTACATGTAAAAGCACCATGGTTGATAACGAAAGCATTATTACCGAGCATGCTCCATAAAAAGTATGGAAAAATTATCTTAATTAGCTCCATCTGGGGTGATGTCGGGGCAAGTTATGAAGTAATTTACTCCACGGTAAAGGGTGCACAAAATAGCTTTGTTAAAGCTTTAGCAAAAGAAGTTGCTCCAAGCGGGATATCTGTCAATGCCGTGAGCCCAGGGTTCATCGAGACAAAAATGAACCAACATTTATCAGAAGAGGAAAAGGAAATATTAATTTCGGAGATTCCGATGAATCGTGCAGGGAAACCGGATGAGATAGCCCATGTTGTATCCTTCTTATTGGACGACAAATCTAGCTATATTCAAGGTGAAATCATTCGCGTAACAGGTGCTTGGTAAACATATAGATATTAATAGAAATTAATTACGAAGGCAGCCCTAGCTAAGCCTTCGTTTTAATGATGATATTATTAATAATGGGTCATCTGGCTGTTCGGATAAAATGCGAACTAAGAAGCACAAAGTTGATTCCCACTCCGGACAGTCGCTTTCCGTCTGCTCTAGCTGTTCCATCAGGAGTCTCCTGTCAACAGCAACACTCAACGGTGTTAAGAGAGGTAATGCCGTTACATTTTATTAAGAAAATAATAAAAAAATAACAAACGCACAATCCCAGTGGAAGAAATACAAGGAGTCTCCTGCGAGTTGGCTCACCAGCTCCCCGCGGAAAGCGTAGTGTATTTCTGGAGCGAACGGTCTGAGAGCCTATAGCGAGTAAACTAATTCTCAATTTACACCGACAAAATTATATCGATATTATTCCTGTGTAAGTAAAAGCTGCTCATAAAAATAAAGTATAATTCCTTTCCAACAAACGAATTATGCTTTATGATAGAACTATATATTGCAATTATCGAATAGATTCGTTACCATTATAAGAGTATGTAATATGAAGGAGAATATAATGACGAAAGAATGGTACCTGGAATATGAAATTCTAATCAATCGTCCTGGACTACTAGGGGATATTTCTTCATTATTAGGGATGCTTTCTATTAATATAATAACCATTAATGGCGTTGAAAATTCTAGAAGAGGAATGCTTCTTCTATCGAAACATGATGAAAATATTATGCGCCTAAAATCAATATTAAAAACGATGGATACAATTGAATTAATAAAAATACGTAAACCAAAATTAAAAGACAAAATGGCAGTCCGACATGGGAAATATATTCATACGGATGCAGATGATCGTAAAACGGTTCGATTTGTTCGTGATGAACTCGGGTTATTAGTCGATTTCATGGCAGAATTATATAAGCAAGAAGGTCATAAACTGATTGGGATTCGTGGTATGCCAAGGGTTGGGAAGACAGAGTCGGTTGTAGCTGCTAGCGTTTGCGCCAATAAGCGTTGGCTGTTTGTATCTAGCACGATGCTTAAACAGACTATTAGAAATAAACTAATCGAAGGCGAGTATAATGTTGATAATATTTATATTATTGACGGCATACTATCTACTAGACGAGCGAATGATAAACATTGGCAACTAATTCGAGAAATTATGCAACTGCCTTCAATAAAAGTTGTAGAGCATCCAGATATTTTTGTTCAAACAACTGAATATAAACTTGATGATTTTGACTATATTATTGAATTACGTAGTCATGAAGGGGAAGAGATTACATACGATTCAGTTGATAATCACTCTCTAAGTACTGCGAACAATGGCTTTTCGATGTTTGATTTCTAAAACGGAAGGTGTTATTTATGGATGTAGGGGCAAGATTAAAAGAGTCGCGACATGAAAAGGGACTCTCATTAGATGAACTGCAAGAAATTACAAAAATACAAAAGCGTTATTTAGTTGCAATTGAAGAAGGAAATTTAAACATTCTTCCAGGGAAATTTTATGCAAGAGCATTTATAAAAGAATATGCAACTGCTGTTGGCTTGGATTCAAGTGAATTATTAGAGGAACATAAAGAAGAAATTCCAAAAACTGAAGAGGAAAGCGAGATTCAGTATACAAGAATTGAACGATCACGAAAAGAAGCAAATGTTGATAAAAATTCAAGCTTCTCATTTATACCAACTATTATCGTAATTTTATTAGTAATTGGTATATTCTTTGTTGCGTGGTATTTCATTCAAGAAGGTTCCACAGGTGAAGGAGATCCACCGGAAGAAGAATTAACGGATAATGAAATTATCATAAACGACTCTACACCAGATTCAAAGGGAAATGCGGAACAAGGTCAACAGGAAGAGAATAATGAAGAAGCGAATAAAGAAGATGATGAAGCGGGTACACAATCAAAAGAAAAAACTGAAGTAGTTTCATCTGCGTTTACTGTTACTGAAGAAGGAACAGGTCCTGTGCCAGAATCTACTCTAGAGTTTAATACTTCAGATGATGAACTAATCTTTACGTTTGAGTCGCCAGGTGAAGTATGGTTAGATGTTAAGAATGAAACTGGAGAATCTTTCTATAGTACTATTCTTACCGAGGCAGATTCACCGATGGAACTGGATTTATCGGGAGAAGATACCATTTACTTAAACATTGGTAGTGCTCCGAATTTAACATTTGATGTCAATGGTGTAGAATTTGAATATCCAGTTGATCCAAATGAACGAGACCATCAACGACTATGGATAAATATTACACAATAAAGCCAATATGTTATAAGACCCTTCCAATATGGGAGGGTCTTATACCTTCTAGAATGTGTTCAACATACTTGAAGTAATAGACGTATGATATATCAGCAATTAAATAGAAATTTTGGAGGAAAGTATAATTATGAATTTACCAAATAAACTAACCCTGTCAAGAATCATATTAATCCCAGTTTTTATCCTATTATTAAGTATTCCATTTAATTGGGGAGAGTGGAATATTGGTGATACGACGCTCCCAGTATCCCATTTTGTAGCGGCGATTTTATTTATTTTTGCATCAGCAACAGATTGGGTCGATGGTTATTATGCTAGAAAGTATAATCTGGTTACCAATTTAGGAAAGTTTATGGATCCATTAGCGGATAAGTTACTCGTTTCGGCAGCTCTAATTTTATTAATTGAAATGGGCTTAGCGCCTGCATGGATTGTCATAATCATTATTAGCAGGGAATTTGCGGTAACAGGATTAAGGCTTGTAGCTGCTGGGGAAGGAATTGTACTTGCAGCAGGAAACCTTGGGAAAATTAAGACGGCAACGCAAATGATTGCAATTGCTGTATTATTATTGCATAATTTCCCTTTTTCTTACTTAGGATTCCCATTTGGTACGATCATGCTATATATCGCACTATTTTTCACGGTATTATCTGGAGTTGATTACTTTATTAAAAACTGGCATGTGATGGGAGAGTCTAAATAATGCACCAGCCTAAAGCAGAAATTATTGCTGTTGGTACTGAGTTGTTATTAGGTCAAATCGCAAACACAAATGCACAATGGATATCAGAGCAGCTCGCATTATATGGAATCAATATTTATAATCATGCCGTTGTTGGTGATAACCTTAACAGAGTAGTTGAAGCATTCTCACAAGCACATATACGCTCTGATATTATTATTGTAACTGGGGGACTCGGTCCAACAGAAGATGATCTTACTAGAGAAGCATTTCAACAAATGAGTAAACTTGATGTATCCGAGCATGAGCCGTCAATGGATAAAATTGTACGTTTTTTTAAAGAACGTAACATCGTTATGACGCCTAATAATCGAAGACAGGCAAGGGTGTTTAAAGGTAGTATTGTGCTTGATAATAAAGTTGGAATGGCCCCAGGGATGATTGTAAATTTTGAAAATCGAACTTGGATTTTCTTACCCGGAGTACCCCGTGAGATGAAAAGTCTTGTTGCGAACGATGTATTGCCATATCTCCTACAGATTATTGGCGATAAAGCAATTATTAAATCTCAAGTATTGAGATTTATCGGCATTGGTGAATCACAATTAGAACATGAAATTAAAGATATCATTGATGGCCAAAGTAATCCGACGATTGCTCCTTTAGCAACAGATAGTGACGTTACAATCCGACTTACTGCTAGAACTGATTCACTGGAAAATGCAGATAAATTAATTGAATCAAGTAAACAACAAATTCTATCTAGAATTGGAAACTTTTTTTATGGAACAGATGAACAAACATTAGAACAGCAAATCATCGACAAATTACGAGCAAGTGATAAACGACTTGCACTTGCCGAAAGTTTGACCGGCGGAATGGTGACTAGTAAACTTGTTTCTATCAGTGGGGTTTCAGATGTTTTAACAGGTGGAATCGTTTGCTATGACACGAAGGTTAAAGAGAGAGTCTTAGGTGTCTCAAAAGAAACAATCGATTTATTCGGTACGGTTAGTGAACAATGCGCAATTGAAATGGCAACCAATGTATTGCGAATTTTAGATGCAGATATTGGTATCAGCTTTACTGGGGTAGCAGGTCCTAATGTGTCGGAGGGAAAGCCTGTAGGTACTGTATTTATTGCCGTCTGTACGAAAAATGGTTATCAGCAAGTGGAGCAATTTAAGTTTCGAGGTGATCGGGATACGATTAGAAATCGCACAGCATTAAAAGGGCTGCAAATTCTTTTTAATTTGTTAAAACAGTAATTTACATTGGTTCAGTTGATTGAAATTCAATTTTCTTAGCTAGAAATAGTGCAATTATAAATTTTTTCAATGAAACATTACTATCAAAATACAAGAACATTTATTCGGCTTTTTGTTGGCAAAATGGAAAAAACAATGTATGATGGAAGTAGTTAATTTAAGGAGGTAGTTTCGTTGAGTGATAGAAAACAAGCTTTAGATATGGCTTTGAGACAAATAGAGAAACAATTTGGTAAAGGTTCGGTGATGAAACTCGGTGAAAACGAGTTTCAACCGATTGAAACGATCCCAAGTGGTTCATTAGCGTTAGACGTTGCATTAGGAATAGGTGGATATCCAAAAGGACGTATCATCGAAATCTATGGTCCTGAATCATCTGGTAAAACAACAGTAGCACTTCATGCGATTGCTGAAGCACAGAAAAAAGGTGGACAAGCTGCGTTTATTGATGCTGAGCATGCGTTAGACCCATCCTATGCAAGAGCTTTAGGGGTTAACATTGATGAATTACTATTGTCTCAACCAGATACAGGAGAACAAGCATTAGAAATTGCTGAAGCACTCGTTCGAAGTGGTGCTGTTGATATTCTAGTTGTCGACTCTGTTGCTGCACTTGTTCCAAAAGCAGAAATCGAAGGCGAAATGGGAGATTCCCATATGGGGTTACAAGCACGCTTAATGTCACAAGCATTAAGAAAATTATCTGGCGCAATCAATAAATCAAACACGATTGCTATTTTCATTAATCAAGTTCGTGAGAAAATTGGCGTTATGTTCGGTAATCCAGAAACAACTCCAGGTGGACGTGCACTTAAATTCTATTCATCTGTAAGACTTGAAGTACGTCGTGCAGAGCAATTGAAGCAAGGTAATGACATTGTTGGGAATAGAACGAGAGTTAAAGTTGTAAAAAATAAAGTAGCACCACCATTCAAACAGGCAGAAATTGATATTATGTATGGTAAAGGGATTTCTAGAGAAGGAGAAATTCTTGATATTGGATCCGAACTGGATATCGTTGACAAGAGTGGTGCATGGTACTCATACGACGGTGACCGCTTAGGACAAGGACGTGAAAACTCTAAACTATTTCTATTAGAAAATCCGGAAATAGCCGAAGTTATTCATACTGCGATTCGTGAACACTATAGTTTAGATCAAAAGGCTGAGGCAGTTCCTGAATCAACAGAAGATACTCAAGAGAGTTTAGATGTATAGAAAATATGATGAAAATCCTTTGCCCAAAATGGCAAAGGATTTTTTTATGAGATATTATGGCGATTCCTTGACAATATTAGAATAGACAATTAAAATTAAAACTGTATAATTTTATATTTTTCTATAAAACGTATTGTTAATTATACATCTAAAATGTTACATGCCGACAAATAAGAATTGTAAAACTTTATAGCAATAGGAGGTGAAAACATGGACAATCCTATCATCATCTCCATTTTGTTTGTAATTATCCTAATCGTCGGTATTGTTGTTGGTTATCTGATACGTAAATCTATTGCAGAAGCTAAAATTTCTAGTGCGGAGACATTAGCAAAACAAATCGTCGAAGAAGCACATCGAAATGCTGATGCCGCTAAGAAAGAGGCACTCCTTGAAGCGCGAGATGAAAACCATAAGCTTCGTCAACAAACAGAAGATGAATTGCGCGAACGACGTGCAGAATCTTCGAAGCTTGAAAATCGCCTCACGCAAAAGGAAGAAAATCTGGATCGAAAAAGTGAAACACTAGACAAACGTGAATTGTTGTTAGAGAAAAAAGAACAATCATTAGCAGAAAAACAACAACAAATTGAAGAAATGGAAAGCAAAGTGGAAGCTATGAAAGATGAGCAGCAAACGGAGCTTGAGCGCATTTCAGGATACACATCAGACCAAGCCAAACAGATTATTTTAGAGCGGATTGAAAAAGAGGTACAACATGAATCAGCAATCATGATCAAAGAAGCCGAAAATCGCGCGAAGGAAGAAGCGGATAAGAAAGCGAAAAGCATTCTTTCCCTCGCATTACAGCGTTGTGCCGCGGATCACGTTGCTGAAACAACAGTATCTGTAGTAAATCTTCCAAATGATGAGATGAAAGGTCGTATAATTGGTCGTGAAGGTCGAAATATACGTACACTCGAAACTTTAACTGGTATTGATTTAATTATTGATGATACACCGGAAGCAGTTATTCTATCTGGTTTTGATCCGATTAGAAGAGAAATTGCTCGTATGGCATTAGAAAAACTAGTACAGGATGGCAGAATCCACCCAGCTAGAATTGAAGAAATGGTGGATAAAGCTAGACGTGAGGTTGACGAATATATACGGGAAATTGGAGAAGAAACTACATTTGAGGTTGGTGTACATGGTTTACATCCAGATCTAGTCAAAATATTAGGAAGACTAAAATATCGTACAAGCTATGGGCAAAATGTACTGAAGCACTCAACAGAGGTTGCATACCTTTCCGGATTGCTAGCTGCTGAATTAGGTGAAGATGTTACGTTAGCAAGAAGAGCTGGATTGCTTCATGACATTGGGAAAGCGATTGATCATGAAGTTGAAGGCAGCCACGTAGAAATAGGTAAAGAACTAGCGATTAAATACAAAGAACATGATATAGTAATCAATTCAATTGCTTCCCACCATGGCGATGAAGAGGCAACATCTGTTATTGCAGTTCTTGTAGCTGCTGCTGATGCATTGTCTGCCGCTAGACCTGGTGCAAGAAGTGAAACATTAGAAAACTATATTAAACGATTAGAGAAACTTGAAGAAATATCTGAATCATTCGAAGGCGTAGAGAAGTCATTCGCAATTCAAGCTGGCCGAGAAATTAGAATTATGGTTAAACCAGATGAAATTGACGACCTTGAATCTGTACGCATTGCTAGAGAAATACGGAAGCAAATTGAGAATGAACTTGATTACCCTGGTCATATTAAAGTAACAGTGATCAGAGAAACAAGAGCAGTAGAATATGCTAAATAAAAATAAAAGCGGGTATAACATCCGCTTTTATTTTTATTTCCAAGTAGAAAGTTGTAACTTAAAAGAATAGATAGGGTGAGTTAATATGAAAATATTATTTATTGGCGATGTTGTAGGTTCTCCAGGTAGAGATATGGTGCAGGAATATTTACCGAGGTTAAAAGAAAAGTATCATCCAAATTTAACAATCATTAACGGGGAAAATGCTGCATCAGGGAAAGGGATTACTGAGAAAATTTATAAGCAATTTCTAGAGTGGGGTGCGCAAGTAATTACGATGGGCAATCACACTTGGGATAAAAAAGAAATCTTTGAATTCATTGATGATGCGAAGTATATGATTAGACCTGCTAACTTTCCTGAGGGAACTCCGGGTAAGGGATTAGTTTTTATTAATATAAATGGAGTGGAAGTAGCAGTAATCAATATGCAAGGTCGTACATTTCTGCCTGCAATCGATGATCCTTTCCGAAAAATTGATGAATTAGTTGAAGAGGCAAAAAAACGAACCAATCTTATCTTTGTAGACTTTCATGGGGAAGCCACTAGTGAAAAGCAAGCATTTGGATGGTATTTAGATGGCAGAGTGAGTGCAGTAGTTGGTACACATACACACACGCAGACTGCAGATGAACGAATTTTACCAGCAGGTACGGCATATATAACGGATGTAGGTATGACAGGTCCATATGATGGAATATTAGGTGTAGAACGGGATGCTGTATTAAAAAGATTTCTAACTTCTTTGCCTGTACGTTTCGAAACTACAAAAGAGGGTAGAACACAGTTAAATGGTTTTTTTGTTACGATTGATGATAGAACTGGAAAGGCAACAAAAGTAGAGCGAATTATGATTAATGAGGATCATCCCTTTTTCAGCTGATTTATTGAATTTTGCGAACCATTGAAGGATAATAGGGAATAAGCTAACATCTCCAGGAATATAGTAGCAATAGAACTACAATAGGAAATGAAGGAGGTACTAGTAATGGATGTATTAAAGGTTTCAGCAAAATCAAGTCCAAATTCTGTAGCAGGTGCACTAGCCAACGTATTACGCGAACAAGGTTCTGCGGAGATGCAAGCAATTGGGGCGGGTGCATTAAACCAAGCAGTTAAAGCGGTGGCGATAGCGAGAGGATTTGTAGCCCCGAGCGGTGTTGACCTAGTTTGTATTCCAGCATTTACCGATATTATGATTGACAATGAAGAGCGAACTGCGATTAAACTAATCGTTGAACCTAGATAGTATTCAATGAACCAACCTTCCTAATAAATGGGAAGGTTTTGCTTTTGTCTAGAATAAGAAAGTCCAATTTCAATCCCCACGACAGGAGATGTCACGTCCAGTTCCACCGCACGTGCTCCTAGCGAGACTTCCCTCCTTATGACAATCTAAAGAAGACTTGCCTGTTGGTTACACATGAGGCTTAGTCGCACTAATTCCCTTGTGGTGAAAGTCAACATCGATTCGCTTTTACAACCAAAGAGTTTCCATTATCTCCTGCGAAGGAATGACCACCCTAAACTGTGGGTCGCAAGCAGTCCATACACTGCACAAACGGGCGCTTGCGCTTTTGCTCTTTTCCTTTTACAATATTTGTTATACTTGACATTATCCTCTATACTATAATAATGTAATCCTATACATATTGATTTTACAGATAATTTAATTACTCTGCCATTATAAGTTGTATATACTCATAGAAAGCTAAGGATTAACCAAGCCTTTCGACGACATCCTTAGTTGCACTTATGTAGTAAGAAATATTTTATACTTCTTAACTACTAAATTTACGACCAACTTACTGCGTAAGATTTCTAAACATAAGAAATTACACTATTGATGTTTGATTTTATTGAAAGGGGTTTTTCTCATGAACGAGCAGCAACGAGTAGACCAAGCACAGGTTAAGCAGGTAGGAAAAAAATTTGTAAAGCAAGAAGATAATATTAATCGAATCAAGAATACATCTAGTGAAGAAATGATTGCTAAATATTTTCAAACGAGCTATGAACCGCAAGCACCAGATATTAAAAAGGCAAGAAAGCGTCGGAAAGAAGATATTCAGTTTCACTATGATTTTGCAATTCCAGAAGATATTGAGAAGATTGGAAAAGGGAAGAAATTCCTAATTCGTACATATGGTTGTCAAATGAATGAACATGATACAGAGGTGATGGCGGGGATTTTAATCGAAATGGGGTATGAATTTACTGCAGATACGAATGAAGCGGATATCATCTTATTAAATACGTGTGCAATCCGGGAAAATGCGGAAAACAAAGTGTTTGGCGAAATTGGCCACTTAAAACCTTTAAAACTAGAAAAACCCGATTTAATTATTGGTGTTTGTGGTTGTATGTCACAAGAAGAATCCGTGGTTGACCGTATTCTAAAAAAACATCAGCATATCGATTTGATCTTTGGAACACATAATATCCATCGACTTCCACAATTGCTTAAAGAAGCTTTATTTGGAAAAGAGATGATTGTTGAGGTTTGGTCTAAAGAGGGAGATATTATTGAAAATCTTCCAAAAGCTCGTAAAGGGAAAATCAAGGCATGGGTAAACATTATGTATGGCTGTGATAAATTCTGTACCTATTGTATTGTACCAATGACTCGTGGAAAAGAAAGAAGTCGTAAACCAGAAGATATTATTCAGGAAGTTCGTCACTTAGCAGCACAGGGCTATCAAGAAGTAACATTACTCGGTCAAAATGTGAATGCATATGGAAAAGATTTTGAGGATATCTCCTATGGTCTTGGAGATTTGATGGATGATATTAATAAAATCGATATACCACGTGTTCGATTTACAACATCACATCCTAGAGATTTCGATGATTATTTAATTGAAGTTTTAGCTAAAGGCGGTAATCTTCTCGACCATATACATCTTCCAGTTCAATCTGGCAGCAGTGAAGTACTCAAGAAAATGAATCGTAAATATACGAGGGAGGAATATTTAAATTTAGTGAAAAAAATACGTAAGGCGATTCCAAATGTTACGTTAACTACGGATATTATTGTTGGTTTTCCTAATGAAACAGAGGAACAATTTGAAGAAACGATGACATTAATGGAAGAAGTTGGTTTTGAAGCAGCATACACGTATATCTACTCACCGCGCGAAGGAACACCAGCAGCTCGTAAAGTGGATGATGTTCCAGAAGAAGTGAAAAAACAACGATTACATCGTCTGAATGCGCTTGTTAACAAACAATCTGCTGAATCGATGAAGAAATATAAGGATAAAGTTGTAAAAGTACTTGTTGAAGGTGAAAGTAAAAAGAATCCAGACGTACTTGCTGGATATACAGAAAAGAATAAATTAGTTAACTTTAGAGGCCCGAAATCTTCTATTGGTAAAATCGTAGAAGTTGAAATTACAGAAGCAAAAACATGGTCCTTAGATGGTATCATTGTTGAAAATATGGTTGAGGTGAAATAAAAAATGGCTGAATATACACGTAAAGAAGTTTTAGACGAAGCAAGAAAATTAGCAGATATGCTTGCGAATACAGAAGAGATCGACCGCTTTAAGCAAGTTGAAGCAAAACTTAATGAAAATAAAAAAGTACAGCAGTTAATTCAAAAAATAAAGACCCTGCAAAAACAAGCGGTTAATTTCCAAGCATATGAGAAAAGAGAAGCACTTAAAAAAATTGAAGCCGAGCTTGATCGACTGCAAAATGAGATTGATGAAATACCGGTTGTTCAGGAATTTAAAGAAACACAAATCGTTGTAAATGATGTGCTGCAGCTCGTTTCTGGAACGATTGCAAGGGAAGTGACTAACAGTGTCATTGAATCAACTGGTGGCGATGTATTATCAGGAGAAACAGGATCTAAAACGAAAAATAAAATAGGGCACGGTCATTAAAGAAGAAAAATCAAGTAAGTGGAACGATTCGCTTGCTTGATTTTTTATATTACTCACGGACACGATGTAGATGCTTTTTATAGGAAATAATAACTCTAGGACCATTAATGTCAATAGATTTTTTCCAGACCGCATTACAGGGGTCGTAGCCTGTAGCGTGATATGTTCAAAGTGAAAGCCAAAGCGTTGAAAACCTAGGCTTTCTTATTCTGACTTGAAATCTTCATTTATTGAGTAGGATAAAACATCTTCTTCTTTATTCCAATCAACGAACACTTCAACAGATTCCCCCCTGCTATTAGTTACCACAAAGCTTGGATCACCATGTTCTCCTGCATTTTCTGCTTGTTCATTAAATTTATTTGTAACATCCTCTTCAAGAATTACATTTATTAATTTAATTGCTTGGCTAAGGGGTAAATTTTTCATTGATTATCCTTTTCCTCTCCTATTTGTGTTTATAGGATATCCAGTTATTCATTTTTATTTCGTGAATCTTAAAGTCCAACTACGGGAAAAGCTGGGGTTTATGGATAATACGTAATCAACTACTAATCCACGGTCATATTTCAATATCTTCGTTGAATAGCTCAAAAGCGGGTCATGTGGATCTGGTTGGTTCATTTACTTTACAAAATCATAATCAGTACTGCATCTCCAGTTCAACACGAGGCGTTTCTTCTTTTACAGAGAATTGGCGTATTTTTAACGTATGGGTAAATATTATTAGGTAAAAAGAAGGATTACTTCTCCTTTTGTCGAATGATGTAGGTAGGAGGACAGGAGGATGATCATGTTTAAAAGAAAATGTAGCATTTGTACTAAAAAAACGACGAAAAGTTTAAGGAGAGAATATGTAACTGATCTAGGTAAAAAAATAATAGTTTGCTTACAGTGTGCAGAATATGCGGAAAAACGAGCATTTAGAAAAGCCTAAAAAAGTTCGTAAAGGTGGTTTACTAAAAGTTAGAGTAGAAAATCTGACTTTCAGTGGTCGGTACCTAACAGATATGAAGAATAGTCACAAATATAAGTTTGGAATAACCTTAATAAAAATTATACGATTTATCCAGGATGAAAATTACATGTAAAATAAAGAGTAAGTCCCTGACCAATTATGGTTAGGGGCATGTTTAAGTTTATATTATTATGTAGCTACTTTTCTTTCATGTTGTCGCTCTTGAGATTACTAATACTACCCACCGGATTTTTAAAGTTCTTCTTCATCTACTCATCAGAAGAGATTGTATCAGGTTAAAATGAAGATGTAACAACTACAGAGGAAGTAGATACAAGAACCAACAGAAACTGAGGCACCTGTAGAATCAGAAGAAGTAGAGGCGATAATTGAAGCAATGTCAGAGGAAGAAAAAATAGAAGACCTGGCTATAGAAGAGACTGTAGAAAGCACGAATGAAAAATTATCTCAATAAAATGCAGGGGTATGGCTGAAGCTATTTGACTATACAGCTTTTGTTACATCGAGGATTTAGAGATTCATGATGATTTAACTGATTTACTTGTTGATACTCGGTTAATGAAGTTTATGACTTTGATTTGGCTATAGAAGTTTGGAGATATTTATTATTTAGAAGGCTATATGCCCTCTTCATTGCTAAAGCCTTCAAACTCCTGCTGTTCTATTAAACCGCTTCTTGAGAAACTTGAGTAGTCTAAGTAGCCTTGAGCAATTAGTACTGCTGCTCTTGCCATTCAACACTTATTTGGTTTACTGCATAAGACGTCCTCATCATTAAATCCTAGTCTCGTTGTTGTTCTTCTTTCTCCCATATGTAAAATTCTTCTGAAAATCCCCCCCAGGCCGTCTATATAAGATACCAAAGAAATACTTTTATCATTGGTTAGAAAGCAAGCAGGGGAGCTATCTCCCTGCTTGCCGCTAATTAGAAATGGTTTCGAGAAGCTCCTGTCCACGTTTTTTTTTAGGTCCTCAAAATGCCTCCAATACGACCGAAATGCTTCAACTTTGAATATACTTTTTTATATAGCTTAAAAACACTAAGAAATTGAAGATACTGATACATCAATACTTGTTAATTTAAATACTGATAAATAATAATAAACTGTTCTATGCACTTTAGGTATTTATCTTGCATAAAATGACTATGAAAAAAGAGGAGGTAAAAGTAATCATGACTTTTCTCGATAAAGAATATAGAGAGATCATTTCGAAAGCTGTCATTGGTAAGGGGAAGAAGTTCACGCAGGAGTCTCATTCCGTTACACCGTCACATCGCCCATCAAGTATTCTTGGATGTTGGGTCATCAATCATTTATATAATGCCAAGAAGAAATCAGAAGAATCTGTAGAAATTCAAGGTAGCTATGATGTAAACGTTTGGTATTCCTATAATGATAATACTAAAACAGAAGTTGTAACAGAAAGAGTAACGTATACCGATGTTATACCACTCTCAGTTAAGGATGATAATTGCATTAATGATGATCATGATGTAATTGCTAAGGTTATCCAACAACCCAATTGCCTAGAATGTAAAATTGGAAGTAATGGACATAAGATCGTTGTTGAAATCGAGCGAGAATTTGTAGTGCAAGTTATCGGTGAAACAAAACTTTCTGTTCGAGTAAATCCAGTACAGGACGATTTTGGTGATGATGATGACGCTTGGGACTTCAAGCTAACAGATGATGAATTAGAAAGAGTAGAGCCAGACTTCTTAAATAAACAAGATTAAGAAAATTACGAGGGATAACATCTCTCGTAATATTTTTACATAAGTTGTTTTTATATAAGATAAGAATTTGTGATAATGATGATTTTTGCTATAGAGAGTCGTGCATCCAGAGGACAAGGCAGAAGTCTCTCGTCCCTTCACTACAATCAACGAAGATAGGTGAATTAATGCCATTTTCACTTTTTGTAAAAAGATGAAAATGGTATTTTTAACATTCAACCCTAGCGGAAGAAATACACGGAGACTCCTCGAAAATAAAGAGCAATTTGTCGTGATTGCGGTGCAATGCTGCCGAGGTCTTTCTTGTTCTTCGGGAAGAAGATTAGGTGAGACTACGAAGTGCGGCAGCACAAGAAGGCTCGCCAGCTCCCCGCGAAAAGCGCAGTGTATTTCTGGAGCGACTGGACTAAGAGCCACTCACACCTCTAATTAAGTTTGAATCATCATAAAGAATCCAAGTGTTGAAGAAATGCTTCCTGCGCTTTTCTTGCCTTTTATGCTATAATTATATAAGTATATTACGGGATTTTTTGGAGGATTAATGATGGGCAAGCAGACACCGATGATGGAACAATATTTAAAAATAAAAGCAAATTATCAAGACGCATTTCTATTTTTCCGATTAGGAGATTTCTATGAAATGTTTAATGATGATGCCATAAATGCTGCAAGAGAGTTAGAGATTACCCTTACAAAACGTGGTGGTAGTGATGGAATTCCGATGTGTGGAGTGCCCTATCATGCTGCTGAAAATTATATAAAAACATTAATAGAAAAAGGTTATAAAGTAGCAATATGCGAACAGGTAGAAGATCCAAAGACAGCTAAAGGCGTAGTGAAACGTGAAGTAGTACAGCTTATTACACCTGGAACTGTAATGGAAAGCAATATGCTAAAAGAAGGCGAAAACAATTACATTGCAAGTCTTTCTCAGTTTAAAGATGGCTCATATGTTATTGTGTATAACGACCTTTCGACTGGTGAAAATAATATTACAGTAATTTCTCATGGATGGGACGCTGTTATCCATGAGTTGTATAATCAACCAATTAAAGAGATTGTTATTTCTTCTAATTTACCAGAGGAGTTACAAACCCAGCTAAGAGATAGACTACATGTAACATTGTCTTATCAGGATGAAGTAACATTCAATGCAGAGTATCGAAATCTTACAGCAAATTTAAATGACGAGCGGTTGATGAAGGCATTTAGCCGATTATTAAATTATATACAGCATACGCAAAAGCGTTCACTTGATCATTTACAACAAGCAAATGTAATCGAATTGAAGCATTATCTGTCACTCGATATGTATTCTAAACGAAATTTAGAATTAACAGAAACCATTATTAAGAAGGGAAAGCATGGCAGCTTGCTTTGGGTTCTTGATCAAACGGTAACTGCGATGGGATCAAGACTACTTAAGAAATGGCTTGAGCGACCATTACTTGATAAGCAGCGAATTGAAGACAGACTAAATGTTGTTGATGCTTTCTATCAACGTTTTATGGAAAGAGATACACTGCGGGATACACTAAAATCAGTTTATGATTTAGAACGACTTGCAGGAAGAATTGCGTTCGGGAATGTAAATGCTCGTGATTTATTACAGTTAAAGCAATCACTTGAGAAAATTCCGGAGTTAAAAGCAACATTAAATCAATTTGAACAACATCAGATTCAGGCTCTTTCCAAAGGTCTAATTTACCCTAAGGAATTAGTAGACTTATTAAATACAAGCATCGTTGATAATCCACCAATTTCAATTAAAGAAGGTTCAATCATTAGAGATGGTTACAATGATATGCTCGATACTTATCGTGATGCATCAAAAAATGGTAAGAAGTGGATTGCTGCGTTAGAAAAGCAAGAAAAACAAGAAACCAATATTAAATCATTAAAGATTGGCTATAATCGCGTATTCGGCTACTATATTGAAATAACAAAGGCAAATATCCATTTGATTCCCGAGGGACGATATGAACGGAAGCAAACATTAGCAAATGCGGAACGGTACATTACTCCAGAATTAAAAGAGAAGGAACAATTAATTCTAGAAGCAGAAGAAAAAAGTGTTGATCTTGAATATAATTTATTTATAGAAATACGTGAAAAAATTAAAGAGCATATTCCAGAATTACAATATTTAGCGGAAGTTGTCAGTAAAATTGATGTGTTGCAATCTTTTGCTACGGTAAGTGAAAGGAATAATTACCATCGGCCGCATTTTGGTGACAGTAAATTAAATATCAAAAATGGTCGTCATCCTGTCATAGAGCAAGTAATGAAAGATGGCTCTTTTGTTCCCAATAATGTATCTCTTGATGAAGATAAAAACATTTTATTAATAACTGGACCAAACATGTCAGGAAAAAGCACCTATATGCGGCAGCTCGCACTTGCTGTAATTATGGGACAAATTGGTTGCTTTGTTCCTTGTGATGAAGCGGAGCTAATTATATTCGATCAGATCTTCACACGAATTGGTGCTGCAGATGATTTAGTATCTGGACAAAGTACGTTTATGGTCGAAATGCTTGAAGCGAACCATGCAATTGCTAATGCAACGGATAGAAGTTTAATCTTACTCGATGAAATTGGCCGAGGGACAAGCACTTATGATGGGATGGCTTTAGCACAAGCGATTGTGGAATATATCCATAATAATATTCAGGCAAAAACGTTATTTTCAACACATTATCATGAATTAACCGTGTTAGAAGAATCATTGGAGAAACTAAAGAATATTCACGTTCGGGCGGAAGAATTTGAAGGAAATGTTGTGTTTTTACACCAAATTCAAGAGGGCGCAGCAGATAAGAGCTATGGCATTCATGTAGCTAAATTAGCTGATTTACCGGAAGCACTTATTGAGCGAGCTAGCACAATTTTACAAGATTTGGAATCAAGCGATAAACCAGTGCCAAAGAATGAAAAAAATGATTCGAGTCAATTATCCTTTTTTGTTGAAGAAACGGTACAGGCAGAAAAGAAAAATAAGCCAGTTCCTGTAACTGAAGAAAAAGCGTTAGATGAATTAAAAAGATTAAATTTATTCGAGATGACGCCGATGGAAGCGATGAATGCATTGTATCGATTACAAAAACAAGTAAATATGTAGAAATTCAGACGAAAGGATTGTTAACATGAAGATCGTACAAATGTCTGATGCATTAGCAAATAAAATAGCTGCTGGGGAAGTTGTTGAGCGTCCAGCATCGGTTGTCAAAGAACTTGTCGAGAATAGTATTGATGCTAATAGTACTTGGATTAAAGTTGAAATAACTGAGGCAGGATTACAACAAATCAAAATTACCGATAATGGGGATGGAATGTCAGAAGCAGACTGTGAAATGGCATTCTTACCCCATGCTACGAGCAAGGTTAAAAACGAAAGTGATTTATTTCATGTGAAAACCTTAGGATTCCGTGGAGAGGCGCTCGCAAGTATCGCTTCTGTCAGCAAGCTTTCAGTTAAGTCTTCTGAAGGAGACCAAGCCGGTACGTATTTAAAGCTTGACGGTGGGAAAATAATTGAAAAGAAGAAGAGTGATGCAAGGAAGGGTTCGGAAATCATCGTAGAGGATTTATTTTTTAATACACCTGCAAGACTTAAATATATGAAAAGTCTCCATACTGAGCTTGGTCATATAACGGATTTACTGAATCGATTAGCACTTGCACATCCTGAAATTAGGTTTGAAGCAATTCATAATGATAAGGGACTATTTAAGACGGCGGGAACTGGGGACTTATTACAAGTTATCTCTCAAGTATACGGTATGAATGTTGCAAAGAAAATGCTTCCAGTTAAACAAGAAACACTCGATTATTCGATTGCTGGATATATTGCAAAACCAGAGGTCACTAGAGCATCAAGATCTTATATATCGATAATCATCAATGGTCGCTACATTAAGAGTGTGCCGTTGAATCAAGCGATAATACGTGCCTATCATACATTACTGCCAATTGGTCGGTCACCGATTGTGGTGTTAAGAATTGAAATGGATCCTATCTTAGTTGATGTTAACGTACATCCAACGAAATTAGAAGTTCGCTTTAGTAAAGATAAAGAATTATTTACTAATATAGAAGAAATGATTAAAAATAAGTTCCGGGAAATAACGCTGATTCCTGAAGTAGAGCAAAAGCCAATGCCAAAGCCAAAAGTTCAATCCTTTCAATCGATGATGAAGTTTGATGATCCAGTTAGGAAATCGGTAGAAGCAAATGATAATGCACAGGAAGTCGGGAATATTCAACAGGAAACTAGTATTAATCCTTATGAAATCAAAGAAACAACATCCTATCATGTTAGTGGTGAAGAAACTGACAGCTCCGAGGATATTGACGAACCTCAGGTTGAAATTGAGCAACAAGAACAGAATCATGAGACAAACGAGCAAGAATTCGAACCAAAGGAAACTCAGAATCCTCGTGTCCCGCAAATGTATCCAGTTGGACAAGTGCAAGGAACGTATATTATTGCACAAAATGAAAATGGGCTTTATATGATTGATCAGCATGCAGCGCAAGAAAGAATTAAATATGAATTTTTTAAAGAGAAGTTGGGAAAACCGATCAAGATGTCACAAGAATTATTAATCCCAATGACCTTTGAATTTTCAAAGCAAGAATCGATTTTTATCGAACAATACAAAGAAACATTTGAAAACGTTGGGTTATTTTTTGAGCAATTCGGGAATCAAACGTATATTATCCGTTCACACCCAAATTGGTTTCCGGGTGGATTTGAAGAGGAAGTCATCCGAGAAATGATTGATCAAATTATGAATGAGGAACGTGTCAATATTGAGTCCATTCGTGAAGAAGCAGCAATTCTTATGTCTTGCAAGCGGTCGATAAAAGCAAATCATTATTTAAATCATTCCGAAATGTTTCGGTTATTGGAAGACCTGCGAAAATCGACAGATCCATTTACTTGCCCACATGGAAGACCAATCATTGTTCATTTTTCAACCTATGAATTAGAGAAAATGTTTAAGCGTGTGATGTAAAACTAGTATAATTTATCGTCATCTCGGGTAAACCTAGTAATAAAAGCCGAGGTGCAGCATGGAAAATCAAAAGTTGATTAATTTTCTAAATCAATTGCTATCAAATTATGTTGTCATGTATATAAAGCTTCATCGTTACCATTGGTTTATTCAAGGGAGACATTTTTTCCTTCTACATGAGAAGTTTGAGGAAATGTATCAGGAAATCGCAAGTGATTTAGATGAAATTGCTGAACGTATTTTAATGATTGATGGTAAGCCGCTTGCTACAATGGCGAAATATTTAAAGGAAACAACCTTGGTTGAGGCGAATGCAGATGATAAAGAAAATGAAATCATCGCTCAATTAATCGAGGATTTCGAGCAAATGATTTCAGAAATACATCAAGTAGGAATACCGCTTAGCAATGAACAGCAGGATGATCCGTCAATCGATTTATTAGCAACTTTACAAGGAAAACTAGAAAAATATCTATGGATGTTAAAGAGTTATTTAGCATTAGAATAAAAGAATGGAATTTAGGGGAATACGAATGAAAAAAACTGTAGTTGCTATCGTTGGTCCGACGGCAGTAGGAAAAACCAAGCTTAGTATCGAAATGGCCAAAAGATTTAATGGTGAAATTATTAGTGGGGATTCTATGCAAGTATACAAGGGATTTGATATTGGAACAGCAAAGATTAGCGAAGAAGAAGCACAGGGAATTCCACATCATATGATTGATATCTTGAATCCAAACGAATCCTTCTCTGTTGCTGATTATCAATATTATGTACAAAAGTATATAGAAGAAGTCTCTGCTAAAGGTAAATTGCCAATTATCGTTGGAGGTAGCGGTCTCTATATTCAGGCAGCACTTTATAACTATAATTTTGCTGAACAAAAAAGAGATGAGGCCCTTACAAGCAAGTTTGAACAAATCATTGAACGAGATGGGATTATGCCATTATATCAACAACTAGAAGAAATTGATCCAGAACAAGCGCAGAAGATTCATCCGAATAATCATCGAAGGGTAATTCGCGCACTTGAAATCTATGAAACAACTGGAATGACGATGACGGCTTATCAAGAGAAACAAACACTCGAATCACCTTATAACTTGATTTTAATTGGGTTAGAAATGGAAAGAGAGCTTTTGTATAAACGCATTAACCAAAGAGTTGATTTAATGATTGCATCCGGGCTAGTGGAAGAAGTAAAGGCTCTCTATGATCAAGGTTTAGAAAAAAGCCAGGCAATGACTGCTATCGGCTATAAAGAGTTTATTCCTTATTTCAAGAATGGAGAAAGCTTAGAACAGGCAATTGAGGTTCTAAAGCGTAATTCGAGGAGATACGCTAAACGCCAATATACTTGGTTTAAAAATAAGATGGATATTAAATGGTATTTGCTTACACCAAGCTCCATCAATGAAAAGTTTAAAATGATTTTTGACGATTTTGAAGGAATTTTAGAAAAAAAGTAGAATGGTTATAGTATAGATAAATAGAGGAGGAAGTACGATGGCGCAAACTGTGAATGTCCAAGATCAGTATTTAAATCAATTAAGAAAGCATCATATTTCAGTAACTATATTCCTTACCAATGGTTTCCAGTTAAGGGGGACTGTGAAGGCTTTTGACAATTTCACAGTGTTACTTGAAACCGATGGGAAGCAACAGCTTATATTTAAACATGCTATTTCAACCTTCGCTCCAGTTAAAAATGTATCATTAGAAAATGAGTAAGTGGCTAACGGACGCTTTTATTGGCGTCCGTTTTCAATTGGATAAATACTAGGCGTTTGTCACAACTTTTTTCCTTTGTGCGTATACTAAGGTTGACTAGAGGGGTGATAACGTGGAATCACAATTGAACCGTAATCGAAATGGTCAAATAAATATTATTTTGCATAATGCTAATAAGAAACCGAGTGATGTGCATAACAATCCATTCGAATTTAGTAAAAATGAACAATATAAAGCAATTGATCGAGAATTTTCGTCATTTATTGGCATGGATAAATTTAAAAAAACAATAAAAGAGATTTATGCGACAATCGTAATCAATGAGAAGCGGAAGGAGTTAGGGTTAAATAGTTCGAAGCAGGTACTCCATATGCTTTTCAAAGGTAATCCCGGCACAGGTAAGACTACTGTAGCGAGAAAACTTGCCAAGGTATATTTTAATATGAATATATTATCAAAAGGGCATTTTGTTGAAGCTGAAAGAGCAGATTTGGTTGGAGAATACATTGGTCAAACCGCGCAAAAAACGCGCGCAATCATTCAGAAAGCAATGGGTGGTATTCTTTTTATAGATGAAGCATATTCCTTGGCAAGAGGTGGAGAAAAGGATTTTGGTAAGGAAGCGATTGATACTTTAGTGAAGCACATGGAGGATCATCATAACGACTTAGTGTTGATTCTTGCAGGATATCCTCATGAAATGGATAAATTTTTATTACTAAATCCTGGTCTGCAATCTAGATTCCCGTTTATCTTGAATTTTGAGGATTACGGCGTCGATCAATTATTAGATATTGCTAAACAAATGGTAGGAGAAAGAGAATATCAATTTACTAAAGAAGCAGAATGGGAACTACGGAATCATCTAGATAAAAAAACAGGTGGAGGCATACGGAATTTTTCCAATGCCCGCTATGTGCGTAACATAATCGAGCGAGCAATACGAATGCATGCTGTAAGGTTGATTCAGGAGGAACGGTTTACGACAGAAAACTTAACAAATATTACGGCAAAAGATTTACAAATGGATGATTGAATAGCTAACGAATTTTTGGAACTAGTAGGAAAAACACATAGAAAAATCCTCAGTGATGATTCGTCGCTGAGGATTCATTCACTCGCTCTAACTTTGTAAACATTGTGTTTTTTGTTATGATGAAGGAATAAACAGGGTACATATAAGATGATTTCATATAAATCATGACGAGCGAGTACGATCAGCTCGTCATAAGAAAGAGGTTGTTAAATGTCCGAAGAAAGAATCCTAATTATAGCAGTTAAAAACGAGGGTGAGCACGAAGAGCGATTTTTATCTTCTCTAGATGAACTTGTTTCACTAAGCAAGACGGCGGGTGGTACAGTTAAAAGTGTCATTACACAAAATCGAAGTAGGATTCATCCGGCTACATATATAGGAGAAGGGAAAATTAAAGAAATAAAGGAAGAAATTGATGCATTAGAAATTGACCTCGTAATTTCTAATGATGAGCTATCTCCAGGTCAATTAAGAAATTTAGGTAATCGGTTCGAGGTCCGAATCATTGACCGGAGTCAGTTAATCCTAGATATATTCGCGCAGCGTGCGCGAACGAAGGAAGGGAAATTGCAGGTCGAGCTAGCGCAATTGGAATATTTATTGCCGAGGCTCCAGGGGCAAGGGATCGCCATGTCTAGACTTGGAGCGGGAATCGGGACAAGAGGACCGGGGGAAACGAAATTAGAAACAGACCGACGACATATTAAGAATAAGATTCATGACATTAAACAAAAGTTAAAATTAGTAGTCCGTACACGCGAACAGTACAGAAAGCGAAGGAAAGTTAATGAAGTATTCCAGATTGCTGTTGTTGGCTATACCAATGCCGGAAAATCTACCCTATTCAATCGATTAACGGCGAGCAATACATTAGAGGAGAATAAACTATTCGCTACCCTTGATCCACTAACGAGAAAATTGCAGCTTGATTCGGGATTTCAAGCGTTGATTACAGATACAGTTGGTTTTCTACAAGAACTACCAACATCTTTAATTGCATCCTTCCGTTCGACATTAGAAGAGGTTTCAGCTGCAAATCTGCTGCTGCATGTTGTTGATGGATCACATGAGGATCAAGTACAGCAACAGAATACGGTATTAAAATTACTAGAGGATCTAGACGCACAGCAAATACCAGTGCTCACAATTTATAATAAAAAGGATTTACTTAAAGAGACTGTCATACCGATGAATCATCCATACCTTATTATTAGTGCGAACGATGAAGATGATGTAAAGCGTGTCCTGCTGAAAATAGAAGAGCTTCTTAAGGAGTTATGGGAAAGCTATGCAGTAGAGCTGGATCCAGATAAGGGGAAATTGCTCTCTAAGCTTGAGCGGGAAACGATCATCACAGATAAGAAATTTGATGAGGCAAGGAATAAATACGTAATACAGGGCTATGTTCGCAAAGAACACCCGATAAATTATTTGATTAAATAAATGCAATAAGCAAAAGAGGAGAAAATATTAACATGATTGAAGAAATAGTGAAGCAAGCAGAATTAGATTGCAGTAATGAGCACCAAAAAATAAATGAAATCGTTGAAAAAACTCAAAAACGAGTGCTTGATGCATTTATTAATAACCGGATAAGTGATAGTCATTTTAGTTCGACAACAGGTTACGGCTATGATGACCTTGGGCGTGATGCGTTAGAATCGGTTTATGCTGATGTATTCGGTGGAGAAGATGCGCTCGTTCGTCCGCAAATTGTTTCAGGCACGCATGCAATTGCAACAACACTATTTGGTTTATTACGTCCAAATGATGAGCTTATTTATATTACCGGAAAACCTTATGATACGTTGGAAGAAGTAATTGGCATCAGAGGAAACAATGCTGGTTCATTAAAAGATTACGATATAAAGTATCAAGAAGTACGTTTAAATGATGCTGGAGCGGTAGACTTTCCGGCAGTTCAAAGAGCAATTACAGCTGATACTAAGGTAATTGGTATCCAGCGTTCTAAAGGATATGATGACCGTCCATCTTTTACAATTAAAGAAATTGCAGAAATGGTTCGATTTGTTAAGGAGATAAATCCCGAAATTATTATTTTTGTAGATAATTGCTACGGTGAATTTGTAGAAGAACAGGAACCTCTTCATGTCGGCGTAGATATTATGGCTGGATCACTAATAAAAAATCCAGGTGGTGGGATTGTTCGAGCTGGTGGTTATATTGTAGGAAGAGAAGATTTGATTATGCAATGTGGCAATCGCCTCACTGCCCCAGGTCTAGGCAAAGAAACTGGAGCAACATTCAATATGCTGCAAGAAATGTATCAAGGGCTATTTCTAGCACCTCATATCGTTGGACAAGCATTAAAAGGTGCAGTATTTACAGCTAGATTTCTTGAATTGGTTGGTTTTAAAACGTCACCACATTATCAAGCGAATCGAACAGATTTAATTCAATCGGTGACTTTTCCTAATGCCGAGCAAATGGTTGCATTCTGTCAAGCAATCCAAAGGAATTCCCCAGTTAATTCTTATGTAACTCCATATCCAAGTGAAATGCCTGGCTATGAGGACAAAGTAATTATGGCTGCAGGTACGTTTATTCAAGGCTCAAGTATTGAATTATCAGCAGATGGTCCGATCCGTGCCCCATATACAGCCTTTGTTCAGGGGGGCCTCACATATGAACATGTGAAAATAGCATTAATCGAATCAGTAAAAAGTCTTATAAAACAAGGTTTTATAAAATTAAAGTAGGGAATATAACTAAAGAGTCTTAACGGCTCTTTTTTTAAATGGTTTATTTTTCAAGGCGCAGTATGTAGAAGATTTTTACTTCCTGTTATGAAACACTTCTCGGTGATATTGAGCGTAATCTTTCGATATCGAAGCGGCAAAGACTCCTAAATTAGCTGTAACGTATCAACACTACTGAAAATTATTTAGCATAGCGTAAATTCTTTTCGTAAATACGTTTAAAATTCTATGTTAGGTAATCTAACAAATGTTTGACAGCAAACCTTACATACAATATAATTTACCTATCAATTAGTTGGGGGTAATGGTTTGAATGATCAAGATCGTCGTTCAATGCCTTTGTTTTCAATTGGCATTGTCATGAAATTGACCGAACTTACTGCTCGTCAAATTAGATATTATGAAGAACATGAATTAATATCTCCAGAACGAACAGCCGGTAATCAACGATTATTTTCATTTAATGATGTTGATAAACTGCTAGAGATAAAAAATCTATTGGATAATGGACTTAATCTAGCGGGTATAAAAATTATGCTGCAAGAGGAACTTAAGCAAGAAGTGAAAGTGCAGGTAGCAAAAACTGATTTAACGGACAGAGAACTTCGAAATATTTTGCGAGCGGAGCTGAACCATGTTGGTATGAATGGAAAAGTAAGCATTAGACAAGGTGAGCTATCAAGGTTTTTTGTCAATCGTTAATCATTTATGATGTATTTGAGCAAGTATTTTTGGTAGTTAAGAAAGTATAAAAATTTTCTTACTACATAAGTGCAACTAAGGCAGTCATCGAAAGGCTTAGTTAAACCTTAGTTTTCTAATTATTACTCAAGGAGGAAATTTAGTGGGACAGTTTACGAAAGAAGCGATTATTAAAAAAATTAAAGAAGAAAATGTGCGATTCATTAGACTGCAATTCACAGATATGTTCGGAAGCATTAAAAATGTGGAAATTCCTTTAAGCCAATTAGATAAAGCATTATCGAATAAAATGATGTTTGATGGCTCTTCCATTGAAGGTTTTGTACGGATTGAAGAGTCAGACATGTATTTATATCCAGATTTAGATACCTTCGTTGTATTCCCATGGACATCTGAGAAAGGAAAAGTAGCAAGATTTATTTGTGATATTTATAATCCTGATGGAACACCTTTCGAAGGCTGCCCAAGATATAATTTAAAACGTAATTTAAAGAAAATGGAAGAATTAGGATTCGATACTTTTAATATCGGTGCGGAACCGGAGTTTTTCTTGTTTAAACTAGACCAAAATGGTGATCCATCACTAGAGCTTAATGATCATGGTGGTTATTTCGACTTAGCTCCTACTGATCTTGGAGAAAACTGCCGTCGTGATATAGTATTAGAACTTGAAGAAATGGGATTTGAAATCGAAGCATCCCATCACGAAGTAGCTCCTGGACAGCATGAAATCGACTTTAAATATTCCAATGCAGTAAAACATGCAGATGATATTCAAACCTTTAAATTGGTAGTAAAAACGATTGCAAGGAAGTATAACCTTCATGCAACCTTTATGCCGAAGCCGTTATTCGGTGTAGCTGGATCTGGGATGCATGTAAACATGTCAATGTTTAAAGACGGTAAAAATGTCTTTTTAGATGAAAACGGGGAAATGCAATTAAGTGATGTTGCATATCAATTCATCGCAGGAATTATGAAGCATGCAACTGGATTTACAGCTGTAACGAATCCAATAGTAAATTCATATAAGCGATTAGTTCCAGGTTATGAAGCGCCATGCTATGTAGCTTGGTCAGGATCAAACCGTAGTCCATTACTGCGAATTCCGAGCTCTCGTGGATTAAGTACTCGTGTTGAAGTACGAAGTGTTGACCCAGCAGCAAATCCATATATGGCACTTGCTGTATTACTAGCATCTGGTTTAGATGGAGTAGAAAATAATCTAGTAGCACCACATGCTGTCGATCGTAACATTTATGTAATGACGAAAGAAGAACGTGAAGAGAATGGTGTAGAAGATTTACCAAGTACGCTAGCAAATGCACTAGAGTTATTAAAGAAAGATGAGGTCGTAGTAAGCTCACTAGGC
The DNA here is from genome assembly GCF_003369565.1 of Oceanobacillus chungangensis. Lineage (GTDB taxonomy): Bacteria > Bacillota > Bacilli > Bacillales > Amphibacillaceae > Oceanobacillus > Oceanobacillus chungangensis. Next base: position 91,705 of record NZ_PIOD01000011.1, on the reverse strand, counting down.
AATCATCTATTTGAGAATTTTGTTGAAGCGAAAGAGATTGAATGGGAAATGTTTAAAACTCAAGTACATCCATGGGAACGAGAACAGTATATTACGCAGTACTAATTCGTATCTTATAAATAGAAAAACTTCGAATGAGGGCAATGCCCTTGCTCGAAGTTTTTTGTTTTATTAATGTATATTTCGATATAAGCCAATGACTTTGCCGAGTATGCTGACATTTTCATAAAAAAGTGGTTCCATTGTTGCATTTTCCGGTTGTAGTCGGATATGGTTCTTCTCTTTAAAGAATCGTTTTACAGTTGCTTCATTGTCCTCTGTCATTGCAACAACAATATCCCCGTTATTTGCTGTATTTTGTTGTTTGACAATTACCATATCTCGGTCTAGTATTCCTGCCTCTATCATACTTTCCCCATCAATTACTAAGACAAATAGATTATCATCAGGGCTTGAAGTAGAACTAGGAAGTGGAATGAATTCCTCAATATTCTCTACTGCCGTAATTGGAATACCGGCAGTAACCTTCCCGATTACAGGTGCATAGCGTGCAATATCTTTCGGTATGTTACTTTCTTCAGCATCATCAAGTATTTCTATTGCTCTCGGTTTCGTAGGATCTCGTCTAATAAAGCCTTTACTCTCTAATCTCTCAAGATGACCATGAACAGTAGAGCTTGATGCAAGTCCAACAGCTACTGCAATTTCCCGAACGGACGGCGGATAACCTTTGCTATTAACTTCATTTTTTATGAAATCGAGTATCATTTGTTGTCTATTTGAAAGTTTTGTCATCATTTATACACCTCACACATAGGATTTATTATTAATAGTTTATCATTTTATATATAAACAAGCAAACATTCGTTCGAAAAAATTGTTGACAAGACCATATGTTCGTGTGATAATAAATTTAACAAATAACGAACAGAGGTTCTGTAAAACCAATTAGGGAGGAATTTATATGTTTGAAAAAATTACAAAAACAGATATATTTTATTTAGTTGCTTTTGCATTGACTTTAGGATTTTTATATTTTTCAATGGTTATAAGTGGATAAATTTTATTTATATTAAGGGGAATTACAAGGTGAGGGCTATACTATATTGTCGCGTAAGCACGGATAAAATTACGCAAGAAACATCTCTAGTTAGGCAAAAAGAAGAACTGCTTAATCTAGCTGCTAAACATCAAATGGTGGTTGTAGACTGTATTGAAGAGAAACAGAGCGGATATGATATAGAAAGAGAAGGTATTTTCCAAATGCTCGACTATTTTTCTGCGAACGAGGCGGACTGTCTTCTAATTCAAGATGAAACTAGATTAGGGCGCGGAAATACGAAAATTGCACTATTCCATCAATTAAATAAATTGCATGTTCGTATTTACACTGCTACACATGATGGTGAGTTAGAGCTTTCGGAATCGGATTCTATGGTGCTGCAAATCGTCGGAGTTGTGGAGGAATACCAACGTAAGATTCACAATATGAAGATTAAACGAGGGATGAAAAAGGCGGTTGCTGCGGGCTATGATCCTAGTAAAAATCTTACGAATCAAGATAAAGCACCAGGGAGGGAACGGATTGAGTTTCCAATTGAAGAAGTAGTGAGATTGAAAGAGAATAAACTTACCTTTGAAGAGATTACAAAAGTATTAAATGGACTGGGATATGATGTATCAAAAGCTACGGTGCATCGAAGATATCAAGAGTATCAAATACTTGAATAACAATAAAGTAAATAGTACTATTAAAAAAGCAAGAACGCAGGAAAAAGGTTCTTGTTTTTTATTTGATATTTTAATTTAGAGAGGATAGTATCGATGCTTTCACAAGAAAAATTGGGTCGTATTAATGAGCTTGCAAGAAAAGCAAAGAATGAAGGATTAACTGACATAGAGAAGCAAGAACAAAAAGATTTAAGAGAAGCATATTTAAAAAATGTACGAAGCTCCTTTAAAAATCAATTTAAAACGATGACGGTAATTGATCCAGCTGGTAATGATGTAACACCACAAAAAGTACGGGATATGCAGGAAAGAAATAAGAAACATTAATTATATAGTCAATCAAGATGATTTCCATTAGGAGTCATCTTTTTTTATTTAATCGACAAAACTAGTGTTCGTTTGCAATGCAATTTGACATGTTTCGAAAATAGAATATGTATAATATGATTTAAAAGGGAGCGATTTTAATGTATGAGTATTCTATTTATCGGATAAGAGAAGAAATTGCTAACCATTATTATCATAAAAGTGATATATTATATCGTTTTCTCAAAGAGTATGAAAAGAATAAAGAACTTCTATATTTACATGGGCAGTTTCTATATATTACAAATAAATTTACTCAAAAAAAAATAGAACTATATTTAAATAAATACCTTGCGAAAACTATTTCATATATTACAGAGCAATCAAAAATAAAAATATTTAATGAAAAACAGTCAATTACTTTACATCTAAATAAATACTGTATAAACTTTCGATGTGAGTCTCTTCATGATGCGGAAGAATTTTTGTTTCCTGTACTAAGAAAATATGACTCGTTATTATTTGTAATTGGTAATCAGCATGTAAATTATGGCTGGATTTCGCCAATATCAAAACTAAATACTGATCATGGAAATCTAGTATTGTATTCTTCACGCTGATTTAATATACTGTATAAGAGACAACACGAAGGAGGAAATACAGAAATGGACGTAATTTGGGTCGTGCTAATTGCTATAGCAGCATTAATTGCTGGTGTTGCTCTTGGATTTTTCTTAGCGAGAAAATACATGATGAACTATATGAAAAAGAATCCACCAATTAATGAGCAAATGCTTCGTACGTTAATGATGCAAATGGGTCAAAAGCCATCGCAAAAGAAAATCAATCAAATGATGCGTGCAATGAATAATCAAACTGATAAGAAATAGCAATAGTATCAAGGGTTATAAAATTTTATCAAAGTTTATTCGTTACATAAAATAGCATTTGGTTAATCTTTCTTTGCAATTATATCAATAAATTGGTTAATTTTACTCAAACCACTTTTTCTGTTAAAAAATTTAGCAGAGGGAGTGGTTTTTCGTTGTTGGATGAGTTTTAGTAGATTATAAATGCCGCTTTTTTTACAATAGACATTGATAAATATGCACCATTTATTAAACTTAAATTCATAAAAGTAACGAAGGCAAATTGAAGAGGGAGATTATTTCTTAAGTTATAGAGGATATGTAATTGCTCTCTCAGGGGTAAATCTCGATAAAGGCAATTCAATTATAAGTTTAGGTATCACTATGACAATCATTAAAGCATATTATTGAATTAATAATTAATTTTTAATGTTTACAAAATTGTAAACTTAAAAAAGGAAGCCCTAGACTTAGGAACGGCTTAGACAAGAAAATAATTAAACAAAGTCAAAAGCAAGATGTCAGATATTTTTGACTGTAAAAGGAATTCTAAATGCCACCGTAACTGGAAGTAAAATAAATTACTTCTATCGGTCAGTCCATTAAAACTTTTTTAGTACAAACGGTTTGTCCACTTGGATCAGTAATAATATAAATATATTAAGGAGTGATTTTAATGGCTTATAAAAAAGAAAAATAATATTTTATCAAACAAATAAAAATGGCCAAATAGATATAAAAATAATACTTTGTATTAACAGCGGTATGTTTGAGAGTACACCCATACTAAGATAAATAACATTTTATATCAATTGCTATTTATCATCATCACTTGGCGAATAAGAAGGCACACTACTTAAAAATATTAAGACCGTTACTTAATAGCTTAGCTAAGTTCTATATTTTCTAACAAATTCACTTATTTGTTGAATTAAATCGTAATAACTCGGGTTGCTTCTGTTAAAATAATAGGAGTTGAATGATTATTAAGGGGGAGTTTCTTTGTCAGAAATTAATGTGTTTCTTGCTTTCGGAGCAGGATTTTTATCTTTTATATCTCCATGTGTCTTGCCGCTTTACCCAGTATTCCTATCTTATATAACTGGGATGAGTCTAAGTGAAATAAAAGAGGAAAATAAGAAATTAAATAAAAAAGCATTATTACATACACTGTTCTTCTTACTTGGATTTTCGAGTATTTTTGTAATGATTGGCTTTACAACAACAACCTATATATCAACATTTTTACTAACCAACCAGGATGTTATTAGACAGATTGGAGCAATCTTAATCGTTTTCTTTGGTCTTGTAATTGTAGGGATTTTTAATTTTGAATTTTTAATGAAGGATAAGAAAATTCGTTTTAAAAATCGGCCAGCAGGTTTTATCGGTTCATTCATTATTGGAATGGCATTCTCATTGGGCTGGACACCGTGTACTGGTCCGATTCTAGCGATTGTACTTTCACTTGCAGTTACAGATCCGGGATCAGGAATGGTCATGATGATTTCTTACGTGCTAGGCTTTTCTATTCCATTTCTTTTACTATCATTTTTCATTGGGAAATTTACTTGGGTTAAAAAATATAGCACAAGTATAGTAAAAATTGGTGGATATGTTATGATATTTATGGGTATTGCACTCTTTTTTGACTGGATGACTAAATTAACTGCTTTCTTAGCGGGTTGGTTTGGATTTTCAGGCTTTTAATAATCGTTGAAGCTGTGGCAATTTTCCCGAAAGAATGTTGAATTCGCTACATGTAGTGAAACAATTAGGAGGAAAATTTAATGGCAAAAATACTAGTAGCCGATGACGCTAAATTCATGAGACTGACACTTCAGGCGATGTTAAGTAAAGATACACATGAAATCATAGGTGAAGCGGTAAATGGTGAAGAGGCTATTAAACTTTTTAAAGAATTACGTCCTGACTTAATTACGATGGATATTACAATGCCTGTTGTAAATGGGATTGATGCTATCAAAGAAATAATTAAATTAGATCCTAATGCAAAGATTATTGTATGCTCAGCTATGGGGCAACAAAAGGTAGTCGTTGAAGCTATTGAGGCAGGGGCAAAGGATTTTATTGTGAAACCGTTTGATGAGCGTAATGTATTGGCTACAATTAGTCGTGTGTTGAACACAATTGACTAGTATTGCTTAAGGAATGCTTAAGGAATCAGAAAGAGTGATAACCATGTTCTGGGTAATTGCAAGTACAATCGTTGCAGCTATAATGGCAACTCTCATGATATTTGTTCGTTTACGAGCAGCAAAAAGGCCTGCATCAGCGAAAAAAATTATTCTTCCGCCGTTAATGATGAGTACTGGCGCGTTTATGTTTATACTTCCTGTCTTTCGAGTTGAATGGATGCAGGTACTTGAAGCAATAGGAGTTGGAATCATTTTTTCTATATTTTTAATTAAAACATCTAAGTTTGAACTTCGTGATGGAGAGATATATTTAGTTCCTTCAAGAGCATTTCCATTTATTCTATTCAGTCTCTTAATCATTCGAATTATTATTAAGTTAATAATCGGAAGTTATATTTCAGTAGGGGAGACAAGTGGCATGTTCTTCCTTCTAGCGCTTGGAATGATATTGACTTGGAGAATTACTATGCTCTACCAGTACTTTCAAATTAAAAGAGAATTTTAAAAAAGATATGCAGAAGATTTCTTCTGCATATCTTTTTAGGTAAACATGATCACTACATAAACGTAACCGAAATTTGCACTTACATTTAAGCCTTGGTTTTCTTGTATCTTGATTGCCAATTATCACGATAATTACTTTTAGAAAGCTCAAAGAGATGCTCATACGGCGTTATGTCAATTTCTTTTTCTTTGAGTTTTTTTCTAAGGAATTTATGATCTCGTTTTGGTGTTGCGATAATATAACCTTCAATAATCGATTCCTGAGTTATCCTTTTTTGGTTCTTTTCGAGAGATACTTCCCCAACTTTACTAGCAATTGTTTGTTTGGCAACATCGCGAAATAGTTCCGGAACAGGTGACACTAGTTCTTCCAGTAAGGCTTTCTCCTTACCATCCCACATATGTTTTGTTTTTTCCATATAATATTCTTCCCAATCCATTACGGATTTTCCATCTTCTTTTGGTAGCTTCTTAAGGAATTTACGAAACATGAAAAATCCACCTATTGCCATTAAGCTAATTAACAAAAATCCCCATAACACGAGTAAAGTCCCCATAATTTCACCTATTTCTTAATTTTTGCAGAAATATTACTTTTCCGCAAATTTTTAATGTATTTTTGCAATTTTTTATAGTAATATACATGTAATCGAATAAATAAAATTAAAATGCAATCGTAATATTTTTTATATTTTAATTATAGTGGTCTTTTTAAAGACATACAAGTATCATATCTTATCGGATTCTTCATATACTAGATTAATAAGAAGATGGCAAAGAGCAGAGAAAGGAGGAGTTTGATGGATTCTGAAGGATTTAAATCAGAGAATACAGATAAGTGCAGTACATCGCAAAGTACCGTTAATGTAAAAAATAGTAAAGATAACGACTTAAATTTTGCTGCAATGCCTAGTTTTATGTTGAATTGGGTCGAATGCAATCGAGATGAAATTATTACAGTTTGGAATCTTAAAGGAAAGATGTTGTATATTTCTGATGCAATTGAACGATTAATAGGAATTAATAAGTCTGAACTTATAGGTTCTAGATGGTATGATCGCATGAATCCGGAAGATGTTAATTATCTATCACACCACTTAAATCGAAATATACACAAGAGACAGAAATTTATTATTAATTTACTCCACAAAAATGGAAAGTATATATCAACAGAGTGTAAGATCCAAAAATTAACGGATGATACTAGTGGTACTTCCTATTATATTGGACTACTAAAGGACATTACAGATAAACGGCAAGTGGAAGAACTAATGATTCGATCGGAAAAAATGTCTGTTGCAGGCCAACTTGCTGCAGGAGTTGCACATGAGATTAGAAATCCGTTGACCTCAATTAAAGGGTTCATGCAGTTACTGCAGGCAGGAGTGAGTCGTAAGGAAGAGTACTACAATATCATGTTAGATGAAATAGAGAAGATGGAGAAAATTACATCTGAATTGTTATTTCTCTCAAAGCCAGTTACGGATGATAGAAATGAAGAATCTTTAAATAGTATGATTGAAGATATAGTAAGTTTACTTCGGCCGCAAGCGAGAATGAAAAATATCGAAATTGTAATTGATAATCCAATATCAGATTATATCACTTGTGATCGATCCCAGATTAAGCAGGTCTTAATTAATCTTGTCAAAAATGCAATTGAGGCAATGGATACTCCAGGTGAAATTATAGTTAGTGTTGTATCCAGTGAAACGAAAGTAGTAATTTCAATAATGGATGAGGGTCCTGGAATTCCAGAAGATATACTCGAGAAATTAGGAGAACCATTTTTCACAACGAAAAAAAATGGGACAGGTTTAGGTTTATTAATTACAAAGCAAATATTAGAACGGCATAATGCGGTGTTATCTATTTTTAAAAATAGTGATAGAGGAAGCACCTTTCAACTGTCATTTCCAAAATAATAGATAGATATTATTCCTATGGATATAAGTTTTTTACTATGTATGATTTGCAAACGATCCTCTCGTTCCCGATGTGATATACAACTCCAAATTGTTTTCATTCACAACTAGGGAATAAATTCAGCTATTATATTTATTTTATAAAAATATTATAACGAGGGCAAACGTTAATTGCGTTTTTATATAAGAAAAACTTATCATAACACATAATATTTTAATATATACTGAAATGATAGATTTAATTGTTTTATGTAAACGAATACGATAAGATGTATATTGAAGGGGCTTTCTGAGTTTCTTAGATTGAAAGATAGTTTTATTTTAGGTAATTATAACCATTTTAATGAAAAGATGAAAAGTGAGAAAGTTTGGAAGGGGTAGCTTACATGAGCAATGAAAATGCATTTCAAGCAAAGAAACAATTTGAGTTACATGGGAAAAAGTATAATTATTACCAATTAAAAGCATTAGAAGAAGCAGGAATTGGCAATATTGAACGTTTGCCATTTTCGATTCGTGTGCTCTTAGAATCAGTAATACGACAACATGACGGACACCAAATTACAGATGAACATGTTAAAGCATTAGCAAAGTGGGGCAATAAAGAAGTTAAGGATGTTGATGTGCCATTTAAACCATCGCGTGTAATCCTTCAAGATTTTACTGGAGTACCTGCAGTTGTTGACCTTGCATCATTACGCAAAGCAATGGTTGACCTTGGTGGAAATCCGAATAAAATAAACCCTGAGGTTCCGGTTGATCTTGTTATTGACCATTCAGTACAAGTTGATCAATACGGTACAGCAAATGCATTGCAGGCAAATATGGATTTAGAATTTAAACGAAATGCTGAGCGCTATGAATTCCTAAACTGGGCACAAAAAGCATTTGATAATTATCGAGCAGTACCTCCTGCAACTGGAATCGTTCACCAAGTTAACCTTGAGTACTTAGCAAATGTTGTCCATAGTATTGAACAGGAAAATGGTGAATACAATGCATATCCTGATACATTAGTTGGAACAGATTCACATACAACAATGATTAATGGTTTAGGTGTATTAGGCTGGGGTGTTGGTGGAATTGAAGCAGAGGCAGGGATGCTCGGACAGCCTTCATATTTCCCGCAGCCAGAAGTAATTGGTGTTAAATTTACAGGTAGTTTCCCTGACGCAACAACAGCAACTGATTTAGCTTTAAAAGTAACGCAAGTACTGCGTGCAGAAAATGTTGTTGGAAAATTTGTTGAATACTTCGGACCAGGCTTAAAGGATATGCCATTAGCAGACCGTGCAACAATCTCAAATATGGCTCCTGAATATGGTGCAACTTGTGGATTCTTCCCAGTAGACGAGGAATCACTAAGTTATTTACGTTTAACAGGTAGAAGTGAAGAACAAATTGATTTAGTTGAAACATATTGTAAAGAAAATGGTCTTTGGTATTCTTCAGACCAGGCAGACCCAGAATATACAGAGGTTATCGAGATTAATCTTTCTGAGCTTGAACCAAACCTTTCAGGACCTAAGCGCCCACAAGATTTGATTACATTATCAAATATGCAAAAAGAATTTAATAAAGCAATCACTGCAAAAGAAGGAAACCAAGGATATGGCTTGGATAAATCTGAGTTTGACAAAGTAGTAACAATCGCACATCCAAGCGGTAATACATCTGTTATGAAAACTGGATCACTAGCAATCGCTGCAATTACATCTTGTACGAATACATCAAATCCATATGTTATGCTAGGTGCTGGATTAGTAGCGAAAAAAGCCGTTGAAAAAGGTCTAAAAGTACCGGAATATGTAAAAACATCATTAGCGCCAGGTTCAAAAGTAGTTACTCGTTATTTAGAAGATGCTGGATTACAATCTTATCTAGATCAATTAGGATTTAATTTAGTTGGTTATGGTTGTACGACATGTATCGGAAACTCTGGTCCTTTACGCGAGGAAATTGAGAAGGCGATTATGGAAAGTGATTTAATAGCCTCTTCTGTGTTATCTGGTAATCGTAACTTTGAAGGACGAATTCATCCATTAGTGAAGGCGAACTATCTAGCATCTCCACCATTAGTTGTCGCTTATGCACTTGCAGGTACAGTTGATATCGATTTAACGAAAGATGCAATTGGTACGGATAAGGACGGAAACCCAGTTTATATTCACGATATTTGGCCATCGATGCAAGAAATTAAAGAAGAAGTCAATAAAGTAGTTACACCTGAAATTTTCCGTAAAGAATACGAAAATGTGTTCAATTCCAATGAGCAATGGAATAAAATTGATACAACTGATGAAGCGTTATTTGAATGGGATGGAGATTCAACTTACATCCAAAACCCACCTTTCTTTGAAGGTTTGGCGAAAAATGCGGGAACAGTTGAAGCATTAAACAATTTACGTGCAATCGGCCAATTTGGCGATTCTGTCACTACTGACCATATTTCACCAGCTGGAGCAATTGCAAAAGATATGCCAGCAGGAAAGTATTTACAAGAAAAAGGTGTGTCACCAAGGAACTTTAACTCTTACGGATCTCGTCGGGGTAATCATGAAATTATGATGCGCGGTACGTTTGCTAATATCCGTATTCGGAATAAACTTGCTCCTAATACAGAGGGCGGCTATACAACTTACTGGCCAACAGGAGAAGTAATGCCTATCTATGATGCAGCGATGAAGTATCAACAATCTGGTACTGGATTAGTAGTATTTGGTGGAAAAGATTATGGTATGGGTTCTTCTAGAGACTGGGCGGCCAAAGGTACGAACTTATTAGGAATTAAAACCGTTATTGCAGAGAGCTTTGAGCGTATTCACCGTTCAAATCTAGTAATGATGGGAGTTTTACCACTGCAATTCCAAAAAGGTCAGAATGCTGAGAAACTTGGCTTAACAGGCCAAGAAAGCTTTAATGTGGAAATTGATGAAAGTGTTAAACCACATGATTTATTAAAAGTCACAGCAACTGATGAAACAGGAAAAACAACAGAATTTGAAGTTATTGCACGTTTCGATAGTGATGTGGAAATTGATTACTATCGTCATGGGGGTATCCTTCAAATGGTCTTACGTGAAAGAATGGGAGCATAACATGACGCTGGAGCTGGACGTGGCTATTCTCTCTAATTAAGTTATCCACAGCATTCAAATTGTATAGTTTCCTAAGCAATTAGAAAAAGCGTTCTACATAATAGTAGGACGCTTTTTTAATACTTTTCTTTTACGGTATATCGTAGAAATATAGCGGACAAGCCAATATATTAGATACGTATTTACGAATAATTTAAGAACAATCGGTTGAATCCCTTTACAAAAGTCATGAATATCCATAACATTTAATTATATTATTTATATCCATAAGAATTGATGAATTTCGGGGTGGAAAGTGATGTATAAAAAAATGACGGGTTTAATGATTTTACTAGTTTTGGTAGGAATCTTAATCGTTAATATTATCGATCAAAATAAACAAAATACGACAGAACGAATAAGCAATGAATTTGATGTTAGTGGGGATACGAGCGTTCAAGGCGGAGTAATTGCTCCTATAGAAAGTGTTGGCATTGAACCTGGTGAGTTGGCACCGGATATTGAACTCGAAGCAGCTGACGGCACCCAGTTTAAATTATCTGAACTTCGTGGAAAGAAGGTTTTATTAAATTTCTGGGCAACCTGGTGTCCGCCATGTAAAGAAGAAATGCCAGCAATGCAGCAATTTTACGATGCGCATAAAGATGAGATGGAAGTAATTGCGGTTAACTTTAAAGAAAAAGATCAAAAGGTACGAGATTTTATTAACGATTCTGTATACACTTATACGATTCCAATAGATGAAGATGGGGTTGTAAGCAATGAATATGGTGTCTATACGGTCCCTACAACTTATTTTATCGGAACAGATGGCATTATCCAGCAGCCTAGGAAGGTTGGGCCGATGACATATGAATATATGGAAGAAATGCTGCAAACCTTAAATTAATGAAAAAATATTTAATTAATTATGATTTAATATTATAATTTTTGATAAAAATGGTGATACTTCCAAATAATGTGAAACATGTATCTATCAGCTTATTAATAGATGCAATGTCGAGCAAATAGAGCATTTCCTATAGTGAATCAATTTTTATTCGGGACCGAACGAATTGAATATGGATGCTCTAGATAAGGAGTGAATCACTATTTCATTGAAAAAGAAAATAACATTCGAAGAGCTTGTTGAAGAAAATCGGAGGCAAATCTTGGAAGACCGTCGATTAATGGATGAAATTGAACAGAATTTAGAAATGAAGATGAATCAGTCATTAAAAAAAGTGAATGAAAATTAATCCAGTTGTCCCTTCTTGTGTATTAAGAAAGGGACATTTTTTATCGTATAATTTAGATTACAATTGGTATGATAATAATTATAGAAAGGAGAATGAAAATGACCAATAACTTTAGAAAACCAAACCCAGATGATCGAAGCGACAATGCCGGTAAATTACAAAGTATGATACAAAATACGATTGAAAATATGGATGAAGCAAATGAAACAATGCAGTTTTCAGATGGAGTAGAAAAAGAACAAATTATAGCTAAAAATAAACGCCGAGAACAAGCCATTGAAGTAATGCGTGAAGAAATACAAGATGAATCTTAATATAACTTTGGAAACTATGGCTGTCGTAAACTCTTGTGCGACAGCCATAGTTGAATTTATACATTGAGAAAGGCCTGTTGAATAAAATCTAAAATTTACATAATCTGGATTTAAAGATGTTTTATTAGGTACGAATATCAATTTTCAATTATCTAATCATTTTATGCTAATATAATAGAAGAGTAGGAAATATAGGGGGAAAGAGATTGAATATTGTTCGTACACCAATAGAAGTAAGATATCAAGAAACAGATCAAATGGGTGTTGTCTATCACGCTAACTATTTAGTATGGTTTGAAATAGGGCGTACAAAGTACATCGAGAGTTTAGGATTAAGTTATGCAAAAATTGAAGAAGAAAATGTAGTATCACCAGTAATCGATGCGCAGCTCTCATTTAAGAAGCCTGTGAAATACGGAGAAGATGTATACGTCGAAACATGGATAGAGGAATACGACGGACTCAGAACTACTTATGGGTATAATATTACAGATGCTAACGGAGAAGTAGCGGTAAGTGGAACTACGAAACATGTAATTGTTAAGAAAGATACTTTTAGACCTCTATCATTGCGGAGATCCTTTCCCGAATGGCATCAAGCATACATCGAGAGTATGAAGGGAGAATTGTAATGGCCTTTGGGATAAAACGAGAAGAACTAGTCACATGGAAGGAAAATGTCAAAAGTGGAAAGATTGATTTTTTAACCCACTATTGGCAAGATGATAGATTTCCAGACAGTACTACTGTAACAAAAGTGGGCTGTAATGATATAGAAAAATTAATTTCATGGGGTAAAAAATACGGACTCCAAGAGAACTGGATCGATAGGAAGGAACAATATCCACATTATGATTTATTTGGGGTGCATCAAGAAGAAGTATTGCGCAAAGAGGGCAAGTGGGAGCAGTTAAACCGATTCAATTTAATCAAAAATAAATAGAAGAGGCTATTGTTCCTCTCTTATTTATTTTTTTCTTTTTCGGGTACCAAATCGACTCCACCCGGGTGAAAAGGATGGCATTTACTAATCCTTTTAATTGTTAAATAGAAACCCTTAATTGCCCCAAATCGTTTAAATGCTTCTAATCCATACTCGGAGCAAGTTGGATAGAATCGGCAAGTTGCAGGCGTGAAGGGGCTTATGACTGCTCGATAAAACTTAATTAGTCCGATAAATATATATTTCATGAATCGATCTTCATCTCCAGCTAATTGTATTCTTTATAACTTCCTTGATTGTAAACGAAAAAATAGGATGATTCAATTTATTGAATCATCCCATCCATTTAATTTTAGGTTCTGTTCCGTTTCGAATTCGCTTAATATTTTCTCGATGACGATAAAAAACAAAAATTGTTAGAAGCGCAATTAAAATGATTAGACTAATATCTTGGAAAAATATAGCAACCAATGTACTTATTACTCCTGTAACCATCGAGGATAAGGAAACATATTTCGTGATATACAATGATAAGATGAAAGTAATAATCATAATGATAAATAATAATGGGTTTATACCTAATATAATTCCACTAGAAGTTGCAACTGCCTTTCCGCCTTTAAATTTAGCAAAAAGCGGATATGTATGTCCTATAACCGCGAAGATCCCGATTATTAAGCGATTCAAATCTACATCAAAAAGTAATGGGATTAATACTGCAATTGTCCCCTTTAAAATATCTGCCAATGTTACAATAATTCCAGCCTTTATTCCTAAAACACGGAAAGCATTCGTGGCACCTAAATTCCCACTTCCATGCTCACGAATATCAACTTTATAACCAATTTTTCCAACAATTAACGCGGATGGAATGGATCCTAATAGATACGCGATAATGACAAATAATATATATTCCATCGTACATCCTACTTTCTAATTTTATCAAATGAGTGTCCAACTTCATTACTCATTTTAGCATGAAGTACACGGAGAGAGAATAAAAAAATAATTTTTCCTGAAAAATGTCTCCGAATTTACTCTTCACAGCTGGACTCTAATAGCCGTTATTTTGTAATTAATAAAAAACGTGTGCTATAATTACGATAGATATCGAAAAATTAGTTTCACTTCTCCAATTGATTTGAAGTTATTATGATAATTACAAGGAGGATACCATAATGTCTTGGGAAAATCCATCGAAAGAAAAATTGAAAGAAATATTAGAATCTACTAAGACAATTGCTGTAGTAGGACTCTCTGATAATCCGGAACGCACTTCCTATCAAATATCAAAGAAAATGCAAGAAAATGGGTATCGAATAATTCCTGTGAATCCTACAGTTGTAGAAGTTTTAGGCGAGAAAGCTTATGCGTCTTTACAGGATATTCCAGAAGAATTTGATTTAATTAACGTATTTAGACGTCCAGAATATTTGCCAGAAATTGCAAAAGACGCTACAATGACAAATGCAAAAGTTTTTTGGGCACAGCAAGGGATTGTTAACGAAGAGGCGTACCATTACCTCAAAGAACATGATTTTACAGTAATTATGGATTTATGCATAAAGGTAGTCCATTCGGTGTTAGTAAAATAAAGTAAGATTTAGGATGACATGCTCTGTCATCCTTTTTCTTCGAATGAAAATAAATATCATTACACTTGAATTTGACTTTATCGCAAGCAAATGCAATCAACCCTTAATTATAGTATACTTATTACCGTGTTCTGGGCTATTATAAGTGTACTATAATTATTTTTGTTAACATTCCTTTTGCACTGATTGTCGGAATCGATATAAAATGCGACATAGAGCAATAGGAACGGCCTCCGTGAGACCTTGAATTTCGTTAGCACAAAGAGGCTCACCAGCCGCCCGCGGAAAGCGTAGTGTATTTCCGCAGCGGTCGGTCCGTGAGACACCTCGTCTCCAAAGCTTAAGTCGCACTTTATATAATCTAATCGTTATCATCTTTACTTAAAAAGCAAAAAGAATTGAAACAGTTTTACAAAATGAAGAATATATCGCAAACGAATGTTTGTTCTGATATTATTAGTATGAGTATTTTTAGAAAGGAGTTGATGGTCAATTGACCAATCAACCAACCCAATATACCGATGAATCCATTCAAGTTCTGGAAGGTCTTGATGCTGTAAGAAAAAGACCGGGGATGTACATTGGTAGTACAGATAGTCGAGGACTACATCACCTCGTATTTGAAATTGTAGACAATGCCGTTGATGAGGCGTTATCCGGTTATGGAAATGAAATTAAAGTGACGATTCATAAAGACAATAGTATTTCTGTAGAAGATAGTGGTAGAGGAATACCAACTGGGTTACATAGTTCTGGAAAGCCTACCACGGAAGTGATTTTTACCGTACTACATGCAGGCGGTAAATTCGGACAGGGTGGCTATAAAACAAGTGGAGGTCTGCATGGAGTAGGGGCTTCAGTAGTAAATGCCCTTTCGGAATGGTTAGAGGTAACAATATTTCGAGATGGACAAACCTTCAAACAACGATTTGTAAATGGTGGGAAGCCTGATACAACATTAGAAAAACATGGTCCGACAAAGAAGAGTGGAACTATTATTCATTTTAAACCAGATGCATTAATTTTCTCCTCATTAATCTATGATTATGAAATTATTTCGGAGCGGTTACGTGAGTCAGCATTTTTATTAAAAGGGATCACAATTGAGCTGAACGATCAACGAACGGAAGATAAGGAAATATTCCATTATCCGAACGGGATTGAGTCGTTTGTTAGTTACTTAAATGAAGAAAAAGATACACTTAGTCCAATCGTTTCCTTTGAGGGTGAGCAACAGGAAATTGAAGTTGAATTTGCTTTTCAGTATAATGATGGCTATTCAGAGACAATGTTATCTTTTGTTAACCATGTTCGTACTAGAGACGGTGGTACCCATGAATCAGGAGCAAGAACAGCAATTACAAGAACAATTAATGAGTATGCAAGAAGAACAGGACTCTTAAAAGAAAAAGATAAAAACCTCGAAGGATCCGATATTCGTGAAGGGATGACTGCGGTTGTTTCCGTACGCGTTCCTGAGGATAAGCTGCAATTTGAGGGTCAAACCAAAGGGAGACTTGGAACAATTGAGGCTAGGTCTGTTGTAGATAGCATTGTTTCAGAACATCTATCTTATTTTCTCGAAGAAAATCCAGATATTGCTGGCATGTTAACAAGAAAATCCTTAAAGGCTAAAGAGGCACGCGATGCTGCTAGAAAAGCAAGAGAAGAAGCAAGAACTGGAAAACAGCGGAAAAAGAGAGATACATTATTGAGTGGGAAGCTTACTCCTGCACAGTCAAGAAATCCAAAACGAAATGAACTTTATTTGGTAGAGGGTGATTCTGCTGGTGGATCTGCTAAACAGGGAAGAGATCGTAAGTTCCAAGCAGTACTTCCACTAAGAGGAAAAGTCATAAACACCGAGAAGGCAAAGCTTGAAGATGTTATGAAAAATGAAGAAATATCTACAATCATTCACACAATTGGTGCAGGTGTCGGAAGTGACTTTGATTTAGAAGATGTACAATATGACAAAGTGATTATCATGACAGATGCTGATACAGACGGAGCACATATTCAAGTATTATTGTTAACCTTCTTCTATCGCTACATGCGTAAGCTAATAGAGGCTGGCAAAGTATTTATTGGTCTACCACCGCTCTTTAAAATTTCCAAAGGAAAAGGAAAGAGTGAGAAAGTTGTCTATGCCTGGGATGAAGAGGAAATGAAAAGAGCAGTACAAGAATTTAAAAATGGTTATACTGTACAACGATATAAAGGTCTTGGGGAAATGAACGCAGATCAATTATGGGATACGACGATGAATCCAGAAACCCGTACATTAATTCGAGTAACGATCGATGACTTTGCTCGTGCAGACCGCAGAATTACGACATTAATGGGTGATAAAGTAGAGCCACGAAGAAAGTGGATTGAAAATAATGTTGAATTTGGTTTGGAAGAAGATGCCACAATACTAGAGAATGAGAAAATTACAAAGGAATAAGGGGGGGTTGGTTTGTCACAACCTGAGAAGTTTTTAGACCTTCCACTAGAAGAAGCAATAGGCGATCGATTCGGAAGGTATAGTAAATATATTATACAGGACAGGGCTTTACCAGATGTCAGAGATGGATTAAAACCTGTTCAACGTAGAATTTTATATGCGATGCATGTAGAAAAGAATACACATGATAGAATATTTCGTAAATCTGCTAAAACAGTCGGTAACGTAATTGGGAATTATCATCCACATGGTGATTCCTCTGTTTATGAGGCAATGGTTCGTTTGAGCCAAGATTGGAAATTAAGAAGTGAATTAATTGAAATGCATGGTAACAATGGGAGTATGGATGGTGACCCGGCAGCTGCAATGCGATATACGGAGGCTAGACTTTCTGCTATTTCTTCAGAATTACTTCGCGACATTGATAAAGAGACCGTTGATTTTATCCCTAACTTTGACGAGACTACGTTAGAGCCAGTTGTCCTTCCAGCTAAATTTCCTAATTTGCTTGTAAATGGTTCAACAGGAATATCAGCTGGATATGCAACAGATATTCCCCCACATAATCTAGCAGAAGTAATTGATGCTGTAATCATGAAGATTGAAAAGCCAGAGGCAACAATTGAAGAGCTAATGAAGGTTATTAAAGGACCTGACTTCCCTACAGGCGGGATTATTCAAGGTGTCGAAGGAATAAAGAAAGCTTATGAGACAGGTCGTGGGAAAATCATTGTTCGCGGGAAAGCTAGAATTGAAGAAATACGTGGTAATCGTGAACAAATCGTGATTGAGGAAATCCCATATGAAGTAAATAAAGCAAGCATGGTTAAGAAAATGGACGAGCTTCGTGTTGATCGTAAGGTAGAGGGAATAGCGGAAGTTCGTGATGAATCGGATCGTACAGGATTAAGAGTAGTAGTTGAATTGAAAAAAGAAGTAAATAGTGAAGGTATCCTAAACTATTTATATAAAAATACGGATTTACAAGTGAACTATCATTTTAATATGGTTGCTATTCAAAATCGTACTCCGAAATTATTATCTCTATCGCAAATACTTGACGCGTATATTGATCATCAAAAAGAAGTAGTAACAAGACAATCAACCTTTGATCTTAAAAAAGCGAGAGATCGTGCACATATTGTCGAAGGATTAATAAAAGCAATCTCCATTCTTGATGAATTGATTGTCACGATTCGTTCATCTAAGGATAAGCAGGATGCTAAGAAACGAATTATAGCTGCATATTATTTCTCCGAAGCGCAAGCAGAAGCGATTGTCATGCTCCAGCTTTATCGCTTAACCAACACGGATATTACACAGCTACAAAAAGAAGCCGAGGATTTATTCAATCAAATTGAAGCGTTAGAAGCAATTCTTGGAAGTGAAAAGGTTCTTCTCCAAACGATTAAAAAGGATTTGCGCCAGATTAAGAAAACATTTCAAGATCCAAGAAGAACAGCAATTGAAGATAAAATAGAAGAATTAAAAATTAATATTGAGGTTATGATCGCTAGTGAAGATGTTCTCGTCTCAATTTCAAAAGATGGATATTTGAAGCGTACGAGTATACGCTCTTACACTGCTTCAAATGGTGAGGACTTGGCGATTAAAGATCAGGACCATCTTGTTTCATTAATTGAGGTAAACACGACAGATAAGATTTTACTATTTACTAATAAGGGGAAATATTGGATTTTACCTGTCCATGAAATGCCTGATATTCGCTGGAAAGATATTGGCCAGCACATATCGAATCTTGCATCCTTTGAAAAGGATGAGCATATCATTCAATGTATTCCAATTCGTAACTTTGACGAAGATAAATTTTTCGTATTCTTCACGAAAAATGGAATGGTGAAGCGGAGTGAATTAATGCTATACAATGCACAACGTCATTCTAAGGCACTCATTGCTTTAAATTTAAAGCAGGATGATGAAGTTGTAAGTGTGCATGTAACAGATGGGAAATCCGAAGTATTTGTTACTTCAAATAGAGGATACGGATTATGGTATAAAGAAGACGAAATTAACGTTGTTGGCCAACGTGCTGCAGGTGTAAAAGCGATTCAATTAAAAGACGATGAATATGTGGTTAATGGTCAAGTATTTGACGAGTTAAGTAACCCATCGCTGTTTATCATTACACAGCGCGGAGCAAGTAAACGAATGAGATTACAAGAATTTGAACGGACAAGTCGCGCAAAAAGAGGATTTGTTATGTTAAAAGAATTAAAGAGTAAGCCACATCGTGTGAGAGGCTTCTTTGTTGTGAATGAGCAGGATAAAATAAACTTCCTAACTTCTAATGGGGAAACGCATCAAGTACTCCCACTTGGACTATCAGCAAGTGGACGAAACAGTAACGGGTCATTCGTTATAGATGCAGATAATCAAGGTGAAGTAGTAGATGTGTGGAAGGAAGCACAATATCTACGTCCTTTTGATGGCAGTTAAGATCATGTATAGCATAAGTGCTGCTAAACAATTTGCGCAAAGGATTAGGTGTTTGTCAAGATATTAAAATGAATTCCAGAATTGACTCGTTTTCATAAACAAATCCTTTTCTATTTTCACGGGAGAGTATACAATTAAATTATATTTTATTTTTATGAATACTAGGAATTGACTTTGATTTTAGAATTCCTAGTATTCACTATAAATTTAAATTAAGTATCAGATAACCTTAGGGGGCGAAAGGATGAACTTCGAATTATCTAAGGAACAGCAAATGGTCAAAAGTATGGTACATGAGTTTGCAGAAGAAGTAATAAAACCAAGAGCAATTGAAATTGACGAGCAAGCTAAATTTCCAGTTGATATTTTTAAGCAAATGGGTGAATTAGGTTTATTAGGAATTCCCTTTCCAGAAAAATATGGTGGTTCTGGTGGAGATACATTATCTTACGCGATTGCTGTTGAGGAAATTAGTCGTGTCTGTGCAAGTACTGGTTTAAGCTATGCAGCAGCTGTTTCACTTGGAGCCAGTCCTATTTACTACTTTGGAACAGAAGAACAAAAGAAACAGTTTTTGAAACCGCTTGCATCAGGAGTGGCTTTAGGTTCATTTGGATTAACTGAGCCAAATGCTGGTTCAGATGCTGGTGGCACAGCAACGACAGCAGTACTTAAGGATGATTCCTATATAATAAATGGTGAAAAGTGCTTCATTACAAATGCAAGCTATGCTGAAACGTTAATTATTACAGCTGTTACAGGAAAAAATGATAAAGGGAAGAACATGATTTCCGCCTTCATAGTGCCTGTGGATACTGTTGGTGTAACGATTACAAGTAATTACGATAAACTGGGCATGCGCGGGTCCGATACTGCTGAAATCGTATTAAATAATGTAAGCGTTCCAAAGGAGAATCTTTTAGGTGATGCCAGTAAAGGATTTAAACAATTTTTATATACCCTTGACGGAGGCAGAATTTCGATTGGCGCATTAGGTGTAGGCATTGCACAAGCAGCATTAGAAAAGTCGTTGCAATATGCAAAGGAACGTAAACAATTTGGTAAATCAATTTCCAGCTTTCAAGCGATTCAATTTAAGCTTGCAGACATGGCGATGGAGGTAGAGCTTGCTAGAAATATGGTACATAAAGCGGCTTGGTTGAAGGATAAAGGGAAATCTTTTAGTAAAGAAGCGGCGTTTGCCAAGCTATTTGCAACCGAAACTGCATTCCGTTCGGCAAACCAAGCAGTACAAATTCATGGTGGATACGGCTATATGCGCGAATATGAAGTAGAACGCTATTTAAGGGATGCTAAATTACTAGAAATCGGTGAAGGAACATCTGAGATTCAACGACTTGTTATTGCTAGACAACTAGGCTGTTAGAAACGAAATAACAGGTGAAGTAGATGAACTTATATGATTAAAAGGATACTAATCGCAAACCTAAGGAAAATTGCTGCATGGATTACAAAAACTTGTAGCGTCTTGGGATTAAGACGGTGGCAATATACTCGGAAGCGGATGAACAAGCACCAAATGTTAAATCAAAAGCGAAACGACAACAGATTTTATTGAAAACTATGTTCACACAAAGAAATGAGGAGGAATTGAAATGGCAGATGTACGGGCAAGTATGGCTGGAAATGTATGGAAGATTAATGTTAAACCAGGTGATGTTGTTGATGAAGGACAGGATGTTGTTATTCTGGAATCGATGAAAATGGAGATTCCAATCGTTGCAGAAGATAATGGTACCGTAAAAGAGGTTAAAGTTGCTGAAGGAGATTTTGTAAATGAAGGCGATATCATTGCTGTTATTGAATAAGGGCTAAGGAGGAAACTTATGGAGCAGCTCATTAAGCTCAGCCAGGAACATGATCATATTGCTATTATCACGCTTAATCGACCAGAAGCAGCAAATGCAATGTCTAATTCCTTACTTCATCAATTAAATCAAATACTGCAAAAGGTTAATGAAGATACCGCTATTAATGCTACGATTATTACAAATGCAGGGGAAAAAGCATTTTGTGCTGGTGCTGACTTGAAAGAAAGAAAAAACATGACAAATGAACAGGTGATTGAAACGGTGGCCTATATTGGAAAAACGGTGAACGCCATTGAACACTTACGAATGCCTGTCATCGCGGCAATTAATGGAGCTGCATATGGTGGAGGACTGGAACTAGCATTGGCATGTGATATTCGGATTGCTTCCCAAGATACTAAGTTAGGTTTAACAGAAACATCGCTCGCAATTGTTCCAGGTGCTGGAGGAACGCAACGTTTGCCCCGCTTAGTCGGATTAGGTCATGCGAAGCGGCTTATTTATTCTGCTAAGCCAATTACAGCAGCGGAAGCATTAAACATTGGTTTAGTTGAGCAGATTTTTAAAAAGGAAAACTTACTTAATGAGGCAATTAAACTAGCAGAAAGTATCGCTGCAAATGGCCCAATTGCAATTGAGCAAGCAAAGCTAGCAATCAATACAGGAATGCAAACAAATCTTTTATCAGGACTGGCAATCGAACATGAAGCATATAAGAAAACAATACCAACAGAAGATCGATTAGAAGGATTGCATGCATTTAGTGAAAAAAGAAGGCCGAGATATCAAGGAAAATAAAGGAGGGGAGCTCCATGACATCTATTGATGATTTAAAATCAAGAGTAAATAAGATTGAACAAGGTGGCCAAGAGAAGTATCACGAAAAAAACAAAGAAAAAGGAAAGCTTTTTGTTCGCAAACGATTAGCATTATTATTTGATAATGGCATCGATATTGAGGATGCTTTCTTTGCCAATTGCATAGATGATTCACTTCCATCAGACGGAGTTGTCACAGGGATAGGGGAAATAAACGGTCAAAAGGTCTGTGTGATGGCAAATGATTCTACGGTTAAGGCTGGATCATGGGGGAAACGAACCGTCGAAAAAATTCTTCGTATTCAGGAAACTGCTGATAAACTAGAATTACCAATGATTTATTTAGTTGACTCTGCTGGAGCGAGAATTACTGATCAAATTGAAATGTTTCCTGGGCGACGTGGAGCAGGAAGAATATTTCATAACCAAATAAAATTGTCTGGACGCGTTCCTCAAATATGTTTATTGTTTGGACCATCTGCTGCAGGAGGCGCATATATCCCAGCGTTTTGTGATATCGTTGTCATGGTAGATGGGAATGCCTCGATGTATTTAGGTTCACCAAGAATGGCAGAAAAAGTAATTGGCGAGAAGGTAACACTTGAGGAAATGGGCGGTGCACGGATGCACACTGCTGTATCTGGTGTAGGTGATGTTCTAGTAAAAACAGAAGAAGAAGCAATTCAATATGCAAAACGTTACTTACGATATTTCCCGGCAAACTTTAGGTCGAGACCAAGTTTAGCGGATGGAAGAGAAGTAAAACCCTTCGAAAAATCAATTTCAGAAATAATTCCTGAAAATCAGAATGCTGCATTCAATATGTATGATCTAATTGATCGAATAATTGATGAGGATAGCTTCTGTGAAATTAAAAAGAAGTTTGCTGCTGAGCTCATTACAGGTCTTGCACTTATTGATGGCAGGTCAATCGGGATTATTGCCAATCAACCTCGCGTAAAAGGAGGGGTCCTCTTTACAGACTCAGCGGATAAAGCTGCAAAGTTTATCCAGCTTTGTGATGCATTCAATATCCCATTATTGTTTTTAACTGATGTGCCAGGTTTTATGATTGGTACAAAAGTGGAAAGAGAAGGGATTATTCGACATGGTGCAAAAATGCTATCCTCGATGAGTGAAGCTACCGTACCGAAAATCTCGGTTATCGTTCGAAAGGCATATGGCGCTGGGCTTTATGCTATGGCAGGACCTGCATTTGATCCAGACTGTGTACTCGCATTTCCAAATGCACAAATAGCAGTCATGGGACCTGAAGCGGCGATTAATGCAGTACATGCAAATAAGATAGCAGCATTACCTGAAGAAGAACGTGCGGCATATATTAAAGAAAAACAAGATGAATATCGCAGGGAAATTGATATTTACCGATTGGCATCAGAAATGGTCGTTGATGCAATTATTAACCCTGATGATTTAAGAAAAGAATTAATCACAAGATTCGCAATCTACGAGGATAGGAACATTATATTTACTGAAAGAAAACACGGTGTCTATCCAGTATAGGTTTGAAAACAAGGCTGTCACCAAACCATTAGGTTAAAGTGACAGCCTTGTTGCACTTATCTAGTGACAAGACTATCCTTCGCTTCAATCAATGGCCCCTGTAAGAGCGAATGTCATCTAAATGGATATAGTTAGGGTTATTAATAATTGGTAAAATTAACACAAATCCAGCGAAGGAAATACACGGAGACTCCTGCGGGAGGAAAGGCCTCGGTGAGACTACGAAGTGCAAAGCACAAGGAGGCTCACCAGCCGCCCGCGGAAAGCGTAGTGTATTTCCGTAGCGACAGCCTATTCAGTAAATACCATCCGTGGAAATCGTAATAATGTTTTTGGCAGTTAAGACACTATCAATCGAATGAGTAGATTGCGGATTCTTTGAGGTGTTCGACTGTTCGCAGTTGAAATTAACATCACAACTAGTTAGCAGTTCGTATCAACTGCTAATGACAATTCATCATTTGAAAAAGTAACTATCAATTTTATCCAACCTCTTAATTAACGATAATTACATTATGTAAACTAAAGGGTATAATTAGAATATTGAAAATGGTTTAATAGAATAAAATAGAAAAGTTTCGTATAATAGTTGTTAAGTTGGGACTTCAGAAGGGCAGGAAGACAATGAAAGTAAAAGAAGGTATTAACTTGCATACAACGTTTCCGCGATTGACAGGATTATATCAGCTAATGATAGACAATGGAGATCAACAGTCTGCTGAAAAAATAATAGATTTATACGAGAAACTAGAAAGAGAAGAATTTACAATTAGTTTTTCTGGACATTTTTCTGCTGGTAAATCATCTATGATAAATGCGCTATTAGGTGTAGACCTACTAGCAAAAAGTCCAGTTCCGACAAGTGCTAATATCGTAAAAATAAGCGCTGGTGAGGGATCTGCACGTGTCCATTTACATAATGGTGAAGTAATAGAATTCAAAGAACCATATGATTTAGAAATGATTAAAGCTTACTCGATGGATAAGGACACAATTAAAAAAATTGAAATAGAAACGAGTGAAGATGTTTTACCCAATGGTGTAAGTATAATGGATACACCTGGAATTGATGCGGCAGATGATGCCGATCGATTGATAACAGAGGCATCCGTACACCTCGTTGATGTATTGTTTTATGTGATGGATTATAATCATGTGCAATCGGAAGTGAATTTACAGTTTTTGAAATCTGTTCAAGAGAAAGGGATTCCTTTTTATACGATAATCAATCAAATAGATAAGCATGATGAAAGCGAACTATCCTTTGAACAATATTGTTCAGAAATCAAACAAACGTTTGATCAATGGAATTTGTTTCCAAGAGATCTCTTTTTTACATCTTTATATGATGAAGCACTGCAACATAATCAGTTTACTGCGCTGAAGCGGTTCTTATTTGAGCAAATTTACGAAGAAAGGGATTATTTGATTCAACTCGATCAGTCGACTCAACAAGTCATCATGGAACATAAGGATTATTTAAAACAGCAGTATGAAGCAGCTACGATTGATATAACACCATTAACTACCGAGCAATTGGAAACGAGTAAATTAGCATTTCAAACATTAACAAATAAACTGGAAGAGATGAAACAATCGCTGCTATTGTTCGAGAAGAAATTTAATCATGAACTTCAAGCAACATTAGATAATGCCTACATCATGCCAGCTAGTTTGCGTGATAAGGTTCAATTATTTCTAGAATCGCAGCAAAAGAATTTTAAACTGGGCTTATTTTCATCAGCTAAAAAAGTATCAGAGGCAAAAACTAAACGCTTAACGGATTTTCTTGGAACATTACAGGGGAATATCGATGCATTAATCCAGTGGAAGCTTCGGGATAAGTTTCTTAAGCTGGCTAATCAATTCGACCTTACTGATAGCGAGTTGCAAAAACAAGTCCAAAAATTAGCAGTGCATTATACAGAAGAGGATATTATTGCAATTATCAAGCCAGGAGCAAAGGTTAATAGTGATTATGTACTCATTTACACGCAAGATGTGACCGCCGATATCAAACTCAAATTTAAACAAGTTGCAAAGCATTTACTTGAACAGATCAAAGCAAGTTTAGAAAAGGATCTTAATGTGAAAATTATTAATATAAATTCACAGCTTGCAGAACATGAACAAGCATTGACAACACATGCTAGATTTGAAAGTCTCCAGGGCGATCTTGATGCTCAATACAGACAAATTGATCTGCAACAGGAATCACCGAAACCATCTCAATCTGCATATAAACGCCTTGAACAAGTTCGGAATAAACGAATGCAAAAGATTAAACAGGTCAGTCATCCATTTGAGAGTGCTATTCAGGTAAAAGAGACGGAGCTGGAAGAAAGGCACAGCATTGATACGAAACATGCAAA
The DNA here is from genome assembly GCF_003369565.1 of Oceanobacillus chungangensis. Lineage (GTDB taxonomy): Bacteria > Bacillota > Bacilli > Bacillales > Amphibacillaceae > Oceanobacillus > Oceanobacillus chungangensis. Next base: position 65,571 of record NZ_PIOD01000011.1, on the reverse strand, counting down.
TGGTTTTAAACTGGATTCCATCCTAAAGAATATTGAGGAAACAATTCAAGTCATCGAGGATTTACCAAGTTTTGCTACGCTAAAACAAGATTTAATTAATAGACAGGAACAACTAACAAATCGTACGTATACAATCGCCTTATTCGGAGCATTTAGTGCAGGAAAATCATCATTTGCGAACGCATTAATGGGTGAGGGTGTTTTACCTGTCTCACCTAACCCGACGACAGCAGTGGTGAACCGGATTCGTCCTGTAACAGATACATGGAAGCATGGAGATGTAATTATTACAATAAAGAACGAGGATACGCTAGCAAATGATCTACGTTTAATCACGAAGAAATATTCTCCTATGGAAACAACATTTGAAGGATTACTGAAATGGGTTAATACGAATCAAATCCAACATGATGAAAAGCTAAATAAGATGTATCAATCCTATTTACAAGCAATGATTGACGGTTTCGAGGAAAATAAAGCAGTTATTGGTAAGCAATTGACAATATCTCTCGTGGAATTTGCTACCTATGTTACAGATGAGTCAAAAGCGTGTTATTTCGAAACAATTGATTTGTATTATGATTGTTCATTAACAAGACAAGGAATCGTCCTCGTGGATACTCCAGGAGCAGATTCCGTTAATGCACGGCATACAAACGTTGCTTTTGATTATATCAAACATGCGGATGCAATTTTGTATGTAACGTATTATAATCATGCATTGTCACGAGCAGACAGAGACTTTCTTCTCCAATTAGGAAGGGTAAAGGAATCATTTGAATTAGATAAAATGTTTTTCATTGTTAATGCAGCTGATCTTGCTGTAGATAAAAGAGAACTTGAATTGGTTATAGACTATGTACAAGAACAGTTATTACAGTTAGGGATCCGCCTACCTAATTTATATCCTGTCTCTAGTAAAAAATCTCTTGCAGAGAAGCAATCCAATTCAGTGTTAAATCAACAAATGCAATATTTAGAAGACTATTTTTATCGATTTATTCACCAGGATTTAACTGCATTAACGGTTGAATCTGCTAGATGGGATATTATGCGAACGTATCAAACGATGAAACAGTCAATTGAAACTTTACAATTGGATGAGAATCAAAAGGAAGCATATAAGCAGCGTTTAATTAATAGTAAAGAAAAGTTTGAGAGCGAGCTTGTTTTAATGAAGGGGACGGTAAATGAAGAACGATTAAAACAGAAAGTGGAGAAGCAGCTATATTATGTAGTTGAAAGACTATCCATTCGGTTCCACGACATTTTTAAAGAATTTTTCAATCCAACTACGGTTACCTATTCAGGGAGAAATGCAAGGGTAGAACTAAGAAATAATCTAGAAAGCTTGATTGATTATGTTGGAAATGAATTATACCAGGAAATCCAAGCAATTTCCTTACGAATTGAACAGTTTATCCAATCAGAATTAGCAGCTATTTATCAGGATATTACTGACAAAGGAAAACAAGCGGATTCTATCTTTGTCCTACCTAGTTTGAGAACATTTGGGATGGAAACCCCCGCTTACGAACGTGCATTCCAAGGGCTTGATTTCTCCATATTCGATTCCGCAATTAGTACGTTTAAAAGTACGAAAGCTTTTTTTGAGAAGAACGAAAAAGAGAAATTGAAGGAACGATTGTTAACAATTTTGTTACCAATTATAAAAGATTATATCAATCTTAATAAAGCAATTATGTTAGAATATTACATGGAGGTTCTCGCTCAACTTATAGAGGACGTAAAAGATGATGCAATTAATTCTGTAACGGTACTGCTAAATAATCATTTAAAAATGATCGTAACAGCGATGGATCTATCCATTTTATCGGAAAAAGAAGAAAAGTTAAAAGCAATTATCGAGCAACATAAGGAAAAGGACGTGTCGTAATGGATAGAAATAAAGTATTACTAGTTGATGGGATGGCATTATTATTCCGTGGGTTCTTCGCAACTTCTTTTAGAGGGAATTTTATGCGTACGAGTCAAGGAATACCGACGAATGGAATCTACCAGTTTATCCGTTATTTTACGGATGCTGTAAATAAATTTGAACCAACACATATCATTTGTTGCTGGGATATGGGGAGTAAAACCTTCCGTACAGATCTCTATGATGGATACAAGGCGAATCGGGGTGCTCCACCAGAAGAGCTTGTGCCACAATTTGATCTAATCAAAGAAGTAGTGGACTCTTTTGATATGCCGAATATCGGTGTAGTGAACTATGAAGCGGATGACTGTATGGGAACATTAGCTAATGATTTCCGTCTTGAACATGATGTAATCATCTTAACGGGTGATCAGGACATGCTTCAGCTCGTTGAACAAGGTGTTGAAGTAGCAATCATGAAGAAGGGGATTGGGAATTACGATGTGTTTACCATCGATAATTTTTATGAGAAAAAAGGAATCATGCCGAAGCAAGTTATTGACATAAAAGCATTAATGGGTGATACAGCTGACAATTATCCTGGTGTTAAAGGAATTGGTGAGAAGACAGCAACGAAATTGATTCAAGAGTATGGTTCCATTGATAATTTATTAGATAATATCGACCAACTATCAAAGGGCATTCAAACGAAGATTAAAGAAAATATCGATTTACTTCATTTATCTAGAAATCTAGCGGAAATTAAATGTGATGTTCCGGTAACTTGTTCAATTGAAACAGCGATTTGGCAATACGATAGAGCAAAAATAGAAGCAAAATTTGCAGAGCTAGAATTTAAAAACGTCGCAAATTTATTTTAAAAAGTGAGAACGGTATTTGGTGAAAAGCGCAAAAATAAATTGCGCTTTTTATTTTTGTTCTATACCTATATCGTATATATAAATAGGGGTATAGGTATATAAAAAGTAAGTATTATCTCATTTTTAGGTATGCAGGGTTTATACAAATATAGGTATTGGTATACGTGTCTATATGAATGTGTTGATGTGCATGTGTTTAATGGGTATATTATTATTCTGTTACAGGGGGTATATTGCCCACTGGAATTGGGAAACTTCTCATGTAATAGTACCAAATGGAGAGTGATGGCCCTATTGTTGTTTGTGCAACAATAATTAACTATAATTGGAAATGGGTGGTTGCTAACTTCCAAACTTAATAGAAAGCAGGTTATTACATAATGCGAGTGGTCGAAAATATAACAGAGCTCATCGGCAAAACACCAATAGTCAAGCTTCACAATCTTGTACCTGAAGGCGCTGCCGATGTTTATATTAAATTAGAAATGTTTAACCCTAGTAAAAGTGTAAAAGATCGTGCAGCATTTAATATGATTAAAATTGCTGAAGAGCAAGGGATTATTAAGCCTGGTGACACGATTATCGAACCTACAAGTGGCAATACTGGAATCGGACTAGCGATGACTGCTGCTGCAAAAGGATATAAATCTATCTTAGTTATGCCGGATAATAGTACGATGGAAAGAAGACAAATTTTAAAGGCATATGGAGCAAAAATTGTATTAACACCTAGCGAAGAGAAAATGCCTGGAGCAATAAAGAAGGCAATTGAATTGAAGGAAGAAATACCTGGAAGTTTTATTCCACAGCAATTTGAAAATCAGGCAAATCCTGACATCCATCGAACAACAACAGCGCTTGAGATCTTTGAGCAAATGAATGGTGATTTCGATGCATTTGTATGTACAGCTGGAACCGGCGGGACCGTAACAGGAACAGGTGAAACGTTAAAAGAAAAGCTTCCTGATTTACATATTGCAGTTGTAGAGCCTAAAGGGTCTCCTGTTTTGTCGGGGGGCAAGCCAGGCAAACATATATTAGTTGGTACAAGCCCTGGTTTTATTCCGTCCATATTAAACACGGATGTTTTTGACGAGATTATCCAAATCGATGATCAGGATGCGGTTCAAATGTTACGCAAGCTTGCACAAATGGAAGGAATTTTTATAGGCCCTTCTGGTGCGGCGGCAGTTTTTGCAGCAATCGATGTTGCGAAGCGGCTAGGAAAAGGAAAGAAAGTTGTTTGTATTGCTCCTGATACTGGGGAACGATATTTAAGTATGAATCTTTTTGAACAATAATGAAGGGAGAAACAGATGTATATTAGCAACCTGATTCCATTATTTACAGCTAAGCAGACTAAAGAAGATGCAATAGAGATGGAAAAATATATGAGAGATAAGTTTCCATTTTTAGGAATTCGTGCACCAGAGAGAAAAGTTATTTTGAGAGATTTCTATCAAGAATCAAATATTTTAAAGGAACCGTTTCAAGTAGATTTCGTTGCTTCATTATGGGAGCAAGCAGCAAGAGAGTATCAATATGCGGGTGTCGATTATATTGAACGCTCATTAAAGAAGTTAGAAAAAGAACATTTGCTATTGATGGAGAAATTAATCATAACTAAATCATGGTGGGATACGGTTGACTTGCTCGCACAGAAGGCAGTTGGAAAGATTGCAAAAGACCATCCTGAAGTCATTCCTGAGACGATTGAAGGATGGGCTACAAGTGATAATATCTGGCTCCAGCGTACTGCCATACTATTTCAGCTAAAAAATAAGGGAAATACGGATGAGGAGTTACTATATCATTATATTCAACTGCATAACGATAGTAATGAATTTTTTATCCAAAAAGCGATTGGCTGGGCATTAAGGGAATATTCGAAAACAAATCCAGCATCTGTGAAACGATTTATTGAGAATAATGAGCTTGCTAAATTGAGTGTTCGAGAGGGTAGTAAATATTTGGATTAATTTTGTCAAAATGACCTTATGGAGATGATGAAAATGAAAAAAGTAATATTTTTAATAATTATAATGCTTATTGCGTTACTAACAGGATGTGGAACAACATCTTCTGTCGATGACAACAACAAGAATAGTTCTGATAAACAACCATCGGCGAACTATCCTGCCGATGTTGAAAAGAATCCAGTTGTTACCATTACAATGGAAAATGATGAACAAATTGTCTTAGAATTGTATCCAGAAATTGCACCGAATACAGTTGCAAACTTTATTTCATTAGTGGAAGAGGGATACTATAATGGATTAATTTTCCACCGTGTGATTCCGCAGTTTATGATCCAAGGAGGAGATCCTGATGGTAATGGAACAGGTGGTCCTGGGTATGGAATAAAAGGTGAGTTTAGTTCTAATGGGTTTGAAAATGAGTTAATTCATGAACGTGGAGTTATTTCGATGGCAAGATCAAGTGCTCCTGATTCTGCAGGTTCACAATTCTTTATTATGGTGGCAGATTCACCGCCTCTTGACGGAGAATACGCATCTTTTGGAAAAGTTACAGAAGGAATGGAAGTAGTGGATAATATTGTTTCTGTAGAACGTAGCGCTGCAGATAAACCACTTGAAGATCAGAAAATGAAAACGGTCGAAGCGGATACAAAAGGATATGACTATCCAGCACCAGAAGTGATTGAGTAATTTAAAGGAGTCAACATTATGTTGGCTTTTTTTGTTGAAAAACACAATTCAAAATTTCAAGCTGAATGTAAGATATTTTCTATTTTTATCAGTATAATGGATGGTAATTAATAAGAATTAAACAGTTAGGGTGAGAGTGATGAGCAAAATTATCCTATTTGATGGCGTATGTAACTTTTGTAGCAGCAGTGTTAAATTTATTATTAAACGTGATAAGCTCGCTAAGTTTAAATTTGGTTCGTTGCAAAGTAAAATAGGACAGGAGCTGAAAAATAACACAAATCTGCCAGAAAATACGGACAGCATTATCCTTATCGAAGACGGAAAATCTTATGATAAATCCACTGCAGCACTTCGGATAAGTAAGGAATTAGATGGATTATGGAAGTTATTTTATATGCTTATTATCATTCCAAAACCGCTAAGAGATATTGCTTATAATTATCTTGCAAAGAATAGGTATAAATGGTTTGGCAAGAAAAATGAATGCATGCTCCCATCTCCGGAGATAAGAAGTAGGTTTTTACAGGATGGTCAACAGTAATTTTATTATGTAAACAAAGTAGTTCAAATTGATTAATGTATAAAAGAAAGACGAATGTTCCATTAAACAAGCCGAATAATAGCAACTGGCTATTATTCCGCTAATTTAGTTAATCAATGAGTCGAGCCGTGAATATCATTCCTTGATTGATTAAAGTCTGATAACATTTTTTGGGTGTTTACTAAGCGTTCGCATTAAATGGTCTACCTTCTAAAGTTTGAGAAGGTAGGCCATTTTTTATTTGATAAATTCCACCAAATTTTGGGAAGTGACAGGCACCAGTCTGTAAGCCTTAAGTCGTAGTTAATATTCAGACTAAGGAGTGTTGTTTTGAATATTTAGATATTTTATTCTAGATATGGATAAAAGAAGGATGAGGTGATAGATAAAATGTTATGACTGTAATCTTAACATAGGGAAGCGGTGCTTAATGGTTAGCTTTTATAGTTAGACACTCCGTAAATTGATCATACTTCTTAGCGATTTAAAATATTTATCATTTTTACTATTAAGGATTAAAAAATAAAAGTGAGGGATGGGAAGAATTTGCTGAAGTTTATTGTTAATCGTAAAATTCTTGTTGGTTTGGCGACGGTACTAGTACTTATTTTAGGGGTTTACTCATTAACGAAGCTTGATGAAGAGCTTATGCCACCCGTAGAGTTTGATGGAGCTTATATTGCTGTGAACGCAGGGGATATGGCCGCAATTGAAGTGGAAAGAACGATTACTACACCACTCGAACAAAGTATACAAGGGATTGATGGGGTGGAAGAAATCTATTCCACCAGTACGATTGGACAAAGCAGTTTGCAAATTACGATTGAAAATGGCCAAGGTGAAGCTGTTTCAAAGGAGATCGAATCTATTGCCAACGCTGTTACATCCGATGTAGCTGAGGTTACAGAAGTAATAGCAGATCAAATGAGTATGAGTGCAAATTATGAGTTTTTTATGGATGTATCAAATGGTGATATGGATGCCTTGACAGCTTTTTCGCAGGATATTCTTGAACCTCGTCTGGAGGAGCTTCCTGAAGTAAGAGATGTTTCGCTCATGGGGATACAGGAATATGAAATGAGTATCGAATTGGATAGGAACAGTTTGGCAGAATTTGGATTGGATAGTTCACAAGTAATTTCGATTATACAGCAAACCAATACAGAAGCGACATTAGGAGAAGTACAAGAAAACGGAGAACAGCCCTCTATTCGATGGGAAACCGAATTAACATCAATAGAAAATGTGGAAAACATAAAAATCCCAACACAAGGAGGTTTTATTGCGTTAAATGAAATTGCAGATGTTACCAAACAGCCTTTGGAAAGTGCCTCCTATGTGTGGAAAGATGGAACCAAGGATTTTATCTTTGTACAGGTTGGCCGAAACGGTGATGTGACACAAATCGATATGGCAGAGGCAATACGTGAAGAAATTCAGCAGATAAGAGATGAAGGATTAATTGAAGATGTTGAGTTAAATGAGCTTGTTGCACAGGCTGATTATGTAAAAGACTCCATTGATGGGGTTACCAGTAATATTCTCATTGGCGGTTTAGTAGCAATTTTTATTTTACTGTTATTTTTACGTAATGTTCGTGCAACGGTTATTATCGGATTGTCAATTCCAACTTCTATCCTGTTAACATTTATCACGATGTGGGTTTTAGATTACAGCTTTAATATGCTTTCTCTGATTGCCTTAGGTCTAGGAATTGGAATGATGGTCGACTCGTCGATTGTTATTCTGGAGTCGATTTACAAGAAAAAGGAACAAGGATTAAAACCTTTAGAAGCAGTGCTTGTAGGAACAAAGGAAGTGACTTCGGCAGTTATCGCCTCGATGCTGACCACGATTGTTGTATTTGTTCCAATTGGATTAATGGGTGGAGATATCGGGCAGTTTATGGTTATTCTGTCTGTAGTTGTTGCCATTACGTTGATTAGTTCTGTTATTGTTGCCTTTACCTTAATACCATCTCTGTCTGAAAGATTTTTTAAGATTAGTGAAAAGAATAAAGGAAAAGAGGGACGTATTATCAGAGGGTATGGGGACCTCGTATCATGGGTTGTGAAAAAGAAACGAAACAGCTTTGCAATGATTTTGATCTTTTTCCTCATGTTTTCTGGCTCTATGTTTCTAGTTTCTAAGATTCCAATGACAATCATGCCTGATATGTTAAATCGGTATACGGAACTAATGATTGATCTTGAGACAGGTGTATCGGCGGAAGAAAAAGAAGAACTTGCAGCTACAATCAACGAAACTTTAGCTACAGTTGATGATGTTGAAACAAGTTATATTATTGATAATGGATCGATGTTCTATACGCTGATTAATATGACCAAAGAGGAAGACATAACAAGAGAACAGAAAGAAGTGAATGAAGAAATTTTAAGTTCCTTGCGAGAACTGGAAGAAGAACAACCAGTACAAAGTGTGCAAAGTGCAATGTCTGTAACTGTTGGGCAGCCAGTTCAAGTACAGATTAAGGGAGAAAATTATGACGAAATGAAAGCTATCGTGAATGATCTTACGAATGAGCTTGAAGGTATCGAGGGACTTACTGGTATCAGCAATTCAATTGAACGGACTTCCTATGAGAAGGTAGTTGAATTGAATGAAAAGGCGATGGAGGATGCTGGGTTATCAGAAATCCAGGTTCGCCAATATATACAGGAAGCATTTCTTGATATGCCAATTGGTGAAGTTGCAATCAACGAGACGAGCGTCCCTTTGGTTGTGAAGTGGAATGAAGAAGTTGTTAATGAAGAAGCTTTACTTGATTTGAAAATTCCGACGGTTAAAGAAGAAAGGACATTATCCGAGTTTGTGGAGTTACGGAATGTAAATACACCGAATGAAATTTCTCATATCGATGGCGAACGATATATAACGGTTTCTGCCGATATTGAAAATACTGATTTAGGGACAGTCAATCGAGAAGTACAAAACCTTATTAATGATTTTGAAATTCCATCCGGTTACACGATATCTGCTGGAGGGGATCTTGAAACACAACAAGAACTCATATCCGATTTGGTAATAGTTCTTATCATATCGATTTTCCTTGTTTATCTAGTGATGGCAGTACAATTTAATAATTTGGCACACCCGATTATCGTTATGTCTGTGATTCCAATGACAATTGTTGGTGTCATTTTAGGTTTATTTATTACACAGCGTGAACTTAGTATGATGTCAGGAATGGGTATTATTATGCTCATTGGTATTGTGCTAAATAATGCAATTCTATTAATCGATAGGGCCAACCAGCTAACTAAGGAAGGAGTTTCTCCAAATGAAGCAATAAGTAGAGCTGGTAAGGATCGTATACGCCCGATATTTATGACGACATTTACGACAGTTGGCGGCATGTTACCACTTGCACTCGCCTCAGGTACTACAAGCAATTATCAGGCACCGATGGCAACAGCGATTATATCTGGGCTAATGTTTGCAACTATGATTACATTAATCTTAATTCCTTCAGTCTACCGAATATTTAATGCAATTGGAAATGGATTTGGTCGCTTATTTAAGAAAAAGCAAAAGGTAGTGCAGGACGGTGTTAAAGAACAAGCCGGGTAATGCCAATCAGGTTTCTTGTACTTTTATTTCTCAATATGGCTGACTGGCAAAGTAATGATGTAATTGGTAGAAGCATTTAGATAATATTTTAATACAGAGCTAGAGAGAAGTCAGTAAAAAACCTCATTTGCAATTTATTATTGCAAATGAGGTTTTTATGCCATAACTTATGGTTTGTAAAGGTCTGTCGGCTTAAAACAAAGATTGATCAAGGAATCCTTAAAATTCCTTATAGAAACTGGGAATTACAGGTGTAAGTTTTTATTAGTTCCACAGGAAGAGTTAGTCAATAGGGTTTCCCAAAAAAATAATATTATTTACAATGCAAGTCGGCGACTTTTTATTTCTGTGTAAATCATATTAATAACTTTATTTTCTCCTAGAAATAAATAGTAATAAATGGATAGGCTACACTAAGTTGGACAGATAAAATAAGGGCTTGTAAACTTAGACTATTAACTTAAGGGAGCGTGCAATTATGACACATCAACGTCGAACTTTTACACCCGAATTTAAGCTGCAATTAGTGAAGCTTTATGAAAATGGTAAATCTCGTGCGGACATTACTAGGGAATACGATATTACGCCTTCTGCGCTAGATCGTTGGATTAAAAATCATAAGGAAACCGGTTCATTCGCCGCCAAAGATAACCGTTCTGAAGAAGAAAATGAATTGGCTCGATTACGCAAGGAAAATCAACGTTTAATGATGAAGAATGATATTTTAAAGCAAGCAGCGCTGATCATGGGACGAAAATAGATGTGATTCGAAATAACGCTCACAAATATTCAGTATCAGCAATGTGTGACGTATTACTATCATGCCAATTTGTATGGAAAACGTGCGCTTAAAACTGATGATAAAGAGATTTCCAAAGAGATTGCCCGGATTTTCAAAGAAAGTCGAAACAATTATGGGACGCGAAAAATCAAGAAAGAACTAAGTAAATTATCAAAGCCAAGATACGTATCACGTCGTCGGATTGGTCGTTTAATGAAAGAACTTGGACTCGTATCAAACTACACTGTAGCACAGTATAAGCCACATAAATCAACATATAATGAGGCGTTGATAAACAATGAATTACAGCGTCAGTTTGAACAAGAAGAACCGTTGGCTGTCATCGTGAGTGATTTAACATACGTCCGTGTCGGAACAAAATGGTATTATATATGCTTATTTGTTGACCTTTTTAATCGTGAAATTATTGGCCGTAGTGCTGGTGCGAATAAGAGTGCAGAGCTTGTCTATCAGGCTTTATCAAGCATTAAAGGCAATTTGAACGACGTTCAACTATTCCATACAGATCGTGGAAAAGAGTTTGATAATAAGCTTATTTCAGAAGCACTGAAACATTCGGCATCCAGAGATCACTGAGCATGAAAGGATGTCCTTATGATAACGCCGTGGCTGAAGCGATGTTTAAGGTATTCAAAACAGAATTCGCTAACGGAGCTCATTTCTCTTCTCTTGAACAACTTGCTCTTGAACTGGATGATTATGTTCACTGGTTTAATAACATTCGAATTCACGGAACACTAGGCTATTTAACGCCAGTGGAATTCAAGCAACAGACCCTATAATTTTTGTCCAGTTTAGTGTTGACATACCAAGGCTATGATCGGTTAATTGGTGGGATAGGGATTTACAATATTAATAAGGGGAAAACAGGAAGATATCATGTTAACGATAGGGATGACTTGCGTCCTCTACAGTATATTTATATGGATCAAGATAGTCTCTTGGTACACTAGAAACATAATAAATATGTGTGGGTTACACCTTGAAACTATTGTAAAACGTATTACAAAAAATATAGAGTACCTTTAGGAAAAAGCTTATTAGACAAACTTAAAGGTCTTATTGAATTGGAGCTTTTATCAGATAAAAAATTATCGCAGATATGTTTAATGCTGGAAAACATGAGGGGGCATCAATTTTGAAATCAATAATTGTGATAGGGAGCTAGTTAGAGTTTTATGTCCTTGTACATCACATTTGTATTTCTTGTCAAAGAGGATAACTTACTAAAATATTAACATTGCGTTAAATTCCCATTACCCATACTTTTGAAACCGGAGAAAAACCGCCATGAACCCTTATGATATAAGGTTCCGTGGCGGTTTTATGATTTGATTTATTTGCTAATGAAAGTAATATTAACCTGACTAGCGTTAAATAACTATGATGTGAGGGAAGGGGATATCAGGCGGATTCTTTTTTTGTAGAAACCAAATCTGTATTATTTTAAAGGGATAATGTTTTCCATTTGGTACTTAATTTTATCCTACAATCGATTGAATGGGGTACTCAGAAGTCTTTTTATTTTGGTTTGAAAGTTCTTAGTAACACTATTGTAGTATTACTAGGTAAAAGTTGATATTGAGAAATGTTATTGAGACAAGATGTTTATAAAGGATGTTTCTTTATTAAAGGTCTTACTTAATTAAGTTGTTCAGTGTAAACTGAATTTAAAGAAATAAAAGAAATGGTGATATTTGAAAGTTTGTGAAGAAATGTACTTAAACTAACGGGGCAGGATAGTGGAATAAGAAAAAATTATTATCTTCTCCATATGAACGCGAAATAAAAAGGGGGAAATTATTAAAATGAAGGTTCGGCTTACAGAATATAGTAAAGATTGGTCTCGGATGTTTAAGGATGAAGTAGAGATTCTTAAAACGGTATTCGGCGACTTAATAATTAAATATGAGCATTTTGGGAGTACGTCAGTTAAGGAAATGAAGGCAAAGCCTGTAATCGATATGATGTGTATCGTTAAAAACATAGAGCAGGTTGATTTACTTAATAACCAAATGGATTCTCTTGGGTACGATGTTGCTGGGGAATGGGGTATTGCAGGTAGAAGGTTATTTCGAAAGGGCGGGGATAACAGGACTCATCATATTCATTTTTATCAATTTGATAATCCTGAAATTGACCGACATTTAATTTTTCGAGACTATCTGAGGTCTCATCCTAATGAAGTAGCTAAGTACAGTAGCTTCAAAGAAGAATTGGCTCAACGATACGATACTACAAGTGAATACAGTCCAGCGAAAAAGAAATTCGTAAGTGAGATTGAACACAAAGCTCTCCGATGGTTTTCGGAAAGATAGAGAAATATTCTTGTGAAAAGTTGTACTTAAAGTAAAGGGTGCTTTAGTACAACAATGAGATCGACTATATGGTGCGTTAATTCAAGAAGGAGTAACGCTTCTTTTGTAGAATTTATTGTACTAAAGGGGCAGTTTAGTTTGTAACAACAGAGTGATTAACAATAAAAGGAGGTTAGTAAGTGATAAATGAAATAGGTAAACGAATCTTAATAGGGGTTATTGCGACAGTCTTATTTAGTGTTTCGCTTGCTATATTTGCGTACGAACCTGTTTCTAACAGACAACCGAATTCTTCATATACTTCTCTAGCAGGACTTTTTACTATTTACGCTATATTCTCAGGTCCAGTCTTTATTATTGCAGGTGTTATTTGGTCATTTGTTATTGATAAAGTGAGCGTGAAACATCAACATTATCCAAGACTTAAAAGATACTTGAGAAAATCTATTTGGTATATTTCGGCAGGGGTAGTTAGCACTTTGATTTTTTTGTTTATACTTTCAAATGGGGCTATTGTATATAATTCAGAGACATTTGGTTTTTTGTCTCTTGGAATAATTGCATCACTCATTTATTATCATTTACAAATTATTTGGCAGTTTTTATTTAACAAACGAAGTGGTCTATTAATAAAACTGTAAAATTTCGATAAAGATACTGGAAAGCAGAAAAATATTATATGGAAACAGGTCCACCAATGAAAAAAGCAGATTTAGTCAATCATATTTAAACGAAAATCTAAAGTTTGTGAAGCTTGACACTTAAACTAACTGGTGCAATAGTTAAACAAGGTAACGACCAAAACGGTCGTCTTTATATTTAGTAATTATTTATGAAAATTATGGTAATATTGAAGTTGAATTTATTGAGCTAACAGGGCAGGTTAGTTTAAGAAGGTAGTAATTTACTAAAACAGAAAACATATCAATCTCTTTAGCTACATTAATAAAAAAAGGGGGAAATCAAATGAGATTTATTATTTCGCCGTTACTAGCTTATTTAATCGTTTGCATTATTGGAGTATTAGCTACTGCGGCAGAAGGTTATAATACGGTAGCTTGGAAATTAATAGTTATACAGGTTTATGCGATACCAGTTTTAATCATTTCTGCAATGATATCACTATATATTTATAAAAAAAATCACACAGCTAATTTCAATAGGGATAACTAGTTGTGCTAACTGGTGCGTTAGTTCAAGAACAATATAACGGGCAGTAGAATAAAAAAGGTGGATCTTAAAGGGAGAATAATTATGCCGATATCTGATTATTATAAAAAAATCCGTAGAAAGATTGGAACAGACCTAATATTTATGCCAAGTGTTGCTGCGATTATTAGAAACGATGATAATGATATATTGTTTCAAAAACCTCACGATGGCGAATACTGGAGTTTACCTGCTGGAGCAATAGAGCCAGGTGAAGCACCTGCACAAGCACTTATTCGTGAAGTTTGGGAAGAAACTGGATTAAGAGTAAAGCCAAATAAGTTATTAGGAGTATTTGGTGGAGAGAGTTTTCGTTTTACATATCCTAACGGTGATCAAGTAGAGTACAGTGTATTTGTTTTTGAATGCAACAATATAGTAAGTGGGGAATTGACCCCGATTGATGGTGAATCAGCCGATCTAGCCTTTATTAAAGAGGAAAGTAAACCGAAACTTGCTTTACCATATCCAGACTTTATATTTAAGAAATCAGCTTCAGATAATGCTTATTTTCAATGGGAAAATAACTGGCTTTAGAAATAAAAATTCTATTTCTTATTGCACTAACTGGTGCTTTAATACAACAATGGGATTGGTACAGTGGCTGTATTGAATACTTCAACAAATATTATGGATTTTTATGGTAAAATTAGAGGAGAATCAGTAAAATTGTTCAAATAGGGAGTTTTATTTACAATGGGGAAACGAAAATTATCCATTACAGTATTTTTATTAAGCCTTTTTTCATTAATCATTTCTCTTAAATTATTTTGGAATTTAGGTATTTTTGTTGATGATTATGGTTTAAGCCCTGATATTGTTAATGGCGGAGATTTTTGGCTTACAATGGATTGGTTAAGATTATTATTACTATTATTGCTATGTGTAGTATCTGGTATTAGTATTTTTAGTGCTAAAAAATAAGTGAAATAAAGTAAGAAATTGTGAAGAATTACACTTAAACTAACTGGTGATTTAGCACAACAAGGAGATCGTCAATACGGCGATCTTTTTTCAGTTAACGGGCGGTTTAGTTGAACAAGAGGTTTTCAGATTGAAACTTTTTCCAATTGAAATCGTACAAATAGTTAAATAAACACACCCTTATACTGTTAACAGCACATAATCAAAAGGAGGAGAATTAAATGTATGAGTACAAGTTTATAAAAATAGAGTTTAAAAAGTTATCTGGTAAACCTATTGAAGACTATCGAGAAGTAATTAAAAATCACGCAAATCAAGGCTGGCGTTTTGTTCAAATTTTCTCTCCTGACTTTGCAACTTCAGGAATTGCAGCAGGGTCATACTATGAATTGATTTTTGAAAGACCTATAAAACAGTAAAGAGCAGAAACTATTCACTATGAAAGTTTGCGAAACGTTACACTTAAACTATATGGTGCGTTAATTCTAGAAGGATTAACGCTATTTTATATAGAAGTAAATGCACTAAAGGGGCAGTAATCTTTAATAAGGATTCGATTTTTAGTGGTAATATTCGTATTGAGAGGGGATGAATTTATGAGTAAAAGCAAACCAGTTGATGAATTAACCATTGAGGACTTAAAGGAAAATCCTATATGGGAATGGGCAATAGATGGAGAAGAAAATCAAGAACAAGACGAGACGTGGGTAAGACCATCTGAAACAACGAACTTTAGGGAAGAGCTAAACGGTTCAATTGTATTGGGAGAATTAACCACAAATAATGGAGATAAATATCCTATGATGTGTAACCTAGGTATAGAAGACAACGAGGTATCAATTAGTTCTGTTGTTTTTTATAACGATAAACAGGATGAATACTATGCCCTAGAAGATATGATTAAAAAAATTGATTTGCCTTTATCCATTAATATTGGTCTTACAATCAATGGGAAAACACGATCTTTGAAATTTTCAGCGAACAAAGTAGACGTTTATAAAAATGACATAAAAACCAATCTGAATTAGTGTCTTGTTCAACTAACTGGTGCTATTGTTAAACAAGGTGATCATAGAATTTGATCGCTTTTTTTCTCTGGAAAATTCAATAAATTGTTTGGAATATTATGGTATTATTCAGGTATAGAGATATTGAGCTAATGGGGCAGGTTAGGGGAAGAGTTGTATCTACTGAAGTAGAAAAGAAAATTGAATCTTGGTTCATAAACAAGAGCTTAAAATTACGCTGCTTTTGGAGGTGAGTTATTGTTAAAATATAAATTTAACGCATCTATAATAACATATTGGATTTCCTGTTTTATTGTATTCTATACAGTAACTTATTTTGGGATTTTTAATACAGATTTTCAATCAACTGAAAGTGTAACTGGTAGCTTTTTAATAGTGGCTTATCTAATTTTTTTAGGTATCTTTTTTTTTTCTATCCAATTTCACTACTTATTCAATTATTGATTAATAAGATACCTGGAAATAACTGGACATATAAATTTATTTTTTATATGCTCTTCGCAACATTATTTAGTCTTATTTTCTTTATTGGATTATTTGGGATGAGTTTCTTTGCTGTTATAGTTATCTTTATATATTTTTTTATCGAGGAATTTGTTATTAAGTATAAGGGTTCTAAAGTATATAGAGTCACAATAGGTGTATCATATATATTTTTTATCTTTATACTGGGTTTATTTTTCTATCAGTTCTTCAGTTATTATTTTAACTTAATGAATTAAAGGACTAAGGACAAAACAATGAAATCGTGTTAAATCGTAAACTCCCAAGTAAAGTAAGAACTTGGAGAGTGTTAATAAATAATGAAAAAGCTAAGTAAATCTCTTATTAAACTAACTGGTGCTTTAGCACAACAAGGTAATCGTAAATATTGCAGTCTTCTTTACTCTAGGGGCAGTTTAGTAAAAGAAGAAACTTCAATGGTTAAGACAGAATATTATTAGGAAAATGATTTCTTACAAAGGGGAATATAACTTGCAAAAATGGTTTGGTTCATCAGGTGTTTGTATTAACGAAAATGGTCATTTGTTAATGGTCTTGCAAGGGAAACCAGAAGAGAAAAAAACGTGGTCTATTCCATCGGGAGGAAGAGAACACGATGAGACATTTGAAGAATGTTGTATTAGAGAAATTGAAGAAGAAACGGGATATACAGGCGAAATTGTTGAAGAAATTAAGGTTAAAAGAATGACTTATGGATATCTTAATATTTCTGTTGAAGCCCATTATTTTTTAGTAAAGATAGTGAGTGGAAAAAGATATATCCAAGATCCTGATAATCTTATTTATGATATAGCTTGGAAAACTTTGGAGGAAATAAAAAGTTTAGAATTAACCTTCGCCGAAGATAGAGATTTCCTTATTAACTACATAACGAAGATAAACCATTCAAAATCCTTATTCAACTAACTGGTGCTATACTCAAAGATGACTATATTGTTAAAGGGATGGTAGTCGAAGATTAGTGGGACGGGAAAGAGAAAAATAAAATGTGATTGTGAACTATAAATGACCGGGGTGGAGATTTAATGAAAAACAATGATACTATTTATGAAATTGCCGTGCATGTTGTCAATTGGCTCTTACTCGGTTTTATCGGTTTTATCGCATTTTTCTCAGTGATAATCAGCCCAGGCCCGCATCCTTACGGTCTCATATTCGGTTATATTATTACAATGCTGCTAATCTGGGGAGTTAATTACTGGTACCAATCCTACAAGAAAAGAAAATGGATTGTGCTATTAGCTGGAACCATCCTTTACGTTGTCATTGCTTTGTTTCTCTTGGGCGTAGTCATGCCAGTTCTGGCTAACGTCATTTATTCAGATGAAAATACTGGCCAAGTTAAAGATACGATTGGTGAAGATTATGATGGAGGAGTTCCAATTGCCATCTTATATATTGATGATTCCCAGGTTCGTCTTACTGAGGCAAATATCAGTTGGAATTCAGCTAGTATGGGTGTACAACGGACAATAGAAGATATTAAAGAATATGCATCATCATTGAATACAATAGATGTCTCTTCAGGTAGAAAGGTATTATTGGATCTTACAGAGAACGTAGAGAATGGTGGTGGAGGAGATATTTGGGCTGATTCAAAGATAACAGTTTCCTTGTTAAAAGATAACGAACGAATCGAGCTTGAATAGGATGAATCAAGAGAATTTCGTTTTCCACAAAACACAGGGAATTATGTTTTAGTAGTTGAATATGTCAATTCGGCTGGAAAAGCTCAATATGTAGGCAATGTTATTATTCATTAACCTGATTTAGTGAAAACTTAATTCTCTATATTGTGCTAATGGGTGCGTGTGATGAAGAAGAAAAATATAACTCTATTGAGGTGATTAGATGAAATATACTTGCCTTTGCTGTGGATATTTAACATTAGATGAAGAACCTCCAGGAACATACAATATATGTGGTATTTGTTTTTGGGAAGATGATGATGTTCAGTATAATGATCCCAATTATGAGGGTGGAGCTAATGTTCCATCGTTAAGACAAGCACAACAAAATTTTATTAAGTTTGTAAGAAAACCAAATCAAGAAGACATTAAAGACCCGAACTGGAAACCGGAATCAGAATAGATTGCATATATGATTAAGTTTCTTATTCAACTAACTGGTGCAAGAATTCAACAGTCGGTTCTTGTGCTAATGATGCAAGATAGTTGAAGAAGGAATCCAATTAAGTTTCGTTGAATTAAATAACAATCATATTAACATATCGAGGTGTAAATTGGTGGGCAGGAACAAGTATGAAGGCAGTTGGATAGAATCAAATTTTATTGAAATTGATTGGATGTTAAGTAAGGAAAACTTAGTTGAACTGTTAAAGAGTGTCGTAAATGGAACAAGTCAATTTACTCATCAACAAATTTGTAATTGGTGTGATAAGCATTATACAGATGAGACTGAACTAGATGGCGAAAAATTATACGACGTATTAGAGGATATTTCTACACAGTGGGATTTATATTTAACAAACACTTACACACTAAAAGAACTACAACATATGGATTTTTCTAAAGTAAAACTTCCCATCGAATGGTTTGAGAGGTGGGTAGGAGAATTATCTTAACAGATTTTTAATGAGAAGTTTGTGAAGAGTTGTACTTCATGTAACGGGTGCTTTAGTTTAATAAAGAATATAAAGAGGAACTCAAGGAAGGTCCTTTTTTAACTAATTATGTCTGTTGCGACCCCTTCAAATTGATATCTCAATTGACAACGAATTTTTTGTTGTACAATAACTATTATCATAGATAAAATCTTTAAAATATTGGGGTGTTACTAAACATTGATATAACAACAAAAAGGCATACTTCAATTTCGTATGCTTTTTAGCGTGTCATTTAATCATTATGCACCTCCTCAAAACGGAACTCTTTATCATTCGACAGATTGCTTTTTTTGTTACATTATGGACATATGTCCTTTATGAAGTATGTAAATTAAAGTATATTGAAAAAGGAGTTAGTATCATTGGATCTTTTGAACGTTGAAAGTGTAATGGCACAATATAAAAAGCAAGTAAAGGAAAAGTATCATATTGCCACGGATATACTAGAATGGCGATCTTTTTCTCCTGGAGAATGTATATATGAGCAAGGGTTTCCATTAACCTTTCTGTCTTTTTTAGTAAAGGGAAAGGTAAAAGTTTATATGACTTCTGATGAAGGCAAAGAATTGATTGTGACTTTTAACAAACCACTTGAACTCTTTGGTGATATTGAGCTTGTACAAAATGTTGATACACTGCATACGGTTGAAGCAGTGACACCGGTCCATATCGGTGTTTTATCGATTGAGGTCGCACGAAGGTGGAGAGAAGATGCAGTCTTTAATGAAATATTACTTCAATCTATTAGTCGTAAATTTTTCACGAAATCAACTACATTATCTTTTCATTTGTTGCATGAGGCAGATATAAGGTTGGCTAGCTATTTAGCTTCTATTTCCCACGATGAATATGGAGCTTTTATCAAACCTTCTATACCAAAGAGTGAGTTGAAGGCCATTGCTGAATTTATTGGAATTACTGTAAGGCACCAAAATAGATGTATTCAATCACTTGAGAGGGATGGAATCTTAAAACGAATTCCGGGGTTCATTGTTATCATAGACTCCAAGCAATTATTACAGCATGCAAAACAGAATATATATGAAATACAATAGGAGTGAGATGATGAAAGCAGTAATTTTTGATTTTGATGGTACATTAGCTGACTCTGGAGAATGTGGATTATTGGCAACACAGAAGGCATTTGAGGAATGCAATTTACCGATTCCCTCAAAGGAAATGATTGATTATTATATGGGAATTCCTATTGAGAAGTCATTTCATGAAATGACAAATCATATATTAGATGATACACAATTTACGGAGCTATTAAGCTGTTTTCGACAAGCATATAAACGTTATGAGGAAAAAACGATTACCTCCTTCCCACATATTTCAGAAGTGTTAAAAACGTTTCAATTGCAAGGTATTTTATTGTTTGTTCTTTCGAGTAAAAAAACAGATGTCTTGTACCGTAATTTACAAAAGCTACAATTAGATCACTATTTAACAGATTGGATTGGTTCAGACCAAGTGGCACATTATAAACCACATCCAGACGGCATCTACAAGATTATAGAACGTTATTCGTTAAATGTGAGCGAATGTACGATGATTGGTGATGCTATTTTCGATATACAAATGGGAAAAGCTGCTGGGTGTAGAACAGTTGCAGTCAATTGGGGGAGTCATACAAAGGAACAATTACTGAAAGAAGAGCCTAACTTTTTTGCACATGAAGTAAGTGATTTATATCATTTAACGAATTCCTCAAATAGTGGTTGGTAAATGGGCGTTTCCTGTTGGTTGGACTGACATTAATGCTAACTTATTCGCTTTCTTCCAATCTAACCAGAATCGATTCACCAAAATTACAAATAAGATTGCATAAGTTAATGAGTCCGTTAATATTGTAATGCAATTTGTTTCAAGGTGTGCTTATGATTGAGAAGGATTGTACTTAAACTAGCTGGTGCAAGAGTTAAACAAGATGATCATACAATTTGGTCGCCTTTTATTTGCGGAAGGAGGAGTAAATCATTTGTAATATATTTGTTTTACTTGACCTTTCCGTTACGTAATGGTTTACAGATTAGATAAATTCATTACGAGGGGAGTTAAATATGGTTTGGACAGATATTAAGGAGGAAATTTACATTTTATGATTAAAATTGTTGGACAAAGAATTGAATTAAAAGAAGCTACTCAACAAGATATTGATGAAATATATTATTGGAAATATGAAGAAAAGGAACAAGAAGCGAAGAAATGGAATGGTCCTTACATACCTGAATCTAAAATGACAATAGAAGAATTTCAAAAAAAATGGGAGCAAGATTATGAAATTGCTCCGAACACTCCTAATACACTAATCATTTTTGTTGAGGGAAAATTAATTGGAACAGTAGGTTCTTATTGGGTAGATAAAAACACTAATTGGTTAGAAACTGGTATTGTTATTTATGATAAAGATTATTGGAATGGTGGTTATGGAATGGAGGCTTATAAACTTTGGATCGATTTTCTATTCAGCTCTACTGATTTACATCGACTAGGGATGTCAACTTGGTCAGGGAATGTAAGAATGATGAAGGTAGCTGAAAAAATAGGAATGAAAGAAGAAGCAAGAATAAGACAAGCAAGAATAGTAGATGGTGAATATTTTGATGCAATTAAAATGGGGATTTTACGAAAAGAGTGGGAAGAGTTAGATCGCAATATAAGGACATGTATCTTTTCGAATTCTTGGGAGGTGAACTTATTGAAATTTAAGTCACGAAAAGATTGGTGGTTATCCACTATCGTCTGGGTAGCTATAATTTTTATTCTAGGAAGTGGTGTTTATGCATTATTGATAAAACACTGGATATTTTGGGATTTATAATTACATTTTCTCTTTCAATTATTTTACCAATTTTTGTTTTATGGATGTGGTTAACTACCTTTTATGTCATAGAAGATAACAACTTAATTATCAAGTTTGATCCTTTTAAAAGAAATATTCGATTAGACACTATAACATCTGTAAAAAAACAAAGAACCCATTATCAAGTCCTGCGTTATCTTTAAAAAGGCTTGAGATTGTATACGGTCAATACAATTCTGTACTCATTTCTCCTTTTGATAGAGAGGAGTTCATAAGAATTCTCTCCAAACGGTGTCAGCATATCAAAATCATATCATAATCAAGAAGTTCATATTTTAATGAAAAAATAAGGTAATACAGTCTAATATACTATCTGGTGCTTTAGCATAGAAGAGCGATCGTCAATATGGTGGTCTTTTTTAACTAAAAGGGACAGGATTGTTTTACAAGAGATAAAGAAAGAGATGGTAAAATAATGGTAATGAGGAGGATATGAATGAAATATTTTTCGTAATTTTTCGTAGGATTATTTAGTATTGTGTTATTAACAGGATGTAATTTTATAGGGGAAGACTACGATTATACACCCCCAACTGTATCACTTTCTTACAGTGAAATCGAGTTAGAAGAAGCAAATATCAATTGGAATACTAAGGGGGATACTTCAGAAGATGGAACGGTTAGCACAAACGACATTTTTGAATTAGCGAATGAACAGGAACAATCAGCCGTTAAAGTAGGTGGAAATGATAGTATTCAATTTGATAATCAACATTTTTTACTAGAAGATGTAACTGTTTTGCTTTGGAAAGACGGTCAAAGTACAACAATAGAGATAGATGAAAAGAGTTTAGATTTTAATTATCCATCAGAAGCCGGTAATTATGTTATTGATGTAACAATTGATACAGATAGTGGAATGGCACAATATGTTGGAAATATCCTTGTTGATTGATAGAAATAAGGTTATTCTTCAACTAACTGGTGCAATACTTCAAGAAGAAAATTAAATATTAAAATAAGGGAGAAATGTCTATGCGATACTTGATATTGTTAACTCCATCAATAAATTGGAAAGATGGTGTAGTCTTACATAATCAACCGTTCATGCCCGAACATGCTGTTTATGTTCAAACTGAATATAATAGAGGAAATATAGTTTTAGCTGGACCTTTTGGTGGTTCAACTGGAGGAGCCATAGTTATTGATGCAGAAAAGGAAGAAGATGTCATTAAATTTGCTGAAAATGACCCTACTGTTAAAAATGGTATCTTCAGTTATGAAATAAAACAATGGGATTACAAAATGAGCAAATTTGAAAACGAAAATCCGAATTTTGACCAGGGGTATATTGATTATAAACATAAGATTCAAAAAGAATTAGGGATTATCTAAGAACATTCTTTTTCAAGTAACGGGTGCAAGAGTTTAACAGGCGATCATCAAATTGATCGTCCTTTTCATTAGTGAATTTTTTGAACAGAATGCGCATACCTGGTCCATCCTTCAATACGTTTAAAGGGTTAATTCTGAAACTCTTAGTCTTTTCCTGTAGTTTTTTCTCCATACTATAAAAGTTAGTATCTGACGAAACGGGATAGAACAGCGGGCAAATATTCCGGTGGTTTCCACCATTAATCCAATAGGTTTATCCTCTCAAAAATCAGTAAAAAATCGGACAGAATCCATAAGGGTTCAGTTTTTTTCTATGAGTTGTCCAACATTCCCTCAATTCCTTGTCCAATAAGGCTTCAATCGTCCCTCCTCCGATTTTTCCCTATCCAATCCAGTGGTTATTCTTACTAGTTATTTAGTGACTTCGGACAGCTGCAATATAACGGATTCTAATTTATCTAATTTACGTTCGAAACTAATAGACTGATATAGAGTTATAGCTATAGGGAAAACTAAAGGTACCTATTACAGATATCCATGCAATGAATTCATCCTGCACCATAAAAATGCAACTCCCTCTCTACATCTCGTGCGAAGATGCTTAAAGATAAACAACCATTGGAGAGTATTTTATCTCGATGGAGTTATTGAAACCTAAAAAGTTTTGAACTAAAGATAATACCAGAAATTATATTTTAATTATTATGTAAATGTGCTAAGGTAAATACTGGAATATTTTAGAAGGATTTAAAATGAAGGGGAAATGCATAATGCAAAAGATGAACTATTTAGTTTTGGTATGTCTAATAGTATGAACATCAATAATTTCAACCGATTGCAGGGGTGCGAAAAAAATAATGTCACACAGGGATACTGTTGAAAAGGAACATGAATTAGTCTACTAATCTAAGAGTTTATTTTTGTTCAGTATGCAAATTTTGTTGGAATATGTTTTTATATTTAATGACATATTCATATAGCAGTGGGAGGAGAGTGCGTGCATAGGCGGAGGAGGTTAAATACTAGGGGGAAAATTGCGGTATCTATCTTGTTGTTCATTTTGATTTTACTGATAACTTGGTTGTTCGGAGGGGATAAAAAAGGAGCAGCAAAGGAGTCAGAAAACATTATTGGAAATTCACTAGATATGTTATCTTTTTCCTCGGAACCTGTAGAAGCGTTCGCAGATTCTACATTAAGTCAATCGATTGTAGAGAAGGAAAACGAAAAGAAAGAAGTTTCCCGACAAAAGGAATATAAAAAACAGAACCAATTAGACCAGCTAGATAAGGCAATTTATCTAACATTTGATGATGGTCCATCAAGAGATACAAATCAGTTGTTGGATATTCTAGATGATTATGATATGACTGCTACTTTTTTTATGATGGGTCCAAAAATGAAGGAAAACCCTACTGTAGTTAAGCGAACATATCATAAAGGCCATGGATTAGCCCTTCATGGAATAACACATGAGGTGTCCAATATATATAGTAGTCCGTATGCTCCTTCAGAGGAGATGGTAGAAGGGCAGGAAATATTGGAAAGTATAACAGGGGTAAAATCTAATATTGTTCGTTTACCTTATGGGACTTTCCCTTATTTAACAGAAAGTATGCGATATGTATTATCTCAAAATGAATTTAACACTTGGGATTGGAATGTAGATAGTATGGATTGGGATTTAAAGGATGATAGGTATGTTCAACATACTATACAGGAACTCAAAAGAACAGAAGAAGTAGGGGAAACCCCTATTGTCCTTCTACATGATAAAAAAGAGACAATAGAATATTTACCCGAATTACTGTCTTATATTAAGAAACAAGGTTATAAGGCGAAAGTATTAACCAATGATATGACCCCATTAACATTTCCTTGTGCGGGTCAATGTCGTCAGATTAACTAATACCAGTTTAGCTGTAGGAGGTAACTATGGTTGAAACGATTACTAGCATTTGCGGTTGTTGTAAGTATCATTTTTCTTCTAACAGGCTGTCCTACTAATGAAAAGCGAGCTGCCAAAATACAAGAAAAGATAGAGGAATCTGCAACATTTGAGAATGATTTTGTAGATAATCAAACGAAACTATACGAAGTTAGGGGAAAAGCACAGCAAGTTTATGATGATTTGATTGATCTTAGTATTAATGATGCGGACATGATTAGCCAAAAACTAGATGAGGCCGCTACATATAAGGAAGAACAAGAAAAATTATTAAAACAATCAGAAGAAAATTTCCAAAAGGCATATGATAAGTTCTCGAAAATTGAGAAGAATGCCCAAAAGATTAAAGACGAAAATCAAAAAGATGTAGCATTAGAACTAATAACGCTTATGAATAATCGAAAAGAATTAATAGACACCTTTTTTGAAAAATATCGTGATTATTTAGAGCTGCAGAGTACATTTTATGGATATATTGAAAAGGAAGAATATAGATTTGATAGTCTGGATAAACAGATTAAGGATGTAAATGAAAGCAGTAAGGAAATAGGAGAGGTAATCCAACAATTTAATGTATATACCGAGCAATATTCGAATAAAAGGGATGACTATTACCAAATGAATTAGATAGGAGCATAATACTCGGAACTATAATTAGTTTTACAATAATGAAAGGAATGGTTTGACGAATGAAAAAGCTAACAAAGATTCTATATTTTATGGTTGCATTATTTATACTAGCAGGATGCGGTAGTAATACAAACGAAGAATCCACAACTGATTCTTCAGAAAGCAGTTCTGTTTTAGAATCAACCGAAGAGGGTACAACCAAAGAGGATGATAGTACATCAACAAGTGAATTAGAGGGATCAGACATTGATGATGCAAATGACATCTCTTCAGAAGGATCTGTTAATATTGATTCGGATAGTGCCTCATCTGAAAATAGTGACTTAAATGTAGGCGGTAAAGAAGATAAAGAAATACCGTCGCAGCATTCTACTGAACCTGATAATACATCAACTAAAAATCAGTCAAAACCCGATAACACATCTCAAAGTACAGATGACTCTTCTACTGATAGTACAGTGACATCCGATAATAGCGGTGAAAATGATTCATATATTAAAAGCGGAGAAGAAGCTGTCCAATATTTAAAACAGAAACTACCAGAGGGAGAGGACGAAGATATTTCATTTGGTGTAGATGAAACTCTCAGAACGGATGATAACGGTTCATATTATACGATACAACTGGTCGACATACCTTTGCGTATATCTGGGAAAACTGGAAACTTAGGTTACTACAAAGTTTATCAAGATGGCACTTATAAGGTTGATGACCTGAATCAGTAATCAAATACTTAGTCCAAAAGAGCTTAGTTACCAAGCTCTTTTTACTTATATTTATTTATTATGGTTTTGATATTTATTTAGACTTATTCCAGTTGTAAAAACCACTATTTGTTTTGGGGCCCCATAACAGTTAACTACTATCCCCCTGTAACTGCCTCGGTTCCCATGGAACTTTGTTCTTTCCTACTGTAACTAAGTTGATATCTGAGCGGGAAGGAATCGGAATGGAAGAGCGGGCGAAACGCTATGTACTCGGATGGTTTTTCAATCATTGTCCAATAGGTTTTTACCAATCAAAAACCAATACAAATTCAGGCCGGATTCAATATCAGGGTTCAACCTTTTTCTTTATCAATACCCCCTTGATCAATAGTAGGTCTAGGCGGTGTCCTATCCCTTTCCCGTTTCCTTCCTAAATGTATCAATCCGAAGGATTTCCAATCGTCTTGTCCGGTGCTTTTTCAATAGTATTTCAGTCTCTTTTCTCATGTTTTTCTCTTTTTTCTTTTTCCATTCCGGTACCAACTTAATTACAATGGCATAATATTCTATACAATCCAGAGCGGAAAAAGAGGGGCATTGTACGATGACTGTTAAACTTCAAGAAGTTTTGGAATCAGAAAAATCTATCTTGCGTAACTTTTTCTCATTGTATCTTCACGAGCTTTCGAATTTTACCACGAATTTGGATATTGCAGAAGATGGTGTTTTTCATTTTGAGGAATTGGATAAATTCTGGGAAGTAGATGGATTATCGCCCTATTTTATAATGTTGGATGATAAAATTATCGGTTTTATATTACTATTAGAACGTCCATTCTTGAAAAAAAGCAATGATTATGGAATAAATGACTTGTTCATACTTAATAAGTACAAAGGTAAAGGATTGGCTGTGCAGGCTGTAAGAAAATTATTTGAAGATAAACCAGGGCAATATTTTGTAATGCAAGTTGTTGAAAATAAGCGTGCGGTTGCATTTTGGAAAAAAGTTTATAATGGATTAAATATTGAAACTCAAGAAAGACAAGACCTAATTGATGATGAGCTATTTCTAATTCAAACATTTAAGGTTTAATTTAGCTAAAGGGTGCGATAGTCCAAGGATGAACTGCTTCCCAATTTCGGGGCATCAGTAAGGAACAAGTCTGTGTGTTAATTGCAAGGGACCGTCAAAAACTGACTTATTCCAAAGTGATTGGGCAAGGACGTATTGTAAAATCTCGTTTAGAGAAAGCAATCGGCTCCAAGCTATCCAAATCGAATACCTTATGTACGGACGCTTGGCGGGCTTTCAAAACCTATGCAAGAGATAAAGGACAAGAGCACTATCCGTTCAAATCGGATGGGAAGGAACGTGTAAAAGGGCTTTACCATATCCAAAATGTTAATAACTATCATAGTCGAGTGAAAGGTTGGGTGGACCGTTTTAATGGTGTGGCAACAAAATACCTCGACCATTATTTGAGTTGGTTTCATTTCCTGGACATAATCAGATTCCGAAATGATTCTACAACAGTAAGCAAAATGGTTATTGATAGTTGCTTGTTATCCACCAATGCTAGTTATGAGAGATTAAGATTATCGGCATTTAAGTTATAGTGGTACATTTTTACTTGAACTACGATGTGTTTAGTTAAACAATAGATGATTATAATACCAACAAAAAGTCTAAATTTATGGAGGGGAATATGGGTTTAGAACACAAATTTTACCTTGTTTCTGAAACGATTGAAATAAATGAAATTTGGACGCTCAGAGAAAACAACAGGGTGATTGATAATGTTGTAATTCACGATGATATTGTCCAATACATTTCAGACTCATTAGAATGGATACCAAGTAAAAACCCTGCGAAAAAAGGGAATCCAAATGGTCAAGGCATTAATTATTATGGAGTCACTCTTTTTGATGAACAATCTTCCAAATCAATCTTCCAAATCATTAAAAGGTATTTCTACATCTTGGAGAGATTTATTTGAGAATGCACCAAATACCTTTGAAATAACAGGAAATTTTGTTTATGGAGATAACGAACAAGATGGAGAATACGAAAGAATTAATATCAATCGTGATGAAGTGGTTAATCAGCTTGGAAAGATTATTTCTATGTCAGAACATTTAGCAAAAGGTAATTGTTATCTTTACCATTTGGGCATATAAAGTGTTTTACAATACTCTTCAATAATATAAACCAAGGACCAAATCTAAGGTCCTTGATTTATATTCCATTATCAACAACAGTATTATTTAACAGAGCCTATTTAAAAAATGGTTTGTGATACCGTTATTGACATTCATAGTTTTTACTATCCTAACTTTTACTAATTTCAATGAATCATTTTTTATTTGGGTAGTAGTTTATACAATAATCTCTGTTGTTGTTACTTTGATTATGAAGTTCAATAAAAAATGAATATTATCACCCGACTACACAACCGTTTTTTTCACCACCAAAAACCATAAATTACACCAGATCGATATGTGAACCTGACGGAATCATGAATTTCGTCAGGTTCTTTCTGTATTCTGGCTCTTGTTAAATCAAAGTAATTTAGGTAAATGTAAAGGTACTTTATATTTTTGTATAAGTTTACTTTACTTTTGTGAATAATGAGTTTATAATTTGATTCAAGAGGTGATGGTCATGAAGAAAGATTTTGGTGATTCGATATCAAATAAGGTTTATGAATATCGTGTACTTGCCAGAATGTCGCAACAAGAATTAGCAGAGAAAGTCGGGGTTTCCAAACAAACCATCTTCGTAATGGAAAAAGGTAATTATGTTCCAACTCTGCTGTTAGCTTTTAGAATTGCGGAATTTTTTAATGTTGATGTAAACGATATTTTTACTTATGAGAAAGGAAATGATCAAAATGATAACTAAGTTTTTCTCAGATATCCATAACGCAATTTTTGACCCTTTAAAGTCCTGGGCTGAACAATCTACGGGAAATTGGAGTATTCTCATTGTAGTTGGTTTTTTACTGGTTATGGGTAGTGCGATTTTTGCCCTTGTAATGCATAAGATGGTTGGGCCAGACGACGAACGGACAAAAATAATCTCTTTGAAAAGCAGTTACTATGTGTTGGGGGTAATTATTCTATGTGACATGATTTTTCCTAAAGAATATATGTGGAACATCTTTTTCTTGTTTAAGTATGGACTGGCATTTTTAGCTGGTGGGATTTACCTAGCCGTACAATATAAAAAGGATTTTTCATAAAGAAATGTCGGGGAGCGAGACTCAACCAAGGGTGGAGGATTAGACAGTGCTGATAAATATGCTAACAAAGCGATATGGAAATTCAATAGTTTTAAAAGATCTCTCTTTAGATTTCAACCAAGGAGAAATCGTTGGTCTGATTGGGAGGAACGGCGCAGGCAAAAGTACCCTGATGAAGATTATAACGCAAACCATTCAAACCTACGAAGGATCAGTTGCAGACAATCATCAGGTAGGGTACTTGATCGAGGAACCAAAGCTATTCAGTAATAAGGCGGGATTATTCCACTTAACTTATTTTTCAGGAATTTACGGCAACACCTTTAAACTCAGTGAATACGAGAGGCTCTTACGGAACCTGCAATTATTTGATGTGTTGAATAAAAAGGTGAAGGAATATTCTTTAGGAATGCGGCAGAAGTTAGGAATCGTCATTAGCCTACTAAATAATCCAAGCTACATTGTATTAGATGAACCTACTAACGGAATGGATGTAGAAACGTCTCTTGAGGTTTTGCAGGAATTGAGAAGAATGGCTGATGAACGGAATGTAGGTATTTTGATTTCTAGCCATAAACTAGAGGATATTGAAGCTATATGCAATCGAGTTTTATTCTTAGGAGATGGCACGATTGCCGGTGAACAGCACTTTGACAAAAATGAGCAACGAACTCTCACGCTAATCTTTGATAATTCGGTTGATTTAGCTACATTCGCTTCGAAGCAACACTTTGGGAGGGTAGTCCATTCGGGTGACAAAGATATTCAGATTGAAACAGTTGCGAAAAACGCTGAGATTTTCGAAATGGTAAATCGACTAGGAGTCCGATTAATTGATTTCACTGCGGAGAAGAAAACCCTGCGTAGTGTTTATATGAACAAATTCAGAGGTGAATATCATGACACTCAGTATTAACAAATATGTGATTTACAACCTGAAAGAACTGCTTAAAAATGGTTATCTGGTCGTTGGTTTGTTGGGTGCTTGTGTACCCGCAATCATAATGACTTACTATATCCTTAATGAGTCAACGCCCTTTAATATCAAACATATATCAAGTTTTTATTGTATGCTGGGGATGCTGGCAGCGGTCTTATTGCCGCTTTTCTTTATCAATAGAGACTATTCGACTAAAACGATTTCTTTGATCAATAACTCAGTGCAGAATAGAAGAAACTATGTTTTCGCTAATGGTATCATCGCTCTTTCGGTGAGTTTACTTTATACGATGACAGGTATCGTACTACTTCTGGTCACGAAAGCACTTGGTGTTTCTGGTGACTTAAAGCTCTCTTTCTTGGCTGGATTTTCTGTGAATGTCTTTCTCCTGGTAATGACCTATTTCTTATTTGGGTATCTTCTATTCTTATATGGCGTTCGTAGTGGTGCAGTTTATGGAATCTTAACAGCCATATTGTTGTTTTTTCCAAACGCCTTGTTTAAAATCCAAGGGATAATCCATAACGAGTTTCTTTTTGAGTTGATTGAGAACTTTCCCGGGTATTTCTATCCAGCCAAGGTCGGATCAAATCCGCTTTCTCCTCTACAATATTCTATTGGCTGCCTGACACTAATCGTTTTGTTTGTGGTTGTCCTTAAAAAAAGCGAAAAAATCGAAGTATAGGAATCGTTTACTTGTTCTGAGGAGGAATTCGAATGATTGATTACAAAAAAATTCTCCAAATGCACTTTGATCATACTTCTCAACGTACGATTGAATCATCACTTGGACATTCGAGACATACGATAAACGATGTCATAAAGCGATCTCAAGCAAAAGGGATTACGGAACTTACTGAGGAAATGGACAATGAATGGTTGTTCGGGTTGCTTTTATCCGGAAGGATAAACCTTTGAGAGAGGGAATTATCCTGTTTATTGGAGATTGATGATTTACCATTTTAAGAAGCCACCAATCACCGTATATGACGTTTCGGGATAATAAAGTCGTTTAAATCATAATATAGTTGTTTAAAAAATAATAAAGTCATTTAAAATTAAAATGTCGATTATGCTATTCAACAAACGGGCCATTTTATAGAATGGAGTGAGATTTAGATGTATAAAAACTTATTTAATATCTTTGGGTATACCATTCAGAGCCATGCGGTAATATCAGTTATTGCTATCTTTTTAGGCTTTGGAGTAGCTCTAACATTAACGAGAAAAACAATTTATTACGATCATATTTATAAATTTATCTATTGGGCTGTAATCGGCGCCATTATTGGTGCAAGGGTATGGCATGTTTTCGTATTCCAATGGCCTTATTACATGCAACATCCGGGTCAGATTATTGCAATCTGGCAAGGGGGGATTTCAGTATTGGGAGCAATTGTTGGCGGAGCTGTTGCTCTTATTATTTATTGCTTTAAGCATCGCTTGGATTTTCTAGATCTTGCTGACTACCTGTCGCCAGCAATGATGCTGGGTATGGGAATTGGACGTATTGCGTGTTTTTTTGCGGGTGATGCTTTTGGTAAGCCAACTGGTAGTGAGTTCGGTATAACCTATCCCAAAGGCACTATTGCTTACAATACATATGGAGATCAACCACTTTGGCCGGCTATTTCTTGGGAGATACAGGCTGACTTCGTTGTCTTTGCGATATTATTGTATTTGTTTGGTAAAAAGCTACCCAAGGGAACGCTTTTCTTTGTTTATCTAATTTTGTATGGCGCTGTCCGTTTTTCCCTCGAATTCTTCAGGGGAGATTCCGACCGGTTTGCTCTCCACTTAACAGGGGGGCAATGGACGTCACTTGGCTTTATTATTATTGGTTTGGTGTTAGGCATTTTTGTAAGCGTTAAAAGACTAAAAAAACCGGAGCATAAAGCATTGATAGGAGATTTTCAAACAGAAAAATAAACGTTTTTGAAATCTTCCAGAATCGGGTGCAATTCAGGTGCGAAACGTTTCTATCACAAATTAAGAATGGTCGCACATTACTCTGGTAAAAGATAGACAATTCCGTATGGAATTGAAGGGTTTATAAAATCAGAGAATATGAGGGATATATAAATGATTATTTTAAAAAAGAGTTCTTTATTAATTGTAGCAATTTCTCTATTTTTTTTCTTATCTGGATGCGGGACTGGTGAAACAGTTGATGAAGCAGATCAATACATATCAACCATTGAACAAATCGATATTCCAGATGATATAAAGGTGATCGGATTGGGTGAGGCAACACATGGGAATATTGAATTTCAAGAGTTGAAAAAAGACGTTTTTGAAGTATTGGTAAAAAATGAAAATGTCCGTGTTTTTGTCTTAGAAGGTGATTTTGGAGGCGGACAGCAAATTAATCAATTCATTTTAAATGGAACTGGTACTGCAGAAGAGGCAGTAAACACCCTTGATTATAGTGTTTATAAAACGGAACAAATGATTGATCTACGATGAAAATTAAATTCTAAAATATTGATAAAAAGGCAACACTAAATAAGACGCAGCTCATTCATTTTTTTTTAAAAGGGGAGAGCGCCAGATTCCAAAATCTATTGAAATTAGATGGGACAGTTTAAGACGCTTCTGGTTCAACAATTGAAACTGTATATCCTAGACTTTCCAGTCTTCGAAGTGAATGCCGAACAATTGATTGTTGTTTTTGTTTTTCAAAGTGATCTTCACCTAAGTCTACGTAAATTTCTTTACGGGTTAGTAAATAATAATTGATACGTAGAATGGCGTGTGCAACTACGATTCCTGCACGCTTTTTACCTTTTTGTGCTGCAGTTCGCCGATAAAGTGCACCCAGATAGTTTTTAGATCCTCTTACAGAATGGGCTGCTTCAATTAAAGCTGATTTTAAGTATTTGTTTCCATTTTTAGTTTTTGAAGATTTCCGTTTTCCAGCGCTTTCGTTGTTTCCAGGAACTAATCCCGCCCAAGAGCACATTTGAGATGCGCTAGGAAATTGGTTCTCAATATCTGTTCCAAGTTCTGCAAGCATTTGTTCAGCGATTCTTGTCGCAATGCCTGGAATGGAATCTAAACGCTCTACATCTTCTTGATAGATACTCACCCTATTGGCGACCTCTTGATCTAACATATCGATTTGTTCTGTTAGGAAGTCAATATGGGTTAAAATAGTCTTAATCATCAGTCGTTGATGATCACTAATATAACCTTGAAGTGCGAGTTTAAGTTTGTCCTTTTTCTTTTTCATAGTTCGTCTCGCAAAGTTTGCTAGTTTTTCAGGATCATTTTCGCCATCGGCGATTTCACGAAGCATATCACGAGCTGAAACTCCCATAATATCGGAAACAACAGAGCCAAGCTTTATATTTGCTCCTTCTAAAACTTTTTGAATCCGATTATGTTGTCTAGCGCGCTCTTCAATGATACTTCGACGATAACGAACAAGTTCACGCAACTCTCGTTGGTTTCTGTCTGGGATGAAACTAGCTCTGAGTAATCCTGGCGAAGTAGTTTGGCAATCCATTCGGCATCTTTCACATCGGTTTTTCGTCCAGGTACAGATTTAATATGTTCGGCATTCACAACTAGAAACTCAATGTCTTCTGCTTCTAGTAAGTTGACAATAGGTTTCCAGTAGACACTTGTACTTTCCATTGCCACATGGGTACATCTATGCTTCTTAACCCAGTCAACCAACTGAATTAGAAATAACGTTTTAGTTTAAAATGTTTCAATCTCCTTTCCTTCTGGAGTGATGATACATGCAGTAATGTTGTCTTTGTGGACATCCATACCACAGGCTCTTTCAATGATTACATCCATTGAAAACATTCTTTCTACGGCATAAATTATTAGAGGCTGGTGCAACAACCAGAAAAGGATTAATCTACCATGAGTGCTTCCCGTAAGGGAGCGACAGTCTGTGATGCACCGTGGTCGAAGGAGTCAGACTAACTGAAGGGCTCTAATGCACCATAGTTGATCGACCTTCCTCATCCAGCGGTAGAATCAGTATAGCCAAACTAAATTCATTTTCATTCTCTGTGGTGTAGCGCTGGTCTTGCGCTACATGTATGACTAACTGGTGCGATTGTTAAACAAGAAATTTTAGATTATTGAACTATAGGGGCAGGATGGTGATAAAGAGACTTAAATCTATCACATCCTTTTTTTGTAAATTTAGTTGTAAAGCAAACTCGACATTTAGTAAAGTGTATTTTACTATAAGTAAAGAATCTTTTACTAAGGAGGTATGTAATTTAGAGTGGACCAGGATAAAGCACTATCTAATAGAATTGCGGTTTTGAGAGCTGAACACAAAATGACGCAGAAAGAATTAGCCGAAAAATCGGGGGTTAGCAGACAGACGATAATCTCAATAGAAAAAAACAGGTACACCCCATCTTTAACTTTGGCTTTTGACATAGCAAATGTTTTTGGTGTAGGTATAGAAAAAGTATTTCAATATAAGGAGGAAAAATAGAAGTGTTGTTTATAATAACGGTAATTTTAATAGTAATAAGTTTAGGTGTTTATATAGGTTTTGTTTCAAATCAAGGAAAAGATGAACGTGGACAGGCGATTATTGCTAAATCAAGTCAAATAGCTTTTATACTTATACTTTTAGGGTTTGTGTTTCAAGGATTTTATTATCAATTTACAAATCCAATGTTGATAAAGTTAAAACAATGATTTATGTTTGGATGGCACTTGTATTTTGTGGTAATAGTCTTAGTATTATGGTGTTACAGAAAAAAATGTAATATGAATGTTTTATTGTACTAACTGGTGCAAGAGTATAACAAGGTGATTATCAAATTGAACTTTTTTAATAATAAATTTTGGGATATTCTGTTAATATTGTAAATGATATAATAAAAAAGATGTAGATATTTAATGAAGGGTGGGATATTGCTTGGCTGATAAACAAAAACGTGTTCCGTTTTTGAAAAAATATTGGGTAACTTCTATTGGTGTATTTTTATTATCACAGATAATCTTTATTACATTTGAAGCAACGGGATGGTTACCTAATTATAGAGAGATTGATGGAACATTACTTGGGAGAATTACTGAATCGTCAATTTTTATAGAATGGTTTACTTTTTATGAAACACCACAATTAAATTTACTTACTGTCTTTTTTGGCATCTTTTTTCTTGTGCCTGGAATAATAAGTGCATTAAAAAACGCATTTTCGCCAAGTCATCATACTAATAGCTATAAATAACCGCCGTTGAAAAATAAATGTTGTTCACTAAAAATAAATAAAGTTTGTGAAAAGATGTTCTTAGACTATATGGTGCTTTAGCATAACAAGGAGATCGTCAATACGGCGGTCTTTTTTTACTAAAGGGGCAGAATAGTTTAACAAGGGGTATGGATTTTTATGGTAAATTTCGAGGTTGGGGAGGAATTTTTATGTTTGACCTTAGTTCGGCAATTGCACAAATTATATTTATAGGTTTGATAATTATTATTGGATGGGCTATCTTTGCATTCGTAAAACGTAATTATAAGAAAAAGTAGGAGTTCTTATACTATTGGGGCAGGTTAGTGTGCAAATAAAATCCTTGGGAACCTTTCGTTTTCTAATTCGTATATGCTGTAAAGGTAGGAGGGGATAAATTATGAAAAAAATGTTTGATGTTACATTTGAAGGACACCATATTCAAATGGTTAATACCTGGTTTAATGGTGAAGAGTTATACATTGATGGTAAATTACAGGATGAAAATTTAGGTATCGCATTGAGAGCAACTTTGAGAGGAATTCTTAAAGACAATGATTTAATTACAAAAAATATTAAAGTAAGCCTCGGTGGTATTTTTACAATAAAATGCAAGATTTTTGTAGATAATGTTTTGGTTTTTAGTAAATAGATAGCCTTTTATGCTAATTAAACTAAATGGTCTGTAGGAATTACGACCTTACTTTTACTGATTTTAGGTCTATATTTACTTGTGAAATCTTTGAAGAAATATCATTGGCGATTTGTAATTATTGCCATTTTAATCGTAATTTTTGCTCCCACGTTTGCAGTTAATTCGTTTCAAAAAACCTTTGCAACAGGTATTTATGCCGTTTCCTATTCGGAAGAAGAAAGTAATTGTAGTTTTGCAATGATAAATGAGAAAACATTGCAGGCAGAGTGTGAACTTCCTTTTAAAAACTGCAGTAACAATGATGTCCAGTTCTCCGTTGAATTTTATGAGGAATTAGTATATAAAGATGACCTACCAATGGTATCACTTATGAATAACGATGCTCCTTATGAAATTATGCTAAAGGGTAAAGAAAACAAACACGTAAAAATTAGGACAAATATTGATGTGTCGAATATGGAAAACCACATTGAAGGTGGTGAAGCAACGGGTGTGAATATTATCATTAAATCAAAAGGTAAAAGTAGAAATCTATGAAACAACTTTCATAATAGCAATACTTAATTCTTCAATGTACTAACGAGGCTTTAATAATAGAAAAAATAATTGATTTAGTTATTCCATTAACTGGTGCTTTAGTTGAATGGCAGCTATTGTGCTAAAGGGGAAGGTTAATAGAACAAGAAATTCCACACAGGGAATATTGTATTATACAGTTTCAATTAAGAATTTTTTTTAGGAAAGAGGGCTGAGATTTGGCATATTGCAAAGTTCGTCAAGCAGAAATACATTATAAAGATTTTGGGGAGGGTAAACCAATTCTAATGATACACGGTTATTCTCCCGACCATAGATTAATGACTGGATGTATGGAACCTATATTTACAAAGAGGGATGGATGGAGACGTATTTATATTGATCTACCTGGTATGGGATTAACAAAAAAATATAATGACATAAATAGTTGTGATGAAATGCTGGAGGCTGTTTTAGAATTTATCCAAGCAATAATTCCTAATCAAGAATACATAATCGTTGGAGAATCATACGGTGGCTACCTAGCTAGGGGCGTTATTCAAAAGCAGAAAGACAAGGTACTTGGTGCAGCATTTATTTGTCCTGTTATTATTCCTTTTCCAGAAAAAAGAACAGTTGAGAAACATAAAATATTGAAAACAGATGAAAGATTCATTGAAAAATTATCAAAGGAAGAATTAAAAGATTTTAGAAGCAATAACGTTGTGCTTGATGAATACATTTGGCTAAGATACAACCAAGAAATTATAAGTGGTTGTAAAATTGGAGATGAAAAGTTTTTAAATATGGTTAAGAATAAATATGGTTTTACTTTTGAGATTGATCAATCTGATTTTCATAAACCTAGTTTATTCCTCTTAGGGAGACAAGACTCTTCTGTTGGATACAAAGATGCGCTTGATATAATAAACAAGTATACACGAGGAACTTTTGCTGTATTGGATAAAGCAGGTCATAATTTGCAAATTGAACAGCCAGAACTTTTTAATAACTTAGTAAATGAATGGTTGGATCGAATTGAAGATTCTCTTAATCATAATTGATAATATATGGTAAGTTTGTGAAATAATGTACTTAAGCTAACTGGTGCTTTACTTGAAGATCGTTGAACTGTATAGAGGCTCTTTTTTCAACGGGGCAGGATTGTTGAATAAGCCAGGAGGAGGTAATATATGAAAATTGCTCTCTTAGGGATAGCAATAATACTTTTTGGTATTGCAATTATATTAGTATACAGTTCAACGGGACTTGGATATTCAAGTGGAACAAAAATAGGATTTGGAATCTCTATTTTAGGTTTAATAGTTTCAATGGTGGGTTGCTTTATTAATGATAAATAAATCTTATTCAACTAAATGGTGCGTTAGCGCAACAAGGAGATCGTCACGGCGGTCTTTTTTTACTAAAGTGGCAGGTTAGTGCAAGAAGGAATGGATTAATAAATATCGAATAGAATACTATCTGGATTTATGGGGGATAAAAAATGAGTAAACATATTGAAGGTTTTTTTTGCAAATGTTGCGGAAAATATCACGATGAACTTCCAATGAGTTATGGAAGTCCTGTTCCTGATTATTTTTATGATATACCAACAGAAGAGCAAGAAAGCAGAGTCGAGATGAATGAAGATTTGTGCATTATTGACGATGAGCATTTTTTTATTCGTGGATGTATTGAAATCCCCATAGTAGATGGGAATGAGCCATTTATATGGGATGTCTGGATTTCATTGAGCGAAGCGAATTTTAATAAAACCAATGATTATTGGGAAGTAGAAGGCAGAGAAAAGGAACTTGAACCGATGTTTGGTTGGTTATCAACATCCATTCCTTGTTATCCTGAAACATTAAATTTAAAAACAATGGTCCATACTCGTTCAGTAGGGGTAAGCCCATTTATTGAACTAGAACCAACAAGCCATCCTTTAGCAGTTGAACAAAGAGAAGGTATTACAATTGAACGTGTAAAGCTGATTTCCGAAGAGTTATGTGAAGGAGGGGAGCAACAATAGCTTTTTCTTGTTGAACTAACTGGTGCAATAGTTGAAAAGAGCAACGTGTTATAATATGCGTTGCTCTTTAATATTCTAGAAGTATTTTCTATAAAACTCTTGTCGCAGTCTACCGCTTAGTTCTGCATAAATCCTTGTGGTTTCACTTTTCTCGTGACCTAATAGGCTTTGAATAACTTCTAGTGGGGCACCATTATTTAACAGGTGCGTTGCGTAACTGTGCCCTAATTGGTGATGGTGAATCGTTTTATTTATTCCTGCTCGTTTGGAAATACGTTTAATGATATACCTCATCTGAGCAATGCTCATTCTATGTGGAGAGCGTTCTGTGACAAATATAGCTGGATCATTATCGTATCTAGTATCTAGATGTTTCTTTAGCCAAATATCGCATCGGATATTAAAGTAAACTTCTCGCTCCTTATCTCCTTTACCACGAACAATGGCAGATTGACTTCCCCAATTAATACTATTCGATCCAAAGTAACAATTTCTCCTATTCGACAACCAGTAGAAAACATAAATTCAAATAAGGCTTTTTCCATTGGAGAAAAGCAAGCATCTCTTAAATATTCGATTTCTCTTTCAGTAAGGAATTTTTGAATACGCTTTCCAACTCTCGGTTCCTTTATTTTACTAGCAGGATTTAACTCACTGAAACCTTCCTCGTGTAACCACCGAAATAAGGAACGTAAAAATCTAATACGATGTGACAAACTTGAAGGCTTTAAACTATTACTTGATTCAGCTAAATAATTCTTCAGTTGTAGGGTTGTTATCTTATCTATATTGATATTTTCAAAATAATCAATAAGTAGCTTTGCCTGAAGCCTATAAGCATTTAATGTTTGTGCTGAAAAGCCCTCAATTCTCTTATCTGCCTCGTAACTCTTTGCAGCATCCGATAATAACATAATTGTTCACTCCAAAAATATTATTATCAACATCATTTCCACTCAGTTTAATAAAATAAGTTTTAAAAATATTCAGGTGATTTGAGCGGGATTTAATGTTAAAATTGTTATTGAACTAAAGGGGCAGGTTAGTTGAAGATGAGAACGGGAGTATTTATGTCGCATTTGACACAAACTGTGACATAAAAAGAGACCTGGGAAGTAACCATCTCATTACGATGCTCTATCAAAAAATTTAGTAATTCTGGTGATGGTAATAATAATTCTCTAATTATTTTTTCTTAATTTTTCAAGTTCAGTCTTTAAATAGTTAATCTGTTTCTGCATCTCGTATATTTCATTTCTTTTTTGAGACTCTTCAAGAGAATGTAATAATATATCCGCGGAAATAGAATCACTCACTTTAATCAAATTCTTACCAATTTCAATAAGCTCATCTAATTGAGCATCGGTTTCGTGATTTGAATCATTATGTTCAAAATTTTTATTATTTAATTTCATAATTATAGCCCCCTATGGCAAAGAATTTTCATATTATTTTATGCATTAATTATTTTTAAGTGCGTGTTGAATTACCTTGAGGAAAGACCTAAACCAAAATAAATTCTTTACTTATTACTCTGCTCCATTCTTTCTATTTTTCTAGTTAATTGTTCAATTTGCTTTTGCATCAATTCTAATTGACTTGATTGATCTAATTGCTTTTGGGAATTTTGATTATTTGGGTTTTCTAATTCTTGTAGCGTAATCCCTGCTGCAATTGTTTGTAAACCATCGCCTATTGTGGAAAGTGCAGTTCCAATTAATGTGAGTTTAGCAGCATAAATTTCTGGTGACCCAGTATTTTGACCCGTCTGATTATTATTTACGTTTTTCATTATTACACATCCTTGATTTTATTATGCGTTCTTATTATATATATGAAATACTTAACAATTTGGATATTCAAGGGTTAGTTACTTTAAATCCAAACAATAATGAACAGGTGCTTATTCAACTACCATGAAAGTTTACATCCAAAAATCCTAAAAAAGACAAAAACAAACTAGACCCAGCGTTTTCTGTTTTTTAAACGCTGAGACACGATTGTTGTGAATGCACCCAAAAGTCATTATGGACATAGAAACAAACTTTCATTCTCTGTGGTGTATCGCTGTTTTTGCGATACATGGATGACTAACTGGTGCATTAGTTGAAGATGAAATCGAACAGCAGCTATTGTTCTAAAGGGGCAGGATTGTTTAAAAAGAAACTTTTTGTTGGGGGGTTATAATTTGAAACAATTAACTTATATAATTGGAATACTTATATTGGGATTATCAATAGTAATATCTGCCTTTATTCTAAGTAAAACATCGCCGAATTCAGCTAGTAAAGACAAAAATTCACAAATTACTAATTCAACACCTGATTTGATGAAAATAACTCAACTTGCTGAATATCTTCAAATAAGTGAACAAGCAATAGAAAACATTATTTTGAAAGATGATTCGGAAAGAGTAGAATTAGGTGGTTATGACACTTATCAATTTATCCCATATCTAAAAATCGATAATCAGAAAAGATTTATTAAAGCAGAAATTGATGAGTGGTTAAAGTATAAGAATGATCACAACTACAACTAGTTCACTAACTGGTGCTTTCCTTAAATAAGGAGAAGTACCTTTTTTGTTGAATTTATTAAAGGCAGGACAGTTAAATAACTATTGCTTTTTTACAATTCTAATATTATTATATCTACATACATAGAATTTCTATATACATAGAATGACTTAGTGTGGAGAGAAGTAAACTCTTTAATCATTTGGGGAAGGATATGCAAGGATTAGCTTGGGTTTTAATGTTTTTTAATTTACTTGTTACGGCACTTTGGGTAGCAAATTCACCGTACTTATTTTCATTGTGGGGTATAATTATATGGCTAATTTCAATTGTTTTAGGGTTTGTCACCTATAAACAAATAAAGGAGCCAAAAATAATAAGGAAACTTATTTTGTATTCAAGTTCTTTTAGGGTGTTTTTGGTTATAGTAACAGGTTTGATTCATTTTTAGTAACATCTATGCCATAACTAAAATTCAACTATGAAGTCAAATGGCAGTTATTGTGCTAAAGGGGGAAGAATAGTTGAAAAACAGAATTTCATTTATCGACTAAGAAAAGAATGAAAATTATTTGTTAAACTCTTCGTGGGTGAGCGAATTAGGATGGTGATATCATTTGAATATTCCAGTATATGGATTAATTTTACAGGTGTTATTTATTTTATCTATTACTGTTTTTAACTTTATTAGAATATATGTAATGGAACAGTTTAATGTATATCCAGTAGCATTTTTCGAGTTGTTCCTTGGATTAGCCAGTTTTGTTTGTGGGATATATGGTATTTTAAAAAGAGTTAATCCTTTAATTTCAATATTCGTTTCTCTTTTTGGGGTCCTAATTTGTGTGTTCTTCGTCTTTGTTTACCTGTTACCAGAAGCAGGAATACCTCCAGCTATTCCTTGGTTCTATTCTGAATAAATTTAGGTCTTTCTTCAACTAATTGGTGCGTTAATTCAAGAAGGATTAACGCTATTTTACGTAGAAGTTATTGTACTGGGGCAGTTTAGTGCAATTAGGAATTAGTGGGGAAGGGGGATGGATTATATGGTTTTTGAAACATTAACAGGAACACTTTCGGTTGTAATTACCCTTGCTTTTGGGTCTTTGCTAATTGTTCTATACCCTATAATAAATAAAGAAAATAAATATTTTGCTTGGTTTAGTCTGGTGATGGGAGTTATAGTTTTAT
This sequence comes from Oceanobacillus chungangensis, assembly GCF_003369565.1. Taxonomy (GTDB): domain Bacteria; phylum Bacillota; class Bacilli; order Bacillales; family Amphibacillaceae; genus Oceanobacillus; species Oceanobacillus chungangensis. The sequence goes on along the minus strand of NZ_PIOD01000011.1, from coordinate 22,803 downwards.
TGCTTTTATTATGGTTCACATTTGGTAACGAAGTTATGAGACATCAGATACTAAAATATGGACTCCAATAATTATCTTTAACAAACTGGTGCGTTAGTAATAAAAACTAAATTAAAAAAGTCGATTCCGTGAAGAGACAGAAAATCGGCTTTTCTAATGGGGGGAAACTTCCTAAGAGTTGTAACTTCGTATTTCCTAATGCTTACCCCATGAAGGAAGTTTTGGAAACTTCAAATATTTTTAAAATAAAAAAATATGTCAAGGTGGAAAATTATGAAAAAGGCTAGAATTTTTTTCAATAAACATATTCTATTTAGGGGATTTATTTGTTCTTATTTTAGGTATTTATGTGTTTCCGGCAGTCTACATGCCTAATTGGATAGGATTTATTATAGGACTTATTTTAGCTATAATTGTAGGTGAATTTTTAAGTTTACAGTGGAGACCGTTAAGATCACTAAATAACAAAAAACAAAATCCTCACTTATCCTATCTCATCTTACTAATAGGTAATTTTTTCAACCTTTAATACTTCCCCATTAATTGCATCTACAATAACATTTACTTCATGACTATAATCTGTGCTTATCAAGATATCGTAGACTAAACTGTTGTTAGAGTTATCTAAATCAAATTCAATTATGGTCCCGCTTGCCCTATTTAACGCTATTTGTCTTGCATCCTTTATAGAAATTTTTGGAGAAACGTTTTGCAGCTTACTTTCGTCGTCACTTTGAACACTTTGTTCAATTCCTAATACCTTACCTGTTAACGAATCAACATCCACTGCATAATTCTTATTTCCTTTTAAAATATGGACTTCGTATTTATTAGTTACTTCATCTACATGGGAACTAATTACTATACCACCCTTTACTTCATCTGAAGCAATTTCTACCGCTCTGACTTCATCAATTATTTGTGTTGTTTCATTTGTCTGTGGTGTGTTTGGTTTGTTATTTGTCATCGAACAAGCACTAGTTCCCAGCAACTCAATAACAATCAAAGTACCTATTAATATTTTTGATTTAAATTTCATGTTGGCATTCTCCTTCGTTTGTTTATATTTATTATTGTCAAAATTTACGTCAAAATTCACTGTGGAAATATTCCTGAATATTGATGGTGTGATTCCGTTAAAAGGGTGAAAGCTATTTTGAAAGTTAGATCATTGAAAATGACCGGGGAATCAGACCAAGAGAATTGACATCAAAATCTCGATCCGGTAGCTGTGGTTGTCTGGTCAGAATCGAAACTTAGGGTGTGGATTTGAAATAAAGTTGAACTGTTTATAAAAAATATCAGCACAAATTTTCTAGTCTCTATAAAAAAGTAATTTCGGTTTTTCTTGTGGATTAAGAACCTATTTTTAGATTAAAATTCGCTTAATGTACAAATTTTCGAAATGTCGGCCGCACCTTGACTGTGTATAATATAAAATAGATTAAAACAGCTTAAAATCACGGCTGCTGGCGCATAAGGGATAGAAATGATGAAATTCACTCATTAGATTATTAAAAAATTCTAATGAAACTCCAACTATTATTTTATGTACCCTTCATCTTGTTTTCATCTTAGTAGGATAAGATATTTCATGTAGTCAAAAATAAGAAGGAGGAACAAAGAAATGAACAAGAAAGTAAAGAAGATTATTATTCCAGCAGTAGCAACAGCAGTCATTATAGGGGGAGGATTTAGCTATGCTTCAGCGGCGACAAATACAACTTCTAATACACTAACGGCCGAGAATAGCGCTCAATCAAATGAGGAAAACCAATCCCAAGCTGAATTAGCAAAACAAGCTACAGTTACAAAAGAGGTAGCAACTAAAACAGCGCTTGACCAGGTTCCAGGAACAATTGGAGACATTGAACTAGAAGATGAAGAAGGCACACTCATTTACAGCATTGAAGTAACAGCAGAAGATGGAACGAAACAAGAAGTAGAAGTAGATGCAACAACAGGTGAAGTTGTAAAGGTAGAAGCCGAAGATGACGAAGAAGAGGGGGATGATGAACAGTCCCAAGCAGAATTAGCGAAACAAGCTACAGTTACAAAAGAAGCAGCAACTAAAACAGCGCTTGACCAGGTTCCCGGAACAGTTGGAGACGTTGAATTAGAAGATGAAAATGGCACCGTCGTTTATAGCATTGAAGTTACAGCAGAAGATGGAACGAAACAAGAAGTAAAAGTTGATGCAACATCTGGTGAAGTTGTAAAAGTTGAACATAATGACGACGAAGAGAATGACGATGGAAACGAAGTGGACGACCAAGAGTAAAAGTAGGGGAAATTGATCGAAAGGTGTCCGACATAGTACCTTAATTCGGACACCTTTTTTTATATAATGTAAAGTAGAGTAATGAAAACCAGTATTATGGATCAACTACTATAGTGACATAGGAGAACGTATAATGAAAAAAATCCTAATTATTGAAGATGAAGCTAATTTGTCTAATTTTATTCGGTTAGAGCTTGAATATGAAAAGTATGAAGTTCTTGTTTCCTTTAATGGCAGGGATGGTGTTAAGAAGGCACTGGAAGAAGATATTGATCTTATTTTATTGGACTTAATGCTTCCGGGGCTAAACGGAATTGAAGTATGCCGGAGAATACGCGCCGTAAAGTATACGCCAATTATTATGATTACTGCACGTGATAATGTATTAGATCGTATATCTGGTCTCGATAGCGGTGCAGATGATTATATATCGAAACCTTTTGAAATTGAGGAGTTATTAGCAAGAATGCGAGCAATCTTTAGAAGGGTAGAAAATGGAAATCATAGTAGTCACAAGTTAATCTATCAAGATCTTGAAATGGATTTAGAGGCAAGGATTGTGAAACGGGATAACGAAATCATTGAGTTAACAAAAAAGGAATTTAATCTGCTTCGTCTTTTAATGGAAAATGTAAATAGAGTGCTTACAAGAGAAATCCTTTTAGAAGAGATTTGGGGTTATGATACATCAGTCGAGACGAATGTGGTTGATGTTTATGTCAGTTATTTGCGGGCAAAAGTAGATAAGAAGCACCAAGATTCCCATATCCAAACGGTAAGAGGAGCTGGATATGTATTACGGCAATAAAAGGTGGACAAGGCGAATGTTAAATAAATTATCAATAAAGGGAAAGATGACCCTCTTGTCTGCTATTGTTATTTTTGTAATCTTTATGATTGTTAATCTCATCCAATTATTCCTCATTCAAACCCTTACCTCAAAACAAGAAGAAGATTCGTTAAGGAAACGTTCAGAGGAAATTCAAGTTTTCTTAGCGGAACAGGCAAAATACTTGGAAACGGAAGGGGGAAATATCGTTTTATCTGATCAATTCCTTGAAAGAATTGTTGAGAATGAGGAAATGGTTCGCATCCTTGATCAAAATGGACAGGAAATCTTAAATATTTCTAATAACTTTCCAGAGCTCAATAATGAAATTAACGCTTTAGAGCGTGGATTTTCCCGTATTAATATTAAAGAGGATACCGTTCTTCTATACAGGAGCCCATTAGATATGAAATCCTTTCATGGTACGATCATCATTGGACAGAATGAAGAAGTTTTCGAAGGTTTCTTAGAAAAGGTCTTATGGACATTAATTTTAGGTACCATTCTTTCTTTAGCTTTAAGTATTGTTAGTGGTCGTCTCCTTGCTGGAAAATTATTATCCCCACTTCGAGTGCTTACAAATACAATGAAAAAAATTGAAAATGAAAACTTTGCGGAAAGAGTACCCGTAATGGAAACGAATGATGAATTTTCGCAGCTTAGTTTAATTTTTAATAGGATGATGGATAAGGTGGAAGCATCGATGCTGCAACAGCAAAAGTTTGTTGGAGACGCATCACATGAACTTCGCACACCACTTGCAATCATTCATGGCCATCTTTCCCTTTTGAAAAGATGGGGGAAAAATGATAAGGAAGTATTGGATAAGTCATTGAATATCAGTATTAATGAAACGAAGCGGATGATCGAGTTGACGAAAGAACTACTCTGGCTCTCACAATTGGAAAACCATCGAGAAAAACAAGACACGATAGGATCATATCAAATTACCGACACTGTAAATGAAATCGTTAGTAATTATTTGCTCATCTATCCGAATTTAACCATTCATAATGAAATAGATGCAAAACATACAATACAATTGGCTATTCCAGAAGAGCAATTCAAACAACTTTTAATTATTATTATGGATAATGCAATTAAATATAGCGGTGAAAATAAGGAAATAACAATTACGTCGAACATAATGAATGATAATTATAGAATTGATATTCAAGATAACGGAGTCGGCATCAGCAAAGAAGATATACCCCATATCTTTGACCGATTTTACAGGGTAGACAAAGCCCGCAGTAGGGAAAGTGGAGGAAGTGGCTTAGGGTTGTCTATTGCGAAAGAAATGATCGAAGAATATGAGGGAACGATCCTAGCAGATAGTATTGTCGGGGAAGGTACTAAGATCAGCTTAATCATTCCATATATCTCTTAGAAAACTTGGTTGTCACCAAGCCTTCCGGTGACAACCATAGTTGCACTTATGCAGCGGAGGAAAGTTTATACTTTCCTACCTGCTAAATAAAATGTAATTTCATCTAAGGAGTTTTTCAGCATGATAAATAAAAAGCACTCGGCAGGTGCCTTGATTACCGGTTTAGTTACGCTTTTCGGATTTAGTATGATGGTGATTTTGATAATTAACCAACGTATTACTAGTTTTGATAGCACAGTGATTTATTTTATTCAAGGGTTCGAAACACCAACACTAACGTCCATCATGAAGTTTTTCACATTCATTGGTTCTTTTTCCGCCTTGCTCGTCATTGTTCTGGTGACTACCCTGTTTCTATATTTTTTATTGAAGCATCGAGTAGAAATTATTTTACTTTGGACGGTCATTATTAGTACGTCAATCCTAAATTGGATTTTAAAACATAGCTTTCATCGAGCACGTCCAGAGCTTCACCGTTTAATTGATGCTGGCGGTTATAGTTTTCCAAGTGGTCATGCAATGATTGCATTTGCATTTTATGGCATACTAGCTTTTCTCTTATGGCGTCATATTCCAAATCGCACTGGACGTAACATATTAGTACTATTTAGCAGCCTATTTATTATTTTGATTGGAATTAGTAGGGTTTATCTTGGTGTACATTACCCGAGTGATATTATTGGCGGATACTTTGCTAGTGGATTTTGGCTAACAATTGTAATTTGGCTTTTTCAGAAATATAAAGAAAAGCAGTATGAAAAAATCAAACGGCTAAAAGAGAAGGATTGTAAGTAATTTTATTCCCGTATTAATTAGCGTAGTTTGATACGGGATGAGGGTTGAAAAAAATGAAAAGGGAGTATAAGCATGTCATTCATTCAGGATTTAATCAGTTTTATTTTACATATTGATCAACATCTCATTGGTATAATAGATACATTTGGGGTATGGTCATATGCTATTTTATTTTTAATTGTCTTTATTGAGACTGGTATTGTTATTTTTCCATTTCTACCTGGGGATTCTTTACTGTTTGCTAGTGGTGCCTTCGCAGCAATGGGAGCCTTTAATCTTGTATTCCTTATTGTTCTATTTTTTGCTGCAGCGGCGATCGGCGATACGGTTAATTACTACATTGGGAAAAAGATAGGGACATCAATCCCTGAGAATAGCTGGTTAGGGAAAATAATTAATAAAGAAAAGATGAAAAAGGCGGAAGATTTCTTTAACAAGCAAGGTGGAAAAACGATTATCATCGCCCGTTTCATGCCGTTTATTCGCACATTTATACCATTCGTTGCTGGTGCGAGTAAAATGAATTATCGTTATTTTATTATTAATAATATAATCGGAGCGGCACTATGGGTAATAATATGTACGATTCTGGGCTATTCATTTGGAAATATTCCGGTCATCAAGGAAAACTTCTCAACTGTTATTTTATTCATTATCTTTTTATCTATTTTACCAGCAATAATCACCTACTTTCGGAATCGTACAAAAAAATAAGTGCGGCTCGAATACTCCTTATTAGCGGGAAACAGACATCTTTTATCAAGAGATGACTGTTTTAGTTAAAATTCATGTACAAAACGTTGGACTATACGAGCTACTCAAATGACCGATGAAATAAGTATTATTAGCATTAGGATGGGTGTCTAAAGTGACACTAGATAATCATTGTTCAATTAGAGTACTGGCAAGCCTTTTGACAGCTTTGCTAATCTTCTTTCTTTGCCATATGTAACAAGGAAATGATCAAATAGGTCCAACAATTCTACATATAATAAATTAATAGTGTAGCTTGGAATGAATTTTGGTAAAAACCCTATTCAATGCAGAATCTTATATTTGAAAAGCGTGTATTTCATTGAATGGACTTACCTAAAAAAGTTGTTCTGAATTTATAGGGTAAATATAGTTTGTAACGATATGTCTCATTGTTACTAGTTTTGGGAATCCGCCGGGACCATCATGAAATAATGATATGCAGGATATTTGTGTATCTGTTGCATCCATTTGTACACGCTGGATAAATTGTAAATATGGGTGTTTATGGACACGAACATGAAATGCATCCTCAAACAACCAATTCCCTTCCACTCTGCCAATTTACCTATCCTAGGATATTTAGATGACGTAATTCTCCTTCCTATAGGGATATTGTTTGCTTTGAAAATGATACCGAAGAATGTATTATCTGACTGTGAAGTTATGGCAGAGGAACTGATGAGAAATGGTAAGCCCCAAAATTGGATAGTTGGTTCACTAATAGTATTGATTTGGGGTGTAATTACAGTTTGGGCTGTTATGAAAATTTATCATTATTCAACTAAAAGGTGCAGGTAAGCGGATAATAACACAATATAACGGAGAAATTAACTAAATATTAAATAGAAATAGGAACAAAGGTAAAGCTGTTAAAATATACTAAAGGGTGATAAACGATGGGTAATATTACAGCATACATTGATCAATATGGATATGTTGTGTTATTTGTTGCCCTTTTATTAGAATTGATTGCACTTCCATTACCAGGTGAAATTCTTATGAGTTACACAGGATTTCTTGTTTTTCAAGGACGTTTAAATTGGATACTCAGTATTTTAATAGCTGGTTTTGGATCTTGTATAGGAATGACCATTTCTTACTGGATAGGTTATAAGGTAGGACAACCGTTCTTCGAAAAATATGGTTCTCGTTTTCATATGGGTCCAGAACGAATTGAAAAATTTTCCCACTGGTTTAGCAAGTATGGGAATAAGCTGTTGCTGATTGCTTATTTTATCCCTGGAATTAGACATATTACGGGGTACTTTTCAGGAACTACCCGACTGCCTTTTCGAATGTACGCTGTTTTTGCCTATACTGGAGCATTCCTGTGGGTGACGGTATTTATAACACTCGGTAAAGTACTAGGTCCACAATGGGAGGCATTTCACAGTTCGATTAAAAAATACCTCATTATTGGGGGAATAGCAGTTGCCGTCGTTTTTATCGTGCTCTTCATCTACAAAAAATTTAAAGAGGAGATAAAAGAGACAGTCATTAGGATAATAAATCTAACTTTAACTATTTTTCATACGAGAAGACGAGTTGGATTTCTATTAACTGTGACTTCTATCCTGACGCTGGGCCTTATGATTCTCATGTTTGGCATGATAGAGGATTTTCTTGGAAACGAGTTTACCAATTTTAATCAAACTGTGGATTTATTGAATTCCCTGATTTTTAATAAGGACTGGATAGAGGCAATGCAAATATTTTTATTCCTAGGTTCGAGGCAAGTCCAACTTATACTTATCAGCTTTACAATCATTTGGATTATATGGAAAGGTGAGAATAGATTAATTGAGTTAGGTTCTCTGTTAATCGTTATTTTAGTTGGGGAACTCTTTGAAGAAAGTTTGAGGAGAATTTTTCAAATCCTTTCTCCTGTTCACTATTCTTCCAAGGATCATCTTTTTCGTAATTTTCCAAGCGAGCAATCTTTAATGAATTTTGTTATTTACGGCTTTGCAGTATTTATATGTGTACGCTTTATAAAAAACGCTTGGGTTCACACCCTTGTTCCAGTATCCGGATTAGGTGTGTTAATTCTTATTGCCATCAGTCGATTGTTCTTTAAAGTCGAACTCCCTAGTGATATTGCTGCTGGCTACGTCTTTGGAGGAGTCTGGCTGAGCTTAAATATTCTCTTACTAGAAATATTTCGATTACTAAGGAGAATAGATATAGATTAATTATACTATTAAGATAAATGGATATTTTGAATAAATGTACTTAAATTAACTGTTGCTTTAGTTGAAAATGAGATTGAACGGCAGCTATTGTGCTAAAGGGGCAGAATAATGGAATTAGATACCATTAAAACCTAAGAAGCATTTCCTTTAATATAGGGAATGTTTTTTTATATAAAAACGATAATAAATTAATATAATGTGATATTTTTTTATTGAATATCGATAAATATCGCGGTAAACTTAATTTTAAGATAATTAAGTTAGGTGCTTTCCAGAATAAAGGATAATAACATTTACAATATTGCAGGTTAATTCGACAATTTTGTATTATAAAGGGGGGAGAGATATGAAATGATTAGCTTGGGTTTTGGTGCTTTTTTATTTACTTGTTACAGTATTTTGGATAGCAAACTCACCATATTTATTCTCATTGTGGGGTATGAGTGTTTGGTTAATTTTGATATTATTAGGCTTTTTCGTTTATGTTACTGCCCAATATATCAACCCCGTTACTATAAGCAAAAGCACCATAAAGGAACTAGATAAAAATATAAGTTTCCTTATAACTTTTGGCTCACTTATTTGTTTCATAACTGAAATTTAACTAATTGGTGTTTACTTCAACAAGGAGACTCTCCTCAATGTGACAATCTTCTTTTACTAAAGGGACAGAATCTCATTTATCGACTAAGAAAGAATGACAATTATTTGTTACACTTTTCATAAGGGTGTGCGAGTTAGGATGGTGATATCAATTGAGTATTCCGGTTTATTGATTAATTTTACAGGTGTTATTTATGTTATGTATTACTATTTTTAACTTTATTAGAATTTATGTAATAGAACATTTAAATGTATATCCAGTAGCATTTTTCGAGTTATTCCTTGGATTAGCCAGTTTTGTTTGTGGGATATATGGTATTTTGAAAAGAGTTAATCTATTAAATTCTATACTCGTTTCTCTTTTAGGGGTCCTAATTTGTGTGTTTTTCGTCTTTGTTTATCTCTTGCCGTAGTCTACCACTTAGTTCTGCATAAATTCTTGTAGTTTCACTTTTTTCGTGACCCAGTAGACTTTGAATAACTTCTAGAGGGGCACCATTATTTAACAGGTGTGTTGCGTAACTATGCCTTAGCTGGTGAGGGTGAATGGTTTTATTTATTCCTGCTCGTTTGGAAATACGTTTAATTATATATCTCATCTGGGCAATACTCAGTCTATGTGGAGAGCGTTCAGTAACAAATACTGCTGAATCATTATCGTATCTGCTATCTATATATTTCTTTAGCCAAATATCGCAACGGATATTAAAGTACACTTCTCGTTCCTTATCTCCTTTACCACGAACAATGGCAGATTGATTTCCCCAATTAATACTATTTCGATCCAAAGAAACAATTTCTCCTATTCGACAACCAGTAGAAAACATAAATTCAAACAATGCTTTTTCCATTGGAGAAAAGCAAGCGTCCCTTAAATATTCGATTTCTCTTTCAGTAAGGAATTTCGGAATCCGTTTTCCAACTCTTGGTTCCTTTATTTTACTAGCAGGATTTAACTCTATGATATCTTCCTCGTGTAACCATCGAAATAAAGAACGTAAAAATCTAATGCGATGTGACAAACTTGAAGGCTTTAAGCTATTACTTGATTCAGCTAAATAATTCTTCAGTTGTAGAGTTGTTATCTTATTAATATTGATATTTCCAAAGTAATCAATAAGTAGCTTTGCTTGAATCCTATAAGCATTTAATGTTTGTGCTGAAAAACCCTCAATTTTTTTATCTGCCTCATAACTCTTTGCAGCATCCGATAATAACATAATCACTCACTCCCAAAAATATTGTTATCAACATCATTTCCACACAGTTGAATAAAATAAGTCTTTAAAATATTCGGGTGAATTGAGTGGGAGTTAATGTTAAAATTAAGATGTGTTATTGAACTCCCATGAAAATAAAAAAAGCTCAAAATCCAGAAAAAAGCATAACAAAATTGACCCAGTAAAAACGCTTTAAAAAAAAGGATGAGCCTTCTGAGTGTTCATTATTGAGTAGTTGACAGGTAATCGAGAACCTTCCTTCTATAAAAAGTATAGTATTGGCTGACGCAACGACCAAAATAAGGATTAATCTCCCATGAGTGCTACCCATATAAGGCGCGACAGTCGGTGGTACACCGTGATCGTTGGAGTCAGACTAAAGGATGGGCTCTCTGGCACCATAGTACATAGACCTTCTTCGTCAGCCGTAGAAACATTATAGACAGATGTATCAATTTTCATTCTCTGTGGTGTAGCGTTGGTCTTACGCTACATGAATGACTAAAGGGTGCAATCCTTGAAGAAGGAGAAGTATCTAATTTTGTTGAATATATATAGGGTTAGTTTAACAGATATAGCAGACTATCTTGGGCGGAAGGTGAAGTAGTAATTGCGAAAATACTTAGGAATTATATCAATATTGGTCCTGGTTGCGACTTTTTTAACTTTGCAATCTTTCGTTGGAAAACAAATTGGGAACTTGTGGATTTGGATAATTTTGATTGGATATTTGGTTGCGACACTGGCTTCTTGGTATAGTAAAAGTGGATTTTGGAGGAAAGCATCAGCGACTATTTTGATTATACTCCCTGTGGGTTATTTGATATTACTCGTTTTATTTATATTTGGTTTAGCATTTAATTAAACATTTTACTCAACTAAAGGGGTGTTATAGTTAAACAAGGTGATCCTAGTGGGTCACCTTTTTCTTATGGTTAAAATTTTGATTTTATTATTGGAATATTATGTTAGTATTTAGTTAGAAGTTATTAAGCTAACGGGGCAGGATAATGGAATAAGAAATATTTTAGTGTAAAGAGCATAACTATTAGTACATAGATGTTTCCGAAACGTTGCTGCTATTTAACAAATTACCTATTTTTTCGTCAGTTAAGGAGGAAATCATATGGATTGGTATATTTGGTTCGCCGTAAGTGCTGTTATTATTATTGGGTATAAATTTTCTGAAAAAGAAATAATCACCTTTTTTAAGCAGAAAAATATATTGAGCTAACGAGGCATTTAGTGGGAGAACAATAGGTATTATCTACTGTTTTTGTAGAAGTAAAATTATTGGGAGGAAAACAATTGAAGCAAAATATTTATGACAATCCAATTTTCTTTAAAGAATATATTTCTTTACGTGAAAGTGGAGTAACCTTTAATGATTTCGTTGAACAACCAGCAATAAAGTCTGCAATCTCAACTCTTAAAGAGAAATCTATATTAGATTTAGGATGTGGGACTGGTCATTTTGCAAAGTATTGTATTGAGAACGGTGCATCAAAGGTTATGGGTGTAGATATCTCAAGAAATATGATAGAACAGGCTAAAAAAGAAAACGGGCATGAGAAAATAGAATATATATGTACACCAATAGAAGATTTAGAATTACATAATCAAAAATTCGAGTTAATTATAAGCTCTTTGGCAATACACTATATAGAAGATTACTCAAAACTGATTGTAAAGGTCAGAAGTTTATTAAATAAAAATGGAGAATTTATTTTTTCAACTGAACATCCTATTGTAACTGCCCGAAAGGAGATGAACAATTGGGTGAAGGATGGCAGTGGAAATAAATTACATTGGGCTTTAGACGATTATCAAGAAGAGGGAAAAAGAGAGGAACATTGGTATATTGATGGTGTTATTAAATACCATCGAACTATTTCAACCCTAATAAATACACTTATAGACAATGGATTTATAGTAGAGAAGATTATTGAACCACAGTCAATTCCATCTGGATTAGAACAAATGTCTAAGTTAGAATTAATAAATGAAGAAAGAAGACCATCGTTTATTGTTATCAAGTCAAGTAAGTTAAGTTAATTCTACAAGTTTTACTATCTGGTGCGATTCTTCAATAAGAAGGATCGTCCTTTTTTATTGATCAAACGGAGTTTAGTTAAACAAGTCTTTTTATATATTGTTGCTATGTTTATTCAAACCAAGTATTAAATTTAAAACCATAGAATAAGTATTAAAAGTGATAAAGAGCTTGCCGAGTTATCTTTTCTTCTTGTTTTCTTTTTATCTCCAAATTAATATCCTGCTTTTAATAATACTCGAAGGTGAGTGAACATGAAAAATATAATAAAAATACTCAGTGGAAACAGGATAACTAGATTAACCGTTCAAGTTGCAGATACTCAAGGAAAAATAGAGAAGGGATTAATGTTTGTTGAAAAATTACCCGAGAATGAGGGGATGTTATTTGTGTTTTCAAGAAAAATATATGGTGGCTTTTGGATGAAAGACACATTAATTCCTTTATCTATTGCTTTTCTTGATTCAGATGGGGAAATTCTAAAAATACTGGATATGGAGCCTTGTAAAGGGAATGAATGTCCTTTCTATGTTCCAAAAATTTCTTATCGTTATGCAATTGAAGTGAATCTTGGATGGTTTGAAAAAAATCAAATCAAAGAAGGGGATTATGTAAAGTTTGACTGAATTCATCTTACCTCTAAGAACTAGGGGTAAGGTGATTTTTTAATGGATATTTATATATTACTGAAAAGATTGTGAAAAAATGTACTTAAACTAACTGGTTCGTTAATTCAAGAAGGATTAACGCTATTTTACGTAGAAGTTATTGTACTAAAGGGGCATGATAGTGTAAGAAAATATGGAAACTTTTATTAAGATTTATCGTCTACATTATGGGGGCATGTATCATGAAAAAAATATTTATTTTATTTATCGTAATTGGTTTTACGTTAGTCGGATGTTCTCAAGAACCAAAGAATGAAATAAGTGAACAAGTCGCTGAAAATGGTTCAGATAAACAAACAGGAATAGAAACTAACTCTAAAACTTATGATTTCGTTACAGAAGCTGCTCAGGAAAATTGGAATATAAGCCCTGCCTTTACAATTCCTAAGCCAGGTGCAAATGGAAAAGATGTATCTTATGATCTCAGAGGAATAGAGGGTAAATTGGCTATCGTTGATGGTCAAGTTATTGCAGGGACAAATAATAAACAATTATTTCATTTTTGGGGAGAAACGCCAGAAAAAACGGAACAATTATTTAATAAAAAAGTGGAAGTAATCGGAACGAATAAAGAGAACGGAGAGACAGTTACGGCTTTTGAAAGTTCAATTGGTCTTCCGAATGAAGAAATCATAAAGCCTCCACATCATTACGCTGAATCAGTAGGATATTTGAATTTACCTTCAAAAGGAATTTGGAAACTGGATGCTAATATTGAAGGTGAATTGTTTGGTAGCATTATAATTGATGTCCAAGAAAAATAGAAGTAATTACTTTACTAACTGGTGCTTTTCTTAAAGAAAGAGAATTACCTTTTTGTTGAAGTTATTGTATTAACGGGTCAGGTTAGTGCAAGAGCAATGATTAACTGATGTTCTACAATAGGGCTAGATTGTTCAAGAAAAATAGGAGGAGAGATATGAAGCATATTCTCCAATTTACAATGGGGTATTTAGGATATTTCCTAATAGTATTTATGGCGTTAAGGGCTTTGCTTACCAAAGATGATACGGTAGGGTTTATAATATTATTTGTCGGGTCATTTTTACTTGTAGACTATGTACAGTTTCTAGAAAAAAAACACGAAACACCAAAGTATAGTGGTTACATAAAACTAATTTTAGTTATAGTATTTTTACTTTCAGGATTTACAATGTTCTTTTAACAATAGGGGGCACGATTGTTAAAAAAGTGTGAAGTGATGTACCTAAATTAACTAGTGCTTTACTGAAATGGGGGGATAAAGTTGGAAATATTCATTGGAATTGCCATTATACTAATTGTATTTTTCTCTTCAAGTATCATTGAAAAAAGATTAAAATCTATAGAGAATCAAAATAACCGTTTAATAAAAGTCTTAGAAGAAATAAGAGATAATAAGTAACCCTTTTTACAACTAACTGGTGCTTTACTTCAAGAAGCAAGTGTGCACTCTTTAGTTAACTATTGGGGCAGTCAGTTTACACTCAAAAAATTAACTGGAAACAATTATATACGGTACAAAGGTGAGTATATAAACAACAAACAATATGGCAGATATTTTTGTGTATTTGGATTTAAATAGATTATTAATTCCATTGTTGAGAATTCCTAGAATAAATATGCAAAAACATAAGCCCAAGGAAACCATTGATACAATAAATAAAACTTGTTCCATTAGTTAACTCCTTTTCGATTAATTTTTATTTTTATCATAGCAAGTAGAGTTATTATACGAAATCGAATCACCTAACAAAAGACAATACGTTGTGACAATTTTGTCACTTGAACGAATAAAGTGTAGTCTGCACATACTACTTTTAGGATGAAGAGCGTTTTAATAAATTATTAAAGATGATGTTTTGAAAGTTATTAAAGGTAATACTTATAGAAATTAATAAATAATATTAAAATCTTATTCAACTATCCTGGTGCGTTAATTCAAGAAGGATTAACGCTATTTTACGTAGAAGTTATTGTACTAAAGGGGCAGTTTAGTTGAAGAATCGTTTTTAGATTTTATTCAACAATCGAGCCATTTAAGGGAGTAACAATATTAGTTTTAAAAAATGAATTTAATCTTTATTAAGCAAATATTAAATAATGGGCTAGAATATAAAATACATATAACAAAGTGAGGAATTCTCAATGGTTTATGATATGAGGGGAGAGCATTTATGATTTCAAAAGAAAGCAATATTAAATTTGTTGTGACAGGCTTATTGCTAGGGATCCTTATGTCAGCTATGGATAATACGATTGTGGCAACAGCAATGGGTACGATTGTTTCAGACCTTGGAGACTTTGATAAATTTGTATGGGTAACATCTGCCTATATGATTGCAGTTATGGCTGGAATGCCGATTTTTGGTAAACTGTCGGATATGTTTGGGCGCAAGCGATTTTTTATATTTGGATTAGCTGTCTTTTTAATTGGGTCAGCACTTTGTGGGATTGCTCAAAGTATGGTTCAGCTAAGTATTTATCGTGCTATTCAAGGAATTGGTGGTGGGGCATTAATGCCAATCGCCTTCACAATCGTTTTTGATATTTTTCCGCCAGAAAAGCGTGGGAAAATGACAGGATTGCTTGGGGCTGTATTTGGGGCATCTAGCGTGATGGGGCCGTTATTAGGTGCTTATATAACTGAGTATATTAGCTGGCATTGGGTATTTTATGTTAATGTTCCTATCGGATTGATATCGTTATTTCTAATTGTTCGCTATTATAAGGAATCATCGCAGCTACAGAATCAGAAAATTGACTGGGGTGGGGCAATTACCCTTGTGACGGCAATCGTATGTTTAATGTTTGCACTAGAGCTGGGGGGTAAGACGTATACTTGGGATTCTATTCAGGTAATTAGTTTATTTATTAGCTTTACAGTATTCATCATTGCCTTTATCCTTTTTGAGCTTAAGGCGAAGGAACCGATTTTGCCTTTTTGGTTATTTAAAAGAAGATTGTTTGCTTCCTCGCAAATTTTAGCTTTCTTATACGGAGGAACATTCATTATTTTAACGGTTTTTATTCCTATATTTGTTCAAGCAGTTTACGGTGGATCGACTACAAATGCAGGATTAATTCTAATGCCAATGATGCTGGGATCCGTGGCTGGAAGTGCAATTGGGGGGATATTTCAAACGAAGACGAGCTTTCGTAATTTAATGATTATTTCCGTTATTTCATATTTTTTAGGTATGTACTTTCTTAGCACTTTAACACCTGACACAACTAGAGGAATCATGACTATTTATATGATTACTGTTGGCTTTGGGATGGGCTTTTCATTTTCACTATTGCCGACAGCTTCTGTTCATAATCTTGAGTCCCATTTTCGAGGAACAGCTAATTCAACGAACTCCTTTTTACGTTCGATCGGCATGACTATTGGAATCACTGTCTTTGGTACCATTCAAAACAATGTATTTACACAAAAATTAGCGGATGCTTTTAAAGGTCTGGACGGCGGTTCGGGGATAGGTAATATTGGCAGCCCTCAACAAATTTTTGAGCCAAGTGAACGTGCGAAGATTCCTGATTTTATTTTGGAAAAAATAACTTATTCGCTCTCAGACTCTATAACATTTATATTTTTCATCGCGCTAATACCTATCTTATTGTCCGCAGTTGTCATTTTCTTTATGGGCAAGGAGCGAGTAAATGTTGCAAAAGAGAGTCTTGAAATGAAAAAATAATATTTGGTAATGGTGGCATTTTATTAAGAGAAAATTAGAAAGCTGCTATTCAGCTAAAGGGCACATTTCTTGAGCAAGGGAACTGCGATTTTATTCTTTTACATTAACAAAGAGGTCCATTACTAAAAATTTGGGGGCATTTTTTATTCTTTATCGCATTTTTCATTATTCCACAATCGGGCGCTTTTCTTTAATAAGAGGGCGTCTTTTGTAGTTGCCCAACACATTCAAGAGATTAGATCTTGAAGAGTAAAGAAAAGATTGTGAAGGATTCCACTTAAACTAACTGGTGCGTTAATTCAAGAAGGATTAACGCTATTTTAGGTAGAAATTATTGTACTATTGGGGCAGGTTAGTTGAAGAAGGAATATCTAAATTGCCACATTATATTTGGACTCCAAATCGGGTATCAGATTTTTAGAGTCGTAATTTGTCGAAGATTCTACATATAAATACAAATGTTATTGTGGTAATGTTTTCTTATGCTATTTGGAAATGCCAAAAAATGCCGGATGGAAATCAATGCGTAAATTTTGGTTAGATGATGAAGACGATTTAGTGTTAGGCCCTATAAAAAAGAAGGATATTGTTTTAGCAGAGGAAAAGTTAGGCATAGAATTACCCAAACTCTATAAGAAATTAGTAAAAAAACAAAATGGGGGATACATAAAACGTAC
Organism: Oceanobacillus chungangensis; assembly: GCF_003369565.1. Lineage (GTDB taxonomy): Bacteria > Bacillota > Bacilli > Bacillales > Amphibacillaceae > Oceanobacillus > Oceanobacillus chungangensis. The sequence goes on along the minus strand of NZ_PIOD01000011.1, from coordinate 5,662 downwards.
TGTTTTCCCTATTGATTTCTCTACTGAATCAGTAGAGGACTATATTGAGGTTGATAGTATATTTGGTATTGGGGAAGATGGTATTTTAGATTCTGAGTATCTCATTAAGGAATGGGAGCTTCCAAATGATTTAGTGCTTCTTAATGGAGAGGGTCATACTTGGGTTGCGATGGATTACAGAGGAAAGACAAAAAATCCAAGTATCGTTTATATCGATGTTGAAGAAGAAGTTGAATTTCAAATCGCACGTAGTTTCTCAGAATTCATTGAACGCCTTGAAGAGGAAGATATTGTTGATGAAGATGAAATTACAGGTGATATGGATATACCAAATCTGGAAGAAATAACGAAAGAAGAAGCGGAACATATTTTTAAGACAAGTGACGATAAAAGATTTATCAGAAGCGTTATAATTAATTTACCCTTAGATAAGGATGGCGTGAATTGGTTTTTAGATCAACTCATTTTTCTCTTGGATAAATATAATAGTACAGGAATAGCTGAAGATGCGGCTGATTTTTTTCTAATACACCACTATCTTCGAGGGAAAATGGACGATAGTAAATATTCTTTATTAATGAATAAGTTAAATGCCCTTCCCTATAAAAATTTAAAGACATTACAGATGATAGATGAAAGGGAAAGACGAGCTAATCTAAAAAAAATTTAGCAAACTCACCTAAATCTTATTTTATGTACCTTACCCTTAATGCTCAAATTAAAGAGCAAAAACAAATGTGAAAAACCTAATCAAGTTAAATTCTTGTGAAGAGGTGTACTTAAACTATATGGTGCATTACTTTAAGAAGGAAATCTGAACCTGAACCTGTTATTCAACTAATTGGGTAGATTAATGAAATAAGAAGGTGTTATTAAGAGTGTGCCGAAATAGTTTAGTAAAATCAATTTAAGAATGGGGGAGCTTCTTTGATAAAAAACTATTTCATGTTCAGTACTATCCTATTTTTTTTCTTAGTATTAAGCTCTGGTTGCACTAATTCAAGTGACAATAAAGTTACTATTTCAGTTAATTCCGATTCCGAATATGTGAATACCTTTGAGGATTTAAATTTAGGGATACTATATGATTTTGATTTTAAATTACCCAATGCAGATAAAAGTTGGGTAAATCTTTGGGTAGAAAGATACTATTATGGAAAAAGAGAATCTAAACCATTAACGCAATTATCCTATGGTAACAGCCCTAATGAAGTGGACGAAGGGCATTTGGGGTTTGGTATGATCAATCCAAATTCAGAAGACACTTTAGTTTTTGTTTATGGACCTGATGTAAGCACTCAACCATCAATAATTGAATATGAATCTAAGACTGATATTTTTAGTTCTTGGGACTATGCCATTGGTAATGAAGAAGTAGAGTTAGAATTGGGTGAAACAAAGATATTAGCAGTATATAGGGAAACGGAAGGTAATTCAATTAGTACCATTGATTTACAAGATGAGGAATCAGTAAATAGAATGATTAAAGAAGATGCTATGGTACTATTATTGAAGATAAAGATAGAAGAAAAAAATGCAAACCAGAACTAATTAACTGCATTTAGTTAAATTGTGAAGTAATGTACTTAAAGTAACTGGTGCGTTAATTCAAGAAGGATTAACGCTATTTTAGGTAGAAGTTATTGTACTAAACAATGAATCAAATTATTAAAGGGAAAGAGAAGATGTAATGGAAGCTGCTGAGGTAATCTTAGGGAGACCAATTCATGTTGTGAAAGCATAATTGATATACTTTGAATACAGACATTAATAAAATATTTTTTAATAGAAATAGGAATAGCTATAAAATAAAAATATTGGGGGATATAGACTTATCAAAAGTTTTTAGTTCATAACATTTTGATTATCTTTATTAGGAGGTATTCTAATTGACAACATTAAAAGAGCAGATTGTTGGTGTTTGGTCACTCGTATCCTTTAAAGATCGAGATGAGAATGGAAACACCGTTTATCCATTAGGTGAAGATGCAACGGGGTTTATCATGTACCATCCAGAAGGGTATATGTCTGCTCAACTCATGAAGCAAGGGCGTCCACATTATCAGTCAGGGCATATGCTTACAGGGACGACTGAAGAAATGGCTGAGGCAGCACATGGTTATTTGGCTTATGGGGGAAAATTTCATGTTAATGAAGTAGAGCGTACGCTAACCCACCATATGGATGTAAGTATGAATCCAACCTGGCTAGGGCAGCAGCAACCACGAATAGCTTCAATTGAAGGGGATATACTAACTATTCATAACGGCTTGAATCCAATTCAAAAGTTGGTCTGGAAACGTGTTAAAGCTTATCAATTTTAATTTGGTGGATGAAGTATGAGTAAAGAATAGGAACGTACTGTCATTTGAAATAAATAATCCTTCAGTAAACGGACGCTTTTCTTTAATAAGAAGGCGTCTTTTGCATGGACAACACATTTAAGGGAGTTGGAGTTAATTGAGATGTAAATAGATTGTGAAGTATTGTACTTAAAGTAACTGGTGCGATAGTTTAACAAGGCGATCATCAAATTGATCGTCTTATTTTTTTGAAAATCGTTTGGAATATTATGTTAATATTAAATTAAAAAGTTCTTTAGCTAACGGGGCAGGTTAGTTTAAGAAGGATATTTTTTTACAAACATCGAATTACATAATAAAAGGGATAATTTTGGGGGGAAATGATGTGATTGATAATAGACGTTTAAAAGAGTTTGAACACGAAATAGATGATGATTTGCAAGGAATCTCCGATACATCAATTTTACTGAATTTCCAACAAGCTATTGTCAGTTTATACCCTCATTTAATTCCGATTAATGCCTCCGCATATGATTCTTGGGATGATATTGTAATGCCTTTATTTTATGAGATGGTTTACAATACTTTTGCTTTTAAATATGGCATTGATATTAATTGGGATGAAACGCATACCTATATGTTTTCATTAAGATGCTACAAAGGGATAAATCATATTGAATGCATTCCCAAGCACTATTCTTTTGCAGTTTTAGTAAACGAACAGTGGATTGAGATGGATAATGATGATTTGGAAGAAAAGGTACTCGTTTTTAAGTCTTTTGGGGACGGGGTACATTCTTTAACAGGTGGACTTGATGCTGAAGATGCTTACAATGTAAGTTTTAACCTTGTAGAGGTTGATATTGTTTCGGCAAGCACAAGTAACCCTGCTAAAACAAGTTTATTTATTAATAAAGAACAGCTAGACTTTGTGTTTGTTGCGGAAACCTATGATGACAATATAAAACGTTAACTTCTTATTGTGCTAACGGGTGCAAGAGTTAAACAAGGTGATCATAAAATTCGATCACCTTTTTCTTCCGGAAATATTATTTGAATATTGCGCTATTATTGAGGGAGGAGTTAAAGTCGCAGGTTAGTTGAAGAAGTAATTACACTCATAAATAATTAAATAATATCAAATAGGCTATTTTCTATTATAAACTCCTTTAACATTCTTATAAATTTTTATGATTTAACAAAGATTATTGGTGAGGAGTACAACAAATGAAGATAAAAACTCAGTATTATTTTAGAGAGATTAGAAAAAATGAAAAATTAGAAAAACCAGGACCTGAACTAACTAGGGAAGGCTTTTTTACAGATGATTTAACTGAAAAGGTTTTAGAGGAAGGTCCAGTATACTCTGAGGACTTTTTGTTAGTAGGAGTAACAGCACCACCTAGAGAAATATGGATACTTGAACCTAACCAAGAAGTAAATGTACTTACATTTGACCTTGAATTTTTGGATGCTGATCCTTATTCGGATCCTAACAAATTCTATGAAACAAACCGAGAATATTTTAAAGAATATGAAGTTCGAGATCGAAAGGATAGGATTATTAGAAAAGTAACGTTTGACTTGGATAAGATAAGAGAAAGAGACTACGATGCGATAAAAGCGAATTGGTGGGCATTAAAGTCGTATTTTAATGAACAACATAGATTATCTTTTTATTCTGGAGGTAGTGGAGGTAATAGAAAAGGGGGTAGAAGAAACCTTTTATGGGTTAAATGGGGTTTTAAAGAGTTAGTTCATAAATGGTGTAATTTACCTGATAGTCAGAATGAAGGTCTGAATAATAATGCAATAACTACCGTAGAGCTGGAAGAAGAATTAGCCCTAAATAAATATGATGATAGCGAATTAGATAAAAAGGGAGAAATCACATATAGGGTCGAACATAAAGATTTAAGAAAACACCTATTTAAAGGAAAGATATCGGAGCGTTGTGGTATCTGTGGTAAAGAATACCCTGTTAATTTATTAGTGGCAGCTCATATTAAGAAAAGAGCAGAATGTAAACCTCATGAAAAAAAGGACAAAAATATTGTGATGCCGATGTGTACATTTGGCTGTGATGATCTTTATGAAAGAGGTTATATTTCCGTTAAAAATGGTAAAATTGTTGCGAACAATCAAAAACACCTTACTGATGATGTAAGGGAATATATTAAAAAAATAGAGAACAAGGAATGTGCATACTACAATAGGTATAAGGAAAAATACTTTTTATGGCACAATGATTATCATCATATCAAATAATCCAGAAATTGTGAGAAAGTATTGCTTAAACTAACTGGTGCTTTAGTACAACAATGAAATCGTCACAATGGCGGTCTTGTTTAACTAATGGGGCAGTTTAGTTGAATAAGAAATCACAAAAGTAATGAGTATTTACTTTAAAATAAGATTAAACGGGGGTTTATATGCGAAAAATTTATCTAGATAGAACAGCATTCTCTGGAGCCATAGGTGTTAATTTAGAGGATACTGAGATTATATCAGCAGGAACAACCATTAATTCAATGGGGGTTCATGATAGAAATGAAGAGTATCAAACATACGCTAACGATTATGATATTCAATTTATCTTTGACGATGATATTCCACATTTAGAGTTTTTTACGGTGCCACATGTAGATATTATGGCAAAAGATAGTAAAGGAGGATTTGTCGGAATTGTTTATCAACAGTGTGATTCGGAAAGTGACGCACCAATTTGTTATATCAAAAGGGATTTAGAGTGCTTTATAATTTCTGAAAACGTAGAAGATTTTCTGAGTAATATAGGAACATGGCAAGACAACATGAAACCCTATGATAAAATTACCGTTTATCGTTCGAAAGCAGAAGCAGAAACTGAACTAGAATTTATCGATTTGTCTGACATTCTTCCATTATTATAAATTCTTCTTGAACTAACGGGTGCAAGAGTTGAAGAAGGCTTAATAGAGCTATTATGTGAATTTGGGGTGATATGATGACACAATATTATATTGCAGTGACGTATGATGTTTGCGAACGTAATAATCTATATGAAGATATGAATGAATATCCTTTAGATATGTCCATTGATATAGATAAGCAAGTAAGGGAATTTGCAAAAACCGATGTTGCTCCCATAATAAAGGTTTTTGAGTCAGATACTAGTGATCTTAAAGAGTTAAGATTATATAAAGAATATAAATTTAAAGAATATGAGTGTGGTTGTAATCAATAGTCTTTGTTCAACTATTTGGTGCAAGGGTAGGACAAGTGAGATCATCAAATGGGTACCGACCCCCAAAAGTTAGAGTTAAAAAATGACTTTTGGGGGTGTTTTTATGGCCAAATATAGTGAGGAATTTAAAATA
>NZ_PIOD01000010.1:10985-105242 GCF_003369565.1 Oceanobacillus chungangensis | reverse complement strand
TAGGCACGCCGCCAGCGTTCGTCCTGAGCCAAGATCAAACTCTCCAATAAAGTGTTTGAAATGAAATTGACACCAATCAATTTCATAAGTCTCAAGCTTTAAGAAGTGTTACCTTCTTGTTTTGTTGAAAAGAAAACAAGTTTCTTTTCGTTGACATACTGGTTGTTTTGTTCAGTTTTCAAAGATCAATTATTTCGTTTGTCGTTTTCAGCGACGTATTCTAATTTAACATATTCCGCATTTGCTGTCAACATCTTTTTTGTAATTTTTTTCGTAAGAATTAATTACATTTCGTAAATGTGACAACAGAAATAAATATACCATAGATAAAATACAAGTTCAATAGAAAAAATAAAGACCGATAATTAAAATTAATTTTTATTTTGTGTACAATTTATTAATCAATCGAATATAGAACATTATATTAAACCTTTAACGTTTGGCCACTCCTTAATGTTACGGGCTTTGTAGCACAATCAAAACATTAGTAGTAGTCAGCCGGATCCAAAACATTCATCTCGGCGGAATCTCTAGCAGAGTAATTCTCCCTGACTATGATAGGACCAGGAACACTTAAAACTAGTAGCAATACATTCCACCATTATTAAACCAGCATAACTGGACAACCTATTTGCACAACTTTCTTCTATATAGTACTTATTCCAGTCAGAGTCTATCCGTCAGTCTTTAATAACAATATTAAATTAAAAGCCTCTATATGGATGAATACATACAGAGGCCCTATACTGCACTACAAATTTTCAGTCTGTTTCGGCATGTATTTCAAACATTCCTGCTCATTCACGACTCTTCTAAGCAATTGAAATAATTTATGATATCGTACACGCATTGCTTCCTTCATCTTTTGATCGATTCGGGAATCCTCTAAATCGAATAGTAATTCCTCTAACTCACGTTTCAATAAATATTCAATTTCCTTTTGCTCCATTTCATTAATTAGCAGTCCCAACATCCAGTTCACCTCTAGCTTTCTATACACATTCAATTATTTTCGTAAATGAGTAATATCATTTTTCTACTTATTACTCATACCATTCGCAATTATTGACGGTTTTTGTCGGTTCGTGTTTAGACAATCATTCGTAATCATCTACACTTCTCAACCGACGCCTATACTATTCCCCAAATTCCAGCCAATTCATCCATCTTTTTGCAAGAATTTCCCTTCTTCTTAATAAAAGAAAACTTCAATCAGCGTACTTTTCTCTCCTTAACTTTTCCTTCTATGTTGAGGTGAAACTACTCGTAACATCGGAGAAAAACTAACTCTTGATTAATAGGGCTTGTTCATATTTAATATTTTTCCTTCATAGACTATATAAAAGCACGAGATTGAACTGGAGGGGAAAAAATGAATCATTTTTATGTCTGGAAATTCAATCGCTGGAGACGCTGGCTTATTCTTCCCGGTATTGCATTGCTTACCGCTATCCTTCTTTGGATAAATGAAAATGGCAGCTTCTCAGTTTTTTCGAAAGAAGAGTCGGTTGCGCTCACGAAGGGAAATAGCGATGAACCAAATATTGGTCTCACCTTTAATATAAGCTGGGGTGAGGAACGTGTATTGGATATACTGGAACAACTGGGAGAGCAGGAAGTACAAGCTACCTTCTTCGTTAGTGGGGAATGGGCAGAGCGCCATCCAGATATCTTGAAAGAGATTTCAGAAGGAAAGCATGAGCTGGGAATGCTTGGATACAGATATAAGAGTTATCTTGATCAAGAGCTCGAACAGGTGAGGAAGGATTTACATTATGCAAAGGAAGTCTTCAAGAAGCTTGGATACAAAGATGTCACACTTCTTCGAACACCGAGTGGCCATTTTAATAAGGAAATATTAGAGCTCGCAGAAGGACTCGGTTTCAAGGTCATCCATTGGAATATTAATCCCAATGACTGGGAAAACCCTGGCACACAAGTGATTGTCGATAAAGTTATGAAGCAAACAACGAATGGTGATATTCTGTTACTACATGCATCTGACTCTGCTAAACAAACAGCAGGCGCACTAAGAACGATTCTTCCTGGGTTGAAAAATAAAGGATTCGAATTTGTATCAATAACGGAATTAATTAATCAGGCACATGCCGAGTCAAAATTAGTGGAATAATCCTTATCGAACTTAGTTAATATCACTAACCAATAGTTTCCCTTATATATAGAAAAAAGATACCCCTAATTTCTTAGAGGCATCTCCCTTATGCTTTGCTCGTCCCTACTTGTTTAGGTGAAGTAGGGTTGTTTTTTCTCTTCGTTCTTTCTGTCTTCTCCTTTTCATCCACTTTCGTTACGCGGTGTAATGCAAGCAATTGATAAGTATTACATGCAAGCAGTGGCGCAATCATGAGCCACGCATAATTCGAACCGTCTGTTTGCAGTCCTGGTACCCACTCAATCGTCGTCATCACAACCATTAAAAACAAAGCAGGAATAAATGCTTGTTTATTCGTTTCCTTCGCTTTAATCCGCGCAATAATTAAACCGTATACAAGAAGAACCGCGGCCATTAATATAAACCAAAGAATTGAAGTCTCCCCATCCGCTGCTTTATAAGGGAAATAGACCAAATCAAATAGAATAAATGCGATTAATAAAACTTGCACTGTCGGCCAGAAAGAGCGAAAGAAACCTAGGCCGAATCGATGAATAAATAAATAAGCAAAAAATCCTGTCATACTAAGTGCACTAAAGGTAAATCCTAAACCGATATTGAATAAGACAAGCCCAAGTATTTCCATAAAATTAAATGGACTTAAATTCGCGGCATAGACATCTGCTTGTACAAAAAAGCTAATGACTAGCCCAGCAATCCCACCAATGATAAGCGTTTTAAATAAAAAATTCACCAGTTTGCGACTATTCAATCGAAATCCTCCTAATTCAGGTCGATGTTTACATTACATGTATTTTATCACGATAGAATACTTTTTTCCTTAAAGAAGTGAATAGTTTATTATTTTGTCACTCATATTAAGGATATGGAAGGAGGAATTCCGAATGAATCGCAACATGCTTATTACCATTATAGGATTATGCTTTATCATATTAACCGCTTGTGCTGCTGCCGGTGGAGGTTCCTCTAACAGTGAAGCTGACTATGAGAAAACAAAGAAAATGGTTGTCGATATATTGCAAACGGAGGAAGGGAAAAAGTCGCTTAGTAAAATTTTGGCAGAGGAGAAAATGAAGCAAGAGCTTGTCATTCAATCCGATGTTGTTAAGAAAGCAATAAATGAAACTCTCGTTTCCGAGAAAGGTGCCGAAATGTGGTCCACCCTGTTTAAAGATCCGAAATTTGTCGAGGAATATGCGAAATCAATGGAAGAAGAACAGAAGAAACTCATGAAAAAATTGATGAGCGATGCCGAATATCAAAAACTCATGCTCGAGCTATTACAAAACCCAGAAATCAAAGAACAAAACCTTACCCTTTTAAAAAGCCAGCAATTCCGTTCCTATCTGGAAGAAACAATCCAACAGACATTAGAAACACCAACCTTTCAAGCGAAGATCCAAGAAATATTGCTAAAAGCTGCAGAAGAGCAGGCGAAAAGCAAGCAAGAGAGTAGTGGTGGTAAGTCAGGCGGAGGCACTGGAGGCGGGTCCGGCGGCGGGTCAGGTGGTGGCGGTGGTTCTCAAGGTGGAGGGGGTGGCGGACAATAATCTTCGCAATACTCTGTGAGGATGCGCATCTCCCTATTTTTGTCGAATATCGGCGTAAAGAGTGTATATATCGGCGAGTTTCCACATTATATCGGCGTGTTCGCCAAATATATCGGCGTCTTTCCAAATATATCGGTATTTACCAGCAGCCAGCCCCTCGTCAGCCGTCGAACATAAAGAAGAGCACCCATCACAGGGCGCTCTCCTTTATTCTTCCATTTTCGCAATCACTTTCGCAGCTATTTTATGATATTCTTTTCCGTTTGGATGATCCTCTTGGTATACAGATGGTGCAAATACTTCCTCTTCCATATATGGTTGCTGTAATTGTAATTGTCCAAGCACTTTCGTTTCAAGTACATCCGCTAGCTTCTGGCCGCCGCCTTCTCCAAAAACATGCTCCTTTTCACCAGTCTTTTTGCTAACAAAATAAGACATATTTTCTACAACACCAAGGATCTCATGATTCGTTTTAATCGCCATTTGTCCAGCTCGTGCCGCAACAAATGCTGCTGTTGGATGTGGAGTCGTAACAATTATCTCCTTACAGGAAGGAAGCAGTTCATGTACATCCATTGCAATATCTCCTGTACCTGGTGGTAAGTCAAGCACAAGATAATCTAAATCTCCCCACTCCACCTCGGAGAAAAAGCTATTCAGCATCTTCCCAAGCATCGGTCCACGCCAAATGATTGGTGAGTTATCTTCAACAAAAAAGCCCATTGAAATAACTTGTACCCCAAAACGTTCCACAGGAATAATTTTCTTCCCGCGAACAGCAGGACGATTTTCAATTCCCATCATGTCTGGAATACTAAATCCATAAATATCTGCGTCAATGATTCCTACCTTTTTACCTAGTCGCATTAAAGCCATTGCCAAATTTACAGTTACCGTTGATTTCCCAACGCCCCCCTTACCACTTGCTACAGCAATAAATTTTGTTTTCGTGTTTCCACCTAGCAGTGATGTTTCCTTCGTTTGTTCGGCTGCAGGCTGGTATTTACGAATGACGTCGTCTTGCAGCTGTTCGAAGCGTAGACCAACTGTTGTTGCTCCATTTTTCTTTAAAATGCCAACAATCTCTTGTTGTAATTGCATTTGTTCTGCAGTATTCATTTTTGAAATAGCGATTTTTACACTAATATGTTTCTTCTCTTCCTTAATCGTGATTTGCTTAATTCCCCCAGTTTTTTCCAGGGTTATATGTAAAAACGGATCTTTTACCGGGTTCAATAGTTGAACAACTTCTTCTTTTGTTATCACAATGACCGTGCCTCCCTATTCATCGTTATACATTGTAAGTATAACATAAATAGGGAGAAATCTAAGAGAAATGAATCCCTTTTCATTCCCCTTCCTCTATCTCCTCTGTCGAATACCGTAAAATACCTTCATAAATACTAGCAGCCATCTGTTCTTGATAGCTCGTACGCTTCAGTAATTCTCGTTCCTCCTCATTCGACAAGAAGCCAATCTCCACTAATGCACCTGGAATCTCTGCATGCTTTAACAAATAGATTCCATTAATCTTTAATGGCTCTCGTGTCGTATTTTCCAAATTACGAATGATTTCCTCCTGAACCATCGTTGCCAAATGTTTATTTTCTTCGAGGCTAGGATAATAGAAGGTTTGCGCACCACGCCAACGCTTTGATGGCAACGCGTTTAAATGAATCGTCAAAAAGAAATCTGCTTCGTGACTATGAATAAATTGCAGCCGATTACGAATGTCCTCCGACTTTCTTCTAGATAGCCCACTCGTACCTTCCGCAGCTAAATCCTTATCTTCTTCCCTCGTCAAATAGACGATGGCACCTGATTGCTGTAAGTAATTCTGCAGATTCTTCGAGACTTTTAAGGCGATATCATCCTCTTGCGTACCATCTGAACCAACCGCACCACCATCTGGGCCACCATGACCAGGGTCAAGCACAATCACTTTACCCGAAAGTGGCATCGAGAAATTAGAATTCGAAGCTGGATTATCTTTATCAATAGGATAGAAAATGAGAGCAGCTAATAATAAAGCACCAATTACCCAGAAAATAGGTTTATTCAATCGTTTCATATCATCCCCCCTAACTCATGCTCCATTATTTTATGGGACAAGATTAGGATTTATGACAAATTCACGAGGACATTGCGCTATTTTTAATTAGAAAAGTTTACTATAATTAAAATAATGGGTAGAATAATAGTAATGGATTACACATAATGGAAAGGGGCCAGCAAGATGACTTGGTTAGGAATTGGCGTACTTGTAATCGGCATTGCACTTTTAGTACTTGTTCTCGTGTTAATAAAACCACTGCTTAATTTAGCAGGTGTACTTACTAGCGTACAAAAAACGACAGATCAGTTACCACAAACGGTTTCCGATTTAACTTCACAAACAAAAGAGGTAATGGGAACGAGTGTGGAAACATTAAATCAAGTGAACACCCAAATCAAAGAATTAAGCCCACTCTTTTACACAGTAGGTAACCTTGGAAGAGCCACGAACCATCTAAGCTCATTAGTTGTCAATGTAGCCGATGAAACAAAGACAAAAACAGCATCTGCTAATAAACTCGCTACAAACAAGAACTTAGAAGGATTATACGGCGTGTTAACGTTAGGGTATTTCTTATTCAAGAATGGTAAAAAATAAGATCAAAAGCGGAAGTTCCCGTTTAGCGATGTACGGACTGCGCCCCACAGGATGTGGGGTGGTTCGACGTTGCCACATGAAGTGGCGACCTTAAGTATAACTTTCTCTAGATCTCAGAGATAAAGGAAACTCTTTGGGAGCATAAGCGAATCGATGTTGACTTTCACCGCAAGGGAATAAGTTCGACTAAGCCTCTGGTTTCACGAATCGGCAAGTCTTCTTATCATATGAAGGTGAGGAAAGTCTCGCTAGGAGCACGGGCGCTAAAGCTGGACATGACCTCTATTGTCACGAGAGTTGAAATAAGGAAATTTTTATACTTTCATATTCCATTAAAAAAGGATGCCCGCACTGCACCAATCAGCGGACATCCTTTTTAGCAAAATCTTATAATGTTACGGCCTGATCAACTTCCCGTTTAATTTCTTCAATCTGATCCGCGCGCTCCATGCCATCTAAATAAAACTTATGCTCTGCTTGCTTTAACCTCTCAATAATTGAAGGTTTTTCTTCCTTCAAGCGACCTGTCGCTTTATTGTCGACAAGCGCAAGTATTGCACCACCTAATAAACCTGCTAAAACGGCAGGTACTACTAGCTCTGGATTATTTGTATTCATTCGAAAAAGCTCCTTCTTCCTGTTTCGCCTGCTTACGTTTCTTCAACCAGTAGTACCCTAATGCGAAGGTACCATAAATGCCACCAAGCTTCTTCTTCTCAGTTATTTCATTTCCTTCTTCGGTTTTCGTTTTTATCGAATCCGTAACATCTACTAATGAAGAAGAGAATTTCCTCGTTACATTCCCAACATCACCTATAACATAGAATAACGGGCTTAACTGTTTTAATTTGTCATTTACGTCAACTAATGTATTGTTACTTTCATTAATCATGTTTCCCGTTTCTTTAAAGATATCGTCTAGTTGCTTCGGTAGCTGTTGTACTGTTTTATCCATTCCTTGCAGCACACCCGCTAGATTGTTTAACACATGTCCAATAAAAATAGCTAGCACAATAAATGCAATGCCTATAAGTAATACACCTATTCCAACTAATGTCATCTAGTATCCCTCATTCCCTGTATTTACTGGTACAATATCTGTCTTTTCTCGAATCATTACTTCATTTCTGCGGGTTGGTCTTTTTTTCCATTTTGAAAATACTTGAGATACAGCTTCACTCCATTTCAGCACTTCAACAATCGGTTTCAAGCTTTCCTGGAATTGTTCATTGTTTAACTTAGCCGTACTCGTTTTATATGCTTCTGTGAGCGATTGAACGGATTTTCCAACATTATCAATCGAATCAAAAATACTATCCGTTGCCTTCATCTTCTCCCCCGTATCATCTACTAGCTTCGCCGTCTCTCTGATCGAGCTACTTAATTGTGGGGTAATATATCGTAATTGTTGTTCAACTTCCTTTAAGGTTGTTCCAAGTGATTTCGTGACATCGGCCACTCGCTTTAAAACTAAAGAAATATAAATTGCTGCTATCGCAAATCCAATGGAACATAGAAGAATCGCTAAGTAAATTATTTCCATATGTAGATACCTCCCTTATGAACACGCTCTTATAGAGATATTATACCACTTGTCCCCATAAATAAAACGTTAACGTGTTTTTATTCGAGAGAAAGATTGAACAAAGTGGTTTACGGGTATAGGGATAGCAAATTACTTTGGGGGAATGAAGATGTCAACATTGAGATACTATGCTACTGGTTTGATGAGGGAGTTTAAAGAGGACAATATCACGCTCCTTGCTGCAGCACAGGCTTATTATTATCTACTGGCTGTTTTTCCATTACTTATCGTTTGTTTTGCCATTATTCCTTATTTTAATATCGATGCGGGTGAGGTAATACAGTTTATTCAATCCTTCGTACCCGGTGAGTTTGCATCGATGTTTGAAGAGAATATTGTCAGCTTTATTGAAACACCACGTGGCGGGCTCTTGACAGTCGGAATAATTGGGGCAATTTGGTCTGCATCGAACGGTGTCAATGCTTTTATTAAATCATCGAATGAAGCATATGAGGTCGAGGAAACCCGTTCCTTTATCATTGTAAGACTCATTGCCTTTGGTTTAACGCTAGGAATGATACTCGCACTCATTGTTGCAATTCTATTGCCCGTTTTCGGAAACATTATTGTAGAGTTCCTCAGTTCCTATTTAGGAATCACGAACGAGATGACATTATTACTGCAGATCGGTAGGTGGGTAATTAGTATTGTCGTATTATCTGCTTTCTTACTTTGTCTTTATCGCTTTGCGCCAAACAAGAAAATGCCGTTCAAACATATTATACCTGGAGCGGTGTCTGCTAGTATTCTTTGGCAAATATTAACCATCGGATTTTCCTTTTATGTTAGTAATTTCGGAAACTATTCTGCTACTTATGGAAGTATTGGTGGGATTATCGTTTTAATGATCTGGTTCTTCCTAACAGGGATTGTTTTGATGATCGGAGCTTCATTGAATGTTTTATACCATCAAAGGCAAATTGCAGAAGATCATGTAATATATAAAGAGGAGTCGGCACGCTAGCCAACTCCTCCATTATTATCTCGATAATATTCCTGTGATTAAACCTCTCGCCCAATCCACTTTTAGTGATTCTTTCGTGATTGGTGATGTTTTTAACGGAGTGATAAATGTTGCATCTTCACGAAATTGTCTCGTCGGTTCTTCTGCAATCCATTCACCAGTACTAATACCTGAAGTGATTTCTACCATATCATCCATATGAATACCCGTTTCAACCGGTTGTTTCACCAGTCGGCCGCCTTCTGCCATTTTCCAAACAGAATCTGTAAAAATCACATTCTGGAAAAGCGTTGTTGCTCCTAAAGCTTCTTCAATTATAATCGCTAAATCAGCATGATAACCAGGAAGCAACCCCTCAACCTCTGCAGCTTCATCAAGAGTAATGTCAAATGGGTATATACTTTCTCCTTCAATTTTTAACTTTTTAGGAGATTCGCTTACGGTTTCAACGATACCAGTCAATGCAGCTTCCTTTTCATTTAGCATTATTTCGACTGGTAAGCCTTGTTCGATTCTCACGCGTTCATTTTCTGTCAGTTCACCCACCGCATGTAAATCGGCACTTTCAATCGTAATGATTGGATCCTCAAGGGTGGTCGCAATCGACTTAATTCTTCCTTCAAATGGGCTTTCAACCGTAATCGTATCGCCCGTAGTCTGCAGTTCTGTTAACTGATTCTCAATGCTTGTCAATTCGGCATTTTTCTGTGCTAATTCTTTTTCCTTTTCGACAATGAATTGTTCCTTCAATAACGTCGCATCGACAGTGCTTTCCGGAAATTCAATTTCTAACTCTTCCTCTGTCAGTGTAAAAGAATTTGGTACTCTTGTCGTACTAATCGGAATCCGATAACGCTCCATTTCCGTAATTGCCAGTTCGATTGCTGCTGCCTCTTCTTCTAGTTTATCCTGCTCGTTCAATAAATCAGCTTCTGATTCATAATAATTATGAACCTCGTATGTATATAATGGCGTTCCCGCTGAAACAGTTTCTCCTTCGCCAATTAAGAAATCTTTGAAACTTCCTAAGTTTTTGTCGAAGTAAAGCTGCTCTTCACTAGCAGACGCTAGAACCCCTGGAGTGTAAAGCTTATCGGCTAAATCTGCATCAAAGCTCTCGCTCCATTCATTGATATACGCCGTCCGCTCGACTTTCCCTTCTTTATCCAAATAAACAAGTAGAAAATTAGCGCCAATAAATAATACGATGAGTAGTTGCATCGCTCTTTTTCGCATCAATTAAACCACCCACTTATCATATAAGAATCAGTAAAGGCAATAGCCGCAGCAAGACACCAGCTGACTAAATGCAATAAAATGACAGTTAACCATATCAGCGATTTTCTAGTTACTGACAGTTTCCCTAAATATTTTACCTGCAACCATATAATACTGAACTGAAATAATGAAATTGCCCCAAAAAAGTAAATAACCCATGGTGTTTCCGTCAGATAGGATGCAATTATTCCAAACGATAGTGGTGATACATACCAATCTAGTCCAATCAATGTTGCGAGTGGAATCCATATTACTCGTTCTACTAGCATGATTGCTAACACCATCTGTTGCATTATCATGAGCTTTTGATACGGAATATCTGTTAATAAATAAAAAAGCAAGCTTGGCAAAAATAAAATGATAACAGAAAATAGTAATCCATATGCCGCCCGACCGATTATGAACCAGAATTTACTAGATTCATATTGTGCCTCTGTTAAATTTACAGCATTCGCTGAAATTAAATTCGTACCAATTCCTAAATATGCCATCCAAGCATAAATAATCACACTACAGAGTAAGAGTAATCCACTAACTTTCCATAGGTTGTTAATCTTCTCCGCCTTCTGAATACGAAATAAATGATCATCCATGGAGAAAAAAAACTTAAATAAATTAACACGATAAGTCATCCGCTACATTCCTTTTCTCTTTCCAGTTGTTGTTACTTTCATTTTACAGTATGATTCGATAAAATTCTATGAAACTTGTGAATAATTTTCAAGTGCCTGTCACTCCCCGAATGATATCTAAATAAAGAGGACGATTATTATCCAACTTGAATAATAATCGTCCTGATAACGAATCACTTCATGATCCGAATTCGGTAGATAGATATAAAACTAGAATCCATTGCCAATCACTGATTATTTCTCTGCATCAATCTTCGCTTGTCTCTTCTCAGCTAAGTCTGCTGCAAGCTGGTTTGTGCGATTTTTCGATAATGGATATAGGAAAGTAAGTACTAAGAACACCGCGAGAAGAATTAGCCCTGGAACTAACGTTGATAACATATAAATTCCATCAAGGGTTTCTCCTGCTTGCAGTTTCGCAGTTTCATTATATCCAACAGCTGTTAACGCCACACCACCTATACCACCAGCAATTGCTTGTCCGACTTTTCGAGAAAAGGAATAAATCGAATAAACCGTACCATCTTCACGTAACCCTGTTAAATATTCATGGTAATCAATAACATCAGTTACAAATGCCCAAACGACTAAGTTAAAGAATGTATAGAAGAACATCGCAAATGCCATCAGGACAATAAACGGAATAACTGTTATGTTAGGCAGGAAGTATAGTAATAAGTAAATCGCTGCCGATAACAATATTCCAGTAGATGCCAACTCCTTCTTTCCAAACTTAGATACTAATGGTTTTACTAGTGGCATCGCAATAAATGTTACCGCTGATTGTAGCACACCCACAATACTCAGGGCTGCTGTATTACTGAAATAATCCTTAAATAGAAATACATTAACAGTACCGATCAGCATTAACCCAACCATAAAAGTTAAGGATGACAGTAGGAGAGCAATTAACGGTCTGTTCTTCACAAGACCTTTCACTGTTTTCCCCATACCTTTTGATTCTTTGTTATTTTCTGGGGCAACGACTCGTTCAGTTGACATCGTAACACATGCCATATAACAGGCAATAGACAGAACCCCGAAGATAATAGCAGCTAGTAGAAAACGACTTCCAACTGCCTGATTATCGACAAATACAATCAATGGTGTTACTGCATTTACGATGATACCTGCTAAGGCAGCACCAAGTCCACGATAACTCGATAAAGATGTACGTTCCACAGGGCTGCTAGTAATCACAGACGCCATCGAACCATAGGGGATATTTACTGTTGAATACAGTGTTCCCCAAAGAATATAAGACACGAACGCATACGCCAAATAAAATCCGTCTGACATACCTGGAATATGAACAAACATTAACACTCCAGAAATAACAAGTGGGAATGACATTCTGAAAATCCATGGTCTAAATTTCCCATTCTTTCCAGCCTTTCTCGTATCAATAAATCGCCCCCAAGTAACATCGGCAACCGCATCCCATAATCGCGCAACTGTAAATAGACCCCCAACAATAGCAGCATTAATTCCAAAAACATCTGTATAGTAAACCATTAAGAATGAACTTACTAGAATAAAGAAGAAATCGTTACCAAAATCACCAAACATATAACCGAGCTTATCCCTCATACCAAATGGGCGTGTTTTATCCATTGCCATTTCTGTTCCCCTCCAACATTTTCATGATGACTAACCATTAGTTTGTTTTCCCAATAAACTAAATATTGATATCGTATTCATTTTATTTCTTAATAAATTGCTTATTTTATACTGTCCTACATATGTTGCCAGTCATTTATATTCAGCTTCATCACATAATATGAATGTTCCTTATTTCTTAACAATATATTCTTCATTTACGATAATAAATCGTAGTATCTATATTTTGATAGCGCATTCACAAGCGAACGAAGGTGAATATCATTCGATTACCGCCAATCCCCCTATTTGATCTCTTTTTACTAGAAAGTTATCTAACAAATTCAATTAATTTGTTGGCTGAACAAATTAACTTTATCTTTATAATATTTGAAAGCGATTAATAAAGCAAGCGTTTTCTTGAAGTAATATAAATTTTTTTACATAACCCTTTCTATCATTCTACTAAATCAAAAAACAGAGCATATACAAATGATATATACTCCGTTTACACTTAAGGCTATATAGTAGCTAGTTTATATAAATAAATCGAGGGTCAAGACAACACCAAGTCCAACTACAGAAGTCGTTAAAAGGAGAAGTCCCCAAGTTTTAAACGTATCCTTAATCGTTAAACCAAAGTATTCCTTAAACAACCAGAACGATGCATCATTTACATGTGTGATTGTATTACTACCAACCGCTGTAGCAAGCACCATTAAGACAGGGCTTACATCGAATGTATCAATTAGCGGTCCGACAATCCCTGCCGCTGTTATAGCAGATACAACCCCTTGACCCGTTGCAATTCGGATCAATGCAGTAATGAACCAAGCCATAATTAATGGCGAAACACTTGTATTTTGCATCATGTTCGCAATGTAATCACCAACACCCGCTTCAAGAATTACTTCTTTAAACGCACCGCCAGAACCGACAATGAAAATAATTAACGCGATCCCCTTTAAAGCATCCCCAAAAGTATCCATTACTTGAGAAATATTACGACCAGTCCGGAGTCCAAATACATAAATCCCTATTAATACTGCTAGTAATAGACTAACTTCAGCACTTCCAAGGAAGTTTACAATTTCATGAAGGCTTGTACCTTCATCAATGAATAAATTCATAATGGTTGCTGCAGTAATCATAATTGCTGGAATCAATGGAATTAATAAGCTAATCCCAAATCGAGGCATCTCCTCATCTGTGAATTCTTTTGGTTTTTCCATTAACTCTGGAACAGGATGATCCAAGTTCCTTAATAGCCTTGGTAATATAATTCCAGCTGCAATGACTGCGGGAATAAATACAATAATACCAAAAATATATACCATTCCCATATCTGCGCCATATGCTGCAACAAGTGCAGTTGGACCTGCTTGTGGCGGGAAGATACTATGTGCTAGCGTTGTCGCAGCAACCATTGTAATTCCAAGACGTAAATATGGCACTTTCGCTTCAATCGCAATACTGATTACGAGTGGAGCTAGAATCATAAAGGCAACTTCATAAAAGACAGATATCCCAAATACAGCGCCAATAATAATTAATGCCCATTCTACTTTCTTCACTCCAAATTTCTCTAGGAGCGTTGATGCAATTCGCTGTGCAGCTCCAGAATCGACCATTAACTTACCTAGAATTGCGCCAAATCCAATAATCAGTGCCAAACTTCCGAGCGTGCTTCCGAATCCAGATTTAATCGTTTCCAAAACTTCGGTTAACTGCATTCCATTTAAAATCCCCACAAATATCGCAGAAATTAATAAAGCGATAAAACTATTAAGCTTCAATCGCATATTTAAGTATAGAAGCAGTGCTACCCCAATGACTACCGAAATAATCGGCATATTATCAATAATCCACTCCATGTTCATTCCTCCTAATTCATTAGCATGTTACCGCTCTCCTAAAAAGTTCAAAAAATTAGTATACATTCTAGTATGCGATTACATGATTTGCGATAGCGCTTTCGTTAAATTCATCGTGACCAAATCATACTTTTCCCTGTTAATCGCTCTGGATATTTTGATTTGTTTACTAAACAAACTAAATTCATACTATTATGATACAAGGAAGCGCTTTTCTTTTCAACAGCATTGTTTTAATTCTTACTGTTAAAATTAAATGAAATGTTCTGTTATTTATATACATAATTTTTGAATTGATCGTTACACCTCTATTTTTAAAACACTACACTAATGAAATAAAAACAAATTCCCATAGATAAATAAAACTAATTACCGAAACTTTCAAAGCCTTATTTCGTATTAAAGTATAATTATTGTTTCACTGAAAAACTTAGGAGGTTTTATTATTGACTTTAAGATCTATTAACCCTGAAGATTTTGGGAGCATATTTCAAAACGAAGATTTCGAAAAACTTTATCATTGTACATCTAAAGACTTTCAACAGCAAATATCTATAGAACAATTTATTGCGTTAGCAGCCCCATTTAATACAGGTGTTAAACACTATCAATTAGAATACAAATCACGTTTACAAGAACTAAATCACTATATTTGGTTAGATAATCGAAAAGAAAAGGCAATTGCCATCTCCTTCGATAAGCATCAACAAATACAGCGTCTGTATTTAAAGCCATTTATTACATATCCAGAAAGTGACAAGCGATACACTAAAAATACTTATTATATGCCAATAAAAGGTGAATGGTTTGTCTTTTGGGGCGGAGCAAATGAATTAATCAATTATCATTATATATACGAAAGCCAGCGATATGCATATGATTTAGTAAAAGAAAATGAAGGTTTATCTTACCGAAATACAAAAATTCTAAATGAAAACTTCTATGCATTTAATGAGGAAATTATAGCCCCAGCAGATGGAAAGGTTATTAAAATTATCGATGGATTTAAAGATAATATCCCTGGGGAAATGGACGCAGAAAACCCAGGTGGAAACTATGTCATAATTGAACATTCAAAGAAAGAATATAGTTTATTAGCACATTTAAAAAAGAACTCAATCCAAGTTCAAGCAGGTGATCTCGTTAAGCAGGGCCAGTGCATTGGTAAGTGTGGTAATTCTGGAAACTCTTCCGAGCCCCATTTGCATTTTCAGGTGATGGATTCTTCCGATTTTGAAAGTGGAAAATCACTTCGTATTAGATTCAAAGATGGTGTGGAGCCTATTCAAGGAGATACGATTTCAAATGTCTCGGTACATAGGGATGCAATTGATGAAAAAATCGATAAAGTGGATAACGCATTGACGATTGGTGAACTGCTTCTCTTAATTCCAAGAGCGATAGCACAATTTTTTAAATAAAAAAGGCTAATTGATACTGCATTCGGCTATATAAGAGCGTTTTCGACTTTACATTGGAAAATGCTCCTTTATTTCTAAAAAACAAAGTTAGACACAGCCCAAATAATAAAAAGAACTATACCGAATGAAATCAACCGGTATAGCCCTTACTATATTTATTATATAGCATTTTCGTCAGAGAATATAGACTTTTTTCTTCTCGCTTCCGCAATTTTATCCTGAACATCTTCCATAGTTTTTCTATCAAGCTTATAGAAGTGCATTGTGATTGCAGAAATCAATAAACACAATGCAGGTATTCCAAATGCCAGAATGAGTGTTGCGGCAAATAATGGAGTTGTTAACGTATCTGTTACAGTCGGGAAGGCATCGCCGAATCCTACTGCCGCTACAACGAAACCGACAATAATTGGTGCAAGTGATGTCACTAGTTGATCAATAAAGGAGAAGATTGTCCCAAACATACCAGCAACATAACGTCCTGATTTAGCAGTTTCATAATCTGAAACATCAGCAATCATTGGCACTACAAGCGTTGTCGGTGCACCACCAAATCCTTGTGCAAAAGTACGCAATAAAATAAACAGGATGGTTACAAAGCCGATATTTTCAAGAGAGATAACAGTCGGGTCCTTAATTAATAAGAATAACGGAATAAACGCTAAATATGACAATAAGCCTACCCATGCAGATGTAAGATATGATTTTCTAAGTCCGGTTTTTCTTGCAAGCCAAGTAACAAAGAAGGTGATAAGCAATCCAGGTATAACTGTAATTAACCCAATCGTACCACTTAGTCCATAGTTGCCAAGCAGGATACCGAAAAGCATAACAGTTACTACAGCCTCTCTGCCAAGAGAGTTTCCTAATTTATCCATCGAAGCTGATATTGTAAGCAACTGCAGCTGACGATTTCCCTTGATAACTTTCCAATAATCGCGGAAAGATTTTGTCTCAACTGTATCTTCGCCCAACCCATAAAATTCTTTTCTATCTTTACTTGATATGCCGATGACAGCAAGGATAGTGAATATTGTTGAAAGTATCATAACGGTAGCAACCAATTCAATGAATAAACCCAATGTAAAGTCGCCATATTTTCCTATCAAATAATTCGCAACATAAAACTGACCAACAGTGAAAACGAAAATATTATATACGCCATCAAATGCCATATAAAGCGGACGCTGTTTCGGATCATTTGTTAAAACCGTTTGTCCAGCTTTTGTAGCAGAGGTTTGTAGTGAATAGCCAATTTTATGAACGACTAATGCAAATACAATAAATATTAACCGAAAACCATCTGGCAATAAATGTGTTGCAAAAATCATTAAAATTGAAATAGCTGTAATAATATTTCCACTTATAATTATAGGTCTAAATTTACCGAATTTGGTCTCTGTCTTATCGATAATATAACCTATCGCCGGATCAATTAACCCATCAAATAACCTTGCAGCCCCCAAAAGCGTACTAACTAATACAACTGCTAATCCAGCAATGCCAGCTGCATAATAAGATAAGAAGCCTATCAAAAATAAGTAAATATTTGTTGCGGTGTTATTCAATGTAAAAAATGCGATTTGCCATAATTTTGATCGATTATACTTCAACCCACTATCCAATACTGTACTTGACATATAATTATCCCCCTCCGATTAATCAACCGCTTTCATTTTACTGATTATTTTTTAAAAAAACTGTGTATTTCTTTCTCTTTTGATCTTCTGCCCAGATCAATATGAAGCTAGTTTGAAAGTTTGTTTTGCAAACCAACTAACTATAATCTTATAATAAATGTAAGCGCTTAATATAGCAATACTTTTTTTAAAAAATTTTTAATTAAAAATCAAACACCTCTTTACTACTAGACGATAGTAAAGAGGCGTTTCAATTGATTCAATCGAGTAATCTCTATTATTTTTCCATTTCTCTCTTTTCCGCTAAATCAGCTGAGAGTTTGCTAACACGCTGTTTAGTCAATGGATATAAGAATACTAGAATTAAGAATACTGCTAAAAAGGTAATTGCTGGTATAAGTGTTGCTAGATTATATATGCCATCAAGGGTCGCCTGGGTTTGTACTGTAAGAGCAGAATCATAACCTACCGCAGTTATTGCCACACCGCCTATTGCCCCAGCGATTGCTTGACCGACTTTACGTGCGAAAGAGTAAATTGAATAAACTGTTCCATCCTCGCGTAACCCTGTGATCAGCTCATGATAATCGATAACATCCGTTACAAACGCCCAAACTACGAGATTGAAGAATGAAAATCCGAACATACCAAATGCTGCGATAATGATGAATTGGGTCGTTGTTACGCTTGGTAATAAATATAAAATGCCATAACTAACAGTGGAAAGCAGGATCCCTGCTGATACTGTTTCTTTTTTACCAAAGCGAGAAACTAATGGTTTCACAAATGGCATTGCCACAATCATTGCTACGGTTTGAATCACGCCAATAATACTTAACGCTGCCGTATTACTAAAGTAATCTTTAAACAAAAACACATTTACAGTACCAATCAACAATATACTTACCATGAAAAGAAGTGATGCTAGCAAAATAGCAATCAATGGTTTGTTTTTTACAAGCCCTTTAACTGTTGAGCGTAGGCTAACTTTCTCACTATCATTCACTTGCGCAACAATTCGTTCTGTTGTTAAGCCTACACAAGCCATATAACATGCTAGCGCAAGAATCCCAAAGATAATTGCTGCTGTTAAGAAACCACCTGCATCAGCCTCATTATTTTTAAATACGATTAATGGTGTAACTGCGTTTACAATGATACCTGCTAACGCAGCTCCCAAACCACGATAAGAAGATAATGCTGTACGTTCTACTGAATTTCCAGTGATAACGGAAGCCATCGATCCGTATGGAATATTGACGGTACTATAAAGCGTTCCCCAAAGAATGTACGTTACAAATGCATATGCTAAATAAAAACCATCCGGCATTCCTGGAATATATACGAACATCAATACACCAGAGAAAACAAGCGGGAAGGACATCCGGAATATCCATGGTCTGAATTTCCCGTGTTTTCCAGATTTTCTCGTGTCAATAAATCTGCCCCATACAACGTCAGCGACTGCATCCCATAATCGTGCAACTGCGAATAGTCCCCCAACAACTGCAGCATTAATTCCAAAAATATCTGTATAATATACCATTAAGAATGAACTTGCCAGCATAAAGAAGAAATCGTTTCCAAAATCACCAAATAAATAACCAAGTTTATCACGCATACCAAATGGACGCATCATGTTCCCCCCTAAGATGATAACATTACTAATACGCTTTCATTTTATAATGCTTACACTATCTTTCCGCTTATACTACGTCGCAATTTTCTTTTTCATTTCACCTTCTATGTTAATTAACCGTTATCATTTAATGGATTTTTTACACAAACTTGCTAGTATTTAATTCTCATAAAATTATTAGAATATATTGTTTGTTTAGTAAACAAACTAAATTTATAATTTTATTTTATATGTAAGCGCAACAAAAATCAAGTATTTTCGACATTTTTTTAAGCACTGTATGATTTTACTTATAATTTGCAGCAAAAAAGGCTGACTTTTTAAATAAATAGTTCAGTTTTTGTGGAGAAACATTCAAAATAGCATAGTAATTAGAGGACTAAATCGCACACTGATTTAGTCCTTTATTTTTGTCTATATATCGGTATTTTATGTTAAAATATAGGTAAAATAGCAATTGAAATCGCATACCAAATAGCAGAGTGACAATAACTATTCTCAAGGCGAAAATTAGGTTGCTAAATTAGCTGCTAATTACTATGCTAAATTTGAAAGACCCTTGATGACCGCAAGAGGCGATGGTAAGAGCTATATTTATGCTAACTTCAATCCAAAGTATGTTCAATACGCTTTAACCATTCTTAGAACCTTTTATAACTTCTGCGAAACCTATAAATCCGCCGATGGGAAAGAACTCACTCCCGCACAAAGATTAGGTTCAACCGATAAAGTCTTTGATTTGAAAGATATTATTTATCTTAGATAGTTCGCTATTTTTAATATAAAAATAGGAAAATGATATGTTTAGGTTAAAACAAATTTATAGATTGTTAAAAATTGTATAGTATTAAATAGGCAGAAAATGTATGGAGGTGAGATTATTTGAAAAGATTTTGTACCTTTCTTTTGGGATTGTTTTTTGTCGTTTCATTAGCAGGATGCTTTGGAGAAGAATATGATTTTTCTCCCCCTACGGCTTCACTTACAAATCCTGATGATATTAGCCAAGAAGAAAAATTAGCAGAAGCAAACATAGATTGGACTTATGATGAAAAATACAACGAGGAAACAGATGATATTCTATCATTAGCAAAAAAGCAAAACAAAATGTACTTTAATTCTAGACAACGAGTTCAATTCAACCTTGAAGATGGACATTTTGACGCAAAAGATGTAAAAATTTCGCTTTGGCAAGATGAAAACAAAATTGATTTAGCGATTGATAATGCTGGTCAATATTTCAATTTACCGAAGGAAAAAGGCGAGTATATGATTGTGTTAGACCTCCCTACGGATAAAGGAACTGCTCAATATGTAGGGAGTATCGTCATTCAGTAATATAAAGGTTAAATGGCAATTAAAATGAAAAACGCTTGGATTTACCAAGCGTTTTTTTGTGTTAAAAATGATGCTAATTTGAAGACGATATATGCTGTTATTTAATGCTGAAAATCTACTGTTATTTTAAATTTTCTCCACATTATCTGAACTGCTTACTTTTTAAAGTTAGCCTTTTTTTAATAGTGACCTTATTTGGTATTAACTTTATAGAAATCCAATTCATTATACCGTTCCGAAAACTCCTAAAAGAAATCTGTGAGCAAAGTTTGCCGCTTTGGTATTAGATGATCGAATTGCTCGATATCCTTATGTGCCCCTTGGATTAGAACTAGCTCATACAGATCCAGCGGTCGTTTGTAACCTAAAAGCATTTGTGCCAGATGCTGGACAGAGCAATGAATTCCATCCTCTTCTTCCACCTGTAATTGCTGGCATTGAATCTCTGTATCTGTACCAATCTTGGTTAATTGATAGGTGCCACTATTTTCTTCCAAGAAGGAATCGACAACGTGCATATTAATTTCCTTATCGGTTCCGGCTTCTAAAAAAGGATACATTTTCAGAAAAGCCAAAACATCGACAATCCGCAT
Organism: Oceanobacillus chungangensis; assembly: GCF_003369565.1. GTDB lineage: Bacteria > Bacillota > Bacilli > Bacillales > Amphibacillaceae > Oceanobacillus > Oceanobacillus chungangensis. Next base: position 84,342 of record NZ_PIOD01000010.1, on the reverse strand, counting down.
CATAAAGTAAGGAATAATTTTTTGTTCAAATCTAGGTTCATCTAAGAATAACGGCAAATGGTCATTCTCAGGAACTGTCATTCGAACTTCTTTTGCCATTGAATCGTGATTAGCGATAAATTCCAATAGCTGCTTCCAGCCATCAATTGTTTCATATGCCATTTCATCCAGAGTAAAAATATCTTCTTTCACATGGTATATCAAATATCCTACTGCCACGTCCTCTTGATTATATGCAACAGCAATTTGCGCTTTTTCATTTAATACACACTGTTTCCACCATTTTTCATCTCGAATCAAAACTCCGTTATAGTTTTCCGCGAAGTTTGCATAAATACGATATAAAGTCTTATCTGTTACAGAAACCCTTCGTACATATCCAGCTGTATTCCATTTTCTTTTTAAGCTTTCAATTGGGACTGTGTATTTCTTATTGTTAAAACATACTTCCCAGCCAAAATTCCGGTAAAAAGGAACTGAAAATGGATGGAGATAGGATACGACTTGTCCATTCTTTTTCATTTCCTTCAGCGAATGTAAGAGAAGCTTTTTCACCATTCCGCTTCGGCGGTATTCTGGCCATGTTGCAACTCCAGCCACACCGCCCATGTCAAAGGTTTTGCCATTAATTAGTACAGATAGTGGAATGACATGGACTTTCGCTGCCAGCTTATCTTCTGCCATCCACCCCCAGATAATATGCCTCTCAGCCTCTTCCTTCTTTTTAATTATTGCTTCATCTGATAACTCAAATTGAAAAGCGAATTGTGATAAAGCAAAAACCTCATCATAATCTGTTTTGCTCAGCTGTTTAATTTTCTGCAATAGTAACTCCCCCAGTTCTCTATTTAATTACCTTTATATTACTAAAGATCTGCTTGAAGATGAAAATGTTCAATTCTCCTTTTATAACAGTAAATAAGCAATCACAGAGCCAATTCCGCCAAAAACTAGAGCATATGGTAAATTTCTTAAAGAAATATCATATGGATTCTGTCCTGTGTTCATTGTGGTAATCTGGACAATCAATCCATAACTGCCTACAGTTACTGTTGAAACTGAACTGGTTACGAGCACTATCGCTACGCTTAGTGGATTTACAAAATCGAGCAGCATCATAACAACACCACTTAATATCCCCATCGTTGCGATTGGATGAATACCTAATAAGCTCATTGCAATAAAAATGAGTTGAATCATAAAGAAGATTAGTAATGGGTAGTCTGAGAAAATAATGATTGGCTGCTGAATAAAATCCAGAAACGCCGTCTCATTAATACCAGTCGCAAAAAAAGCTAATGAAATAAATAGCACGATAAAGTTTTGCATTGTGTTGGTTGATGCCTTCCAAGTGTTCCAGCCTAAAGTCCAAAAGCTGCGAATTCTCTTCATTATTAGAGCCCAAGTAAATGAAAACGGCAGGATAAGAATCGTTACTGTAAATATAAAGTCTAAGTTTAAGAGCGTACCGAAAAAAATAACAAGCATTAGAAACAGTGCAAGCGCAACCAATAGATGAAGTAATTTTTTTACTAATGCTTTACGATCAATATCGCCCTTTTCGTTTGAGATACTATTTTCATATGTATACTTTCTAAAATACAGCCTTCCCCAAAGAGAATCGAGTAAAAACGTAATGATTACAATAAGAAGCAGCCATGGTAACAGCAAGACATAGTCAACACCAGTATGAAAAATGGTTAACGCAACTAATATTTCCAATGGACTCCATAAAAGTGCCATTGTATGACCTCTTAATGTTGCTGTACTAATAAAAGCATTGCGAACCTCTTTTTTTAGTTTTCTTAAAGTATTGCTCAATACATCCTGAGAAATTGTCACAGCTGATAAATTTAAAAAGGATGCCAACGTAAGTGTTGTGAAAGAACTGCGTGGATACAGTTTTCCTAAATCCGATGCATCGGCGTTCAATAATTGATTTAAACTCTTATCAAATCTTCCGCTTTTTACTACACTATTCATCCATGGGAGCATTGCAAGCAGCGTCAAGAGCGACATGTTAGACGTTAAAAATATAGGTATCTTCCAAAAATCCTGCCCAGAGGTTAAGAAGGCAATGCCTCCTATCGAAAGAAATATAATACCTAGTATTTTAAATAACCGTGAAGCTCCTTGAATTGATACAACGAGCATAATAACTGCTAAGAGACCTATGATATAGTTTAATATCTCACTCTCTAAAAATACATTTATGATGTGAAGGATAAATACAAAAGAATAGTAGATATAAAGATAACGAAAAATAGGATGTTGTTTCATGTCTTTCCCCCCTGCAGAATAATTCAATCGTATCATGAAAAAAGAAACGAACCAATTAAATATCGGTTTCGCTTCTCTTAAAGTCTCTCCCCTAAAGAGCAATAAATTTCTAGCTTAATTGAAATACACTGCTAAATCCTTCGCCAGCTTTTCATATTTCTCGTATACTTGCAAATACAATTCATGGTTTTCCATATTTGGATGGGTCACTTTTTCAGCTGGAAGATTTTCTTTTATCGCTTCGAAGGTCTCAGCTTTGCCAATCCCAACTAGAGCTGTCCATGCCGCACCCCATGCTGCATTATGATGTGTATCTGAGATATAAATATCTTGTCCAAATACATCGGCCATAATTTGTACCCAAAGCTGGGACTTCGATAGACCACCATTAACACTAATCTTCTTAGGCTTGCCGGCAATCTTCTCTAATGATTTGCCAATTTGATATATATTAAACGTGATTCCTTCTAAAACAGCACGAGCTAGATGATCCTTCTGATGCCCAATACTTAAGCCATAGAAGTTACCTTTTGCACGTCCGTTCCAAAGTGGCGCCCGTTCCCCGTTTACATAAGGCAAGAAAATAATTCCTTCTGAACCAACCTCTATTGTCTTCGCACCTGCGAGTAATTCATCATGTGACCCGTTAAATCCAATTAAGTCTTTAAACCACTGCAAAGCTATCCCACCGTTATTTGTTGGACCACCAATGATTGATGTATCATCTGAAAATGCATACGTAAATGTTTCCATTTTTTCATTTACAGGTGCACCTTCAATAAATTGACGAATGGCACCACTTGTACCAACAGATACATTTACTTCTCCTGGTGAGATTGCTCCACTGCCAAGGTTCGCTAATTGACCGTCTGCAGCACCTATTACGAAAGGAAGTTCAGTTGATATGCCAATTTCCTTCGCAACTGCTTCGTCAATATTCGTCAATATCTCTGTTGGGGGAACAATTTCCGATAGTTGTTCCTTTGTAATACCTGCAATAGCTAATGTTTCCGCGTCCCAATCGAGGTTCTTAACATTTAGTAATCCTGTTGCAGAAGCCATCGAGTAATCAACAACACGTTTACCAAACCATTTTTGTAGCAAGTACTCCTTCATTGACATGAAGTACGCGGCTTTTTGATACGGTTCATAATTGGTTTCTTTCATCCAAATTAATTTTAGTAGTGGTGACATCGGGTGGATTGGTGTACCAGTACGAGAGAAAATATCCAATCCTTCATTTTTTAAAAGCTCTTCCGCTTGCTCACTGCTTCTCGCATCTGACCAAATAAGCATTTGTGACAGTGGTTCGTTTTGTTCGTCCATGCAAATAATCGAATGCATCGCACAGGAAATTCCGACGGTTAATAATTCATCTGCTTCTGCCTTTGCATTATTAATTACTTCTTTCATTACTTTTACAGATGCTTTTTCCACTTCCTTAGGATCCTGTTCTGTCCAGTCAGGATTAGGATAATTTGTTGTTACCATTTCTTCTGCCTCTGCAATTAAATTCCCCGTTAAATCGAATATTACCGCTTTGACACTTGTTGTACCAATATCAAGTCCGATTGCAAATTCTCTACCCATAGCTACCTCTTCCTTTGTCACGATTCTTTAGAAAAGGCTTTGGAGCTTACCCCAAAGCCTTTCATATCATTTATTATTATACTACCTTAGATTGTCATACTTCCATATCCACCATCTACACGTACGAACGTTCCAGTAACGAAACCAGATGCTTTATCTGAAGCAAGGTAAATTGCTGCACCTTGTAATTCTTCTGGCTCACCGAAGCGTTCCATTGGTGTATGTTTCATGATAGATTCAATTCTTGCATCATCAAGGATTTTACGGTTTTGCTCTGCAGGGAAGAATCCTGGAATAATCCCATTCACTCGAATACCATGTGGAGCAAATTCTTTAGCTAAATATTGTGTTACACTGTTCACGCCTGCTTTAGATGCAGAATACGTAAATACTCTTGATAATGGTGGGTTAGAAGAAACAGAAGAAATATTAATAATGCTTCCTTTTCTTTCTTGTTCAATCATGCGTTTTGCAAAAATTTGTGTTGAGAATACTAGCCCTTTTAAGTTAACATCCATGATGTCATCCCATTCGTCTGTTTCTAATTCCAAGAATGGTGTAGAACTGTTTTTACCAGGTGCATTTAGAACGATATCCCATCCGCCTGCCCATGCTTCAATCTCTTTTGCAACACGCTCAACTGATGGAAGATCACTTACGTCTGCTTGGAATGATTTAGCTTCGCCACCAGCGTCAATGATTTCTTTCGTTACTACTTCCGCTTTTTCTAAATTACGACCAACAATCGCAACTTTTGCTCCCTGTCCTGCAAGTCCTTTTGCCATTGAAGCTCCTAATGTACTGTTTCCACCAATTGCAACTGCTACTTTACCAGTTAGATCGAATAAATTTGTCATTGATAATTCCCCCTATTGATATATTTACTATTCATAAATGATTTAGAATAAGTTTCCTTTATCATCAAAACCGAATGCATATGGTTCAGAGATTTGTTCGATATTCGCGTGTTCTTTTACATAATCAAGGTACGATTCTGAAACCTCAATTTCACTTACTTCAAGTGTGTTTTTAATTCGAACAACCTTCGCCTTTGTGAAATCTAAAATATTACATGTCTTGATTGCTGCTTGAATTGCTTGTTTATCTGTCGGTAATGTTGTGGAAATATGTGTTGGTCCTACAACAGTAGATGTTAGGCCATTCGCATACGTTGCTTCACGGTCCATTTTGTCTACAAGCCGCCCGGTTGTGAAATCTGCTGTTCCAACTCCATTTGCATTACCTTCCGTTTGTGGTGTTAAATCAAGAACAACCATTTTCGTTACATCGGGTCCACCATGTGCATATGGTGTTGGATATCTTCCCGTAATATTCGGGTCCATTCCATCTCCACTAATGTTTTTACCAATTTGATCAATCACAAGTACGTCAATTTGGTCGAATAAAAGCTTCGGTAATAAGTCTTTTGCTAGCTTCAGTAATTCTGTTTCTTTTTCTTCTACTTCTTCTGGTTTAAGTACTTCAATTCTAGCCACTTTGTCAAACGCATTTTCTACCGTAGCGACACCAAACAAGATTGGCATTTTCTCCATCGCTAATTTAGCCATTGCTGGAACATGTTCTGCCATATGTTTAAATCCTAATTGATGGCAAGCTTCTGCTCCTTTTTGTTTCCCTAAACCAATACTGATCATCTTCATAATTCCACTTTCCACATGACCACGGAAGGCCGTATGTGGTTTAACGCGGTTAATAACGACGATTCCATCTGCTTCAGAAGCCAATTTATCAATATAAACTGGCAGGCCATTCGGTAATTCACCAAGCTTGATTACTTCCATTGACGAGCGAATTTCTGCGCCAACACTTTCTTCTGACACTCCAAGATGCTCAAGAACCGCCTTCTGTCCTGGACCAGTTGCTCCTCCGTGACTGCCCATACTTGGTACGATGAATGGTTTCGCACCTAAGTCTTTCAGGAATTGAACCGTGATTGCTGTAATCTCAACGATTCGATCGACTCCCCTGCTTCCAACAGCAATTGCAATCTCCATTCCAGGCTCTACTGTATCCTTTACCTTTTCTAGCTCGGCCTTCAAAGTACCACTAACATCTTCTACTTGCGATTTGTCGAAGGTTTGCTTTACCTTTACCATTTTAGGAACAGGAATGTCCTTCAATAATTCTTGTAGAATGCCCATAGCTTCTGCCACTCCTTTTTTATGAATACATTTCTCTTACTTATCTCACTCTATTATTTGTATATTTCCCTACGAAAAGATAGTTTAGACTTTCATTAAGCTAAAACTTTCTTTATACGCTTGTATATTCTAATCTTCTTTAGAAAACTTGGTTGTCACAAAGCTTTTGGGTGAAAACCAAGTTGCACTAATCTAATTTAGAAAGAAGATTGTTTTACTTTCTTAGCTACTAAAGTAAAGAATACGATTTCACTAATGCTTTTTATTGGTAAATCTTTTAATTTGTTTAATAAACAAATTAATAATTTAAGATTATCATCTGAACTTCACTCCGTCAAGAGAAAGCGTTATCTTTTTTGAAAAATATATATGTTTTAAAGGAAATAATTATTGGAATGGCAAACGTGGCATTAGGATTTTTAGAAAATTAGGGATTAACCAAGCCTTTCGGTGACGGCCTTAGTTGAACTTATGTAGTAAGATAGCTTTTATACTTTCTACCAAGATACAAACATTTTTCCCTGAAATGATACCCTAACCATTTCAAGGACAGTATGTTTTATTATTTTGTTACTACAACTGCTTCATCTTGCGCTTTTAAGCATAGCTCTGCTGCTTTAAATGCATGTTCTTGCGTCATTGCATTTTCTGTACGATTGATACAATCTTTAATCAGTTCACCAAAGAATGGGAAGCCTACCTCACCAGATAGAGAATAATGCTTCTCGCCATCCTTATTAACTAAATAAAGATGATCTCCTGATTCCTCACGCGCTACATCCACATATTTGCGAATTTCAATCGTTCCTTCAGTTCCCGTAATAAACGTACGACCATCGCCCCAAGTACTCAGTCCGTCTGGTGTGAACCAATCAACTTTGAAGAAGAATGTCGCACCATTTTCACCAACTAATGTTGCATCACCATAATCCTCTAATTCTGGATACTCTGGATTATTATAGTTTCCTACTTTACTATGTAACAGCTTTGCATTTTCATTTCCAGTAAAGTATAAAAACTGCTCAATTTGGTGACTACCAATATCACATAAAATACCGCCATATTGTTCCTTGTTGAAGAACCAATCTGGTCTAGTATCTGCGTTTAAACGATGCGGACCAAATCCTGTTACTTGGATGACACCACCAATCGCTCCGTCTTTAATTAATTGTCCAGCAAATACTGCACCTTCTACATGGAGTCTTTCACTGAAATATACCATGTATTTCTGTCCAGTACGCTCTACTACCTGCTTTGTCTCCTCTAATTGAGCAAGTGTTGTAAAAGGAGTTTTATCTGTGAAATAATCTTTACCAGCTTCCATTACTTTATTGCCAAGTGCGCTTCTTTCGGATGGGATTGCTGCTGCTGCAACTAATTTAATAGCGTCATCGTTTAAGATTTGTTCCAATGATTCAGCAACCTCTACACCTGGGAATTGTTCGACAAAGGCTTTGACCTTTTCTGGATCTGGATCATATACCCATTTTAATGTTGCGCCAGCTTCGACTAGTCCATTGCACATTCCATTAATATGGCCATGGTCCAGTGCTGCTGCTGCAATCTGGAATTCTCCTTCTTTAACAACTGGATTTGGCTTCCCTTTTGGAGCATAGTTCATTCCGTCTTTATTGCTCATTTTATCAACTCTCCTTGATTGTTATTTTTACATGGAAATAGAAACCGGCTTCTGACCGATTTCTATCAAATTGCAGTTTTCCTTCATTCATACCTTATCGATTGCTGTAATTTATATTAGTCACGAAATGGGCACAAAGTTGATTTCCGCTGCGGACAGTCGCTTTCCGCGGGCAACGCTTCAGCTCTCCTGTCCTCAGCTCCAATCAACGGCGATAGTTGGTGTGTTTGCACTCCTAAATGTTCGATTTTTCTCAATCCCAGCGGAGGAAATACACGAAGACTCCTGCGGGAGGAAAGGCCTCGGTGAGACTACGAAGTGCGATAGCACAAGGAGGCTCACCAGCCGCCCGCGGAAAGCGTAGTGTATTTCCGGAGCGACTGGCCAGTGAGCACACATCACCCCAAAGTAAATCGCAGTTTATTTTTTAGAACCAGTCAGCATAGCCTAGTTTGCGTAGGTTTTCTGCTGATGTTTGCAGGCAGTCGAATGGGTCTTTTCCGTATGTGTCGTCTTGTTCGATTAGGAAGTATTGTGCACCGCTTTCAAGTCCCGCTTCGATTACGCCTTTAATATCAAGGTTTCCTTCGCCAACTTCAGCAAACTCTATTAAGTTGGTAAACTTGTTGAAGAATTTCCCCATGTCCTTAAGGTCATCTTCATCGATTTCTAGTTTACCGATACGATAATCCTTCAAGTGTAATAGTGCGATACGTCCTTTATATTGTTGTACAAATGTAATTGGGTTTACCCCTGCACGTTGAATCCAGTGAACATCTAATTCGAAGCCGAGCTTCGATGTATTGTTTTTCATAATGTCTAATAGGAATTCACCATCGAATTTTTGGAACTCAATATGATGTGTATGGTAGTATAATTCAATTCCATGTTCTGCAAGCCTCTCTGCCATTGCTTCTGCTCGCTCGATAAATGCTAAGATTTGATCCTTGTCTCCCATTACGTTTAATGGCAGCATTCCAATACGAATGAAATTACAGTTTAATGTTTTACAATCATTCACAATCTTATCGAAGTCATTGCTTAATGTTTCCCCTGGTGCACCTGGAAGCATTGGTTCTAATCCAGCTGAGAGAGCTGCAATTTTAATGTCGAATTCTTCACTTGCTCTTTTTAATTCTGCAACGTTTTCTTCTGTCATTGGAATTTGTGATACTTCAACAGCACCGAAGCCAAGTTCATGCAGCTTTTTCATTGTTTCATATGCACCAATTTCTTCTACTTTTCCTTTAAGCATCATCATTTGTACGCCGATTTTACCTTTAGTCATTTGTATACCTCCATTTTAATTGGTTGTTTTATTTCCGATGACCTTCGAATTGCACTAATCATTTCCATTGACGTTTGAGCATCTCTTGCATGAATATAATCTTGTGAATCTTCTTCAATACAAGTATAGAAATGGTTGATCAATTTAGAATGGCTTGCCCCATAGTAGAATTTAGCACCAGGTAGCTTCGCGTCTTCGATTACTTTTTCCTTTTTACCTTCTTCATTTGTCTTCGTCAGGACGCTATCTTTAATTGTTAATTTCCCTTTTTCAAGAATAACTTGAAATTCGACAGATGAATTGCTGGCATTTGTTACGGTTGCGAAAAACAATCCTGTCGCACCATTTTTGAATTGAATATTTGCTGTTGCCGTATCTTCCACCTCATAGCCGTAATCGACGAGGTTGTCGATGGAGCCTCTAATCGTGTCTACTTCTCCACCTATCAATTGCATTTGATCCAATGTATGGATTGCCTGATTAATCATCACGCCTCCACCAGCCTGTCTCATGATGCCTCGCCACGGTTTAGCGTCGTAATATTCTTTTGCCCTGTACCATGTTACGAGTCCTTTTAGACCTGTTACTTTTCCATATTCGCCACTTTCTATCATTTCTTGCATTTTTTCAAAGGATTCATTTAGGCGGTTTTGGAAGGACACACAGATTTTTATATCCGGATGTTGCTCTTCAAGATCGACGATAAACATACCCTCTTCTGCACTTCTCGCAAGTGGCTTCTCTTGAAATACGTGGACACCATTTTCTACACATGCTTTAGTTGCTGGATAATGTTGATCATGCGGTAAACAAATATGGACACAATCCAATTTTTCCTTTGTCAGCATTTCATGGTAATCCGTATAAAACTTTACTCCTGGAACGGTATCTCTTAATGTTTCATCAATATCACATACTGCAACCAAGGTTACATTTTGGTTTTCTTGGATAACCGGAAGATGGATTTTAGAAATATCACCAAGTCCAATAACTGCGATGTTTAGCATGGACTTAAGCCTCCTTTGAAAGCTAACCTATATCCAATCTGGACATAGGTTAGCATGCATCATTATTTTTTTATTGGGAATCTTTATAGAGTGCTGTCAGCGTATAACTCTTTTCAAAAAATAGCCACGTCCAGCTCCAGCGTCCAGCGAGACTTCCCTCACCTTCGTACGATAAAGAAGACTTGCCGATTGGTTACACATGAGGCTTAGTCGCACTTATACCCTTGTGGTGAAAGTCAACATCGATTCGCTGGAAGCGAATCGTGTTTCCTCTATCTCCTACGAAGGAATGTTCGACACGTCGAACCACCCCAAAATGCGGGGCGCAGTCCGTACGTCGCTAAACTAGCTTTACGCTTTAGCGATTGGATTTAGTTTTTCTTCTTCAATTTTCTTCTGTAATTCGTCGAAGTATAGATCTTCATCTACTGGCAATTCCACTTCTTTACCTAACCAGCTAGAAAGGTGGATTGCGTTTGCTAGTGCAACTCCATTAATACCATCGCTACCAGGTGCAAGTAATGGTGTACCATCTAAAATATTCGCTGCAAAGTTTTCCATAACAGCCGAATGCTGTGCACCCCATACACTTTCAAATTCAATCACTTCTTCTTCATAAATCTCATCTGTGTTTCCACCCATAAAGATTTTTGCAACATCCATCATGCTCATTGTTTCGTTCAACTCAGATTCTGGTTTTGCAAGTCGTTTAATAGTAACTTTTTTACTGTCATCAACAATAATTTTTCCATTGTCCCCATGAATTTCAAAACGGTCTGTTCCCATAATGTCATGTGTAGCAGTAATAAATACTCCTGTTGCTCCATTACCATAATCAAGTAATGCTGTAACTTCATCCTCTACAGCAATGTCACGTTGGTAGCCATATTTAACGTTTGAATAGACTTTCTTCGGCATTCCAGCAATCCATTGAAGCAAGTCAAGTTGATGTGGTGCTTGGTTTACAAGAACCCCGCCGCCTTCACCTTCCCATGTTGCTCTCCATGCACTTTGATCATAATAACCTTGTGGTCTCCACCACGTAGTAATAATCCAGTTCGTACGACGGATTTTACCGATTTCACCACTATCCACAATTTGTTTTACTTTTTGATACAACTCATTCGTTCTTTGATTAAACATAATTCCGAATGTTAATTCAGGCTTCGTTGCTGCAAATTCATTTAATTCACGAACTTGTTTTGTATATACGCCTGCTGGTTTTTCTACTAATGCGTGAACATCTCTTTTCAGTGCTTCAATTCCCATTTCTGGATGTAAATAATGTGGAACACAAGTAACAACCGCATCAACATCGCCGCTTTCTAACATGTCAATGTAATTATCATAGAATGGAACATCTGGATATTTTTCCGCAGCAACAGCCTTCTTCTCTGGATCTGTATCACAGATTGCACCAATAGTCATGTTTGGAACTTTTCCTTCTGCAATGAAACCTGCATATGCTCCCCCTTGTGCGCCCAAACCAATAATACCTAATCTAACTTTGCTCATTTCTCATTCTCCTCACGAAATATTTTTAATCGACCGTTACGGTACTCCCTTGCCGTTACGCCTACATTCTCTTTAAAATAACGACTAAAATGTGGTACGCTTTCAAAACCACATTCAATTGCTATATCCTTTAATGCTTTATCTGGCTCCATCTCCAACAGAAATTTTACCTGTGTTAAACGGTAACCCATAACATATTCCATCACTGTAAACCCTGTCATTTCCTTGAAAACATGAGAAACATAAGACCTGCTTAAATTTAAAGCATCTGAAATAACTTCAATGCTTAATTTTTGCATATAATTATCTTGAATATACGAAACGATATTCTCTGCGTGCTTTGCCTTATCAGGCTTAGTTGTTTGCAATTTCTTTGATTCTGCTTGTCCAAGACGATTAACCATAATCAAGATTTGTAATAGTAATGCCTTCTGTTCTAATTCACCGGTACCATCATTCATATGAGCGGAGCGACTTATATCTGCTAAAAGCTTAACAATCTGCTCTAATTTCTTTGATTCTTGGTTTTCCCTCGTGCGAATTAAACAATGATGCAGTTTTTTAAATACATCCAATAAATGCAGTGCCCCTATTTCTTTCAGCATACCTGCGATCCATTGCGGCGAGAAATGAATGATACTGCGGATATATTCACTATTATTTGGGATATTCGGTTTATGAAGCGTCAACCCATCCATCAACAGAATATCTCCAGGCTCTAGTTCATAAATTTGATTATGAATGAGGTACCTGCAAGAGCCTCCGTGGAAAAAGTAAATTTCATATTCCTGGTGTGAATGATAATCCATGTTCGCCCATTTCCCTTGAGCTCGATAGACTGAAAGGATTGACTCTTTCAAATAAATCATTCCTTTCTGATAGGAACTACCTTTAGTTTAGACTAAAAAATCTGATAAGTCATTGCTTCACACTGTCGAAATTACCCATAAAATTATCTGTGAGTGCTTTTTCAAAAACATGACAGGATAATTATTTACTATGAATAACCGTACGCCAATCAAGATCTCCACGATCTAAAGAACGGATAAATAATTCAGCTGACCCCATATTGGTTGCAAGTGGGATGGAATATACATCACTTAATCGCATTAAAGCTGAAACATCTGGCTCATGTGGTTGAGCTGTCAATGGATCACGGAAAAAGATAATCATATCCATTTTATTTTCAGCAATCATTGCTCCGATTTGTTGGTCGCCACCTAAAGGTCCAGATTGAAATCGTGTAACCGTTAACCCTGTGTTTTCAGCAATTCTTAATCCTGTCGTTCCTGTAGCATATAACTCATGCTTTTCTAAAACAAATTTATAAGCTTGTGTAAAACGGACCATGTCATCTTTTTTCTCGTCATGTGCAATCAATGCTATTTTCATTTTTCTGTCACCTCATTAGTTTAATATTTATTGTTAGAAGTTTCGGTTAGACAACCTTGTCTAAAATAACTTAGAAGAGATTGTATATTCTTTCGTATCTTTAAAATTTATTCCCCTAATTCCCTATCTTTTGCTATAATATATTTAAATGGAGTATCGACGGTGTCAGAGATTATATGTTTTAGTACTATTTTGGTCCCTGTTTTTGTAAACCCTTTCATCAGTAGGTCGGGTTAATTTGTGCAATCAACAAATAAAAAACAAATGTGCTGAAATTCTTTCTAATACTCCAGTAATAAAACATAGGGGGATAAAAGATGGTTACCGGTGATGGTGCATATATAAAAAAAATAAATAGAAGCCTAATTTTAAAAAACATCGTGCAATACGGCTCAATTTCTAGAGCAGATTTATCAAAGATCATTGGCCTAAACAAAGCAACCGTTTCCGTTCAAGTTGCAGATCTATTACAAGAAGAATTAATCTATGAAACACAGCAAGAACATAATACAGTTGGAAGAAGACCAATCATGCTATCCATAAATAGCAGCGCGGGGTACGCTTTAGGTATTGACCTTGACTACGAACGTATCCAATTTACCGTCTCTGGATTAAATGGTCGACCGATTCAGTCGGATACAATTTATCCGAATACAAGTAATTATGATGAAATTGTCTCCTTGCTAATTGTTCATATAAAACACTATATGAGCCTATATTCCAACAGCCATTGCGGTCTAGTCGGTGTCATGATTGGCATCCATGGAACCGTCAATAATGATGAAAGTATTCTATTTGTCCCAAAATATCAATGGCGCCATAAGAATTTAAAAGATGATCTTAAAGCGGAATTAACAGATCTCAACATAGCTATCGAAAATAACGCAAACTTATCGGCATATGCTGAGAAAGTATACAAATATCACCAAAGTGATAACTTGCTCACCATTATATTAACTTCTGGTATTGGTGCTGGTATTATGATTGATGGAAAACTACATAAAGGATACCACGGTTATGCCGGCGAAATGGGGCATATGATTATTGCACCAGATGGCAAACCTTGTAAATGTGGAAATCATGGCTGCTGGGAGCGTTACTGCTCAGAAACAAGCCTATTAGAAGTTTTGTCCATGAAATCCAATAAGAAAAACTTAACCGTCAATGATATTAATACATTTATTAAAAACAAAGATGACTTTACGTTACAACAAATAAAACAATTTAATAAACATTTGGCGATCGGTTTAAATAATATTATTAATCTATACAATCCAGAAACAATTGTCATCAATAGCAAGATATTGCAGCTATATCCGAATGCGGTTGAGGAAATCACAAGTCACTTCAGATCCTCTGTCAGCACATACCGCGAAATTGTACTATCAGATCTCGCCGATAACGCTTGTGTTCTAGGAGCTTGTGCACTCTTAATTCAACGCTTCCTGGAGGTTCCAGAGCTAACCTTTACTTTGAATGAAGAACACTTAGCTGCAAGCTTAGCAAGATGAGTGATGAATGAGAACGCTACTTTAAAATAAAGTAGCGTTCTTTAAGTTATATAATCCACAGACATAGAAATATTATATTTACTTTGTACTATTCACTTGCAAAACTGGCCACATCGACTTTCAGCTAACGGGCGCTTGCGCTTTTGCTCTTAAAACCAGTTCGTATGGAATACGCCTTCTTTGTCTTTACGTTCATACGTATGTGCACCGAAGTAATCACGTTGTGCTTGAATTAAGTTAGCTGATAAATCTTCTGAACGATAGCTATCATAGTAAGCAATTGCACTTGCGAATGTTGGTACAGCAATACCATATTTAATCGCTACAGATACAACTTCACGTAATGCTGATTGATATCCTTCAACGACTTCTTTGAAGTAAGGATCTAGCATTAAGTTTGCTAGTGCTGGTTCACGATCATATGCATCTTTAATCTTTTGCAGGAAGTTCGCACGGATGATACATCCACCACGCCAGATCATTGCAATGTCACCGAATTGAAGATTCCAGTCATTTTCTTCTGAAGCTGCACGCATTTGTGCGAATCCTTGTGCATAAGAAACAATTTTACTCATATACAATGCTTTACGGATTGCTTCAACAAGCTCTTCACGGTTACCTTCGTATTTTTCTACACTTGGTCCGCTTAATACTTTACTTGCTGCGACACGTTCGTCTTTCAATGAAGAGATAAAGCGAGCAAATACAGATTCCGTAATTAATGGAAGTGGAACACCTAAATCTAATGCGTTTTTACTTGTCCATTTACCTGTTCCTTTTTGTCCTGCTTTATCCATGATTACGTCTACTAGTGCTTTACCTGTTTCATCATCTTTCTTAGTAAAGATGTCAGCAGTAATCTCGATTAAGTAACTGTCTAACTCACCTTTATTCCATTCTGTAAATACTTCATGAAGCTCCTCAGCTTCCATTCCAAGTACATGTTTTAAGATGAAGTATGCTTCAGAGATTAATTGCATGTCACCATATTCGATACCGTTGTGTACCATTTTAACAAAATGTCCAGCACCGTTTGGTCCAATATACGTCACACATGCATCACCATCAACCTTAGCTGAAATAGCTTCAAAGATTGGCGCTACAAGCTCATATGCTTCTTTTTGGCCACCAGGCATCATAGAAGGTCCGTTAAGTGCTCCTTCTTCTCCACCTGAAACCCCTGTTCCAATAAAGTGAATACCAGTTTCGTCTAACATTTTATTACGACGGATTGTATCTTCGAATAATGTATTACCACCATCAATTAAGATATCGCCTTTTTCAAGATATGGTTGTAATGATTCAATCGTTGCATCTGTTGCTGCACCCGCTTTAACCATAAGTAAGATTTTACGTGGTTTTTCTAAGGAATTAACGAATTCCTCAATTGTCTTGCCACCAACAAAGTTTTTTCCTTTTGCTTCATTAGCAAGGAATGCTTCTGTTTTTTCATATGAACGGTTAAATACTGCTACAGAGTAACCTCTGCTTTCAATGTTTAACGCTAAGTTTTTCCCCATTACTGCTAATCCAATAACACCAATCTGTTGTTTTGACATTGCTTCATTCATCCTTTGCTTAGTAACTTTATTTAATATTAGCTCTTTTTATTATAACGAATATCTACTATAAATAAAAACTTCCTACAGTATTTTACATTTATTTTATATTGTGAAGAAGCGTTTTGCATTATTGTAGCAAATATTTCTTACGTATGTTTCTAATAATGCCATATCTTTCGGCGCTTTTCCTTGTTCAACCCATGTTCCTAATAAATTACATAGAATTCTTCGGAAATACTCATGTCTTGGGAAGGAAAGGAAACTTCTAGAGTCTGTTAGCATACCGACAAAATTACTGATGAGTCCCATATTTGCTAACGTCTTCATTTGGTCTTCCATACCGTCGATTGTATCATTAAACCACCATGCTGTTCCAAATTGGACTTTACCAGGAATTTCATCTGTTTGGAAATTACCAGCCATTGCAGCAAGAATATCATTGTCTCTTGCATTTAAGCTGTAAAGAATTGTTTTTGGAAGTTTATCATTAATATCCATTGCATCCAAAAGACTTGAAAGTTTATCTGCAAGTAAATTGTCGCCAATCGAGTCAAAACCTGCATCTGGTCCAATTTTTCTAAACCTGCGTGTACTGTTATTACGTAATGGATTCATATGGAATTGCATTACCCAGCCTTTATCTGCATACAACTCACCTAATGTAACCATTGTATAGGTTTTAAACTGTTCAACTTCCTTTTCAGACAATGCTTCATTATTTAGACGCTTCTCAAAAATAGCAGATACTTCTTCTTTCGTTGCTGCTTCATAGAAGATTACATTTATTCCATGATCCGAACTGCGGCAGCCATGTTCATCAAAGTAGTCCACACGACTTGCCATTCCATTTAAGAATGCTTCATAATTTTTAACAGAAGTATTCGTAGCTTGTTCTAGCTTCTCAACCCAAGCAAGAAAATCATCGTTTTCAATTGCTAATCCTTTGTCTGGACGGAAAGAAGGAGAAACATTAATCGAGAAGTCTTCCTTCGCTAATGCTTTATGTGCTTCTAGGTCGTCTGTTGGGTCATCCGTTGTACCGACAAATTCGACATTTTTGTTTTTTAATAATGCTCTCGTCGATAATTCCGGAGTTGCTAGCTTAGCATTCGCAGCTTCCCAAATCGCTGGAGCTGATTTCTCATTTAAAAGTTCATCAATATCAAAATATCGAAGCAATTCTAAATGGGTCCAGTGATACAATGGATTACCTAATGTATTAGGTACAGTCTTTGCCCATGCTAGGAATTTCTCATAATCACTCTTATTTCCAGTAATATAATCTTCACTAATCCCATTTGCTCTCATTCCACGCCATTTATAATGGTCTCCACCAAGCCATACTTCTGCTAAATTGGAGTAATTTTTATCTTCTAAGATTTCATATTGATTCAAATGGTTATGATAATCTATAATTGGTAAATTTTTAGCTGTGTTGTGAAAGAGTTCTCTGGCTGTTTCATTGTAGAGTAGAAAATCGTCTGTAATAAAAGTTTTCACTTTGATCAACCTCTCCCTTTTTATATTAAATAGTTTGCCACTACATTTTATTATGCCACGTAAAGTTTTATTTTATAGGATTAATTATTTGTTTACTAAACAAACTATTTATTGTATAGTATTATCATATATGTAAACGTTTTAATTTTCAAGTATAAATATTAATTTTTTTCAATTTAATTTATAATTGAGGAGGATATTCATGAATACAGGCGATGCAAGCTATATAAAACAATTGAATAGAAGAATATTGATTGAAGAAATTATCAAAAATAGATCCTTATCAAGAAGCGATTTGGCACGAATTACTGGATTGAATAAGGCTACAGTTTCTGCACAAGTAAGTGATCTAATTGCAGAAAAAATCGTAATGGAAAAGAAAGAAGGAGAATCGATTACCCGTGGGAGAAAGCCGATTCTTCTTGAATTAAATGCAAACGGCGCATTTAGTATTGGCATTGATATTGTCGAAGATTATATCAATATAATCTTTATGAATTTAAAAGGAGAAGCATTCCATAAAGTGCGACTGGCACTTCAGGATGCCGTCCTGGAGTTTGCGGTAAATCAATTAATTGAAACGATCACACCATTGATTGAAAAATTTGCAAAAGCCTATCAGCCAAACGGTCTCGTCGGCATAAGTGTCGGCATCCACGGTATTGTTAATGATAAGGAGGAAATTATTTTCACTCCAAAACAGAAGTGGTCCAACATTAATATAAAGGATCGACTTGAGGAAGCATTACAAACCACTGTCTATATTGATAATAATGCGAACTTAAGTGTCTTCGCAGAACAAGCCTTTGATGAACCAATCGCAGACCTTTTTTGTATTACATTATATTCAGGGATTGGACTGGGAATCATTAATGAAAATAAAATCTATCGCGGCTACCAAGGTTTCGCTGGAGAAATAGGACATATGGTTGTTGAATCGAAGGGCTTATCTTGCTCATGTGGCAATACAGGCTGCTGGGAATTGTATGCCTCAGAGCGGGCATTGATTGAAGCGTTAGAAAAAGACGATCCCGCCGCCTCGCTCCAAGAGATCATCAAAGCAATGCCTGCTGGAGAGGTGTCAGCACAAATCATTGATTCCTATCTCGATTATCTAGCAGTTGGTATCAATAATATTATCAATATCTTTAACCCAGAGAAAATCATTCTTAATGGCGCCATTATAAATGGAAATTCTCCATTTATTACAGAAATCGAGCATAAACTTAAGTCGAAAATTAATAATTACCGTGAAATTAGAGCTTCCAGATTGGGCGAATATTCCTGTGCATTAGGTGGGGCCGCATTTGTAATTAAGAATTTCTTCGGTGTGAATAAAATTGATTATACTGGATATGAATATTTTACTTCTATTTATGATGTGTGAGTCAGCTTGAATAAGCTGACTCTTTTTGATAAGGCTCAGTGTTATCGATTATTGTTGTATATAGTTAAAGTACGAACTAGTGATAATGCTGAATATAGATAGTAGACAGTCACTTTCCTTAGTCAATTCTTCAATTGCAATCACCAATGATAGTTAGTGAGCTAGTGGCCAGTCATACTTATATCGCTAGGTTGTGTACAATCTAAGCGTAGGAAATACACGAAGACTCCTGCGGGAGGTTGGGCCTCGGTGAGACTACGAAGCGCGATAGCACGAGTAGGCTCACCAGCCCCCCGCGGAAAGCGAAGTATATTTCCGGAGCGACCGGTCCCCAGAGCATTTACTATTCTGAGTTAGTTCCCACTTTATATCCGCTTAGCACTAATACTTATTATTTGAAGTTCGGTATTTTTTGGAAGCAGTCTCTGATTAATGCTAAAACACCAAAGTGGATATCCACACTGTTATCAATAACAGGCATTGTCAGTTATATAACTTATCAACCAAAAGCGAATAAATTAAAAATCCCCCATCAACATAGTTAATAGGGAACCAATACTGCCTTATTGCCGCTTCTTCGTTTTCTTATTATTATATTTCTCTTCTGGTGTTAATGGTTCATTTGCAAATTCATGATCAAATTCCTTTGATAAATTCTTCCGTACCGCTTGCTCGTCACTTACATTACCGCTTAATTTATTCTTTCTATTCTTACTCAATAGATACACCTCCATGGGTTCTAGTTTGCCACGAATTATCTCGAGTATGTATCAAGAAATAAGCTGCTTAGACTTTCCTTCATTCCTTTTCTTGTGATTCTTTAATCTCCAATAATAATTCAATCACACGCTCATTTTGACTAACGATTGTCTTTAAACTTTTTTCTATCGTATTCGTTGATATGAAAATAACAATAAAGATAGCAATCAAATTTAGAAATTCCATTTGTATCCCCCTTCTGTTTTCACAGAGGCATCCTGCCCTATTTATAAGTATAATAGATTCTTATATCTCCTAATGTCTGTTTAGTCGATTCATATATTCATTTTTCCCTATTGCTCTCTCTAAAACTGCCTTAACCACTAAAATCCGTTCCCTTTCCAGCATTTCTTCATTTTTATTCTCAAATATAACTATTAATTCCATTAAACGAGCCAATGCTTCATCATCCAACTTTTGATCTTTCTCGACATTTTCAGCAAGCTGAAACATTCGCTTAATTTCATCTAAGCTAAATCCATTCCTTATTAACTTAATAATTGCAGCCAGGTCATCAAGTTCTTTTTCCTTATAATACCGATGTTTGTTGATTACTTTAGGTTTAATCAATCCGATTTTTTCATAATAGCGAATGGTATCCTTACTTAATCCGACTACTCTGGAGAATTCCCCTATTTTCATTAACTCACCACTTTACTTAAGGTATAAGAAAGTTTACTAAAAATGGACTGCGGTTAAAAGAAAAGAATTATTACTTTTCCAAGGTCAATGATAAGTTGATATAAAGTGCGAGATAGGCGCAATGTTGATTGTAGTATGTTTGACACTCACATATGATAGATTTTGCTCAATCTCAGCGTAGGAAATACACGAAGACTCCTGCGGGAAGATGAGCCTAGGTGAGACTTCGAAGTGCGCCAGCACAAGAAGGCTCACCAGCCCCCCACGGAAAGCGAAGTGTATTTTCCGAGCGACCAGCCTAAGAGCAAGCTCCCTACTAAGCTAAGTCACACTTTATCTAAATAGTAACAAACTATCCGAAATAAGTTATAATATAACGCCACGATAAAAATTATTCTATGAACACCAAATCTAACAAGGTGGTGATTGTATTTTAACTGACCATTCACCTTTAGTCCTTCGATAACTGCTACGATATGCAAACCAGTGAAAGCGATAATCAATACGGTAATCATTATCTGCTGACTATCAATAAACAGTGAGGAAGGAATCAATATTGTAGAAAGATAAACATAAAATGATTCACGTGGAACGTTTTTGCGATTATTTGACTCACGGTTGCAATCATAGTCAATAGTCCATACAAAATAATGACAATATAAACAAACCATACCATTTCAATCACTCCCGTCTTTTATTATTCTAACTATAAAAGATGGAGTTAACTCCTGGTCATTAGGCATTAATAACAAATAACTTTAATTCCAGCTTGTATTTTGCCACTTTAGAGTAGATACTTAAATAGATAGGTATTATTATTCATACAATTACATATTTTAGTAAGAGGGGAACTATTTTACATGGAATCAATTGCAGACTTTTTCAGGAAAACAGGTGTAAAACGAAGCATTATTTTTGGATTGATTATCCTTATCCTTTTTAGTGTTAGAAGCATGATGAACCTCATTCTATTAACCTTCATTTTTTCTTTTCTAATGAATGGACTTGTTGAATTTACGGTTGCACGTATTAAGCTAAATCGAACAATACTTATATTATTGCTATACACATTCATCGTCAGTCTGTTAACAGTCGGAATTGTGAAGTATTTACCAGTGATTACAGCGGAGATCAGTCAATTGATTCGACAAATTTCTAATTTCTCATTTAAGTCGTATGATAATGCTATCGTTAACTACATTGAATCGATTATCGCAAGCAATCAAATTACCGCTTATTTAGAAGATGGCTTCTCATTTCTTTTAAAGTCATTCTCAGATATTAGCAAAACGAGTGTTCAAGTGTTGATTGCTTTATTACTTAGCTTGTTTTTCCTTCTCGAAAAGCCACGCTTATTGGAATTCACTGGCAAGTTTAAACATAGTAAGATTGCTCCATTTTATCGAGAGATCGAATACTTTGGCAGAAAGTTCTCACGCACATTTGGAAAGGTAATTGAAGCACAATTCATGATTGCGCTTATTAATACTTTCCTAACGGTAATTGTATTAATGATCCTTGGATTCCCGCAAATCATAGGATTGTCAATCATGGTTTTCTTTTTAGGACTTATTCCTGTCGCAGGCGTTATTATTTCACTTATCCCCTTAACTCTAATTGCTTTTACAATCGGGGGATTTTTGACAGTAGTTTACTTATTCATTGCAATTATGGTTATCCATGCAATTGAAGCATACATTTTAAATCCAAAGCTAATGTCCTCGAAAACGGATTTACCTGTATTTTATACATTTATCGTCCTAATATTCTCGCAGCATTTCTTTGGTGTCTGGGGATTGATTATCGGTATTCCAGTGTTTGTTTTCCTGCTTGATATACTGGATGTTACCGATAAACCATCGGTAGACTTGAATAACGGTATTAATAAAAAAACAACGTGAGCGCGCTTCACGTTGTTTTTTACTTAGTGATGATGAATAAGAAAAATCAAATACGTTTCTGCCAGGGGGCTGCATTCTATCTATTATTGTTCTCTGCATGTACTGTAGGAGAATTGGAATCGTTGTCCCTCTTAAAAAGGCGAGCGCTTACTATCTCATTATTCGTTTCTAAATGGGAAAAAGTAATTAAAGCGATGATTACACGAAATATCGTACAAAAAAAGCTAGGACTTGCATCAATTCAAACAACGAATAGAGGGAGGCCAGTTCGTAAAACAGTCATGAATGATGTACCGGTCGAACTGGCGCATTCTTTCTTTCAGTGGTATGCAGGGCGAAAAAGTGAAGTTAAAATTGAGTATAATGAAGAGCATGTATTAGATTAGGCTAAGACATGCTCTTCTTAAAAAAATGAACAGCGAAAGGACTACTGAGAGTGAGTTTCTTACGATTTGTTCATCGTACATTTCAGCGTTTGTAATGTATTCCCTTAAATTAGCTGTGCAAACTTCCACTCAGCGAAGGGCGAGGGCGATAGGGACCAATTGGGATTTGGATTAAGCTGGTCTTTCCTTGTTGATCCATTTTATAGAGTTCATCACTCAAATTCGCGTCAAATCCAAGTAGCGGGTGCCCTCCCATCTCGAGAGCTGATGCGGCCAAAAGCAATCGTTGCACTAGCATGCCTGCTTCCATCTGTTGGATTCTGTAACCCCTGTGTCCTAGTTCTGTTTGATAGAATTCCTTATCACCAGCAACATGCAGGCAAAGTGGTACTTGAAGCAAATTCACATTATCCAGAGACATTCCAGTCTGCAAATGGAGTCGATGGTCTCCAGGGTATATTTCTCTTAATATATGCTTTGCGCTGTCATAATCGTACGCCCCATTAGAAATACCTTCGACATTATATAAACAGCTGTAAATTGTTACACGAGGAACATTACTCCTATACGCTTCATCCAAATCATTTCTGTATGAAAAAGAAGTTGTTGCCTCTTGAAGAAGGGTGGCCAGTTGTTGTTGACTCACCTTTTCTAAAACGAAATCCATGTCGGGGGAAAATCGGTTTCCGCAGGCCTCAGCCAGATCATACGTTAGGGACTTTACCTGAGGCAATTCCACAGTAAGCTCCATACGTTCAGGAATTGTCCTCCTCTCGAGCAACCTAAATGAATTTGTGGAATCCAGCTTAGAGACTTCATTCATCGCAGTTATCATCGGATATTCTTTGACACTAAGTGACCGCTCGAAATGTTCGGCTTGAATTGCTGGCAGTTCTTTTTTCAATTCTTCCGATGTAACATTTTTGTATAAGTCCCTTCCGTTAGCAGACCAGGTGGTTGCTTCCACAGATAGCGGGATTACACTATATACGCTCTCCTCTAGTTCGGATAGTCCAAGCAGATGATTGATTGCGGTATCAAGAAATTGAAAGTACACACCTGACGCGAAGCCAAACCTTTTTGCTACCTCCATTAACTGTCCCATCAGCACACCAGCATCCAATCCTTGGAGTCGATACGCAAAGTTGTTGTATTTAAAGAAATTTTTCCAGAACATTGTCGACACAAAGACAATACCAAAACACGAGGAGAAGTCGCACCGATTGCCCAGAGCCCTGGCTAAATAGGAGTCGAAATTCCCTTCCCTTAAGCATACCAGGCTATGGTGCGCTACATCATAATGGTAGACTCCATCAGGAAGTCCCTCTACCTTCAAATACACGTACAATTCGTTAGGGTATAGCGCCCCACCAGAAGGAGCAAATCGCCGATAAGACTGCACAGGGTGGGGATCTTGCTCTGTGGAGTCCATTGGAAAGACTGATTGGCTCAACTGGGTAAAACCGAATACATACCAGAGAAAATGACCGACTCTATTAAGGTCCAGTCTAGCTGGAGGTTCTTCTCCAGTAAGCGTTAGCGGCACTTCCGAGGACAATGGAACAATCGGTAATCCACGGTAGAGTTTATATGCAAGAGGTGCATCCTCCCAGTCTACCTCCAAGTTCGGCTGATTTGCCTTATCAATATTAAAATGCAGATTTTGCAAAAATTCTTCCAGACTCATCCTCTACCTCCTAATCAGTCTTTAAGGAAACGGGTGTGGATATGGATTGAGTTGTTCTGGTGTCAATGGTTTATTCGTATACCCAAGTTCCATAGGGACCCGGAGTACCCTCTCAAGTCCTGTTAGGCGGGTTAGGTGATGCCCGAATGTCATCGGCAGCATCCCCGGAATCAGTACTTTTACGCAATGTAATCTGTTTCGCATCGTTTCCGGTGTCGACTGGTCTACAACAATTACATCAAGGTTTAACTGACGGAACACTTGAAGAATGTCTTGCAAATCATCGGTAAGATCCGTATGATTCGACTCCCACTTAAACTCCTCCTTAAAAGTCCGCATTGGGCTGTTGGTGTCAAACAAAAAACTTAAGCGTTCTTCTGCTTGCGGTAAACCGTAAAGCATGCCGTGGTCATCCATCTGTCTTACCAAGGAAGAATCATGCAGCATTCTTTCATACTCCTCCTGGTTCGCCTCAAACTGTTCATCAAGGTTGAGCATCATGCCCGCCAGCTCGTGAATCGCGCTTTTAACGGCCCGTACCGGGTCCAGATGGGCTCCGGCTGCACAGATGAGATTCAATCCCTTTTCCTTTCTGTTTTTAGCCATTGCCCAAATACTTGGAATACCATGTTCCATCGTAGAGTTATACAAATACAAATCATACCCAGCGACCGCTCGCATCCGTTCGACCATTAACTCCAACTCCTGGTCTTCAGCTGTAAAAGGGTCCAGTCGCGGAAGATTCAGCTTCGCGTACCAAGTCATCAGGAATGAATCACGCTCGACCACTTCCATAATTCCGTAGAAAATCGCCTCCTCTAAACTTCCTCCTAGCGCACATCCATTGGAAGTTTCATAGATAAAACCTTGCGACCCGCGAACACTATAATAGGCAAGTCGCTCAGGTACCAGAATGGGACGCTCTTCTAAGAACGAATAACCCCATACCCAATTAATGGAACGGTCAGGATTAAACGATTTAAATGGAAAACCAGGCTGCGCATATTGTTCCTTTGCGTGTACGCCTACCTTCAATGGATTAAGTGCTTGATTTTCAAGGTTAATCAAGCTATCATGTATTACTGTCCGTTTGCCACGTGGCTCTAAACCACAGTACCGCTCCAATCCCTCTAAAATGGCTGTTGACACGCTTTCTTCGTATGAATGGGTCCGGCCGGCTGTTCCCTCGTCCCCGACTAACATAGGAAGATTAACACTCGCATCGGCAAATGGAGGCACTAGATCATACATTTTACTATTCAAAAGACCAGTACGATTATCCAGATAGTCTTTGACAATAACTTTTTTCATTTCATCCAACGGACGGCAGCGGAAACTGCTGGAACTGATTTTCGGACTTGCTTGCAGTGAAAATCGGGCTAAGTCTCGCGAATCATCGGGTAATTCGCCACAGACCTGACACAGCGGGTTGGGCAGAAAAGAATGCCACGAGCTATTCAGTGTTTTCAAGTCAATTAGATATATCTTCCCTTCCGAATAAGCCTGATCACCTTGTAATAAATTCTGTACCTCAACCTCAATAAGGTAAACCATTTGTAAAAGTCCGTTACTTGAAGCCCACGGGTCACTTCCCATTCCCCCGGCCAGAGCTGGTCTCTGTTGTACCTCCCACATCTCTGAACGGTCACGTCCTCCCATTAGACGTCTCATGTCCGCACATTGAGAGCAACCGGCTGCACCTGGTCTTACAAGCGGACCAACTACACCTTCTCCAAATGAAACGAACCCTCTGAGCCAGGGAGTACCAGTCTTTTTAAACATTTCTTCAGCCTTTTGATGAACAGAGGGTTCCCAACCATCATCCAAAAAAAGGGCCAAATCTGCATTTTTTGGAACTCCTTCCTCAAAATTGGACTTACGAATAACCTGATGGTGTGCTGACAGTTCATCGCTAACAAGTTCCGCAAGCACACCTTCTCCGACAATCAACACGAGGGAACTCATTGTGAATCCTCCTCTCGCAGCAAAACACCAAACACTCCGTCTAGCTGCTCTTTAAAAACAGGTTCAAGTCCTAATTCAAATACTAAGACCCGTTTTCCATTCCGTTTTAGTATTTCCATGGCTCCTTGCAGGATGTCTGCTTGTATCCCATCTTCACACGCAGGAATACCGAGACTAACTGGCACTTTGTCCTCCAAAAATACGGACGTTACCTCACTAGCTAGTTCATTAGTAGAGTCCATTTTGTTTTGCACTTTGATAAGTGCCTGCTGTAATGCCCTCCGTAACGCCATTGTTATATTTAGATCTGCACTGCCATACCATCCATCTTTCGTACCTACCCATACTACAGGAAAACCGGATACTTCACTTCCTATTCCGATAATTGGTGCTCCCTGCATCACAGTCAGTGCCTCTAAATAGAATCGGCATCTCTCGTCTTCTATAAAACGCAACTGTACTGGAGAGACAGAATACTTCTGATTAAGTTGTTGCTTGCTAAGCTCCACTGCCAAGCACTTTTGTAACCCACGACCTACACCTTCAACAAACGATTCACCAGCTCCAACCCCGACAACTTCCTCCATTACTGACAAAATTCCTTCATCATTTTTATTTTGTGGCAGCGTATTAACGACCAAACGGACCATCCGCGATCCATAAGTTTCAATCCCAGTTAATCCAGCTTCTCTTCGTGCCTCCTCATGAGTCAAACCCGAACAGACAACGTCCTGCATCAACTCAGCTGGTCCCTCTGACAAGGGGTCGACTACCTGAACGCGACACTGAGCTAATGGAAGCTGCCTTAAATCTTCCTCCTCCCAAATATGGAAGATTCCTGATTTCTCTGATGTCAACTGGTTGAAATAAAGAAGTAATTTACCGGCTGACTCAACTTTCTCTAAGCCTATTTGGATGCGGCTTTCGACATCTTCAACCCATTCAGCAAATATATCGCTCGTTACAAGTGGATGAGGCAAAAACGAATGCCAGTTTCCCTCCAATGTATCCAAATCAAGAAGAAAAATCCTATTTTTCTGTTCCAATCCCGTGACTTCTGTAACCTCTTTAAAAAATTCAAATACGATCACATTGGCTAACAACGATCCCGGAGTGGCAGAGAAAGAAGGAAATTGCCTATTTTTTAATAAGACAGGATGGTGTAAACGGCGCCATGCCGACTCCCAACACACCTCGGAATCTGGATGTACTAATGGACCAGCTAAACCTACCTGCTGCAAGCATATAGCAGGGAGAAACATTTTCTTCTCTTCCCTGCAAACTGTATGAAAATACTTAAGTTCCTCTAGTTCTCCCTCCTGACTCACATACAAAATTGAATCAAAGGGCTTTACTATTTCCCGCCAACTCTCTTTCTTTTGCGGAACCTCCTTTAAGTCAAACTCTGGATCTTTCTTTCGTGCATGTTCCACGAGTTCTTTTAACCTTTGTCTATTGGTCGGAACCCCGTCTGTGATTAGCACTTGGATCTTAGTCAACCCGGATTCAATTAAAGAAGAAACCAATGAATTTAAAATAGGACCAGAGCCAACTGCCAGCACTTTGGCCTGACGAAAAACTTGAAAACGGGCTGCCCCAGAACCAACTAAATTGTCCACAAACTCAATTTGAGATGCATGATTTTTAAGCTGATAATCCGATAATTGATGCTGAAGGTCTTGGCTTAAATCACGAACATAGCCATTTGCATACAGCGCTTCAGCAATTTCATATACACGATCCCGGTATGGGCCAGGCAATTCGTTAGTCAATTGTCCTAACGTATACTCCCCATTAAACATCGGTAACAATTTTTCAAGCCATTGATCGATTCCATTACCTTCGATACGGAATGAACTTAAGTTGTTTCGAAAATATACACCTCGGTTTGGTTCAGGGAGATAAAACGTGTCTCTTTTCACTTTCAGACGCATAGAAGGTTTCAAACTTGCCATCTCTATCCTCCTTACCCTTGTGGCCATAATTGTTCACTATCACTTCCACTACCATCTTATGTACAGCAATTTGTCCATTATGTCATGCCTTATATTGAAAGACTCCTGTTAAAAAACTTGGTTGTCACCAAGCCTTTCGGTGACAACCTTAGTTGCACTTATGCAGCGGAGGAAAGTTTATACTTTCCTACCTGCCAACAATACAGGGGACTTTCTCAAATAAAAAACTAAACGATTAACACACGGCTTAATTGTCTTCTCGATGACATCTGGCGCAAGATGAGCAATGGGAACAACTAAAGCAGTTAGAGCATCTAAAACAGTTAAAGCAGTTAAAGCAATTAAAACAGTTAAAGCATCTAAAACAACTAAAGCATCTGAAACCAAAACCAAATCCGAATTGCTCACCGAATTGATCAGTATAATACTGTGTTTGATCCGAAGGGACTGCCTGAGTCGCTTGGAAATCACCAACATTTAACATTTGAAGTTCATTTTGGAAATCATTCATTTTCTATTCCTCCTCAATCAAAATTAAAAATAGGTATTGAAAACTTAAAACGGCAGCTGAGTTATATCGAAAAAAGTACTGTATACAAATGAAAATATTTATATTTCGAACACTCATCAACAAATTATGTACAATAGATGGGTATTGTTACTAATATAGATGCCTAATTTTATGGAACTGGTAAAACCGGCAAATTTTATACATCGAATCTAATAGCTGGTTCACCTTCATCCGGATTAACAGATTTACTTATGAAGCACTCTTTTCATGGAACCTTCGTTAATTTAGATAAGCTATAGAAAGTAATAGTATTATTAATCGATTTTTCTATAGTGTGTTCATCGTATGACTGACCATTGAAGTAATGAATGTTATCTCATTTTTCAGCACGATAAAGCTTGAATATTGTCTGGACAGCTTGTCCGTTTGTTCTACATTTTGCCAGGTTAAAAAGAAAAAATGATTGCATAGGACAAGATTGGCGGCAGAATGGTCACCACTCCGTAAACGATTAATTTATCACCTTTTGAGCGGCATATGATATACATTGTTCTTCATCACTTATGCCACCCACAAAGGGGAAAACCGGGAAATCTTTCACTATGGATGGTGTATTTATTCCTATTTATAAACTAGTTTTAGAAAAGTCCGGAAGCGGCTGGGACACTCTGATATCCAAATGATGATGAACATACATATACACCGTTCGTTGAGCTTTGATATTAATCACGTCCCATATATTGCTCAAGGAAAGCAGCCACCATAGAGTAAACGTAGATTTTATCCTCTGGTTTGACTAAGTTATGCCCCTCCCCTTCAATGCGATGAAAGGTAACGGGATGTTCTCGTTGCTTCAGTTTATTGACGATTTGCTCCGACTCGTCAATGGAGACACGTGGGTCATTTACGCCGTGAATGACTAGCAAGGGAGCCGTAATTCTGTCCGCATGATTAAGAGGATCAATCTGATTAAAAAAATCCTCGTCCTGTTTAACCGTACCGTATTCAATTTCTCTAAGCCGCTTCCTCCAGGGACTGGTTGTTTGGATAAACGTTCGCAGGCTCGACATTCCTACAATATCAACTGCAGACACCCATAAATTGGGATAGTGACTGATCGCCGCAAGTGTTAAAAATCCACCATAACTTCCTCCTAGAACAGCGATTTTACTAGCATCAATATCTGGATCTTGTTTGAGAAAGTCCACTAGGGATATCACATCCTTTAGGGCATCCATCCGTTTACGTACATCATCCAATTGGGTATACGTCTTACCGTACCCTGTGCTTCCGCGGAAATTAGGCGCTGCTATACAAAAGCCCTTGCTTTGTAAATATTCAAAAAGTGGGTTGTAGGACGCCCGGCTTTGACTTTCTGGTCCGCCATGAAGATAGATGACAACTGGATGTTTCTGAGCAGCTGGCTCTGGCTTATAGTAAAAGAAGGGGATTTGAAGACCGTCAAATGAACGATAGGATAGCAGTTTTGGATTGGCTAGTTTTCCTTCTATGAGAGGTTTGCTTATATTCATTAATGACTGGACCTGAAGAGTTGGAAGGTGAAGAGCCCATAGTTCTGAGGGATGCGCAGGTCCATTTAATTTAAAAAGCAGCATTTGTCGTTGAAGTAAAAAGGTGAGATTGGTAATCACGCCCATCGGGGTTTCCCATGTATAAAGAGCCCCTTGGTTCAAATCAAACAAATATCCTTTTGAGATTCCACCTTGATTTTCAGTAAAAGCAAACATGTTATTTTCTTTATTAAGAGTCAATCCTTCAAAGTCCCAATTCCCCCGAAGCAGCCAAGTTAATTGTTTGGTGGGCAGATGAATACACGCCAGTCCATAGAATTCACTATCTTTGTTGGACAATAGATATATTTCATCTCCGTTGTTACTGAAATGGATATTGCGGTAGCTTGCTTCTCCTGAATGCTCTGTAATCCAGTCGATGTTTCCAGTTAAAAGAGATAGAATCCCTAAATCTTGATCCAGCGCAGAGTTCGTTCTTCTGACCAATAATGCATTTCCATTAGGAAACCATCTCTCCACAGTAAACATTCCATCTCCAGCAAACACTAGATGAGTTTCATAAGTCTCTAGACTTTGGATATAAATATCTAAAAAGGCTGGGTTTTGTCGGTTGCTGGACCAGGCAATCCATTTTCCGTCTGGAGAGCTTCCCCCATATAGATGAACATGTTCAGGCGAGTGGGTCAGTGGGATGAGCATACCATTTTCCTTGAGGAGAAATAATTGCTCCCTTTCATCGCCGGTCACATCCATCCCGATAATTAAATCCGAAGTGCCAGTAACATATTTTAAGAACGTAATTCTTTCCGATGTAAAAGATGGCTGCTCAGGTCTCCTTTGATCTATATTCCACTTCTCTACTCGAGGCAATCCCATATATTCCACGATCACACTTATTTGATTACTATTAGCTTCACAATCAAAATCTCTAACCGTAAGCTGATTGACATAAGGATCTGGAACAACTTTGGTCATTTCCTCCCCACCCATTCTCTAGTTTGTGAAAAAAGTTTGGCGTTTTTCTTAAAATGATTTTGAAAAAAAAGGACACTCAGATTCATTATATTTAGACAAAGTGGGCAGTATGCATGAACACCAAAAGGAAAAGAGCAAACAGCAGAAAAATTTCAGAAGTATATTGAGCTATGAAATGTGTTCACTCATGGTCAAAAGTACTTTTCAAACATAAAAAAGACCCTTTCCACATAAGTGAAAAGAGTCTTGAAATGTAAATATATTAACGTTTTGAGAACTGAGGTGCACGACGAGCGCCTTTAAGACCGTATTTTTTACGTTCTTTCATGCGAGCATCACGAGTTAGGTAACCTTCACGTTTAAGTGAAGCACGGTATTCAGGATCAGCTTCTAAAAGTGCACGAGCGATACCATGACGAATTGCACCAGCTTGACCAGTGAATCCACCACCATGAACGTTAACTAGCACGTCATAAGTTCCTTCTGTTTCTGTAGCAGCTAGTGGCTGGTTAAGAATAAGAAGTTGTGTGTCATATGGGAAATAGTCTTTTGCTTCACGACCATTGATAGTAACATTACCTGTGCCTGGTACTAGACGTACACGAGCAGTTGATTTTTTTCTACGACCTGTGCCGTAATATTGTACTTGTGCCAATTGTTTAACCTCCTTCTAATTATCCACGAAGTTCGTAAACTTCTGGTTTTTGTGCTTGATTATTGTGTTCTGGTCCTCTATATACATGTAATTTCTTAGCCATTTTGCGACCTAATGGACCTTTTGGAAGCATCCCTTTAATTGCTCTTTCTAGCATTTCTTGAGGATATTTAGAACGCATTTCGTCTGCGTTACGTTCTCTCATTCCGCCTGGATGACCTGAATGATTGTAGTACATTTTGTCATTGATTTTGTTTCCTGTTAATTCTATTTTCTCAGCGTTGATAATGATAACATTATCTCCAGTGTCTGCATGTGGTGTGTAAGTTGGTTTGTGCTTTCCACGAAGGATTGCAGCAACTTCACTTGATAAACGACCAAGTCTTTGACCTTCAGCATCCACAACAAGCCATTTGCGTTCGATATTAGCTTCATTCGCCATAAAAGTTGTGCGCATGATAATTTCCCTCCATATATATAAAAATTCGTTTCAAATTTGTTATTCCTATAGTCAACATAATTAGATTCCGGGGCTAATCATGGTTTATTTAGAAATAAAATGCCATAGATAATAATATAACATATGACCGGTAATTGTCAAGTTCAATAGGCATTTATTTATCATATTTTACTTGCCATAAGTACAGTCCTTGAGGTGCAATTGTTTTACCTGCAAGCTGTCGATTTTCCCCTTCCAATAGCATCTTAATATCGGCTGGCAGTCTTCTTCCTTGCCCGATATCTAATAACACGCTAACCATAATTCGTACCATATTATACAAAAAGCCAGATCCGCGGAAAACGAACTCAATTTCCGCTCCTTTTCGATTGCAGGTTGCTTGGTAAATCGTTCTTACCTTACTCCCCTTTGTCGTCGCCTTTGCTGAAGAAAACGTTGTGAAATCATGCGTACCTTCTAAATAGCTACATGCTTCCTGCATTTTCTCTATGTCGAGATGATATGGAAAATAATACGCATAGTTTCGTTTAAATACGTCTGGTTTCTCAGCATTCCAAACGAAATAGTGATATTCTTTTTCCACTGCACTATATCTCGCATGAAACGCATCTGTAACCCTTTCAACCTTTTCAATATAAACATCATCCGGTAACAAGGTATTCATCGCTCGCTTCCATCCTAACTCAGGAATATCGAAAGGTGAATCGAAATGAATTACCTGTCCCTTTGCATGAACGCCTGCATCGGTACGTCCCGATGCCTGCAGGCGTACCGATTCCCCTTTATGAATCTGCTTTAAAACCTTTTCCAGTTCTCCTTGAACAGTACGCTTCGTCGGCTGGTGTTGGAAGCCAAAGAATTCATAACCATCATAGTTGATTGTACATTTCAGTCTTCCCATACTAGTCCAGCCTCTCTTACGAATAATTTCTAGTTAAAAATAACAATGCTATGACACATGCAAAGAGAAGATAGACCATAATGTCCCGTAGCTCGATTTTCAGTTCACGCAACTTCGTACGGCCCTCTCCACCTTGATAGCCACGTGCCTCCATTGCCATTGCAAGCTCTTCAGCACGTTTAAATGCACTAACAAACAGTGGAACTAACAGAGGGACTACCGCTTTTATCCGGTCCTTTATTGGCCCTGTACGAAAATCAACACCACGCGATGCCTGTGCTCTGGAAATCTTATCCGTTTCCTGCATTAGAGTAGGAATAAAGCGTAAAGAAATCGACATCATGAGTGCAAGCTCATGAACTGGAAATCTAACTTTGTTTAATGGTCGCAGCATGTCTTCAATCGCATCAGTTATTTCAATTGGTGTCGTTGTTAACGTAAGTAATGAAGTTACAAGAATTAACAGGAAGAACCGGATTGAAATTGCAAATCCCTGAATGACACCACCCGAATAGAATTCGAAAATCCAAAAATCAAAAATAACCGTTCCTTCTTTTGTAACAAATAAGTGCAGAATAAACGTAAATATAATTAAGAACCATACCGGTGTGAGACCCTTCATAATAAAACGTAATGGAACTCGTGACGTGAACATACATGCAAGTGCAAATACAACGAGTACACTATAGCTCGCTAAACTATTTGCGAAGAAAACGGTAATCACATAGAAAAAGATGATCGTAATTTTTGTTCTTGGATCCAATTTATGGACAAGCGAATTACCTGGAACATACTGACCAATAATTAAGGAATTATTCATTTGACTTTCGCTCCTTTAACTACTGGCTGTATTATCTGTGCTAGTTCCTTGACTGATTGTTTTTCAAAAGGAATTTCCTCACCGAATCGCTCCTTGAAGGAGTTTAAAAAGCGAACCATTTCTGGTACATCTAATTGAACTCGGTTCAATGCATCCTTTTGAACAAAAACTTCCTCAGGTTTTCCTTCCATGTACTTGGTTCCATTATTTAAAATGATCACCTGATCGGCATACTTTACCGCATCCTCCATGCTATGTGTGACAAGAACAGTTGTTAGGCCTTCTTCCTTATGTAAACGATAGAACATTTCCATAATATCCTTCTGTCCCCTAGGGTCGAGTCCAGCTGTTGGTTCATCCAGGACGAGTATATCCGGTTTAATGGCAAGAACACCAGCAATCGCGACCCTACGCATCTGTCCACCGCTTAAATCAAATGGCGACCGTTCTAATACGCTTGTAGGCAACCCTACTGCTGGAACTATCGCTTCGATACGTTTCTTAATCTCTTCTTTTGGAACATCGAAGTTCTCGGGTCCAAAGGCTATATCCTTCTCAACGTTTTCTTCAAATAATTGATGTTCTGGATATTGAAAAACAACGCCAACACGGCTGCGTAATTCTTTCATATTCTTCGGCTTGTCTTCTTTAGACAGATGGTAATCACCAATAGATACAATTCCCTCTGTTGGCACAGATAGACCGTTTAGATGGTTAATCAAAGTTGACTTCCCTGAACCGGTATGACCGATAATTGCTACAAATGAACCCGATTCAATATGAAATGAAACATTGTCTAATGCTTTATGTTCGAATGGTGAATTAGGTTGATAAATGTAAGTTACGTTCTCGAATGTAATGTCCATAATTCCTCCAATAGCTCTTCGTGGTTTAAAGGTTCTTGCGAAATTGTGATTCCCACTTG
Organism: Oceanobacillus chungangensis; assembly: GCF_003369565.1. Lineage (GTDB taxonomy): Bacteria > Bacillota > Bacilli > Bacillales > Amphibacillaceae > Oceanobacillus > Oceanobacillus chungangensis. Next base: position 49,435 of record NZ_PIOD01000010.1, on the reverse strand, counting down.
ATTAAGTTCATCAGCTAAAATGGCTACAAATGGTACATCCAATCCGATTATCCGAAGTTCATCTTTTTTGGAGAATATCTCTCGTGGAGTAGCCTCATCCCATATTTCGCCTTCATTCATAACAATAACACGATCTGCTTGTACGACTTCATGTAAATCATGTGTAATCGTGATTAAGGAAAGCCCTTGATTGCTTTGGAGCTGCGATACAGTTTCCATAATTTCCTTGCGACCATTTGGATCAAGCATTGCGGTCGCCTCATCAAGAATTAGTACTTTCGGTGAAATTGCCAACACACTTGCAATCGCAACACGTTGTTTCTGCCCACCAGACAGGCGATGTGGCTCTGTCATCCGATAGGCCTGCATTCCGACTGCATTCAATGTTTCATCAATACGCTTCACCATTTTTTCACGGGGAAAACCGCGATTTTCCATCCCAAACGCAACATCATCCTGAACTGTCGCCCCTACAAACTGATTATCGGGATTTTGAAACACCATTCCAACTTCTTTGCGAATATTCCAGATGGATGCCTCATTTACTTCTTGTCCATCTATAATAATTTCCCCTTGCTGCGGGAAAAGCAATCCATTTACGAGCTTAGCGATAGTAGATTTTCCAGAGCCATTATGGCCAATAATCGCTACCCACTCATCTTCGTAAATATCAAATGAAACATTTTTTAATACCCAAGGCTGCTCTTCTCCATATCGAAACGATACATTTCTAAACTCAATTAACTTTCTACTCATTAAAAATATCTCTCCTAACCTATACTCCTGCCTGGGATTTTTGTACTGCCGATATCGCTTCGCACGGAGTGATTTATCGTTTCTCCTGCTGATATACTTGCGCTCATGCTGATATATTTTTTCTCCTGCCGATATCCTTGCGCTCGTGGCGATATATTTTTTCTCCTGCCGATATCCTTGCGCTCGTGGCGATATATTTTTTCTCCTGCTAATATACTTGCGCTCGTGGCGATATATTTTTTCTCCTGCTGATACACTTGCGCTCGTGGCGATATATTTTTTCTCCTGCTGATATACTTGCGCTCGTGGCGATATATTTTTTCTCCTGCTGATATACTTGCGCCCATGCTGATATATTTTTTCTCTTGCCGATATCCTTGAGCTCATGCTGATATATTGTTCTCCTGCTGATATGGCTCGTACGTGACGATATAATCATTCTACGAAAAAATACCGCCTCTAAACGGTCGCTTGCATTTTTCCTTGTCTAGCTCAAACTCCTAGAGGCTACCGTCATAAGCAATTGGCACTTCGAGTGGTAAGTTCGCCACTCTTAGGTCCCTTGCCTATGCCCTCCGTCTCTGGGCAAGCCCGCTATACTTTTCCTTACTACAAAAAAAGGGCTTGGATTCACCTCGTTAGAGATTAAAGTCCTGCCCTTGCCGCATGTTTCTTGTTTAGACCAATTCAATGATTGCCATTTTTGCGCCATCGCCTTGGCGTTCACCAAGTTTAAGAACACGTGTGTATCCACCTTGTCTCTCATCATAGCGTTTAGCAACATCATCAAAAAGTTTTTGAATTACATTATTTTCTTCATCAGCTTCTTTGTTATAAAGGAATGCTGCTGCTTGACGGCGAGCGTGAAGATCTCCACGTTTACCTAATGTAATCATTTTATCTACAATCGATTTTAAATCCTTCGCTTTTGCTTCTGTAGTTTCAATCCGTTCATGAATAATTAAATCAGATGCAAGGTTGCGAAGCATTGCCATACGGCTGTCTGTACTACGTCCAAATTTTCTAGCCATGTTAGTACCTCCCTTTCAAAAATCTCTAAAGGTGACTGTGTTTATCAGTCGTCATTACGCAAACCTAAATCAAGATCTGCTAATTTATGTTTAACTTCTTCAAGTGATTTACGACCTAAATTACGAACCTTCATCATATCTTCTTCGCTCTTATTTGCAAGCTCTTGAACAGTATTAATTCCAGCGCGTTTTAAGCAGTTATAAGATCTAACAGAAAGATCAAGTTCTTCGATTGTCATTTCCATAACTTTCTCTTTTTGATCTTCTTCTTTTTCAACCATAATTTCGGCATTTTGTGCCTCATCCGTTAGCCCTACGAAAATATTAAAATGCTCTGTAATGATTTTAGCACCTAAAGAAACTGCTTCTTCAGGACGAATGCTTCCATCAGTAGAGACATCAATTGTTAATTTATCATAGTTTGCATTTTGACCTACTCTTGTGTTTTCTACTTGGTAGGAAACACGTGATACAGGTGTAAAAATAGAATCAATCGCAATAACACCTATTGGTTGATCCTCATGTTTATTCTGCTCAGCTTGGCGATATCCTCGACCACGCTCAGCTGTCATTCTCATGTTTAAAGCGCCTTTACTATTTAAAGTAGCGATCTTCAAATCCGGATTCAACACTTCTACATCACTGTCATACGTAAGGTCAGCAGCAGTTACTACCCCTTCACCTTGAACAGATAATTCAATCGTTTTCGGTTCATCAGAATAAATCTTAAGTGCTAACTTCTTTAAGCTCAAAATAATTTGAGTGACATCTTCGACAACTCCATCGATAGTTGAGAACTCATGTAAAGCACCATCAATTTGAATTGATGTAACGGCAGCACCTGGAAGTGAGGATAGTAAGATACGACGCAAGGAGTTTCCTAGAGTGGCACCATATCCACGTTCAAGTGGTTCTACTACGAATTTCCCGAAAGTAGCATCATCGCTAATTTCAATCGTTTCAATATTTGGCTTTTCTATTTCGATCATTCAACAAAACCCTCCTTTAAAACGTCGAAACCCCGGCTAGACCCATGTCTAACCGAAATTCCTCAATAGGCAGTTGGCGTTTCTGCACTACCTGCAATTCATTCGTACTGTCCTGTCCTGATGTCTTAAAAAATAAATCTACTTTTTTTAGCTATCATAACCCATTATAGACAGGGTGACAAATTCTATACGGTAAAATTATACACGACGACGTTTTGGTGGGCGGCATCCATTATGAGGAACTGGAGTTACGTCAACAATTGCTGTAACTTCTAAACCAGCTGCTTGAAGTGAACGAATTGCTGCTTCACGTCCAGCTCCAGGCCCTTTAACAGTAACCTCTAATGTCTTCATGCCATTTTCGATTGCTGATTTAGCTACAGTTTCTGCAGCCATTTGAGCAGCAAATGGAGTAGATTTACGTGAACCCTTAAAGCCTAATGCACCTGCTGAGCTCCAGCCAACTGCATTACCTTGTGTATCCGTAATTGTAACAATTGTATTGTTAAATGTAGAACGGATATGCGCGATACCTGATTCAATATTCTTTTTCACACGACGTTTACGTGTATTAGTATTACGTGCCATTGATTAGTTAACCTCCTTTACTACTTTATTTTTTCTTGTTAGCCATTGTACGACGTGGGCCTTTACGAGTACGTGAGTTGTTTTTAGTATGTTGTCCACGAACTGGTAAGCTACGACGATGACGAAGGCCTCTATATGAACCAATTTCGATCAAACGTTTAATGTTAAGTGATACTTCACGACGAAGGTCACCTTCCGTATTATATTGATCGATTGCTGTACGAATTCTACCTAATTCGTCTTCAGTTAAATCACGAACACGAGTGTCTTCTGAAACGCCTGCTTCTTTAAGGACTTTCTGTGCGGTAACTTTACCAATTCCAAAGATATAAGTTAAAGAAATGACAACACGTTTATCACGTGGGATGTCAATACCTGCTATACGTGCCATAGAATAGTTGCACCTCCTAAGGTTTTAGCCTTGTTTTTGTTTGTGTTTGGGATTTTCGCAAATCACCATTACTTTACCCTTACGCTTAATTATTTTACATTTTTCACAAATTGGTTTTACAGATGCTCTTACTTTCATCATCTTTACCTCCTTTTATATCGGAGCTCGTTTATTTATAACGATACGTAATTCGTCCTTTTGTCAAATCATACGGAGAAAGCTCAACCGTTACTTTGTCACCTGGCAGAATACGGATAAAATGCATACGGATTTTACCAGATACATGTGCTAAGACCGTATGGCCGTTTTCAAGCTCTACTTTAAACATTGCGTTAGGCAATGTATCTGTTACGGTGCCTTCTACTTCAATTACATCATCTTTTGCCATCGTGTAGATCTCCCTTCTTCAAATCAGTCACAATCTCACTTTTAAACTTAGATATGGCAAATCGCAATTTCCCATTTGTGACACGACCAGTTTCTAGAAGGCTGTTTTGGACTTCTGGGGAAATATAGTCCAGCTTCTCAAGGTGATGTAGATTCTTTCTCTTTGGCCTATTCGTCTTTCGCCTCTCCCCATCAGCTAACAAGACAGTATGATGATCCACTACATGAATGATTATCATATAAAGACCCGCATCACGACCTTGCAAAATACGAACAACCTGACCTAGCATCAGAACCTGATCTCCTGTGTTCAACAACGATCACCTGCACTAAGGCATTAGAAAAATATATTCCCTCTTAAAGGGCTACTTCTATATTTGACCTGTGTCACTTTATTTAAAGCAATACATTTTAATTTTTAAATTACTCACGACTTTAATTATAACTTTTTACAGATAGAAATGCATCTATTCCGCGCTAGATGTAATTAAAATCGTTTTATTTTACAAGTTTTTTTTGAATATCTTCGAAAACATTGTCAATTTCTTGATTTCCGTTAACAGTAACAAGATATCCTTTTTCTTGATAAAAATCGAGTAATGGTTTTGTCTGCTCGATATTCACGGCTAAACGTCTTTTCACTGTTTCGGCTTTATCATCATCACGTTGAATTAACTGTGAACCGTCTTTATCGCAAATTCCTTCTACTTTAGGCGGATTGAATTCGATATGATAGGCTGTTCCACATGTTGGACAAATTCTACGACCCGTTAGACGCTCCACTAATTTTTCTTCCGGCACGTCTACATGTAATACGTAGTCAATGGATTCACCAAGATCTGAAAGAAGTTGCTGTAAGGCTTCTGCTTGAGCAATCGTTCTTGGAAATCCATCCAATAGGAAGCCGTTCTTGCAGTCATCTTTACTTAAACGTTCTTTCACAATTCCAATTGTTACTTCATCTGGAACAAGATCTCCACGATCCATATATTCCTGCGCTTTCTTACCAAGATCTGTACCTTCTTTGATGCTTAGACGAAACATATCCCCTGTTGAAATATGCGGGATATTATATTTATCTTTAATTTTCTCTGCCTGTGTACCTTTTCCTGCACCAGGTAATCCCATTAAAATTAAATTCATCGATCTTCCTCGCTCTCATTGGCAGCAGAGAACTTATTTAATAAACCCTTTGTAGTGACGCTTCACTAACTGACTTTCTAATTGTTTCATTGTTTGTAATGCTACACCTACAACGATTAGTAAACTTGTGCCGCCGATTTGTACTGCACTAGGCAGATTAGCAAGACTACCCAAGATAATTGGTAATACCGCAACAACTGCTAAGAATATCGCACCTACAAATGTTAAACGGTATAGAACACGTGTAAGATACGTTTCAGTATTCTTCCCTGGACGAATTCCAGGAATATAGCCACCTTGTTTTTGCAAGTTCTCTGCCATTTGCTCAGGATTAACCTGAATAAATGTATAGAAGTATGCAAATGCAATGATTAGAGCTGAGTATATTACCATACCAACGGGTTGAGTGTAATCAAATATATTCATAAGTGTTGCTGCTACTTGATTACCTTCAAAGAAACTAGCAATCGTCCTTGGTGCCATGATAAACGCTACTGCAAAGATTACAGGAATAACCCCTGCACCATTTACTTTTAAAGGTAAATGTGTTGACTGACCACCAACTGGAGAACGATTTACAAGTTTTTTTGCGTATTGAACTGGTATTTTTCGTAATGCTTGGTTAACAAATATAACTCCAACTACAACAGCTATTGCAACTAATACAATTAAGGCAACGATAATGATGTTGATAAATAGTTCATCACCAGCATTTACAAAATATTGACTATACAATTGAGCAACACCGTTCGGTACTGCAGCAACGATACCAGCAAAAATAATTACAGAGATTCCATTTCCAACACCATGTGCTGTAATTTGTTCACCTAACCACATTAAGAAAGCTGTACCTGCCGTTAATACAATTGCAATTACAAGGAATTTCATAAAACCTGGATCAACTATTAACAACCCACCGGCCATTGCATTAAACCCTGCTGACATAGCAATTGCTTGAATGAATGCGAATCCGATTGCTGCATAGCGTGTAACCTGTGCAATTTTCTTGCGTCCCATCTCGCCTTGTTTCTTCCACTCAGCAAATTTTGGAACAATGTCCATTTGCAATAATTGCATGATGATAGATGCCGTAATATATGGCATTATTCCCATAGCAAAAATTGAAAAGTTCTGTAGTGCTCCACCACCAAATGTATTTAAGAAACCAAAGACGTTCTGCTGGTTCATAAAGTCAATTGCTGCTTTATCTGTAAATGGCACAGGAATGAACGTGCCTAGACGAAAAACAATTAACATTAATAATGTAAAAACTATTTTTCGTCTAATGTCAGCCACGCGCCAAAAATTGGAGATTGTACGAAACATTAGATCACCTCAGTCTTACCGCCCGCTGTCTCAATAGCTTCTTTAGCTGAAGCAGAGAACTTATGAGCTTTTACTGTTAGTTTCTTTTCGATAGCGCCAAAACCTAGCACCTTAATGCCGGAATTCAATTTGCTCACGATACCTTCTTCAAGTAATAGCTCTGGTGTAACTTCTGTGCCGTCTTCAAAGCGATTTAATGCATCTAAGTTAACTATAGCAAATTCTTTACGATTAATGTTGCTAAAGCCACGTTTCGGTAAACGTTGGAATAATGGCATTTGACCACCCTCGAACCCTGGGCGTACACCGCCGCCTGAACGTGAGTTTTGTCCTTTATGTCCTCTGCCAGAAGTCTTCCCGTTACCTGAGGACATTCCACGACCCACACGATTTCTCTCTTTGCGAGTTCCTTCTGATGCTTTTAATTCATGAAGTTTCATACAAGCACCTCCTCTTTAAGCTTTATAGTATTATATTTCTTTAACTGTTACAAGATGAGATACGACGTTGATCATACCACGAACAACTGGAGTATCTTCACGAACAACGGACTGGCGAATTTTCTTAAGCCCTAGTGCTTCAACAGTTTTAATTTGTTTTTCTTTTCGACCAATAACACTCCGTGTGAGGGTGATTTCTAATTGTTTAGACATATTGTTTCCCTCCCTATTATCCTAACAGTTCTTCTACAGACTTTCCACGTAGTTTTGCTACGTCTTCTGCACGTTTTAATTGTGTTAAGCCATCTAATGTTGCACGAATCATATTAATTGGTGTGTTTGAACCTAATGATTTTGTAAGAATATCACCGACACCAGCAAGTTCTAAAATCGCACGAACTGGACCACCAGAGATAACTCCAGTACCTTCAGAAGCTGGTTTCATTAATACGTGACCAGATCCAAATTTACCATTTACTGTGTGTGGAATTGAAGTTCCAACGATTGGTACAGTAATTAAGTTTTTCTTAGCATCATCAACTGCTTTTTTAATTGCTTCTGGTACTTCTTGTGCTTTACCAGTACCAAAACCTACATGACCGTTTTTATCTCCAACAACAACTAGAGCTGCAAAACGGAAACGACGTCCACCTTTTACTACTTTAGCAACACGGTTTACCGTAACTACACGTTCTTCAAGTTCTAATTTGTTCGGATCGATGTTTGTTTTCATTTAAGAGTTCCCTCCTTTTTATTAAAATTCAAGACCTGCCTCACGAGCAGCTTCCGCCAACGCTTGTATACGACCATGGTATAGATAGCCTCCGCGATCAAAAACAACGGATTTAATTCCTTTTTCTTGAGCACGCTTCGCTACCATTTCACCGACTTTTTTAGCTGCATCTACATTGCTAGTAACTTCAACATTAAGTTCTTTGTCCTTTGTTGATGCACTTGCTAATGTTACGCCGTTATTATCATCGATAATTTGTGCGTAGATATTTTTATTTGAACGATATACGTTTAAACGAGGACGTGCTTCTGTTCCACTAAGGTTTTTACGAACTCGGCCGTGTCTCTTTTTACGTAGTACATTTCTGTCAGGCTTTGTGATCATCTAGGTCACTCCTTTCTTGCTTGCTAACTAACTAATCTTACTTAGCAGTTTTACCTTCTTTACGGCGAACAAATTCACCAACGTAGCGAATTCCTTTACCTTTATACGGCTCAGGTGGTCTGATTGCTCTGATGTTAGAAGCAACTGCACCAACTAATTCTTTATCAATACCTCTAATTGTTAATTGAGTATTCTTCGGTACTTCAATTTCGATACCTTCGATTGGATCAACTTCAACTGGATTTGAGTAACCAGCATTAACGATTAGTTTCTTACCTTGCATTTGAGCACGATAACCAACACCGATCATCTCAAGATTCTTTTCAAAACCTTTGCTAACACCTTCAACCATGTTGTTGATTAAACTACGAGTAGTTCCGTGTAATGCACGATGTTCTTTAGCATCTGATGGACGTTCAACAGTAAGAACATTATCATTTATATTAATTTTCATATCTGGATGTAGATCTCTTGATAATTCACCTTTTGGTCCTTTAACAGTAATTGTAGTGCCATTAAGGTTAATGTCTACACCTTGTGGAATTTCAATTAATTTAAGTCCTATACGAGACATTCCATGCACCTCCTTAATTAAAAAATGTTAATTACCAAACGTATGCGACTACTTCGCCACCAACAGCTTGAGAACGTGCTTCTTTATCGGAAAGCACTCCTTTAGATGTTGAAACGATAGCGATACCTAAACCATTAAGTACACGAGGTACTTCATCAGCTTTAGCGTATACACGTAGACCTGGTTTGCTAATACGTTTAATTCCTGTGATTACTCGTTCTTCGTTTGCACCGTACTTAAGGAAAATACGCAGAACGCCTTGTTTATTGTCTTCGATTAATTCATAATCTTTAACAAAACCTTCACGTTTAAGGATATCAGCGATATCTTTTTTCATTTTTGAAGCTGGAAGCTCCAGTTGTTCATGTTTTACTGTGTTCGCATTACGAATGCGAGTTAGCATATCTGCGATTGGATCTGTCATAACCATTACAAATTACCTCCTTCCCGAATCGGGTTTTACCAACTTGCTTTTTTGACACCAGGAATTTGACCTTTATAGGCAAGTTCACGGAAACAAATACGGCAAAGTTTAAATTTACGAATTACTGAATGTGGACGACCACAACGTTCACAGCGTGTATATTCTTGTACTTGATATTTATGTGTACGTTTTTGTTTCGCAACCATAGATTTTTTAGCCACAAATTTCCCTCCTTGTATTAGCTCTTAGCTTACTTTTGGAAAGGCATGCCTAACTGAGCTAAAAGTTCACGAGCTTCTTCGTCTGTATTAGAAGTTGTTACAATAACAATATCCATACCACGAACTTTATTTACTTTATCATAGTTGATTTCTGGGAAAATTAGTTGTTCTTTTACACCTAGAGTGTAATTTCCACGTCCGTCAAAAGCTTTCTTAGAAATCCCACGGAAGTCACGTACACGTGGAAGTGAAACTGAGATAAGTTTTTGTAAGAAATCATACATACGTTCACCACGAAGGGTTACTTTTGTACCGATAGGCATTCCTTCACGAAGACGGAAACCAGCGATTGATTTCTTCGCACGAGTTACTAATGGTTTTTGACCAGAAATTAATGTTAATTCTTCAACAGCGGCATCTAATGCTTTTGAGTTTTGAACAGCGTCACCAACACCCATGTTGATTACGATTTTCTCTACTTTAGGCACTTGCATTGCTGATTTATAGTTAAATTTATTCATTAATGATGGTGCAATTTCATCTTGATATTTTTGTCTTAATTGATTCATCATGTCGCCCTCCTTTCGTCGCTAAATTATTTATCTAATACTTCACCGGATTTTTTAGCGATGCGGACTTTTTTGCCGTCACGTACTTCATACCCAACACGAGTTGGTTCACCGGATTTAGGATCAATTGGCATTACATTAGAAACATGAATTGGCGCTTCTAGTTCAAGAATTCCACCTTGTGGATTTTCTTGTGAAGGTTTAGCGTGTTTCTTTACAATGTTTACACCTTCTACTAGAACACGATCTTTCTTCGGATATGCTTCTAATATCGTACCTGTTTTACCACGGTCTTTACCAGATAATACTTTTACTTTATCACCTTTTTTTACATGCATGCTTTGCGCACCTCCTTGACAGGGCTATTCATTCGCTTATAAAACTTCTGGAGCTAGAGATACGATTTTCATGAATTTAGCATCACGTAATTCACGTGCAACAGGTCCGAAAATACGAGTCCCTCTTGGACTTTTATCATCACGGATAATTACGGCTGCATTTTCATCAAAACGAATATATGATCCATCTTTACGACGAGCACCAGTTTTCGTACGAACGATGACAGCTTTAACAACTTCACCTTTCTTAACAACGCCACCTGGTGTTGCTTGTTTCACTGAACAAACAATTATATCACCAATATTAGCAGTTTTACGTCCTGATCCGCCTAATACTTTAATGGTTAATAATTCACGAGCACCAGAGTTATCTGCAACTTTTAAACGAGTTTCTTGTTGAATCATAACACTGTGACCTCCCTTCGGATAATTCCTTCGCGAACTTAAATTAGATAATTACTGCTTCTTCCACTACTTCAACTAGACGAAAACGTTTAGTAGCTGAAAGTGGTCGAGTTTCCATAATGCGAACAATGTCGCCGATTTTAGCTTGGTTATTCTCATCATGTGCTTTAAATTTCTTAGAGTATTTAACACGTTTACCGTACAATTTATGGTTCTTGTGAGTTTCAATTACTACAGTAATGGTTTTATCCATTTTGTCTGAAACAACACGGCCTGTGTATACTTTACGATTATTACGTTCAGTCATTTTGAGGCTAACCTCCTCTCTTGAATTAGTTATTTACGTTTAATTCACGGTGACGTACAACAGTTTTCATTCGTGCGATTTCTTTTCTTACTTCACGAATACGTGCAGTGTTTTCCAACTGACCAGTTGCAAGTTGGAAACGCAAATTAAATAATTCTTCTTTTAATGATTTAACTTTTTGTTCAATTTCGGCAGTGGTTAGTTCTCTGATTTCATTAGCCTTCATTGATTTCACCACCAATTTCTTCGCGTTTTACGAACTTAGTTTTGATCGGTAGTTTATGAGCAGCAAGACGTAAAGCTTCGCGTGCTACTTCTTCTGAAACTCCCGCGATTTCAAACATAATTTTTCCTGGTTTTACTACTGCTACCCATCCTTCAGGAGCACCTTTACCAGAACCCATTCGTACTTCTAGAGGTTTTGCTGTATATGGTTTGTCTGGGAAAATCTTAATCCAAACTTTACCACCACGTTTCATGTAACGAGTCATTGCAATACGAGCAGCCTCGATTTGACGACTTGTAATCCAAGAAGCTTCTACAGCTTGTAAGCCGTATTCACCGAAAGCTACTGTTGTACCACCTTTAGCTTGGCCTCTCATTTTACCACGATGTTGTCTACGATATTTAACACGTTTAGGCATTAACATAATGCATTGCCCCCTTCCTTATTTATTATTTTTTGTTGGAAGGACTTCTCCACGGTAGATCCACACTTTAACACCTAATTTACCATAAGTAGTATCAGCTTCTGCTGTACCATAGTCAATGTCAGCACGTAATGTGTGTAGTGGCACTGTTCCTTCACTATAATGTTCTGCACGAGCGATATCTGCTCCACCTAGACGACCAGATACTTGTGTTTTGATTCCTTTTGCTCCCCCACGAATAGCACGTTGGATTGCTTGTTTTTGAGCTCGACGGAATGAAATACGGTTTTCTAATTGACGAGCAATACTATCTGCTACTAATTTAGCGTCTAAATCAACTTTTTTGATTTCAACAATATTAATGTGGACACGTTTGCCTGTTAGGCTGTTTAACGATTTACGTAGAGCTTCTACTTCAGATCCACCTTTACCGATTACCATACCAGGTTTACCAGTATGAATTGTAATGTTTACACGATTTGCTGCACGTTCGATTTCGATAGAAGAAACAGCAGCAATCTTCAAGCGGTTTTCAAGATATTCTCTAATCTTAATATCTTCGTGTAAAAAGTCTGCATAGTCTTTATCTGCATACCATTTAGACTCCCAGTCTTTAATAATACCTACACGGAGACCCGTTGGATTAATTTTTTGACCCACTGACTATCCCTCCTTCTTTTCTGTTACCACTACTGTAATGTGGCTAGTGCGTTTATTAATTTTACTTGCACGTCCTTGTGCGCGTGGACGGAAACGTTTCAATGTAGCACCCTCATTAACATATGCTTCAGATATTACTAGATTATCTGTATCCATCTCGTAGTTGTGTTCTGCGTTTGCGATTGCAGACTTCAAAACTTTCTCTACGACTGGAGAAGCACCACGTTGTGTATGACGGAGTATTGCAACTGCTTCGCCAACATTTTTTCCTCGAATAAGATCAACAACTAAACGAACTTTACGAGGAGCAATACGAACTGATTTCGCAACGGCTTTAGCTTGCATACTTAGTGCCTCCTCTCATTAACGATTTGTTTTCTTATCATCGCCAGCATGTCCTTTATACGTACGGGTTGGCGCGAATTCACCTAATTTATGTCCGACCATGTCCTCTGTGATATAAACTGGAACGTGTTTACGTCCATCATATACTGCAACTGTATGACCAACAAAAGTAGGGAAAATAGTTGAACGACGAGACCAAGTTTTTACTACTTGCTTCTTATCAGATTCGTTTAATTTCTCAATTTTTGTTAATAAATGATCATCTGCAAAAGGTCCTTTTTTTAAGCTACGACCCATGGATAAACCTCCTTCCGCAATTGAGAGACGGGGGATAACTCCCGCCAATTATTCCGCTTATTTTTTACGTTTACGAACGATATATTTATCAGACGGTTTGTTACGCGTACGTGTCTTGTAACCAAGAGTTGGTTTACCCCAAGGTGACATTGGTGATTTACGTCCGATTGGTGTGCGTCCTTCACCACCACCATGTGGGTGATCGTTAGGGTTCATAACAGATCCACGTACAGTTGGGCGGATACCCATCCAACGAGAACGACCTGCTTTACCAATACGGATAAGCTCATGTTCAATATTTCCTACTTGACCAACTGTTGCGCGGCAAGTGCTTAAGATTAAACGAACTTCACCAGAAGCAAGACGTACTAATGTGTACTTATCTTCACGACCTAAAATTTGTGCTTCAGCACCAGCTGAACGTGCTAATTGTCCACCATTACCTGGTTTCAATTCGATATTGTGGATAACAGTACCAACTGGAATGTTTACTAGTGGTAATGCATTACCAACTTTAATATCTGCTTCTGCACCAGATTCAATAAGTTGACCTACTTGTAATCCTTTTGGAGCTAAGATATAGCGTTTTTCACCATCAGCATAGTTAATTAATGCGATGTTTGCAGTACGGTTTGGATCGTACTCAACTGTAGCAACGCGTCCTGGTATACCATCTTTGTTGCGTTTAAAGTCAATAATACGATATTGACGTTTATGACCGCCACCTTGATGACGAACAGTTAATCTACCTTGGTTGTTACGTCCGCCACGTTTAAATAATGGACTTAGCAAGGATTTCTCTGGAGTGTCTGTTGTGATCTCTGCGAAATCTGATACAGACATGTTACGACGACCATTTGATGTTGGTCTGAATTTTTTAATCGCCATCTTGTTTTCCCTCCTTCACGAGTATTTGTTTTTAGCTTTCAAAGAAGTCTAGTTCTTTACTATCTTCTGAAAGCTGTACGATAGCTTTTTTGCGATCTGAACGATATCCTTGATAACGTCCTTGACGCTTTAATTTACCTTTAACGTTAATTGTGTTTACATTAACAACTTTTACACCAAAGACAGATTCAATCGCATCTTTGATTTCAGTTTTATTTGCTTTTGGATATACTTCGAAAGTATATTTTTTTTCTGCCATTAAGTCTGCAGAATGCTCCGTAATGACAGGGCGTTTAATAATATCGCGTGCCTCTTTCATTATGCAAGCACCTCCCCTGCTTTTTCAGCTGCATCCTTCGTTAAGATCAACTTATCATGCGAAAGCAAGTCTAATACATTCAATTCTTCAACTGTTAATACTTTTACAGTTTGAAGATTGTTTGCTGAACGAGCAACAACTTCATTTTTATCTGCAGTTACGATTAATGCTTTAGCATCAACATTTAATGCTGCAAGCATGTTAACTACTTCTTTTGTTTTTGGAGCATCGATTGCGATTGATTCCAATACTACTAAATTATCTTCCTTTACTTTAGAAGATAATGCAGATCTAAGTGCTAAACGACGTACTTTCTTAGGTAGTTTATAGCTATAGCTGCGTGGTGTTGGTCCGAAAACTACTCCACCGCCTACCCATTGTGGTGAGCGAATAGATCCTTGACGTGCACGACCAGTTCCTTTTTGACGCCATGGTTTACGACCACCACCGCGTACTTCAGAACGATTTTTTACATCGTGAGTACCTTGACGTAAAGATGCACGTTGCATTACTACTGCTTCATGTAATACATGAGTATGTGGCTCAATACCGAATACAACATCATTTAATTCGATTTCGCCAGCATTACTTCCGTCTTGTTTAAATAGTGCTACTTTAGGCATGACATATCCTCCCTTCCTGTGTTTAATTAATTAGCTTTAATTGCGCTTTTGATTTCTACATAAGATTTCTTAGCACCAGGTACATTACCTTTAACTAAAAGCAAGTTGCGTTCTACATCAACATTAACAATTTCAAGGTTTTGAATTGTAATTTGTTTTGAACCCATATGTCCTGGTAATTTTTTTCCTTTGAAGACACGCATTGCGTCTACTGCACCCATTGAACCTGGTCCTCTATGATAATGCGAACCGTGACTCATTGGACCACGAGATTGACCGTGACGTTTGATTGAACCCTGGAATCCTTTACCTTTAGATGTCCCAGTTACATCAACCATATCTCCAGCTTGGAAAATTTCAACGCTAATTTCTTGACCTACTTCATACTCATCAAGATTTGCGTTACGGATTTCACGAACGTAGCGCTTAGGGGCTGTGTTTGCTTTCTCAGCATGGCCTTTTTCCGCTTTATTAGTACGTGATTCCTTTTTATCTGCAAAACCGATTTGTAGTGCTTCATAACCGTCATTTTCTGTTGTTCTCTTTTGTAGAACTACGTTTGGCTCAGCCTGAATTACTGTAACAGGGATCAACTCTCCGTTCTCAGAAAAAAGCTGAGTCATGCCGATTTTACGACCTAAGATTCCTTTCGTCATCCGTTACACCTCCTATAATAAACCTTTATTTTATAATTTAATTTCTATATCTACACCAGATGGTAAGTCTAGACGCATTAATGAGTCAACTGTTTTTGGTGTTGGATCAACAATATCAATTAAGCGTTTATGCGTGCGCATTTCAAATTGCTCACGAGAATCTTTGTATTTGTGCACCGCACGTAATACAGTATAGATTGCTTTTTCTGTAGGCAATGGAATCGGACCTGATACGTTAGCACCAGAACGTTTCGCAGTTTCTACAATTTTCTCAGCTGATTGATCTAAAATACGATGATCATACGCTTTTAATCGAATTCTAATCTTCTCTTTTGCCATTATTTTCCCTCCTTATCGTCCATATTATTACAGACATACTCCGTGAAAATTACTTGACAGCTCGCCATGGCAAAGGGGCCGGGCGTGCCAACAACCTCTCACATCATCGCCTTCTTTTGACCAACATTAATATTATACTAAATATGCTAGGTCAATGCAACCTATATTTTCATAAGCTTATAGGTTCTTTGCACATTTTCACATTATACATAATTGTTATGACGAAAGCAAGCTTTTAACAAATTATTTTTTTGTATGGACAAGCCTTCGTGCAGTAAGCTTTATTTACCTCTCTTCATAACGATTTATTACCCATTCCAAAAAATGCTAGATATAATGTTCTCTGCTGCTAAGTAGTAGTGGCATTACATTACAGCTGTATTGTTTCCGTTGCAGGTGTTTATATATTACCAGAGCAGTAAGCTAAACTTCCATGAAAACAAAGCACCGAATACTTGAAAAAATTACATAAAAAAACACAGATAACTTCATTAAGTTACCTGTGTTTATAATAATTACTTATTTAGTGATTGTTGAAACAACACCTGATCCTACAGTACGTCCACCTTCACGGATTGAGAAACGAGTACCGTCTTCAATAGCGATTGGTGAAATAAGTTCTACGATCATTTCTGTGTTATCACCAGGCATAATCATTTCTACGCCTTCTGGAAGTTGGATAACTCCAGTTACGTCAGTTGTACGGAAGTAGAACTGTGGGCGATAGTTTGAGAAGAATGGAGTATGACGTCCACCTTCTTCTTTTGATAATACATAAACTTCAGCTTTGAAGTTAGTATGTGGTGTAATTGTACCTGGTTTAGCTAATACTTGACCACGGTTGATATCTTCACGAGAAACCCCACGAAGAAGTGCACCGATGTTGTCACCAGCTTCAGCGTAGTCAAGAAGCTTACGGAACATTTCAACACCTGTTACAGTTGATTTGCTTGGAGCTTCATTAAGTCCAATGATTTCAATTTCATCCCCAACTTTAATTTGCCCACGTTCTACACGACCAGTTGCAACTGTACCACGGCCAGTGATTGAGAATACATCCTCAACAGGCATCATGAATGGTTTGTCGTTGTCACGTTCTGGAGTTGGAACATATTCATCAACAGCAGCCATTAATTCTAAAATAGCTTGTTCGTATTTATCTTCACCTTCAAGAGCTTTAAGAGCTGAACCTTTGATAACTGGCACATCATCACCAGGGAAATCGTATTCTGATAATAGATCACGAACTTCCATTTCAACTAGTTCAAGTAATTCTTCATCGTCAACCATATCAACTTTGTTAAGGAATACTACGAAAGCAGGTACCCCAACGTTGCGAGATAGAAGGATATGTTCACGAGTTTGTGGCATTGGGCCGTCAGCAGCAGATACTACTAAGATAGCTCCGTCCATTTGTGCAGCACCAGTGATCATGTTTTTAACATAGTCAGCATGCCCTGGGCAGTCAACGTGCGCATAGTGACGAGTTTCAGTTTCATATTCTACGTGAGAAGTTGAGATTGTGATACCACGTTCTCTTTCTTCTGGAGCACCATCGATTTGGTCGTAGGCGCGTGCTTCTCCACCACCGTGTTTTGCAAGAACAGTTGTAATTGCAGCAGTTAAAGTTGTTTTACCATGGTCAACGTGTCCAAGAGTACCAACGTTAACGTGATCTTTTGAGCGGTCAAATTTTTCTTTAGCCATTTATAGTTCCTCCTTTAAGTAAGTAAAAGTGTTTATATTATTTTATATTGGACTAAGAAATAATGATTGTACATTATTCCTTAGTCTTTAATAAGAGTTATACTTTAGTTTTAACAAAAAATCAATTATTCGCCTGCATTTTTCTTAATAATTTCTTCAGAAATGCTCTTCGGTACTTCTTCATAATGATCAAATGTCATTGTGTATACTCCACGACCTTGAGTGTTTGAACGTAATGCAGTTGCATAACCAAACATTTCGGAAAGTGGTACGAAGCCTTTAACAACTTGTGCGTTACCACGAGCTTCCATTCCTTCAATACGTCCACGACGAGAAGTAACGTCACCCATGATATCACCCATGTATTCTTCTGGAATAACGATTTCTACACGCATCATTGGTTCCAAGATAACTGGGTTACACTTGTTCTTAGCAGCTTTCAATGCCATTGATGCAGCGACTTTAAACGCCATTTCGTTCGAGTCAACATCATGATAACTACCATCGAATAATGAAGCTTTAATATCAACTAATGGATAGCCAGCTAACACACCGTTTGCCAGTGAGTCTTTAACTCCTTGCTCAACTGCAGGAATGTACTCACGTGGTACAACCCCACCAACGATGTTATTGTTAAATTCGAAGCCTGCTCCTTCTTCGTTTGGTTCAAATTTGATCCAAACGTGTCCGAATTGCCCACGACCACCAGACTGACGTACGAATTTACCTTCGACTTCAGCTGATGCACGGAATGTTTCACGGTATGCTACTTGAGGCGCACCAACATTTGCTTCTACTTTAAATTCACGTTTCATACGGTCAACAATGATGTCTAGGTGAAGTTCACCCATACCAGAAATAATTGTTTGACCAGTTTCTACGTTAGTTTCAGTTTTGAAAGTTGGATCTTCTTCAGCAAGTTTGGATAATGCAATACCCATCTTATCTTGGTCAGCTTTTGTTTTTGGTTCAATTGCAACCGAGATAACTGGCGCTGGGAATTCCATTGATTCTAAGATTACAAGATCCTTCTCATCACAAAGTGTGTCTCCAGTTGTTGTATCTTTCAAACCAACTGCTGCTGCAATCTCACCAGAATATACTTCAGAAATTTCTTCACGGTGATTCGCATGCATTTGTAGAATACGTCCAACACGTTCACGTTTATCCTTAACAGAGTTTCGTACATATGATCCAGAATGTAATGTTCCAGAATATACACGGAAGAATGTTAGTTTACCAACAAACGGGTCTGTCATAACTTTAAATGCTAGTGCAGAGAATGGAGCTTTATCGTCAGCTGGACGAGTAACTTTCTCTTCTGTACCAGGAACAGTACCTTCGATAGCAGCAACATCCGTTGGCGCCGGAAGGTAAGCAAGTACACCATCAAGCATTAATTGAACACCTTTGTTTTTAAATGCTGATCCACAGAATACAGGGTAGAATTCAACACTTAAAGTCGCTTTACGAATTGCAGCATTTAGTTCGTCGTTAGAGATTTCTTCTCCTTCTAAGAACTTCATCATTAATTCTTCATCAGAATCAGCTACAGCTTCGATTAAGCTAGCACGAAGTTCTTCGGCTTGCTCTTTTAATCCTTCTGGAATTTCTCTTGATTCATCAACTGTACCAAGATCATCTGTATAGAAATGAGCTTCCATTTTAATTAAATCGATAATTCCTTCGAATTGATCTTCTGCACCAATTGGCATTTGAACTGGATGTGCATTTGCACCAAGTCGTTCCTTTAATGTGTTTGTTGCATAAAGGAAATCTGCACCTGTTTTATCCATTTTATTAACAAATACCATACGAGGTACGCCGTATGTTGTTGCTTGACGCCAAACAGTTTCTGTTTGTGGTTCTACACCTGATTGTGCATCAAGTACAGTCACCGCTCCATCAAGTACACGTAATGAACGTTCAACTTCAACAGTGAAGTCTACGTGTCCAGGAGTGTCAATGATGTTGATTCGATGACCTTTCCATGCAGCAGTTGTCGCAGCAGAAGTGATCGTAATTCCACGTTCTTGTTCTTGCTCCATCCAGTCCATCTGTGATGCACCTTCATGTGTTTCACCAATCTTATGAATACGTCCTGTGTAGAAAAGAATACGCTCAGTAGTAGTGGTTTTACCTGCATCAATGTGCGCCATAATACCAATATTACGCGTCTTTTCCAAGGAGAACTCTCTTGTCATGTATCTTTCTCCTTCCTCTTAATGCTCTAGTTTTTTTAACTTACCAACGGTAGTGAGCGAAAGCTTTATTAGCTTCAGCCATTTTGTGCATTTCTTCGCGTTTTTTCACAGAAGCTCCTGTGTTGTTAGAAGCATCTAGAATTTCATTAGCAAGACGTTCTTCCATTGTCTTCTCCCCACGTAGACGTGAGTAGTTAACGATGTAGCGTAAGCCTAATGCTTGACGACGTTCAGGGCGAACTTCAACTGGTACTTGATAGTTTGAACCCCCAACACGACGAGCGCGTACTTCTAATACTGGCATTACATTTTTCATTGCTTGTTCGAAAACTTCCATAGATGATTGGCCGCTTCTTTCAGCAACTAATTCGAATGCTTTATAAAGAATTTTTTGAGCCTTTCCACGTTTACCATCAATCATGATTTGGTTGATTAAACGAGTTACTAATTTTGAATTATATAGTGGATCTGGCAATACATCACGTTTTGGCACTGGTCCTTTACGAGGCATATAGCATCCTCCTTTCCTGTATATGGTGCTTTAGTTTAATTATTTTTGTTTTGGTTTCTTTGTTCCGTATTTTGAACGACTTTGCATACGGCCGTCTACTCCAGCAGTATCAAGTGCTCCACGAACGATGTGGTAACGTACCCCAGGTAAGTCTTTAACACGACCACCACGTAGAAGTACTACACTATGTTCTTGTAGATTGTGACCAATTCCAGGGATATATGCAGTTACTTCCATGTTGTTTGACAAACGAACACGCGCATATTTACGTAATGCTGAGTTCGGTTTCTTAGGAGTCAATGTACCAACACGAGTACATACACCACGTTTTTGTGGAGAATTTTGATCAGTTAATTTCTTTTTAAAGCTATTGTATCCTTTATTAAGTGCAGGTGAGTCAGTCTTTTTCACTTTGCTCACGCGACCTTTACGGATAAGTTGATTAATAGTAGGCATTTATATGTCCTCCCTTCTTTACTTTTAAAAAATGGGTAACCAGATATGTTAAATGGCTTTCGTAATACCACACATCCAGGTGGTTCATTTTTTGGCAAAAAAATAGTTCATTGTTTTATAACGCTATTTCTTCACCGCTACGCTTGATGCATTCACTTCAATATTACAAGCTGCCCCGAGCTTTTGTTTCGAACCGACATGATGACAAGGTATATTCAATTCCATAGCTAAGCTAGCTACCTTTTGTGTCAATTGTTGATTAGCATCATCAGCAATAAAAACTTCACTTACTTCACCATTCTTCATGGCTTTCAGTGTTTGTTTTACTCCAATAACAACTCGTGTTTTATCTTGTGCCACTTTTTCATAAGACATATTATACATCCTCCAAAGCTTCCAAGTATAAACGGAATCACCTTGAATATAGTAACATTGTCATTTTTTAATGTCAATAAAAAAATGAAATATTTTGTCGTGTTTATCACTTATTACATTAATTTAACATTCTAGCATTATTTGCATTCGTATCATTGCAAATAGCGATTAAATCGAGACATATGATAATTGAATATTTTTGTAGAAAACAGGGACATTCTCTGCCCTGCTTTCTACAGAAATACTTTTCGTTATTATTGAACAGTTTCGATTTCCTCTGTTTGTTCAATTACGGGTTTATCAAGTACACCCTTAGTGTTGCGATACTGCGGCATTCCCGTACCAGCTGGAACGAGTTTTCCGATGATAACATTTTCTTTCAATCCAAGTAATTCGTCGCGTTTCCCTTTGATTGCTGCATCTGTCAAGACACGAGTCGTTTCTTGGAATGATGCCGCTGAAAGGAATGAATCTGTTTCAAGGGAAGCTTTCGTAATCCCAAGTAATACAGGTTTACCTGTCGCTGGTTGCTCACCACTAATTAAGACAGTATGGTTTGCATCTCTAAATTGATGTAATTCAAGTAATGACCCAGGAAGTAAGTTTGTATCTCCAGATTCACTAACACGGATTTTACGTAGCATTTGACGAACCATTACTTCTACGTGTTTATCGCCAATTTCTACCCCTTGCATACGATATACGCGTTGTACTTCGCGTAGTAGGTAAGCTTGAACACCTTCAACACCTTGAATTCGCAGCAAGTCTTTCGGATCGATTGAACCTTCCGTTAATTCCTGTCCAGCGAACACTTCGTCTCCAATAGCTACTTTCATCCGTGCGTTGTAAGGAACCGGATAAGAACGTTGCTCAACTTCACCTTGGATAACAATTTCTTGTTTATCCTTGACTTCTTTCATTTCTAAGACTTTACCACTGATTTCTGTAATGACTGCCTGACCTTTCGGAATACGTGCTTCAAATAGCTCTTGAATACGCGGTAAACCTTGGGTTATATCATCCCCGGCAACCCCACCTGTATGGAAGGTACGCATTGTTAACTGTGTACCTGGTTCACCGATAGATTGTGCAGCAATAATACCAACTGCTTCTCCAACTTCAACATCAGCACCAGTTGCAAGGTTTCGACCATAACATTTTTGGCAGACGCCATGTTTCGTATTACATGTAAATGCAGAACGAATCGTTACCTCTTCAATTCCTGCATTAATAATAGCTTTCGCTTGATCTTCTAGAATTAATTCATTTCGATCCACAAGCACTTCGCCTGTTTCTGGATGCTTCACAGCTGTGAATGCATTACGGCCGATTAGTCGGTCAATTAATGGCTCAATCACTTCTGTTCCATCTACTAGAGCAGAAACTGTTAAGCCTCTATCTGTACCACAATCTTCCTCACGAATGATTACATCTTGTGCAACATCTACAAGTCTTCTTGTCAAGTAACCAGAGTCAGCAGTCTTAAGCGCCGTATCCGCAAGACCTTTACGAGCACCGTGTGTAGAAATAAAGTACTCTAGAACTGTTAATCCTTCACGGAAACTTGATTTGATTGGGATTTCAATGATTTTACCAGATGGGTCAGCCATTAATCCACGCATACCCGCAAGCTGCGTGAAGTTAGATGCATTACCACGGGCACCGGAATCACTCATCATGAAGATTGGGTTTCGGTTACTCAATGAATCCATTAATTTACCTTGTATAACGTCTTTCGCTTGTGACCAAATCGAAATTACTCGGTCATAACGTTCTTCCTCTGTTATCAAACCACGACGGAATTGTTTTAGGACATTATCTACTTTTATTTGTGCTTCATCAAGGATTTCTTGTTTGTCAGGTAATACAACGATATCTGAAATACCAACTGTCATACCAGCCTTTGTAGAATAACTAAATCCTAAGTCCTTCATACGGTCAAGCATTTTCGATGTTTCTGTGATTTTATATTGCTTAAACACTTCAGCGATAATATCACCTAAGAAACCTTTCTTAAATGGTTTGACTTCGTCGCGACTCTTGATTTCCTTCTTGAGATCTGTTCCAACTTCGACAAAATACTCTGCAGGAGTTTCCTCTTGCAAGTTTACTTTTGTTGGTTCGTTTATATATGGGAATGACTCAGGTAATATTTCGTTAAAGATTAATTTACCTATTGTCGTTAGAAGCATCATTTTTTGCTGCTTCTCAGTAAAGGTCTTGTTGTTTACGCTGGATGCTAAGACAGCTACCCTTGTGTGTAAATGAACATAGCCATTATGATAAGCTAACATTGCTTCATTAATATCTTTAAATACACTGCCTTCTCCAACAGCACCAGCACGTTCTAATGTTAAGTAGTAGTTTCCTAATACCATATCCTGTGAAGGTGTAACAACTGGTTTACCATCTTTAGGATTCAAGATGTTTTGTGCGGCAAGCATTAAGATGCGCGCTTCTGCCTGAGCTTCTGCACTTAGCGGAACGTGAACAGCCATTTGGTCACCATCAAAGTCTGCGTTATATGCAGTACAAACTAATGGATGCAAACGAATTGCGCGTCCTTCTACTAATGTAGGTTCAAATGCTTGAATCCCTAATCTATGCAGTGTAGGTGCTCGGTTTAAGAGTACCGGATGTTCTTTAATAACATCCTCTAACACATCCCAAACATCTGGATGTACACGTTCGATTTTACGTTTTGCTGACTTAATGTTATGAGCAAGCCCTCTTTCGACAAGCTCTTTCATAATAAATGGTTTAAATAACTCTAACGCCATTTCTCTTGGTAGTCCACATTGGTACATTTTTAAGTTAGGACCAACGATAATTACTGAACGTCCAGAGTAGTCAACACGTTTTCCTAGTAAGTTTTGACGGAATCGACCTTGCTTCCCTTTTAACATATGTGATAAAGATTTCAAAGGTCTATTACCTGGTCCTGTTACCGGACGGCCTCTTCGACCATTATCAATTAAGGCATCGACTGCCTCTTGAAGCATACGTTTTTCATTTTGCACGATGATGCTAGGTGCACCAAGATCCAATAGTCGTTTCAGACGGTTATTTCTGTTAATTACTCTACGATATAAATCGTTTAAATCAGAAGTAGCAAAACGTCCACCATCAAGTTGTACCATTGGTCTAATTTCTGGCGGGATAACTGGAATAACATCAAGAACCATCCAGCTCGTATCATTACCAGAATGGCGGAATGCTTCCAATACTTCTAATCGTTTAATTGCTCTTGTTCTTCTTTGACCACTTGCAGTCTTTAGCTCTTCTCTTAATGCGTCAACTTCTTTTTCAAGATCAATATCTTGAAGAAGTTTGCGAATTGCCTCTGCTCCCATTTGCGCTTTAAAGGTATTGCCATACTTATCGTAATATGCACGATATTCCTTCTCTGATAATAATTGTTTCTTCTCTAAAGGTGTGTTTCCTGAATCAGTCACAATATATGCAGCGAAGTAGATAACTTCTTCCAATGCTCTTGGAGACATGTCTAAAATAAGACCCATTCGGCTTGGAATCCCTTTAAAATACCAAATATGTGACACAGGTGCAGCTAATTCGATATGCCCCATACGTTCACGGCGTACTTTCGATTTAGTTACTTCTACACCACAGCGGTCACAAACTACACCTTTGTACCGTACACGTTTGTATTTTCCACAATGGCATTCCCAGTCTTTTGTTGGCCCAAATATACGTTCACAGAACAAGCCATCTTTCTCAGGCTTTAACGTACGATAATTAATTGTTTCTGGTTTTTTTACCTCGCCGTATGACCAGGAGCGAATCTTCTCTGGTGAAGCCAAACCTATTTTCATATACTCAAATGTATTTACATCTAGCAAGGAGCCTTCCTCCCTTTTAATGTGCGATTTTTACGTTTCGACTATCGGGATAAACTGGAGAATTACCTACTCAGCATAGGTAATTCTCTATTGCTTATCGCATTTACTCGACTTCTAAATTAAGTTTGCTTGCTGTTTGAACATCTTCTTCATCAATTTCACGTAAATCAACTTCTTGTTCATTGCTATTGAGCATCTTAACATCTAACCCAAGACTTTGCAGTTCTTTGATTAGTACCTTAAACGATTCTGGTACACCTGGTTCAGGGATGTTATCGCCTTTCACAATAGACTCGTAAGCCTTCACACGACCAACAATATCATCTGATTTCACTGTTAAGATTTCTTGAAGTGTGTATGCAGCACCATATGCTTCAAGTGCCCATACTTCCATTTCTCCGAAACGTTGTCCACCGAACTGTGCTTTACCACCAAGTGGTTGTTGCGTAACAAGTGAATATGGTCCAGTTGAACGTGCATGTAGCTTATCATCTACCATGTGCGCAAGCTTAATCATATACATAACTCCTACAGACACACGGTTATCAAAGGTTTCACCCGTTCTTCCATCATAAAGAATTGTTTTCGCATCTCTCGACATTCCAGCTTCTTCCAATGTTTCGTATACATCTTCTTCTGTTGCTCCATCAAATACTGGCGATGCAACATGGATTCCAAGGTATCTTGCTGCCATCCCTAAATGAAGTTCGAACACCTGTCCGATATTCATTCGTGAAGGTACCCCCAGTGGGTTAAGCATAATATCAATTGGCGTTCCATCTGGCATGAACGGCATATCTTCTTCTGGTAATATTTTCGAAATAACACCCTTATTACCGTGACGTCCAGCCATCTTATCTCCTTCGTGAATTTTACGTTTTTGAACGATATATGCACGGACAAGTTGGTTAACACCCGGTGGTAACTCGTCGCCATCTTCACGATTGAAGATCTTAACATCCAAGACAATTCCTCCAGCACCATGTGGTACACGTAATGAAGTATCGCGAACCTCACGAGCCTTCTCACCAAAGATAGCATGTAGTAATCTTTCTTCAGCCGATAACTCAGTAACTCCCTTAGGTGTTACTTTACCAACTAAAATATCTCCATCGGTTACTTCTGCTCCGACACGAATGATACCATGCTCATCCAGGTCTTTTAGCGCTTCTTCACCAACGTTAGGAATATCTCTCGTAATTTCTTCTGGTCCAAGCTTCGTATCACGAGACTCAGATTCATACTCTTCTATATGGATAGATGTATAGACATCGTCCTTAACAAGTCTTTCACTCATAATAATCGCATCTTCATAGTTGTAACCTTCCCAAGTCATGAAACCAACTAGGACGTTACGACCTAATGCAAGCTCTCCGTCTTCCATTGAAGGACCATCTGCAAGAACCTCTCCTTTTGTAACACGATCTCCTTCTGTTACAATCGGACGCTGATTAATACATGACCCAGCATTCGAACGAATGAACTTTTGCAAAGGATAACGATCAAGATCACCTTGAACTTCTTTTCCGTCTACATTTGAAACGCGACGTACAAGAATCTCTTTTGCTTCGACACGTTCAACGATACCCTCTGCTCTACAAATCACAGCTGCACCGGAGTCTTTTCCGTTTACATATTCCATACCAGTACCAACGATTGGCGCCTCTGGTTTCAATAACGGAACTGCTTGTCGTTGCATGTTGGCACCCATTAACGCACGGTTTGAGTCATCATTTTCCAAGAAAGGAATACATGCTGTAGCAGCAGACACCACTTGTTTAGGTGATACATCCATGTAATCAATTTTTGAACGATTTACAATAATATTATCTTCACGGAAACGAGCGATTACTTCTTCATCAACGAATTTACCTTCTTCATCAAGAATCGCGTTCGCTTGTGCCACAATATAGTTATCTTGTTCATCTGCGGTTAAGTAATCGATTTGCATCGTTACTTTTCCTGAATCCGGATCAACACGACGATAAGGGGATTCGATAAAACCAAACGCATTTACTCTCGCATAACTTGATAACGAGTTGATCAACCCGATATTCGGTCCCTCTGGCGTTTCAATCGGACACATACGGCCATAATGAGTATAGTGAACATCTCGCACTTCAAATCCAGCACGTTCACGAGTCAAACCACCAGGTCCTAATGCAGATAATCGACGTTTATGCGTAAGCTCTGCTAATGGGTTGATTTGATCCATGAACTGTGAAAGCTGTGAGCTCCCAAAGAATTCTTTGATGGATGCAATAATCGGACGGATATTAATCAATTGTTGTGGTGTAACACTTGATGTATCCTGAATCGACATTCTTTCACGCACAACACGTTCCATACGAGATAATCCAATACGGAATTGGTTCTGTAGTAATTCACCTACTGAACGAAGACGACGATTACCTAAATGGTCAATATCATCTGTGTCCCCTACTTGGTAGAGTAAGTTAAAGAAATAACTGATCGATGATAAGATATCAGCTGGAGTAATATGCTTAATTGAAGCATCCACTCCTCCATTACCGATAATGTTTAATTCTCTTTCACCGCTAGGATCTGTTGGATCTAGTATTTTGATGGTTTGCAAATGAATTTCTTCTTCAAGTACTCCATCATGCGGTTGGAATACACCTTCACCAATCTTATCTTCCTCGCGTTCCAAATAAGGAATCAATTTATCTAATAATTTACGCTCTAGTCGATCACCTTTTTGCGCTAACACTTCACCAGTTTCCTGGTCAACAATGGTTTCCGCTAAAACTTGATTGAATAAGCGATTTTTTATATTTAATTTCTTGTTCATTTTATAACGACCAACGTGTGCTAGATCGTAACGTTTTGGATCAAAGAAGCGTGAAATCAATAGACTCTTTGCATTTTCTACTGTCGGTGGTTCACCAGGACGTAGTCGATCATAGATTTCCAGCAACGCTTTTTCAGTCGTTTCTGTATTATCCTTTTCAAGCGTGTTTTTTAGGTATTCATTTTCACCAAGTAAATCAATAATCTCTTGGTCTGTACCAAAGCCAAGCGCACGTAATAGCACTGTTATTGGTAATTTACGAGTACGATCAATCCGGACATAAGCAACATCTTTTGCATCCGTTTCAAACTCCAACCATGCCCCACGGTTTGGTATAACCGTAGAAGTAATGCCGCGTTTTCCGTTTTTGTCGATTTTCGCGTTAAAATAAACACTAGGTGAACGTACTAGTTGAGAAACAATTACACGTTCCGCTCCATTTATTACAAACGTACCGGTATCGGTCATTAATGGGAAGTCTCCCATAAATACTTCTTGTTCTTTCACTTCACCGGTTTCATTATTGATTAAACGAACCTTCACACGAAGCGGAGCGTTATAAGTAACGTCTCTTGATTTCGATTCGTCTACACTATACTTCGGCTCACCCAAGCTATAGTCTACAAATTCAAGTGACAAATTCCCCGTGAAGTCTTCAATAGGTGAAATATCCCTAAACATTTCTCCCATTCCTTCTTCCAAGAACCACTCATAAGAAGAAGTTTGAATTTCGATTAGATTCGGCAACTCTAATACTTCACTAATACGCGCATAGCTCCTGCGTTGGCGATGCCGTCCATACTGAACTAGTTGACCTGTCAACTGCTTCACCCCTTAAATCCTGCCTTTATTGAAAGTAATCAACAAGGCTTATCTTATTTAAAAAACGACGACTGAACACGAGGCACAGTGTAGTTTTCAAATCAAACACTTTACGGCTAATTGATAAAAAAGCCGAAACAAACTTGCAAAGTCTTATTTTACAAGTTTTCTAATATGAATACTTATGTGCAAAAGAAGGATTTCGACTTCAAAGGCTAGGATATTTCTATTTTATAGTTTACAGAATCAACCTATAAACGGTATAATAGAAAAAAGTAGAGCTAAGGTTTACATGAAAAGCATTGTTTTCTCTTAATTCTACCAGTGTTTCCGTTCACCAATGAAATATACATTTTACAAGTTATTAAGTACCCTCTAGACAAAATAACCCCATAGTAACATTCTATTATCTTAGCACATGAGTTTTATTAGGTCAAATTTTTATAGCTCGTAAAATATAATATCCTTTATCTTTCTTAACGACTTCTACCTCACCAAATAGACTTTCCAGCTTTATTTTCGCCGATGGTGCTCCTTGCTTCTTTTGAATAACCACCCATAACTCTCCACGCTGTACTAGTGCAGCAAATGATTCTTCAAGCATACTATGAACAACCTGTTTGCCCGCTCTAATCGGTGGGTTTGTTATAATTGCCGCAAATGAACGATCATTTAAATTTGAGAAACGATCACTTTGGAAGATTTCGATGTTTTCAATATGATTAGCCGCAGCATTTTGCTTCGCTAGCGCTAACGCACGTTCATTCACATCTACCATCACAACAGTTCTTTCATGGAAACTATCCGCCAAAGAGAGCCCAATCGGTCCATAACCGCAGCCCAAATCTAATAAATCACCGGCGATTACTGGCTCCATAAATTGTTCGATTAATAATTTTGATCCGAAGTCAACTTCATTTTTGGAAAAGACGCCAATATCACTAGTGAATCTATATTCTTTCTCTCTTAATTTGTATTTCCAAGTCTTTGGTGTGCTTTTAGATTGAGGTTGTTGAGAAAAGTAATGCTCAGACATTTGGGCACCTACTTTATCATGTAATAATTGAAGTTTTTAAAGGAACATATGTTCCTCGGTAGTTGAAAAGAGCTCAGTCGTAATACGACGAGCTCCATTTATTAATAGCATTGTAATTATTTAACTTCTACGCTTGCGCCAACTTCTTCAAGTTTAGCTTTCATTTCTTCTGCTTCATCTTTAGATACGCCTTCTTTAATTGCCTTCGGTGCGTTATCTACTAATTCTTTAGCATCTTTAAGTCCAAGACCAGTGATTTCACGAACAGCTTTAACAACTTTAATCTTCGCGTCACCAACTGATGCAAGTACTACATCAAATTCAGTTTTTTCTTCTGCAGCAGCTCCACCAGCAGCTCCACCTGCAACTGCAACTGGTGCAGCAGCTGTTACTCCAAATTCTTCTTCAATCGCTTTAACTAAGTCGTTTAATTCTAAAACTGA
This sequence comes from Oceanobacillus chungangensis, assembly GCF_003369565.1. GTDB lineage: Bacteria > Bacillota > Bacilli > Bacillales > Amphibacillaceae > Oceanobacillus > Oceanobacillus chungangensis. Next base: position 19,426 of record NZ_PIOD01000010.1, on the reverse strand, counting down.
CATTTCTTTAATCGCGCCAATCATTTCTTCTTTAGTCATGATATATTTCCTCCTAATTTAATTTTCATTTTTTATTAACACGCAAGGGATAAAATATTATGCACCTTGTTCTTCTTTTTGTTCTGCAATTGCTTTTGTAACATAAGCAAAGTTACGGATAGGTGCTTGAAGCACGCTAAGCAACATAGAAACCATACCTTCGTAATTCGGAAGATCTGCAAGTTCTTTAATTTGCTCTAACGTTGCAACCTTACCTTCGATTATGCCGCCTTTGATCTCTAAGTTTTCGTTTGTTTTCGCGAAATCATTAAGGATTCTTGCTGGAGCTACTACATCATTATTACTGAATGCAATAGCTGTAGGCCCAACTAAAGTATCGTTAATTTCCGCAACTTCTGCAGCTTCTGCAGCACGACGACTCATAGAGTTCTTGTATACTTTGAATTCGATACCTTCGTCACGTAATTGTTTACGAAGTGTTGTTAACTCAGCAACACTTAAACCACGATAGTCAACAACTACTGATGTTTGACTTTCACGGAATTTAGTTGTGATTTCTTCAACAAGTTCTTGTTTCTTTTCTACAATCTTAAGATTAGCCATTTTTCCACCTCCCATTAGTATTACATCATTACACCGACCCAAAAGTGCAAGCACTTTGGCGAGTTATAATAAGCTTATGCAGGTAAGCAATATAGTAAAAAGCTCCCATGTAGACATAGGAGCTTTATATAACAAACGATATATTTTATCGACTGCTTATAAACACCTCGGCAGGATTATTAAACCACTAGGGTCCCCACTGTCTGCGGTATAACGTATTTTTTTATCAACGGACATAATTATATCCAATTTCAATTGATATGTCAACGTTATTTTAATTAGATGCTTGAAACGTCAACTTTGATTCCAGGTCCCATAGTTGATGCAATTGAAACATTCTTCATGTAAGTTCCTTTTGCAGTTTGTGGTTTAACCTTCACAAGTTGTTCTGTTAACGCCACAAAGTTTTCAACTAATTTCTCATCATCAAATGAAATTTTTCCGATTGGAACATGAATGTTAGATTGTTTGTCCACACGATATTCAACTTTACCAGCTTTAATATCGTTAACAGCTTTTTCTACATCAAATGTAACTGTTCCAGTTTTCGGGTTTGGCATTAAGCCTTTTGGCCCAAGAACGCGACCAAGTTTTCCTACTTCAGCCATCATGTCAGGTGTAGCAACAATAACATCAAATTCGAACCAACCTTGGTTGATCTTCTCGATGTATTCTCCTTCACCAACGTAATCAGCTCCAGCAGCTTCCGCTTCTTTCGCTTTCTCACCTTTTGCAAATACTAGTACACGTTGTGTTTTACCAGTACCGTGCGGCAATACGAAAGCGCCACGGATTTGTTGATCTGCTTTCTTAGGATCTACTCCTAAACGGAATGCAGCTTCAACCGTTTCGTCGAAGTTAGCTTTAGCAGTTTGTTTCGCTAATGCAATAGCTTCTTTTACTTCATATGATTTCGTGCGATCAACAAGCTTTGTAGCTTCTTGATGTTTTTTACCTCTTTTAGCCATTTTATTTCCTCCTCTATTGTGGTTATAACGGTAATACCTCCCACTTATAAAAGCGCAAGGGCTCTTATAAAGCATGCAATAAACCATCATCGGTCTATCCCATTCACGAAAAAGGTTGCGTCAGTTCCCATCCGCAACCATTGCCGTATTGTAAATTAGTCTTCGATCGTAATTCCCATGCTTCGTGCAGTACCTTCAACCATGCGCATCGCTGCTTCTACATCAGCGGCGTTTAAATCTGGCATTTTAGTTTCTGCAATTTCCTTCACTTTATCACGTTTTACAGTAGCAACTTTGTTCTTGTTCGGTTCACCTGAACCAGACTCAATACCTGCTGCTTTTTTCAATAGAACAGCTGCTGGTGGAGTCTTTGTAATAAATGTAAATGAACGGTCTTCAAATACCGTGATTTCAACAGGGATAATTAAGCCCGCTTGATCTTGTGTACGTGCATTGAACTCCTTACAGAATCCCATGATGTTTACACCTGCTTGACCTAATGCTGGTCCTACTGGCGGTGCTGGGTTTGCTTTACCAGCTGGAATTTGTAATTTTACTAATTTGATTACTTTTTTAGCCACGAGACACACCTCCTTAAAGTCCGTGATGTGGTAATAGGGGTACCGATGGATCCCTCCCACTCATATTTAAATACGCTCTAAAACACGAGCATAAATAACAAAAGAATTTTACCATGAATTTCATTAAAATGCAAGGCGTTAGATTATTTTTCTCAAAATAATTTAACGTTTCATTTTTTCATAGAAAAAATGAAACGTTTATTGCTTTTCTAAGTTATCGATGCTAAAAATTAAGCGCGTTAGCAATTGTTGACTACAGAGATAGACTTCTATCTTCCGTGAGCAATGATTATGATTGACCTTTACTCAAACTACACTAAATATAACGAAGATGTTATGTCAACATTGTCATTTGTACTCAAAATTAGTCTAGTCGATTATCCTAGTTTTTCTATTTGTGCGAAGTCTAGTTCAACTGGGGTTTCTCTACCAAACATGTTTACATGAACCTTAACTTTTTGCTTGTCTAAATCGATATGCTCGATTGATCCTGTGAAGTCAGCAAACGGTCCTTCTTTAACACGAACATTTTCTTTTAGTTCGAAGTCAATTTGAACCTTCTGCGATTCCATTCCCATTCGCTTGAGAAGTGTATCTACTTCATCAGGCAATAATGGTGTAGGCTTAGCACCATGGCCACTTGAACCAACAAACCCTGTAACACCAGGTGTATTGCGCACAACATACCATGAATCATCGGTCATAATCATTTCCGTTAATACATAACCAGGGAAGAATTTCTTCTTCAAGACCTTCTTTTTACCATTTTTTATTTCTGTTTCTTCATCTTCTGGAACAAGCACACGGAAAATCTTATCTTCCATCCCCATTGTTTCCACTCTTTTTTCTAAATTCATTTTTACTTTATTTTCATATCCAGAGTACGTATGAACAACATACCAATTTTTCTCCATTTATATAGGACAACTCGCTTGCCCTTCCCTCCCTTATAAAGAGTTTTTATCATGAATATTCCCTTAGAAAACTTTGCAATTCGCCAAACTTTGGGCAGATTGCCCTAGTTGCACTTATACAGTAAAGAAATATAAATATACTTTCTTTCTGCCAACATTAAAAAACCCGTTTTAGCGGGTTTTCTCGTAAAGGCGTATTTTTATACTATTATAGCATAATTAAAATAAATTATTCAAAGAAAGATTCCAGAACTAATGAAATTCCTGTATCAACTACCATAAAAAATAACGCTATGAATACGACTGTTGATATAACAATTACTGTATAGTTCCTTAATTCTTTACCTTTTGGCCAGCTGACCTTTTTCATTTCCTTTGATACATTTTTGAAAAACGTAAACACGCTTGTACCCCCCAAACTCTACCTAAATATACATTTATCCCGCATAAAACTAGCAATTTTGCTGTAGTATTTCGCTCATTAAAAAGGTAACTATCCAATATTACAGATGTGCCCTCTATATGAAATCACACTTTATTTCGTTTCGCGATGCAATGTATGTTTCCCACATGTTTTGCAAAACTTGCGTACTTCTAAACGTGTAGATTGTGTGGATACATTTTTATTTGTCGAATAGTTTCTACTTAAACAAATTTCGCACGCTAAAGTTATCTTGTTACTCATTATACCACCCCATCACTTCGAGGTTTTTCCTCATATAATGTAGCATGTTTCTACTTCTTATGTCAATGTAATATAAAACGAATCTTTCCGATAGATAGACTATTGAAATTTTGCTTCATTTACTTCCAACAACTGCTCCATTTTACGCTTTACTCGCTGCAGAGCATTATCAATTGATTTAACATGTCTTTTCAACTCAATTGAGATCTCTTGATATGTGCGCCCATCGACATATAAATGCAGCACTTCTCGCTCTAATTCGCTTAATAACTCTGATAATTGCAGTTCGATGTCCCCCATCTTCTCCCGATTTACAAGTAGTTCCTGTGGATCGATTGATCTTGATCCAGCAATAATATCTAATAATGTTCGTTCCGATTCTTCATCATAAATTGGTTTATCCAAAGATACATATGAATTAAGCGGAATATGCTTTTGCCTTGTCGCTGTCTTAATTGCAGTAATAATTTGTCGTGTGATACATAATTCTGCAAACGCTTTAAAAGAAGATAGCTTGTCTGCATCAAAATCACGAATCGCCTTATATAGGCCAATCATTCCTTCTTGAACAATATCCTCTTTATCAGCTCCAATTAAAAAATATGTCCTTGCTTTTGCACGCACGAAATTTCTATATTTATGTATTAAGAAGTCTAGTGCATGGTTATTCCCTTGCTGAATCAAGTATAAAATGTCATTATCATGCAGATTATGCAATTCTTGTTTATCTGGATCAAGTTGACTAACGTTCATGAAGCCCCCTCCAATTACCGTGCAATCACTGTACCGTTCATTATACAGGACGACTTTCAAGCACGTCAATACGAGGACAGGTAATTCCATTACTTAATTGGGAACAATCCAAATATTTTAGATAAATTCTATTAAATAATGGTCACCTTACAATTCCCCACGTCTCATTTTCTCAAATTTAGCTAAGATTTCTTGATTTAATTCTATTTTTGTTTGTGGCTTTATTTGTTGATGCTGAATTATATTGGATTTAATTTCACGCTCAATATCTTTTAACTCAATATATAATTCTCTTGCCGATTTACGAAGTGCACCTTGTCCAAAGATTGTCCGTTGCTCCGCATAGTCTGAAGTAGCCACATATACTTGTGTTTTCACATTTTTTATTTTCTTTACAAGCTTCTCAATGCATTCATCGGCAGTTTCCTTCTCTTTCGTATAAATGATGTCGACTTTATATTGATTCAGCTTGCTTTCTATCCCTTTTACATAATAGGCATCGAATACTACAATCACTCGATGCCCTGAATATGCTTGATACTCTGCCATTAATTGAATTAATCGTTCACGTGCCTCGCCGATATCATTATCCTTTAGTCGCTGCAATTCACTCCATGCCCCAATGATATTGTACCCATCAACTACGAGGACGACCATTATGCTTCACCTAATGGATATCGCTTCCGGTAAACTTCATAAAGCAGTAAACTGCAAGCTACTGATGCATTCAAGGAAGAAACCTCGCCCTTCATCGGCAAGCTAACCGTCCAATCACACTTTTTACGTACTAATCGACTGATTCCTTTACCCTCATTCCCTATAACTAAAGCGATTGGCAGGGTTCCGTCAAGCCTTCGATAGTCCTCTGTCGCTTCCGCTTCTGTACCAACAACCCAAATATTTCTTTCCTTCAGCTCGTCAATCGTATTAGCGATATTCGTCACTCTCGCAACCGGAATATGCTCGATTGCGCCCGCCGCTGTCTTAGCAACTGTTGCTGTCAGTCCGACCGACCTGCGTTTGGGAATAATGACGCCATGTGCCCCTGTAGCATCTGCTGTCCGTAAAATAGAACCCAGATTATGCGGGTCCTCCAGCTCGTCCAAAATAATGAAAAATGGATCCTCCGATTTTTCCTCTGCATTTCTAAATAAATCATCTAATGACGCATATTCATAGGAAGCAACATATGCAATCACCCCTTGATGATTTCCATCTGATAATTGATCCAGTTTGGACTTTGGCACCTTTTGTACAATCGTTCCGGCTTCCTTGACTAATTGATGAAGCTTGCCCATTGTCTGCGCATTTAGATGCTCAAGTACTAACACTTTATTCACAGATCTTCCAGATCGCAATGCCTCCATTACCGGATTTTTACCAATAATAATTTCCTGTTCGATTTCCATCTTATTCGCTCCTTCCTTCGATAAATGCTACCGATAGTTGTAATAATTCACTTAATCGAGCTTCATTTTTCAATAAATAATGATAACCAATTAACGCTTCGAATGCGGTGCTATAGCGATAAGTTTGAACACTGATATTCTTTGGAATTGATCCCGACTTCGCATTTCTCCCACGCCCTACGACACGGCTCTCTTCATCTGACAAGATGTCCTTTTCTAAAAAGTGTAAGATAACAGAGGCTTGGGCTTTTCCTGATACGAAACGAACGGCATGATTATGAAGTTGATTAGGTTTAACCTCACCTTTATTTAATAAATACTCACGTACATAGACTTCATATATCGCATCCCCCATGTACGCAAGCGCTAAACTTTTCATTTGTTTTACATCTAATTCCATTATTTGCCCCTTTTCCAGCGAACTCCTTGAGCAGTATCTTCCAAAATAATATGCTGGTCCTTCAGTAAATCTCTAATCTCATCTGCTCGAGCAAAGTTGCGGTTCTTTCTTGCTTCGTTCCGTTCGGCAATCAAAGCTTCGATATCTTCGTCTAGCAAATCCTTTTCTTCTTTCACATTAATTCCAAGAACTTGTAAGAATACTCGAATCGTTTCTTGGAATGTCTCGATAACTTGAATTGTTGTCTGCTTCGATTGTAAATAAACATTTGCTTCCTTTGCTAAATCAAATAATATAGAAATAGCATTTGCAGTATTAAAGTCATCATCCATCGCTGCTTCAAATTGTTGTTTTAATGTATCAATCTTCGTTAGCCATTCTGCTTCATTTTCTGCCAAACCAGTACTTGAAGCTTTTCGATGTTCTAGGTTTTGGAATGCCGTTTTAATTCGACCAAATCCATTTTTTGCATTCTCTAGTAATTCTTCTGTAAAATTAATCGGATTGCGATAATGTACACTTAGCATGAAAAATCTTAAAATTTGTGGATCATGCTTTTCAATTAATTCACGTGCCAATACAAAGTTCCCGAGTGATTTTGACATTTTTTCATTATCAATATTAATATAACCATTATGCATCCAGTAATTGGCAAATTGATGCCCTGTCATCGCTTCCGACTGGGCTATTTCATTCTCATGATGGGGGAAGGTTAAATCCTGTCCGCCTGCATGAATATCAATGGTATCGCCAAGATATTTCTTCACCATCGTTGAACATTCGATATGCCAGCCTGGTCGACCTTTTCCCCACGGGGAATCCCAAGAAATTTCGCCATCCTTTGCCTTTTTCCACAAGGCAAAATCAAGTGGGTCATCTTTTCTTTCGCCAATTTGAATTCTTGCACCAGAACGTAATTCATCGATGGACTGATGGGACAACTTCCCATAACCTTCAAACGCACGTGGTTTAAAATAAACATCGCCATCTGCTTCGTATGCATAATCCTTCTTTATGAGAACTTCAATGAACGTAATGATATCATCCATTGATTCCATTACACGAGGGTTAACGGTTGCCTTTTTCACTCCCAATGCAGCAACATCCTCTAAATAGGCATCAATATATTTATCTGCAATTTCCTGTACTTCTACACCCGCTTCATTTGCCGTTCTAATAATCTTATCATCGACATCAGTGAAATTGAGTACGTAGTCGACAGCATATCCCTTGTATTCAAAATACCTTCTTACTGTATCAAATACGATTGCAGGACGGGCATTACCGATATGGATATAGTTATAAACTGTTGGTCCACATACATACATGCTGACCTTTCCATCAACTAGTGATTTGAATTCTTCTTTATTACGGGTTAACGTATTATAAACTTTTATTGACATAATCAGCATTCCCTTCCTTTAGCCTATCGATTTCAATTTTTAACCGTTCAATCTCCTGTTGCAATTCTTTACAGCGGTCTGCTACAGGATCTGGTATCATATGGTGATCTAAATCTGTCCTTACTCTTTCTCCATTTTGTACGACGACTCTCCCCGGTATACCTACAACTGTAGAGTGGTCTGGGACATCTTTAATAACGACAGCGCCACCACCAACTTTAGAGCTTTCACCAATTGTAATTGCACCAAGTACCTTTGCACCAGTTGAAATAAGTGCATTGTCCTTAACCGTTGGATGACGTTTTCCTCTTTCTTTCCCCGTTCCACCTAACGTCACTCCTTGGAAAATCGTGACGTTATCACCTATTTCACATGTTTCACCAATGACAACCCCCATGCCATGGTCGATGAATAAACGTCTGCCAATTACTGCACCAGGGTGGATTTCAATTCCAGTAAAAAAGCGACTAACCTGCGATATTACCCTAGCAATAAAGAATAATTTCTTTTTATAAAAAGCATGGGCTATTCGGTGGTTCCAAACAGCGTGCACACCAGAATAGGTTAAAAACACTTCAAAATACGTTCTCGCAGCTGGATCCTGTTCAAACACCACATCCATGTCCTCTTTCATCCTTTTAAATATCCCCACGTTTCTGAAACCCCCTCTTGATTAACAAGAAATTATGCATACCATACAAATGGATACTGCAGCCAAATCAAAT
>NZ_PIOD01000010.1:0-10687 GCF_003369565.1 Oceanobacillus chungangensis | reverse complement strand
TGTGTAATCAATACACAGAGGCGCTTCTCACGCGGTTCCACTCTGTTTGGAAAAATAATCCTTCCCAACTTGTGCTCTAATAACGGTAGAGAACCGCTGTTATATACTACTATTTCAATAACAGACTCTTAGGGGCACTTCGAAAACGACGCTTAAAATCACTCCCAGCCACGGTGATTCTCTCTGAGTAAGCTAATCATTCTCTACTTTCCCTTTTCAACGTTCATGTTCATCCGCATACAATGCAGGATTTTATTTACTTGTTAATACTCGATCAAAAAGGAGGTTAAACCAGCCTTTTTGAACATCCTCTTTTAATACTATATTATACAATTACCCAAATGTGAACAATTAAGCTCCTAATTGTTTTAATACCTTGTCCAAACGCGCTAAAATAACTTCTTTCCCTAATAGCTCGATTGCGAATGGAAGCTCAGGTCCATGCATTTGGCCTGTTGTTGCAATTCGAATAGGCATGAATAGTTTCTTCCCGCGATGGCCTGTTTCCTTTTGAGTAGCCTTAAACTGTGCTTTAATTGAATCCTTCGTGAAATCGTCTAAATGGATTAGCTTATCCGTGAATACTTGTAATACCTCTGGAACTTGCTCCTCCTTCAGTACTTCGAGGGACGCATCATCAAGCTCAATATGATCATTGAAGAATAGCTCTGTTAGCTCAACGATTTCCTTACCATATCGTAATTGCTCACGATATAAAGAAATCATATTTTCAGCCCAAGTGCGCTTTTCCTCATCCATGTCCGCTGGTAATTTCCCTGCATCAATTAAATATGGCATTGTAAGCTCAATAACTTTGCTGAAATCAGCTTTCTTAATGTATTCATTATTCATCCATTTTAATTTTTGTTGATCAAAAATTGCTGCAGATGTAGATAAACGCGCTGGATCAAAGATTTCGATCAATGTTTGTTGATCAAAGATTTCTTCCTCGCCAACTGGTGACCAACCAAGTAAAGAAATGAAGTTAAACATTGCTTCTGGTAAATATCCTAAATCCTTATATTGCTCGATAAACTGAACCACATGATTATCACGTTTACTTAGCTTCTTCCGTTCTTCATTTAGAATCAGTGTCATATGGCCATATTGTGGTGCAGTCCAGTCGAATGCATCAAAGATCATCATTTGCTTCGGTGTATTGGAGATATGCTCTTCGCCACGAAGAACATGAGAAATCTCCATTAGGTGGTCATCGATTGCAACAGCAAAGTTATAGGTTGGAATGCCATTTTGCTTCACCATTACCCAGTCACCAAAATCACTTGATTCAAATGAGATTTCTCCACGAACGATGTCTTGGAATGTGTATGTTTTATTTTCGGGAACACGGAAACGAATGCTAGGCTTTCTTCCCTCTGCTTCAAATGCAGCAATTTGTTCTGCTGTTAAATTGCGATGTGCACCAGAATATTTCGGTGTTTGTCCATTAGCTTGTTGTTGTTCACGCTCTGCTTCAAGCTCTTCCTCCGTCATATAATCTTTATATGCAAGACCTCGTTCAAGAAGTTCGTCGGTAAATTTCTTATAAATATCAAGACGCTCTGTTTGGCGATATGGACCATATTCTCCGCCAATATCCGCTCCTTCATCCCATTCGATGCCAAGCCATTTTAAGAATGTATTCTGACTTTCTTCCCCACCTTCAACATTACGTTTATCGTCAGTATCCTCCACACGAACAATAAATTTCCCATCAAAGTGTTTAGCATATAAATAATTAAAAAGTGCCGTTCTTGCGTTACCAATGTGCAAATGGCCTGTTGGGCTTGGAGCATATCGTACACGAACATTATTTGTCATGGTGTTTCCCCTTTCTATTCTTAACCTCTGGTGAGGTGCCTCTACTCAATTGATTCGTTCTGCATTTTACTATTATTAATAAGAAAAGTGATAACATTATACTGTTATCACTTTAATACTCTATCCTCTATAAGTTATACCCTTTTTACTGTGCTTTTTCAAGTAATTTTGGTTTTGCAAAAATCATTCTACCTGCAGATGTTTGCAATACACTAGTGATTAGAACTTCAATCGTTTGACCGATATAGTCCCTGCCTTCTTCCACTACAATCATCGTACCATCATCTAAATAAGCAACGCCTTGATTATGCTCTTTCCCATCTTTAATTACCTGTACAACTAATTCTTCACCAGGCAATACAACAGGCTTCACAGCATTTGCTAAATCATTAATATTTAGTACGCTAACACCTTGAAGATCGCATACTTTATTTAGATTAAAGTCATTGGTTACGACGATTCCATTGATTACTTTTGCAAGCTTAATCAGTTTACTATCCACTTCCTGAATATCTTCAAAATCGCCATCGTAAATCTCTACCTTAATCGGTAAATCCTTTTGAATTCGATTTAAGACGTCCAATCCTCGCCGACCACGATTTCGTTTTAAAGCATCCGACGAATCGGCAATATGCTGTAATTCTCCTAAAACGAATTGCGGTATAACGAGCGTGCCTTCTAAGAAGTTCGTCTGACAAATATCGGCGATACGCCCATCGATGATTACACTAGTATCTAGTATTTTTGCTCTTGAGCTAGTTGCTTCCTCGACATCTTGGCCATCGATAGATTTTCTCTTTTCCTTTCTATTCGTTTTTAATAGATTGAAAAATTCATCCCTTCTTCTAAAGCCAACTTGGAATCCAAAGTAACCGAGTAAAACGGTAATAAAGAGCGGTAAAATTTGTGAGAAAATTTCAATGCGAATCTCTTGTAATGGCATTGTGGAAAAGTATGCAATGACTAATCCAATGATTAATCCTAAACTACCAAACATTAAATCGACTGCTGGTAACTTAATAAGTGCATCTTCTATCCATTTTAAGAAGTTTACAATATAGTCCGCTAACCAATATGAGATAAGGAAAAAGACAATTGCACCGAATACCATGCCCACATATGGTGATGTGAACCAACTATCTACTGAAACACCTAATAAACTAAAAATATCTGGAACATATAGATACCCTACTGTTGCTCCTAAAACAATAAAAAATAAATTGACGATTATTTTTAGCACCATTATCACCTCCTAGTATTTATTATTGCCTATATTTTTATAAATTAACCTTAAGAAAAGGGAGAAAACAACGATAAAAATATTAAAACTGACACTCCCCAGCTTCATTCCCTGAATCGAAACTGGGTTACTGTTCAATTCCTACGTCTAGTGCCTCTTGGACGGTGCTTACACCGATTACTTGAATATTCTTCGGCGGGGTCCAGCCATCCAAGTTATTTTTTGGACAGATGACACGCTTAAACCCTAGCTTTGCGGCTTCTTGGACACGCTGTTCAATACGTGAAACACGCCTTATCTCGCCAGTTAGACCAACTTCCCCGATAAAGATATCATTCGGTCTCGTAGATCGATCACGAAAGCTTGAGGCTATACTTACGGCAAGTGCTAAATCGATTGCTGGTTCATCCAGTTTAACACCGCCCGTTACTTTAATATATGCATCCTGATTCTGTAACATCATACCAACACGCTTTTCCAAAACAGCCATTAATAATGGAACACGATTATTATCGATACCTGTAGCCATTCTTCGAGGGTTTCCAAAGCTAGAAGGAGATATCAACGCCTGGATTTCCACAAGAATCGGTCTTGTGCCCTCCATTGAAGCAACTACCGTCGAACCTGCCGAACCTTCTGAACGCTCTTCCAGAAATATTTCGGAAGGATTCATCACTTCTCTAAGCCCTTCTTCCTTCATTTCAAAAATACCCATCTCATTTGTTGATCCGAAGCGATTTTTTACACTTCGCAAAATCCGATAAACATGATGCCGTTCTCCTTCAAAGTAAAGAACAGCATCCACCATATGCTCAAGCAATCTCGGTCCGGCAATTGCTCCTTCTTTCGTTACATGGCCAACGATAAAGATTGGAATGCCCATTGACTTTGCAATTCGCATTAGTTCACCAGTGCATTCCCGAACTTGAGAAACACTCCCAGGAGCACTTGATATTTCTTCACGATAAATTGTTTGGATTGAGTCGACGACAACAAATGAAGGTCTAATTTCTTCAATTTGTTTCGTGATATCAAATAAATTCGTTTCTGATAAAACATAAAGCAAGTCTGCTTTAATTCCAAGTCGGTCTGCACGGAGCTTAGTCTGACGAGTGGATTCCTCACCCGATATGTATAATATTGGCAGCTGTTTTTCAGCTAACTGAGAGGAAATTTGTAATAGCAAGGTTGATTTACCGATACCAGGGTCGCCACCAATTAATACTAGAGAGCCAAGAACAATCCCTCCACCGAGAACTCGATTGAACTCCTTCATGGAAGTCGTTATCCGCGGTTCTTTCTCGGATTCAATTGCTGTAATCTTCTCTGGTTTACTATTTACTTTCGTAACGCCTCTAAAGGCATGGTTCCCTCTAGTCGTCGTTGATTCTACCTCTTCAACCAGTGTATTCCAATTATTACAGCCTGGACATTTCCCCATCCATTTCGGTGACTCATAGCCACAATCCTGACAAACAAACTTAGATTTGCGTTTTGCCAAATTTCTCGTCCCTTTCCTCTATCTCTCTATTGTAATCCTTTTTTACAACTTATAGGTTACAGAATTCTATCAAATTAATAGTCCATCTTCCTCATTTTTGCCACAAATCCGTACTAACGTGGCTATTATAGGATGATTATTCGCGCTAACCTTTAGGAAAAGCTAGAAGATGGATCTCTTCTAGCTTTGGTAATAATTAACGGGATTGCTATTTAGTTATTATGCAAGAATAATGAACTCGCCCTTGTTATTCAGTCCGACTTTCACTTTCTCATTGATTGAAATCGTTCCTTTAAGAAGCTCTTCGGAAAGTAAATCTTCAATATTCTTTTGAATCGAGCGGCGCAATGGCCGCGCACCATATTCAGGATCAAATCCTTCATTGGCAATCTTCTCAACTGCTTTATCTGTAAGTGAGAAGTCGATGTCCTGTTCCTTCAAGCGTTGTTGTAGTTGTTTGATCATCAATACAACAATATCTTTCATATGCTTCTTCTCTAAGGAATGGAACACAATTGTTTCATCGATTCGGTTTAAAAATTCAGGACGGAATGCCTTTTTCAATTCATCCATCACTTTCGATTTCATTTCTTTATAATGTTGCGTTTCGTCACCGAGATTAAACCCAACGTATTTATTCCGTTTTAATTCACTTGCCCCAACATTGGATGTCATGATAATTACAGTGTTACGAAAATCAACAACCCGTCCCTTAGAATCAGTTAAACGGCCATCCTCTAATACTTGCAGCAATATATTAAACACTTCTGGATGTGCCTTCTCAATTTCATCAAGGAGAACTACAGAGTATGGTTTTCTTCTTACTTTTTCTGTAAGCTGACCACCTTCATCATATCCGACATATCCAGGAGGTGAACCAACAAGACGAGAGGTTGAATGACGCTCCATGTACTCTGACATATCGATGCGAATCATCGCATCTTCATCGGCGAACATTACTTCCGCGAGTGCACGTGCAAGCTCGGTTTTACCAACTCCAGTTGGTCCTAAGAAAATAAATGAACCAATTGGACGTTTTGGATCCTTTAGTCCGGCACGAGCTCGGCGGATTGCTTTAGCTACTGCATCAACTGCCTCTTCTTGACCGATAACACGATCATGCAATGTTTCTTCCATATTTAGAAGGCGCTTCGTTTCATCCTTCGTTAGCTTGGAAACAGGAACCCCAGTCCAAATAGATACAACACTAGCAATATCCTCTACTGTTACTTCGGAATCTGTTTGCCCTTGCTTTTCCTTCCATTCTTGTTTCGTCTTTTCTACTTCTTCACGGAAACGCTGCTCAGAATCACGTAATGATGCTGCCTTTTCAAATTCTTGACTTTGTACTGCTGCATCTTTTTCTTTTCTTACTTCTTCAAGCTTCTGTTCCAGTTCTTTTAAATTTGGTGGAATCGTATATGAACGCAAACGTACTTTAGATCCTGCCTCATCGATTAAATCAATTGCTTTATCTGGTAAGAATCTATCGGTAATATATCTATCAGATAGGGTTGCCGCTGCTTCAATTGCTTCATCTGTAATTGATACACGGTGATGCGCCTCATAGCGATCACGAAGTCCATTTAAGATTTGAATTGTTTCTTCTAATGTTGGCTCATCCACTGTGATTGGCTGGAACCGGCGCTCTAATGCTGCATCTTTTTCAATATATTTACGATACTCGTCAAGCGTAGTCGCCCCGATACATTGTAATTCGCCACGTGCAAGAGAAGGCTTCAAAATATTTGATGCATCAATTGCTCCCTCTGCTCCACCTGCGCCAATTAATGTATGCAGTTCATCAATAAATAAAATAACATTTCCTGCCTGGCGAATCTCCTCCATCACTTTTTTCAACCGATCTTCAAATTCACCGCGATATTTCGTACCAGCAACAACTGTCCCCATATCAAGGGTCATGACTCGTTTATCTCGTAATGTTTCCGGAACCTCGTTATCAATAATTTGTTGTGCGAGTCCTTCTGCAACTGCAGTTTTACCAACACCAGGCTCACCGATTAATACTGGGTTATTCTTCGTACGGCGACTAAGAATTTGAATCACGCGCTCAATTTCCTTTGCACGGCCAATAACAGGATCAATTTTCGCATCCTTCGCGCTTTGCGTTAAATCTCTTGCTAAGGAATCAAGTGTCGGTGTATTTGCATTTGATTGTTGTTGCCCATTACGTCCTTGACGGCCAGCTTGAGACTCATTGCTGCCTAGAAGCTGTAGTACTTGCTGGCGCGCCTTATTTAAACTGACACCTAAGTTATTCAATACGCGGGCAGCTACCCCTTCTCCTTCACGAATTAATCCTAGTAAAATATGTTCTGTACCGACATACGAATGACCTAATTTTCGCGCTTCGTCTTGGGATAGCTCAACAACCTTCTTCGCACGAGGTGTGTAATGAATCGTTTGCATCTGCTGCTTGCCAACACCAATTAGCTTTTCCACTTCCTCTTGAATTTTTGGAACTTCTAATCCTAAGGATTGTAATGCTTTCGCGGCGATACCCTCGCCTTCACGGACAAGGCCTAAGAGAATATGCTCTGTACCAATATTCGTATGTCCAAGGCGTACTGCTTCTTCTTGAGATAACGCTAATACTTTTTGCGCCTTTTCTGTAAAACGTCCAAACATCATAATTGATTCCCTCCTATTTCTCTAATTCTAATCTTTCTCGGATGAGTGATGCCCGAAGCACATCGCGTTCGTTGGCTGTTAAGTTTTTCTTAGCAAAATGTTGTAAGAATCCTGGTTGAATAAGTACCATAAGTTCATTTAGTATATTTCTTGATGTATGTTTAATAATACCTAAATCTATTCCTAATCGCACGTTTGAGATGCATCTAGATGCCTCAGTTGCGTTGATGATGCGACTATATTCTAAAACACCATAAGAACGATAAATACGATCTTCTAGTGTTAATTCTGATTGTTTCATAAGTATGCTGCGAGCATTCCGTTCATGTCCAATTAACTGATTCACAATACTCCCTAAATCACTCACAATATCCTCTTCGGATTTACCTAATGTAATTTGATTAGAAACCTGGAATATATTCCCTACCGCTTCACTGCCCTCACCATATATACCTCTTACCACAAAACCTAGTTGGTTAATCGCCGGTATGATTCGATTAATTTGCTTCGTTATTGTCAGTGCGGGCAAATGCATCATTACAGAGGCACGTAGTCCTGTTCCAACATTTGTAGGACAACAAGTTAAATATCCTCTCGTTTCATCAAATGCATAATCGACTCTCTCCTCTAACCAATCGTCAAATGCAAATGCATCTTCCAATGCCCTTTCCAATTGTAATCCAGGATAATAGAGCTGAATGCGAATATGATCCTCTTCATTTATCATTACAGAAATTTGCTCATTTTGTGAGATAAGTGCTGCAGATTCATCACTATACTTCACTAAATGAGGGCTAATTAAGTGCTTCTCCACTAGGACATGCTTCTCAACCGCTGTTAGGTCTCTTATTGAAATGAATTCAAAATCTTCGTGGTTCCGAAATGATTGATGTTCATATTTTTCCTGAAAGAAATCATGTATAGCTTCTAATTTTTCTTCACTTGCTATTAATGGGAAAGATACATCTGCAACATTTCTTGCTAAACGAATTCGGCTACTTAAGACTATGTCACTTTCTGGACCATCGTCACGCATCCAGGGGCTAATCGCTTCATCGATAAAATGCTCTAAGCTCATGACTTGTCACCTGCTTCTGATTTCCTAGGATTACTTTCCAGTTCTTTAATTTTATCGCGAATGATTGCAGCATCTTCAAATGCTTCCGTTTCAATTAAATGCTGTAGTTCCTTTTTATAGCTCTCGATTTGTTTCCTAGTTTGCAAATCAATCCCAGTTCGTTTTGGAACCTTTCCATTATGCTTTGTATTCCCTGCATGCGCACGACGGAAGATAGGATCTAATCGAGAAGAAAAGGTCTCATAACAGGACGCACATCCAAATTTCCCAATCTGTTTAAACTGTGAAAATGTCATTCCACAATGGGTACACGTCAACTCCTGTGATTGTTGCTTTAACGTTTTATTTTCTACACTATCCAGTTTTGATGCATTGAAATTAATTAAATCTGTTAGCAAGTGATGAAATGAATATGCCTCATCAGGATAGGATAAATAACCCTTCTCTTTCGCACAGACCTCGCAAACGTGATTTTCCTTCTTTTCGCCATTTATTACCTGTGTAAAATGAAGTGTGGCTGGTCGTTCATGGCACTCTTGACATTCCACTTCGCGTCTCCCCTTTACCAATGTGTATCATCGTTAAGAAAATCTTATACGTTACAATCATAGTTAGCAAGAATAACGATTCTACATATATTTTAATTGTGTAAGCATAGCAGTCAGTATCCGTGCCCGTATCTCATCTCGTAGTGGTAGCTTAAATGCGAGGGTATTCCGATCAATTGCACTGAGCATAAGCTTTGCCTCTCGCTGCGAAATTAATTCTTCTTCTAAAAGGCGTTCAAGTACATCTAATGAAGCCCGCTGTGTCACAGTAGGGTTGATCATATGAATAATTTCATCTATTAATTGCGATTTATCTTGATGTGTTACTCTAATGATTCGAATATAACCACCACCACCACGCTTACTTTCTACTGTATACCCTTTTTCTACCGTAAAACGCGTGTTAATTACATAATTGATTTGGGAAGGAACACATTGAAACAATTCAGCAATTTCACTCCGCTTAATTTCAATCGCATTTTGCCCTTTCGATTGTAATACCTTTTTTAAATACTGTTCGATTACATCTGAAATATTACTCATCTGCCCATCTCCTCTTGTTAGTATGAGTAAGTCTATTATTTATTACCATATTTGACTTTGACTATCTTTGACTATACTTTTATTATACGCAATTATGATGGAGATGCAAATAGATTTTATAACCTAGTGTGGACAAAAAAATTAAAACAAAACCCTACATCGTAATTAATGTAAGGTTTTTATTTTAAAATATATGCTTTGTTTTTTTATTTTCAATGAGTAATGTTCAAAATCTTATTATTTATCTAGTTCCGACACATTATTCACGAAATCAATCTTAGAGATTTCATCTAGCATGGAAATTCTATCACTATTCTTCCCATGAATTAATTTAATGTGGATCTTTCTAATATTATTTTCCATTTTTATTATTTCAATATTCCTTACCGTTTCGCCAAATTTCTCTGCAGTAGCAACAACATCTTTAATCTCCAATTCTGGTTCGACAATAATTTCAATAAAACTGGAGACATTTATTCTTGGAAGGATTTTTTCAAAATTGTTAAGGAAAATTAAACTGATTAAGATTATTAATGTTGCTAGGGCAGCAGCACCATACATACCAACTCCTACTACTAATCCAATTCCAGCTACGGTCCAAATAGACGCTGCCGTAGTTAAGCCACGAATCGTGCCTCCATACACAATGATAGTTCCTGCTCCAAGAAAACCAATTCCACTTATAACATAAGATGGTATTCGTGCTGGATCGAATCGTACATTATCATATGCCTCTATAAATGGAGAAAACCCATATAGTGACAGTAACATCATTAAACAAGACCCGACTCCTACTAGGATATGTGTACGAAAACCAGCGGAGTGATTATTCAACTCACGTTCAAAGCCTATGAAACCGGATAGTGCTAAGGCAATAAGTAAACGAATAATAATAATATGAAAATCATCGCCAAATACTTCGTGTAAAAGTGTATCCATTGCTTGCATCCTTTCTGTTCTGATTAGTTCTATTAATGGTATCAGCAACTATATTCATTTATTCAATTATTTATATGCTTTAAAGTTACGATTAAGACTTAGTAATGATTGAAAGATAATTCATCTTATATCGTACCATTACTGTTTGAGATTTGCGTTATATCTTAATAAAAATGACCTTGCATCTTATTAACCAGCAATGATGACGAGGTAGCAATAATGTTTCATTGCAGAATCAATTAAAAAAAGTCTAAGATACAGATTTTGTATCTTAGACTTTTGATTAGCCTGGCGGCGTCCTACTCTTGCAGGGACAAAGTCCCAACTACCATCGGCGCTGAAGAGCTTAACTACTGTGTTCGGGA